>NZ_JBVHWQ010000001.1:0-16677 GCF_055564315.1 Streptomyces sp. NPDC029151
AACTCACCCCGGAGCCGTTCCACCTCCCCCAGCTTCACACCACGAAGATGCCCACCACCAGGCAAGATCACGCGAGGTAACGAAGCACTACTAGGGCCGCTCTTGCGGATCAGGCCGGTTCCGGGGCGACGGTGTCTGTCGGCCGACCCCGGCAAGATCCGGAAGAGAGGCCCTGGGGCCCGGGGACGGCGGCGGTCGCCGGGTGGGCCGCCGGCTCGGCGCGGGCTGCGGCGCGGGACGGCCGGCCGCCTGGACGCGGGCGCCCCGGTGTCGCGTGCGGAAGCACGACCACGGGGCCACGACGACCGTGCCGCGGTTTCGACGGCGACCGCGACGGCGTACGTGGTACGCGTCCCCTGCTCGGCCGGGCAAGGGGTTGGCCGAGTCGGGGTTCGCCCGCTTTCTGGCGGCGTGCCGTGAGCGGCGTAACTTGGGGATGTGGGATCGGTGCGCGGCTGGGCGTCGCGCGGGCACCTGGAGGATCGCGGCTGGCTGCGGGGCGCTCCGCCGCCGTGGTGGGTCCGGGTGCTGCCCGTGCTGCTGCTCGCGGCCGTCGGCTCGGCCACGCTGATCACCTCCCACGCGCGTGATCTGGGTTTCCTGCTGGGCGCCATCCCGCCGCTGGCGGTCCTGTCGTACGGTCCGCTGGCGACCGGGCTGCTCGGTATGGGCGTGGTCGTGGTGCTGAACGTGCCGGCCACGCATCTGAACCGCCCCGGCGACACCGACCTGCTCACCATCGTGTTCGTGGCCGCGCTGAGCGTGTTCGTGTCGTACGTGCGCAGCCACCGGGACGCCCAGCTGAACACGGAACGGGCGATCGGCGAGGCGGTGCAGCGGGCCGTGCTGCCGCCGCTGCCGGAACGGGTCGGACGGGTCGGCTGCGCGGCCTTCTACCGGGCCGCCCAGAACGGGACGCTGGTGGGCGGGGACTTCTTCGACGTGCGGCAGGGGCCGTACGGCGTGCGCGCGGTGATGGGGGACGTGCAGGGGCACGGGCTGGCGGCGGTCGCGACGGTGGTGTCCCTGCTGGGGGCGTTCCGGGAGGCCGCCCTGGACCTGCCGGACCTGGAGTCGGTGGCGGCCCGGATGGACCGCCGGCTGGCGGTGGACTCGGCGGACGTCCGGCACGCGGAGCTGTTCGCCACGGCCCTGCTGCTGGAGTTCTCCGCCGGATCGGCCGCGGTGCGGATGGTGGCCTGCGGTCATCCGGCGCCCGTGCTGCTGCACGCGGAGCAGGCCCGGGAGGTCGCCGTCGCGCCCGGGCCGCCGCTGGGCATCGGGCTCCTCGACGTCGACCGGCCGAAGGAGATCACCGTGCCGCTCGGCCCGGGCGACCGGCTGTTCCTCGCCTCCGACGGCGTGTGGGAGGCGCGGGACGCCTCCGGCACCTTCTACCCGCTGCCGGAGCGGCTGGCCGCCCTGGCCGACAGCCCGTCCGCCGAGCTGCCCGGCGCCGTCTGGGCGGACCTGCTGCGGCGGCGGTACACGGTCCGCGACGACGCCACCATCCTGGTGCTCAGCCCTGAGGCCCCGAAGGCGCTGGAGGCACCGTCGCCGGCTCCGCAGCCACGTCAGGCACGGCAGCCACGGCAGGCACCGGAGTCGCGGGACGGCTGACGCGTCCCCCTCCCCCTCCCCGCGGTCAGCCCACGTCCCACAGGAAACGGTGGGTGTGGATCCCGAAGTACGGGAAGGAGCGGATCTCCCGGACGCCCTCGAGGGGACGGACCTCGTCGTTGACGAAGTCGAGCAGCGCTTTCGGGCCGGGCGCGACCACCTCCGCGAACAGGTCGAAGCCACCCGAGGTGAGCACCGAGTAGACGACCTCGGGGCGCTCGGCGAGGGCGTCGGCCACGGCCCGCGGGTCGCCGTCGACACCGATGCCGAGCAGCGCCATGGCCTGCCCGCCCATGGCCATCGGGTCGGTGACACCGACCACCTGGACCACCCGGGCGTCCAGCAGGCGCTGCAGCCGCTGCCGGGCCGCCGAGGCGGACAGGCCCACCTTCGGTCCGAGGTCGGCGTAGGCGATACGGCCGTCGGCCTGCAGCTCGCGCAGGATGGCCCGGTCGATGTCGTCCATGTCCTTCACGTCGTACGACTGCCTTTCCCCGGTCTTCCCCGGCTTCCTCAGCCTGCCAGCTCGGCGAGTGCCGCGGCGAAGACCTCGGTGTGGGTGTCGACGTCCTGCTCGGTGGTGTCCGGGCACATCAGCGCCATGTTGTGGAACGGGGTCAGCAGGACGCCCCGGTTGGCGAGGTACAGGTGGAGGAAGTCCTCCAGCTCGGGGTCGGAGGCCGCCGCGGACTCGGTGCCGGTGCGCGGGGCCGGGGTGGTGAAGCGGTACTCGGTGCGGGCGCCGAGCCGGCTGACCGACCAGGGCAGTCCGTGCGCCTCGATACCGGCCCGGACACCCGCCTCGAAGCGCTCGGCGAGCCGGCTCATCCGGGCGAAGGCCTCGTCGGTCAGCACGTGTTCGAGGGTGGCCCGGGTGGCCGCGACCGACAGCGCGTTGCCGGCGAGGGTGCCGCCGACGCCGCCCATGTCGACGAGGTCGAGGTCGGTACGGGCCAGCAGCCGGTCGGCGAGTTCGGCCGACAGTCCGTAGGCGCCGGCCGGGATGCCGCCGCCGATCGCCTTGCCGATGGTGAGCAGGTCGGGTGCCAGCTCCCAGGCCGCGGTACAGCCGCCGGGGCCGGCGGAGAAGGTGTGCGTCTCGTCGTTGACGAGCAGGGCGCCGTACCGCCGGGTCAGCTCGCGGACACCGGCGAGATAGCCGGGTTCGGGCAGCACGATGCCGATGTTGGTGAGGGCGGGCTCCATCAGCACGGCGGCGACGTCCCCGTGGGCCAGCTCCCGCTCCAGCCCGGCGAGGTCGTTGAACTCGGCGACCCTGCTGGTCAGGGTCACCTCACAGGGCGCGCCGACGTTGCCGGGGCGGGGCACCCCGGTGTCGTCGGGACCGGTGACGATGAGCGACTCGTCCACGCTGCCGTGGTAGCAGTAGCTGTTGACCAGGATCTTCGGCCGGCCGGTGACGGCGCGCGCGAGCCGGATCGCCCAGCGGTTGGCGTCGGTCGCGGTGAGCGAGAAGCTCCAGCGCGCCAGGCCGAACCGGCGGGTCAGTTCGGCGCCGACCCACTCGGCGTCCTCGGTGGGCAGCATGGCGGTGGCCCCGCCCAGTTCGGCGTACCTGCGGTGCACCGCCTCGGTGACGGGCGCGGGCGAGTGCCCGGCCATGGCGCCCGTGTCGCCGAGGCAGAAGTCGATGTACGTGTGCCCGTCGATGTCGGTGACCCGGGCGCCCCTCGCCTCGGCCAGGTAGCGCGGGAAGGCACCGGCGGTCTTGTTCATCCAGGTCATCGGCACTCGACCGAAGAGGTGGTCGGCGCGTGCGTAGGCCTCCCGGGAGCGCGGGCCGAGGCGTTCGGCCTCGCCGCTCTCGCGGGCGAGGAGGGCGTGCAGGCGGGCGCGGTCGATGGAGCACCTCGCGGAGAGACGGCGACGGAACGGCGTGAGCGTACGACGGTAAGGCAAGCTGCAGCAATACTCGACGATCGAATCAATTGCTCAGACGATCGGATCGAGCGCGACGGAAACTCTCGATCACCGGACGAGTGAGGCGGCCCGTTGTTCAACTGACGAACCGGGTAACGGAGTTCGAACGCCCCGACGCAAACGCCAGGGTCCGCCACCCCTTCCACCACGTAGAAAAATCTACAACCATGCATATGCCGGGTTGGCGTGCGGATGCACGAAGTGCCCGGTCAGGGCAGTTTCCTGCGCTCAGGCAGGTGGGCGAGACATGCGGAGCAGTGCATGACGAAGACGATGTGGATGCGGGGCGTGGAGTGGCTGGCCGCGGCGTCGGCCGACCCGCGCGCCTGCAAGTGGGAATGGGACCACGGGGAGGGCGCCGCGCTGCTGGAGGCGGGCCGCTTCTGGGACGTGCTGAGCGTCCCGGACCGGCTGGGACTGCTCACCCTGGACCTGCTGTGGCGGCCGGCGCTGCCGGTGCCGGGACCCACGCTGGTGGACACGGCGGCGGGCCGGGTCGGCTTCTTCCTGCCTCCGGACCCGTCCGGGCACTGGGTGGGCGCCGGACTGCGGTACGCCACCAAGGGCTCCTGGGTCGCCGTTCCGCCGCCGTACCGGCCCGGGCGTGCCCTGGAGTGGCTCGTCCCGCCCGACGGCACGGGCGCACTGCACGCGCCCGGCACCCTGGAGGAGGCGCTGCAGGAGGCCAACGGCACGCTGGCGGTGCTCGCGCCGCCGGGCGGGCAGTAGCCGGTACGCCGCACCGCCGGGCGGGCAGTGGCCGGTACGCCCCGCCGCGGGCGGGAGCCCTTACTCGTACCGGAGGGGCGCGCGCTCGCCCCCGGGGGCGCGTCCTCGCCGCGTGAAGGGCGCGTGTTCGCTCTCCAGGGGGTACAGGAAGCCGCCGCGCGCCGGGTGCGTGCCGCTCCTATGCTGGGGAGGTCCGGCCGGGAACGTCCGGCCGGGCAGGCCGACCGAGCCGGCCCGGCCGGGACGTCTCGGGCCCCGACGGCCACCCGCGCACGGTCATCGACTCTCGCCCCCTTGGAGTCAGCCCATGTCGCCCACGTCCGCACGCCTGCGCCGGGGGGCCGTGATCGCCGTACTGTCCGGCACGCTGCTCGCCCCGGTCACGGCGGGGCCGGCGCCGGCCGCCGTACCGGCCGCGCTCGCCGCCGACGCCCCCGGCCCGTCGGCCTCGGAGCCGGACGTCCGCCCCCTCTCCCCCGATGTGACACGTCGGCTCGACGCGTCCGTGCGGCGGGTCATGCGCGAGGCGGACGTGCCCGGCGTCACCGTCGGCGTCTGGACACCCGGACAGCGCGGCTACGTCCGTTCGTTCGGCGTCGCCGACAAGGCGACCGGCCGGCGGATGAGCCCCGACCTGTACACGCGCATCGGCAGCGAGACGAAGACCTTCACCGTGACGGCGCTGCTCCAGCTCGTGGACCAGGGGAAGGTCGGTCTGGACGACACGATCGGGCAGTACGTCGACGGCGTGCCCAACGGCGACAGGATCACGCTGCGGCAGCTGGCCGGGATGCGCAGCGGGCTGTTCAACTACTCGGAGGACGACGACTTCTTCAAGGCGCTCACGTCCGATCCGCAGCGCCCCTTCACACCACGGCAGTTGCTCGCCTACTCGTTCAGGCACCCGGTGCTGTTCCCGCCCGGCCGGAAGTTCTCCTACTGCAACACCAATCTGATCCTGCTCGGCCTGGTGGTGGAGAAGGAGAGCGGCCGGTCCCTCGGGGACTACCTCGAGCAGCACGTCCTCGACCCGGCCGGCATGAAGGACACCTCCCTGCCGAAGGGCAGCGAGTTCCCCGCCCCGCACCCACAGGGCTACACCGACCAGACGGCGAACGGGAAGACCGCCGAGACCGCCGGCTGGAACCCGTCCTGGGGGTGGGCGGCCGGGGCGATGGTGTCCACGCTGGACGATCTGCACACCTGGGCGCGCACGGTCGCGACCGGTGAACTGCCCGACGGGAAGCGGATGATCAGCGCAGCCACGCAGCGGCAGCGCCTCACCACCCCGGCGACACCGCTTCCGCACGTCGGCTACGGGCTGGGCATCTTCGACGTGCAGGGGTGGATCGGCCACAACGGCTCCCTGCCCGGCTACGAGTCGCTGACCATCTACCTCCCGTCGACCCGGACCACCGTGGTGGTCCTCCTCAACACCGACATCGACCATGACGGCCAGGAGCCGAGCACACTGTTCGGCCAGGCGGTCACGCGGATCATCTCCCCGCGGCACGTGTTCGACCTGCCGGCCGCGCCGGCGGCCAGATGAGTGCCAACTCGGCCATGTTTCACGCGATATCGGCCCAGATAGGTGCGTAGGGGTGATGACGCGGTGTACTGGACGGGGACCGCCTCGTGAAAGGCCGACCGTCTGGAGACCGTCGTGACTGTCACCGACCGTATCGCCCTGGACCCCTTCGGCTCCGACCTCGTGGCGGAGAGCGCCCGGCTGCGCGCCCTCGGCCCCGTCGTCCCCGTGGAGCTGCCCGGCGGTATCCCCGTCTGGGCACCCACCGGCTACGACTCCCTCCGGGAGCTGATCCTCGACCCCCGTGTCAGCAAGGACGCGCGCCTGCACTGGCGGCTGTGGCCGGAGCTGGACGAGCACCCGGCCTGGAGCTGGATGGCGAACTGGGTCGGCGTGGTCAGCATGCTCTCCACGTACGGCGCCGACCACGCCCGGCTGCGCAGGCTGGTGGCACCGAGCTTCACCCACCGGCGCACCGAGGCGATGCGGCCCCGCGTGGCCGCCCTGACGGCCGAGCTGCTGGACGCGCTGGAGGCGGCGGGGGCCGGCGGCCGCACGGCGGATCTGCGGGCCGGGCTCGCGCATCCCCTGCCGATGCGGATGATCAGCGAACTCCTTGGGGTGCCGGAGGAGTTACGGTCCGGCGCGGCTCGTCTCATCGCCGATTTCATGGACACCTCCGATCCGAGCCCGCAGTCCGCGGCATCCGTGCACGAGCGGATCGGCACGGTGCTGGGGGCGCTGATCGAGCACCGGCGCAGCCACCCGGGCGACGACATCACCACGGAGCTGATCCGGGTGCGGGACGAGGACGGCGACCGGCTCTCCGACGAGGAGTTGCTGCACACGCTGCTGCTGGTGGTCGGCGCGGGCTTCGAGACCACCGTCAACCTGATCGGCAACGCCGTGGTCGCGCTGCTCTCCCGCCCGGAGCAGCTGGCGGCGGTACGCTCCGGAACGGTCGGCTGGGAGGCGGTGGTCGACGAGACGCTGCGGGTGCACCCGTCCATCGCCGCGCTGCCCCTGCGGTTCGCGGTGGAGGAGCTGACCGTCGCGGGCGTGACGATTCCGGCGGGGGACGCCATCATCACGACGTTCGCCGCGGCGGGCCTGGACCCGGTGCACTACGGCCCGGACGCGGCCGTCTTCGACGCGGCGCGGGCGGCCGGGGACCACCTGGCGTTCGGCATCGGGGTGCACCGCTGCATCGGCGCCCCGCTCGCCCGCCTGGAGGCCCTGACGGCCCTGCCGGCCCTGTTCTCCCGTTTCCCCGCACTGCGCCTCGCCGTCGCGCCCGACGAGCTGCGCCACGTGCCGTCGTTCATCGCACACGGGTGGGAGGAGATCCCGGTACGGCTGGAGGGCTGAGGCGGGGGCAGGGCCGGCGGACAAGGCTCCGCCGGCGGCCCGGGGGGGATGGGCCGCCGGCGGAGACGCCACGCGCGGGGCGGGGGGAAGGCCCTGGGTGGCTCACAGGTCGCTTGCCCCGGAATCCGGGACGTACGCACACGACTTCCGGCCGGTTCGAGCAAGCGGCGGCGGCCGGCCGGGCGCACTCGGCACGGCCGGCCCGGACCGCGGCCGAGCAGCCGGGCCTCGCCGGACGGCACCGCCGCACCAGCCCGGTCCCCTGCAGCCCCTGGCGGCAGGCGTCCCCGGCCGCGCCGTCCATACGCCGGACCCGCCCCCCGTCGTCCATATGCCGGACCCGCCCCCCGTCGGCAGGCGGCGCGGGAGGGACAGGCTGAGGGCGCGGACACGGGGCTTCTCGGAAAGTGCCCGCACGCTGTCCGGCGCCCCGGGACCCTGCGCCCCGCTCCCCGCCTCCGCTTCCCGCGCTCGCGGCACCCGCACCGCACCGCGCACCCGCCTCCGTGTCCGCACCCGCTTGGTGCCCCCCGGGCGATGGTGCGACGCTGGGTGGAGAGGTGTCCGACGAGGGGACCTGGAGGGCCGATGGGGCGTGACGTCCCGGCGCTCGTCTTCACCCGCGAGGACCGCCGCCGGTACCGGATCAAGATGCAGGCGTGCCTGGACGCGTTCGCGCAGATGCTGCGCGAGGCGCGGTTCGAGTCGGAGCGGCCCCAGGTCGGCCTGGAGATCGAGCTGAACCTGGTGGACGACGCGGCCGAGCCGGCGATGCGCAACAGCGCTGTGCTGGAGGCGATCTCCGACCCCGCCTGGTCCACCGAGCTGGGCCGGTTCAACCTGGAGATCAACGTCCCGCCCCGGCGGCTGACGGCGGGTGGTCCGGACTCCTGGGAGTCGGAGATCCGGGCCGCGCTGAACCACGCCGAGGAGCGGGCCCGGACGGTCGGCGCCCGACTGCTCATGATCGGGATCCTGCCCACGCTGCGGCAGGAGAACATCGACGAGGACGCGCTGTCGGAGAACCCCCGCTACCGTCTGCTCAACGACCAGATCTTCGCGGCCCGCGGCGAGGACCTGCGCATCGAGATCGACGGCACCGACCGGCTGCGGACCTACGCGGACACGATCACCCCGGAGGCCGCGTGCACCAGCACGCAGTTCCATCTGCAGGTGTCCCCGGAGGAGTTCGCCGGCTACTGGAACGCGGCCCAGGCGATCGCGGGGGTCCAGGTGGCGCTCGCGGCCAACTCCGCCTTCCTGTTCGGCAAGGAGCTGTGGCACGAGACCCGGATCCCGCTGTTCGAGCAGGCCACCGACACCCGCCCGGAGGAGATCAAGGTGCAGGGGGTACGGCCCCGGGTGTGGTTCGGGGAGCGGTGGATCACCAGTGTCTTCGACCTGTTCGAGGAGAACCTGCGCTACTTCCCGGCCCTGCTCCCGCTGTGCGACGAGCAGGACCCGGCGGAGACGCTGGACCGCGGCGACGTCCCCGAGCTGTCCGAACTGACCCTGCACAACGGCACGATCTACCGCTGGAACCGGCCGGTCTACGCGGTGGCCAACGACCGGCCGCACATCCGGGTGGAGAACCGGGTGCTGCCCGCGGGCCCGACCGTGGCCGACACCCTCGCCAACGGCGCCTTCTACTACGGGCTCACCCGGGCCCTGGTGGAGGAGGACCGGCCGGTGTGGTCCCGGATGTCCTTCGCGGCCGCGGAGGACAACCTGCACGCCGCCGCCCGGCACGGCATCGACGCGCTGCTGTACTGGCCCGGGATGGGCGAGGTGCCGGTGCCGGAGCTGGTGCTGCGGCGGCTGCTGCCGCTCGCCCACCGCGGCCTGGAGCACTCCGGCATGGACGCGGCGTGGCGGGAGCCGCTGCTCGGGGTCATCGAGCAGCGCTGTGTGACGGCGCGCAACGGAGCGGTGTGGCAGAAGGAGATGTTCCATCACATCGCCGGCAGCACGCACTCGGGCCGGCACGAGGCGCTGCGCCGGATGACCCAGCTGTACATCGACTACATGCACCTCAACGCCCCGGTGCACACCTGGCCGGTGGACTGACCCCGTGACGGCCGCAGTCCGGCCCATCCGCGACACAGGCCGGCCCCTCACCCGGTCACCGACTCGCGACGGCCACCGAGACCAGGTCTTACGACGTGCCGGCCCGGCCCGGAGTCGTACGCGCGTCGTCGCACACCGGCTCCGCCGGGAGACCGACGAGATAGCGGGAGCTCTCGGCGGGGGTGAAACCGCGCCCGAGCGCGCCGCAGAGTCGTCGGACGGCCTCGTCGGGATCGGAGAGCACCACACCCGCGTCCCATAGGTGTATCGCGCTGGAACCACCTGTGCCGTCGAGAGCGCCCTCGCCCACAGGTGCCGCACTCGCCAGTGTGTCGCCGTCCGGGCTGAACGCCACCTGCGAGGGCATGCCCACCTCGGCGGCGAAATAGGCGCGTTGGCGTTGAGTGGGTACGTCCCACAGGCGGATCCCGCTGCCGGCGAGCTGCGGGAGAGTGCCGTCGTCCGGGTTGGCCATGGAGCCGACACTCGCGAGTGTGTCTCCGTCCGGACTGAACGCCACCGCCCATGTCAGCCCGTCGTCGCGGGAGAGATCGGCTTGTCGCCGGCCTGTGCGCACGTCCCAGAGCCGGACCTTCCCCCCGGCGGCGTCCGTCGTCGCGCCGGCGAGCAGCGCGCCGTCCGGGCTGAAGGCCACCGAACGCACCTCCCCGTCCACAGCGATGGCGGAGCCTCGTTGTCTGCCCGTCCCCACGTCCCACAGACGCAGGGTGCCGGCGCCGACGCTGACGAGCGTCCTGCCGTCGGGGCTGAACGCCACCGACTCCACTTGCGACCACGGTGGTCGTCCATGGACGAGCGGGGCACCTCGCGGCCTGCCCTCCGCCACGTTCCACAGCCGTACCCTGCCGTCCTCACCTCCGTAGGCGAGTGTCTCGCCGTCCGGGCTGAACGCGAACGCGCAGACGGAGTCCTGGCCGCCGGTGGGGAGGCCGGCCCGAACCCGTCCCGAGTCCACGTCCCACAGGCGTGCCGTGCCGTCCCCGTCACCTCCCGCGATCAACTCGCCGTCCGGGCTGAACGCCCCGGCGCAGAGGTCGGAGCCACCGAGGTCACGGAGAACCCCTCTGCGCTCGACGTGGGCGCTCATGTCCAACCGCAGGAGGTCGCCGTGGCTGCCGGCGCCGAGCAGCGTTAGACCGTTCTGACGGAACGCCATCCCGACGACGTGTCCGCGTACCCGCCGAGTCCTGCTGGACGACTCGCCGCCGTCCGTGTGCCATGTCCGTACCGAGTCGCCACCGCCGCCGGCGAGCGTCTTCCCGTCGGGGCTGAACGCCACCGACCACACCTCGCCACCGTGCACCAGGGGGTCGCTCCGCTGCCGGCCGGACGCGGTGTCCCAGAGCCGGACCCTGCCGTCCTCACCACCACTGGCGAGCGTCTTCCCGTCGGGACTGAACGCCACCGACCACACCTCGCCACCGTGCACCAGGGGGTCGCTCCGCTGCCGGCCGGACGCGGTGTCCCAGAGCCGGACCCTGCCGTCCTCACCACCGCCAGCGAGCGTCTTGCCGTCGCGGCTGAACGCCACCGTCTCCACCTGGCTGCCGGGATCGGTGAGGGCCCTGCCGCGCTGCCGGCCGGTGGAGACGTCCCACAGCCGTATCCCGCCGTCGTCGGGGCCGCTCGTGCTCGTGCTCGCGAGTGTTCTGCCGTTCGGGCTGAACGCCACCGACCGCACCTCACCGTCGTGGGCGGCGTCGGAGCCGCTCCGGTGCTCGCCCGAGCGTACGTCCCAGAACCACACCTTCCCGTCGTGTCCTCCGGCGGCGAGCGTCCTGCCGTCCGGGCTGAACGCCACCGACCAGACCCATCCCCCGTGCACGTCGAGTTCGCCCCGCGACCGGTTGTCCGGCACGTCCCACAACTGGAGTGTGCCGTCGTCACCGCCGCTGGCGAGGGTCCTGCCGTCCGGGCTGAACGCCAGGGACCGCACCTTGCTGCCGTCGTGGGTGACGAGGACGCGTTCCTGTCTGCCCGAAGCGACGTCCCAGAACCGGATCCTGCCGCCCTTGCCGCCACCGGCGAGCGTCCTGCCGTCCGGGCTGAACGCCACCGACTGGATGTCCCCGCCCTGTGCGCCGAGGCGGTGGGCCAGCCCGAGGTCGGCCGCGCGGAGGAGACTGGCGCGCGCCTCTTCGGTGGCCGAGGTCTGGTACGCCCGAACTGCCATCAGCGAGGCCAGGTCGGGATCGCTGTCCAGGAGGGTGTCGGACTGTGCGGCAAGCTGCCGGGACTGCGCCTGGAGCCGCGCGTCGACGGCTTCCTGGCGCAGCTGGAAGGCGACGCCGGTGACCAGCAGGGCGAGGGCCAGGAGCGACGCCAGGAGAACGTTGACGCGGCGAGTGCGGCGGAGGGCTGCTTGCTGGCGGCGCTCACTGGCGGTGAGGAAAGCGGCGATCTCGGTGGGAAGAACACGTTGGCGGGCCCACTCCAGCCCGTCCGCGAGGTCGGTGCCGTCGAGCAGGTCGGCGGGAAGGCCGGTCCCGGCGTGGCGGTGGTGCCGCTCGGTGACCTGGTGCAGCCATGTCTGGAAACGGCGGTCGCTCTCGATCCACCCGCGGAGGTCGCTCCAGTCACGTATCAGCGCGTCGTGGATGAGCTCGGTGACCGGCTCGCCCGGTCGGCCGTCGGACCGCGTCGTCCGGCTGGTGACGATGACCCGGTCACGGGTCAACGCGGCGACCACCTCTTCGAACACGGCATCCGTGGCGGCATCCGCGTCCTCGGCGTCGTACGCGTCCTTGGCGTCGTACGCGTCCTTGGCGTCGTACGCGAGAACCCGCAGCCGGGCAAGGGGCACCTGCTGACGGGTGGCCGGTATGCCGTTCGCGTCGTCGGAGGGACGGACCAGCGCGGTCAGGATGCGCTGCGCGGTGCGACGGTGACCCGCGGGCAGCGCGTTCAGGGAGTTGTTGCACCACGTGGCCAGGCTTCCGGTGACCTCTCCGATGCGCTGGTAGGAGCCGTGGGTGATGCGACCGTCGACACGGCGTTCCCACAGCTCGGACAGGGCGAGCTGGAGAGGTGGCAGAAGGGTCGCCGGCGTACGGCCCTGGGAGTCGGCGGCCCGGAAGTCCTCGACGATCCGGTCCGGCAGGCCTTCCTCGAAGCGCGCGCCGGCGTCCAGCGCGGGCCGAACGATGATCTCGCGCAGTTCGGGGAGGGTGAGCTCGGCGGACACGTCCAGCGAACCGGGCCTGGCGGCGTCCAGCAGGTCGGGACACAGCTCGGCCAGGCGCGGGTAGAAGTCGTTACGCATGATGAGGATCACGCTCAGCCGGCGGTGGGCGTCGATCGCCGCGACAAGTCCCTCAGCCGCCGCGAGGTGTGCGGGGGAACACCGGCCGTCCTCCCACGGCTGGGTGAGGAGTTCCTCGAACTGGTCGATGACCAGAAGCAGCCGGTCCGTCGGTTCCGTGGCGAGGTGACGGTCCACCGCGCCTGCGATGCCGTGCGTCCCCGCCCCCGGCAGCCCTGCCCGCTCCAACTCGTCGAGGAGGTCCTGTCCGGGGCGCGTCACGAGACGCACCCACCGATCGCTGCCCGGCAGGGCGCCTTGGGACAGCGCGGGAATCACCCCGGCCCGCACGACGGAGGACTTCCCCGCGCCGGAGGGGCCCAGCAGCAGCACGAGCCGGTGCCGGCGCAGGCATTCCAGCACACGGTGCACGACCGCCTGCCGGCCATGGAACCATCTGGCGTCGTTCTCGGTGAACGGAGCGAGTCCCCGGTACGGGCGCACCTTCCGCTCGGTCAGTCCGGGCACCACCGTCCGCAGCGCCTCCACGGGCGTCGCGTAGGCGGTCCCGAGTCCTCTGTGCAGCGGGTCCGGTCTCACGACCGCCGCGACCATGCCGATGACGAGGCCGCTCACCTCGTCGACCACGGGGGCGCCACTGAATCCCGTGGTCAGGTCGTTCGCGTCGGTCAGCTGGAGAAGCGGGCCCGTCGTCTCACCGGGCAGCAGGTCACCCGCCACGCCGTAGCCGAAGTGGCCGCCGTCGGGTGCTTGACCCGGAAATCCGAAGGAGGAGACCCGGTGCCCCGCACTTCCGGCGGCCGAGCCCAGCGGCATCTCGCGGGCTCCGGCAGGGACCCCTGCCAGACGCACGGCGGCGATGTCCTCCGCGTCCGGCTCCCGCCACGCGCCGGTCAGTACGGTTCCTTCGACCGACGGCTGGGCGGCCAGGTGCCGGAAACACAGCCGCAGGCGGTCCCCCGGGCCGCTGCCGGCCGCGCGCACCACGTGGGCGCAGGTGATGACCACGTCGTCACTTCCCAGGAAGCCCGCGCCCGCCACCCTTCCGTCGGAGGCGAGGATCTGCACCACGGCGGTGGAAACCCAGGAAGCGCGGGTCGGGGCCGGGGTGGCGGTGCCGGTTTCTTCAGGACGCCGCGCCGGCCCGGAGCCGGGTTCTTCCTCTTGTGCCGGCACCCTTCAGCTCACGCCTCGCCGCCCGCGTCCGCGGCCTTGCGCCACAGCATCCTGATCTTCAGGTGAGCGGCTGCCTCCCCCTTGTTGACGATCACGCCGACCTGGCCGGACAGATTCACGCCGAACTCGATCTCGACCTCCTCCGGCCCGGCTTCCCGGAGCTGGTCCACCACCGTACGTGCCATCTCGCGTACGGGTTCCAGCGCGTTGTGCAGCGTCTGGGGCATTCGCCGGACCGCGTCGCCCATTCTCCCGGCCTTCACCGGTCCCTCGCCGACGGGGAGTCCGGCTCCCGCCCCCACCGCGAACGTGATCTCTGCGCCGTCCGGCAATTCCATCGTGCTGAGGGATTCCATCAACTCACCTGTGCTCTCGCGCTGTTGGCCGTCGCTCCCCCTGTTGTAACCTCTTGAGCGCCCCGGTGACAGTGGAGTGTGAGATCCGGTACGCGAGCCGGCCCGGCCGGCCCCGGCGAGAGGGGCACGTCGTCCCGCGGAGACGTCCTGTGCCGGCAACCGAGGAACCCGAGGAAGCGGTCACTTCTATGCGCGGAACACGGCCGGTGGGGCTCTCGCCCCGCAGCGTGGCACCGGGGCGCGTACCGAGGACGAGGTGCCGCCCGGCCAGGGCGACGGGGGCGGCCGTCCTGGCCGCCGTCCTGCTGCTCACGGGCTGCACGAGTTCGCCGGAACGACCGGACCCCTCCCCTCCGTCCGCACGGCACTCCACGCCGGGGCCCCGGTCGGACCGGACGGCCCAGGTCCGCTCCTGCAAGGTGACGGCCCCCTTCAGCGTGCCGCCCGGCGACCCGCTGCCGAGGACCTTACGGCTGCCGGACCCGCTGGCACTGCCGTCCGGAGCTGTCGTGGCCGGAGTTCGCCTGGGCCGTGGCGAGGCCGTCCACTACATCCTGGGACCCGGGGGAGCCTGCGACACGTACCTCGGCGCCGACGGTGCCACCCGCCTCGGCCTGGGGCCCGCCGACGGGCGTTCGGGCATCTGGGAAGTCTTCGCCCCCGGTGGAGCCGCCATGTGGGCGGTGTACGGCTGCCCGTACATCCCCGAGGTGGCCCTGCTCGCTCCTCCGGGAGAGGACTGCTCGAAACCCCGGGGCACCGAGGTACGGCCCGTACCGACGGGCGTCCCCGGCCTCTACGCGTCGCTCGTCTGGGCCCGGCATGCCGGGACCGGGAGCCTGCGGGGGGAACTGTGGGACCGAGGGGACACGGGGGCCGGCGACGCGGCCACGGGGCGCTACGGCACCGTGGTGCTGTTCATGTCCCACGTGACGACGTACCTGGGGCATCGGAACTCGACCGGGCTGTCCATCTCCTGCACCCTGCCGGACCGGGAGGACGACATCTGCACCGCAAGCCTGGGCCTGTTCCTCACACAGATGGAGGGAGCGGCCACCATGACGGCGAGTGACCGCAGTCGCCTGGTCCAGGTCATCCGCGTGTTCGTCGAACGGCACCGCTCTTGACGATCGCCAACGGGGAGAGGCCCGCCGGCCGCGGTTCGCGCGCGTACCGCCGGCGGCCGACTTCCCCTGCCCGCCGGGGCAGTCCTGCTGCGACGGACGCCCTACGCCCACCGACCCGGTCTTCGGCCGGCACCCGGCCCGGAGACACCCCCGCAGCGCTTCTAGGCCCGCACCGCGCCCGGCCGTTCCAGGCTCGTCTCGGGGCAGGCCGACGCCTCCGGCAGATGGGACTTGGCCCACTCGGCGAGCGCGCGGAGGGCGGGCTCCAGGGCCGCGCCGGCGTCGGTCAGCCGGTAGGAGACCCGCAGCGGGGGGCCCTCGTCGACCTCGCGCAGGACGAGGCCGGCCGCGCCGAGTTCGGCGAGCCGGTCGGACAGCATGCGTTCGCTGATGCCGGGGACGGCCCGCCGCAGATCGGTGAAATAGGCGGGCTGTTCCACCAGGACGGCCACGATCGGGCCGCTCCAGCGTTTGCCGAGCAGCTGGAATACCCGGGTGATGCCATCGTCCACCCGCTTGCACGCCGCGCTGTCGTGATTCTGCTCCGCCGCCATGGCCTCAGGGTACTACTTCACCGTATGGGGCTGAGAAAAAGTAAGTCGATGTGTTAAACATAGTTCAGTACGGAACGTGAGCCGACGCGCCGCGGCGTGCGGCTGCCCGCTGCCCAGCCCTTTACGGAGACACCCATGGCCACCCTGCTGCACATCGATTCGTCCGTGTTCCCGACCCAGGCGTCGGCTTCCCGCGCCGTGACGGAGGCCTTCCGCAAGCACTGGCAGGAGCAGCACCCCGAGGGCACGGTCGTCTACCGCGACCTGGCGGCCGAGCCGGTGCCGCACATCACCGCCGACGCGCACCTCGCGGGCTTCGTCCCCGAGGCCGCCCACACGCCCGAACAGGCCGCCGTCTTCGCCGAGCGGCTGAAGTTGATCGAGGAGCTGGAGCAGGCCGACGCGATCCTGATCGGCGCTCCGATGTACAACTACACGATCCCGTCGACCCTGAAGGCCTGGCTGGACAACGTGATCCTGATGGGCCGCACCGCGGGCGAGAACCCGTCCGCCAAGGGCACCCCGGTCACCGTCGTCGCCAGCCGCGGCGGCTCGTACGCGCCGGGCACCCCGCGCGAGGGCTACGAGTACGTGCAGAACTACCTCAAGGCCGTCCTCGCCGACGCCCTCGGCCTGGACGTGGAGTTCATCGTCCCCGAGCTGACGATGGCGTCCAAGAACCCGGCCATGTCCGAGCTGGTCCCGCTGTACGAGGCCTCCCGCGACCGCGCCTTCGAGGCGGCGGAGGCCAGGGCGCGGCAGCTGGCGGAGCGCCTCGCCGCCTGACGCACCCCGAGTGCCGCACCGGGGGGGGGGGGGGGGGGGGGGGGGGGGGGGGGGGGGGGGGGGGGGGGGGGGGGGGGGGGGGGGGGGGGGGGGGGGGGGGGGGGGGAGGGTGGGTGGGGGGGGGGGGGTGGGGGGGGGTGGA
>NZ_JBVHWQ010000001.1:16685-19398 GCF_055564315.1 Streptomyces sp. NPDC029151
CCCCCACCCCCTCCCCCCCACCCCCCCCCCCCCCCCCCCCCCCCCCCCCCCCCCCCCCCCCCTCCCCCCCCCCCCCCGCGGCCGCGCTCAGGCCAGGACGAGGACCAGGGGCACGCCCCGGCACGGCACGAGGCGCAGTCCGCCGTAGGTGCCGGGCCGTGCGGCGGTGAGGAGTTCGCCGAAGTCCGGGCCCCGGGTGAGGGAGCCGGCCAGGTGGGCGGGGTCGGCCGAGGCGGCGACCCGGCCGCGGGCGTTCACCAGACGGGCCGGCCGGGACAGGCGCCGCAGCAGCGGCAGCACGGCCGCCTCGAAGTGCCGCAGGTACACGTCGGCCGCCGCGACCCCGGCGAAGCGCCCCTCGATCCGCACCGGTGCGGACAGGGTGAGGCTGTACTCGTCGGAGCAGAGGTAGTCCACGTACGGTCCGGCCACGGCCCGGCGTCCGGTGTCGCGGGGCAGGGCGAACCAGTCCCAGTGCGTGTAGTCGGAGTAGGCCGACCGGCGGGGGTCGAGATCGAGCAGGAGCGGGTGTACGTCGCCCTCCGCGTCCGCCTGCCACCACTCCAGCCAGGCCGGCACGTCGTCCAGCAGCCCGGGGGTCGCCACGAAGCCGACGCCGGAGACGAGTTCCTCGTGGCGCAGCCGCAGATGGAGTCCGGGGCGCAGGGCGGCGAGGTCGCGGCTGACGGGCCGGCGCCCCTCGGCGGCCACCCGGTGCAGCAGGGCGGCGGTGTCGGCACGGGTGGCGGCGACCGCCTCGAAAACGGCCTCCAGCGCACCGCACACCTGCGCGGCGACCCGTGTCTCCGGCTCCGTGGCGAGGGTGGCGACGGTGGCGAGCCCCGTGCTGACGCCCATGGTCTCCTCCAGCGGACGGGAACCGGACGCGGTGCGGTCAGAGGGTGAGGCGTACGGCGACGAGCCGCGCCGCCGACTCCCTGACGCACCGCTCGGCCAGCGTGCCGGCCGTTTCGTGGGCCCCATCCTGCACCGCGGCGACGACGCCGCGGTGACGGTCCGCAACTTCTTCACGATATGCGTCGTCGGCCAGGACGAGACAGAGCAGGGCGCCCACCTCGCTCTGCAGGACGATCTGTTCGCGGGTGAGCCGGGCGGACTGGGCGGCGGCGGCGAGTTCGACGTGGAAGCGGCCGTAGAGCCGGCTGCGTGCCGCCGCGTCCCCGGCCTCCGCCAGTTCCCCGGCCGTCCGGCGCAGCGGCTGGAGGTCGGCGGGTTCGGTGCGCTGGGCGGCGAGCCGGGCGGCGGCTCCGGACAGGGCGGCCCAGTGGTCGCCGAGGTCGCGCAGCTCCTCGGTGCTCCAGCCGCGCAGCCGCGTCCTGAGCCGGTCGTCGGCGGGGACTTCGGGCAGCGAGACGAAGCTGCCGCCGCCGCGGCCCCGGCGGGTGGTGACCAGACCCTGCTGCCGCAGCGCCATGAGCGCCTCGCGCAGCGTCACCGTGGACACGCCGAGCTGTCCGGCCAGCTCGCTCTCGCCGGGGAGCTGCTCCCCGTCGGCGAGGAGTCCCAGCTCGATGGCGTCCCCTATGCGGCGGACGACCGTGTCCACGCGGGCCCGGTTGTCCACCGGGGCGAAGAGGGCCTTGCGGGCGCCTCCCTCGGTCTCGTGCTGCCTCACGGCCACCACCTCGTGCGTTGACTCAAGCTTTACCTTAAGGGGACCTTGAGCTATGACCTATGACTTCATATGTTTGCGGTCAACGTTCAGCGCGCCAGAAAGGTTCCCCCATGGAGGGAATTGCGATCCGGCTGCAGGGCCTGCGGAAGGCGTTCGGCGAGACCACCGCCGTGGCCGGGGTCGACCTGCGGATCCGGGACGGCGAGTTCTTCTCGATGCTCGGTCCCTCCGGCTCGGGGAAGACGACGGTGCTGCGACTCGTCGCCGGCTTCGAGACACCGGACGAGGGCCGGATCGAACTCGCCGGGCAGGAGGTCACCGGCCTCGCCCCGTTCGAGCGGGACGTGCACACCGTCTTCCAGGACTACGCCCTCTTCCCGCACATGACGGTCGAGCAGAACGTCGCCTACGGGCTCAGGGTCCGCGGGGTCCCGAAGGCCGAACGCCGGGTCCGCGCCCGCAAGGCGCTCGCCGAGGTCCGCCTCGAAGGCCACGGCCAGCGGCGGCCCGCCCAGCTGTCCGGCGGGCAGCGCCAGCGCGTCGCCCTCGCCCGCGCCCTCGTCGGCCGGCCCCGCGTGCTGCTGCTGGACGAACCGCTCGGCGCCCTCGACCTCAAGCTGCGCGAGCAGATGCAGGTCGAACTCAAGGCCATCCAGCGGGAGGTGGGCATCACCTTCGTCTTCGTCACCCACGACCAGCAGGAGGCCCTGACGATGAGCGACCGGATCGCCGTCTTCGACCAGGGGCGCATCGCCCAGGTCGGCACCCCCGCGGAGATCTACGAGCGCCCCGCGACCTCCTTCGTCGCCTCCTTCGTCGGCACCTCCAACCTCCTCGAAGGCGAGGCCGCCCACCGGATCACCGGCTTCCCGGGCACCTACAACATCCGCCCCGAGAAGATCCGCGTACTGAAGGACGCCGCCGAGCCGGACGAGCCCGAGCACACCACCGCCACCGGCACCGGGGGGGGGGGGGGGGGGGGGGGGGGAGGGAACCACCTTTTTGTTTGACCGGGGGGGGGGGGGGGGATTACCGGGATCCCCGCGAAAACGGAGAAACCCTCCGTAGGGGGTGTAG
>NZ_JBVHWQ010000001.1:19408-139655 GCF_055564315.1 Streptomyces sp. NPDC029151
AGGGAACCCCACAAAGCGAAACAACCCCCCCCCCCCCCCCCCCCCCCCCCCCTCCCCCCCTCCCCCCCCCCCCCCCCCCGCCACCCGCTTCCTGGTCGACCTGGACGGCGGGGGCCGGCTCACCGCGCTCCAGCAGAACCTGGAGACCTCCTCCGCGGACGTCGCCGCCTACCGCGGCACCCGGGTCCGCCTCCAGTGGCACCGCCGGCACGCCGTCCGGCTCCCCTCCTGACACCGTCCCCCACCCCCTGGAGAACGCCGTGCGCCTCACCCGTACCCTGCGCGCCTCAGCCATCTGCGGCGCCGCGCTGCTGCTCGCCGCCGCCTGCGACTCCTCCGGCTCCGGCGGTACGTCCGCCGGCGGCCTCAACCCGCCCGACCTGAAGGCTCCGACGAAGCTCGGCAGGACCGAGGGCCAGGTCGACCTGATCGCCTGGGCCGGCTACGTCGAGGACGGCTCCAACGACCCCAAGGCGGACTGGGTCTCCGGCTTCGAGAAGCGGACGGGCTGCCAGGTCCACTCCAAGGTCGCCGCCAGCTCGGACGAGATGGTCAAACTGATGAAGACCGGGGAGTACGACGCCGTATCCGCCTCCGGCGACGCCTCCCTGCGCCTGATCGCCTCCGGTGACGCGGCCCCCGTCAACACCGACCTCGTCCCCCACTACAAGGACGTCTTCAGCGGGTTGAAGAACGGCGCCTGGAACTCCGTCAAGGGCAGGATGTACGGCATCCCGCACGGCCGGGGCGCCAACCTGCTGATGTACGACACCGCGAAGGTGAGGCCCGCGCCCACCTCCTGGTCCGCCGTCTTCGACGACGCCTCCCGGTACAAGGGACACGTCACCGCGTACGACTCACCGATCTACATCGCCGACGCGGCCCTGTACCTCAAGGCCACCAGGCCGGAGTTGAAGATCAAGGATCCCTACGCCCTCGACCAGAAGCAGTTCGACGCCGCCGTGGCGCTGCTCAAGCGGCAGAACGCGAACGTCGGCGAGTACTGGAGCGACTACCTGAAGGAGGTCTCCGCCTTCAAGAGCGGTGACTCGGTGGTGGGCACCACCTGGCAGGTCATCGCCAACCTCGCCGCCTCCGAGGGAGCCCGGGTCAAGGCGCTGGTGCCCAAGGAGGGTTCGACCGGCTGGTCCGACACCTGGATGGTCTCCGCCAGGGCCAAGCACCCCAACTGCGCCTACAAGTGGCTGGACTGGATCGTCTCCCCGAAGGTCAACGCCCAGGTCGCCGAGTACTTCGGCGAGGCACCCGCCAGCTCCAAGGCGTGCGCCGAGACCAGCGACAGGAACTTCTGCACGGTCTACCACGCCGCCGACGAGAACTACTGGAAGAAGATCGCCTTCTGGAACACGCCCATCGAGCAGTGCCTCGACGGCCGCGAGGACGTGACCTGCGTGCCGTACGCCAAGTGGGTGCAGGCCTGGACCGAGATCAAGGGCTGATCCGTGACGACCGATCTGCCGCCCGAAGCCGGCCGGAGCACCGTCCGGCGGCTCGCCGGAACCCTGCACCGCAGGCCCCGGCTGCGTCTGGCCCTCCTGCTCTCCGCCCCGCTGCTGTGGCTCGCCGTGCTCTACCTCGGCTCGCTGGCGGTCCTGTTCGTCTCCGCCTTCTGGACGACGGACTCCTTCACGTCCCAGGTGGTGGAGGTCTGGTCGACGGACAACTTCCACGCGCTGTTCACCACCCCGGTGTTCCGTCAGGTGATCCTGCGCAGCGTCGTGGTCGCCCTCGCCGTGACCGTGCTGTGCGCGGTGATCGCCTTCCCGGTCGCCCTCTACACCGCCCGCGTGGCCCGGCCGAAGTGGCGCCCGCTGCTCGTCGTGGCCATCCTCACCCCGCTGTGGGCGAGTTACCTGGTCAAGGTGTACGCCTGGCGGCTGATCCTCTCCGAGGGCGGCCTCGCCGACTGGATGCTCGCACCGTTCGGACTGAGCGGCCCCGGCTACGGCCTGCCCGCCACCGTCCTCACCCTGACGTACCTCTGGCTGCCGTACATGATCCTTCCGGTCCACACCGCCCTGGAACAGCTCCCGGCCAACCTGCTGGACGCGTCGGCCGATCTCGGAGCCCGGCCGGCCCGTACCTTCCGCTCGGTCGTCCTCCCCCTGGTCCTGCCCTCGGTCGCCGCCGGCTCCGTCTTCACCTTCTCGCTCAGCCTCGGCGACTACATCACCGTGCAGATCGTCGGCGGGAAGACCCAGCTGATCGGCAACCTCGTGTACTCCAACATCGAACTCAACCTGCCCATGGCCGCCGCGCTCGGCACCGTACCGGTGGCCGTGATCGTCCTGTACCTGCTGGCGGTCCGCCGCACGGGCGCCCTCGACAGCCTGTAGTCCCCAAGCCTGTAGTCCTCAAGCCTGTAGTCCCCAAGCCTGCAGTCCCCACGCCACCCGGACCTCCCGGCACCCGAGGAGAAGAGCACCATGCATCTCAGCCGCACCGCGCGGACCGCCCTGCGCATCGGCGCCGGGCTCGGCTTCGCGGTGATCTACGTCCCGCTGCTGCTGGTCCTGGTCAACTCCCTGAACCCGGACCGCAGCGCGGGCTGGCCACCACCCGGGCTCACGGTGCACTGGTGGTCGGTGGCCGCGCACAACTCCGGCGCCCGCGACGCCCTGTGGACCTCGGTGAAGGCGGGGCTGGGGGCCACCGCCATCGCGCTGGTCCTCGGCACCCTCGTCGCCTTCGCCGTGGCCCGCCACCGCTTCTTCGGCCGCGACACCGTCTCCTTCGTCGTCGTCCTGCCGATCGCGCTGCCCGGCATCGTCACCGGCATCGCGCTCAACTCGGCCTTCAGCACGGTCCTGGAGCCGCTCGGCGTGGGCCTCGGACTGTTCACGGTGATCGTCGGGCACGCCACCTTCTGCATCGTCGTCGTCTTCAACAACGTGGTGGCCCGGCTGCGCCGTACCTCCCGCGCGTACGAGGAGGCGGCCATGGACCTCGGCGCGAGCACCTTCCGCGCCTTCGCGGACATCACCTTCCCGCTCGTCCGCTCCGCGCTGCTGGCCGGCGCCCTGCTCGCCTTCGCCCTGTCCTTCGACGAGATCGTGGTCACCACCTTCACCGCGGGGCCGGGCATCGAGACCCTGCCCATCTGGATCTTCGGCAACATGACCCGGCCGCAGCAGGCCCCGGTGGTGAACGTCGTGGCCGCCGTACTGGTCCTGCTGTCGGTGATCCCGATCTACGTCGCCCAGCGGCTGTCCGCGGACACGGCGACCTCCAGCCGGGTGTGAACGGGCGCACGGCCCGACGGCGTTCCGCGCAGCCCGGACGCGGTTCCGCGTCCGGCCGGACACACGATGCCACCCTTGCCAGAATGGAACCGCCGGGCCGGTGCGGGGGTGCGCGGTCCGGGTGAACGGGGGTGCGGGTGGAGCAGTCGGTGAACGAGCCGTCCCAGGTGGCGGACGGGCTCTCTCCTGCGGCCGACGCGTCTTCGGACGTCGTGGACGTGGCCGCGCTGACGCATGCCATGCCCCCGCTGCGCGAGCGGGAGCGCACCACCCGTGCCCTGCTGTCGCCTCGCCAGCCCGTGTTCACCCACCTCCAGGGACTCGTGGCCGCGGAGGACGTCGACGCGCTGCGCACCCTGCGCGACACGTACACCCCCCTGCACCGCCTGCTCATGCCCCGCGCGGCCGCGGCCTCGTGCGTGCGCACGCTCGTGGGCAGGGCCCCCTTCCTGGAGGACGAACCCGCCGCGGTGCAGGCGCTCCGGGCGTCCGCCGCCATGGGGCTGGCTCTGGTGGGCGACGCGGGTCGCGCCACCGACGAGCTGACGACCGGACTGCTCTGGTTACGCCACCACCACGCCCTCCCCGACCACGCGCCCGCCGCGGCACAGCCCCTCCTGGAATCCGGCGCGGCCGGACACGCCACCCGCCTCCACCGTCTGCTGGACGCCGTCTCCCCCGCGGACCGGGACCTGACCCTGCCGGCCCTGACCTGGCTGCTGGCCCTCGACGGCGCGTTGCCGCCGCCCCGTCCGGCGGCCGAACTGACGGTCCTCTTCGACGACGGCCGGGGCGGCGTCCGCGGCACGCTCACCGCGGCCGTACTGCCGCAGGGACCGCCGGCGCTCCTGCCCGACCCGCGCTCCATGGGCGGCTTCCGCGGCGACGAACGCTTCCGCCAGTCGCTGAGCGACGCCTGGGCCACCCGCGGCGCCGACGTCACCGTGACGGTGCTGTGGTCGCTGACCCACGCGGACGGCGTGGTCGGCATGGTGGAGGACAACTCCCTCGGCTGCGCCTTCGCGATCCTGCTCGGAGAGGCCGCACGGACCACGCGCCGATTACGGCCGCCGGCCCTGCGGCGGATCAACCCGCGCACCGCGCTGGTCGGCGGCCTCGACGCGGCCCGGCCCGGATCCCTGGTGTCCGTCGGCGGCTACCCGGCCAAGCTCCAGGCCGTGGCCGACGGCGCCAACGTGGTCGTCCCCGCGGCGGACCGGGACGCTGCCCTGCGCGCCCAGCCCAAGGGCACCACGGACCGCCTCCTCTTCGCGGCCACCGTCTCGGAAGCGGCGAGCAAGGCACGCGTCTGGGACTTCCCGGTCGTCAGGCGGTGGGGCCTCACGGCCCTGTCCGTCCTCTGCGCGGTCGTCGTACTCGCGGTGGTCGTGGTCCAGCAGGTCAGCGCGGACAGTGAGAAGGAGAGCCGCAAGGCACTCGCCGCCGACCTCGCGGCCCGGGCGATGATGCTGCGGCAGACCGATCCGCGGCTCGCCGGTCTGCTCGCCCTGGCCGGTTACACCATCGAGTCCGACACCCCCGGCGCCGTCCAGGCGATGCGCGACGTACTGGAGGCCAACTCCGGTGTCCGGCTGTCCTGGCAGGTCAGCCCGGCGGAGGTGACGAGCGTCGCCGTGGACGACCGGCACGGGCGCGTGTACACCACCGGCGACGATCCCTACCTGAAGTCCTGGGACCTCCTGACCGGCAAACCGCTCGGGAAGGCCGCCGGGGCGGCCACCGACCTCGTCCTCGACCACGCCAGCGGGCTGCTCGCGGCTCGGGACGACCGAGGGGTGAGCGTCTACTCGGTGCTGCAACCCGTCCCCCGGCGCATGGGCAGACTCCCGGCGCCCACCTGCGCCGGAACGGGCAGCCGACCCGTCGCCACGGCGTTCGTCAACAGCGGCGTGCGACTGGTCGAGGTGCGGGACGACGGCAGCATCGCCCAGTACGACACCACCACGCTCCGGCAGACGTCCTGCCGGCGCTTCCGTGACATCCTGCCGGACGGCCTCCCCGGCCTGCTGAGCATCAGCCCCGTCGTCGACGCCACGGCCGCGCCCAGCCCGCCGCCGGAGCACTCCGGTCAGCCCCGCGCGGAGGACCGGGCACTGCTGCTGCTCCCCTCCGGGTCCGTCGCCGCCGTCGGCCTGGACAGCCACAAGGTCTCCACCGAGATCCCCTTCACCGACGTCCAGGGCGGTGCGACGCAGATCGCCGCCAGTGACACGACGGTGTTCCTCTCGACACCACGCGGGGTGCAGGCCTGGGACCGGCGCCGCCACCGGCAACTGGCCTACCCGGTGGGAGGCCTCGACTACGCGCCGCGCTCCATGGCCCAGGAGCCCGGCACCGTGGCGATCGCCGGTGACGACGGCACGGCGCTCGTACCGGTCGGCACCGGCGACGACGTCGCCGTCGGCCGGGACATGGAGACGCCGCGCGGCGGCCTCGCCGTCACCGTGGCGGTCGGGGACCGGTACACCGTGGTGACGGGTGGGCGCGGCGGCCGGGTGAACGTCCTCGACCGGCGGCCCGGGCCGCTGAGCCTGACCCCCGCGGACCAGTCGACCGTGGTGTCCTTCGGGCCTGACGGACTGCTGTTGCTCGCAGCCGGTGACGGCGGCGGCTCCAAAGGCCTGTTCACCATCGATCCCGCGGACCGGCCCAAGATCGAACGCGACCCGGTCCAGCAGCCCTACGCCCACGTCGAGGACTACGGCTCGGGGACCTTCGAGATCCTCGACGCCGCCCGGAACCGCACCTACGCCGTGGCCGCGGGCCGGTACCGAGACCAGTCCGTCGTCAGCGTCTGGGGCAAGCACGACGCGACCCCGCGCCGGGCCCTCCAGGCACCGCAGCTGGACCGGGGCGCCGCCGACCCGGGCCGGCGCGGGTTCACGGCCACCGCCTTCGTGCCGGGCGCGGACCTGCTCGTCGCCCGGCACGCCACCGGACCGCTCGCCCTCTGGTCCACCAGCACCCTCAAGCTCGTGGCGACCGTGGATCTCCACGCGGGCTCGGGCCTGGCAGTGAGCGGCACACGGGCGCTCGCGCTGGAGGACGGCGGCAAGGACGGGCCCCGCATCGCCCTCACGGACCTGGTCACCCGGACGACCCGCCGCGTCGACGCCCCCGGCGCCGCGCAGGTGACCTGGAGCCGCGACGGCTCCCGTGTCGCCGTGCTCGGCGCGGACGGCACCGTACGCTTCCGCGACGCGAACCTGGAGGAGACCGGCGACTCCCTCACCCTGCCGGACACCACCACGGCCCCGGAAGCGATGGCCCTCTCCCCCGACGGCGGTCACCTCGCGGTAGCGGTGGCGGACCAGGTGCTCGTCTACGACACCGCCACCGGCCAACAGGCCCTGCCGACCCTGCACAGCTCGGGCGGCACGGACATCACCCGCCTGGACTGGTCGCCCAACGGCGACTTCCTCGCCGGAGCGACCCGCCCGGTCACGGACAGCGAGGTCGCCGGGCCCGTGAACCTGTGGCAGGTGGCCGACATCGACTGGAGGCGGCAGATGTGCCACTGGACCGGCAACTCCGGTCTCACCACTCGGGAGTGGCGCACCCAGATCGGCGGCCGCCACGCCTACATCGACCTGTGCGCCGGAAGGAAGTGAGCCGTTCATGCCTCTCTCAGAACGCCGCCGCGCCCGGTGTCTCGGCCTTGCCCTGGCCCTGACACTGGCCGCGGCCGCGTGCACCTCGGCCGACGACGGCACATCCCGGGCTCCCGGGGCCGGCGCCTCCGCCTCCCCCACCGGGCAACCCGACCGACGGCACCCTGTCGTCGCCTTCCTCCGGCCGGCCGAGCACGCGGTCTTCGCCGCCGACGCCGCCGGCCGCACGTGGAAGGCGGGTGAGGTGCAGCCCGGTGAGGACTCCTTCAGCGGACTCGACACGTGGCCGTCGCAGTTCGCCTGGTCACCCGACGGGCGGTCACTGGCCTGGCTCGATGCCGACGGCTATTCCGGAACCGGGCAGATCCACCTCCTGGACGTACGGACCGGTCGGCAGACCTCACGGCCCTGCCCGTGCAGCGGCATCGGCTTTCTCGGCCACGACGCCGTCACTCTCAGCGTCGACGGGAGTTCCCTGCTGCTCTTCCGGGCCTCGGACGGTCCGCGGCGCATCGCCCTCGCCACACGTCAGCGGCCGTACGCCCAGCTGGCCGCCGGCGGGAGAGACGACGTGGTCCTGTTCTCACCGCTTGTCGACGGTCCCGGCGTCGCCCGCGGCGAGGGCACCCTCGCCCTGGCCGACCGCGAAGGCCGTGTCCGCCGGCTCCTCACGGCGAAGGGCCGCACCACGTTCGCCGGCGCCCAACGGCAGCCCGACGGCCCGGAACTGGCGTGGGCCAGCCACGATTCCGGCGGTGCCTGCTGGAGCATGGAGAGCGTCCTCACCCATCCCGGCACGAGGAGCGGCGAGCCCGGCCGCCCGATGCCGCACGATCCCGCGTTCCGCCACGCTCTCGTGACCGAGGCACGCCTGGTGACGTCCCTCGCCTGGGCGGGCGACGGTGTCACCGCCACCTTCAGCCCGATGCCCAACTGCCAGGTCATGACCCGGGAGAGGACCGTCTCCTACTATCTGCGCGACGGCCGGTGGACCTATCTCGGCAGCGGCATGCTGGGCATCGCCCTGGGCGGTGACGGCAGGGTAGTACGCCTCGAAGACCCGGTGTACCCACACGTCCGCCGCGGTACGGCGAGCGACAGTCCCACCGGCACCCTCACCCTGACCGGCGGGGGCCGGAAGCTCGTGCTCGCACGGGGTGTCTCACTGTTCGCGCTCACTCCCGCCGAGAGCGCCGCCGCACGGCCGCCCGCAGCGGCCCGGCAGCCGTCGGAGGGCGTGACGGCCGAGGACGACCACGGCGCCCGGCTGCCCGCCGCGGTGCGGAAGCTGGCCGGGGACATCGAGGACGCGGCGGTCCGCGGAGACACGAAGCGACTCGTGGCGCTGTGCGACCCGTGCTCCGCTGCGGAGCGCCGCTGGATCCGCACCGGCGGCGGGCCCCGTGCGGTCCTGCGGGCGATCCGCACCCACCCGCGGCGTTCCACCACCGAGGAGCTCCTCTACCCGAACCCGTCGACCTGCGTGGACGAGCCGGACACGGACATCAGCTGTACGCCGCAACGGCTGCGGGACGCCGCCGTCCTGGGCCTGAAACCGGGCCTCGCACCGGGTCTCGACTACAGCGGGTCCGCCTACACCCCCGGGGACGCCGTAACCGTGCCACTGACCGTTCGCCTCGAGGGAGGGACCGCGCGATGGACCGGACTGGCCGCCGGGTGAGGGGTGTCACCGGCATGCCGTCCCTGCCCCGACAGCGGGGCGAGGCAGGGACGGCACCCATCCTCACCGGGGATACCGTCGAGGACCGGCCGGTCGTGGGCTTCGCCTGTACCGCCAGGACCCTGCCGACCGCCCGCGACGACCAGCTCGTCCTCGGCGGCGAGGAGGACGCCGGTCACCCGCCGCTGCGCAGCACGGACCCCGCCGACCACCCCAGCCTGACCAGGACCGGCCCGCACCCCTGCGAGCAGCTCGAACCGGGCCGCGTCCGCCGCCCCGACGACATCCGTCCCGGTCTCGCCGGCCGGTTCCAGGAGCTGCTGCACGGACCTCTTTCCCTGCCCTTCGCGGCTCCGCTGATCGAGCACCTGGCGGCGTCGGGGCATGACAGCTGGCTCAGCGGGGGCGCACCCCGCGACGTCGTGACCGGTGCCGTGCCCGGCGGCGTCAACGACCTGGACCTCACCGGGACGGCGCCGGCCGGAGCGTTCACCGAGGCGGCCCGCGCCGTGCTGGACCTCGACGGCCTCAGCGCCGAGCACGTCCAGCGTTTCAACCCCGCCACGCTCACCTGCGCGGTCCTCGACCCCGTCGCCCGCACGCACGGACCCACGCTCGACTACCGCGGCCTCGGTCTGCCACCCGAGGCCACCCGCTTCCCGGCGACGGGCAGCGACCTGCTCCAGGACAGCCGGCAACGGGACCTGACCGTCAACACCCTGCTCTACGACCCGCTGCGCGACCTCGTGCTCGACCCGCTGGGACAGGCCCTGGACGACCTGGGGGACGAGCCCCGCCGGGTCCCGCGCCGCCTGGCCCCCGCACTGGCCTCCACCGACCCTTCGGCGCGTGCCGAAGTGCTGCTGCGCGGGCTGAAGTTCCTGCTGCGCTGGCAGCGACGTCCCGGGGAACCGGACGACGAACCGCTGTGCGCCTGGGCCCGGGCGCTGCCCGCCGACCTGCTCGACCGGATCGACGCGCGCGGTCCCGAGACCTGGCACCACCTGGCGGCCCTGTGGGAGCACTGCGTGCCCGATCCCACGGCACCCGCCGTCGCCGAGGCCGTCCAGCGGCTCGGCCCCGTCGCCGCCCGGCCGCACGCCCGGTTGCTCACGGAGGCGGCATGAACGAGACCGGTCGCCCGTCGCGCCCCCTGCCCGTCCACAGGCCGCTCAGCGACTGGATCGCCCGGTTACGGGCCGCCGGCTCGGGGCTCGGTGCCGTCAACGACGGCAGCGAGCGCACCGACGCCCGTACACTGCGGCGCTTCACCGAGCAGGCCTGGACGCGCACCAGTGCCGTCGTCCCCTGGCAGGGCGAGGCGTGCCGGGCCCTGGCCCTGCGCGCCCCCGACGGCACCACGGTCGTGGAACTGGACGACTTCGGCGGTCCCGTCCCGGTGTCGGAGGCGGGCGCCGCTCTCGTCGCCCGTCTGGAGAGCGCGTGGGACGCGCTGCCGGCGGATCCGGCGACAGTGGCGGCCCTGCGCGCGGAGAGCCCGGCCCTGCGTTACTTCCTCCTGTACCGCGTCGCCCGGGAGACGCAGGCGCCGCCCGAGCTGTTCCACTGCCTGCCGTGGGAGCGGGTGACGGCCACGGCGGACTCGGCCGCCGCCCTGTTGCGCGCCGAGGCGGGCGGGGCGGCCGCCGACGCCGTTCCGCCGCCGGCCGGCGGGCTGCGCCACTGGTTCGCTCCGGCCGCCGCCTCGCTCGCCGGGCCCCTCCAGGTGCTGGAGGCCGGTCTGCGCGGCGGGCGGTCCGGCCCCTGGTTCGGCCGGGAGGCCGCGCATCTGCTCAGCGGCGTCCTGGCCGCCGAGACCGGCCGTCTGCCCCGGACGGCCCGGCACGCCCTGGCCGGCCTCGCCGACGCGCTCGCGGCGGCGGACCGGGCCCTGCACCACAGCGCGGGCCTGGCCGCGACGCGGTTGCGGGGCACCGGCCCGGTGGCGCCGGTCGTGTTCAGAAGGCGCCTCGACCCGGACTTCGTGCTGCGGGCGTCGTCCGGTGCACCGGCCGGCCGCCGCACCGAGATCGTCGAGGACTGGCCGGTCACCACCGGCCTCACGGTCACCGCGGGCGGCCTGCTGGAGATCGAGACGGAGATCGAGGACGAGCCGGCGCAGCCCGTCCGCCGTCTCGCCGACGGACCGCTCTTCCACCCGGTGACCCTGCGCCCGGCCACCGTCACCGACGGGCCCGACGGCTCCGACGCGCCGGGCACCCGCCTCTGGATGGCGCTGAGCGCCTTCCCGGGCTCCCTGTACGGCTTCCTGGCCGTCCGCGTGCCGGGCACCACCTTCGACGTCGATCTGGACGGACCGCCCGTACCGCTGCGGTTCCTGGACCGCGTACGCCCCCACGAGCTGGAGGCGTCCCTCCCGGCCAACGAGCGGGTCACCCTGTCCCAGTGGCACCACATGATCGACGGCCTGCCTCCGCACCATCCGGCCCACGCCGTCCTCGCCGCGTACGAGTCCGGGCGGACGTGAGGCAACTGCCGTGCCCAGGGAGGCGATTCGCTCCCGTCCGGCCGAGGCCGCCGTCTATCGTGAACGCGTGGACAGCGACGAACCGGCCGGGCCCGACGGCGACACCCGCCGCCGGGCCATCGAGACCGAACTGCGGCGTATCGAGGAGAGCGCCATGTACAGCGCACAGTGTCAGTTCGAGGAGACCAAACGCTGGCGTGCCGTACATCTGCTGCTCGGTGTCCCGGCCACCCTGCTCGCCGCCGTAGCGGGTACCACCGCCCTCGTGGAGTCCACCGGCCGGACGGCGGCCGGCATCCTCGCCCTGGTCGCCTCGGGCCTCGGGGCCGTTCTCACCACCGTCAACGCGCCGCAGCGCACCGCGCAGGCAGCCGCGTCCGCCAATGCCTACCTGGAGATCCAGACGGCCGCGCGGCAGCACCGGGAGATCGACCTCGCCCACTGGACGCCGGACGAGGCCCGTCGGGCCCTGGCCGAGCTGACCGCCCGCCGGGACGAGCAGAACACCAAGGCGGAGGTCCCCAGCCGGCGGGCGTACCGCAGGGCGCAGGCGAACCTGCGGGCAGGATCGCAGAGGTACGCCGTCGACGGCGACGGCTGAGACCTGTCGGCCGAGGCCGGACGTTCCGTCCGCCCACCGCGTCGACGATCACCCGACCGGCCACAGCAGACGTCCGAGGAGACGATGAGCCCAGTGAACACCCCGACTCCGGCGCGGGTCCTGCGCGCCGCCTACGAGGCCGTTTCGGTTGTCGTCGCCGGGCTGGGGGACGAGGAGTCCTGGCTGCCGACGGGCTGCACGGGCTGGGCGGTCCGTGATCTGGTGTTCCACTGTCTGCAGGACGCCCAGCGCGGGCTGGTGGCCCTGCACACCCCGTCGGACGGGCCCGTCGACCGGGATGCGGTGAGCTACTGGCAGGGCTGGCGGCCCGACACCGCCGGGGCGGCGAACGGCCGGCGGTGGGTGCGGGTGAACGGGAGCATGTTCCTGGTCTTCGGCCAGATGCAGGAGCTGTATCTCGAGACGCTGGCGGCGGCCGTGCACGCGGCGGAGGCGGCCGATCCCGGGCTGCGGGTGGCCACGCAGGGGCACGTGCTGACGGCCGGGGACCTGATCACCACGCTGGCGGTGGAGGCGACCGTCCACCACCTCGATCTGACCGTCCACCTCCCGCACGCCCCCGGGCCCTCGCCCGAGGGCCTGGCGGCGGTGCGCACCACGCTGGACGGCCTCCTCGGCCGGCCCGCCCCGGTGGAGTGGAGCGACGAGAGGTACGCGCGCGTGGGCACCGGGCGGGCCGCGCCCACGGACGCCGAGCGCGCCGCCCTGGGGGCGGTGGCGGAGCGGCTCCCGCTGTTCGGCTGAAGGCCGGCCGATCCCGCCGGGGCACCTCCAACGCGGCGACAGCGGTGCGTGCCGCCCGCGCGGTGCGGGGCATCCCGGTCGGGTTGGTGGAAACCTGCGCCCCATGAACAACCCTCCCAGCATCGACCGTTACGTCGACCGTGTCACGGCCGGTCCCGGTGGGGCGCTGACCGACGAGGTCGGCGTCATCACCGGTGATCTCACCGTCGCGACGATCCTCCTGCCCGACGGCCGCAGTGTGCGGGTCGCCATCCAGCATTCCGGCGGTGACACCTGGTACACGCTGGCCGGGAGCCCCGCCCCGGTGCCGGCCGGCCAGCTCGCGGCCTACCACCGGGACCTGCTGGGCCGCATCCGCCGGGGCGGCGGGACGCGCGCCACCTGAGCCCGGCGCCCGGGGCGGGCGGGCCGGTCCGACGCGGGGCGCCGGGTTTCGGCGCCCCGCGCCTGGGGAGTCGGTGCGCGTGGTGTCGTATGGACCCCGGCGGCGTGTGCACGTCCCGGCGCTGCGGGCCGGCCGGCTGACCCGGATGCCTGTGCACTGGGCCTTGCCGCCCGCCCGGGTCCGGCCCCTGCTGCCGCGCGGGCTCGCCGTCGACGCGGACGGCGGTTCGGCCTGGGTGAGCCTCACGCCGTTCCTCATGACCGGTGTGTGCCGGCCGGGGTCGCGGGTGGGCCTGCCCCCGTTCGCGGAGGCCGCTCGGCGAACCTCCGGGCGAGGGCAGGGAGGCCGGGAGGTGCCGTGGTTCCCGAGGATCGAGGTGGTCTGCCCGGTGATGCCGGCCGTGGGCGTGGCGGGGGTGCCGTACCCCGTCGGGCGTCCGGAGCCGGCGCGGCGGGAGGACGCGGTGCACTACGCCGGCGCCCGGCGGGGCGGCCGTCCCGGGTGCCGCATGGCCGTACGGCCGGGCGAGCCGATCCGGCCCAGCCGGCCGGACGTGTGGCCGGCCTCGCGCCGGCGGGCGTTCACCCGGCGCCGCGGCTCACTGTCGCAGACTCCCGTCGAGCACGCCCCCTGGCCGCCGCGCGAGGCGTGTCTCATGGTGCTGGAGGAGGCCCACGCCCGGAGGGTGGGGCTGCCGCCCGTGACTGAGCCGGTCGCGCACTTCTCGGACGGGGTGCGGAAGGTACGGCTGGGCGCTCCGCGTCCGGCGGGACTCGGCGGCCGGGTCCGCGACCGTGCCGCCCGGGACGGATGAACGCGCCCGCACCCGGGCCGGACCGGGCCGGCCGGCTCCGCTTCGACGGCTGGATCGCCGGCATCGGGACCGCGTCCGGGACCCGGCTGGTGCTCGGGCACTGGCCGTGCTCGCCGTTCGGCCCCTTCAGCGACGTGATGCTGGAGCGGGAGGACGGTCACCGCCTGCTGCTGGCCCCGACCCGGCGCACCGCGGACTTCATCGCCGGCACCTACGCCTTCGACGAGGTGCGGGTCGTACCGGTGCGGGTCCGCGTCACCGGGGACCGGTGGGCGGTCACCGCCGGTTCGCTCCTCGACCTGCGCCTGACCGTCGGCCGCAGGGGTCTGCCAGGGGTCCTGCTGCGGGCCGTCCCCGGTGCGCTGGCCGCCTCGGCCCGCTGGACGGTGGTGACCGATCCGCCGGCCCGGGTGCTGCTCGGAGTGCGGACCCGCGGAAGTGCCGGCGGCGGCCGGCGCGAGTGGTACGGCGCGCGCGATCTGCACCGGATCACCGCGGCGAGCGTCGTCCTCGAAGGGCGGGACCTCGGCCCCCTGGCCCCCGTCGAGCCCGCCGTCCGCTTCGGTTTCGGCTCGGCGCCCCGCACGCCGAGCCTGGTACGCGTCACGACGACGGTCGGCGCGCCCCGCGCGGCCGGACGCCGTGGGCGCCGCCCCCGCCCCCTGCCGGGGAAGCCACGAAGGAGACCTGCCATGAACACACCGGAACGGTCCGGTACGCCCGGGCTGGGGTCCACCGGCGGCACCGACAGGAAACTGCTCGGTGTCTATCTCAACGACCACCTGGCCGGAGCCACCGCGGGGAGCCAGCGGATCGGTCATCTGGCCCGCGCCTCCCGCGGCTCCGCGCTCGGCCGGGCCCTCGGTCCCGTCGCCGTCGAGATCGACGAGGACCGGGAGACGCTGCTGGAGATCATGCGGGACCTGGACGTCCCGGTGCGCCACTACAAGGTCTGGGCGGGCTGGACGGCCGAGAAGGCGGCCCGGGTGAAGGGCAACGGACGCCTGGTGCGGCGCTCTCCGCTCAGCACCGTGCTGGAACTGGAGGCGCTGCGGCTCGGGGTGGAGGGCAAGGCGGCCGGCTGGGCGACTCTTCGCCGGCTCGCCGCGACCGACGGGCGCCTGGACCCCGTACTGCTCGACACGCTCCTGGACCGGGCCGCACACCAGCAGGAGACCGTGGAGGAGTGGCGCGTGCACGCGGCGGAGGCAGCCCTTCACCCGGCCGGCCGGAGCTGAGCGGCGCGGCGGTGCCTTTCGTAGGCTGAAGGGACCCGATCCTCCTCCCGGAGGTCTGCCGGCAGGCGGGAGATGGTCGTGATCGAACTGGCCGCGGCGTTCGCCGTCGCGGGAGCGGCGAGCAACGCCGTGGGCACCGCGTTCCAGCGCAAGGCCGCCTCGGCCAGCAGCCGCGGCGGGGTCCGGCTGCTCGCGGAGCTGGTGCGCCGGCCGTTCTGGATGATCGGCATGGCCGGTGTGATCTGCGCCGCGCTGTTCCAGAGCCTCGCCCTCGTCAACGGCCCGCTCGCGCTGGTCCAGCCGCTGTTCATCCTGGAGCTGCCGTTCGCGCTGCTCGTCGCCGCGCCCTTGATGCACCGGCGGCTGCCGCCCTCGGGCTGGTGGGGTGTCGGCGGCTGCGTGGCGGGCCTCGCGGTGCTGCTCGTCGCGGCGGCTCCGCACGGCGCGACCGACCAGGCGCCCCTCGACCGGTGGATCCCGGCCGTGTGCCTGTGTGCCGCAGTCATGGCCGTGGCCGTTCTCCTGGCGGGCCGGGGACGTCCGCCGGCCCGGCGCGCCGCGCTGCTGGCCACCGCCTCCGCGACGGGCAACGCCCTGACCGCCGCCCTGCTGAAGTCGGCCAGCGGCACCTTCTCCGACGAGGGTTTCACGGCGTTCCTGCGGTCCTGGCAGACGTACGGCTTCGCGCTCGCCGGCGTCTGTGCCGTGCTCCTGCTGGAGAACGCGCTGCAGGCCGGTCCGCTGGCCGCGGCGCAGCCCGCGCTGACCATCGGCGACGCGGTGGTGAGCCTGGCCCTGGGCATCACCCTCTTCGAGGAGCGGATCCGCACCGGCTGGTGGCTCGTTCCGGAGGTGTGCGGTGCCCTGCTGATCATCGGAGGTGTGCTGGTCCTGAGCCGGGCCGTCCAGCGCATCGTCGTGCTGCCGGTTCCGGCGGAGGAGCGGCAGCCCGCGACGTGAGGCGGTTCAAGGGGCGGCGACGAGCGGGGGCGCACCCCAGTCGGAGGTCAGCGCGTCGCGCAGGGCGCGGGCCGGGCCCGGCCCGATGCGCTCGACCAGGGCCGACTCGATCACCGTGATGGTGGCCTGGGCCCGCTCGTGCACACGCCGGCCCTCCGCGGTGGTCCGGATCAGGCGCCGGCGTGCGGACCCGGGGTCGGGCACCTGTTCCAGCAGCCCCATGCCGATCAGTCCGTGCACCGCCTGATGGGTCGTCTGCCGGGTGACGCCGGTCCGCCGGGCCAGTTCGGAGATGGTGGTGCCCTCGGCGTCGAGCATCGCGAACACGGAGGCCTGCGCGGTCGTCACGGGCTGCTCACCCGCCGCCTCCATGCTGGCGAACAGGGCCTCCTCGAACCAGCGGCGGGCCTCGGACAGCAGCTGGGGCAGGTTGGCGGCGCGATGACTCATGGCTCCTCGGACGATCGGGGACCCGGTGATTATCCTCCGGCGCGGTGACGGGCGAGGAACGCGGCCGTCCCGGCGGAGCACCGCTCGACCCCGCCCTCCGCGAGTCCCGCCCACAGGTGGTCCGCGCCGGCTACGGGCACGTCGTGGTCGACCGGGACCCGCTCGGCCCGCTGGGCTCGCACGAGCCGCTCGCCCCGGGCGCGGGGACCAGCTCGTCCCGGGTGCCGTACCGGACCGGGAACGGCGGTGCCTGCGGGACGTCGGCGGGGGCCGGACCGGGCGGCAGGGCCTCGATGGTGGCGGGGGCGTGCGGGCCGGAGCGGCCCGGTGGGTGGTCCTCGGCTAGGGGGGTGTGAGGCCGGTGGACTCGTACCGGGTGACACGGCCCTGCGCCGGTTCGGCCCGGCGCCGGTTCGGCCCGGCGCCGGTTCGGCCCGGCGAGGACGGGTTCCGGGCGCGGGTCACCGAGGTGGACGCCGTGGGCGCGGGTCACCGAGGTGGACGCGGTGGTTGTGGGGCTCCGGTACGACGCCGTCGGCGTGGAGCGGGTCGAAGGCGTGGGCGATCCCGGCGAGGGCGCCGTCGATGCCGGGGAGGAGCGGCGAGGCGAAGAGGCCGAACCGTCCGGGACGGTCCCGCGGCCCGGCCAGATCGGCAGGGGCGGTGCGGGCGAGCACAGGCCGAGGGCCGGGCGGGCGGCGCCGTCGGAGCACCCGCGGTGACGGCGGGACCGGCGGCGCGGAGGCCGGGCGGCACCGGCTCGCCGCCCGGAGTCCGCCGGCCGGCTCACCGCGGCTCCGGCGTCATGCCGAGCAGACCGAACAGGGCGACGGGGCGGTGCGCCGGTGATGCGACCCGCAGCGGTGCGTAGAGGGTGCCGGCCAGGACCCCCGCCGACAGCGCGTCGACGTACGGTACGGCCGTCAGTTCCCGGTGTGCCACCGGTGGCCGGGCAGGAAGCGGACGTCGTACTGTCCGGGCACGGTCGCGAACCTGTCCGGGTCGGGGACGAACGGCTGGGCCGGCAACCCGAGTTCGTCGGCCGGTGTGCCGAGGGTCTCGAAGAACCGCTCGAAGGTGCCGCCGGGTCCGGCGGCGACGCCGACGACCTGTGAGTGGTGGCGTTCCATGCGGTAGGCGTGGGGGCAGTTCTTCGGGACGAAGCCGAAGTCCCCGGGTGTGAGCAGCTTCTCGTACTGCTCCCCCGCCAGGTCCTCCACGAAGAGCCGCACGGCGCCCTGGGTGATGAAGAAGACCTCGTAGGTGTCCGCGTGGGAGTGGGCGGGGATCAGCTCCCCCTTCGGGCCCTCGCAGGTGAAGAAGTTGAAGGTGTTCTCGGTCTGCTCGCCGCCCGCGTAGATGGTGACGAGGTCGCCGAAGAGGTGCGCGCGGTCGCCCAGGCCCTTCTCGACGAAGTAGGGCGTGCCCGGCTCCGGCGGGATGAAGGAGCGGGCGCGGTGGCGGGTGGCGTACTCGATGGTCATGCGGGGCCTCCGGTTCCGACGCAGTAATGTCAGGCTACCTGACATTACTGCGTGGCTGGCGGCTCCCCCGGCCGGCCCTCACCGGCGCGGCCGCGTGAGCCGCACCTCCTCCACGCCCAGCAGCCCCAGCAGCGGCACCCGGCCCACCCGCTGGCCGGGATCCACCACCAGCCCGGAGTCGCGGACCAGGTCCAGCAGCAGTTCGGCCAGCGGCATGACCATGTGCCGCCCCCAGCAGCGCTCCGAGGAGTGTCCGAAGGGCAGGTAGCCCGGAGTGGTGTCGGGGTCCAGGCGGTCCCAGCGTTCCGGCCGGAAGGCATCGGGGTCGTCCCACAGGGCGGGGTCCCGATGCGACAGCAGCGGCAGCAGCAGGATGTCGTCCCGCTCGCCGATGCGGCCGTCGACGGCCGGGTACTCGGGTGAGGCGTTGCGCAGAATGTTCCACGAGGGCGGCAGGAGTCGCAGCGACTCCAGGATGATGTTCCGGTTGGGGGTGCCGTCGTCGAACGGCGAGCCGAGCCAGAGGGCGTTGGCCACGAGCGTGGAGACGGTGAAGCACACGGGGGCCGCGGCCCTGCGGTACAGGCCCATGGCGTAGCGCCGCTCCTGGTAGCCCCGCGCCCGCGCCGCGCGGTTCCCGAGGCCGGTGAGCCGGGCGTCCGGCCGGGGCCAGCCTGGCAATGCGGCGCCGACCGCGATCACCGACCACGTCAGCTTCGGGGTGAGTTCGAGGTTCCGGCTCATCAGCATGCGCAGGCGGCGCGGGTCCTGACCGAGTATCAGGTCGCGTAGGAAGAGGTGTCCGGTCAGCGGCCAGGGGCCCGCGAGGTCCACGGACTCCGGCCGGGGCCCGGCCAGGGCATCGCGTACGTCGTTGCCGATGGTGCGGGTGACCGCCGAGGCCTCGGTGCGGGTGATGGAACGGCCGTGCAGCGGCTTGAAGGTGGGGCGCTCGGTCTCGGTGGCCCGGCGTGCGGCCAGGATGCGGTCGGCGACCTCGTGCCCCGCGACGCCGACGGTGTCGGGTTCGAGGCGGAAGACGTCCCGGCCCAGGTGGTCGTCGAGGAGCGCGGCGAGCCGTGGGGCGAACACGGTGGCGCGCGGACGCGCGAGGGAGGACGGCGGCATGGCTGCTCCGGTACGGGGCGGGGACTGCGGGGGAAGGGGCGACGGGACACCGATGCCCGGCCGGACCACGTAGCGGTACGGCCGGACAACGATGTCGGCGCATGTGGTGATGCGCGCATCAGTACCAGAGGTACCAGGCGTTGGCCTTGAGGCTCTTGGTGGCGGCAACGCGGTTGCGAAGGGCGAAAAGGAGCTTCATCACTGCACCTCCCCTCGGGACTCGGGAGCGGACGGATGACACGCGTCGGTCCGGACGGGCCGGCGAAGATCACGTGTCGGCGACGCACCGGAACCTTCCCGTGACCGTTCACCTGTTAATCACCAGGGGCTTCAAAAGCGCTGCCGTGCGGGCGGTTTCGGACTTTCGCCGGTCATCGGCGCTCCGGTTTGACGCGTCGACGGGACGGGCGGGAGCCGGACCGGCTCCGGGACCTCACGCGCTGGTGACGGGCGGCGGTGACCGCCCGGATGCCGGACGGCCGGTGACCGGGAGCGGACAGCCGCCACGCCGGGTCCGACGGACAGGGCCGCGCCACATTGGCCGGATAGGCACCGCCGCGATCATTCCCGCCGAACGAGGCCGCCCCGCCCCGACGGAAGGCGTCCGACGGCCCCGACTCTTCCGGCACGGACGGCACGGACGGCACGGGCGGCATGGACGGCACAGGCGGCATGGACGGCATGGGCGGCATGGACGGACGGCATGGGCGGCATGGACGGCATGGGCGGCATGGACGGCATGGCGCGCCGGGCAACCCGAGGTGGCCTCTCGGAAGGGGCGTCGTCGCGGTGGGCGGCTCGCGCGTCGGGGTTGCGCCTCTGTCCCGCGGTGCACACAGGGGGCCGCGGGTGGTCCGGACCCGGGAGCGGCTCCGCCCCCGGGCGTGGCGTGGTTCAGCCCACGGTGGGGCGGCGGGCGTAGACCTCGATCTCGATCTTCATGCGGGGGTCGGCGAGGCCGCACTCCATCATGGTGGCGGCCGGGCGGACCTCGCCGAAACAGCGGCGCAGCACCGGCCAGCAGGGCTCGAAGTCGGCGCGGTCCGGCAGCATGTAGCGCACCCGCACCACATCGGCGAAGCCGCACCCCGCCTCGGCCAGGGCGGTCCCGATGTTCCACAGGCACTGCTCGGCCTGCTCCACCACGTCGTCGGAGATGGTCATGGCGGCGTAGTCGAACCCGGTGGTCCCGGAGACATGCACCCACTCCCCGTCGACCACGGCGCGGGCGTAACCGATCTGGTCCTCGAAGGGGGAGCCGCTGAGTATCGCGCGTCGTTCCGTCATGCGCCGAACGTTAGTCGCTCCGTCGCGCGCCGAACGTCGGAGGCCGGCTCGCGCGGAAGCCGCCAAGCCGCCCCCTCACCCTTCCGCCCGCACCGGGTGGCGGCTCATGATCGAGACCCGGTTGAACGCGTTGATCGTGACGGCCACCCAGACCACCGCCGATATCTGGTCCTCGGTCAGCACGTCCCGCGCCGCCGCGCAGGCGGCGTCCTGTGCGGCGCCGTCGGACGCCGCCGTGGTCGCCTCGGCGAGGGCCAGGGCGGCACGTTCGGCGGGGGTGAAGAGCTCGGTGTCGCGCCAGGCGGCGAGCACGCCGAGGCGCTGCGGGGTGTCCCCGGCCCGCAGCGCGGCGCGGGTGTGCAGGTGCAGGCAGTAGGCGCAGCCGTTGAGCTGCGAGACACGGAGGTTCACCAGTTCCACCAGGACGCGGTCCAGGCCCGCTTCGGCGGCGACCGCACGGACCGCCTCGGACGTCTGCACCAGGGCGTGGTACGCCTTCGGGCTCTGCTTGTCGATGAAGATCCGCCGCGGGGCGCCGGCCGGGTCGGGACTGGTCAACCTGGACCCCTCCGGGTGCACTTTGTTGAACGCGAAAGTATCACGGCACGATCCGGCGCTTCCGGACATCGCGCCCGGCCTCCGGCGCCACGGTCCGCCCCAAGGTGAAGGCCGAGCACCCGGCGCGCGCCCGGGAGAAGCGTGGACGGGCGGCTCGATGACACCCTGCATAGCATCCAGGTATGACAGACATTCCAGACGAACTGCTCAGGCTGGAACGTTCCACCGAGGCGGAGCGCGCCAGACTGGCCGGCCTGTGCGGTGACGAGTACGACGCCCAGTGGCAGGCCTGGCGGCGGGCGTCCGAGGCGTTCCAGGCCGCGGTGACCGAACAGTCGGCGCGCGAGGGGATGTCACGGCACGATCTGGAGCAGGCCGTGAAGAACGCGGTCCGGCGCGCGGAGGAGGATCCGGCGCAGTGACCGGGCACCACGGTGCCGACGTCACGACAGGCCGTCCGGCGGTGTTCCGGGGCGGGCGGCTCGGTGGCGCGGACGAGGCGGCGGAGCCGGCGGGGGGCCGGGGCGGCCGTCACGGTGGCGTGCGTACATGGGCTTGTTCGATGACCGACCGCGTTCCTGACCTTGATGCATGACCCCGCCGAGCCCAGCCCCCGTGTCCCCCGCGTCCCCCGCGTCCCCCACCTCCCCGGGGTCCGCCGTGTCCCCCGGGTCCCCCGTGTCCCCCTCGACGGTCGCCGCTCCCCGGCCCGGCGTACCGTGACCGCCGCCGTCGTCCAGGCGTCCGCTCCGCTGTTCGACACGCCGGCCGCCCTGGTCCGCGCCGAGGAACTCGTCCGGGTGGCCGTCGCCGGCCGGGGCGCCGAGGTCGTCGTCCTTCCCGAGGCGTTCCTCGGCGGCTACCCCAAGGGCCTGTACTTCGGCGTCACCGTCGGCAGCCGGACCCCGCCCGGCCGTGAGCCGTTCCGCCGCTACCACGCCGCCGCCATCGACGTCCCCGGCCCCGAGGTCGACACCCTGGCCGCCGTCACGCGGGATCTCGGCTGCCACGCCGTCGTCGGCGCCGTCGAGCGGCAGGGCGGGACCCTCTCCTGCGTGGCGGTGTTCTTCGGCCCCGACGGCTACCTGGGCCTGCACCCCGCGCACTCGTGCCGACGGGCGCGGAACGCCACCTGTGGGGCCAGGGCGACGGCTCCACCCTCCCGGTCGTCGACACCGGCACCGCCCGCCTCGGTGCCGGTATCTGCTGGGAGAACTACATGCCGTTGTCCCGTACGGCGATGTACGCCAAGGGCGTCGACCTGTGGTGCGCCCCGACGGTGGACGACCGGGACTCCTGGCAGGCCACCATGCGGCACATCGCCCTGGAGGGCCGGTGCTTCGCCCTCGGCGCCGGCCAGTACCTGCGCCGCGACGCGCTGCCCCCCGACGTCCACCCCGTCCAGGGCGACGCACCCGACACCGTCTTGACCGGCGGCGGCTCGGTCGTCGTCTCCCCGCTCGGCGAGGTGCTCGCCGGTCCGCTGCGCGACGGCGAGGGCATCCCGACCGTCGAACTCGACCTCGACGACCTCGCCCGCGCCCGGTTCGACTTCGACGCCACCGGCCACTACGCGCGCCCCGACGTCTTCACCCTGCACGTGGACGAAGCGGCCCGCACCCTCGTGCACGCCGGCTGACCGGCACGGGCAGGGATCAGGAGGCTTCCGGGGTGCGGATCAGGAGGAGAGGATGACCCGGCGGGCGCTGTCACCGGTGTCGAGGCACTCCTGGTAGGGGTTCGGGTCGCCCTGACGCTCCTGGCACGTCCACGTGCCGCTGTCGGTGCGGACCGTGACGGGTGCACGTGCCGTGCCGGACCGGGCCTTGGCGTAGGCGCTCGCCACCTGCAGGGCGGTGGCGCAGGAGTCCGCCGGGTCGGCCCAGACCGCCAGCCCGGTGGCCTTGTCCGGTCCGCAGTAAGCGGCCGAGGACCGGACGGCGCCGGGACCGGCCACGGCCCGGCCCGGGCCGGCGACGGCCTGGGCCGGGGCCCAGAGGCACAGCACCGCGGCTCCCGCCAGAGCTGCGGCCGTGCCTCTGCCGATCGAGCGCATCGAGCGCATCGAGTGCGTCGGGGGCGCCGCATGCGTCGGGGGTGTCGGGGACGTCGAGGGCTCGGGGTGGCTGTGACTCAGCGGGTGTCCTGGGCGCGTCGAGTGCCTTGGGCCCATCGCGTGTGCCTCCCTCGTGGCGATGACGGGTGGTGCGTCGGGTCTGCGCATCCGCTCCTCCGATGGGTGACGGCGGGATATGCCGTGTACCCAGCGTGGCCCCGCAGCCGACGGCCCGCTCCGTGGCACGCCCAAGTGGGGTCAGCGGTTGACGAAGGCGAGGCTGTTCGCGTCGTACCGGCTGCCGGCGATCTGCTCCGGCGGGGCGGCGGCCTCGATCGCGGCGAGGTCCTCGGCGGTCAGCTCGACGGCCAGCGCCCCGAGGTTCTCCTCCAGGTACCGCTGCCTGCGGGTGCCGGGGATCGGCACCACGTCGTCGCCCCGGTGCTGCACCCAGGCCAGGGCGAGCTGGCCGGCGGTGACGGACTTGGCGGCGGCCAGCTCGTTCAGCTTCGCGACGATCGCCAGGTTCCGTTCCAGGTTGCCGTCGGCGAACCTCGGCTGGCTGCGCCGCACGTCGGTCTCCGCCATCGCGTCGAGCGAGCCGTAACGGCCCGTCAGGAAACCGCGTCCGAGCGGCGAGAACGGGACCAGGCCGATGCCCAGCTCACGGCAGACCGGAACGATCTCCGCCTCCAGGTCCCGGGTCCACAACGACCACTCGCTCTGCAGCGCGGAGATCGGGTGCACCGCGTGCGCCCGCCGGACGGTCTGCGCGCCGGCCTCGGACAGCCCCAGGTGACGGACCTTGCCTGCGCGCACCAGCTCGGCCATGGCACCGACGGTCTCCTCGATCGGTACCCGCGGGTCGACCCGGTGCTGGTAGTAGAGGTCGATGTGGTCGACGCCGAGCCGGCGCAGCGAGGCGTCGCAGGCCTGCCGGACGTAGGCGGCGTCGCCCCGGATCAGGGTGGGCTCGCCCAGACGGTTGGCGAAGCCGAACTTCGTGGCCAGCACCACCTCCTCGCGCCGCCCGGCGACGGCCCGGCCGATCAGTTCCTCGTTGTGTCCCGCGCCGTAGAAGTCGGCGGTGTCGAGGAGGGTCACGCCCAGGTCGAGGGCGCGGTTCAGCGTGGCGATCGACTGCGCGTCGTCCGAGGCCCCGTAGCCGTGGCTCATGCCCATGCAGCCGAGTCCCTGGGCGGACACCGCCAGTCCGCCGAGATACCGGGTGGGGACGTCGGTCATGTCGCTGCCTCCTGAGCTGGTCGAACCGTTTCCCTGGACGCTAGGTCTTGGAGCGCGCTCCATGTCAAACCGACGGCCGGGCGGCACCGGGCGGACGGGGCGGCGTGCAGGCCGCACCGGGCGGACGTGGCGGCGCGCGGGCGGCGGCGTCTCGACCCGCTTGTGCTGTCCCCTCCTCCCCTCACCTCGCCTCGCCTCGCCGTCGTTCCTCACCCCCGCCCCGCCCCTCCTTGCCCGTCCCGCCCACAGCCGGGATCAGCGGGCCGCGAGGTGCTCCTCGCCGTCCGGGACGGGAGCCGCCGCGGCCGCGGGTGCCGGCTGACGCCTCAGCAGGAGCGTGACGAGCAGACCGACGACCATGCCCGCCGCGGTGAGCAGCACCACCAGGAACTCGCCGTCGGCCGTGGCGGTCCGGAGCGCCTCGCCGGCCTTGCCTTCGGTGCCGATGTCGGCGATCGCGGTGAAGACCGCCAGGCCGATGGCGTTGCCGAGGTTCAGGGCGGTGGAGGCGACGCCGTTGGCCACGCCCTGTTCCTGCGGGGCGGTGCCGGTGGAGGCGGCGATCCACATCGCGGTCCAGACGATGCCCTGGCCGACGCCGGACACGACCAGGCCGGGCACCAGCAGGCCGTAGCCCGCGTCGGCGTCGAAGCCGAAGGCGAGGACGGCCGTGCCGAGCACGCCGATGACGAAGCCGGTGACCAGGGTGGCGCGGGTGCCCTTCCTGCCGGCGAACCGCTCTCCGAGCTGGGTACCGGCGGCGATCGCGAGCGACGGGATCAGGAAGCCGAGGCCGGTCCGCAGGGCGCTGTAGCCGTGCACGCTCTGCATCAGGACGGTGAGGAAGTACGGCAGCACGCCGAAGGTCGCCATGTACAGGAAGGTGACGAGCGTCCCGACGGTCAGGCTCCGGTTGGCGAACAGCCGGAACGGCATCAACGGGTCGCCGCTGCGCTTCTCGATGACGGCGAACAGCGCGAGCAGGAGGGCGGCGAGGAGGAACGCCCCCGCCACGAGGCCGTCGGCCCAGCCCCGTTCGGGACCTTCGACCAGGGCGAACACCAGCAGGGTGGCACCACCGGTGACGGTGAGGGAGCCGGGCAGGTCGAACGTGCGGCGCGTGGTGCGGGCCGGGTCGCGCGGGATGACGAACAGCGCGCACAGGGCGATGAGGCCCCCCAGGGGCACGTTGACGTAGAAGACCGAGGGCCAGCCGAAGTGCTCGGTGAGGACGCCGCCGAGCAGGGCGCCGAGGGTCAGGCCGCTGGCCCCGGCGCCGCTCCAGACGGCCAGGGCGCGGTTCCGCCTGGGCCCTTCCTCGAAGAGGGTGTTGATCAGCGCGAGGGTGGAGGGCAGCAGGAGTGCTCCGGCGATCCCCTGCACCGCGCGGGCCGCGATGATGATCCCGCGGCTGGGGGCGAGGCCGCCGGCGAGCGAGGACAGGGCGTACAGGGAGACGGCGAGGACGAACATCCTGCGGCGGCCCAGCAGATCGGCCGCGCGCCCGCCGAACAGCAGGAAGCCGCCGGCGAAGACGACGTAGGCGCTGACCACCAGCTGCTGGGTCTGCCCGGGGAACCCCAGGTCCTCGCCGATCTCGGGCAGTGCCACGAACACGATGTTCAGGTCGAGGCTGTACAGCACCTGGGCCAGGGCCAGCAGGGTCAGGGTCCGGCCCAGACGGCGTGGGGGACCGCCCGCGAGATCGGAACGGGCGCCTAAGGAAGCGGAATCGGGCATGGCAGTGACCCCTTTCGGGTCCGGTGTCAGTACGATCGTACGCATTCTTACGTACGATCCATTGTTCGGCAATCCACGTACAGTGAGACCATCGGTATGTATGTCGCGGTACGTTGGAACCATGAGCCGTCACCCCGACCGCGACCAGATCCGGATCGAGAGCGTGCTGTCCGCGCTGGGCAGTCCCGTACGGCTCGCCGTCATCCGCATCCTGGACGCGGGCGGGGAGCACAACTGCGGGAGCGTGCTGCAACTCCTCGGCATCACCGCCAAGTCGACGATGACGCACCACTGGCGCGTGCTGCGCGAGAGCGGCGTCATCTGGCAGCACCCCTCCGGCAGGGAGAACCTGCTGTCCCTGCGGCGCGAGGACCTCGACGCGCGTTACCCCGGACTGCTGGACGCCGTCCTCGCGGGGGCCGCCGCCGACGAGGCCCTGGAGAACGCCCCGGGCACCGCGATCAGGTGACCGGCCCCTGCGGGGCCTGCTCCGGACGTGTGAGGGGGAGACAGCCCCGTTCGCACAGAGGGCATATCGGGGTTGTCGTCCCTCGTACGAGAGGAAGGGTCCCGATGAGAAGGTTCGCCATCCCCGCCCTGGTCACCCTCGCGGTGCTCGCCCCGGGCGGAACGGCCGCCGCCCGGGGCGCGGCCGACCAGCCGGGCGGCAAGGGAACAACCCCGCGGGCCGAGGACTACACGTGGGCCGACGGCGGACACGCCGTGATCCCACCCGGCGGGACCGGCAGCTCCGAAGCCACCTGCCCACCCGGGCAGGTGCCCACGGGCGGTGGCTACAACGCCTTCGACGGGGGTGTCATCGACCTCATGGTGCGAACGAACTCGCCCACCACGGACGGGTGGCACGCGGTGGCCCGGAACACCAGCTCCACGCGCACCATCGAGTTCTGGGCCGTGGCCATCTGCGCCCCCGGCACCCAGACCCAGGCCCCCCGCCCCGCAGCGCTCGCCCCGTAGGCCTTCCGGACACGGTGGGGAGCCTGCGGCGTCCGGGCCGCGCGGCCCGGCTGGCGGCGACTGATCCGGGTCCGGCCGTCACCCGGCGCGGCAGCGTCCGGGACTCCCCCCGTGAGCCGCAGGAGCGCGGCGGCGCAGGCCTGCACGCGCTGACCGGGGGCGGTTCCGGGCGGACGACCCCGTGCTGTGCGGATGTCACGGGCGGCAGGCGGGCGGGCGGGGACAGGCGGTCGTCAGTGATCCGCGGGCAGGACCTGGACGGTGTCTCCGACCGCGCGTTCGCCGGCGGCGTCGGACGGGTGGTTGACGAGGGTGCCGTGGACGGCCATCGCGGTGGAGCCGCCGCCGTCGAGGTTCATCGCCTGGACGGCGCCGAGCGACTTCATGAACACGGCGGCCTCGTGGAGGGTGAAGCCCTCGCTGCCGTTCTTCAGCCGTCCGTCCACCGTCGCGAGGATCAGCCGGCCCCGCCTGTCGACACCCGCCAGGGTGCGCGGCTGACGGACATCGGCCCAGGCGTACCCGAAGGAGGTGTACTCGGGGTCGACCACGCCTTCGGCGGCGGCGTCGATGTCGACGCGACCGTCCTCGACCAGCGTCGGGGCCGCGCTCACGAGGGAGTCGCCGGCGTCGAGCACGACACGCCGGCCCTCCGTCGTGCGGACGACCTCACCGAGGCCGATGCGGCCGTACGGCTCGGCGTGCGCCGTCAGCCAGTCGGCCGCCCGGCCGATGCCCTGCAGGACGCACCCGCCCTCGGGTACGCGACCGCCGCGCGCGCCGACGGAGACCACCCGGCCGGACGCGCTCAGCACGGCCTGCACTCCGGGACCGGTCGGCAGGCCGGTCCGGAAGGCGTCGGTGAACCGGACCATGTCGTCGGCCAGCCGGCAGGTCACGTCCTGCCAGGGCAGTTCGCTGGGCGTGCTGCCGGGGCGGCCGCAGTCCCGGACCGTGCCGGGCACCCGGTTGACACCCTGGACGGCGTATGCGGCTTTGCCTGCCCGGGCGGTGACGGTGCTGGTCAGGTCGGCGATCCGGATGTCGTGACCGCCGTCCTGGATGAGCAGGGCGGAACGGGAGCCGACCGCCATCGACTCCAGCTCCCCCTGGTAGGCGCCGATCCCGGACATGGTGCCGGGCACACCGTCGCCCGGTGACAGCACGAAGAAGCCGCCGTTGACCCCGACCAGCGAGTTCAGTTTCCGCGCCACCGCGGAGGTGGTCTCCCGCTGCGCCACGTTGCCGTCGTGGGTGGCCTCGACCCGTCCGCGAAAGGTCTTGGGGTCGATCACCGCCACATGGACGTTCTCCCGGTCGGCCGGTTCCTGGACGTCGTATCCGGTCCAGGAGACAGTGGGGTGGAACCCGGCCGCGGTGACCGCCGACGCGGTGGTCCTCGCCTCCTGCTGGGTGGCGAAGCGGCCGACACGCACCCGCTGTCCCATCGACCCGTGCGGTGTGTCGGCGTAGTCCGGCCACTGCACGCTCTCCACGCGGGGCGTGAGGCCCGCCCGGGTCAGCGCGCGCGCCGTGTCCTCGGCCCAGGCGCGGGGGGCGACCTCGGCCCAGGTGAGGGGCGCGTCCGGATCGTCCGTGGTCCACCGGGTGTCGGCCGGGGCCTGCACGGTGACCGTCCAGGCGTGCTCGACGCCGGGGTGCCGGAGGACACCGGTGCGTACCGTGACGCCGGGGGCCAGGGTCCGCGTCGTCCAGCGCTCGGTCACCGTCCTCCGCTGCCCGGCCGCCTGCGGCCTTTCCACGGTGGCCGTCGTCCGCCACCCCGCCACCGCGGCGCGGGCGGGGCGCGCCTCCGCCGGGCCGGGCAGCAGGGCCGGGACCGTCAGGGCGAGCACGAGGGTCGTCGCGAGCCTCGTGCGGACGCGCGCGGACCGCCGTTCGGCGGCCCGGACGAGGGGACGACGCATCTCCATGCACCTCACGAACGGTCGGGGGCAGCCGGCCCGGCACACCCTGCGGCGGCCCGGGACGCACACCCGGGCACCGGCGGTGCCACTCCACCCTCCGCAGGTGACGCCCACCGCTGCGCGAACATACGTAATCCCCACAGCGATGTGAACTCGGCGGGGCCTCGGCCGACGACTTTCGTCCAGGGAGCGTCGGTCCGTGTCCGGGATCCCTCCCCCGCCGGGCAGCGAGAACGTGCCCGGTCGTCGGCGTCGTCGCGCACGGGGCGGCCCGGGCCGCCGGTGCCCACGTGTCCGCACCGCACCCCGGCAACGCGGCGCCCGGCTCGGCCGCCGGTCACCGCTTTACCTGGGTTCCGCTGCCCTGTGCCAGGCTTCCGCCACCACCCCGGCCGGCGTCGCGTACGGCGCGGGATCGCCGGAGCACCGGGGCCGGGCCGGAAACCAGCCGTACGGCACCGTGCCCCACCCGCCGGTCACACTTCAACGCCCCCGGCGCCCGGCTCGGCCGCCGGGGGCTCGGTGCGGGCCCCCGCCACCGGTCACCGCTTGACCTGGGTTCCGCTGCCCCGTACCGGACTTCCGCCACCGCCCCGGCCGCCGTCGACGCCACGGCCGGCGTCGCGTACGGCGCGGGATCGCCGGAGCACCGGGGCCGGGCGGGAACCAGCCGTACGGCACCGTGCCCCACCCGGCGGTTCACGCTTCAGAGGGCGAGCGTGAGCGCGGCCCCGAGACCGCCCAGGAGGAGGGCCACGGCGGCCGCTCCCCAGCCGCCCCTCCCCCACGGGAAGAAGCGGTCGACGGCCAGGCGGCCCGGACCGACGGCGGCGACCGCCAGGGCCGCGGCCGCGATGCAGAGGTTGTACTCCACACCGCCGTCCTCGTCCCACAGCCCGTGGACGGCGGTGACCGTGGCCATCGCGTTGATCATGACGCCGATCAGGGCGGCGGCGGCCAGCGGGGTCAGCAGCCCAAGGGCCAGTCCGAGGCCACCGAGCAGCTCGGACAGGCCTCCGATCAAGGCGAAGAGCCTTCCCGGGCGGAAACCCAGGGACGCGAAGGCCTTGCCGGTCGCCGTCAGGCCGCCGCCTCCGAAGAGGCCGAAGACCTTCTGAGCCCCGTGCCCGGCCATGATCAGACCCACCGTCAGCCGGAGGACCAGCAGACCGCAGTCGGCGGCGGTCAGGAGGGGCTCGGCGGCGCCGGGCTGCGCCGCCGGTGGCACCGGACGCGCGGAACGGTTCGGAATGCGCTTCATCATCATGGTCTCGCTCCGGTCGGAACGCCGGACGGGCGTGTCCCCCAGCTCGGCCGGGCACCGAGCGACCGGTGGCGGGCGGCCCGGCGACGTCGTGGGCGCCCTCCGTTCCGATCCTTCCGCCGCGGGCGGTGTCCTGCATCCGGGCGGCGGAGAGCCCGGGCGTGCGCGCCGGACGCACGGCCGACCGGATCTCGCCGTGGCGCCGGCCCCCGGGCCCCGCCGTGTGCCAGGCTGCCGGGGGAGCCCCCGCTTCCCTCGTCCGGGCCCGGCTTCACCCGCAGGAGGCAGCGACCTTGATCGCCGACGGAGACGCCCTCGACTGGGACGGCACCGCCGCGGCCGACGCCTACCGGGGCCGCGACATGCGGCTGGCCGAGACGCTCGTCTTCCCCGCGGTACTGGAACGGCTCGCCGGCAGCCCGGCCCCCGGCCGGCTGGCCCTGGACGTCGGGTGCGGCACCGGCGCGGTCGCGGCGCTGCTCGCGGGGACCGGCGCGTGGACGGTCCAGGGGCTCGACCCCTCCGCGGACATGCTGGACATCGCCCGGACCGACCGGCCGCACCCCCGCGTCTCGTACCGCCTCTTCGACGGCCGGGTACTCGACTGGCTCGCCGACGCCAGTGTCGATGCCGCCGTGTGCTGCCTGGTGTACTGCACCGACCCGGACGACGACCGGCTGGCCGGCCTCACCGCCGAGATCCGCCGGGTGCTGCGCCCCGGCGCCCCGTACGTCCTGGCGGACCTCAACCCGGCGGCGACCGGCGTGGCCTTCTCCACCCTGCGCCACGGCGAACCGGACACCGTGTACGGCGACGGCGACACCGTGGCCACGCGACTGCGGCTGCGCGACGGCTCCACGATGACCAGCACCACGTACTACCGCTCCCTCGACCGGTACCGTTCCCTGCTCACCGGGGCCGGCTTCCCCTCCCCCGACGTGGACCTGCCCACCCTCCCGGCCGACGGCTCCGCCGCAGGGGCCCCGGCGGAGACCAGGACCGCCCCGTACATGATCCTCACGACGCACGCCTGACCCCGGCGGACCGCGCGGTCGGCGGTGGGCGCGGCGCCGGAGGAGGGGGCGGCGTGAACGGCGGGAGAGGCAGGAACGACGGGGCCTGCGCGGTGGCGCGGCCTCTGCCGGGCGGCCGGCCACCCGGATCCGACGGCGGATCGGGGCGGCTGCCGGCCGGCGCGTACCACGGCCGTCCCTGCCGAGCGTGACGGAGGCCCGGTGGCACCCGGGTACACCCGCGAGGCACCGCACCGTCCGGCGGTCAGCCCTGGGCGCACTCCCCCGCCTGCACATCGTCCTCCGCCGTCGGCAGCGGCTTGTGCCCCTCCGTCCACGGGTTCACCCATCCGCAGTTCCCGCAGGCGTAGCGGCCGTTGACCCCGGCGATCTCCGAATAGCACTGCACGCACTGGGTGCGCGTGATTTCCTGGCCCTCGAGGAACGCCGCGGCGGCAGCCGCCTTCTCCGCGTCCGCCACCCGCCGCGCGCGCTTTCGTGTCCCGCTCACGACGCCGACCCTATCCCCGGACACCGGCGTGCCGCCGGTGTCCGGGCCAAGCGGCACTTCACCGGGCATCCGCCACGGTGACACATTTTGTCCGTGATAGGTTCACGGAAAACTCGAAGCCGTCCCGGGGCCGCCCGGTAATGGGGAGCTCACATTCATGCCCGGTGCCACTGTCTCGGTCGTCATAGCCGCGTACAACGCCATGCCGTACCTGACCCAGTGCATCACCTCCGTCGCCGAGCAGAGCATCGGCCGTGACCGCATCGAGGTCATCGTCGTCGACGACGGTTCGACCGACGGCACGGCCGCGGAGCTGGAGCGTCTCCAGGGCGTCTACCCGACCATGCTGCGCGTCTTCCGGCAGGAGAACTCGGGCGGCCCGTCGGCTCCGCGCAACGCGGGACTCGACCACGCCACCGGCACGTTCGTGTTCTTCCTGGACGCCGACGACAGCCTCGGCCCCGAGGCGCTGGAACGCATGGTGGCGATGGCCGAGGAGAACGGCACCGACGTCGTGCTCGGCAAGATGGTCGGGGTCGGCGGCCGTGGCGCGCCGACGTCGATGTTCCGGCGCAACCAGCCGCGCACGGACGTGTTCTCGTCCCGGGTGTACTGGACGCTCAACCCGATGAAGCTGTTCCGCCGGGAGCTGCTGGAGCGCCACGGGCTGCGCTTCCCCACCGACCTCGCCATCGGCGAGGACCAGTTGTTCGTCGGCGCCGCCTATCTGCACGCCTCGGGCATCTCCGTGGTCGCCGACTACGACTGCCTGTACTGGGTGCAGCGCGAGGACGAGGGCAACATCACCCGTCGGCTCAAGGGCTCCGAGCGGCGGCTGCGGTTCCTGCCCCGCATGGTCGAGCTGATCCTGACGAACGTGCCTCCGGGTCCGGGCCGCGACCACCTGGCGCACCGTCACCTGACGGTGGAGGTCCAGCAGTTGCTGGCGTACCACCTGGTCCACGAGCCCCGCGAGAGCCAGCACAAGACGCTGGACCGGCTGGCCGAGATCATCGAGCCGTTGTGGCACGACGGGATGAACGAGCGGCTCTCGGCCATGGCCCGGCTGCGGCTGCACCTCGTACGCCACCGCATGCTGGACGAGCTGCTGGAACTCGTGGAGTTCGAGAAGCAGTTGGCCCGGACGAAGGTCGCCACGCCCGTCCTCGTGGACGGTGGCCGGGCGCTCGCCCGGTACCCGTTCCTGCGCGACCCCGAGCGCGCGATCCCCGACGTCTGCTACGACGTCACCGCCCAGCTCGGCGTCCGCCACCACGTCGGCCGCGCCGAGATGACGGGCGGCGTGCTCCGCCTGGCCGGGCACGGGTACCTGCACCGGGTGGAGACCCGCGACGTCACCACCGAACTGGTCCTGCGGGAACGCGACAGCGGGACCGAGTACCGGCTTCCGGTCACGCACACCGCGACCCCGGGGCTCGGAGCGGGCCAGGACGAGGGCCGGTACGTGTACGACCTCGCCGGGTTCGAGGCGACCGTCGACATCGCGACCGCCGCCGACGGCAAGCCGCTCGCCGACGGGCTGTGGGACATCTCCCTGGCCGTCGGCGCCCAGGGGCTCACCAAGGAGGTGCGGATCGGCAGCAAGCGCGCCGACGGCGTCTCCGGAGACGCCGAGACGCGGATCGTCGCCGCCGGCGAGGGCCTGCGCGCCGTCACCCTGTACACCACCAAGCCGTACGGCAACTTCACGCTCGACATCGGCGAGAACAAGCACCGGGTGCTGCGGCTCCTGCACGTCGACGAGGACATCCGCTGGGCCGACGGCGCCCCCACGACGCTGCTCGTCAGCGGCCGGTTCGACGCCGCCGGACACCCGGAGGACACCCTCGTCCTCGCCCTGGAGGACGGCGCGGGCAGCACCGTCTCCTTCCCGGTCCGCCCCGACTCCCCCGGCGGCGCCTTCCGCGTCGCCGTGCCGGTCGGCGCCCTCCCGGCCGGCGTCTGGACCGGGGAGCTGCGGCTCGGCCCCTGGGTCCTGCCCCTGCCCGCGCTTCCCGCGGACCTGGCCCCCGCCAAGTGGCGGCGGCTGGCACTGCCCTGGTACGCCCGCCCCCTCCCCGGTTGCGACGACCGCTTCGCCCTCAAGGTCGCCAAGACCGACCTGGTCAAGGCGCTCGCTCAGCGTCTCAGGTAGACGACGGACCGCCGCCCTGGTTCCCGGCCGTGGTGGGGCGCGGGCAGGTCAGGTCCCGGCCCGGCAGGCGGCCGGTCGCGAGGTAGGTGTTGACGGCGGTGTCGACGCACGTGCTGCCGTACACGCCGTAGACCGCGTGCTGGTCGGCTCCGCGCAGGGTGACCAGGCGGGAGCTCGGCCAGTTCCGGCGCACCGCCCGCGCGCCCTGGTAGACGGTGCGGGGATCACCGGTGGCGTTGACGAGCAGGGCCGGCAGGTCGTCGCGGATCGTCGTCGGGCGTTCGCGCGGCGGGTCCCAGAAGGCGCACGCGTTGATGTCGTTCGTGACGGGGGCGAAGAGCTGGTCCGCCGTTCCGGCGCGCCGCAGGTCCCGCCAGTACGTCTCCGGGTCGCGGGGTGCGGCCACGTCCCCGCACAGGATGGCCGTCTGCGCGCTGCCGTAGGCGGATTCGCGGCCGGTCAGCACGAAGTCCAGCAACGAGGCCAGCCACGGGGACGGGGTGACCTCACGGCCCGCGGCGGCGCGCCGCAGCTCCCGCACGCCCTGGGCGAAGTCGCCGTAGGCCGTGGGGTTGTCCTGGGAGAGCCCGTTGAACACGATGACGGGCAGGACGTGGTCGTCCACCCGGTGGCCGCCCAGGCGCAAGGGGGTCCGGGCGGCGGCCGCGCGGACCGCGTCGACCGTCTTCAGCACGGCGCCGGGGGTGCGTCCCAGCCGGTACCTCGCGTCGTGCGCGGCGGCCCAGTCGGCCCAGCCGCGCAGGGCGTGCCGGTTGGCCGCCTCGGAGCCGCGCAGCAGCCGGGGGCTGTAGCGGGCGGGGTCGGCCACGCCGTCCAGGACGAACCGGCCGGTGTGCCGGGGGAACATCGTCGCGTAGACCTGGCCGAGGTAGGTGCCGTAGGAGTAGCCGAGGTAGGAGATCCGGCGCTCGCCCAGCGCCGCGCGGATCACGTCCATGTCGCGGGCGGTGTTCCGGGTGCCGGCGTACGGCAGCAGGTCACCGGCGTGGGTGCGGCAGCGCTCGGCGAGGTCCGCGGAGAAGGCGGCCATGCGGTCGAAGCCGGCGCGGCCGGTGCCGGCGCCGCGGATCATGGTGCCGGTGGGCCAGCGGCAGTCCAGCGGGGTGCTGCGGCCGACGAAGCGGGGGTCCACACCGACCACGTCGTAGCGTGCGCCGACGTCCTTCATGGCCTTGCGCACCCACGGCGGATCGCCGATCGTCTGTCCGCCGGGGCCGCCGCTGTTGAGCAGCAGCGCGCCGGCGCGGTGGGCGGTGTCGGTGGCCCGTATCCGGGAGACGGCGACGGTGAGGGTACGGCCGTGGGGGCGGGCGTAGTCCAACGGGACGGTGACGTCGGCGCATTGGGCGCCGGCCTGCTGGAGTTCCCTGCCGGTGGTGTCGTCGGGGCCGAGCAGGCAGCTCTTCCAGTGGAGGTGCTGGTGGTGGTAGCGGGCGAGGGGGTCGGCGGCCGGCCGGGCCGTGGCCGGCGAGGCGGGGGCGGCTCCCAGGGCCAGGGCGCCCGCGAGGGACAGGGCGACGGCTGCCGCGGCCCGGGAGGCGGGCCGGCGCGAGGAGGTGACCTGGGTCATGCCGGGGTCCTTTCGGTGGACGGGGCCTCGCAGAGGGCCGTGTCGACGACGTCGAGGAAGTCCTGTTCGGCCCGGAGGGTGGTGGGCACCTCGGTCAGGGCGACCGCGACGGTGCGGCCGTCGGGTCCGGTGGCGACCAGCGCGCGGTGGCCGCCGGGCACGGTCCCCGCGTGGCCCCACCAGCGGCCGCCGCAGGACAGCGGTGAGGAGATCAGGCCGAGCCCGTAGCGGGCGCCGGGCCAGAGCCGGTCGGGGTCGGCGGCCACCGTGCTGCGCATCTCGGTGAGCTGGGGTGCGGGCAGCAGCCGGCCGGTGAACAGCGCGGTGGCGAACCGGGTCAGGTCGGCGGGTGTGGACACCAGGGCGCCGCCGACACCGCCGAAGGAGGTGTTCCAGGCGGTGCCGTCGGTCCGGCGGCCGTCCTCCGCGGTGAAGTAGCTGTGCGAGTGCGGGCCACGGATACGGGTCTCGTCGCCCGGCCAGTACGTGTCGCGCAGGCCCAGGGGTGCGATGACGCGGCGGGTGATCTCGGTCTCCGGGCTGTGGCCGGTGACCGCGTGGACGATCAGCCCGGCGACGAGGTAGTTCGTGGTGGCGTAGTGCCAGGGGCGTTCCGGGCGCGGCAGCATCAGGGCGCGGGCGATGAGCCGGCGCGGTTCGAAGTGGCGGTACCGCACGCTTTCGGGGTGCTCCCACTCGGGGGCTTCGAGGTAGTCGGGCAGACCGCTGGTGTGCTGGAGGAGCTGCCGTACGGTGATCCGGCGGCCGTCGTGACCGCCCGCGCGGATCAGTCCCGGCAGGTAGCGCTCGACGGGCGCGTCCAGGGAGAGCCGTCGTTCGGCGGCGAGCTGGAGGACGACCGTCGCGGTGAACGTCTTGGTGACGCTGCCGACGCGCAGCCGGTCGGTGCTGTTCATGGGGCGGCCGGTGCCGAGATCGGCGACGCCGTCGCTCACCGTCCGGCGGGCGCAGGGGGCGCCCGGGCCGGCATCGGTGACCAGGACGGCGGCGCCGGCGATCCGGTCCCTCGTCACCAGGCGGTGCACGGACCGGGTCAGCGCCGTGTCGGGGCCGCACGGGCGGGGAGCGGCCGGAGGCGGCTGCGCGGCCGTCGCGGACGGGGCGGCGGTCAGCAGGCAGGCCAGGGCCACGGCCGTGAGGCCGGTACGACGGCGGAACGCGGAAGTCGGTAACGGGTTCAACGGGTTTGCCATGCGACAGAACGCTAGGCACCGCCGGGGCCGCGCTCACTCCGGCAGGCAGGCGGACCGGTGCGGGGGCCAGCCCCAGGGCGCGACCGGAGGCGAACCCCCGTGTCCGCCCGGCCGCCCGGCCGCCCGTCGCACGGTCGGACAGCAGTGCCAAGGGTGAACCTCGGGCGCTCCCGCCGTTTCCGGGTCGTGGAACTGCCACTGTGGCCGGGACGAAGGGTTCGGCTCGGTGCCGCTGGGGGGCAGGCGTGACGGTTGGGGGAACCCGCGGTGTGCCGCGGCACGTGGCGTGCGTGATGGACGGGAACGGCCGCTGGGCGGCACGGCGGTCGTTGCCGCGTACGTCGGGTCACCGTGCCGCGGAGACGACGGTGATCGACGTCATCGAGGCGGCGCGGACGGCCGGCGTGGAGTGGCTGAGCCTGTACGCGTTCTCCACCGAGAACTGGCAGCGCCCGAGCACCGAGGTCGACTTCCTGATGCGGCTGGTCCGCCGAGTGGTGCGCAAGCACGCCGCGTTGCTGCACGCGCGCGGGATCCGCTGCCGGTTCCTCGGCGTCGCGGATCCGCGTATTCCCCCGGCGCTGACCCGGGACTTCGCCGATCTGATGACGCTGACCGGCGAGAACCGGGGTTTGACGCTGACCGTCGCGTTCGACCACGGCGGGCGCCGGGACATCGTGGCGGCGGCCCGCTCCCTGATCCGCAGCGGGGTGCCGGCCGAGGCCGTGGACGAGCGGAGCTTCGCCGCTCATCTGCCGTTTCCCGACACACCCGACGTCGACCTCGTCATCCGCACCTCGGGGGAGCAGCGCATCTCCAACTTCATGCTCTGGCAGGTCGCCTACGCGGAGTGGATGTTCCCGCCGGTGCTCTGGCCGGACTTCCGCGCGACGCACTTCCTGGAGTGCCTGCACACCTATCAGCAGCGCGACCGCCGCTTCGGCGGCGTCACGCCGTACACGAACGGAGAACGACACCCGTGACGGACACGGCCCGCAACGAGCCCGGCGACACCGGCGACACCTCCGGCGCCGGGGGTGATCGGCTCTTCGGCCCGGGCAGCCGGTTCGAGGCGTTCTTCAACGATCCGCGCTGGGCGCTGGCGGTCGTCCGGGCGACGGTGCTGGAGGCCGCGCACCCGCAGGTCGGCGCGGCCCTGGTGGACAACTCCACGTTCCTGACCCACCCGTGGCGGCGGCTGCGCAACACGGTCGTGAGCCTGCAGCGGATGTTCGGGGCCGACGACGGGGTACGGCGCAAGGAGGCGGCGCGGCTCAACCGGCTGCACGCCCGGATCAGGGGCACGGACGCGCGCGAGAGGTCCTACGACGCGACGGATCCCGCGGTGCGGGCCTGGGTGGTGGCGACGCTCTTCGAGAGCAGCGTCACGATGTGCCGTCTCAGCGGACAGCCGCTGGAGCAGACGGACATCGAGCGGCTGTACGCCGAGTTCCAGGCGTATCTCGCGGCCTTGGAGGGGGACGCCCGCCATCTGCCCGCCACGGTGCACGAGTTCTGGCCGTACTACGACCGGGTGGTGGAGGAGGAGCTGGAGAACACGGAGGCGATGCGCGTCATCCTGTACCGGCTCTTCGACCACCTGCCCGCGCCACCGCTGCTGCAGGGTCTGCCCACCCTGTGGGCGGCAGGACGGGCCGTCGCCGGACCCCTGATCGGCGTGGTCACCGTGGCGTCCCTTCCGGAGCCGTTCCGCCGCCGGGCGGGGCTGCCGGAGGTGCCCGGCGCACAGACCCTGATGCAGGGCGCGTACCTCGGTGTCGGCCTCGCCCGTTTCCTGCCGAGCGGCTGGCTGCGCGCCGAGGCCCTCGCCGACCTGCTCACCCTCTCCCCCGACGGTGACGACCCCCGGGCCCGGACGATCGGTGCGCTGCGGGACCGGATGAAGCGGGCGGGGGCCCTGGTACGGCTGATCACTCCCCTTCCGCCGGAGCCGGACCCCGATGCGGGAGGCACCGCGCGGCGCGGCGCGGAGGAGTTCTTCGCGGCGGTGCTGGACCAGACCGGGGACGGGTACCTGGACTGGCCCGACCTCGCCGCCATGGCCCGGGAGATCGCGGGCCGGCTCGATCTGGACGAGCCGGAGGAGACGCGGCTCTACGACGCCTTCGCCGGCTGGTGGCGGGAGCTGCAGGCGGCTCTCGACACCGACGGCGACGGCCGGGTCAGCGGCCCGGAGTACGCGGCGGCCGTGCCGTCGCTCGCGGGCCCCGCCCTGATCCGGGTGGCGGAGGTGCTCTTCGACGTCACGGACGCCAACGACGACCAGCGCATCGACGCGGACGAGTACCGGGCCCTGTTCCGCAGGGGCTTCCGGCGGGACAGGACCGACGCGGACGGCACGTACGAGCGGGGCGCGTTCGTGCGGGACTTCCTGGCCTTCATGGCGGGCCGGGAACGCTCGTCCCCCTACGACCCGCTGCTCGCCGACGCCTGAGGCGGGTCCTCGGCGGGCCGCGCGGTCAGCCGAGGCCGAGGACGCGCAGGGTGCGTTCGGCCATGCGCTGCTCCCCGAGGGCGTTGGGGTGGACCGGGACGACGTTCAGCCCGAACAGGAGCGGCTCGATCCACCGGGTGCCGACGGGTTCGCAGGCGTCGTGCCCGGTGGAGGCCTCGGCGAAGTCCACGTACGTCGCCCCCGTCTCCTCGGCGGCCCGCTGGACCACCGCGTTGAGGTGTGCCTGCAGCGCGTGCAGGTAGGGCACGTCGCCGGTGGCGACGGGGAGTCTGACGAAGCAGGACGGGTCGGCGGTGGCGGGCGTGATCCACGGGTAGCCGAGCACCGCCACCCGGGCGTGCGGGGCCTTGGCGCGCACGCTGCGGAGCGCGGACTTCAGCGCGGGGTAGGTGGTGGCGTCGATCTCGTCGTCGAAGGACGTGCCGTACCGGTCCTTGCAGGGGCTGCCCTTGCCGCCGCTGAGGACGCCCGCGGTACCGCAGGCGGTCACGGCGTTGATGAAGGTGCCGTTGTCGTTCCCGCCGATGGTGAGGGTCACCAGGTCGGTGTCCTCGGTGAGGGCGTCCGTCTGGGGGGCGACGCCTGGGTACTGGGCCTCGGTGAAGTCCTTGGTCCGGGCGGCCCCGCAGGTGACGTCCGTCAGCCGTGCGGCGGTCCGGGCGGCGATGACGTGGGGGTAGTTCGCCGTGGAGCGCAGGCAGAGGGGGCTGGTGACGTCGACGGGGAGGACGCCCGAGGCGGCGCTGTAACTGTCGCCGAGGGCCGCGTAGTCGAGGGTGGCCGTGGCCTGGGCGGGGACCGCGGTAAGGCCGAGGGCCAGTGCGCCGACGGCCGCGGAGGCGGCGGTGAGGACTCGGCGCAGGGCGGGCATGGGCATGTGGTGCTCTCCCTTCTCGGGCATGGAGGTGGCTCGGGCACCGAGGCTGCTCGGGCATGAGGGTGTCGTGGGCATGGCGGTGCCGTGGGGCGGGCGTGCGGGAGCGGACGTGCGGGAGCGCGGGACGGCGTGGCTCGATCGAGCGGAACGGCGTGCGGGCCACGAGGTGGCGGCCGGGTGAACCGCGAGGTTACCGCGGGGTACTACCGCTAGGTAATGTGAGGCCGCCGACACGCCGAGTCAACAGCGGCGACAGAAGTTCTTTGAAAGTCGGACCGCACCTGATAGTGCGTGCGAAACCGGGGCACCCGTAGAGCAGGACCACCGTCAGCAGCTGGAGGCCGCCATGATCGCCCTCGGCATCATCCTGCTCATCATCGGCTTCATCACCGGAATCAACATCCTGTGGACCATCGGCATCATCCTGCTGGTGGTGGGAGCCATCCTGTGGATCATGGGGTCCATGGGGCACGCGGTCGCCGGCCGCCGCCACTATTGGTGAACGGCGACGTGTGATCCGTCCCGGCGGGCGCCTCAGGGCGCCCGCCGGGCGGCGTTGTCCGGGGACCGCGCGTCGCCGTCAGGCCGGTCGGAGCGCCCGGTGGAGATCCCGGAGCAGCGCGATCTCTGCACCGTGGTGCAGCACCTCCTGGTTGACCCACCACACGATGTCCTGGAACGGCTCCTGCGCGTCGCTGCCGTAGGGGTACGCGCAGTACCCGACCGTATCCAGCGCGACGTCGTCCGTGCCCAGCAGCACGTCCCGCCAGGCGACGGCTCCTGAGGCGAACGCCTCGACGGCTCCGGCTGCGTCCCCGCGGACGGGGTGCTCCTCGCGGCTCGCCGTGCGGCTGCCGGTGGTGTGGTCGGCGCGCAGCACCAGCATCTCGGTGAGATGGCTCAGGCGCCAGGCGATCGTGGTGACCGGCGGTGGCCAGGGATGCGGGTGCGCGGCGGCGTCGCGGCCCCAGTCCCCGGCACCGGTCAGAAAGGTCGCCCGCGGTCCCGGCCCCTCCGTCCGCGGCCGGACCGACCAGCAGCCGGGCACCGGCTCCCACAGGTACTCCTCGTCGGTGAGGGGCTCGACCCTGGTGTGCGCGCCGTCGCCGCTGTCCGTGAACGGACCGCGCAGCCGGCCGAGGAGCCGCTCGCACGCGAAGTCGAACTGGTCCAGCAGCGGGCGCAGGCGGGGCGGTGTCGTCGTCCGCTGCTCTCCGGGAGGGTGGGCGGTCACCTGCCGGTCCGCCGGGCGTACGTGTCCGTGGCCGCCACCAGCGCTTCGGCCACGCCAGGGGCCCCGGCGTGGTGACCGGCGTCGTCCACGATCACCAACGCGCTGTCCGGCCAGGCGTGATGGAGCCGCCAGACGATGCCGAGAAGGTTGCCGAGGTCGAGGCTGCCCTGGACGAGGGTGCCGGGGATCCCCTTCAGCCGGTGGGCGTGGCGCAGCACGGCACCCTCGCACTCGGCGCCCTCGTCTCCCCCGCCGTCGCCCAGGAAGTGTCCGTTGCCCCAGTAGTGGGTGACGGTGCGGGCGAAACCCTGGCGGAAGACCGGGTCCTCGAAGCGCTCGACGGAGCGTGGGGGCGCCGGGATGGTGGCCGTCTCCCAGTCCGTCCACGCCCGCGCGGCCCGCTCCCGCACCTCGGGGTCGGGGGATTCGAGCAGCCGGTTGTAGGCCGCGGCGAGGTCGCCGTCCCGGTCGTCGGCGGGCAGCCCGGACAAGAACGCCTGGAAGGCCGCCGGGAACAGCCTGCCGAGCCCCCGGGTGAGCAGCTCGACCTCGGCGTCCGAGCCGGTGGCGACCCCGGTGAGGACCAGCTCGGTGACGACATCGGGGTGGATCTGGGCGTAGCGCAGCGCGAGGACGGAGCCCCAGGAGACCCCCCACACCAGCCAGCGTGCGATGCCGAGGTGCCGGCGCAGCAGCTCCAGGTCGGCCAGGAGGCGGTCCGTCGTGTTGACGCTCATGTCGGTGCCGGGCCGGCCGGCGTGCGGGACGGACCGGCCGCTTCCGCGCTGGTCGAGCAGGACGATGCGGTAGGCGTCCGGGGCGAACAGGCGGCGGGCGTACGGGGAACTGCCGGAGCCCGGTCCGCCGTGCAGGACGAGGGCCGGCTTGCCGTCCGGGTTGCCGCACGTCTCCCAGTGGACGTGGCTGCCGTCTCCCACGTCGAGCGTGCCGTGCGCGTACGGTTCGATCTCCGGATAGAGAGGCATCCGGGCACCGTAGCGCGCCCCGCGCCGCCTTGTCCGGGGGATTTCGGCCCCGCCGGGTGCGGGCGACTGTCGCGGATGCGCCGCGGAATTGTCCGTGATCGGTAACAGCGGGATCCCCCGCCCGTCCCCCACCGTCCTGCCAGGTGCGAGGCATCGGTACGGCGGATGCGCGGCATCACACGGCACGGACGACAGACGCAGGGGGCGGGACGGACATGGCGCGGCATGGCAGACGGGGATGGTACGGCCGGGTGATCGCGGCGGCGGTCGGGGTCACGGCGGTGGCCGCCGCCACCTCGGTGTGGACCGCGCAGGCCGGCCAGAGCGGCGGCCAGGCCTCGCCGGCCGGACCCGCGAAGCCGAAGGCGGCGGCCGTGTCCACGGCCATCGCCCACGCCTCCGACCGGGGCGAGCACGCCGTCAACATCACCATCGACGACGGCCCGGACCCGGTCTGGACGCCGCAGGTGCTCCAAGTGCTGCGGGAGAACGGTGTGAAGGCGACGTTCTGCATGGTCGGCACCCAGGCGCAGGCGCACCCGGACCTGGTCCGGCAGGTCGTGGCCGCCGGGCACCGGCTGTGCGACCACACCGTGTCGCACGACACCACCATGGACACCAAGTCCCAGGCCTACCAGGCGCAGCAGATCGTGGACGCGGAACGGCAGATCACCAAGGCGTCGGGGGGCGTGCGCCCGATGTACTACCGGGCGCCGGGCGGCGCCTTCACGCCGTACAGCCGGAAGCTGGCGGCCTCGCACGGGATGCGGCCGCTGGGCTGGAACGTCGACTCGAAGGACTTCGAGCGGCCGGGCAGCGACGCGATCGTCTCCACCGTCAGGAGCGAGGTGGCCAACGGGCCCACGATCCTCTTCCACGACGCGGGCGGCGACCGTTCCCAGACGGTGGCGGCGCTGCGGACCCTGCTGCCCTGGCTGAAGCAGCAGGGGTACGACTTCGGTTTCCCCGTGCGCTGAGAAACCGGCGCCGGGCCGGCCCGCCCCTCTTGTGGGCGTGTTCATGCAGCAATTAGCCTCCGAGGCGTTGTGCACAGCGAAATAGTCATTGCGCATGTTGCAACGCCTCATCGGAGGAAGACTCCATGAACCTGTCCGTCCGTCTCGCGGCGTGCACCGCGCTCGCCGCCGCCCTGGCCACCGCCTGCGCACCCCGGAGTGCCGGTACCACCTCCTCCGCCACGGACGCGAAGAGCGGCACCCTGCGGGTGTGGCTCTTCCAGGAGGTCGATGACCAGCCCAAGCGGCACGTGGTCGACGCCGTCCTCGCCGGTTTCGAGAAGGCGCACGAGGACACCGAGGTCAGCGTCGAGTACATCCCCGTGGAGACCCGCGCCCAGCGCATCAAGGCCGCCTTCAACGACCCGAAGTCCGCGCCGGACGTCGTCGAGTACGGCAACACCGACACCGCCGGCTACGTACGGGACGGCGGACTCCTGGACGTCACCCGGGAGTTCGACGCCTGGAGCGAGGCACGGGACACCGACCCGACCGCCCGGCGGTCGGTCACCGTGGACGGCCGGGTCTACGGGGCGCCGTACTTCGTGGGCGTCCGCGCGCTGTACTACCGGACCGACATCTTCCGCGAACTCGGCCTCGCCGTACCGAGATCGCAGGCCGAGCTGGTCTCGACGGCCAGGCGGATCCACGCCGAGAAGCCCGGCCTGTACGGCCTCGCCGTCGGCGGCGCCTACACCTACGGCGCGCTGCCGTTCATCTGGGCCCACGGCGGTGACCTGGCCACCGGCGAGGAGGGGTCGTACGCCTCCGCCCTCGACCGGCCCGCCGCCCGGAAGGGCATCGAGGCCTACACCTCGCTCTTCGGCGACGACAACTGTCCCGCCCCCCGTTGCGCGGGCATGACCGGCAACGACACGGTGACCGCCTTCGCCTCCGGCAAGGCGGCCATGGCGATCGGCGGCGACTTCAGCCACGCGGCCGTCGAGGCCGGGAAGGTGAGGGGGAAGTACGCGGTGGTGCCGCTGCCCGGGGTGAGGCCCGGCTCGATCGCACCGGCTTTCGCGGGCGGCAACAACATCGGTGTCCTGAAGAGCACCGCGCACCGCACGCTCGCCGTGGACCTGATGAAACGGCTCGCCTCGAAGGCGACGCAGCGCGGCCTCTTCGACGCCATGGGCTTTCTGCCGACCTTCACGGACGTACGGCGGCAGGCCGCGGCGAAGGAGCCGTTCGTGAAACCGTTCGTCCAAACCCTCGCCGCCGGCACCGAGTTCGTGCCGGCCTCGCCCGCCTGGGCGCAGATCGACTCCTCGCTGGTGCTGCCGACCATGTTCCAGGAGATCGTCAGCGGCAGGAAGGACGTGGCGACGGCGTCCAAGGACGCGGCGCGCAAGATGGACGACGCCTTCGGCTCCGCCGGATGAGCCGGGTGGCGACGCCTTCCGGGCGGGCGGCCGCGAAGCGCCACGGGAACGGGTGGACGCCCTGGCTCTACCTGGCTCCCGCTCTGCTGGTGCTGGGCGGACTGCTGGTCTACCCCGTCTACCAGCTCGGGCTGATGTCCTTCCTGGAGTACACCCAGGCCCAGGTCAGCGGCGGGGAGCCGATCCGCTTCCGGGGGCTGGCCAACTACACCGAGCTGTTCGCCGACGACCGGTTCCGGCTTGTGCTGCTGACCACGGTGGGCTTCGCGGCGGCCTGTGTGGTCTCCACCCTGGCGGTGGGCTGCGCGCTCGCCGTCCTGCTCACCCGCGTCCGCGCCCTCCCCCGCCTCGCGCTGATGCTGGCGGCGCTGGGGGCGTGGGCGACCCCGACGGTCACCGGCTCGACGGTCTGGCTGTTCCTGTTCGACCCCGACTTCGGCCCGGTCGACCGCCTGCTGGGCATCGGCGACTTCTCGTGGACGTATGGCCGCTACAGCGCCTTCCTCCTGGTCCTGCTGGAGGTGGTGTGGTGCTCCTTCCCGTTCGTGATGGTCACCGTCTACGCCGGCATCCGCGCCGTACCCGCAGAGGTGCTGGAGGCCGCCGCTCTGGACGGCGCCTCGCAGTGGCGGATCTGGCGCTCGGTGCTCGCGCCGATGCTCCGGCCGATCCTGGTCGTCGTCACCGTCCAGTCGGTGATCTGGGACTTCAAGGTCTTCACCCAGGTCTACGTCATGACGGGCGGCGGCGGCACCGCCGGCCAGAACCTGGTCCTGAACGTCTACGCCTACCAGAAGGCCTTCGCGTCCTCGCAGTACAGCCTCGGCTCGGCGATCGGCGTCGTGATGCTGCTGATCCTGCTCGCCGTCACGCTGGGTTACCTGCGGCTGCTGCGCCGCCAGGGGGAGGAGCTGTGAGTCCCGTGCGTCGTCCCCCACGCCGTCGCCGGCCACGGCTGCCCTGGCGGCCGGCGGCCGAGGCGACCGCGCTGCTGGTCGCCGCGGTCGTCGCGTTCCCCCTGTACTGGATGCTGCTGAGCGCGGTGAGACCGGCCGGGGAGATCGAGTCCACCGAGCCGAGGCCGTGGACGTCCGCGCCCTCGCTGGACTCCTTCCGGCGTGTGTTCCGGCAGCACGACTTCGGCCGGTACTTCGTCAACAGCCTCCTCGTCGCGGTGAGTGTGGTGATCGCCTCCGCGCTGATCGCCTTCCTCGCCGCCACCGCCGTGACCCGCTTCCGGTTCCGCTTCCGGACCACCCTGCTGATCATGTTCCTGGTGGCCCAGATGGTGCCCGTGGAGGCGCTCACCATCCCCCTGTTCTTCCTCATGCGGGACCTCGGCCAGCTGAACACGCTGGGTTCGCTGATCCTGCCGCACCTCGCCTTCTCGCTGCCGTTCGCGATCTCGATGCTGCGGGGGTTCGTGCGCGCCGTCCCGGAGTCCCTGGAGGAGGCCGCGTACCTCGACGGGGCGAGCCGGGCGCGCTTCCTGTGGCGGATCCTGCTGCCGCTGGTCCTGCCGGGCCTGGCCGCCACCAGCGTGTTCTCCTTCATCTCCGCCTGGAACGACTTCCTGTTCGCCAAGTCGTTCATCATCAGCGACACCTCGCAGTCGACGCTGCCGATGGCGCTGCTGATCTTCTACAAGCCGGACGAGCCGGACTGGGGCGGGGTCATGGCGGCGTCCACGGTGATGACGGTCCCGGTCCTGGTGTTCTTCGTCCTCGTCCAGCGCCGGCTGGTCTCCGGACTGGGCGGAGCGGTGAAGGACTGATCCCCGGCTGTCACGAACGGGGCCGGTGCCGTGTCCTGGAGAGGTGCGCGTCGGCGCACCGGGCCCGGTGGCGGTCGTCGGTTCCCGTACGGACGCGGAGCGGTGAACGGAGCAAGCGATGAAGATCGTGGTCGTCGGAGGTACGGGGCTCATCGGCTCCCAGGTGGTGACACTGGTGCGGGGGAACGGGCACGAGGCCGTGGCCGCGTCCCCCTCCACGGGGGTGAACGCCCTCACCGGCGAGGGGCTGGCCCAGGCGCTGGAAGGCGCGGACGTGGTCGTGGACGTGTCCAACTCGCCGTCCTTCGACGCCGGGCCGGCGCTGGAGTTCTTCACCCGTTCGGCGCAACACCTTTTCGGCGCCGAACGGGAGGCCGGGGTCCGTCACCACGTCGCGCTGTCCATCGTCGGCGTCGACCAGGTGCCCGACTACGGCTACTACCGGGCCAAGGTCGCGCAGGAGGAGGCCGTGCGCGCCGGCGGCGTGCCCTACACCATCGTGCGCGCCACCCAGTTCTTCGAGTTCATCGGCCCGGTGATGGACATGTCGACCGAGGACGGGCGGGTACGACTGCCGTCCACCCGGCTGCGTCCGATGGCCTCCGCGGATGTCGCGGCCGCCGTCGCCGAGGCGGCCCAGGGCGAACCGGCGAACGGCGTCCGCGAGATCGCGGGACCCGAGGTGCACGGGCTCCACCGGCTCGGGGAGATCACCCTGGCGGTGCGGCCGGACGGCCGCACCGTCGTCAGGGACGAGAGCGCCGGCCTGTTCGCGGGCATGCCGGACGTGCTGACCGGCGACGACACCGCGCACCTCGCGTCCACCCGGTACGAGGACTGGCTCGGGCGGCAGTGACCGTGCGGCGGGGGGAAGCCTGAGGTGGGGGGTGCCGGACCTGTCTGCGAGCATGGCCGTGTGGACGGGTATCCGGCCTCCGGCGGGGCCGAGCCGGTGGACGCGCTCGACGTGGCGCCGACGCCCCGGACGGCGGTGGCGTGGCTGCCGCCGCCGGAGCTGTGGGCGCCGATCCAGGACATCCGCTGGGAGCACGATCCGCAGGTACGGCGGTGGCCGCCGCATGTGAACCTGCTGTTCGGTTTCGTGCCGGAGGAGGAGTTCGAGCGGGCACTGCCGCTGCTCTCCGCCGGCGCGGCACGCAGTACGGCGTTCACGGCGCGCCTGTCCGGAGTACGCAGCTTCCGGCACCGGCACTACGCGACGGTGTGGCTCGACCCGGCCGCGGCCGACCCGGCGCCCTGGGTCCGGCTCCGGCGGGAGCTGAGCGTGCGGTTCCCCCTCTGTCACGGGCGCAGGGGTGACTTCACCCCCCACCTCTCCCTCGGCCGCACCAAGGATCCCCGGCCCCTGGCCGCCGAGTGCGCCGCCCGGCTCGGCACGCTGACGGCGGAGGTCGAGGAGGTGGTGGTGCTCTCCCGGCGCGACGAGGAGCCGATGCGGCCCCGGGCGGTGATCACCCTGGGCACGGGCGAGGTCCGCCGGACGCGGGAGTACTGATCGGATTCCGTGGCCGGCCGCCCGGCACCCCGCGGCACCCCGTGACCGCTCCGCACCCACCCCACAGGTCCTCCGGGCTCCCTGCGCACAGCCCCCCAAGCCCTGGGAAAACCGCTGGCCAGGCTGTTGGTGTTCCTGCTGGGATGCGGTCATGCACCTGGATGACACCACCGCCGTGGACCGGGGCCGCTACCCGGACGCGGTGACCCCGTGGGAGCGGGAGTCCTGGCGTACCGAGGCCCTCGCATGGGTGGCCGGCCACCTCGCCACGCACGGCCTCCGCCCGGACGGCGCCCCGCGGGTACGGCTGAGACCGTGGTCGGTCCTGGCCCGGATACCGGTCTCGGGGCCGGAGGCCGGGCCGGGACGGGGGGCCGGCGACGAGCACGGCGCCGGCGCGCGGCACGGGACCGGCACGGGGCAGGGCGTCGGCGTGGGACAGGCCGTCGTCTGGTTCAAGGCCAACCCTCCGGCCAGCGCGTTCGAGGGGCCGTTGACCGCCGCGCTGGCCCGCTGGGTGCCGGAGCACGTGCTGCGGCCGCTGGCCGTGGAGGCCGAGCGCGGCTGGATGCTGCTGCCCGACGGGGGCGACCTCTTCCGGGCCGTGCTCGACCGGGAACAGGTCGCGCCGCGGGACTGGGAGGCGCTGCTGCGCCAGTACGGGAGCATGCAGAGCGACCTCGTACCGCACGCCGACGAGATCGAGCGGCTGGGCGTGCCCGCCGCCCGGACCCGCGACCTGCCCGAGGTGTTCGACAAGCTGCTCGCCGGGAACGGTGCGCTGACCCCGGACCAGCGCGCCCGGCTGGAGCGTCTGCGGCCCCGGCTCGCGGACTGGTGCGCGGAACTCGCCTCCGCCGGCATCCCCGACACGCTCGACCACGCCGATCTCCACGACGGCCAGCTCTTCCGGCCGGCGCCGGGCCGGTTCACCTTCTTCGACTGGGGCGACGCCACCGTCTCCCACCCGTTCTGCAGCCTGCGGGTCCCTGCCGAACGGGCCCGCGACCGCTACGGACCGCAGGTGCTGCCCCGGCTGCTCGACGCCTACCTGGAGCCGTGGACGGGCCGTGGCCGCACGGCGGCGGAACTGCGGCGCGCCGCGGAACTCGCCTGGCGGCTGAGCGCGCTCGGCCGGGCGGACTCCTGGGGCCGGATGTTCCCCGACGCCTCCGGCGCCGAGCCGGGAGCCGCGGAGGGTGCCGCCTGGCTGCTGGAACTGCTGGGGGAGCCGCCGTTCCGTTCCGTCTGACGGCTCCCCCCGGCGGCGGGCGGGTCAGGGCAGCGGTGTGCCGCCGGTCGCGTTGAGGATCTCCCCGGTGATGAAGCTCGCCTCGGGGGAGGCGAGGTAGACGTAGGCGGGGGCCAGCTCGGCGGGCTGGGCCGGACGGCCGAGCGGGCTCTGCTTACCGAACTCCGCCGTGTCGGGCATGGTCGAGGGGATGAGCGGGGTCCACACCGGCCCGGGTGCCACCGCGTTGACACGGATGCCGCGCTCGGCGACCATCTGGGCCAGCCCGTGGGTGAAGGTGACGATCGCCCCCTTGGTCATCGCGTAGTCCAGCAGGTGCGGGCTGGGCTGGTAGGCCTGCACCGACGTGGAGTTGATGACGCAGCCCCCGGCCGGCATGTGCGGCAAAGCGAACTTGGTCAGCCAGAACATCCCGTACAGGTTCGTCCGCATCACCCGGTCGAACTGCTCGGTGCTGATCGCCTCGATGCCGTCGGGCTGGGACATCTGGTAGGCGGCGTTGTTCACGAGGACGTCGATCCCGCCGAACTCGGCGACCGCCCGCTCGATCAACGACCGGCAGTTGTCCTCGTCGCGGATGTCGCAGGACACCGCGACCGCCTTGCGGCCCGCGTCCTCCACCAGCCGGGCCGTCTCGCGGGCGTCGTCCTCCTCCTCGTCGAGGTGGGTGAAGAGCACGTCGGCGCCCTCACGGGCGAAGGCGATCGCCACCGCCCGTCCGATGCCGGAGTCCCCTCCCGTGATCACGGCCTTGTGGCCCTCCAGCCGGCCGGTGCCGCGGTACGACTCCTCACCGTGGTCGGGCGGCGGGTCCATCGGGCCGGTCCAGCCGGGGTGCGGCTGCTCCTGGGAGGGGAAGTCGGGGCGGGCGTGCTGTGTGACCGGGTTCGGCCGGTCACCCTGCTGGTCCGTCACGGTGGTCTCCTGCGTCTCGCTGGGACAGGTCAGACGACCGGGTTCCCTCCCGGGGGCGGGTGAAAAGCGTCCCGCGCAGGTCAGGCGGTGGGCGCGTCGTGGCCGCCGGTGGCGCGCAGCCGGTCCCTGCGGGCGAGGTTGTAGATCCGCAGGAGGTGCTTGGCCACGGCACAGGGCGCGGCGTCGGCGTGGCACTGGCGGCAGGTCCGCATGTGCTGCTCGTAGGTGAAGCGCGCGTTTTCCAACGCGTCGTTGACAGAAGACATGGACTTCTCCGGGCAGGGCGCGTCCGGGGACGGCGCCGAGTTGACTGACTGGTACACCCGGAACAAGGTGATCATGTTACTGCCGGTACTGGGAAACTCGTACGGTCGGCGCCCTCGCCGAGCGCCCAGAGCGGCCCCGCCCCTCGGCCGGAGGCGACGACGAGCGGCATGACCTCCGCCGCACACCGACCGCGCGTTCGCACTCCTCCAGGGCCGGGGACGCGTCCCGCGGCGCCGATGCGTCGCCTCCTCCCTCCAGCCACCGCACACCGCCCGCACCCGGGGACGACGGCCGGACGGGCGCGCCGGTTGAGCGGTGCGCGGGTCACCCGGGTCCGGCGGCCGCAGGACCCGTGGGAGGCCATGTCGGCGGAACGCTCCGTCACGACCGAAGCCGGCCGCGAGCAGCACACCAACCGCGCGTTCGCACTTCTCCAGGACCGGGGACGCGTCCCGCGACGCCGATGCGTCGCCTCCTCCCTCCAGCCACCGCACACCGCCCGCACCCGGGGACGACAGCACGGACAAGCGCGCCCGCTGGGCGGTGCCCGGGTCACCCGGGTCCGGCGGCCGCGGGACCCGCGGGAGGCCGTGTCGGCGGAACGCTCCGTCACCCGGCACCTCGCCGGCCCGGCGGCGGCCGGGGCGGGCTGGTTGCTCAAGCTCGCGGTCGCGCCGGGCTCGGACGCGCCCGTCACGCGCTACGACGTGCCGCCCGTGCCGCCCGTGTCGGCGACGGCCCGCCGGCCCTGGGGGCCGCGCCGCTCCCCACCGCCGCAGGCGCCGGCGGGGTGCACCAGCCACGCGGCGGCCACCGTCGGCGAGACCGCCGCGCGGGCCGGACCGCGCCCGGCCTCCGTGCCGGCCCCCTCGCGCTTCCGGTGAACCCCGTGCACGCGCCGAGCGACGAACTCGCCTACCGCGCCGTGGTGTTGACGTTCACGGCGGGCACGCGGCACACCGGGAGCCGGGTCCGCTTTGGTAAGATCGTCCCACGGCATCGCGTGTCGGTCACCGGCCGGGTGAGGCATGGAGGTGCCCGTGAGTTTGCCCTCGGAGGCATTCCACTCATGTCAGTCGAGTTGAACCACACCATCGTCCACGCCCGGGACAAGCGGGAGTCCGCCGAGTTCCTGGCCCACATCCTGGGCCTGGAGGTCGGGCCCGAGTGGGGCCCGTTCGTCCCCGTCGACACCAGCAACGGGGTGACCCTGGACTTCGCCACGATCCCGGCGGAGTCGATCGTCATGCAGCACTACGCCTTCCTCATCTCCGAGGAGGAGTTCGACGCGGCCTTCGCCCGCATACGCGAGGCCGGGATCGAGTACTACGCGGACCCGCACGGAAAGCAGCCGGGCGAGATCAACCGTTACTTCGGCGGCCGGGGTCTGTACTTCATGGATCCGGCCGGACACGCGATGGAGATCATCACCCGCCCCTACGGCAGCACCGAGCCGCCGGCGGGATCCTGAAGTGCCGGGCGGGCCGGGGCGTGGACCCCGGCCCGCCCGGTCGGCCGCCCCCGGCCGGCACACGGCACACTGTGCGGGTGAACGACTTCCGCGTGGTGCACCGCGAACCCGCCCCCGACCGGTACGGACGCCTGCGGGCGCAGACCGACGACCTCTCCCCCGCCGACTGGCTCACCGAACACGGCCCGGGGCAGGGCGCCTTCGGCACGGTGGCGGCGGTCGCCGCGCCGGGCTTCGCGGCGTACGCCCGGATCCTGCACCCCGCCCGGCTCGACGAGCGGCCGGTGCGCTGGTCCACGGTGGCCGCCGCCCACGGGACCCGGCTGACACCGGTCACCCGCTGGCACGAGGTCATCGGAGCGGACCAGGTGTACGTCGACCGCTCCGACCACGGCCTGCCCGGCGTATGGGACGAACACCCCGACGAGGGGCCGACCCCGCCGGATGTCGCACGGGTCCTGCTGCCCGCCCTGGCCCGGCACACCGCGACCGCGGACCGGTGCTGGTTCGGACTGTGGTCCGGGTACGGCCGCTGGGAGTGGGACCGCTTCCCCGCCTTCGAGACCCCGGGCCGGCACGAGGTCCTGCTGGCCGGCCGACTGGCCGACGCCGTCTCCCCGGTGGACCTGGACGAGTTCGCGGAGCTTCCCGACCTGTGGTGGCCGCAGGACCGCGCCTGGTGTCTGGGCGGGGACGTGGATCTGGTCAGCACGTACGTCGGCGGCTCGCCGGCCCTGATCGCCGACCTGCTGGCCACGGCGGACCTGGAGGCCCACCCCGTCCACCCGGACGACCTGGTCGGCTGAGCCGCTCCGGAATGTCTCGCTTCCCCGAACGCGGGCGGCGACTGCAACAGCCTGCCGTGGCGGCTCCGTCCGCTCACCCGGACCGGCTCGGCCTGCCGAGACGGACGCGGGACGCCGCCCGGACGGCGTCCCGCGTCCCCCCGACCTCGCCGTCCCCGCCTAGGGGTTGACGACGGTGCCGCCGAAGGTCACCGCGAGGCGGCCGTCGGAGGCGAAGGACCAGCCGAGGGCACCCGCGTACGAGGAACAGCGCGAGCCGTTGGTGCCGGTCCAGAACTGGTCGGAGCGGTCGGTGTTCCCGACGGTCTTGTCGTTCGAGCCGCGGACGGCGAAACGGCAGGAGGTGTCGTCGCGGAACACCGAGGTGCCGGCGTCGAAGGAGAAGTTGCGCTGGGCGTTGTCGATGCCGACGTTGTGGGAGATCGTCATCGTGCCGGGGTTGCTGTTGTAGGTGAACCCGTGGTGGCCGTTCTTGTAGGCGATGCTGTGCTGGACCACGTGGTTCACCGCGATGTCGTCACCGCCGAGCTTGTAGCCGTTGCGGTCGCCGTTGGAGTTGACGGTGCCGTCGCTCAGCGTGCCGTTGTCGTAGGACAGGGAGTACTCGATGGTCACCGGGCCGATCGCGCCGGTGTCCGTCTTGGTGTACAGGTCCCAGCCGTCGTCGATGTTGTGGTGGGAGACGTCGTAGCGGAAGACGTTCCCGGTGCCGGTGGTGAGCTTCGCGGCGAAGCCGTCGGCGTCCTCGCCGTCGGAGTCGGCGTTGTCGTGCGACTCCGAGCTGACGATCAGGTTGTCCGACGGCCACTGGGAGCTGGGGGTGCTGGAGGCGATCCGGCCCAGTTGCAGGCCCGTGTCCCGGTTGTAGGCCGTCACCACCCGCTCGACGACGTTGTCGCTGCCGCCGACGTAGATCCCGTTGTCCCCGGCGTGCTGGACCGTGAGGCCGTACAGCCGCCAGTGGTCGGCGAACAACTGGACACCCCGGCTGGAGGGGCTCTCGCTCTGGCCGGAGAAGTCGAGCACCGGCTTCTCGCCCGGGTAGGCGGAGAGGGTGGTGCGCGCGCCGGAGGTGCCGTCGCGGCCGGCCGGGATGGTGACGGTGGAGGAGTAGGCGTACGTCCCGCCGCGCAGGTAGACGGTGCCGCCCGGCGTGATCCGGCCGATGGCGGAGGTGAGCGTGGTCGGGGCCGACTCGGTGCCGGCCGCGCCGTCGGTGCCGGTCGGTGACACGTAGAGCACGGCGCCGGTGGCGGCCGTGGCCACGTCCGCGTCGAGGTAATCGAGGTTGGGCAGGCCCTCGGCGGTGGTCGGGGTGAGGCGGATGGTGTTGCCGCCCGCCTTCACCGGAACGGTCAGCGTCTTGGTCGCCCAGGTGCTCCAGGCGCCGGTCGCCTCGAAGGAGGCGGTGGCGGCCGTCGTACCGTTGACCGCGAGGGTGGCGGGCCGGGCGGTGGTCGTGCCGTTGGCGAAACGGATGCCCAGGGTCGCGGTGCCGGCGTCGGCGGCGTTCACGGTGAACTGGGCGTATTCGCTCGTGGCGTTGGTGCCGTTGCAGAAACCGCTGCCGGAGTAGCCGGGCCAGTCGGAGTCGACGGTCCCGGTGCAGACCGTGGAGGAACTCTCGGCCTCGTAGCGGGTGGCGGCGGCCTCGGCCGTAGTGCCGGACAGCGCGACGAGCGCGCCGGCGAGCAGGCCGGCGCACGCGATGGCTGGTCTCAGTTGCATCGGCTTGTCTCCCTGCGGGTTGGCTCGGGTGTGCGGATGCGGTGGTCCAGGGGGATGAATCCGGTGGCCTGTCATGGCAAGGTGGAGCGTGCACGGAAAGCGCTTTCCCCCTGGACCTTTCCGACGGTAGGGAGACGTCATGCACGCGTCAACCACCGCGTACATGATTCATATTCAGATGTATGGATCCCCAGGGAAGTTGACCGGTGATTTCCGGTGGATCCCGGGACGGGGGCCGGCGCTGCCCCTGAGCTACTCGCCGGGGGCGAGGGCCTGGGCCACGATGGCCGCCGCGTCGGCGATCAGAGCCTGGTCCACCGGGGCGTCCGGGGTGCTCTTGCTCGACAGGACGGCCAGCACGACGGGGGTCCCCCGGGTCGTCCAGGCCACGCCGATGTCATGGGCGGAGGCGTAGTCACCGGTGCCGGTCTTGTCCGCGACGACCCAGTCCTGCGGCAGCCCCTTGCGGAACCGCTCCGCGCTGGTCTTGTTGCCCTTCAGCCAGGTGACGAACCGCTCGCGATCGGCCGGTTCCAGCGCCCGGCCCAGCGTGAGGCGTTCCAGGCTCGCCGCGATCGCCTCCGGAGTCGTGGTGTCGCGCGTGTCGCCCGGGACCGCGGCGTTCAGCTCCGGCTCCCACCGGTCGAGCCGGCTCACCTCGTCACCGAGCGACCGGTGGAAACGGGTCAGACCCGCCGGTCCCCCGAGTTCCCGGAGCAGCAGGTTGCCGGCCGCGTTGTCGCTGTACTGGATCGCCGCCGCGCACAGGTCGGCCACGGTCATGCCGGTCGCCAGGTTCTCCTCCGTCCGCGGCGAGTTGGGCACGAGGTCGTGCGGCGGATAGTGCACCACCCGGTCCAGCGGCGCACAGCCGGCCCGGTCGCGCAGGACCGCCGCCGCGGCGAACGCCTTGAACGTGGAGCACATCGCGAACCGCTCCCCCGCCCGGTGGGCCACGGCCCGCCCGGTACGCACGTTGCGCGCGTACACACCGAGCCGGGCACGGTGACGCCGTTCCAGCTCGGCCAACTCGGCCAGGGCGGCGCGGGACCGGGCGTCCGGGGCGGCAAAGGCGGAGGCGGCTGAAGCGGAGGCGGTCGAAGCGGAGGCGGAGAACGCCGTGGTGGTCACGGCGGTGCCGGTGACCGCGAGGCCGGCGCGCAGCAGGTGGCGACGCGGCAGGGGGGCGGGGTGGCCGGTGCGGGCACCGGTACGGCTGCTGGTCATGGGTGGTCCTCCAGGATCGTCCGTCGTCGGCGTCGATCGCTCGACGGGGCCAGGGAAACAGGAGGAACCCACCCATGTCCAAGAGGAAACTTTGAAGCTCCCATGCACTATTGATATGAGTGCGGGGTGGATCTCCTGGCGCACCTAGAGGCCTATGTGGCGACGGCCGACGAGGCGAGCTTCTCCCGGGCGGCCGACCGGCTCGGCATAGCCCAGCCGCTGCTCAGCCGCCGCATCAAGACGCTGGAGGAGCACTTCGGCGGCTCGCTGTTCGACCGGTCCCGGCGGCAGATCACGACCACCGAGCTGGGCCTGCTGCTGCTCCCCTACGCCCGGGACGTCCTGGACCGCACCCAGCGGCTGCGGCAGGCCGCCCGGTCCGCCGGCCGCTCGCGGGTGCGGGCCGTCGGAGTCCCGGCGGACTGCGCCCCCGCCGCACTGGCCCGCGCCATCCGCGCCGGCAGCGAGCACGGCGTCACCCTCGGCATGCGGGAACTGCCGCCCGCGGCACGGGCGTCCGGACTGACGGACGGCTCGCTCCAGTACGCCCTGGTGCGGACCGCCCCGGAACAGGCGGCGCTGCGGGTTCCGTTGGGGCTGGCGTCGGCACCGGGCCAGGACGGCACCGGAACCGGACGCCCCGGGACCGCGGGGCGTCCGCTCCACCTCGAAGAGCTGAGACCGCGCCGCGGACGCGGCACCGCGTCCGCCGCTCCGCCACCCCTGCTGCTCCTGACGGAGGACGATGTGCCCTGCTTCCAGGACCGGTTGGCGCGGTCGGCCGCGCGCGCCGGGCTGCCCGAGAGGCGCATCCGGCCTGCCGGTCCGGCGGCCACCGCGCTCGCCGAGACACTGGCCGGGAACGCCCTGCTGCTGTGCGCCGAACCGTTCGCCCGCCGGCACGGCGCCCCCTGGCGCCCCCTCGCCGACCGCGCGCTGCACCGGGGGTACGACGTGAACCCCGCCCCGGGCCGGAACGGCGCGGACGAGGTGCCGGACTGGCTGGCCGCGCTGCTCGCGTCGGCCGTGGGCGCCGTGCCCGAGAGGTACGACGGGCGCCCGGGGCACGGCGGACGGGACGGACACGACCGGCACGGCGCGTACGGCGGGCACGGCGACCGCGTGCGGCCGGCGGCCGGCACCGGCGGCGAGGACGTCCCCGCGCGGCTGGCGGCACGCGGATGAGCGGGGCAGCGGCGCACCACCCGGTGTACACCGGCGACGACGGTGCCCTCCTGGACGTCGCCGAGACCATCGCCTCGGAGTGGGCGGCGCTCGGCATGCGCGGTTCCTTCCTCGCCCGCAACCTGGACACCGGCGAGCAACTCGGCTTCGCGGCGGAGGAACCGACTCCTCTGGCGTCGGTGGTGAAGGTCCCGCTCGCCCTCGTCGTCCTGGAACGGATCGCGGCCGGGGAACTCGACCCCGCCCTCCCGGTCACGGTGGACCCGGCGACGAGCAGCGTCGGCCCCACCGGTCTCGCAGCCTTCCGCTACCCGGCCACCGTGGCCGTCGCCGACCTGCTCCAGCTGACGCTGTCGGTGAGCGACAACGCCGCCGCGGACGCGCTGCTCGACCTGGTGCCGGTGGCGGACGTCGACGGACGGCTGCGGGCGTGGGGATGCGACGGGATCCGGATGCGGCACCGGATGAACCACCTCTACGAGTGCGCCGCCGGTGCCGCCGGGAACGACTTCTCCCTCGCCCTGGAGCTGGCCGTCCGGGACGAGCGGACGGGGCGCCACACCATCGAGACGCTCGACCCCGCGCAGGCCAACACCGGCACGGCCGCGGCGCTCGTCGGCCTGCTGCACCGCGTGTGGTGCGACGAGATCGCCAGCCCCCCGGCGACGGCGGAGCTGCGGCGTCTGATGGGCCGCCAGGTCTTCACGCAGCGCCTGGCGAGCGAAGTGCGGGCGGACACGCTCCGCTGGTTCGGCAAGACGGGCACCTTCCTGCACCTCCGGCACGAGATCGGGGTGTTGGAGGCGGATTCCGGAGACCGGGTGGCGATGGCGGCACTGACCCGAGCGGACCGCGTCGCGGGAGTGGCCGCGGACATCGACCTGGCGATCGGGGTGGCGGGACGCGAGGCGTTCGAGGCACTGCGCTCCCGCTGACCTCCCACCACGCCGGCATCTTCGGGTACTTGGCCGCACCGGGCGGCGGCACCGCGTTCGGTGCGGTGCACCGGGCGCCGCCCCGCACGGTTCGTCGCCGTCTCCTGCCGCGACGAGGCGTCGCTGACGCTCTCGGCCGGGGAAGCCGCGCGCCTGCGGATGCCGGGGTGCTCGGCCCGTCCGCGCGGACCGGCGTGCCCTCCGACCGGTCCTCCCCTACGCTGGCACCCGCGGCGACTCGCCGTCGTGGTCAGGGGGCAGGGTGGAGCAGCTTCGGCGACTCGTCGTCCGCTACGGCGGATGCGAACAGAGGCCTGTGCGCTTCCGTCCGGGGACGTGGCGGCCCCGACTGGCGCCGCACGGGGCAGAGCACGTGCTCGACACCGGTGTGGAATGCGCGGGCGGGTCCGGCGGTGACCGCCTCGTCGGCCGGGGCGACCTGGCCCTTCTCCGTGACCGGACGGGCGACGGCCCCGACGACCTGCGTGACCTCTTCGTGGCCGTCATGATCTGGGGCTCGGGCACCACGAACGGACGCGGGCCGCGGTACACCGAAGCGGCCCTATGCGACCCGCGCATGCCGACGGTCCTGCGGACCACGCGCGAAGCGGTCCGGAACGGCGACATGAGCGGGGCCTACCGGCACTTCGACCTCAAGGGCATCGGGCGGTCCTTCTTCACCAAGTGGTTCGCGGCCGTGGACGACCGGGACGCCACGCACGACCGCGCCTTGATCCTCGACGACCGGGTCTTCCGTTCCCTCAACGCCCTGGGGTGGACGAGCCGGCAGGCGGCCGGCACGCGCCACTGGCCCGCTCGCTACTCCGCCTACGTCGGCGCCATGCACGGCTGGGCCTCGTCCCTGGAGGTCACCGCGGACTGGCTCGAGTGGCTTCTCTTCCATCTGAACGGTCGCGTGGACGAGCCCTAGACCGCAACGCGGCACGTGCGCCGGGTTCGTCCGGCCGAGGCGCGGGGCGCTGCCGGACGACGGCGCGGCCGACGTGCTCTCAGGGCAGCAGCCGCTGTTCCTTGGCCACCGCTACCGCGCCTGCCCGTGTGTCCACGCCGAGTTTGTCGTAGATCCGGCGCAGGTGGGTCTTGACGGTGGCCTCGCTGATGTAGAGGGCGCGGGCTATGGCGTGGTTGGGGAGGCCCTGGGAGAGCTGGGTGAGGATGTCGCGTTCGCGGGGGGTGAGGGAGGGGCGCGGGTTGCGCAGGCGGGACATGACACGGTCGGCGACCGGGGGTGAGAGGGCCGGGCGCCCCTGGGCGGCGGCGTGGATCGCCGTGAAGAGGTCCTCGGCGCGTTCGGCTTTCAGGAGGTAGCCGGTGGCGCCGGCCTCGACGGCACGGGTGACGTCGGCGTCGGTGTCGTACGTCGTCAGGACCAGGACGTGCGGGGCGGGCGGCGTCGCGCGCAGGCGGCGGGTGGTCTCGACGCCGTCGATGCCCTCGCCGAGCTGGAGGTCCATCAGGACGACGTCGGGGGCGGTCCTGCGGGCGAGGGCGAGCGCCTCCTCTCCGCTGCCGGCCTCGCCGACGACCTCGATGTCCGGTGCGCTGTGCAGCAGTGCCAGCAGGCCGGCGCGTACGACGGCGTGGTCGTCGCAGACGAGGATGCGCACCGGTGGACGTGCGGCCGTGTCGGGTGTGCGGCTCATCTCGGCTCCAGCGGGATCGCGGCCGACAGGGCCGTGCCCTCGCCCGGTGCCGACTCGATGGTGAGGGTGCCGCCCAGCTGGCGCAGGCGGGCGCGGATGGCGGGCAGACCGTGGCCGCGGGAGTCCGCTGCGGCGGCCGGGACGGTCGTGTCGAAGCCGCGGCCGTCGTCCGTGACGTCCAGGACGATCTGGTCGTCCAGGCAGGTCAGGGTGAGGGTGGCGGTCGTGGCCGCCGCGTGTTCGCGGACGTTGGCGAGGGCGCCCTGGGCGATGCGGAGCAAGGTCGACTCCATGGGGGCGGGCAGGGGGTCGGGCGGGCTGCCCTCGGTGTGGACGCGGACGGCGAGCGTGGCTGTCGTCTCGCGTTCGGCGACGGCGCGCAGGGCCTGGAGCAGGCCGCCGCCCTCGGCCAGGTCGGCCGGGGTGAGGTCGTGGACGAAGCGACGGGCCTCGGCGAGGCTGCGCTCGGCGATCGCCGCCGCCGTTCGGACGTGCTCCCGGGCGGTACCGGGCGCGCTGTCCCACAGCCGGTCGGCCGCCTGGAGCAGCATGCGCTGGCTGGACAGGCCCTGGGCGAGGGTGTCGTGGATCTCCCGGGCCAGCCGTTCGCGTTCGGCGAGGGTGCCCTCGCGGCGCTCGGTGGCGGCCAGCTCGCGCCGGGTGCGGACCAGGTCGTCGATGAGGGCCTCCCGGCGGGCCGCCTGACGCTGCATGACGACGAACACGGTGGTGGCCACGGCGGCCACCGCGGGCGGGGCCAGCAGCACGTTCGGGTCCGCCCAGCCGGCCAGGCCGAGCTGGGCGGCGACCGCGAGCGCCGTCAGCAGCGCGACGAGCGGGATCGCGGCGCGGGGCGGAAGCGTGCGCAGGCCGGTGTAGAAGAGCGGCACCGCGCACCAGGCGAAGCTCGGAGCCAGGACGACGAGCAGCGCCCAGGCCGCCACCACCAGGCCGAGCCAGACGAGCCGGCGCGGGGTGGGCCGGGGGCCGACGGCGGGTCCGAGGACGTAGAGCACGGCCAGCAGCACGGAGAGGGCGATCACTCCGGGGGTGTGAGGGCCCCCGGCGTGCCGGGCCAGATAGCGGGCGACGGACGCGGCCAGCAGCACGAAGAACGCCGTGTGCATGACGACGGTGAGGGCGCGGGTGTCGTCGCGCTCGGGTTCGGCCACCGTCGGCACCTCCCTCGGCTCCGCGCTGAACTGGGCAAACACCCTCCATTGTGCCCAGGCCGGGGACATGCGGGGTCATCCGATCGGATGACCCCCCAGGCATCCGGTCCGGCGACGCGACGCGGCCCGTCGCGGACGGAGGATCGGTTCCGGGAGCCGGTCACGGCTCCCGGCCCGGTTCTCCTGGAAGGTTCCTCACCATGCCCAGCCGCAAGAAGCCGTCCCGCCGTACCCGCGTCCTCGTGGGCGGCGCCGCCCTGGCCGTCCTCGGTGCCGGTGCCGTCGGCACGGTCGCCGCCAACGCCGCCGGCTCCACGGACACCGCTCCCCCCGCCGCCCCCGTCGCGGCCGGTGGCGGCGAGCTGACCCGGAGCACGCACCTCACCCTGGACGCCGCCACGAAGGCGGCGCGCGCCGCGGTGGAGGCGGCCGAGAAGGACGGCCGGCACGTGTCGGTGGCCGTCGTCGACCGCAACGGCAACACCCTGGTCACCCTGCGCGGCGACGGCGCGGGCCCGCAGTCGTACGCGTCCGCGGAGCGCAAGGCGTACACCGCGGTGTCCTGGAACGCGCCGACCTCCGAGCTCGCCGAGCGGCTGGCGCAGGCGCCGACGCTGAAGGACATCCCGGGGACGCTGTTCCTCGCGGGCGGCACACCGGTGACCGCCAAGGGCGCCCCGGTCGCGGGCATCGGTGTCGCCGGCGCGCCGTCCGGCGCCCTGGACGAGCGGTACGCGCAGGCGGGCGCGGCGGTGCTGGGTCACTGACGTTCCGGCACCCGGCGCCGGACACCGGAACAGCAGGACGTCCGGGTACGCCCAGCTGGGCGTACCCGGACGTCCTGTCCCACTTCCACGAGTCGGGCCGAGCCGTAACGGCCGGCGGCTCGTACGGGTCGGTCAGACGAGGTCGAAGCGGTCCGCGTCCATGACCTTGTGCCACGCGGCGACGAAGTCCTTGACGAACTTCTCCTTCGCGTCGTCGGAGGCGTAGACCTCGGCGAGCGCGCGCAGCTCGGAGTTGGAGCCGAAGACCAGGTCGGCACGGCTGCCGGCCCACTTCACCTCGCCCGTCACGGCGTCGCGGCCCTCGAACGTGGTCTGGTCCTCGGAGACCGCCTTCCACGTCGTCCCCATGTCGAGCAGGTTGACGAAGTAGTCGTTGGTGAGGACGCCGGGCGTCGTGGTGAGGACACCGAGCTGCGACTGCTGGTGGTTGGCGCCGAGGACGCGCAGGCCGCCGACGAGCACCGTCATCTCCGGGGCGCTCAGGTTCAGCAGGTTCGCCTTGTCGAGCAGCAGGTACTCGGCCGGCAGGCGGTTGCCCTTGCCGAGGTAGTTGCGGAAGCCGTCCGCGGTGGGCTCCAGCGCCTCGAAGGACTCGGCGTCGGTGTGCTCCTCGGTGGCGTCCACGCGGCCCGGGGTGAAGGGCACCTGGATCTCGAAGCCGGCTTCCTTGGCGGCCTTCTCCACGGCCGCGGCACCGCCGAGGACGATCAGGTCGGCCAGGGAGACCTTCCTCGCCCCGGAGGAGGCGTTGAACTCCTGCTGGACGTTCTCCAGGGTGCGCAGCACCTGGGCCAGCTGGTCGGGGTCGTTGACCTCCCAGCCGCGCTGCGGGGCGAGGCGGATGCGGGCGCCGTTGGCACCGCCGCGCTTGTCGCTGGCGCGGAACGTGGACGCGGACGCCCACGCGGTGGTGACCAGCTGGGAGACGGACAGGCCCGACTCGAGCAGCTTGGTCTTCAGGGTGGCGATGTCGGCGTCGTCGATCAGCTCGCCCTCGCGCTCCGGCAGCGGGTCCTGCCACAGCAGCGTCTCCTCCGGGACCTCCGGGCCGAGGTACAGCGACTTCGGGCCCATGTCACGGTGGGTGAGCTTGTACCAGGCGCGGGCGAAGGCGTCCGCGAATTCCTCCGGGTTCTCGTAGAACCGGCGGGAGATCGGCTCGTAGATCGGGTCGAAGCGCAGCGACAGGTCGGTGGTCAGCATGCGCGGGCGGTGCTTCTTCGACGGGTCGTGCGCGTCCGGGATGATCTCCGGGGCGTTCTTCGCGACCCACTGGTGGGCGCCGGCCGGGCTCCGCTCCAGCTCGTACTCGTACTCGAAGAGGTTCTTGAAGAACCCGTTGCTCCACCGGGTCGGCGTGGCGGTCCAGGTGACCTCCAGGCCGGACGTGATGGCGTCCCCGCCCTTGCCGGTGCCGTAGGTGCTCCGCCAGCCCAGGCCCTGCTCCTCCAGGGAGGCGGCCTCGGGGTCGGCGCCGACGTGGTCGGCCGGGCCGGCGCCGTGGGTCTTGCCGAAGGTGTGGCCGCCGGCGATCAGGGCGACGGTCTCCTCGTCGTTCATCGCCATGCGGCGGAACGTCTCACGGATGTCGCGGGCTGCGGCGATCGGGTCCGGGTTGCCGTTGGGGCCCTCCGGGTTGACGTAGATGAGGCCCATCTGGACCGCGCCGAGCGGGTTCTCCAGCTCGCGGTCGCCGGTGTAGCGCCGGTCGTCCAGCCAGGTGGTCTCGGGGCCCCAGTAGACGTCCTCCTCGGCCTCCCAGACGTCCGCGCGGCCGCCGCCGAAGCCGAAGGTCTCGAAGCCCATCGTCTCCAGGGCGACGTTGCCGGTGAGGACCAGCAGGTCGGCCCAGGAGATGCTCTGGCCGTACTTCTTCTTGACCGGCCACAGCAGGCGGCGGGCCTTGTCGAGGTTGCCGTTGTCCGGCCAGCTGTTGAGCGGGGCGAAGCGCTGCTGGCCGGCGCCGGCGCCGCCGCGGCCGTCGCTGATGCGGTAGGTGCCCGCGCTGTGCCAGGCCATACGGATCATCAGGGGGCCGTAGTTGCCGAAGTCGGCGGGCCACCAGTCCTGCGACGTGGTCAGCACCTCGGCGATGTCCCGCTTCACGGCCGCGAGGTCGAGGGCCTTGAAGGCCTCCGCGTAGTCGAAGTCCTCGTCGAGGGGGTTGGCCACGGCCGGGTTCTTGGCGAGGATCTTCAGGTTGAGCCGCTCCGGCCACCACTGGCGGCTGCCGCCACCCTGGGTCGGGTGCAGGGCCCGGTCGTGCGCGACGGGGCAGCCGCCGCTCCCCTCCTCCGACTTCGCGTCTGTGACGATCGCGTCGTGGTTCTCAGTCATGGCAATCCTTCCGAACTGTGCGGAACTCGGTGCTCAGGAACTGCGGCCGGTGGAACAGCCGGGGCACAGGCCCCAGTACACGACCTCGGCCTCGTCGATGGTGAAGCCGTGGTCGTCGGCGGCGGTCAGGCAGGGCGCGTCGCCGACGGCACAGTCGACGTCGGCGACGGCACCGCAGGACCGGCACACGATGTGGTGGTGGTTGTCCCCCACGCGTCCCTCGTAGCGGGCCGGGTGGCCGGCCGGCTCGATACGGCGCACGAGACCCGCCGCGGCCAGCGCGTGCAGGGCCTCGTAGACGGCTTGCAGGGAGACATGGCCTACGCGATCGCGGACTCCGGAGGCGATCGCCTCGACGCCGAGGTGGTCGCCGTCCCGGACGGTCTCCAGCAGCGCGACGCGGGCGGCCGTCACGCGCAGGCCGGCACCGCGCAGCTCCTCGGCGGTGGTCGGGGTCGGGGAGGCGGTCATGCGGCCGAATCTACCGCCGTAAACACGAAAGGTTCAAGAAAACGAACGGTGCAATTTTGGTCGCGTCGCGTCGCCCGGCGTCCACCTCCGGGTCCGTTACGGCACCCGCCCGGGCCTTGCCGTTGCCTTTTGCCTTCGCGCATTTTCGACCCCACCGACCCGAGTCCGACCGTTTCGCCCGGCCCGAACCGGCCCGAACCGCCCGACCAGTCCGGGACGCGCGTGGCCCGGGGCAGGCCGCGGGCCACCGGCGAGGCCGAACCCTGTCCATGGCCGCATCATGTTGCCCGGGGTCGGCGCCCGGCGCGCGGCGAGCCGAACGGTCCTCCGAACAGGCGATCCGGTGCAGTGGCGCACGGCCGGACGGCCGACCGGCGTACGCGGCGGCCGCCCGTACGCGCCCTTCTCGCCTCCCTCCGCCGCCACGACCGCCCGCCCTCCCCGCGCGCGGTACCGGTGGAGCAGGGGCCACGGCGTCCCAGCCGCACCACCGGCCACGGGCGCCCCGAGGTAGGCCCAGGGGCCACAGTCGCTGATGTACGGCGGCTTGCCCCGGCATGGGTCACGGCTCCGCTTCCCGCGGCCTGTGGGCCGGCGCCGCCCGGCCCCCCTGGAGGTGAGCGGTTCCACCTCGTTTCCCGTCACGTCGACGGTGTCGGCGTGCGCCTCGTCGTGAGCGCCCCGGATGTCCTGCCGCATCCGGGCCGCACTGAAGGCCGTACCGGTGTCTCCCCCGACCCACGGTGCGCACGCCCCCGTGGTGGCGCGGTCCACGCCACCGCGGCCCGGGCCCGCCCCGACGGCGGCACGGGCGCGGCGAGCCCGGCGGGCGCCGCACCGGCCGGGAACCGGGCGCGCCTGATCCCCTTGGTGGTCGGGGATGAGAAACTCGGACTCTGTCGTCAAGGGGCCGTCGAGAGGGACGCCGGTGGATCTGGACACCGTCGCCGACGAGCTGTACGGCCTGCGGCCGGAGGAGTTCGTGGCCGTCCGTGACCGCCGCGCCATGGACGCCCGCGCGGCCGGTGACGCGGCCCTCGCCAAGGAGATCGGCGCGTTGCGGCGGCCGAACCTGGCCGCCTGGGTCAGCAACCTGCTGGTACGCGGGCGGCGGGAGGAGGTCGCGCCGTTCCTGGAACTGGGCGAGGAGCTGCGCCGGGCGCATCGCGAGCTGGACGGCGCCCAGCTGCGCAGGCTGGCCCGCCGGCAGAGCGAGGTGATCGGCAGCCTCGGGCGGCAGGCACGGCAGCTGGCCGCGGAGGCCGGGCGTCCGGTGGGCGAAGGGGTCCAGCGGGAGGTCGAGGAGACGCTGCACGCCGTGCTCGCCGACCCGGAGGCGGGCCGTACGTGGGCGAAGGGGCGGCTGATCAAGCCGCTCAGCGCCACGTTCGGGTTCCCCCAGGCCGACGACAGCGTTCTCACGCGTCGCCCCGCTCCCCCGGCGGCGGCCGGCACCGCACGGCGTGGCGAGGGCGCGAAGAGCGGCGCGCGCGAGGGGAAAGGCGGCGCGCGTGAGGCGAGGCGACCGCGGGACAGGGCCAAGGACGGCGAGGGCGGCCAGGGCGGCGAGGACGAGCTGACGCGGCGCCGCCGCCTCAACGAGGCCCGCAGGGTCGCCCGCGACGCCGAGCGGGACCTCCACGCCCGCGAGAAGGAGGCCGAGGCCGCCGAACGGGCGGTGGAGGAGGCCCGCGCCCGGGTGGCCGACACGGAGCAGCGGGTCCGGGAGCTGCGGGAACGCCTGCGGGACGCCGAGGAGGAACAGCGGCGGGCCCGCGAGGAGGAACGGGGTGCGCGGGAACGGGCGCGTGAGGCCGCCCGCGCCGTCGGAGGGGCCCGCCGCCGGGCCGCAGCGGCCACCGCCGGGGCGGAACGCCTGGGCGCCCGCTCCCGGTGACGTACGCACGTCCCCGGACGTGCACGCGGGCCGTCCCCGCGACGAGCGCGCGGCCCGGTGACGTACGCGCGGACTGCCGCCGTGTCCTGCGCTTCCGGTCAGGTCCGGGTCACCGGTGCCTGGAGTTCCGTCACCCAGTCGTCGCGGTTCTCGGGGCACTCCAGGTTGATCTCGCGGGGATACCCGGTCGACCGGTAGCCGTTGGCGTCGATCCAGCGGGCCAGGTCCTGGGCGGTGGGCACGACGGAGTCCATCGAGCCGCGGTGGACGATGGTCGCCGCCTGGTCGAGGGCCGGCAGGTCGTGGACGCGGAAGGCGCCGTCGTCCTGGAGCGGGGCGGAGACCTGGACGGCGGCGTGGACGCTGATCCTGCCGCCGCCCTCCGGGGCGTCCTCGTAATAGGCGACGCCGGGACCGGTGGGCGTGATGCCCGCCGCGTCGAGGCGGCGGAAGAGCCGGTCGTAGAGCGGTGTGATGACCGGGCCGATGTCCTGGGGGTCGAAACCGGCGGCGGTCGCGGTCAGTTCGGCCACCCGGAGGGTTCCGACGCTCTTGATGACGACGTCGTTCGTGGGCATGCGCCCCTCGCTCTCGATCGCTCGGAGCCTCGCCTCGACCTGGACCAGCCGCGCCTCCGCGGCGGCCACGGCCGTCTCCAGTTCTGCGCGCCGCAGCCGCAGCATGCCGCGCAGTTCCTCGGCGCCGACCTTCTCGTCGACGATGTCGCCCACCTGCTGGAGGGTGAATCCGAGGTCCTTCAGCGCGATGATCCGGTTGAGGCGCGCGAGCTGGGCGGCGGTGTAGTGGCGGTAGCCGTTGACGGGGTCGACGTGGGCCGGGCGCAGCAGGCCGGTGGCGTCGTAGTGACGCAGCATCCGGACCGAGACGCGGCCGTGCCGGGCGAAGTCTCCGATGGTGAACATGATGTCTCCGAGTGGACCGCCTGACACGGTGTGAGGGTCAAGAAACTACTCGACGGGCGACGGACCGCGAAGGCGGCGGCAGGGCCCCGGCCTGGTCAGCGGGCTGGTGTCCGGCCCACGCCGCCATGAGGCCCGGGCCCGCCCCCCCGGGGGCTCCGCGACTCAGAGCGTCTTGACCGTGCCACCGTCGATGACGTGGTCGGCGCCGGTGATGTTGCCGGCGACGTCGGAGAGGAGGAACGCGATCAGGGCCGCCACTTCCTCGGGTTCGGTGATCCGACCGGTGGTGATCCCGAAGGCTTCCGGGATCCGCCGGAGGAACGCGGTGTGCTCCGCGCCGGCTCCGGCCGCCACCTTGCCGCCGAAGCCGTCGGGGTCCTCCCAGACGGACGTGCGGACGACTCCGGGGGAAACGGTGTTGACGCGCACGCCCTGGGGCCCGAATTCCTCGGCCAGGGACTTCCCCAACGCGGCGAGGGCCGCCTTGGCCGCGCTGTAGGCGACCGGGCCGGCGGCGGGCAGCCGGGAGTTGATCGAGGAGACGTTCACGATCGATCCGCGGCGTTCGATCAGGCTGGGCAGGGCCGCGCGGGTGGCGCGGACGGCGCTGAGCAGGTTGAGGTCGAAGACGCGCGTCCACCGGGTGTCGTCAGTGTCGAGGAAACCGACGGGCTCCACGTCGTCCCCGGCGCCGACGTTGTTCACCAGCAGGTCGATGCCACCGAGTTCGCCGAGGGCGCTGTCCATCAGGGCGGCGACGCCTTCGGCGGTGCTCACGTCGGCCGACACCGTGTGCGCGCCGGTCTCCTTCAGCTCGGGCGTGATGGTGCGGGCGGCGCCGGCGACGCGCACGCCCTCGGCGGTCAGGGCGCGGACGACGGCAAGTCCGATACCCCGGCCGGCACCGGTGACGACGGCTGTCTTGGAAGCGAGATTGAGGTTCACGGCACTCCATTTCTTGACCTGCAAGTACAAAATATGGGCAGCGGAAGCCGCCACCGGTGCGGGCACCGCCGCACGGTCAGAGGGCGTCGACCGTCGCGTCGATCACCCGGACGAGCCGATCAGGACCTTCGGCGACCCGCGCCATGAGGCGCAGGCCGACGACCGTGTTCAGCAGCAGACTCCCCAGGGCCGCCGCGTCGCGGTCGGGTGCGATCTCCCCGGAGCGCTGCCCTTCCTCGATCAGGGCACGGAAGGCGTCCTCGGTACGGGCGAGCATGCGCTGGACGAGTTCGGTCGCCACCTCGTCCGTTCCGGCGAGTTCCGCCGCCGCGTTCACGGCCATGCACCCCCGCCGATCCGGGTCATCGAGGTCCATCTCGACGAGGAATTCCAGCGCGCTGCGCAGGCGGGCCCTGACCGGACCGGGCTCCTGGAGCATCTCGATCAGACCGACGGCCTGACTGTCGCGATAGCGGCGGAGCGCCCGCTCGAACAGGGCGTGCTTGCTGCCGAAGGTGTTGTAGAGGCTGCCCTTGCCGATGCCGAGCGCGTCCACGAGGTCCTGCGGGGTGGTTCCGGCATACCCCTTTCGCCAGAACACGTCCATGGCACGCTCGACGGCGGCGTCCGGATCGAACTGCTTGGGCCTTCCCATGATCAGGACACTAACATTGAATTGGACCTCGAAGTCAAGAATCAGGTTCTCACGACCGGGCGCGCGCCCGCGGGCCGGGCGTTCTACGGTGAGCGGACACGGGGAAGCGTCCGGACCTGGCGGCACCGGACCGGGTGACGCTGCCGGCACGCACGTCCCGGGCCGCGGCGAAGGGGTCGTACGGTGGCCGACCGGCCCGAGACCGGCACACAGGATCCCGGACGCTCCGGCGACCGGCGAGAGCCCCGACAGGAGGCGCGGCCATGGCGAGACCGATCTGGACCGGCGTGCTGACCTTCGGGCTGGTCACCCTGCCCGTGGGGCTCTACACCGCCACACAGGACCACACCGTGCACTTCCACCAGCTCCAGCGCGGCACCTCCGACCGGATCCGCAACAAGCGGGTCAACGAGCGCACCGGCAAGGAGGTCGGCACCGACAGGATCGTCAAGGGCTACGAGGTCGACGAGGGCGAGTACGTCGTCGTCGAGCCGGAGGAACTGGAGGAGATCGCGCCGGGACGCTCGAAGGTGATCGACCTGGCCGGGTTCGTGGACCTCCGCCGGGTAGAGCCGGTCTACTTCGACCGCACGTACTACATCGGCCCGCGCGGCAAGGAGTACGTGCAGGTCTACGAGCTGATGCGGGCGGCGCTGGACCGTTCGGACAAGGCCGGCATCGCCACGCTCACCATGCGCGGCAAGGAGTACCTGACCGCGCTGCGCGCCCAGCCGAACGTCCTGGTGCTGCACACGCTGCACTGGGCCGACGAGGTGCGCGATCCCGCCGACGTGGTGCCCGAACTGCCGGAGCGGCGCACCAGGGGCGACAGCAAGGAGCTGCGGACCGCCGAGCAGCTGATCGACGCCCTCACCATGGACTGGGACCCCGGCGACTACCGCGACACCTACGAGGAACGCGTCAGGGAACTCGTCGCGGCGAAGGCCGAGGGCGCGGAGGTCGTCGGCGAAGCGGAGCCGCCGGAGGCCACCAACGTCGTCGATCTGATGGAGGCACTCAGCCGCAGCGTCGAACAGAGCCGCTCCAGGAGCCGCGAGGGCGGCGGTACCGAACGGGCCGCGGACCGGAGCGGCCCGGCAGCCGGCCGGACCAAGGCCGACACCCGGAAGCAGCCCACCACCCGGAAGCGGGCCGACGGCCCGACGAAGGCCGACACCCGGAAACGCCCCACCCCCCGGAAGCAGACGGACGGCCGGAAACAGGCCGACGCTCGGAAACAGGCCCCCGACCGCAAGCGGACCGCTCGCCCCCGGCACAAGCAGCGGGCGGAGGACCTGGCCGCCCTGTCGAAGGCCGAACTGTACGAGCGCGCGAGCGCCGCCGGCGTGCCGGGCCGCTCGAAGATGACCCGCGAGCAGTTGGCCGAGGCGCTGGGCCGGCAGGGCGCAGCGGCCTGACGGCTGCCCGGGCCGACGGCGGTCCCGCGGTTCCCCGGACCGCCACCGTGGGGTCCGGCTCCGGCCTCCTTCCTGGAATCCCGTGTCCGCCCGGGTGCGTGGGGAGTACGCGCCACACGCCCGTAGCCGCGGTGCGGATCGCTCACTCGTGCGGGTGCACCCCGCCCCGCCGTCCGTGGCATTCACGGCGGTCCGTCGTTCGGCAGCAGTGTGATGTTTGCCATGCGGCGTGATGGACGGGGGGTGAACGGGCAACGTTCCCCTTCATGCCCCACGCGAACCCCCTGCGGCAGGTGATGCGATGACCACCGCGACGACCCGGGCGCTCCGGATGCCGACCGCGCGGACCGGCGCGGCGAGCGCCGGGTCCCCCGCTCACGCCGCCCCGCCCTCCCTGCCCTCTCTCACCGGGCTGCGCTGGATGGCGGCGCTGCTGGTGTTCGGACTGCACGTGCACAACTTCGGCTGGTTCGGCGGCACGGGTGGCCGCCTCGTGTCCTGGGCCTTCGGCGCCGGAGCCACCGGAGTGTCGTTCTTCTTCATCCTGTCCGGGTTCGTCCTGACCTGGTCGGCGCGGCCCCGGGACCGCGCGACGGCCTTCTGGCGGCGGCGCGTCGCCCGGATCTACCCGGTCCACCTGGCCACCCTCGCCGTCGCGCTCGTCATGGCCTTCACGCTGACGCACCAGCCACGCCCGACGCCGAACCAGGCACTGGCGAACGCGCTGCTGCTGCACTCCTGGTGGCAGCCGTGGTGGCAGACGCTGAACCCGGTGAGCTGGTCCCTCGCCTGCGAGGCCTTCTTCTACGCCGCCTTCCCGCTGCTCTTCCTGCTGCTGCGCCGGCTCGGGGTGCGCGGCTCGGCCGCGCTGGGCGGGCTCTCGGTGGCCGCGGTCCTGGTGCTGGCCTGGGCGGACGCCCACCACTGGTGGGCCCACTCCGTCTACTCGTTCCCGGCCGCGCGGCTGCCCGAGTTCGTGCTCGGCGCGGTCACCGCGCGGCTGGTGCTGCTCGGCCGCTGGCGCGGCCCCGGTCTGGAGGCCTCGCTCGCCCTGGCCGTCATGGGCTACTTCCTGGTCCCGCAGGTCACGCCCGGCTACTCCGCGACCGTGTGCACCCTCGCCGGCTTCACCCTCCTCATCCCCGCCGCCGCGGTCGCCGACCTGCACGGCCTGCCCTCCCTGTGGCGGCGCCGGCGGATGGTGCGGCTCGGGGAGCTGTCGTTCGCCTTCTACATGATCCACCTGCTGGTGCTGCGCGCCTCTGCCGAGTTCCTCGGCAGGAAACCGCACTTCGGTGCCCTGGCGGGGCTGGCCGTCACGACGGCCGCGTTCGCCGTCTCCCTCGGCCTGTCCTGGGCGCTGTACGAGGGGGTGGAGGGCCCGGCCCGGCGCCTGCTGCTGCGCGGCCGCCGGCCCTCGCGGCACCCGGACCCGGTGCCGGCCCGCCGGGAGGCCCCGGCCGCGGTCCGCGACTGATCCCGCCACCGCGCCGGGCGTTGGCCGCACAGAGGCCGGGAGGCGACCGCGTCACCCGGGGTGCCGCGGTCGGTCGCACGCGCGGGTGACGTCCGCAACAGCGAGGAGAGTCCCGCGGCTTTCGGGGTAGGCGGCTCCCCGACACCGACCCGGCGGCGCACCTGGCCCGCCGGTCGGTGCACAGTGCTTGCGACCTGGGGGGACGTACGTGAAGGCGGTGCCGGGAGCGACGTTTGGACGGCTGGGACGTGCAAGTTACGGTGGACGGTCGGCAGTGATCGGCTACGGGGAGCCGGCCGACCGGCGGACCCGGCTGTGCGAGAGGAGAGGATGAGAGTGCCCGAACAGAACCCGGCCGGATCGGCACCGCAGGTCGTCAGTACCTTCCTGGAGCAACGCAAGGAGCAGGTGGCCCAGCGCTGGGCCGACGCCCCCTTGTTCCGCTCCGTCTTCACCGTCTCCCGCGACGAGGCGGTCGAGGCGTGCAAGGCGGTGGTCGAGGCGCTGTCCGAGGTGGCGGTCAGCGGACGGCTGGAGGACGTTCGGGCGCACGGCTTCGGCACCGTGCGCGAGCAGCTGGGGCGGATGTCCGCGACCCGGGCCCGTACCGGATCCACCCCGGCGCAGATCGCCCAGGAGGTGGCCGGGCTGCGCGCCCCCGCGGTCGAGCTGCTGCGCGAGGAGTTCGCCGACCCCACCGCCCCGCAGGCCCACGAGTGTGTGCTGGCGCTGACCCTGCTGCTGGGCACGCTGCGCCTGGTGGTGATGGAGACGGCGCTGGACGCGAACGCCGAGCTGATCGAGCGGCAGCGCCAGCAGCTCCTCGAAGTGGCCACCCCGGTGATCAAGTTGTGGGAGGGCACGGTCGCCGTCCCGCTGATCGGGACCCTGGACAGCGCGCGCAGCCAGGTGGTGATGGAGTCGCTGCTGGAGGCCATCGTCGAACAGCGGGCCCGGTACGCGATCCTCGACATCACCGGGGTGCCGACGGTGGACTCGCTCGTCGCCCAGCACCTGATGAAGACGGTGGCCGCGGCGCGCCTGATGGGTGCCGAGTGCATCGTCTCCGGGATCCGCCCGGCCATCGCGCAGACCATCGTGCAGCTCGGCATCGACCTGGGCTCCGTGCTCACCCGTGCCTCGCTGTCCGACGCGCTGGCCTACGCGCTGGGCAAACAGGGCATCGAGGTGTCCCGTGCGGACGCGGGTGCGAGCGCCCTGTGAACCAGCCCGTTCCCGGCCAGCCGCCGGTCCCCGTGCTCGCCCTGGGCGACGTCCTGCTGGTCTCCCTGCAGGGCGAGTTGCACGACGGCATGGCCGAGCAGCTGCAGCACGACATCACCAGCCGGGTCGCCACGAGCCGGGTGACCGGTGTGGTGATCGACATCTCCGGCGTGGAGATCGTCGACTCGTTCCTCGGCCGGGTCCTCGCGGAGATCGCCTCGACGGCCCGGCTGCTGGCGGCCCGCACGGTGCTGGCCGGGATGCGGCCGGCCGTGGCGATCACCCTGGTCGAGCTGGGGCTCACACTGCCCGGTCTGGTCACGGCCCTGGACGTGGACCGTGCCATGGAACTGCTGTCCCGGGGAGGGAGCTGATGCAGCAGTCCGGCCAAGCGTTCGCGACGAGCCTGCCCATCGGCTCGGACGCGGATCTGGCCTGGGTCCGGCAGCAGGTGCGGCAGTGCGCGGCGCAGCTCGGTTTTGGTCTGGTGCAGCAGACCAAACTGGTCACGGCGGCGAGCGAGCTGGCCCGCAACACGCTGGTGCACGGCGGCGGCGGACGGGCGGAGATCACACCGCTGGACGACGGACGTACCCGGGGGCTGCGGATGCGCTTCATCGACAGCGGTCCGGGCATCCGTGACCTGGAACTGGCCATGACCGACGGGTACACCACCGGCGGCGGCCTCGGACTCGGGCTGAGCGGATCGAAACGGCTGGTGCACGAGTTCAGCGTCGACACCGAGCCGGGCCGGGGGACGACCGTCACGGCCGTCGCCTGGGTGGCCCAGGTGCCCGCCTCGCGTCCGGGGGCGGGATGAGCCGGGTATGGGAGGTCCCGGTGCACGACTCCACGCGGGTCCGGGACGTCCGGATGGCGGCGCGCGAGGCGTGCGCGGAGGCGGGGCTGGCCGCCGCGCGCACGGCGGCCGCCGAGCTGGTCGCCACGGAGCTGGCCACCAACCTGCTCCGGCACGCGGGCGGGGGCCACATGGTGGTGAACCTCGTGGACCCGCCGGTGGGCGGGGCGGGTTCCTCGGTACAGCTGTTCTCGCTCGACCACGGTCCGGGCATCGCCGACGTCGACGCCGCGCTGCGGGACGGCTGGTCCACCGCCGAGGGCTCGCTCGGCGCGGGTCTGGGCAGCTGTCGGCGCAGCGCCAGCGCCTTCCACCTGTACAGCCTGCCGGGCCGCGGCACGGTGACGGCGGCCCGGATCGACCCGGTGCCCGGCAGGCGAGGCACCGCCGCGGCACCCTTGCCCGCGGGCGGCATCACCGTCGCCCTCGGGCAGGCCGAGCAGTGCGGTGACGCGTGGGGCTGGGCACGCTCGGGGACGCTGCTGACGCTGCTGCTCGCGGACGGCCTGGGGCACGGTCCGAAGGCCGCGCACGCCTCCTCCGCCGCGGTGGCCGAACTGCACCGCTGCGCGCATCTGCCGCCGCTGGACATCCTGCGCCGGCTGCACACGGCGCTGCGGCCCACCCGGGGCGCGGCGGTCACGGTGGCCCAGGTGGACACCGAGCGGGCGGAACTCGGGTTCGCGGGGGTCGGCAACGTGGGCGCCAAGGTGCGCACGGGGGACTCCTGGACGTCCCTGATCTCCCACCCGGGGATCGTCGGGGCGTACTTCCCGGCGCACGTTCCGGTGCGCCGGGTGCCGTGGAACGGGGACAGTCTGCTCATCGTGCACAGCGACGGACTGCCCAGCCGCTGGCGGCCGCCGGAGGACCCCCGGCTGCTCGGCCAGGACCCGTCGGTGGTGGCCGCGGCGATCCTGCGCGACGCCGGCAGCCCCGCCCGCCCCGCACGCGACGACACCAGTGTGGCCGTACTGGCCCCCGACCGCCGGACCAGCGCCGATGACAGCCGCCTCTGAGAAATGGACCATCGCCTCCACCGCCGAGGCGGCCCGTGCCCGTGCCCTGCTGGCGCGGCTCCTCACGGACGCCGGGGTGTCCGCGGTGGACCGTGCCCGCTTCCTGGCCGGACTCGGTGCCCGGCTGCGCCGTGACCTCGGCGCGGGCGACGCGGAGCTGACCGTGACCGCCGGCCCGGGCGGGCGGTTGCGGGTCGCGCTGGGCGGGCCGGAACCCTGGGAGGGCACGCTCGTCTGCCCCCTGCCCGTGACCGTGCCGCTGCCCGGCCCGGGCGGCGCCCCGCTCGCCGAGGCGCTGCTGGACGCCGCCGCGGACGCCGACGCCCTGCTGGCGCGCCTGACGGAGACGGAGGAGCTTCTCCGTTTCCACCGGGAGGAACTGCACCAGACGAACCAGGGCGTGCTGGCGCTGCACGCCGAGCTGGAGGCTGCGGCGCTGGCGCAGCGGGAACTCCTCGACGCCGAGCGGGCGGCGCGGGCGGAGGCGGAGAACGCGCGCCGTCTGCTGACCTTCCTCGCCAACGCGAGCGCGGTGCTGAACGCCTCCCTGGAGCACGAGGACATCCTGCGCCGGCTGCCCGAACTGCTGGTCCCGGAGTACGCGCGGCACGTCGACATCTGGCTCGTGGACGACGAGCGGACCCCTCCGGGCGAACGGGCGGCGGCGACGGTGACGGCGGCGCGCACCGGCCGCCCCCAGCACGCGGGGCCCCATCCCGGTGAGCTGCCGGGCGTCGACGACCTGCCGGCCTCCGCGCTCTCCCCGGACCGGCCGCTGCTGTGCGTGCCGCTCGGGGCGCGCACCGTGCAGGGCGTGCTCACGCTGGCGGCGCCCGGCGACCGCTTCGACCCGGACACCACCGTCATGCTGCTGGAACTGGCCCGGCGGGCGGGCATCGCCCTGGACAACGCCCGCCAGTACGAGCAGCACCGGGACGTCGCAGAGGCCCTGCAGCGGGCACAGCTGACCGAACTGCCCGCCACCCGTGGCCTGGACCTGGCCGCCCGCTACCTGCCGGCGACGCACGGACTGAACATCGGCGGCGACTGGTACGACGCGTTCCCGCAGCCGGACGGCAGTGTGCTGGCGGTGATAGGGGACGTCACGGGGCACGGGCTGCGCGCGGCCGTCATCATGGGCCAGCTGCGCACCGCGCTGCGCGCCTACGCCGTCGAGGGCAACGGCCCGGCGCGGATCCTCACCCTGCTGCACCGGATGCTCCGTCACCAGCAGCCGGAGCTGTACGCGACCTGTGCGATCGCCCGGTTCACGCCCGGCGAGCCGAAGGTGGTGTGGGCCGCCGCCGGCCATCCGCCGGCCATCGCCCGCGAGCCGGGGGGCGAGGTGCGGGTGCTGGAGGCCCGGCCGGGGATCATGCTGGGCGTTCCGGTGCCGTTCACCTACGAGGAGCACACCGTGGAGCTGCCGGCGGGGTCCACGCTCGCGCTGTACACGGACGGGCTGGTGGAGCGGCGGTCCGCCGGGATCGACGCGGGCATCGACCGGCTGGCCCAGGCCATGGGGGCGCTCGGGGCGGCGGATCTGGTGGATCTGGACGCGGCGGCCGACGCGCTGCTCAAGCCGATGCTGCACGACTCCGAGCACGACGACGACATCTGCCTGTTGCTGTGCCGCACCACACTGGACTGAACTGGACTGAACGGCCGTGCGCCGGCCCCCACGCGGCTCGGGGGGCCGGCGTCGCCGTGTGCCGCGGGTGCCGTCAGGCGGCGGACGGGAAGCGTTCCCAGACCCGGTGGGCGCCGAGCAGCCGGGTGAGCTGCTGCAGCACGGCGGTGGCGGAGTCGTCGGCGATCACGCCGGGGGCGTCGAGCGGGATGCCGACCGCCTCCAGCGCGCTCTCCCCGCCCTTGGCGGCGCCGATGGCCTTGCCGTGCCGGTACGCCTCCGCCAGCAGCAGCCCCACCCGCGGGTCCGGGGTGGCCTGGTGGGCGCTCGGCTGGCCGGCCTTGGCGTCCCGGGCACCGTAGGCGTCGCTTCCCACGCCGGGGGTGCCGGCTACCAGGAGGGCGTCGAACTCCACGGAGCGTGCGGTGGTGTAGGTCCGCTGCACGGTGAGGGCGTCGGCCCCGTCGCCGAGGGTGCCGCCCGCCGGTGCGACGATCAGCGGGACCATGCCGCTGTCCAGCACGGCCTGGCGTACGGACCGTACGCCGTCGAGGTCGCCGTCGGGACCGGTGACGATGCCGATGATCCGGCCGTCGGTGGGCCAGGTCTGCCCGATCTGGGAGAGGGCGGGGCTCGGTTCGACGTCGGCGAGGGGCACCGTGGGCTCGGGCGCGGGCAGGCCGAGTCCGGCGGCGACGCCCGCGCAGAGTTCGGGGTCGATGTTGGCGAGGACCTGCAACGCCCGTTCGCGAATGGCCTGCTCGTAGCACTTGCCGAGTTCGAAGGTGTAGGCGTGGATGATGTGTTCGCGTTCCACCGGGCTCATGCTGAGCCAGAACCGGCGCGGCTGGCTGAAGTGGTCGTTGAACGACTCGGGCGCCTCGCGGACCTTGGTCGCCTCGGGGACGCGCACCGGGGTCTCGACGAACGCGCCCGTGTCGGCTCCGGCGGTGAACGGGCAGCCGCCGTCGAGGGAGTTGGGGCGGTAGGGTGCCACGCCGCGGTGCACGGCCGTCTGGTGGAAGCCGTCGCGCAGCATGTCGTTGACGGGGGTGTGCGGCCGGTTGATGGGGATCTGCGGGAAGTTGGGGCCGCCGAGCCGGGTGATCTGGGTGTCCAGGTAGGAGAAGAGCCGGCCGGCGAGCAGCGGGTCGTCGGTGATGTCGATGCCGGGGACGAGGTGGCCGACGTGGAAGGCGACCTGCTCGGTCTCGGCGAAGAAGTTCGACGGGTTGCGGTCGAGGGTGAGCAGCCCGATCGGCTGTACGGGGGCCAGTTCCTCGGGGACGATGTTCGTCGGGTCCAGCAGGTCGATGCCCTCGAAGGTCTGGTCGGGGGTGTCGGGGAAGGTCTGGATGCCGAACTCCCACTGGGGGTAGGCGCCCGCCTCGATGGCGTCGGCGAGGTCCCGGCGGTGGAAGTCCGGGTCGACGCCGTTGATGATCTGCGCCTCCTCCCACACCAGCGAGTGCACGCCCAGTTTGGGCTTCCAGTGGAACTTCACCAGGGTCGTCTCGCCGGCGGCGTTGACCAGCCGGAAGGTGTGGACGCCGAAGCCCTCCATCGTGCGGTACGAGCGCGGGATGCCCCGGTCGGACATGTTCCACAGGGTGTGGTGGGCGGCCTCGGTGTGCAGGGTGACGAAGTCCCAGAAGGTGTCGTGGGCGCTCTGCGCCTGCGGGATCTCCCGGTCCGGGTGCGGCTTTCCGGCGTGGATGACGTCCGGGAACTTGATGGCGTCCTGGATGAAGAACACCGGGATGTTGTTGCCGACCAGGTCGAAGACGCCCTCGCTGGTGTAGAACTTCGTCGCGAAGCCCCGCGTGTCACGGACCGTGTCGGCGGAGCCCCGGGAGCCGAGCACGGTGGAGAAGCGGACGAACACCGGTGTCTCGACGTCCTCGGCGAGGAACGCCGCCTTCGTCACGTTGGCGGCGGTGCCGTAGCTGCGGAACACGCCGTGCGCGCCGGCGCCGCGGGCGTGGACCACGCGCTCGGGGATGCGCTCGTGGTCGAAGTGCATGACCTTCTCCCGCAGGTGGTGGTCCTGCAGGAGCACCGGTCCGCGGGGGCCCGCCTTGAGGGAGTGGTCGGTGTCGTACAGCCGGGTGCCCTGGGCGTCGGTCAGATAGGCGCCGCTCTGCGCCATCCGGGCCTGGTCGGCGCCGGTCGGCTGCCCGGTGGGCGAGACGGTGTCGGGGCCGGTCTGGTCGGGCTTGGGGGGCAGCGGTTCGCGGGGCCGGGTCGGTTCGGCGACCGTCGGCGACTCGGCTCCCGGCTTGCCGGGGATGCCGTCCTCGGGTCCCGTGGGTCCGCCCTGGAGGGCGTCCGCCACCTTGTCCGCCGCTCGCTTCAGGGGGTTGGTCTCGCTCATCAGTACCTGTTCCTTCGCTGGTGACGCCGGGCATACGGCCGACACCGGGATCTACCGGGTTCAGTTGGAGCAAAAAGGTGGTGACGTCGGCGCTCGTACCGAGGTCCCCGGGCCGGGACGTCCGAAACCGGGGATCACAGGTGATTTCCGGTCGGGGTGAAGTCGGGCCGTCTCCTGTCGAGTTGCCGGGGCGGCAAGGCCCGCCGGACGCGCTGGTCCGGACCCGGGGATCCTCGGCAGGGCCAAGCGCCCCCTGCCGGTGACGTGTTCGACCGCAGGGCCGGCTTCTTGACCCGGGCAGGCAGGCAACCGGCCGCCCGCACACGCCACCCTAGGCGCCGGTGACGGCCGGCGCAGTCCGGGCGCGGCCGGACGCGTGGAGCGGCGGGCCGGTCAGGGGCGTGCCGACACTCGCACGGTCTCCAGGGCCGGGTCCGCCGCGCCCGCGATGAGGAAGCCGTGGGCGACACCGCTGCGCAGGTAGTCGAGGACCTCCGCGGTGATCACCTCGCCGGGTGCGACGACCGGCACGCCCGGCGGGTAGGGGCAGATCATCTCGGCGGCGACACGGCCCACGGCCCGATCGGCGGGCACCTGTTCGGCCGGTCCGAAGAAGGCGTCGCGGGGCAGGACGGCCTGTTCGAGTTCGAGGACGTGGGGTTCGGGCAGGTGCACGGCGGGCTGCCGCTCGATGGTCTCCGCCCGCTCGACCAGCGTGCGCACGGATTCCAGCAGCAGTTTCTCGGTCTCCTCGTCGTCGGCGTGGGTGATGGAGGCGCTGATGCGGCAGGTGTCGGAGCCACCCACGTCGATGTGGCAGTTGGCGCGCAGCCACTCGGCGGCCTGCATGCCGCTGATGCCGAGGTCGCGCACGTCGACGACGATCTTGAGCGGGTCGAACTCGGCGGCCAGGCCCTCCTCGATGATCTCGCCGCCCATCACCCGCAGCCCCGGCAGCTCCCGGAGCCGGGCCCGGATGCGCTCGGCGCGGTGCAGGGCCGCGTCCAGCAGCCCGTGGCCCTGTTCCACCATCTGCCGCCGCCACCCGTCGAGGGTCGCGTAGACCAGGGAGGAGGCGCTGGTGGTGCCGAGCAGGTCCTCGCGCTGTTTCAGCACGTCGGGCGAGATCCGGTCGTGCTGGAGGTGGAACACCGAGCTCTGTTCGATCGCGCCGCCCATCTTGTGGACGCTGGTGACGACGAGGTCGGCGTCCGCGTCCATGCCCCAGGTCGGCAGCCCGGGGTGGAAGGGCAGGTGGGCGCCCCAGGCCTCGTCCACGATGAGCGGTACGTCGGCGGCGTGGCAGGCGTCGGCCACGCCCCGGATGTCGGCGCAGGTTCCCCAGTCGGTGGGGGTGATCAGCAGCATGCCCTTGGCGTCGGGGTGCTCGCGCAGCCGGGCGCGGACGTCGTCGGGCTCGGGCGGGTGGGCGATGTGCCGTTCGGTGTCGAACTTGGGGTGGACCCAGACGGGCTCCACCCCGTTGATGACGACCGCCGAGATGACCGCCTTGTGCGCGTTGCGCGACAGCAGCAGCTTCTCGCCCGGCCCGGCGACCGAACACATCGCGGTCTTCACGGACAGGGAACTGCCGCACGTGGAGAAGAAGGCGTGCTCGGCGCCGACCGCATCGGCCATCAGCTCCTCCGCCTGCTGCAGCACGCCCTGTGACTGGCGCCGGTCGTCCAGGCCGTTCAGGGAGAGCACGTCCGACCGGAAGACGTCCATGCCGACGATCTCGGCGACGCGCGGATCGGCCCCGCGGCCCTGCTTGTGCCCCGGCGGTCCGTAGGCCACGTCTCCTCGGCGCCGGAACTCCTGCAGTGCCTCCAGGACGGGTACGCGCGTATGGTCCATGGCTTTCCTCCTGAACTGGTCGGTGCCGCACCCACCGTGTTGCACCGGCCGGGCGCCCCAAACACTCCGGCCGGTGTCAGGGAGCCGTCCGGTGGAACCCGGGCCGGCACGCACCACACCCGCCGAACCGGAGGAGGTCTCGTGTCGCTGTACCAGCGGATCCGGGAGGAGGCCGCACGGCGCGCCGACGCGCTGTGGGCCGTGGCCTCGGCCCTGCACGCGGAGCCGGAGACCGCGTTCGCCGAACACCGGGCGGCGGCGCTGCTGAGCGGCGAGTTGGAGGGCGCCGGCTTCGAGGTGCGGCGCGAGGTCGCGGGCCTGCCGACCGCGTTCACGGCCCGTTCGGGCGAGGGGCGGCCGGTGGTGGCGTTCCCGCTGGAGTACGACGCCCTGCCCGGCCTCGGACACGCCTGCGGGCACAACCTGATCGCGGCGGCCGGCCTCGGTGCGGCCCTGGTCGTGGACGCCGTACGGGACGGCGCCCCCGGCACCGTCCTGGCGGTGGGGACGCCGGCCGAGGAGGGCGGCGGCGGCAAGGCCCTGGAAGTGGAGGCCGGGGTCTTCGACGGGGTGGACGCCGCCCTGATGTTCCACCCCGGGGTGTACGACTGGGTGCGGGCGCCGCTGACCGCGCAGGAGCAGTACCGGGTGGCCTTCCGGGGGCGGGCCGCGCACCCCACCGGGAATCCGACGGAGGGCATCGACGCGCTCGCGGCGCTGATCGAGCTGTTCAACGTGGTGTCGGTGCTCGGCCGGCGGCTGCCGGAGGGGTCCCACGTGCAGGGGATCATCACCCGGGGCGGTACGGCGACGAACATCGTCCCGGAGTACGCCGAGGGCCGCTTCGGGCTGCGCGCGCTCACCACCGCCGCCCTGGACGAGCTGGCCGTACAACTGCGCACGGCCGCCGAGGGCGTCGCCCTGGCGACCGGGACGGGGGTGACGGTGGAACGCGTGAGCGTGCGGTACGAGCACTTCCGGGACAGCACGGTGCTGTCGGAGCGGTTCGCCGGGCACCTGGACCACGCCGGCATCACCCTCACCCCGCCCGCTCCGGGCGTCTACCTGGGCTCCTCCGACATCGGCAACGTCAGCGGCCGGGTGCCCGCCATCCACCCCTTCGTCGCGATCATGGGCGCCGAGGGCTCCGATCACACACCGGAGTTCGCGGAGGCCGCGGCCTCGGAGCGGGCCCGCGGTGTGCTCCTCGCGGTGGTGGAGGCGCTGGCCTGCACGGCCGTGGACGTCCTGCGGGAACCGGGACTCCGCGACCGGGCGTGGGAGGACCTGCGCCGGGCCCCGGCCTGACCCCGCTCGCCCGCGTCCGGGCTCACCCCGGCCGGCCGCACGGCTCGGCCTCGCGGGCGTCGGCTCGGGCCTGGGCGCGCGCGTGTTCCACGGCGGCGGGCAGCGCCCGGCGGATCGCCTCCGGGAGCGTGCGCCGGGCCGGCCACTCGACCAGGCAGCGCGCCACCTCCCGCAGTTTCACGTTGGTGTGCTGCGACATGTGCTTCAGGGCCTCCCAGCCCTGCTCCCGCCGCAGACCGCCCACGGTGATGACCACGCCGATCGCCTGGTCGACCAGGGCGTGCGACACCAGCGCCTGACGCAACTGGTCCACCTCGGCCTGGAGTGCCCTCACCTGGTCATGGTCCGTCTGCTCGTCGGGTCCGATCATGTCCCTCACCCTGAGCGGCCCGGCCCCTCCCCGCCAGCCGCCAGGCGAACAACAGGGCAAGCCGCGGTACAGAAAACGAAAAATGGCTGGTGAGCGGCCCATACGGGGGTTTTTCGCGGGCAGCCGAGGGCCATGGAGACGCTCACCTTCGACAGCCACGACCTCGGTGAGACGGAGGACTTCCTCAGCCGCGCCTACGCCCGGATGCGCATCGGCAGCGGCAGCCCCGGCTCCCACCACGCCCGGATCCGCCGGGCCGGCATCGACGCGGTGAGTGTCGACGAGATCGCGCTGGACTTCGAGATGGACTACTCGGTGACCCCGCTGGGCCGGATCTGTCTGTGCGTCGTGCACGAGGGAACCGTGCGGGACCACGCCTTCCGGGGCGTCGAGGACGACTTCGGTCCGGGTGACGTGGTGCTGTTCGCGCCGCCGGACCTGCCGTACGCGGGCCGTATCTGCAACGCCCGGTACACCATCACGATGCTGGAACCGGCGCTGCTCGCCCAGGTGGCGGGGGACGCGGACGGCTCGGGGCCGGTACGGCTGACCGGGCACCGGCCGCGCTCGGCGGCGTCGGCGCGGCAGTTGTACCGCACGATCGCCCATCTGCGGGACACGGTGCTCGCCGATCCGGAGACGGCGGACCAGCCGCTGGTCGCGGCCACGGCGGCCCAGCACCTGGCGGCGAGCGTGCTGGCCGCGTTCCCGAACACGGCGCTGGACGGGTCCGCCGCCGACAGCGCCGACGCGCACCCCGCGGTGCTGCGCCGCGCGCTCGCCTACATCGACGACCACGCGGACCAGCCGGTGACGGTCGCGGACATCGCCGCCGCGTCCCATGTGACGGCCCGCGCGCTGCAGTACGCCTTCCGCCGCCACCTGGACACCACGCCGCTCGCCCAGCTGCGCCGGGTGCGGCTCGCGCACGCCCATCACGACCTGGTGGCGGCCGATCCCGGTACCGGGGCCACGGTCACGGAGATCGCGGCCCGGTGGGGTTTCCACCATCCGGGCCGCTTCGCCTCCCTGTACCGGGACACCTACCGGCGGGCCCCGCACGAGACCCTGGCCGGCGGCTGAGCGGTGTCCTAGGGGAAGGACGTCACCTTGGACGGGACCGTGTCGGTGCCCGAGGTGGGTGCGCCGGTGCTGTTGACGACGTGCGCGTACTGGCCCTTGCCGCCCAGGGAGATCACCAGCAGGTCGTGCATCCTGATCCCGGAGGCGACGGGCACCTGGAAGCCGTGCGCCTGCACGATCGAGGGATCGGCGGTGTAGTTGCAGTAGCTGCCCAGACCCCACGCCTCGTGGGCGGTGACGGAGTCGGCGACCTTGTAGGCCGCGTAGCCGGTGATGCCGTCGTGGGTGATGGCGGCGGCGTTCGGGGCGTCGTAGGCCTTCTCGTTCTGGAAGAAGATCGTCCGGCCGCGTTCTCCGCTCCAGTAGACGTCGTACTTGTTGAAGTGCTCCACGAACAGGCCGGTGGCGAGGACGTCGTCGCCGTTGACGCGCAGGCCGTAGTCGGCGCGGTTGGTGTCCCAGCCGACACCGCTGCCGTGGTCGGCGCGCCAGATCCAGGTGTGGTCGATGATGACGTCGTCGCTGTTCACCACCACGGAGTCGGTGGCGAGTCCGGGTCCGGCGCCGCCGATGCGGACGAAGACGTCCTGCATGGTGGTGGGGTTGGCCGAGTGGTCGGCGGTGGCACCGGGGGTGCCGATGCGGAGCAGGGTGGCGGAGTTGACCGGGCCCGCGTCGATCAGGAATCCGGCGAGCCGCACGCCGTCGACGTCCGCGACGTGCATCGCGTCGACGCCGTGGTCCGGGATCAGGGTGGCGAGGCCCAGACCGAGGACGACGGTGTTCGGCCGGGTGACGTCGAGGGTCTGGTCGAGGTGGTAGACGCCGGGGGTGAACAGGAGGTTGAGGCCCTGGGCCAGGGCCTGGTTGATGGTCGCGGCCGTGGCGCCCGGCTTGACGACGTAGAACTGGTCGAGCGGGAGGGACGTGCCGGCGTTCGCGGGCCAGGAGACGCCCCGGGCGTTGGTGCGCTTGGCGGGGACGAACACCTTGTAGGCGGAGCCGTCCAGGTAGAGGAACGGCTTCTCACGGGAGACCGGGGTGGTGTCCAGGGTGGTGTACGGCCCGCTGTCGAAGTTGGTGGCGGGGGCGCCCTGGACGCCGGAGAAGGTCATGTTCCACACGCCGTTGGACCAGCCGCCGACGGAGCTGTCCCGGGTGTACCACTGCTGCTGGGAGTACGGGCCGACCGTGCCGTCGATCTTGGAGTCCGCGATGTAGCCGCCGGAGGCCCAGCCGTAGCCGTTGGGGGCGAGGTTGAGGCCGCCCTGGACGTGGATGCGCCGGAAGGGCGCGGCCTGGGCGACGGCCCAGCGGTCGGTGCCGCTGACCGGCTTGAGGGCGAGGTTCTCCGCCGAACGCCAGAAGTTCTGGGTGGCGTTGCCGTTGAACCAGCCCGCGTCGACGGTGACGTCCCCGTTGATCTGGGTGTCGTCGGGATTCAGGCCGAGGCCGGATATCGAGGTGTAGAAGCCGAGTTGGGCGTTGATGTTGTTGTAGGTGCCGGGCTTGAGCAGGAATTGGTAACGGCCGGTGCCGAACTGGGCCGATTCCTGCTTGGCGAAGACGTCGTCGAACTTCTGCTGGAGGTTCGGGGTCGAGGGGTCGACGACGATGACGTTCGGGCCGAGGTCGCCGCCGCCCTGGACGGGCGGGACGCCGGTGGTGCCGGTGTGCACGGCGACCTCCCACAGGCTGTAGCCGTAGCCGGTGCCGCGGGCGGTGCCGAGGATGCGGACGTACCGGCCGGAGCCGCTGACGTCGTAGGACGCCGTGCCGCCGGTCGCCCCGGTGACGCTCTTGAGGGTGTTCCAGGTCTGTCCGTCGGTGGACACCTGGAGCTGGAAGTCCTTGGCGTAGGCGGCTTCCCAGGTCAGGTCGACCTTGCACAGGTCCTGGACGGAACCGAGGTCCACCTGGAGCCACTGGGGGTCGGCGGCCTGGCTGGACCAGCGGGTCGCGGTGCTGCCGTCGAAGGCGGCCGAGGCGGGCGTGCCGCCGTTCTCGGTGGAGGAGGCCGTGGCGGCCCTGCCCTGGGCGGCGTTGGCGGTGCCGCAGCCGGTCTGGCCGCCGTCGGTGCCGCCGAACACCTGGAACTCCCAGAGGGAGTAGCCCCACTGGGTGGCCCGGTGCACACCGAGCATCCGGACGTAGCGGCCGCGGCCGGACACGTCGAGCGTGTCGGTGCCGCCGTCGGAGCCGGTGACCGACTTCAGGTCGGTCCAGCCGGTGCCGTCACCGGATATCTGGACCTTGTAGTCCTTGCCGTAGGCGGCCTCCCAGTTCAGGACGATCCGGGTGACGGTGGCGGTGGTCCCGAGGTCGACCCGGACCCACTGGTCGTCGCTCGCGGCCGAGGACCAGCGGGTACCGGTGTCGCCGTCGACGGCCTTGGCGGCCGCGGTGCCGCTGTTCTCCTCGGACGACGCGGTGGTGGGCTTCCCCTGCGACAGGGGTGTTTCGGCGGCGGTGGCCGTGGGGTGCGTGGTGGGCAGGGCGAGCAGCGCGGCCGTGGCGGCCAGCGCTGCGCCCAGGGATCTCAGTCTCATTCGGCGGCTCCAGACGTGGGGGGAGACAACGGTGGCTCACCCATGGCTTAGTTCAGGTTTTGATTTAAGGGATGAACCAAGCCGCCCACAAGCCTTCGGACACCAGTTCCTTCGACTTCCGCCCCCGGCGATCCGGTGACTAGCCCCCCAGCGGGCCGAGCGACAGGGTCTGCTCGGCGGCCGTGCGTCCGTCGCCGACGGTGCCGCCGGTGGTGTCGGTCCAGGTCCGCAGCGCAGTGGTCTCGACGAGCCGGCCGGCGGTCGCGGAGAGGGCGAGGACGAGGCCGCTGTAGCGGTTGACCAGGCGGTAGCCGCCGTCGGCGGCGGAGCCGGGGATCACGAACCACTGCTGCCCCACGGCCGGTCCGCCGGCCCGGGCCGCGGTGACCGTGGGCCGGGCACCCCAGGCACGGCCGGCCGTCCTGCCCGAGTCGACGCCCAGCAGCCGGCCGGTCGCGGAGTTGGCGACGGTGAAGGCGCCGTCGCCCGTGGCGGTGAAGGACCACGACTCGCGGGCGGAGCCGGAGGGCCGTGCCACCGAGGTGACGGCGGAGCCTCCGGGCGCCTGGGCGAGGACGCGGCCCGTGCCGCCGGCGATGCGGTACCTGCGGCCGGTCCGCACGGGCGGCGCGGCCGGCGTGGCGGAGTCGACGGTGAGGTCGACGTACTCGCCGGACGTGTCGTGGGAGCAGCCGAAGGAGCAGTAGGCGCGGAAGGTCCTGCCGACGACGGTGGGGCCGGTGCGGTTCGCGCCGTCCAGGAACCAGCGGTACCAGGACGCGGTGGTGTAGCCGCCGGTGTCGCCGATGAGCCGCCACTTCTGGGTGGCCAGGTCGTCGGTGGCGTACAGGTACTGCGGTGCGCGGCCGCTCTGGTCGACGGCCTGCGGGGTGCCGATGTACAGGCCGAGGTGGGCGTCGTAGGCGATGTTCAGGACGAACAGGGGCGAGGTCGGGGGCATGGTGCCGGCCGCGATCTGCTGGGCGGCGGTGCCGGCGTTCGCCGGGTCGTACTCGGCGTCGGCCGGGGTGTGGCCGGTGGGGTGGCCGGCGTCGACGGGGACGAGGTTGCTCTCCCGGCCCCCGGTGCCGGGCTGGGACCAGGCCCCGTCGTACCACTTGCGCCAGGAGCCGGGGGCCATCTTCGCGGCGATCGGGGCACGGGCCACGTGCTCGTGGAAGGCTTTCCAGCCGCCGTTCTTGTCGACGATGCGCGAGCCGTAATACACGTAGAAGTAGCCGGAGGCCGGGTCCACGAACAGGCGTTGGTCGCCGTCGCCGTAGGAGTACGTCTCGTGCGGGAAGGCCGTGGTGTCGCCGCGCTCGGTGCTGTACGGCGAGGTGATCACGTGGTCCTTGACGGTCCAGGTGCGGCCCCGGTCGGTGGAGACGGCGTAGTCGACGGCGTCGTAGTGGAGTCCGTCGCCGAAGGGCTGCGGGGTGAACTCGTTGTGCACCAGGCCGTACCAGTCACCGGTGTCGGGGTCGATCCACACCCCGGACAGGTCGCAGTAGTTCTTCTGCGCGTACCCCGAGCCGGCCGGCGCGTACGTCGCCTCGCGGCCGGTGGGGCTGTTGTTGCAGCGCCAGGTGGTGTCGTCGTTGCGGTCGGCGGGGTTGGCCGGGTCGGCCGCCTCGCTGAGTGTGCGGTCGAAGGCGGCGCTGTCGAAGTCCTTGCCGGTGTAGAAGTCCCAGACCCGCGGGTCGCCGGCGCCGTAGAGGGCGGCGGACTGCTGGTAGTGGAAGGTGCCGTCCCTGTCGAGGTAGGGGGTGGCGGGGGTGTCCGTGGGGTGGGTGAACGGCACCGGGGTGCCGACGGTCACGGTGTAGCCGGCGGCGCCGGGGGCCGCGGTCCGCGCGGGCGCCGCGGTGCCGCCGCCCAGGACCAGGGCGACGGCGGCGGCGACGGTGCCGCCTGCTCTGCTCAACGGTCGCACGGGTGCTCCTTGTCGCCGAAGGGGGCCGGTCGCACGGAACGATCCGGCTCCTGCCTCGCCCCGGCAATGGACTCGCGTGGCCCGCCTCTTGCACTTTCGTGCGCGTGGGGCGGTCGGTGCGACCGGGTTCGCGCACGGGGCCGGCGGTCAGCGTGGTTCGGGCGACAGCGGGGTGCCCCAGGCCAGTTGGCGCAGCAGCGGCTCGTCCGGTCCCGCGGGACGGGCGGCGCCTGAAGCCGGTCGGGAGGGGGCACGGGTGCCGCGGGAGAGGCCGCCGCTGACGGTGATGTTGTGCTCGGCCCGCGGCCGCCGGTGGCGCTCGTACGCGGTGAACGCGCGCTCGGGGTCCGGCAGGTCGCGCAGCGCCTTGGCCAGGACGACGGCGTCCTCCAGGGCCATGGAGGCGCCCTGGCCGGTGGCCGGGGAGGCCGCGTGGGCCGCGTCCCCGACGAGCAGGACCCGTCCGGTGCGCCACGGGGCACCGAGCGGCATCTCCGTCGCGTTGACGGCCATGATCTCCCCGTCGGCGGACGCGACCAGACCGGCGGCGGGCGTCCTGTCCTCGCGCAGCAACGGCAGCAGCTCGGCGCGCAGTTCGGCGGAGGGCGCGGCGGTCGCCGTGGCGGGCAGCGGACCGCCGCCGGCCCGGGCGAACCAGTACGTCCGCCCCTCCGGGGACACCGCGTACCCGAACGCGGTGGCACCGCCCCGCACCATGGTGATGGCGCCCTGCGGGGCGGACACGTCCGCGGTGCAGGTGGAGCCGTAGTAGACCCGCTGGCCGGAGTACCCGGGCCCTGTCCCCGGCAGCAGCAGCCGGCGGACGGCCGACTTCAGTCCGTCGGCGCCGACGAGCAGGTCCCCGGTGGCCGTGGTGCCGTCGGCGAAGCGGGCGGTGACCCCGTCCGGTCCCTCGGTCACGGCGACCAGGCGGGCCCCGTGACGCAGCCGGATGCCGCGCCGGACCGCCTCGCCCTGGAGGGCCGCGTTCAGCTCGCCGCGGCGCAGACAGCGGTAGCGCAGCGCGGGGTCGTCGGCCTCGCCGAGGGGTACGTGCGTGACCTCGCCGCCGCCACTGTCGAGCAGGCGCAGGGAAGTCAGCGGAAAACCGACGGCCGTGACGGCGGCCGTGGCGTCCAGTTCGGCCAGTGCGCGCATGCCGTTGCTCGCCAGGGTGAGGAAGGCGCCGATGTCCTCGGCCGTGTCCGGGTGTGCCTCGAACACGGTGACGTCGACACCGGCCTTGTGCAGGCCCAGGGCGGTCGCGGTGCCCGCGATGCCACCGCCGATCACCAGTACCCTCATCGCATGCGCTCCGGTCACCCGCCGCTCCGCCCGCCGACAGTGGTCGAGGCCATCTAAGGGCAGCATCGGCGCCGCGGGGGCGCTTTGGGGGCGGGATTCGGACAGGGCCGGCGAAGTGACGGCCCGTCGAGGGGTTTCGGACGGGCCGGCGAGGACGCGGGCGAGAGGGAGGAGCCGTCGGGTGGAGGAGCCGGCTTTCAGTGTGCTGCTCACCGGTGCGGGGGACCGCCGGCGGGACGTCGTACAGGCCCTGCGTGCCGTCACCGGCCTGAGCGCCTGGCGGAGCGCGCGGCTGATGGCGACCGTTCCGGTACCGGTGGTCGAGGGTACCTGGTTCGAGGCGGCCGCCCAGGCCGCGACCCGGCTGCGTGCGGCGGGAGCGGGGGCGGAAGTGGTCTGCGGGTGGTGCGCCCGCACGCTGCCACCGGACGGACGGCCACCGGCTCCCGGCCCGTGCGCCTCGCGCCGCTGGTCCGCCTCGGACTGCCGCGCGAGCGGCAACTGAGGCGCGGGGCAGGGGTGGTGTGCATCGGCACGCCCCCCGTGTCACGGGTCGTCGCCGGTGAAGTGGGTACTCCCGAACCATGCGGGTGAGCGTGGTGGATGCGGGGTCGAACACGGTCCGGTTGGTGATCGCAGATGTGGAGGGCGGCGTTCCGCTGCCGGTGCACACGGTCAAGTGGAAGCTGCGCCTGTCCGAACAGGTCGGTCCCGACGGCACCATCGCCGACGGGGCGGTGGAGGACCTGGTGAAGGCGGTGGCCGCGGCGGGCGCCACGGCCCGGCGCTGGCACGCGGCGGGCCCGCTGGCCTTCGCGACCGCGGTGGTCCGCAACGCCCCGAACCGTCACGAGGTGCTCCAGCGGGTGGCGTCCGGCACCGGGATCCGCATGTGCACCCTGCCCGGGGAGACCGAGGCGGAGCTGACCTTCCTGGCGGCCCGCCGCTGGCTCGGCTGGAAGGCGGGCCCCCTCGCCCTGCTCGACATCGGCGGCGGCTCACTGGAAGTGGCCTTCGGCCGGGGCCGGCTGCCCGACTTCGCCGCGTCGCTGCCGCTCGGCGCGAACCGGCTGACCCAGGAGTGCCTGAGCGTCCAGGACCCGCCGGGGGCGGCCGAGCTGAAGGTGCTGCGCCGCCGTATCCGCCACGAGCTGCGGGACGTGGCCGCCCGGATCCGCTGGGAGCGGCCGCGCACCGCCGCCGTCACCTCCCGTACGTTCCAGCAGCTGGCCCGGCTGTGCGGGGCCGCGCCGGGGCGGTTCGGCCCCTTCGTGGAGCGGGAGCTGGCCTGCCGGGACCTGCGCGAGGCGGTGCGCTCCCTCGCCGCGCTGCCCGCCGCCGAACGCGCCCTGCTGCCCGGCATCTCCGCCCCGCGCGCCGCCCAGAGCCTGGCCGGAGCGGTCGTCGGGCACACCGCGCTGAAGCTGATGGGCCTGCCGCGGGCCGTCGTCTGCCCCTGGGCGATCCGCGAGGGGGTGCTGTTGCGGTACGTCGAGGACGGCTCCGACTGGTGGACGGACGCCACCGGCGGGACCGCCGCCTCCGCACCGGCGCCGGCAGCCGCCCTGCGCATCGCCGGCCCGCCCGCGTGACCGCTCCCCGCCCACGATCCGGGAGGCCCCGTGGGCGGCGCCGGCCGCCGGCGCCCCCGCGGCGGGACCGCCGGCCGCTTCAGGGCCGTACGGCCGGCCGTTCCAGGGCCGGTGGGCCGGGCGGGGCCGCGCTCCACGGCGGCGAGATGGTGCCGTCGGGCTCCCAGCCGTACCGGCGCAGCCGCTCCGCCTCCCCGGTACGGCCTGCCGACTCCAGCAGGTCCGCGTACTGGTGCCAGGCGTACGGGTCACCGGCTCGCGAGGCGCGGTGGAGCCAGTCGAGAGCCTCCCGCGTGCGCCCCGCGGCATGCAGCAGCCGGGCCACGGCGGCCCGGGCCTCCTCGTACCCCTCCGCGGCCTGACGGTCGGCACACCCCATGAGCCAGGCGAATGCCGCGTCCGGTCCCTCGGCCGGCGTCATCAGGCGCGCGGTGTGCCCGAGGGCGTCCAGGTCGCCCTCATCGGCCGCCCGCCGGTACCAGTCGGCGGCCTGAGCGAGCCGCCCCAGCCGCTCGCACAGCGCGGCGGCGTGCGCTGCCGCGCCCCGCCGGCCGCCGGCCGCCTCCTCCTCGTACCGGGCGAGCGCTTCGGCCGGGTCGCCGGTCCGCCGCACCGCCTCGGCGGTGCCCGGGGCCGTGATCCGCCGGACGGCCTCGGCGAACCGCTCCCCCAGCTCCGCCATGAGGGTCAGCGCGCGCCGGACCTCGGCGTCCTCACCGGTCGCGGACAGTTCCCGCAGACGGCGCCGGAGCCCGGGGTCCTCGGCCAAGTGGTGCAACAGCGTGGTCCCCGCCCACGGAAGCCCGGCCCATTCCCTCGCGAGTTCTTCGCCGGCCCGCTCCAGCAGCCAGATCAGGACGGTGGTGCCGCTGTCACCGCGCCGGCGCATCAGGTCGGCGGTGTGCATCACGGCGGATCCGCCGTCGGCCTCGGCCTCCTGCCGGTGGTGGACGAGCGCCTCGTCCGTACGGCCCAGGTGCTCCAGCAGAGAGGCCAGGGCGCCCCGCGCGCCGCGGACACCGGCGTCGAGCGCACGGCGGAAGCACACCTCCGCGTCCCCGTGCCGCCCGGCGTCGCGCAGCAGCATGCCCGCGTACAGCCAGCTTCCCCGGCGCCCCGTCTCGGCCGCGAGCGTGTGCCAGAGCACGGCTTCGTCCCGCCGACGGGTCTGTTCCATGATGCCGGCCGCCTGGACCATGGCGTCCGGGTCCCCGGCCTCGGCGAGGGGCAGGCACCACAGCAGGGCCTCGTCGTGCCGCTCCTCCTCCTCCAGGAACTGGCAGACCGCCCGTACGGCTCCCGGCGTCTTCGCCTCGGCCGCGGCCATCAGGAGACGCAGGGCGATCCGCAGGTGTCCCCGTTCCCTGGCCGTCTCGGCCAGCGTCCTCAGGGAGCCGGGCGCCGCGTGGTCCGCCAGGGTCTCCCACAGCCCGGCCGGCGGGGCCTCGCCGTGTCGGTCCCTGCGGCCGTGCTGGTCCAGGTAGTCGGCGAGCCGGACCGCGTCCATGACGACGAGGGGCCGGCCGGGCCGGCGGACGGTGACCGGGGTGAGCGGCCCGGACGTGCCGCGCGACTTCTTGCCCAGCTCGGTGAAGGCGGCTTCGAGGTCGTCGTCCGCCACCATGTCGTACCGGTGCCCGGTGAGGTAGTGCGGGAGAGCCGCCTCCAACAGCAGCCGTGGCAGGGCCACCTGGTGTCCGAGCCGGCGGACATCCATGGCCGACTCGATCAGCGCCCGCTGCAGCGTCGTGGCGGTCTCGTAGCGGTCGAGGAGGGCGCGGCCGCCGGCGAGGTACTGGGTGATCCGCCCCTGCTCTCCCTGCTCCAGCGCCTCCCGGATTCGGGGGTCCCGGAGAGCGAGTCGCCTCAGCTCGGGCAGGTCGGCGTCCCCGAAGGCGTCCGGGACCCGCTGGTGCCTGCCGGTCAGCAGGCGACGGGCGTGTGCGTGCGGATCGCCGCGTTCGCCGGCCCTCCGCGGCCTGACCAGCTCGCCCCACTCCTCGGGCCAGATCGTGCCGAGGACCAGCAGCGGGGCCCGGCGCGGGTCGTCGAGCACCTCGCGCAGCAGGGCGGCCGCCTGCTCACCCCGGTCCCCGCCGAGGAAGAGGTCCACCTCGTCCAGCCACAGGACGGTACGCGGAGCGATGTCCTCCAGCGCGGCGATCAAGGCCTCGGCGCGATCCGGTACGAGGGGGTGCAGCAGCCGCCAGTCCGCGGGGAGCAGGGCGAGCGCTTCCCAGCACGCCCTCGTCTTGCCGGTGGAGGAGTCCCCGACGAGTACGGCGAGGTCGCTGGTCCACCGCCCGTCGCCGCGCCGGAGCACGCCGTCCACCACGTCGGACAGCCACCGGTCGTGCGCGCGCCGGGCATAGGGCGGTAGTTGCGGACCGGCACCGCCGTCGATGGCCCGGTGCACCTGCAGGGCGAACGGATCGGTGAACTCGCGCACCGGCCGTCCGGGAGCGGACGGCGCCGCGCGGGGCCTGCGCACCGGCTGTGCCGCGTCCAGCAGATCCCGCCACCAGCGTTCGTCCGGTTCCTCGCCCGCCCAGGAACTCCACAGCCGGACCAGCGCCAGGACGTCGTCACCGCACGTGTCACTGGGCACCTTGGGCTCCTTGGCCCGGTCCAGCGGCACCCAGTCGCTGATCCGCTGGCTCTTGACCGTTCTGCCGTACGGGGATCTGCCGAGCTCCCGGCCAACCTCCCTGCGCGAGTACGGGCGGTCGGCCCGGCGCAGTGCGTCCTTGGCGCGTTGCTCCAGGGCGCGCAACTGCTCGTAGAGCGCCTGGGCCTGCTGAGACCGCGCTGTCACCGACGTCCCCCCTCCTGCCCGCCGTCCGGTTCCGCCCGCCGCGGGCAGGGCGGGCAACTCGCCGAGCAGCAAGCCTAGGACGAGTTCGCCCGGTGTTCCCGCCGCTCCGGGCCGGGCGGGCGGCACGGCAGCAGACTGCGGGCCGACGGCTCGGGTGGAGCCGGAACGACCGGAAGGGGTCTGCGGTGAGGAAGAGGAAGCGGCAGGGGTCTGCGACGGGTGAGCGGACGGGGTCTCCGCTGGGCGAGCGGAAGGGGCGTGCGAAGGGCGCGCGAAAGGGGCTTGGCGGGAACGCACGGAAGGGACTCGCGGGGGACGGACGGAAGGGACTCGCGGGGGACGGACGGACAGGGTCTTCGGTCGACAGGCGGGCGGGGTTCCCGATGGACGAGGCGCGGCGGCGGCGACGTCGGCACACCGTCCGCCGGCTGGGGCGGGCCGCGTTGTTCGCGGTCGTGCGCGGGAGCGCCGGCGCGGCGGGCTCGGCTCTCGTCGCGGGCGGGCTGCTGTGGTGGCGGAGCCGCTGAGGGCGTGGGCCCCTCGCCGCCCCGGGGCGACGGCCGGGCGGTCCGCGTCGACCGCGGCACCGCCTTTCCGTCCCCCCTCCCGCCGCCCGCGGTATTGACATGAACCTGCGCCGCCCGTGAGGCTTCGTGCGTGAAGTTGCTCGATTGGCGCTCGTTTCAAGCGTTTCCGAGCAACGCGCCGTAAGAACAGTCAGTCCGCAAAGGTGCGAGGGGAGCTGTTCCGCCGTGCGAAGACTCCGACACCGTGTGCCGTGGCCGGCCTGGATACCGCTGGGGCTGGCGAGCGTCCTGGCCGGGACCGCGCTCGCCGCCCCGGCCCCCGCCCAGGCCGCCGCGCCGGCGGCCGGCACCGTCCTGGACCCGGCCCACAGCAGCGTCGGCTGGCAGAGCCCGGTCTACGCCAAGGGCACCGGCGGCGGCCCCGAGAAGTGCCCCGGCGCCGCCACCGACCCCGACGGCACGGTCTGCGCCCGCTTCGACCTGACGGTCTCGGTGCCGGACGGCTACTGGGACGACAACCCGGAGGGGGGCGTCCCGCTGTCGATCCGATGGGAGCGCCCCTCGGACGACTTCGACCTGTACGTCTACGACGACCACGGCAAGCAGGTGGCGTCCAGCGCGGGCACCGCCGACCCCGAGGCCACGGTGATCCCGCGGGCCTCGGGCACCTACCACGTGCTCGTGGTGCCGTACGACGTGCACGACAACTCCTTCTCGGGCACCGCCTACCTGCCCGCGACCACGGACGCCGGAGACCTCACGTCCTTCTCGGGCGGCCACGGCAGCTACACCGTCGGCGCCGGGCGGCTCACCGCCCGCGCCGACTTCCTGGAGGGGGGCGGACTGCGGCTCCAGGCCGACCCGTCCGGCTCGCTGAGCGATCCGGCCGGCTCCGCCATCGTGCGCCGGCAGCCCGCGCTCCAGCGGCACACCTCGTCGTTCGACGCGGGCGACTACTACGGCATCCGGTCCCCCCAGGCCGTGCTGCGCGTCTACAAGAAGCCGCTGCGGTTCGGGCTGTACCAGCCGGACAACCGCACCCGGATCTGGCAGGAGGACAAGCCGCTGCGCTGGTCCACCGGCGGGATGCGGCAGAGCCTCGTGCGGGGCGCGGACGAGCAGTTCTTCGGCGGCGGCGAGCAGAACGGCGGTTTCTCGCACCGGGGCCGGACGGTGTACGTCGCGAACAGCTTCGACTGGAACGAGGGCGGCTACAACAACTCGCAGCCGTTCTTCCTCTCCAGCGCGGGCTACGGCGTCTTCCGCAACACGTTCGCGCCCGGCGTGTACACCTTCGGCTCCCCGGTGACGACCGGGCAGCAGGAACGGCGTCTGGACGCCTACTACTTCCTCGGTGACGCCAAGCAAGTGATCGGCGAGTACACGGCGTTGGTGGGCAAGCCCTTCATGCCCCCGGTGTACGGCCTCGAACCGGGCGACTCCGACTGCTATCTGCACAACGCCAACCGGGGCGAGCGGCACACCCTGGACGCGCTGAAGATCGCCGACGGCTACACCGAGCACGGGATGCCGCTCGGCTGGATGCTGGTCAACGACGGGTACGGCTGCGGGTACGAGAACCTGGAGCAGACCGCCAAGGGGCTCCAGGACCACCACGCCCAGCTCGGCCTGTGGACCCAGGACGGCATCGACAAGCTCGCCGACCAGGTGAAGGCGGGGCAGCGGGTGGCCAAGCTGGACGTGGCCTGGGTCGGCAACGGCTACCGGTTCGCGCTGGACGCCTGCGACGCGGCGAAGAAGGGGATCGAGGACAACAGCGACGCGCGCGGCTTCGTGTGGCTGCCGGTGTCCTGGGCGGGCGCCCAGCGCTGCGGGGTGCTGTGGAGCGGCGACCAGAAGCTGTCCTGGGACTACATCCGCTGGCAGATCCCGACGTACGCCGGGGCGACGATGTCCGGTATCGCCTACAACACCGGTGACGTGGGCAGCATCTACCGCCACGACGCCGAGATGTACGCCCGCGACCTTCAGTGGAAGGCGTTCCTGCCGGCCGTCATGACGATGGACGGCTGGGCCAGCGACCTCACCACCGGCAAGCCCGCCGACCAGCAGCCGTGGCGGGACGGGGAGCCGTACACGTCCGTCAACCGCAAGTACCTCCAGCTGAAGGAACGGTTGCTGCCGTACATGTACACCCTGTCCGCGCAGGCGGCGAGGACGGGCGTGGGTGCGGTACGTCCGCTGTGGCTGGAGTACCCGGACGACCCGGCAACCCTGGGCGCGCAGGCGACGTACGAGTTCCTGTCCGGCCCGGACTTCCTGGTCGCCCCGGTCTACGAGGACTCCGACACCCGGGACGGCATCTATCTGCCGAAGGGCACCTGGACCGACTACTGGACCGGGCGCACCTACGAGGGCCCGACCACGCTGAACGGCTACCACGCCCCGCTGGACACCCTGCCGCTGTTCGTGCGCGAGGGCGCGATCGTGCCGATGTGGCCCAAGGGCACGACGAGTTGGCAGACCCGCGACCGGCACGAGCTGGACTGGGACCTGTACCCGGCGGCGCACCGCACCAGCCGCTACACGCTGTACGAGGACGACGGTGTGACCCGCGACTTCGCCAAGGGCGCGGCGGCCACCCAGCGGGTGTCGGTGCGCGGCGGCGCCCCGGGGACGACGGTGACGGTCGGCGCGAGCCGGGGCACTTACGCGGGCAAGGCGGACGCCCGGGCGTACCGGTTCACCGTGCACGGCGCCACGGCGCCCGGGCGGGTCCTGCTCGACGGGCGCCCGCTGCCGGCCGGCGCCTGGTCCTACGACGCCGCCACCCGGGTCACCACCGTCGACACGCCGAGCCTGCCGCTCGACCACGGGTTCACCCTGCGCCTGGTCGACCAGGGTAAACACAGGTAAAGAGATCGTATGGTCTAGTCCAAAGCAGGCGTTGGTCTAGTCCAAAGCGTTGACGTGACCGCAACAGCTCCCGGAGGGTGGGGCTCCCCGCTCGGGGGATCCCCACCCTCTGGAGGCACGCATGAGACGTCTTCGGGCATGTCTGGGCGCGGCGGCGGCCGCCACCCTCGCCGCCGCCGGCACCACCGCACTGGTCGCGAGCAGCGCCTCGGGCGCGACCACCGCGCTGGACAACCGCTGGTACGCCGCCGCTCCCTATCTGATGCCACTGGACAACGACCCGCCGGACCCGGCCGCCATCATGGACGCCACCGGACTGAAGGCGTTCCAGCTGGCGTTCGTCCTCGCCCCCAACGGCGGCGGCTGCACCCCGACCTGGGGCGGCACGGCACCGGTCGCCTCGGACACCGCCGTCCAGTCGGTGATCAACACCGTCCGCGCCAAGGGCGGCGACGTCTCCGTCTCCATCGGCGGCTACGGCGGCACCAAGCTCGGCCAGGCCTGCGCGGACCCGGCGTCCACGGCGGCGGCCTACCAGCAGGTCGTCACCAGGTACGGGCTGCACGCCATCGACTTCGACCTGGAGGAGCCGGAGTACGAGAACAGCGCGGCGATCAGGAACGAGATCGGCGCCGCCAAGATACTCCAGCGGAACAACCCGGGGCTGTACGTGTCCGTGACCACGGCCGGCACCGCGGACGGCACCGGCTGGTTCGGCAAGCAGATGCTGCTGGAGGCCAAGGCACAGGGCTTCACCCCGAACAACTTCTCCATCATGCCCTTCGACGGCGGCTTCAACGGCGCGGCGAGCCAGACCGCCGCGCTCACCAACTTCAACACGATCCTGCAGTCCACCTTCGGCTGGGACCAGGCGACCGCCTACGCCCACGAGGGCTTCTCGGGCATGAACGGCCGCAGCGACACCGGCGAGTACTTCACCCAGGCCGACTTCCAGACCGTGCTCGACTACGCCACGAGCCACCACATGGACCGGTTCACGTTCTGGTCGCTCAACCGCGACCGGCAGTGCACTCCGGCCGACAACGGCGGCCGTACCTCCGGCACCTGCTCCAGCGTGGCCCAGAACGCGTGGGACTTCGCCAAGTACTCCGTGAAGTTCGCCGGCGTCACCTCGCCGACCACCCCGCCCACGCCCACCCCCACGCCGACCCCGACGCCCGCCTCCTGCAAGCCGGCCTGGAGTTCCACGGCGGCGTACACGGCCGGCAACGAGGTCTCGTACGACAAGCACAACTGGAAGGCCAAGTGGTGGACCCAGAACGAGGCGCCCGGAGCCTCTCAGTGGGGCCCCTGGCAGGACGAGGGCGCCTGCTGAGCCCGCGCTGCCGGTGACGTGTCCGATTCCGGGCCGTGCCGTGCGCTGCCCCCTCCCCCACCGCGCACACACGTTCCCACCTGCGCGACTGGTGCAAACGGCGGGACGGTCGTAGCGTCGGGTGCACGCGGTCGGACACAGCACGACGGGTGGGAGCGGCCATGCGCGGATCACTGGTGGGAACGGCAGCCACCCTCGCGGCGGGAGCCCTGCTGACAGCGGCCATGACCACGGCCACGGCCAGTCCGCCGGCCCCCACCCCGCCTCCCCGGGCGGACGCCTCGCAGCCCGTCCTGGTGGACTGCCTGTGGCACCGCACCGTCCGCCCCGCCGACTTCATCCTGGCCTGCGGCGACGGCAACAGCCGGCTCACCGGGCTCCACTGGTCGCAGTGGGGCCCGGACGGGGCGACCGCCGAGGGCGTGAACATGGTCAACGACTGCACGCCCTACTGCGCGGCCGGCACCTTCCGCGCCTACCCGGTGACCGTCCGGCTCGACGACGCCAAGCCCTGGAAGAAGCACCCGGGTACCCAGCGCTTCGACCGGATGAGCCTCACCTACCAGCAGGGCCGGCCGGAGGGCTTCAAGCAGGTCATGACGTATCCCCTCTGGGACTGACGGCAGGGGCCCGGGCGTCACCCGGCGGCGCCCCCATGGGGCGGGCGCCGGTGGTCCGCGCGGGCGATCCCCCGGCCCGGCTCCCGCCCCCGGCGCCCCCTCCCCCGTCATGTTGGTGTGACCCGCACGCCGGCGCCCCGCGCGCCGACCGAAAAGAGGTCACATGCCCCGACTCCCCCGTCTGACCGGCGCCGCCACGGCCGTGCTCGCGCTCGGCGTCGTCGCCGCCACGCCAGCCCCTCCCGCCCCCGGCAGTGAGCGGCTGGTCACGGACTCGCGCGTCCTCACCCACTTCGACCTGGCCGCCGGAGGCACGCCCGAGAACATCGCGCTCGCCCCCGACGGCTCCGCCGACCTGACCTTCGCCCACGCCCGGCAGGTCGCCCACGTCACCCCCGAGGGCCTGACCCGGATCCGGGCGACCCTGCCCGCCGTGGCCCACCCGGCGACCCCGCTCGTGCACCGTGCGATCGTCACCGGCATCGCCCGCGCCCACGACGGCACGCTGTACGTCAACTACGCCACCGGCACCCGCAAGACCGGCATCTGGCGCCTCTCCCCCGACGGCGGCGCACCGGAGAAGATCGCCGCGCTGCCGGCCGACGGGCTGCCCAACGGGCTGGCCCTCGACGAGCGCCAGGGCGTCCTCTACGCGGCCGACTCGGTGCGCGGCACCGTCTGGCGCGTCCCGCAGGCGGGCGGCACGGCCACGAAGTGGGCAGCGGGTCCGGCGCTCGCTCCGCTCCCGGCGCCACCCGCCCACGGCTTCGGCGCCAACGGCATCAAGGTCCGCCGGGACGCGGTCTGGGTGTCCAACAGCGACCGGGGCACGCTGCTGCGCATCCCCGTCGGCCCGGACGGCACCGCCGGCCCCGTGGAGACCCGCGCCGACGCGCTCACCGACATCGACGACTTCGCCTTCCCCGGGCACGGCCGGAGCGTGCTGGCCGCGCTCAACTCCGGCAACCAGGTCGTCCTGATCCACCCGGACGGCACCGTCCACCCCGTGCTCACCGCGGAGGACGGCCTGTCCAACCCGACCGCCGTGGCCGTCCGCGGCCGGACCGTGTACGTACCGAGCGCCGCCTTCACCACCCGGCGGGACCCCAACCTCCTCCTCGCCCGCCTGCGCCACCTCATCGGCCGGGGGTAGACGCCGCACCAGGTCGCCGCCGGCCGGTCCGGCCGGCGGCGCGCGTGTGTGTCTGGTGGGCGCTGACGGGCAGGGCATAGGCTGGCTGCCGGTCACCAACTCCGCACGGACCGCGAAGGATTGCATGTACCGGGCTTTGATCGTGTGCAACTCACGGTACCCGGGGGACCCGGGCGTCCTGCACGAGCTCCAGGGCCCGAAGGCCGACGGGCTCCTCCTGCGCGACGCGCTCACCGACCCGACGGCGGGTCTCTTCCAGCGCAGCGAGGTACGTCTGGTCACCGAGGCCGACGCCGCGGAGATCATCCGCGCGGTCGACGAGTTCTTCAGCACCGCGGAGTCCGACGACACCCTGCTCTTCTACTACAGCGGGCACGGCCGCAACCGCAACCGGAAGCTCTTCCTGTGCGCGAGCGACACCCGGACCGACAGACTGCGCTCGACCGCCCTCCCGGCGGCGACGTTGTCCGACGCCATCACCGACAGCTTCGCCCAGGTGAAGATCGTCATCCTGGACTGCTGCCACAGCGGCGGTTTCAAAGGCGACGACGGCCTCCTCGACGCGCTGTCCGGCGAGGGTCGCTATCTGATAGCCGCCACCTCGGAGGCGGACCGGGCGGCCGACGCGGAGGCGCGCGGCGACCCGAGTCCCTTCACCCGCGCACTGGTCGACGGCCTGCTCACCAAGGCCGTCGACCGCAACGCCGATCACGTGGTCGACCTGGACGACCTCTTCACCTACCTCGCGCAGGTCAGATTCGACGGCCACGCACCGCACCGCACCTTCGACGGGGCGGGGGCGGTCCCCATCGCCCGCCGCCCGGCGCCGACGGCCGAGCAGCCGGCCGGCCCCCCGCCGCCCCCGGAGCCCGGACCCACCGTCGACGACGCCCGCGGCAGGGCTCTTCCGGCGTCCATGGACGACATCGCCCCGGGCGAGACGCTCAGCGAGAAGCGCATCGAGGCGTTCCGGCGCGACCTGAAGGACGACATGGCGGCCACCCTGCCCGAGCAGCTGACGTCCGGCGAGTTCCTCCAGCGGGCCGGGCTCCTGAAGAACGGGCACCCCACCCTCGCCGGTGTCCTGTTGTTCGGGCAGAACCCGACGGCACTGCTGCCCTCGGCGATGGTGCGCTGCGTCCGGTTCCGCGGGACCCGCAAGACGGATCCCGTGGAGAGCCGCGAGCTGCACGGCACGGTTCCCGAACTCATTGTCCAGGCAAGGGATTTCGTGGCGAGATCGGCCACGCTCGGCGAGTCGCCCACCGCCGGGAGCGCGTACAGCGAGCCCGCCTACCGCTATCCCATGATCGCGGTACGGGAGATCATCGCCAACGCCGTCGTCCACCGTGACTACACCGACCACGCGGCCTGCGTGCAGGTCCACGTCTTCGACGACCGGATCGAGGTGATCAGTCCCGGCTCCTGGAGCGGCCCGTCGCACAGGCTCGACGGGCAGGTACGGCTGAGCGCCCTGGAACGCCAGTCACAGCCCCGCAACTTCCGTCTGGCCCGGCTGCTGACCTGGGTCAAGCTGGTCGAGTCCGTCGGCCTGGGAGTGCCCCGGTCGGTCGCGGACTGCCAGACGGTGGGCTCGCCGGAACCGGTGGTGGTGATCCGGCACGGGATGATCACGGTCACCCTCTTCCCGACCGCGCCCGCGGAGGTCCGCGACACCGCTGCGCCGGCGCGGGCGGAGGACGGCGCCGTCTCCTCACGGCACCTGGACCCGGCGCGCATCGCCGAGGTGGTGACACGGGACCCCGGCGGCTCGGGCTATCGGGTGACGAACGACTGCGTGCTCACCGCGGCCCACGTGGTGCGGGGCGAGACCGAGATCCGCCTGCGGTTCACCTTCGGTCCCGAGGAGTGGACCGGTCCGGCGACGGTCGCCTGGGCGGACGACAGCGCGGACGTCGCCCTCCTGCGGTTCGAGCCGCCCGGCCACGCCCCCGTCGTCCCTCCCGTGCGCTACGGCCGCGTCACGGGCCGGCCGGCGGTGGTCACCGTGGAAGCCGCGGGCTTCCCCGCCTACAAGTGGCGCGTCGGGCGGACTCTCTCCGATCTCGCCCACGTGTTCGGCACCGCGTCCACGCTCTCCAACCTGCGCAGCGGCACGCTGGAAATCACCGTGAACGGCGCTCCGAGCGAACCGGCCGGCGGTGGTCCCTCTCCCTGGGCGGGGATGGGGGGCGCACCGGTGTGGGCCGAAGGGCGCATCGTCGGTGTCGTCAACGCGGTCAACCCCTCGGAGGGCCCCGGTCACCTCGAAGCGGTCCGGATCGAGCGCCTCCTGACCGGGCCGCCCGAGCAGCAGGAGCTCCTGGCCGCGCTGATGGGGCTCGGACCGCTGGACAAGCTGCCCGAGATCCCGAGCCCGGAGCCCGAACGGGTGGCCCCTTATGCCGACCACGTCCGAGCCCTGGCTCCGGCGGTGCTGCACGACCGGGATCCGGAACTGACCGAGCTGGCGGCCTTCTGCCACGGGGACGAGCCGTACACCCTCTGGCAGGGTGCCCCCTGGTCGGGCAAGACGGCCCTGCTGTCCGCCTTCGCCCTGCGTCCCCCCGCCGACGTCGACGTCGTGGCGTTCTTCGCCTCCCACCGCGTCGCGGAGCACGCCGACAGCATGGCCTTCACCGACGCGCTCGTCGAACAACTGGCCTGGCTGCTCGACGAACCCGTGCCCACGGCCACGATGCTCGCCGGGGCACGGGACCGGCTGCGGGCCCGCCTGCTCGGGCTCGCCGCGGCCCGGGCCCGCTCGGAGGGCCGGCGGCTGCTCCTCCTGGTCGACGGTCTCGACGAGGACCGGGGCCCCCTGACCGGCCTGCCCAGCATCGCCTCGCTGCTGCCCCAGCAGCCCGGAGAGGGCCTGCGCGTGCTCGTCGCCGGCCGTCACACGCCGCTGCCCGACGACGTCCCCGCCCGGCACCCGCTGCGCCAGTGCCGGATCCGCGTGCTGAGCCCGTCCCCCATGGCCCGGAACGTCTCCCGGGACGCCTTCAACGAGCTGTACACCGTACTGACCGCGAACCAAGACAACCAGGACGTCATCGGGCTGCTCGCGGCCCGTCCGGCCGGGATCACCAGGGCGGACCTGGCCCGGCTGACGGGCCAGGCCCCCTACCGGCTGGAGACGATCCTCAGGAGCGGCATCGGCCGCCTCCTCACGGTGGAGGAGAACGGCCCGGACGAGCCGCGGCTCCGCTTCGCGCACGAGGAGTTCCGCACGACGGCGGTGAAGCATCTCGGCCCGCGCCTCATGGCGATCTACAAGGAAGGCCTGGAGGACCGCTCACGCCAGTTCCGCCAGTAGGTCCCCGCCCTCCACCTGCTGGATCCGGGTGATGGCCAGCCGGGAGACACGGCCCGCCTTGGGGGCCGTGATCGTGGCCTCCATCTTCATCGCCTCGATCGTGGCGATCGTGGCACCCGCCGCCACCTCGTCGCCCTCGGCGACGGCCAGCGTCACCACACCGGCGAAGGGCGCCGCGACATGGCCGGGGTTGGAGCGGTCGGCCTTCTCCGTCACCGGGACGTCGGAGGCGGCCGCGCGGTCGCGGACCTGGATCGGGCGGAGCTGGCCGTTGAGCGTGGACATCACGGTCCGCATGCCGCGCTCGTCGGCCTCGCCGATCGCCTGCAGCTCGATCAGCAGCCGGACGCCGGGCTCCAGGTCGACGGCGTACTCCTTGCCCGGGCGCAGGCCGTAGAAGAAGGCCTTGCTGTCCAGCACGCTGGTGTCGCCGAAGGACTGGCGGTGCGTCTCGAACTCGCGGGTCGGACCGGGGAACAGCAGCCGGTTCAGGGTGGCCCTGCGGTCCTTGGCCAGCCCCTCGCGGTCCTCGGCGGACAGCTCGGGCACGGGCCTGGGCTCGGCGCGGCCCTGCAGCGCCTTGGTGCGGAACGGCTCCGGCCAGCCGCCGGGCGGGGTGCCCAGCTCGCCGCGCAGGAAGCCGATCACCGAGTCGGGGATGTCGAACCTGTCGGGGGTCGCCTCGAAGGCGTCCGGGGAGACTCCGGCGCCCACCAGGTGCAGGGCCAGGTCGCCGACGACCTTGGAGGACGGGGTGACCTTGACCAGGCGGCCGAGGATGCGGTCGGCGGCGGCGTACATCGCCTCGATGTCCTCGAAGCGGTCGCCGAGGCCGAGGGCGACGGCCTGGGTGCGCAGGTTGGACAGCTGGCCGCCGGGGATCTCGTGGTGGTAGACCCGGCCGGTCGGGGAGGCGAGGCCCGCCTCGAACGGGGCGTAGATCCTGCGGACGCCCTCCCAGTAGGGCTCCAGGTCGCCGACGGCCTGGAGGTCCAGGCCGGTGGGGCGGTCGGAGTGGTCGGTGGCGGCGACGAGCGCGGACAGCGACGGCTGGGAGGTCGTACCGGCCATGGAGGCCACCGCGCCGTCGACGGCGTCGGCGCCGGCCTGGATCGCGGCGAGGTAGGTGGCGAGCTGGCCGCCGGCGGTGTCGTGCGTGTGCAGGTGCACGGGCAGGTCGAACTCGCGGCGCAGCGCGGAGACCAGCTTGGCGGCGGCCGGGGCGCGCAGCAGGCCCGCCATGTCCTTGACGGCGAGGACGTGGGCGCCGGCCTCGACGATCTGCTCGGCGAGGCGCAGGTAGTAGTCGAGCGTGTAGAGGCGCTCCGACGGATCGTTGAGGTCGGCGGTGTAGCAGAGGGCGACCTCGGCGATCGCGGTGCCGGTCTCGCGTACGGCGTCGATGGCGGGGCGCATCTGGCCGACGTCGTTGAGGGCGTCGAAGATGCGGAAGATGTCGATGCCGGTGGCGGCGGCCTCCTGCACGAAGGCGTCGGTGACCTCGGTCGGGTACGGGGTGTAGCCGACGGTGTTGCGGCCGCGCAGCAGCATCTGGAGGCAGATGTTGGGGACGGCCTCGCGCAGGGCGGCCAGCCGTTCCCAGGGGTCCTCGGCGAGGAAGCGCAGCGCGACGTCGTAGGTGGCGCCGCCCCAGCACTCCAGGGAGAGCAGCTGCGGGAGGGTGCGGGCGACGACGGGGGCGACGGCGAGGAGGTCCTTGGTACGCACCCGGGTGGCGAGCAGGGACTGGTGGGCGTCGCGGAATGTGGTGTCGGTGACGCCGACGGTCGGCGACTCGCGCAGGTGCCGGGCGAAGCCCTCGGGGCCGAGGTCGACGAGGAGCCGGCGGGAACCGGCGGGCGGCTCGCCGGCGGGCAGCGGCGGCAGCTTGGTCAGCGGGTCGAGCAGCTCGGGCCGCTTGCCGTGCGGCTTGTTGACGGTGACGTCGGCGAGGTAGGTGAGCAGCTTGGTGCCGCGGTCGGCGGAGGAACGGGCGGTGAGCAGGTGCGGGCGCTGTTCGATGAAGGAGGTGGTGACCCGGCCCGCCTGGAAGTCCGGGTCGTCCAGGACCGCCTGCAGGAACGGGATGTTGGTGGCCACGCCGCGGATGCGGAACTCGGCGACCGCGCGCCGGGCCCGGCCGATCGCGGCCTGGAAGTCACGGCCCCGGCAGGTGAGCTTGACCAGCATCGAGTCGAAGTGCGCGCTGATCTCGGTACCGGCGTGGGTGGTGCCGCCGTCGAGGCGGATGCCGGAGCCGCCCGGGGAGCGGTAGGCGCTGATCCGGCCGGTGTCGGGGCGGAAGCCGTTGGCGGGGTCCTCGGTGGTGATCCGGCACTGGAGGGCGGCGCCACGGAGGGTGACCGTGTCCTGGGAAAGTCCGAGGCCGGCGAGGGTCTCGCCGGAGGCGATCCGCATCTGGGCCTGGACCAGGTCGACGTCGGTGACCTCCTCGGTCACGGTGTGCTCGACCTGGATGCGCGGGTTCATCTCGATGAAGACGTGGTTGCCGTCGCGGTCGAGCAGGAACTCCACGGTACCGGCGTTGCGGTAGCCGATCTCGCGGGCGAAGCGGACGGCGTCGGCGCAGATCCGGTCGCGCAGCTCCGGGTCCAGGTTGGGCGCGGGGGCCAGCTCGATGACCTTCTGGTGGCGGCGCTGCAGCGAGCAGTCGCGCTCGTAGAGGTGGATGACGTTGCCCTCGCCGTCGGCGAGGATCTGGACCTCGATGTGGCGGGGCTCGACGACGGCCTTCTCCAGGAAGACGGTGGGGTCGCCGAACGCGGAGGCGGCCTCGCGGGAGGCGGCCTCGATGGACTCGCGCAGCTGGGCCGGGTCCTCCACGCGGCGCATGCCGCGGCCGCCGCCGCCCGCGACCGCCTTGACGAAGACGGGGAAGCCGATCTCCTCGGCGGCGCGCACCAGTTCGTCCACGTCGGTGGAGGGCTGGGAGGAGCCGAGGACGGGGACGCCGGCCGCGCGGGCGGCGGCGACCGCGCGGGCCTTGTTGCCGGTCAGCTCCAGGGTGGCGGCGCTGGGACCGACGAAGGTGATGCCCGCCTCCTCGCAGGCGCGGGCCAGTTCCGGGTTCTCGGACAGGAAGCCGTAGCCCGGGTAGACGGCGTCGGCGCCCGCCCGGCGGGCGGCGCCCACGATCTCCTCGACGGAGAGGTAGGCCCGCACGGGGTGCCCCGGTTCCCCGATCTCGTACGCCTCGTCGGCCTTCAGCCGGTGCAGCGAGTTGCGGTCCTCGTGCGGGAACACGGCGACGGTGCGCGCGCCGAGTTCGTAGCCCGCCCGGAACGCGCGGATCGCGATCTCTCCACGGTTGGCGACCAGCACCTTGCGGAACATTCTGGATTCCCTTCAGCTGCCTGCCGGCGACGAACACCCTGATGTCCAGCCACGCCCTGCCGTACTCGCGGACACCATAGGGGGTGCCCGCGCGGGGCGAGGTGCGAAAACCATCACACCGACGGGGTGGGCGGCGCCACAGGGGCGCGCCGGGCCGGGCCGGTCAGAAGCGGCAGCGCAGCCCGTCGGGGAAGGCGGGCGGGGGCGCGGCGAGGGCCGCGCGGATCGAGTTCTCCAGGACGGAACGGTTCCGGGCGTCGCCGCCGTGCAGGCGCAGGGGTGCGGTGAGACCGGCCTCGGTGTTGCTGAGGAATCGGGGTGGTCCGGTGTGTTTGCAGCCGCGGGTGTGGAAGAGGAAGGGGTGGGCGAGGACGACGTCCCCGGCGCTGCCGGTGATTTCGGTGATGTCCCCCAGGGGTTCGGCCAGGACGAGGTCGAACAGCTCGCGGTGGCCGAGCCCTTCGGGATGGCGGGCGAGGACGTGGGCGGTACGGCGGTGGCTGCCCGCGGCGAGCAGGGTGCCGCCGCCGGTGGGCGCGATGTCGGAGAACAGGCCGATCAGGAGCAGTCCCTGGTGCGGTGCGTCGAGGGTGTGCCGGAACCAGTTGCCGTCGACGTGCCAGCCCTCCACGGGCACGGACCCGGCCGGCCGGTCGGCGCCGTGGGTGAAGTTCACCGGCCAGAACCCCCAGCCCCGGTCGCCGCGCCAGCGGCCCGGGCCGACCAGTTCCTCCACCGCCCGCGCGAGCACGTCGGGGAAGCAGGCGCGGACCTCGGGCAGGTCGAGCCGCTCCTCGATGTCGTAGGCGGCGGGCCAGGTCCGCGGGTCGGCGCGCTCGATGCCGGCCTTCTCCCGCATGCGCCGCCAGACCGCGTCCCGGACGGGGGCGGCGCGGCCCTCGTCGAACGCGCCGCGCAGCACGCAGTAGCCCCGCTCGGTGAAGTCGTCCAGGTCGGCGGCGGTGAGCACGGTCATGGCGTCACCAGTAGAGCTGCCAGTGGTCGGCGCACCAGACGCCGTGGCCCTGGAGGGTGAGGCGTTCGTCGCCGGCGCGCACGCTGCTGCTGGGGGCGACCTGGTGCAGGACGTGCCCGGAGTGGACGTAGAGCCGGCCGGGTGTGTAGGGGACGTACCGCTTGGGGTGGAAGCGTTGCAGGTCGGCGGCGCTCTCCACCCAGCCGCGGGCGAGCGAGCGGCGGAAGTCCCGGTACGTCGTCTCCCACAAGTTCAGTCCGCCGCCGGCCGCGGGCACCCGGAGCGGCAGGGTGAAGGAGAGCAGGCGGTCGGTGTCGGTGCCCGGCGGCCAGTCGAAGGCCTGGTACTGGAGGTCGAAGTGGACGGGCGCCTGGGGGCGGGTGAAGACGGCGGCCTCCAGCCAGATGTGGAAACCGGGCAGCGCCAGGTGGTCCGGGTAGCGGACGGGGGCGTCGAGGTGCTCGGCGAGGGTCGTGCCGATCAGGTCGTACAGGTCCTGGAAGTGCTCCAGGAGCAGGGGGCGGGCGGCGACGCCGTGGCGCTGGTAGCGTCCGCTCTCCGGCCGCTCGGCGACGTCCAGGTAGCTAGGGGTGCCGAGGGTGAGGAAGGCGGGTGGTTCGCCGCCGCGGGCGATCCAGTGCTCGCGCAGGGAGTGCACGCGTGCGCGTACGTCCTCGGTGTCGTCGGCGGTGAGCAGCGGCAGCTCGGTGATCATGCCGGGTCTCCCGTCAGCAGGTCCGTCAGCGAGGCGGTGATGGCGCCGTCGGCCCGGCGGTCGTACCAGTCGTAACCGGGCATCGGATTGGCCTCCAGGCACCAGTAGGTGCCGTCCGCGTCGCGTTTGAGGTCCCAGCCGGCGAAGGCGAGCCCCAGGTCCCGGGTGCGGGCCGTGAGCTGCGCGGCGAGGGCGGCGGGCAGGTCGTGGGGCCGGAACACGACGTCCTTTGGGGGTGCCGTGCGGTAGTCGACCGCGCCGGACACGGCCTCCTCGGCGTGCACGGTGTCCCCGCAGACGTGCACGCGCACGTCGCTGCCTGCGACGTACCGCTGGAGGTGCACGGGGCCCTGGTGCGGTGTGAACGCGTCGAACTCCTCCGGGCCGATCAGTCTGCTGTCGGCGCGCACGCCGGACAGCGCCTTGACGATGGCGGGTCCGGCGGCGGCGAACGCGCGCAGCCGGCCGGCGTCGGAGCTGGTCAGGCTCTCGGGGACGGTGAGGCCGCAGCGGGCCAGGGTGACTTCGTGCAGCGGCTTGGAGCCGTTGTCGCCGGCCGTGCCGGGGCGGTTGACGACGGGGCCCGGGACGGTGTCGAGCCAGGCGGTGAGCGCGGCCAGGAGGCCGTGCCACCGGGCGCGGAGCCCGGGGTCGTCCTCCAGGGCGGACAGGTCCGCGAGCCGGCAGTAGTAGCCGTCGCCGGGGCGCAGGTCGTGGCGCTGGTCGCGGGCGAGCAGCCAGCTGTCGCCGTCGTCGGGCAGCGCGAGGCGCCAGGCGCCGTCGGCGGCCAGCTCGGCGAGGTCGACGAGGGTGACGTCCGCGGCGGCCCGTGCGGTGAAGTGGGCGAGGGTGCCGTCCGTGGCGAGGCCGAGGGCGTAGATCACGGGAACAGCACCTCCATCAGCCGGGGGCCGAGGCCGAGCCAGACCATGCGCAGTTGCTCCAGTGCGGGGAACGGCTCGACGTGCACCAGGCGTGCGGTGGCGGTGCCGTCGGTGACCCGCCAGACCAGGGCGGCCAGGTCCAGGCCGAGGGCGTCGGCGGCGGCCGCGCTGCGGGACTCCAGGCCGAGGTGGTCGAGGTCGGCGGTGGTGCAGCGCCAGCCGCGGTCCCCGAGGACGACGACCGTCTCCGTCGCGGGGTCGTCGTCCGTCCAGCGGGCGCGGTAGGGACCGGTGCCGGGCGGCCGCTCGGGCCAGCGGTGGGCGCGCGCGGTGCCCATGTCCTCGACCCAGAAGGTCTCGCCCTGCGCGCTGCCGGGCCGGGGGTAGCCGCGGGAGAAGAGTTCGCCGTTGCCGGGTTCGCCCGCGCGCCGGGCGGTCACCGCGGCGGAGCGGGCGGTGCGGCCGGCGACGAGGGTGCCGGCCGGGCGGTTGACGACGGGGGCGGGGGTGAGCGCGGCCGCCGCCCACACCTGGGCGAAGCACTCGCCGAGGTGGAACTCGGCGTCCCAGCCGGTGCGGCGGTCGGGCGGGGCGGGCAGCAGGAGGACCAGCGGGACCACCGGGTCGACGGTCGCCGTGCCGGCGCGGGCGGTGACGGTGAACAGCTGGGCCGCGTCGAAGACGTCGAGGACGGCGACGGAGCGGCCCTGCTCGGTGACGTAGGCGGCGAGTTCGAGGGCCGTGGGGTCCCGGGGGTCGGCGACCACGACGAGGTCGGCGGGGGCGTCCGACGGGGGTGGTGTTCCGGTGTCAGATGACAAGGCCGCGCTCCCTGAGGAACCGGCTCGCCCGGGAGGCGCGCAGGACGGAGAGGACGTCGTCGGAGCCGGCGTCGGTGCGGGCGTCGCCGGGGTTGTCGGCGCGGGCGTCGGTGCCGGCCGCCGTGGGCGTGGGCCGGTGCGCGGGACGCGCGGTGGGCGGGGCGGCGGACCCGGTGGGCGTCCAGGCGCCGTCCGTGCCGTCCTTGAAGTCCTTCCCGTCCTTGGTGTCCTTGCGGTCCTTGCCGTCCTTGCGGTCCTTCAGGTCCTTCAGGTCCTTGTGGTCCTTGAAGTCCTTGCGGTCCTTGTAGTCCTTGAACTCCTTGCCGTCCTTGAAGTCCTTGAAGCTCTTGGCGTGCGGTCCCGCCGCGGCCTCCTCCACCTCGGGGGCGGGGGCCGGCGCGGGCGCGGGCCGGCGCAGGGCGGCGAGCAGGTCCCGGCGGTGGGCCGCCTTGAGGAAGGGCATCACCCTCGCCTCGTCGATCGTCCAGGTCATCGAACGGTTCCCTCCTCGGTCGGGTCCGGCTCGCTGCGGTAGCGCCGGAGGGCCTCGGCCAGGGCGCGCTGCGCCGCCGCGTGATGGGGGTTCAGGTTGCAGACGAGGTGGTCGGTGCCGAGGTCGCGGTAGCCGGCGAAGCCGGCGGCCAGGTCGGCGGGGGTGCCGCTGAGGACGGGCCGCCGCGGGTCCGGCGGCTCCACGGGGACGCCGGGTACGACGTTCACGCCGGCGGTGACGCGCAGGGTCGACGGGTCGCGTCCGGCGGCGGCGCAGGCCTCGCGCACGGTCCGCAGCGCGGGGGCGAAGCCGGCCGGGTCCCCGAACCAGCAGCCGTTCCACAGGTCGGCGTGGCGGGCGGTGGCCCGCAGCACGCGGGGACCGGAGCCGCCGATCAGCAGGGGCGGACCCGCCGGGCGTACCCCGCGCGGCCGAAGCTCACCATCGTGGACCCAGGAGTGACGGCCGTCGAATTCCGCCTTTCCGGTGCGCAGCAGTGACGCGATGATGTGCACGGCTTCCTCGAAGCGGGCCACCCGGTGATCGAATTCGATGCCGAACGCCTCGAATTCCGGCCGGTGCCAGCCGGCACCCAGTCCGAGAATGAGACGTCCATTGCTGATCGAGTCGAGCGTGACCGCCATTTTCGCGAGGACCGCGGGATTCCGGAAAGCCGTGCACAGGACGAGGGTCCCGAGCTGGATGCGGGAGGTGGCTTCGGCGAGCGCGCTGAGGGTGGTCCAGCATTCCCAGATGCCTTCGGCGGGCTCGCCGTCCGCACGGAAAAGCAGGTGGTCGAAACACCACAGGGAATCGAATCCGGCGGCTTCCGCCTGTCGGGCGAGGGCTCTTATCTCGTCGTACGAGGGCTGTTTTCCGGGGTATTCCGCCAAGGGCAGAGTAATACCGACCTTCACGGCGCGAAGCGTAGCAGCGGGGGTTGCGAGATCGCCATGTCCGGAGGCCGGGGTATTTCCCGCGAAGGATTTCTGCTCATTCTTGGGAAAGGTGGTTCTGGGGAGCCGGACTGACGTTCGGGCGCACCGCGCGGGCGGTGCTCGCGGCCGCCGCGCCGCGGAGCCGTCCCGCACGAGGAGCCGCCCCGCGCACCCCGGCCGGGCGACCGCCAGCCCCCCGGGGCACGAGCACCGAATCGGGTCCGGTCCTACGGAGGGGAGCGTCCAGTTACCGGAACGCACAGGGAACCTTTCGGTTTCGATCAGGAACTCTCGTATAGTGACCGCCAGTTCACCACCGGTGTCACGACGCCCCACCCGAGCCTTCCCGCCCGTCCCACCCGAGCCTTCCCGCCCGCCGCACCCGAGCCTTCCCGCCCGCCCCCACCCAGCCCTCTCTGCCGCGAGGACCAGACCGGACCGATGACCGCGCCCACGCATCCCGGCGACCGACCTTCCCTCCGTACGTTCGTCTCCGTCCTCGCCCTGACCGGTGTGCTGTCGGCGCTCGCGGTCTGCGCGGCCGTGGCGGTGGCGCCGGGCTCCGTCCGCGCCCCGCTGGCCTGGGGCGCGGGCGCGACAGCCGTCGTCCTCAGCGCTGCGGTGGCCACGGCCGCGCACGCCCTGCGCGCCGAGCGCACCACCCGGCGCAGGCTGGAGGGCGTCACCCGGGACGTCGGACGGCTGCTCCAGCAGCAGGCCCGTACGACCGAGGAGGCGCGCCAGGAGCAGCAGCGGCTCATCGACGAACTCGCCCAGCAGCGCACCGAGTTCACGGAGTCGTTCGCGGCCGAACGGGCCCGTCTGGAGGAGCGGGGCACCCGGGAGCTGGACCGGCTCCGGCAGGAGAACGCCCGGCTCTCGGGCGAGTTGGAGCGGGCCCGGCGGGACAGGGCCACCGCGCTCTCCGCGACCGCCAACGCCGCCGCCCGGATGCAGGCCCTCGCCACGGCCACACTCGCCGACCTGCGGGCGATGGAGGACCGGCACACCGACGAGGACGTGCTGGCCGACCTGCTCCACCTCGACCACCGCACCGCCCAGGCCGGCCGGCTCGCGGACTCCGTCGCCGTGCTGACGGGGGCGCGTTCGGGCCGTCGGTGGGCGCGGCCGATCGGGATGGAGTCGATCCTGCGCGGCGCGATGGGCCGGATCGCCGGCTACCGGCGCATCCGGGTGCACTCGGTCAGCGAGGCCGCCGTCGCCGGGCACGCCGCCGAGGGCGTGATGCACGCGCTCGCCGAACTCCTCGACAACGCCGCGAACTTCTCGCCTCCGACCGCCGAGGTCCACGTCTACGTGGAGGAGGTGCCGGCCGGGGTCATCGTGTCCGTGGAGGACAGCGGGCTGGTGATGGGCGAGGTGCAGCTGCGCCGCGCCGAGCGCGCGGTCTCCGGTGACATCACCGGGCTGGGCGGCCTGACCGGTACCCGGCTCGGCCTCGCCGTGGTCGGCCGGCTGGCCCGCAAGCACGGGCTGACGGTGTCGTTCCGGCCGTCGGCGCGCGGCGGCACGGGCGTGCTGATGCTCATCCCGCAGTCCCTCCTCGCCGGCCCCGCTCCGGCGGAGCCCGTCACCGCGGCCCCACGCCCACGGCCCGACCCGGCCACGGCGGCCCCACACGCGGGGGACGGCCCGGCCACCACGGACCCGCACCCGTGGAACGACCCGTCCCGCCCGGAGGGCGGCCCGCCCGCCGCGGTACCGGCCGCCGCGGACGCCGCCGCCGCCGCCCACGCGTCCGCCGCGCCGCCGGAACCCGGGCCGGCCGGGCTGCCCAGACGGCGCCGGGGCCGTACGCTCGCCGCGGCCGAACGCGCCCGCTCCGCGCCGGGCACCGCCACGTCCGCCGCCACGCCGGCCGCCGACGAGGGCAAGGCCCGCGCGGCCCGCTTCAGCAGCTTCCGCCAGGCGGTACGCCCGGCGGCGCCCGCGCCCGTCGCGGACGACCGGGCCACTTCCCCGGCCCCGGCCCCCCAGGCCGACCCCGCGCACGCCACGGCGCCGGACGTCCGGGGCACCGTACCCGTGCGGGACAGCCGTACGGCCGACGCCCCGCACAACCCCGCCCAGGACGGCCCCGTGCCGGACGGGCACGACTCCTCCCGTACGGCCGGCGAAGCCTCGTACGGCGCTGCCGGACACGGCTCCCCCGGCCCCTCCCACCCGCACGCGCACCCGGAAGGCGACACCACTTCATGACCGGCCCGACCACCGCCGACGACAAGCTGACCTGGCTCCTGGTGGGCCTGCTGGAGAGGACCCCCGGAGCCCGGCACGCGCTCGTGCTGTCCCGGGACGGGCTGAAGCTGTGCCGTACGCCCGAGCTGACCGTCGACCAGGCCGACCAGCTCGCCGCGATCGCCGCCGGCATCCAGTCGCTCTCGCACGGAGCGTCCATGGAGTTCGGTGACGGAAGCGGCGGGGTGCGCTCGGCGATGACGGAGTTCTACGGCGGTGTGCTCTTCATCGTGGAGGCGGGTGCCGGCGCCCACCTGGCCGTGGTCACCACGGAGGAGGCGGACGCCGGTGTCGTCGGCCACAACATGAGCGAACTGGTGGAGCAGCTCGGCGAGCACCTGACCGCTCTCCCCCGCAGCTCATGAGCCGACCGGGCATGAACCGGCCGGGCCGGGACGATGCCCCCGACCGGCTGTACACCCTCACCCAGGGACGCACCCGGACCGGCCCCGACAACCCCTTCGACCTGGTCACCCTCGTCGTCGCCGAGTCGGAGCCGGTGACCGGGATGCAGTCGGAGCACGTGGCGATCCTGAAGCTGACCCGCTCCCCCACCTCGGTGGTGGAGATAGCCGCCGAGCTGCGGCTGCCCGTGGGCATCACCAAGGTGCTGCTGGCCGACCTGCTGGCCGCGGGCCGGGTGAGCGCCCGCCATCCGCACCGGCCGGCCATTACCGATCCCGACATCCTGGAGCAGGTGCTCGTTGGACTCCGCAACCTCTGAGGCACGCACCCCCCTGGGTGCCTCCGCCGACCAAGGTTTCAAGATCGTGGTCGTGGGCGGCTTCGGCGTCGGCAAGACCACGCTGGTCCGCTCGGTCAGCGAGATCCGTCCCCTCAACACCGAGGAGACGATGACGCAGGCCGGTGCGACGGTGGACGACATCCGCCAGGTGCGGGGCAAGTCGGCCACCACGGTCGCCTTCGACTTCGGCCGCATCACCCTGGACGCCCGCAACGTGCTGTACCTGTTCGGGGCGCCGGGGCAGGAGCGGTTCTGGTTCCTGTGGGACCGGCTGTTCACCGGCACCCTCGGCGCGGTCGTGCTGGTCGACACCCGGCGCATCGACGACTCCTGGTACGCCATCGACCGGCTGGAGCACCACGGCACGCCGTTCGTCGTCGCCTGCAACGACTTCGGCGGCCCCATCCGCGCCGGTGCGGAGGTCCGCGAGGCCCTGGACCTGGATCCGCGGGTGCCGCTCGTCGACTGCGACGCCCGCTCCCGGGAGTCGGGCAAGCAGGTGCTGATCACACTGGTGCAGCACGTGAAGAACCGGTACGCCGACCCGTCCGCGCGGACGGGCCTGCCCCGACAGGAGTTCGCGTGACCACATCCGACGCCGTCCCGCTCAGCGGACCCCGGTTCCAGACCGAACCCGCCCGGCTGTACCGGGAGATGCGGCGCGACCACGGCGCCGTCGTCCCGGTCCTGCTCGACGGCGACGTCCCGGCCTGGCTGGTGCTCGGCTATCGCGAGCTGCACCAGGTCACCGGTGACCCGGCGCTGTTCAGCCGGGACTCGGACCTGTGGAACCAGTGGGAGAACATCCCCGCCGACTGGCCGCTGCTGCCGATGATCGGCCGCAAGCAGCCGTCGATCCTGTACACGGTCGGCGAACGGCACCGGCAGCGCGCCGCCATGATCAGCAACGCGCTGGAGGAGGTGGACCCCTTCGAACTGCGCGGGCACGCCGAGCGGTTCGCGGACGAGCTGATCGACGCGCTGTGCGCCGCGGGCGAGGCGGATCTGGTCGCGCAGTACGCGATGCTGCTGCCGGTGCGGGTCCTGGCCCGGCTGTACGGCTTCCCGGACGAGGACGGCCCCGGGCTGGTCACCGCCCTCAACGACATGATCGACGGGCGGGAGCGGGCGCTGGCCGGGCAGGCCCATCTGGCCGCGTCCATGGGGCAGTTGCTGGCCGACCGGAGGAAGGAGCCCGCGGACGACGTGGTCTCCCGGATGCTGGCCGACGAGAGCGGGTTCACCGACGAGGAGATCGCGCAGGACCTGATGGTGATGATGGCGGCCGGGCACCAGCCGACCGCCGACTGGATCGGCAACTCCCTGCGGCTGATGCTGACCGACGACCGGTTCGCCGCCTCCCTGTTCGGCGGGCGCCACAGTGTCGCCGAGGCGATGAACGAGGTGCTGTGGGAGGACACCCCGACGCAGAACGTGGCCGGCCGCTGGGCCGCCCGCGACACGCGCCTCGGCGGCCGGGCCGTCAAGGCCGGCGACCTGCTGCTGCTCGGACTGCAGGGGGCCAACTCCGATCCGCAGGTGCGGACCGACGCCTCGGCGCTGACCGGCGGCAACAACGCGCACTTCTCCTTCGGCCACGGCGAACACCGCTGTCCGTTCCCCGCGCAGGAGATCGCCGAGGTGATCGCGCGGAGCGGCATCCAGGTGGTCCTGGACCGGCTCCCGGACATCGACCTGGCGGTGCCCGCCGGGTCCCTCGTCCGCCGCCCCTCGCCGTGGCTGAGGGGGCTGAGCCGGCTGCCCGTCCGCTTCACCCCCGTACCCGCCCTGTGACGACCCGCTGTCGCGCCGTGCGCCCGGGCCACGCCCCCGGGACCGGCGTCGTGCTCGCCGTACTTCCGACCCCTGCCCTGGGAGGCACGTCACGATGACGACCGGTACCGAAGCACCACGCATCGCCCTCGACCCCTTCGTCACCGACCTGGACGCCGAGAGCGCGGCGCTGCGCGCGGCCGGCCCGCTCGCCGCGGTCGAACTGCCCGGCGGGGTGCCGGTGTGGGCCGTCACCCACCACGCGGAGGCGAAGGCGCTGCTCACCGACCCGCGGCTGGTGAAGGACATCACCGTGTGGGGCGCCTGGCAGCGCGGGGAGATACCCGCGGACTGGCCCCTGATCGGTCTGGCCAACCCGGGCCGCTCCATGCTCACGGTGGACGGCGCCGACCACCGGCGGCTGCGCGCCCTGGTCGCGCAGGCGCTCACCCCGCGCCGGGTGGAGCGCATGCGGGAGCGGATCGAGAAGCTCACCCAGGACCTGCTGGACGCGCTGCCCACGGACGGCTCCGTGGTCGACCTGAAGGCGGCGGTCGCCTATCCGCTGCCCATGTACGTCATCGCCGACCTCATGGGGATCGAGGAGGCGCGGCTTCCCCGGCTGAAGGCGCTGTTCGAGAAGTTCTTCTCCACGCAGACCCCGCCCGGGGAGGTCGTCGCGACCCTCACCGAGCTGGCGCGGATCATGGCGGAGACCGTCGCGGCCAAGCGGGCCGAGCCCGGTGACGACCTGACCAGCGCGCTGATCCTCGCCTCGGAGGACGGCGACCGGCTCACCGACGAGGAGATCGTCTCCACCCTCCAGCTGATGGTGGCGGCGGGTCACGAGACGACGATCTCCCTGATCGTCAACGCCGTCGTCAACCTCTCCACCCACCCCGAGCAGCGCGACCTGGTGCTGTCCGGACAGGCGGAGTGGCCGGCGGTGATCGAGGAGACCCTGCGCTTCTCCACCCCCACCTCGCACGTCCTGATCCGGTTCGCGACCGAGGACGTGCCGGTCGGCGACTCGGTGATCCCGGCCGGGGACGCGCTGATCGTGTCGTACGGCGCGATCGGACGCGACGAGAACGCGCACGGCCCGACCGCCGGGCGGTTCGACATCACCCGCGGGACGGGGAACCGGCACATCTCCTTCGGCCACGGCCCCCATGTCTGCCCCGGCGCCGCGCTCTCCCGGCTGGAGGCGGGCATCGCCCTGCCGGCGCTGTACGCCCGCTTCCCCCACCTCGACCTGGCCGTCCCGGCGGCCGAACTCCGCCACAAGCCGGTGGTCACCCAGAACGACCTGTTCGACCTGCCGGTCCGGCTGAATCCGTAGCCCTCGCGCGAGAGCCCGCCGCCCGACTCCGCGCGGCTTGACTTCGAGCGGCTTGACTTCGAGAGCGCTCCAGCCCATAGCGTCGCCGACGGCGCGCGCAGGGCCCATGCCCGGCCTCCTCCACGGGATGCCGGGCGCCGGGATCCGTCGCTAGATGGAGACAGGCCGTGTGCCGTGCCGGACCGACGATCAAGGGTGCGAGAAAGGGATTCCTCATGCAGAAGCGCAGGCTGCGGGACCTTCAGGTATCGGCCATCGGGCTCGGGTGCATGGGCATGTCCGCGTTCTACGGCTCCGCCGACCGGGAGGAGGGCATCGCGACCATCCGACGCGCCCTCGACCTCGGCATCGACTTCCTCGACACGGCGCAGGTCTACGGGCCGCTCACCAACGAGTCACTGGTGGGAGAGGCCATCAGGGGGCACCGCGACGCGTACGTGATCGCGACGAAGTTCAACCACCGGCTGGACGACGCCGTACCGGGCGACATGAGCACGGTCGGTCCGCAGGACGGCTCGGCCGCGCACGTACGGGCCTCGGTGCACGGCTCGCTCCAGCGGCTCGGCACCGACCACATCGACCTGTACTACCAGCACCGGGTGGACCCGAACGTCCCCGTCGAGGAGACGGTCGGCGCGCTGGGCGAGCTGGTCGCCGAGGGCAAGGTGCGCTACATCGGGCTGAGCGAGGCGAGCGCGGAGACCATCCGGCGCGCCCACGCCGTCCACCCGATCACCGCGGTGCAGAGCGAGTACTCGCTGTGGTCGCGGGACGTCGAGGCCGAGGTGCTGCCCGCCTGCCGTGAGCTGGGCATCGGCTTCGTGCCGTACTCGCCGCTCGGCCGTGGCTTCCTGGCCGGCCGCTTCAGCTCCCCGGACGAGCTGGACGCGAACGACTGGCGCCGCGAGAACCCCCGCTTCACGGACGCCAACCTGCAGGCCAACCTGAGGCTGGCGGAGAAGGTGAAGGAGATCGCCGCCGAGAAGGAGGTGACCCCGGCCCAGCTGGCCATCGCCTGGGTGCTGGCGCAGGGCGAGGACCTGGTGCCGATCCCGGGCACCAAGCGCCGCACCTACCTGGAGCAGAACGCCGCCGCGAGCGGCATCGAGCTGACCGCGCAGGACCTGGCCCGCATCGACGCCGAACTGCCGCGGGCGGCGGGTGAGCGGTACGACGAGGCGGGGATGCGCACGGTCAACCGCTGACCCGGTGCCCCGCTTCCGCACCCTCTGTGAGGAACCCCACGCGGGTGCCAACTCGCCGGTGCGCCACGGCGTTTGAGGAGGGCCGGCCCGGGGCGGCTAGCCGCCCGGCGCCGACCGCGGTGTCCCGTCTGCCACCATGGTCGGCGCCCTGACCAGGCGGCCCGGCCGTGCAACGCCGCCGGACCGACGGGATCCGCCGGTCTGCTCCGATCGCCTGGTTGTGTACCCCGCCGTGTCCTCTTCCTCTCCGTCCGCCCTGCCCCCGTCCGCGCCCGCCACCGCCCCGGCCTCACGTTCGCCGTGGCGTTCCCTGCGGTACCGGAGCATGCGGTGGTGGTCGGCCGCCAACTTCGTCTCCAACGCCGGTACGTGGATGCAGCTCACGGTGCAGAACCTGCTGGTGCTGCACATCACGGGCTCGGCCGCGGCCACCGGACTGTCCATGTCCGTCCAGGCGGCGCCCGCGCTGTTCGTGAGCGTCCTCGGCGGTGCGGCCGTGGACCGCTGGCCCCGGAAGCTGACGGTCGCCGTGAGCCAGGCCCTGCTCGGCGCGGTCGCCTTCACGACGGCGCTGCTGGTGGCGCTGGACCGGATCGACATGACGGCGCTGCTGGTGCTGGCCGCCGTGACCGGTGTCATCGCCACCGTCGACGGTCCGGCCTGTGCGCTGCTCGGCAACGATCTCGTACCGGTGGCCGACGTGCCGTCCGCGATCGGCGTGGGAGCACTGGTGCACAGCTCCGGCCGGCTGGCCGGTACCGCCCTGGCCGGCGTGGCCGTCGGCTTCCTCGGCACCGGCGCCGCGTACGCGGCGAACGGGGTGTCGTTCCTGTTCGTGGCAGCGGTGGTGCCGTTCCTGCGGCCGGCGCCCGGGACCGCGTCCCGGGAGCCGGGTCCGCGGGCGGTCGCGGCGCCCGGGGAGATGACCGTACGGGAGGGTCTGTCCTTCTTCGCGCGCCGGCCCCGCCTGGTCGCGCTCGCGGGCATCACCGGGCTCAGCTCGGTCTTCGGCCGGAACTACGGCCTGACGCTCGCCGTCCTCGTCACCGGCCCGCTGGCGGGCGGCGCCGGGGCGTTCGGCACCGTCTCCACCGTGCTCGCCGTCGGCGGGATCCTCGGCGCGGTCCTCGGCGCCCGGCTGCGCAGGCCGTCCGTGCGGACCGTGGGCCTGCTCGCGGCGGCGGGCGCGCTGCTCCAGGTGGTGGCGGGTCTGTCGCCGTCACTGGCGGTGCTGCTGGTGCTGGTCCTGCCGATGGCGGTCGTGGAGTCCGTCTCCGACACCGCCGGTACGGCCGTGCTGCAGACCGACCCGCCGCCGCATCTGCGGGGCCGGGTACTCGGGGTGTGGAGCAGCATCGGCACGGTGTGGAGCCTCGGCGGGCCCCCGCTGCTGGGCCTGCTGATGGAGTGGGCCGGGGCGCGCGGCGCCCTGGTGGCCGGCGGGCTGCTGATCGCCGGGTCGGTCGGCACGGGCCTGCTCCTGCGCCGCCGCGGCGGACCGGTACCCCTGACGCTGCGCACGAGGGACGGCGACGTCACCGGCCGCGAGGCCCTGCAGACGGCGGCCTGACGGACGCAGCGCGGCCCGGCGGGGGGACTCTCCCGGGGCCGAGCTCGGTCATCCCGGCCGGAGCGAGGACGGTCGCCCCGGCGGAGGTCCGCCGTCCCGGCCGGGAGCCATTGCCGAGGTCAACCGCCCCGGCCGAACCCAGCGGTCCCGGCCGCAGTGAGCCGCCCTGGCGGAGGCCAGCCGCCCCGGCGGC
>NZ_JBVHWQ010000001.1:139754-162423 GCF_055564315.1 Streptomyces sp. NPDC029151
CAGTGAGCCGCTCCGGCGGGAGTGAGCCGCAGCCCCGAGGTCAGCCGCCCCGGCCCGAGCACACCACCCCCGCCGGAGTCAGCCGCCCTCCGGCCCCAACCGCCCCGGCGGGAGTCAGCCGTCCGCCGCCGAGGTCAACCGCCCCCGCCGCACCCAGCCGTCCCGGCCGCAGTGAGCCGCCCTGGCGGAGGCCAGCCGTCCCGGCGGCAGTGAGCCGCTCCGGCGGGAGTGAGCCGCAGCCCCGAGGTCAGCCGCCCCGGCCCGAGCACACCACCCCCGCCGGAGTCAGCCGCCCTCCGGCCGCAACCGCCCCGGCGGGAGTCAGCCGTCCGCCGTCCCCCAGGTCAGTCTCCCGCCGCACCCAGCCGTCCCGCCCGACGTAAGCCGCCCGAGGTCAGTCACCCCCGCCGCACCAGCCGTCCCGGCCGCAGTGAGCCACCCCGCCAGGGACAGCCATCCCGGCGGGGGCAGCCGTCTCGGCCAGGGTGAGCCGTCCCGGCCAGGGTGAGCCCTCCCTCGGGAGTCAGTCCTCCGAGCCGGACAGGTGGTACACGTGGAACGCCTGCCCGATCACCGGCTGGGCGACATTGCGCACGCGGACGCCCCCGCTGGTCATGCCGTGTTCGGTGCCGGCGTGGGCGTGGCCGTGCACGGCCAGGTCGGCGCCGCCGGTGTCGATGGCCTCCGCGAGCAGATAGCTTCCGAGGAACGGATAGATCTCCAGCGGCTCCCCCGCCAGGGTGTCCGGCACCGGCGAGAAGTGGGTGAGCGCGATCCGTACGTCGCAGTCCTGCTCGTCCAGCTGTTTGAGGGCGCTGTGCAGTTCGTCGGCGCACCGCCGGGTGTAGCGGACGAACTCCTTCATCAGCGGTTCGCCGAACTCCCCGGCGCAGCGGCCGACGAAGCCGCCGCCGAAGCCCTTGGTCCCGGCGACCCCGATCCGTGCGCCGTCGGCGCCGACGACGGCGGCCTCCCCTTCGAGGACGTGTGCGCCCGCCTCCCGGAGGATCGCGGTGACCTCCTCGGGGCGCTCGTCGTGGTGGTCGTGGTTGCCGAGTACGGCGACGACGGGCACCCCGAGATCCTTGATCTCCCGGGCGACGATCGCGGCCTCCTCCGGTGTGCCGTGCCGGGTGAGGTCACCGGCGAGCAGCAGGACGTCGGCGCACCGCGGCAGCGTCTCGAAGGAGGGCCGCAGGGTGCCCTGGCTCTCGGGGCCCATGTGGATGTCGCCCACGGCCGCGACGCGGATCATGACAGGTCCTCTCCGTGGTCGGGCGAGGACGTCCCGGCGATGAGCAGGTCGCTGTGGACCGGGTGCCCCGCCAGTTCCTCGCGGGCCATGCGCAGGATGTCGTCCCGGCACTGGGTGGACGGCACGGTGCCGGTGAGCAGGACGGCGTCGCCGCGCAGTTCGAGCCGTACGCCGAGCTCCGCCAGGTCTCCGGCGGCCAGGTGCTCGGCGAGGTGGGCGACGCGGTAGTCGAGGTTCGCCGCCGTCGGCGGGGGCGGCGGGCTCGTGTCGGTCATGGCTGCCCCTCCTGGGTGTCGATCACGTTCAGCCGTTCGAGCAGGAAGAGGAAGGCGGCGGGCATCGGCTGGTCGCCGCAGGCCGTGCGGACCGCGTCCCAGTCGACCTTCTCGCGCACCGCGCGGGCCACCGGCAGCACGGACCCGAAGTCGCAGTAGTGCTCGGAGAAGGCACTGATCAGACTGTGGATCAGGTCGGTCGGGCAGAGCACGGGCATGAGCACCGAGTCGACCGGCAGGACGTGCGCCCGCTCGAGCATCTCCCGGGTGACGGGCTGGTGCGCCAGCGAGAAGATGATGTCGACGTTCTGCCCGTGGCAGGTGGTCTTCAGCAGCCAGTCCTCCGGCGGGATCCGCACGCCCAGGCCGGCCTCCCGCAAGGTGGCGGCGACCGCCTCCGCGTCCTCGGGCAGGATGGCGAAGTCGGCGTCGTGCTGGAGGTAGCGGCTGCCGCCGTGGGCGTACACGGCCACACTGCCGGCCAGCGCGAAGGGGTGGCCCGCGCGTTTGAGGAGCGCGCCGATCTGTTTGGCGGCCTCCAGGATCGCCTGGCTGCGGTCGTGCGGCAGCTCCGACGGTTCGAGCGCGGGCGTCGGCTGCGGGTCCGGCCCGTCCGAGGCGAGCCGGAGTCCGGTGACCTCCGGCCGCGTCAGGGGCGCGGTGTCCTCCCCGTTGTGCGTCATGACCTCTCCCATTCGGCACCCTGCACCCCGGGCGGCCGGGTCGGCCCCCGGGAGCGGTACGGGTACCCTCCGCGACGTCGGCGACACGGCATCGGGGTACGGGTTCACTCCTGGCGGTGAGTGGCCGGGCAACCGGCTCGGGAGCACGCTGGTAGGCATGGCACCCCGGAGCGGGCGGGCGGGCCGGCGGCAGCCGTGGCAGTCGGTGCACGCGCTGCTGGTGCTGCCGGTCGCGCTCATCCTGGTGATCACGGTGACGGACCTGCGGACGCCCGCCGACGTCCACCTCGGGCCGGCCCTGGTGATCGCACCGGCCCTCACCCCCTCCTTCGCCGGCCCCCGGACCACGGCCGGCGTCGGGGTCCTCGCGGTGGCCGCCCAGGTCTTCATCGGCACCCATCACGGCGGGATCGGCACGAGCAATCACATCGTGCAGATCATCACGCTCACGGTGCTGGTGGTCCTCACCGTCCTCTACAGCGCTCTGCGCGAGCGCCGGCAGGCCCAGCTGGCCCAGGTCCGCACGGTCGCCGAGGCCGCGCAGCACGTGCTGATGTGGCCGCTGCCCGAGCAGATCGGCCCGCTGCGGATCGCCTCGCTGTACCTGGCCGCGGAGGACGAGGCGCAGATCGGCGGCGACCTGTACGCGGCGACCGTCAGCGACGGCTCCGTCCGCCTCATGATCGGTGACGTGCGCGGCAAGGGGCTGCCCGCCATCGGCGAGGCGGCGCTGCTGCTCGGCTCGTTCCGGGAGAGCGCCCACCGGCACATCCCGCTGACCGAACTGGCGAACCGGCTGGACCAGAGCGTGACCCGTTACGCGGCCGACCTGGAGACCCCGGAGGAGGAGGGGGAACGGTTCGCCACCGCGCTGCTCGTGGAGGTCCCCGACCGGGATCCGGTCACCCGGATGACCAGCTGCGGTCATCCACCGCCGCTGCTGCTCAGCCCCGGCCACGCCGTGACGGTCCCGAGCCTGCACCCGTCACCGCCGCTCGGGGTGCACGGCGGGGCCGAGCACACGTTGGACGTCTTCTCCTTCGAGCCGGGTGACACGCTGCTGCTGTACACGGACGGGGTCGTGGAGGCCCGGGACGAACGCGGCCGCTTCTACCCGCTCGCCGACCGGGCCGCCCGCTGGACCGACGACAGCCCCGAGGCCCTGATGCACCACCTGCGCCGCGACCTCCTCGCCCACGCCGGCGGCCGCCTCGGCGACGACGCCGCCCTCATCGCCCTCCACCGCACCACCACCGACCGCCGCCACCACGGCCGGGAGGACGCGAACCGGCACGGATGACGGTGGGCGCCACCCGGCACGGGTGACGGCGGGCGGAGGCGGGGCCGCCAGGGGAAACCGGCCACCGGCGGACGGCGGCCCGTGCGGCCCGCGTTCAAACCGGCCGTGCGGCAATGTCCGGTTCGAAGGGTGGCCCGGAGCCGCGAGGCGTTGCGAGAATCCTCGGGGTCCCGACAACCGGACATCGCCGTACGCCGGTTGAACCTCCGTACTCGCCACCGGCCTCGGCGCGCTCGTGCTCATGGTCGTGCTCGCGCTCGTGCTCATGGTCGTGCTCGCGCTCGTGCTCATGCTCGTGTTCGTGCTCGTTCGCCGCCGGCCCGGCCACCGACGCCTGACGGCGCCGCACGTCCGCCCCGTCCTCTCCCCCGGAGGTTCCCGTTGCCGGTACGACACCCGACCGCACGGCACCTGCTCGCCGGGCTGGCCCTGCTGCCGGCGCTGCTGTCCCCGGTGGCCGCGCACGCGGCGCCCGCCGGCCCTCCGAAGGCCCGCTTCGACCTCCAGGCGCACCGCGGCGGTCTCGGGTTGACGACCGAGGAGTCCCTGGAGGGCTTCGGCAAGGCGATGCGGCTCGGGGTGTCCACGCTGGAGCTGGACACCCAGGTCACCAAGGACCTCAGGGTGGTCGTCAACCACGACCGGCAGGTCAGCGGCGTCAAGTGCAGGGACACCGGCCCGGTCACGCCCGGCGACCCGGTGTACCCGTACGTCGGCAAGTACATCAAGGACCTGACCCTCGACCGGATCAGGACCCTGGACTGCGGCTACCGGCAGTTGCCCGGCTTCCCCGAGCAGGAGGTCGTCAGGGGCTTCCGGATGGTGGAACTGAAGGACGTGCTGAACCTGGTCAGGAGCTACCGCGCCCGAGACGTCAGGCTGAACGTCGAGACCAAGGTGGAGGCGGGCGCGCCCGAGCAGACCGCGCCGCGCGAGGTGTTCGTCCGCCGGGTGTACGAGGAGATCCACCGCTCGGGCGTCGAACGCCAGGTCACCATCCAGTCCTTCGACTGGGGCGCGCTCCGGGTGATGCACCGGCTGGCGCCGAGGTGGCCGTTGGTGGCGCTGACCAACTACGACTTCCTCCAGGTCGGCAGGCCCGGCGCGTCACCGTGGCTGGGCGGGATCGACGCGGACGACTACGGCGGGGACTTCGTCCGGGCGGCCGCGACCCTGCCCGGGGTCACCGCCCTCTCCCCCAACTACGGCTTCCCGCAGAACGGCAAGGCCGGCGACCCGGGGTTCCGGTTCTACTCCGACGCGGCGATGGTGGCCGAGGCGCACGCCCGCGGGCTCCAGGTGGTGCCGTGGACCTGTGACGACCCGGCGACCGTCGGGGCGCTGATGGACCTGGGCGTCGACGGGATCATCACCGACTATCCCGACCGGGTGCGGCGGATCATGGCCGGTCGCGGGATGCCGCTGCCGCGGTCCTACCGCCCTCACGGCCGGGGCTGACCGGTGCGGCGGGCGTGGGCCCCGCCCCGAATGGGGCGGGGCGGGACCCACGTCCGTGCCCCCGGGTCAGCCGGCCGGCTTCAGACCGGTGATCTTCAGGGTCTTCAGGTCGGACTGGACGTCGATCCGGCTGACCTGCGCGTGCGGTCCGTCGCTCCAGGTGAGCGTGACCCGGCTGGTGGCGTGGCCCATACCGGAGCCGGTGTAGGTCACCTTCCACTTCACCGGCACGTTCTGCGCGAACAGGATGCCGTCGGCGTGCTCCTTCTTCTCGTAGGCAGCGACCTGCTTCTGCGCGGCGGCGGAGAGGTAGAAGCCACGCAGCGCCTTGGCGCCGGCCGCGGCGGTGGGGTCGTCGGTCGCCCAGACGGCGTCGATGTAGGCGCCGTAGAAGTCGGCCACGTGCTGGGTGACGTTGCGCGGGTCGCCCTGGGCGGACGACACGGCCGCGGCGCGGGTGGTGTGGCTCGCGGAGGCCCCGGCGAGGGCGGGCGTGGCGGCGGCCAGGGTGAGGCCCGCGGTGAGGGCGGCGGCGGTGAGGAGGGTCTTACGACCACGAACGGACATGTGCGTCATCTGCGTCAATCCCCCGGTTTTCCGTGCGACCGGACCGATCCGGCCGTTCACGGACTCTAAGACCCCTTTTCCCGGGGGTCGGTTCCGCGCGCGACGGATGTGTTCCGGTCATTCCGGTTCGGGTGGCGGTTGTCGTCCGGCCGGGGCGGGGCCGGGGTCCGGGAGGTGGGTCGGACCCCGGCCCCGGGTCTGTCAGGGCTTGCGGGCGACCGCGCCGTACATGGCGATGTCCTCGTCGCGGATGCCCTGCTCGCCGCTGCCGTCGGGGTGCCACTTGTGCACCTGGACGATGCCTGGCTCGACCAGGTCCAGGCCCGTGAAGAACGCGCGGGCCTCGTCCAGGGTGCGCAGCCGCATCGGCATGTCGCGGGCCGCGTACTCGCGGGCGACCCGGCCCACCTCCTCGGGCGCGAAGTCGGCGGTGCCGATGGACATCGCCAGGTGGCTGCCGGAGGGCAGCGGTTCCAGCAGCCGGCGTACGACACCGACCGCGTCGTCCGCGTCCAGCATGAAGTGGACGATCGCGATGACGGTGAGCGCGACCGGCTGGTTCAGGTCCAGGGTCTCGCGCAGTTCGGGCGCGTCCAGGATGGCCGCCGGGTCACGGAAGTCGGCCTCGATGTACGCGGTCCGGCCCTCGGGGGCGCTGGCCAGCAGGCCCTGGGAGAGGGTGAGCACGATCGGGTCGTTGTCGACGTAGACGACCCGGGAGCCGGGGGCCACGGCCTGGGCGATCTCGTGCAGGTTGGGCGAGGTCGGGATGCCGGTGCCGATGTCCAGGAACTGGCGCATGCCGGCCTCCTCGGCGAGCCAGCGCACGGCACGGTTCATGAAGTCGCGGTTGGCGCGCATGTGGACCGGGAGCGCGGGCCACTCCCGGGACATCGCGTCGCCCGCCTCCTTGTCGGCGGGGTAGTAGTCCTTGCCGCCGAGTATGTAGTCGTAGATGCGGGCGGAGTGGGCGTTCTCGGTGTCGATGCGGTCGGCCGGCCATCCGTTGTCGGGCAACACCGTGTCTCCCAGTCGGTCGAGGGGTCGGGGGGCTTCGCGTCGGCGGGCGGGTGCGAGGGCGGACGCTGACTCGGGGGCGGTCACGGGTGCGGGTCACCACTCCTTGCGCAGCGTGCCGAGCAGGGCCTCGGTCCTCGTGGCGGGCGCGGCCTGGGCGCTGAGCCGGTCCAGCGCCTCCCGGTAGACGACGACGTCCTCGGTCTTGTCGAGGTAGACGGCCCCGACGAGTCCGCTCAGGTAGGCGATGTCGGGCAGTTCGCGGGCCCGGAACCGGAAGAGGTGGAAGGCACCGGCCCACAGGGCGGGATGCGGCCCGTTGGCGAACGGCATCAGCTGCACGGTGACATGGGGCAGCCGGTTGACCTCGATGAGATGGTCGATCTGGGCGCGCATCGCCCCGGGACCGCCGACCGGCCGGCGCAGCACGGTCTCGTCCATCACCACCCACAGTCGCGGCGGTGCCGGCCGGGCCAGCAGCTCCTGGCGGCGCATGCACAGGGCGACACGGCGTTCGGTGGCCTCGGCGGGGGCGTGCGGGCCGGCCGTGGTGAGCAGGGCGCGGGCGTAGTCCTCGGTCTGCAGCAGCCCGTGCACGAACTGGTTCTCGTAGGCGCGGATCTGCACGGCCGCCTGCTCCAGGCTGAGGTAGGCGGCGACCCAGTCGGGCATGACGTCCCGGTAGGTGTGCCACCAGCCGCGCTTGTTGGCCTCGCGGACGGACTGCAGGAAGGTGTCGATCTCCTGCTGGTCGGTGACGCCGTAGACCTGGAGGAGCTTCTCGGCGTCCGCGAGCCGCAGCCGGGCCACCTTGGCGGCCTCCATGCGCCGGATCGTGGAGTGGCTGACCCCGATGGCGGTGCCCGCCTCGGCGTAGCTGAGACCGGCCCGGGTGCGCAGTTCCTCCAGCTGTCTGCCGAGGATCATGCGCAGCACGGAAGGAGCGCCGCCCCAGTCGGTGTCCGTGGTCACGCCCACCCCCTCGTCCGGTCCAGTTCCAGGGTCACCCTCGCACGCGATCGGTGAACCGCACTCTATTCGATCACGTTCACGTTCTGCTCGATGCAGCATGCACTTGGAGATTTGCAAATTTCAACTTGCCGGTTGCGGAGCGTGGTTGGCAGGTGCCAGAGTGGACCCACTGCTCCGGCCGACCCACGGAGCGGACGGCGCGGCCGGCTAGGGGGAGACGGGCCGCCTGCACGGCCTGCCGCCAGGCGGTGTGACGTCCGCTGCCCGAGCGGCCGGCCCGACGCCCGCACACCCCACCCGCGAGGCCGGACGAAAGGCGCACGGCGATGACCCCGCCCTTCCCCCTCCGACCGACCCAGGACCACAGACCGGACCGACACCACCGCGCGCGGGGCGCGTTGTCCCCGGCGGTGGAGCAGCGGCTGCCGGCCCCGGCCGGCGTCCCCATACCACCCGGAGGCGAGCGTCCCGGTCGACTCCCTGGGCCTCACGGCTCCGGCCGGCTCGCCTCCGGGGCCGAGCGGCTCGTCTCCCGGGCCGGCCGGCTCACGGGCCGGGGTCCGCTCCCCCGTCCCGCCGCCCGACGCGGCACCGGCGCTCCGCCGGGAGCCCGCTGACGGACACCGGCACGGGCGAGGCCTCTTCCACGCGTCACGGAAGAGGCCTCGCCCGCCTCGCCGCCCACCCCCACCCCCACACGCACCGACCCGCACCGCCCGGACCACCCCCACTCGTCCGAAGGACCGCCATGCACCACACCACCCCCGCCACCCCCACCGCCGCGCCCGCCCCCGTACCGGCCGCCGACCCGTCCTGGACCCGCACCCGTCCCAGGCCCGGCTCTCAGGAACAGGCCGGCTGAGGCCGTACCGTTACGGCATCCGCCCGGCGACCCGCTAGATTCACCGCCGGTGCGGAGCGTCCGCACCCGCGGACGGCCGGGTTCCGTACGGGTCCCGGCCCCGCCGCGTGTGCCGTAGCGCCGGGGGTCCGATGGTCTGGTCGCTGTTCCGCCGCATCCGGACCCGGCCCGGGCTCCCCGTGCCGGGGCGGTGTGCTCCCGGCCGGCACGTGCTGGCCACCGAGCGGCTTCTGCTGTTCACCCCGCGCACCCGGCTGGACGTGGTGGCGGCGCTCGCCGCGAGCGCGGACGCCGAGGCGCAGCGGTGGCTCGGCACCCAGGCGGACGAGGTGCTGCCCGACCCCGGCACCCGCCGGGCTCTGCTGGCCTGGCGGCCCGCGGGCGACGACGGCCGCCGTGTCCCGCCCGTCCTGGCCGAGCCGTACACACCCGGCCCGGACAGTCCGCTCCTCCTGGTCTGTGTGCGCAGGTCGGACCTCAGTTACGCCGGTGGTCTGGAACTCCAGCCGCGTACGGGAGAGATGGGCGGCTGGCTGGCGCCGGGCTGCCGCGGCCGGGGTCTGGGCACGGAGCTGTTCCGCGCGGGCCTGGAACTGGCCCACACCCATCTGGGACTGGCCACGGTGCGGGCCGGGGCCGAGCCGGGGAACACCGCGAGCCGGCGGGCGCTGACCCGCGCGGGCTTCGCCCGCGACCAGGGCCCGCGCCGGCACACGCTGCCCGACGGCCGTGTGATCGACGCCGTCTGGCACCGGCACGACACCGGGTCCCCCTCGCGCTGCCGTTGAGCGTGGGGACGCGCCCGTGAGCGTGTCGACCGTCAGGACGGGGACGTGAGCGTCGGCACGGATCCGTGAGTGTCACGGCGTGTCCTGGCGGTGTCCGGCCACCCGGCGCCGGTCGGGCCAGCGCACGTCGTAGGCCCAGCCGAGGCGTTCGAACCAGCGGATCAGCCGGGCACTGGCGTCGAACTGGCCCGTGAGCACGCCGTGCCGGGCGCTGGTGGGGTCGGCGTGGTGCAGGTTGTGCCAGGACTCGCCGAGGGAGAGCGGGGCCAGCCACCACACGTTGCCCGAGCGGTCCCGGCTGCGGAAGGGGCGGGAACCGGCCGCGTGGCAGATGGAGTTGATGGACCAGGTGACGTGGTGGACCAGGCAGATCCGGACCAGCCCGGCCCAGAGGAACGCGGTGAGCGCGCCCTGCCAGGACCGGGTCAGTGCCCCGCCCAGCAGCGCGGGCAGGGTGACGGAGACGAGGACCAGGACACCGAAGCGCCGGGAGACCGTCATCAGGGCGCGGTCGCGGACGAGGTCGGGGGCGTACCGGTGGGCCGGGGCGTGCTCGGTCTCGAACAGCCAGCCGAGGTGGGCGTAGAGCATGCCCTTGGCGAGGGCCCGGGGTGAGTGGCCGTACCGCCAGGGCGAGTGCGGGTCGCCGTCCCGGTCGGAGTACCGGTGGTGCTTGCGGTGGTCGGCCACCCAGGTGATGAGCGGACCCTGCACGGCGAGGCTGCCGGCCAGCGCGAGGGCGATGCGCAGCGGCCGTCTGGCCTTGAACGAGCCGTGGGTGAAGTGCCGGTGGAAACCGACGGTGATGCCGAGCCCGCTGACCAGGTAGAAGGCGACGGCCAGTGCGAGGTCCACGGGGCTGAGCCCGTGCCGCCAGGCCAGCGGCACGGCGGCGAGGAGGGCGAGGAACGGTACGGCGACGAAGACGCCGATCAGCAGCTGCTCGCCGGTGGGCCAGGACCGGGTGCCGGCCGTCAGGGGGGTGGATCCGGAAGACTCCGAGGACATGGCGACCCTTTCTCGGCGGTGGCGGATACCGGGGGCGGACTGCCGGAGGCGGATGCCGGGGCGGACTGCCCGCACCGACCGCCGGGACGGACTGCCGGGGGGCCGGCCACCGGGGTGGGCTGCCGGGCGGATTGCCCGGGGCGGATTGCCCGGGGCAGGCTGCTCGGGCGGCTGCGGGGCCGGGCCACCGGGGGCAGACCTTCCGGACGGACGAGCGGCGCGCCGTCCTCGGTGGCCGCCGGGGCGGACTACTCGACGGCGGTGAAGGCGAGCACGGCGTTCTGGCCGCCGAAGCCGAAGGAGTTGCTGACGGCGGCTCGTATCCGCTGCGCGCGGGGCGCCTTGGTGACGACGTCCAGGTCCATCGCCGGATCGAGGGTGTCCAGATTGGCGGTGGGCGGGATCAGCTGGTGGCGCAGGGTGAGCACGGTGCAGGCCGCCTCGATGGCCCCGGCGCCGCCGATGGCGTGCCCGATGGTGCCCTTGACCGCGGTGACGGGCGGCGGCCGGTGGAAGACCCGGCGCAGGGCGTTGTGCTCGGCAGCGTCGCCCTGCGGGGTGGCCGTGCCGTGCGCGTTGACGTGGTCGACGTCCTCGGGGGCGAGACCGGCGTCGGCGAGGGCGCCGCTCAGGGCGCGGGCGGCGCCGTCGCCGTCGGGGCGCGGGGCGGTGAAGTGGTGGGCGTCGCAGGAGGCGCCGAACCCGGCGAGCAGGGCTTCGGGGCGGGCACCGCGGGCGCGGGCGTCCTCGGTGCGCTCCAGTACGAGGACGGCGGCACCCTCGCCGAGCACGAAACCGTCGCGGTCCCGGTCGAACGGGCGGGAAGCCGCGTCCGGGGTGTCGGCGCGGCGGGACAGGGCGCGCATCTGGGCGAAGCAGGCGGCGGTCATCCGCAGCCGGGCGGACTCGCTGCCGCCGGCCAGGACCAGGTCGCAGCGGCCGGCCAGCAGCCAGTCGCGGGCCAGGCCGAGCGCGCTGGTGCCGGAGGCGCAGGCGGTGCTGACCACCATGTTGGGGCCGAGCGCGCCGAGGTCCAGGGCGATCTCGGCGGCGGCCATGTTGGGGACGCTGCGCGGCAGCGCGAGCGGGGAGACACGTTCGGGGGTGTGGCCGGCGAGCCGGTCGAACTCGGCCTGCCAGCCCTGCATGGACCCGGTGCCGACGCCCATCACCACACCGACCCGCGCGCCGTCCCAGCCGTCGGTGTCCAGTCCGGCGTCGGCGACCGCCTCGCGGGCGGCGAGCAGCGCGAAGGTCGTGAACCGGTCGAGCCGACGGGCCAGCCGGTGCCCGAGCAGGCCGGCGGCGTCCAGGGCGGGCACCTGACACGAGAAGGCCACGGGCAGTCCGGCCAGGGCGGGATCGGCGGTGGCGGTGGACCGCCCGCCGCACAGGCCCGCCCAGGCCGCGTCCCGGCCGATGCCCGCGGGGGTTACCAGGCCGAGTCCGGTGACGGCGACCGGGGCGCGGCGTACGCCAGTTCTCACCTGCTGCATGGGCCGTGATTATCCGGGCCTGACGACGCGGTTCCGTCCCGCCACAACCCGTTCGGCCATGGTCGGGGGGTGCTACCACCCGGATGCGCCAACCGGAACCGGAGGGGCGGCGCCGCCCCGCGGGTGGGCCGGTCCCGACGGCCAGGCAGACCCCCGACGGACAGCCGACCCCAACGACCAAGCAGAACCGACGGACAGCCGACCCCAACGACCAAGCGGACCCCGGCAGGCAGACCCATCACAACGGGCACGCGGCTCCCGACGGCCGGACCGGCCCCGCCTCCGTGTACGTCCCACCGAATAGCCCCCGACAGGCGGCCAGGATCCGGTGGGCGGTCGGGCCGCGAAGCGTCAGCGCCGTCCGCTGGGCAGGCGGCCGTTCCCGCCGGCGTCGTCGTCCAGGGCGTGGACCGCGCTCGACCAGGCCTGCGCCAGCGCGGTCTCCAGGTCGTCCAGCGGGTGGGCGGAGGTGTCCAGGCGGAGGGCGGGGCCGATGTGGACGTGGACGCGGGGGCGGCGCACGGGGGCGGTCGCCCAGCCCGCGAGCTGTTTGGCGCGGCCGCCGGAGGACACGCGACGCGCGCCCGCGTGCCCGACGGGGATCACCGGCGCGCCGGTCGACAGGGCGAGCCGGACCACTCCGGACTTCAGGCGTCCGGGCGGACGGTCGTGGGAGGCGCGGTAGCGGGGCAGGCGTCCCTCGGGGTAGACGAGCACGCCGCGCCCGGCGGCCAGGGCGTCGGCGGCGGCCCGCAACGCGTCGGGGGCGCGACGGCTGCCCCGGTGGACGGGCACGTGACCCTCCCGGGTGAGGGCCCGCCCCAGCAGGGGCACCCGCCACAGCCCGGCGGTGGCGAGCACGGCGGGGCGCAGACCGAGCCGGTGCAGGGTGCCGAGGAGCAGCACCGGGTCGAAGAACGAGGTGTGGTTGGCGGCCAGGACGTAGCCGCTGCCGGGCGGCCGCGCCAGGTGCCCGGTGCCGCTCACGCTGGTGTCACTGAAGACGGGCACGAGGGCCCCGGCCCATCCGGACAGCATGACGCACTCCTCTCCGACGCTTTCGCCCATACTGCCCCGAATGCCTGTTTGACGTGCGCTGTCCGCGGGCCGGTGGCTGAATGGCCGTCATGGACTTTCTCGCCGCGTACGACGCGATCCCGGAGGACGACGTCCCGCAGCGGGTGGCCCTGCTGCGCACCGCCATGACGACCGGCAGGGCGGCCCTCTTCGCCGAGCTGCGCGCCCGCCGGCCGGTGTTCAGTACACCCGTCGGTGTGTTCGTCACCCGGCACCCCGACGTCCTGGAGGTGCTGTCGGCGCCCGGCACGTTCACCGTGGGGGTGTTCGGCCCGGCGCTGGAGGACGTGCTCGGGGCGCCGTTCATCCTGGCCCGGGACGGCGCCGACGTGCACTGGCGGGAGCGCGGGTACGGGCAGGTGATGCTCGCCGCCGAGGACGCGCCCCGGGTGCGGGAGCTGACCGCGCGGATCGCCGACGAGGTGCTGGACGAGGTGACCGGCCGGGGCTCGGACACCTTCGACCTGGTCCAGGACTACGCCCGGGTGGCCGCCGCCCGCGTGGCCATCGCCTACCTGGGGTTCACCGGCATCGACGAGGAGACGCTGCACTCCTGCACCCGACGGATGCAGTGGGCGTTCGCGATCAACCCCGACCGGGACCCGGAGATCCACGCGGCAGGCGTCGCCGCGGGCCGCGAACTGCACGGCCAGGTCGCCGAGTTGATCGACCGCCGCCGGGACACGGCCCACGACGGCGGCCCCGACGACGTCCTCGGCCGGATGCTGCGCACCCGGCTGCCCGACGAGTACGGCTTCGACGACGAGCGGATCAACGCCAACCTGGTCGGCTATCTGACGGGCTACCAGCAGAACGCCACCCAGTGCACGGCGACCGCGCTCAAGGAACTCGCCGTACGGCCGGAGGCGCTGGCCGAGGCGGTGCGCGCGGCGGGCGAGGGTGACCCGGCCCGTTTCGACTCCTTCGTGTGGGAGGCGCTGCGCTTCCACCCGTTCGTGCCCGTCACGCCCCGGCTGTGCCTGCGCGACCACGTGCTGGCCGCGGGCACCCCGCGGCAGACCGTGATCCCGGCCAAGAGCGTGGTCATGGCCTGCTTCGCGTCGGCGATGTTCGACGAGGAGGTGCTCGACGCCCCGGAGGAGTTCCGGCCCGGCCGCCCGCCCGCGCACAACCTCGTCCTCGGCTACGGCGCCCACGACTGTGTCGGCAGGTACGCGGCCCAGGTCATCGTGCCCGAGCTGGTACGGCGTGTGCTGATGCGCCCCGGCGTACGCCCGCTGCCCGGCGGCGAACGCGCCCTGGACTACGCGGGCACCCCGTTCCCGCAGCACTACCCGGTGCGCTCCGGCCGCTCCACCGCCACCACGGCCCGGGCCTGACCCGCACCGGCCGGCTCCGTTCCCCACCCGACCACACCCCGGCCCCGACCCGCACCCGGCCGCGGCCCGGCACCAGGACCCGCCGCGGCCCGGCGCCGGGGCCCGCCCCGTGAACCGACCGGAGGACCCATGACCACCGTCACCTCTCGCCCGCCCCGGAACCGGACCGTGCCGTGGACCGGGGCCAGGGACCGGTCCCGGGACGGCTTGCGCAACCGCTTCGAGACGCATCTGCTGACCCACTACGGCCCGGTCTGGCAGGCGGCCCAGCGCAGCCGGTGGCTGCACCGCAGGCTCAACTCCAAGCTGACCGACCTGGCCGTGCTGAAGGCCCCGCCACGCCCCAACCCGCTGAGCACCAAGGCCGCCTACACCTCCTGGGACTCGCTGACCGACCGTTCCTGGGTGGGCCGGCACCTGCCGCCGGTGTCCGGGCCGCCGAAGGGCCTGCCCGCGCCGGAGAAGGTCGCCGAACTGTTCCGCCGGGAGGGCGAGGGCCGCTCCTGCACCCGGTCCAGCGCGCTGCTGCCGGCGTTCGCGCAGTGGTTCACCGACGGGTTCCTGCGCGGCCACGCGGCCACCGGCGACCCGCGCCGCACCGACTCCCCGCACACCCTGGACATGTGCCAGCTCTACGGCGACCGCGAGGAGGTCACCGCCTGCCTGCGCACCTTCGAGGGCGGCCGGCTGAAGAGCCGGTTCGTCGACGGCGCCGAGTTCCCGCCCGCCCTGTGCGAGGGCGGCAGGATCAGGGACGAGTTCCGGGCGATCAGACCGGTCAGGTTCGACGAGGTGCCCGCGGAGTTCGTGGACACGCTGTTCGCGTGCGGCGGGGAACGCGCGCACGCGCACATCGGGCCGATGGCGCTGACCGTCCTGTTCCTGCGCGAGCACAACCGGGTCGCCGGCATCCTCGCCGCCGCCCACCCGGACTGGGACGACGAGCGCGTCTTCCAGACCACCCGCAACACGCTGATCGTGACGATGATCCGGGTGATGCTGGAGGAGTACATCAACCACATCACGCCGTACCACTTCGGCTTCGTCCTCGACCCCGTCCGCACCGACCGCGGGGTGTGGCACCGGGAGAACCGGGCGACGATCGAGTTCAGTCTCGTGTACCGCTGGCACAGCCTGATCCCGTCCACGTACACCGTCGCCGGCCGGCCGGTGCCGCTCGCGCGGACGATCGCCAACGGGCAGCTGGTCGTGGAACGGGGGCTCGGCCCGCTCTTCGAGGACCTGTCCCGCCAGCCCGCGGGCCTGTCCGGACTGTTCAACACCGACGAGCTGCTGCTGCCGATCGAGACGCGCAGCGTCGCCGTGGGCCGTGAGCTGCGCCTGGCCTCGTACAACGACTACCGCGTCCACTACGGCTTCCCCCGGGTCACCGACGCGCGGCAGATCTCCGGCGACCCGCGGGTCCAGGAGGCGCTGCTGGACCTGTACGGCGACGTCGACGCGATCGACCTGTACGTGGGGCTGTTCGCGGAGGAGCCGGAGCCCGGTGCGATCTTCGGGCGGCTGCTGGAGCGCATCATCTCCGTGGACGCGTTCTCCGAGGCGCTGAACAACCCGCTGCTCGCGCCCCGCCTGTTCGGGCCCGCCACCTTCTCCGCGGAGGGCCTGGAGATCGTCCGCGGCACGCGCGGCTTCTCCGACCTGGTGCACCGCAACCTGCCGGAGGACGGGGGCCGTTACCTCGTGACGCTCGGCCGGAGCGCTGCGGACGTCCGGGCCGCGGTCCGCTGACCGGGGCCCGGCTCAGTCCCGGGCTCGCGCGTGAGCGCACAACGCCGCCGCGGCGGTGCGCAGTTGCTCCGCCGCCGTGTCGCAGGCAGCGGCCTGCCGCTCCAGCGTGGGGCCGCTCCACCCGGGTGCCGTGGGGCAGCCGCTCAGCGTGGCCGCGGTGGCGCGCAGCCGCCGGGCGTACTCCTCCATGAGGCCGGCGTCCGACCGCAACGCCTCGGCGTGGCCCTGGAGTTCGGTGTCGTACGTCGTGACGTCGGGGGACTCGGTCACCATGGCGTTCTCCCGCGGGTGGGGTGTGGGGGGGTCAGCGCGGCAGGACGGCGCCGGCGCTGCGGTGGAGCATGAACTGGGGGCAGGTGAGGACGAACCGGGGCCGGGCCGTGTCGATGCCGAGCCGTCGCAGCTGTCCCGCGAGGGGTTCGGCCGCCGCGGTGTCCAGCCGCAGCCGGACGCCGCCGCCGGTGTGCAGCCGCAGCCTTCCGTGGGCCCGGACCAGGGTGCGGATCGTGCTCTCGCCCCGGCGGCCGTAGAGGATCCAGTCGGCCTCCGGGCAGCGCACTCCGCGCCCGAGGCGGGCGTCGACGACGAGGCCGAGGTCCGGGGAGCGGACGCCGATCCGTCGGCCCGTCAGGTCGGCCTCGGCGGTCACCCGGTGCGCGGGCTGGCCCCAGATCTCCCGGGCGACGACCCGGGCCTCTTCGCTGGTGACGGCGAGGCAGAGCACGTGCCGGCCGGTGCGCCTGAGGTCGACGCGGCGCAGCAGGTCCACGGCGGCGTCGTAGGGGCGCGGCCGCCACAGGTCGTCCACCAGCACCGACAGGGCGATCTCGGTGTAGGGGCCGATCGTGGTGCAGCGGTGTTCGTAGAGCGACAGCACGGCCATGGCACGGCGGCCGAGCCGGCTCGGTGTCATCCAGGTGACGTCGGGCAGCAGGCCGCGGACGGTGTCCGCGGCGACGGGGTAGCACAGGTGGGCGGCGGAGGAGTCGTAGTAGCGCACCGGTACGTCGATGGGTCCGGCCGTGGTGGGCACCGAGGTGGTGGGGAGGGTGAGGAAGGGGTAGCCCTCGGGGGGGTTGGCGCGGTCCTTGAGCTGGTAGGCCTGGGTGCGCACGACGGGGCCGTGGTAGGGGGCGAGGGCCTCGTCGACGCGCTCGCGGGCTTCGGGGATCACGGTCCTGAGGTGCTCGATGTACTCGTGGAGCATGTGGCACAGCGGGAACTCGTGGGAGGGGCCGGTGTAGTCGACCTCGTACCAGTGCGGATGCGGGTCGAACGCGGAGCCCGCGCCGCGGCCGTCGAGGACGGGCACGATGTCGTGCTGGTTGGTGATGCTGGCGACCCAGGTGCGCGGGTCGGCGGGCTTCTTGTTGTCGACCGGGGAGCCCACGGCGACGACGTGGGTGACCCGGTAGGTGCGGCAGAACTCCTCGTCCTGGGCGAGGTTCATCACCGCGATGCCGCCCTCGCTGTGCCCGATCAGGGCGAGGTCGGCGCTGCGCGGGATGCCGTAGTCCGCCAGGGCGAGCAGGATCGACCGGGTGTACGGCGAGTCGGGCATGAAGAGGTTGCGCCAGGCGCCGACGAAGTCCTGCGGGGAGTCGTTGCGGGGCCGCCCGGGTGCCATGCCCGGCGCCTGCAGGACGTAGCGCACGACACCGTCCGGGCCGCGCACGTTCTGCAGCAGGATCCGCCCGTCGGTGGAGAGCATCTCGATGTTCCGCAGGAAACCGAGGAAGGACCCCTCCGGGGCGATGACCTGCCGCTCCTGGTCGGTCAGGTCGACGGCCTCGGCGGCGCCCTCGCCCTTGTCCATGCCGGCCAGATGGGCGGCGCTGATGCCGTGCAGCGGGTCGGCGGACAGCTCACGGCCGGTGGCCAGCGCCCAGCCCGTCTCGTCGTTCTTCGGGTCCTCGTCCAGCAGGGCGCGGATCGCGAGGAGTTCGGCCATCAGCGGGGCCAGCCCGGACAGCGCCCGCTGGGCCCCCTGGTCGCGGAAGAGGGCGCGCAGGGCGCGTACGGCCGCCAGGTCCCTGTCGGCGGTGACGGCCTCGGTCAGCCGGCGCATACCGGGATCGCGCGCGAACTCGGGGTGGTCGACCAGCACGGCCGCGATCCGCAGCCGCAGCGAGGTGACCGCCACCAGCGCGGCCAGGCTCTCCCTGCCCAGCACCTCCCCGGCTGCGCCGAGGACGTGCCCCATCCCCGTCGGTGCCGTGATCGCCGCACCACCGAGGCCCTGCTTGTTCGTCAGGGCCCGCAACAGCGCCCACCGGACGGCGAGACCGGTACGGGGGCGGCGGCGCGTGGACGCGGCCAGGGCCGGGGCGAACAGCGCGGTGCTGGTCCGCCCGGACACCGCGCGGATGCCCTCGGCGACGTCGACCACGTCCCGCGCGCACCGGCGCAGCAGTTCCCTGGCGTCCTCGCCGTCCGGCGCGGGCCGTCCGGGTGCGGTGCCGTCCGCTCGCATCCGACGCTCCCTCGATTCGACGACATGAGCGCGGGGCCGCGCCCGGGGCGGCGGCCTCGCTCCCATGGTCGGCCAGCCGGATCGCTCCCGCACCTTCATCCATCCAGGTAGAGCATGCCGCCGGGTTCCGTACCGCCCGTCGAGCCTGGACCCGGTGGGCATATGGCTGCCGCATAATCGCCGCACATGACCCCCTGTACTGCCCCGCCCCGCCCAGCGGGAGGCGCGCCGTGACCCTGTCCCCCGAACCTCCGGAGGGCCCGCGCGCCCCGCTCCCCGACACCGTTCCGGTCGGCCTGCCGCTGCGCACCACCACCCTGCTCACGATCGTGGTGGGCCCGCTGGCCGTGCTGGCCCTGGTCCTGCCCGTCGCTCTGGCCGGCGGCTGGGGGCCGCGCTGGTACGACGGGGTCCTCGGCGGCGGGATGTACGCGCTGTCCATCATGGGCATCACCGCCGGCTACCACCGGCACTTCACCCATCTGTCGTTCAAGGCGAAACGACCGCTGCGGATCGCCCTCGGCGTCGCGGGCGGTCTCGCCATGGAGGGTCCGGTGACCCTGTGGGTGGCGCAGCACCGGCGCCACCACCAGTACGCGGACCGGGAGGGCGACCCGCACTCGCCGTGGAGGTACGGCACCACCCGGCGGGCGCTGCTCAAGGGGCTGTGGCACGCCCAGATCGGCTGGTTCGCCTCGCCGGTCCGCTCCTCCTACCCGCGCTACGCACCCGATCTGCTCGCCGACCCGGACGTACGCCGGCTGGACCGCTGTTACCCGCTGACCATCGCCGTCTCCCTCGGCCTGCCGCCGGCCCTGGTCCTCGCGGTCACCCACGACACCCGGTCCGCGCTGGTCACCCTCTTCTGGGCGGGCCTCGTCCGGTACGCCGTCGTCCACCACGTCACCTGGTCGGTGAACTCCGTGGCCCACGCCTTCGGTCCACGCCACTACGCCACCCGGGACCAGTCACGCGACGTGCCCTGGGTGGCCCTGCTGACCTTCGGCGAGGGCTGGCACAACCTCCACCACGCCGACCCCGTCAGTGCCCGGCACGGCGGGCTGCGCGGCCAGCCGGACCTCACGGCCTGGCTGATCGCCCGGTTCGAACGGTGGGGCTGGGCCTACGACGTACGGTGGCCCGACGAGCGGCGGATCAGCGCGCGGCTGCGTCCGGAGACGGCCGGCCGGCGGCCTCCGCACCCTCAACTGCCCGTGAAGTAGCGGGTGAACGGGGAGGAGTCGACGGCGAACATGCCGTTGAAGGGCTGGTTCAGCTGGTAGACGAGCAGCACGGTGAAGGTGATGAGCGCGCTCAGGCCCATCACCATCACCATGTGCGTGAGGCTCCGGCGCACCCCGAACATGAACATGAAGGCCACCGTGAGCACCCCGCCGACGATGAGCCCGAACCACAGCACGGGTGACAGGGTGTCGGTCACGTCCCCCTCGCGGCCGCGCCGGGCGTCGTCCAGCACGCTGAGCTGCGCCAGGGTCTCCTGGAGCGTGGCCTGCTGGGCCGGGGTGGCGTCGGCGGGGACCTGCCCGGCCGCCCGGAGGTCGTTCAGCAGCTCCCAGCCGTGCCGGCCCGGCGGCCGGCCCGCCGCCATCGCCGGCCACTCCGCGGACACCACGTGGTGCACGTACGCGTCGACGGCATCCCGGGTCCGTTCCCCCTCCAGCGCCGGCAGCCCCGCGGACAGCAACCGGATCTGGTGCGCGGCGCTCGCCTCCGCCTGCACATGACCCACCGCGCCGGACCGGGTCTCCCACACGGACACCATCGACAGACCGAGGACGAGCGCGTAGAGCACGCCGACCATCATCGAGATGTACTCGGCGACGTCCTCGCGGGGTTCCTCGTCCGGGGCGGGCGGCCAGTAGTGGTGCCGGATCACCACGATGCCCGCGGTGACCACGGCGATCCCCAGAACCACGGCGAAGGTCTCGATCATCGGGTCCGTCTCCTGTCGTCTCGGTGTCTCGTCCCGCCGCCTACTTGCCGATCCGCCGCGAGCCGAGGAGGGCGGCGGCGAGGACGGCCGGGATCAGCAGCAGGAACAGCACGACGAGCAGCCCGAGCCCCGTCGGACCACCGCCGGGGCGGATGAAGCGGGACATGATGGAGGGGGTGCGGGGGTGGCGGGAGGGGGTGCGGGGGGACGCGGTGGCGGAGGGTGCGCTGGTCGGAGGTGTGCGGGTGGGGGCGCCGCTCGGGACGGTGGACCGGCCTCCGGTGGACTGGCCTTGCGTGGCCCCGCCCCCGGTGGCTCCGCCCTGGGTGGTCCGGCCCTGCGTCGCTTGCCCCTGGACGGTCTGGCCCTCGGTGGTCTGGCCCTCTGTGGTCTGGCCTTGGGTGGACTGGCCGCCCGTCGACTGGCCTCCGGTTGCCTCGCCGCCGGTCACCGCGCCTCCGGTGGCCCCGCCGGGGCCGGTGGCGCCTGCGACCGCACCGGCGGCAGCACCACCCGCGGCCGCGGCACCGCCGGCCGCGGCGGCTCCTCCTGCTGCGGCCGCGGCTCCTCCACCGGCTGCCGCACCTCCGGCCGCAGCCGCCGCTCCGGCCCCGGCCGCCACGCCCGCCCCCGCCGCCGCGCCTCCGGCAGCGGCACCAGCACCGGCCGCGGCACCAGCCCCGGCGACCGCTCCGGCGCCCGCTGCCGCTCCCCCGACCGCGGCGCCGGCACCCGCCCCGGCACCTGCTCCCGCAGCAGCGGCACCACCGGCACCCGCCCCACCGGCAGCACCTGCTCCGGCGCCCGCGGCTGCCGCCGCCCCCGCTCCGACACCGGCACCAGCACCAGCACCAGCACCAGCAGCGGCACCCGCGCCGGCACCGGCCACGCCGGCACCAGCAGCTCCCGCACCGCCGCCCGCGCCGGCCCCTGCTCCCGCGCCGGCGCCCGGACCCACACCGGCACCGGCACCGGCACCGGCACCGGCGGCACCTGCACCTGCACCTGCACCTGCACCGGCAGCCGCAGCGGCACCGGGACCCGCAGCCACACCGGGACCCGCGCCAACGCCAGCACCGGCACCACCAGCCGCCGCCCCCGGCGCGGGAACCGCCGGTCCGGGCACAGGCGCACCCGTGCCCGCCGGAGGCAACGGCGGGGGCGGGGGGAACACGGCTCCGGGCGGCACCGGCAGGACCGGGGGCGCGGCGGGAGGCGCGGGGACCGGAGGGGGAACCGGCGCGGGAACAGGCGGGGGTGGGGGTGGGAGCGGCACGGGAGGAGGGACGGGGGCCGGTGCGGGGGGCGGTGGTTCGGGGACCGGGGGTGGGACGGGAGGCGCCGGCAGGGGCGGCGGAGGCTCGTGCAGCGTGAACTCGCCCGTCGCCTTGGCCTTGAGCCACGGCGGTCGCTCCAGGCAGCCGTCGGGCCCGATGGTGTGGATCCGGTCGCTTCCGGAGACGTGCCCCTCGCTGAGGTACCAGCCCGGGGGCCGCTCCACGGTCGCCACGCACCGCGCCGTGTCGCCCGGTTCCAGGCTCGCGACGGTGTCACCGCCCGCCGGACAGACGATGAGGGGCGGCTGGAGCACCGGGTCGGCGAGGTGGAGGTCGAACACCGTACGGTTGCCGGTGTTGGTCACGTCGTAGAAGACGGTGGCGCGGCCGAGGGTCAGGACCCGGCCCAGCGCCCCGGCGCTCGTCGTCACCGTCTCCGAGAGGGACAGTTCACCGCCGACGCCGGCGTACCCGGAGCGGTCGGCCGCCCGGGACTCCACGCCGAGGGACGGTACGCGGCCGACTGCGGTGACATCGGCGATCCAGGTGCCCGGGCGGGCGGTGGCCCGGGCGGTGCAGGTCGCCGAGTCGAGGCCGCGGAGCATCGGAAGGCGATCGCCGCCGCCGGGGCAGCGGATGTCGGCGTCCGGGAGCCCGGGGTCGCTCACCTCCACGTCGTACAGGTCGGCCCCGGTGCGGTTGATCAGGCGGTACGTCTTCACCAGCGGGCGGCCGACGCGGACACCCGGGTGGGTCGCCTCGGTACCCGGCCGGTCGTCGACGGCGACCTGCAGGGCGAGCCCCTGGCTTCCCGCGCCGTCGGCGACGGCACGCTGCGCCGGTGTGCCGTACACGGCCACGAGCAGCGGCAGCACGACGGGAAGTCGTGTCCCGAGGGCCCTTCGGCACCTCCCTAAATGCCCTATTAACACGTAAAACGTACTAACAGAACTGCTTGCGGGTGGGCTTCGCTCCACGCCGGTCACGGGGCACGAGAGTACGAAGATCACCCCGGCGGCCGCGCGACGGGCCCCGGGGGGGGGGGGGGGGGGGGGGGGGGGGGGGGGGGGGGGGGGGGGGGGTGGGGGGGGGAGGGGGGGGGGGGGGGGAAAAAG
>NZ_JBVHWQ010000001.1:162433-873123 GCF_055564315.1 Streptomyces sp. NPDC029151
CTTTTACTCCACGCCGTTAAGGGGGAAGAAGGGGAAGAAGACCACCCAGGCGGCCCCGCGATGGGCCCGGTCCCCCCGTGGGGCTTGCCGGGGGCCCCCGGTGCCGGTCAGGTGCCGGGCATGAGGCCCGCCGCGACCGTGGCCCCCAGTTCCCAGCAGGCCTCGGTGCCGGCCTTGCCCGGGTCGCCGGTGACCGTCACCGGCTCGGCCGCCCGGCGCCAGCCCAGCCCGGTGGTGACGGTCTCGACGGCCCGGACGGCACCGGTGACGTCGTTGCCGCCGTGGACCCAGAAGCCGAACGGACGCCCCCGCGTCTCGTCCAGGCAGGGGTAGTAGATCTGGTCGAAGAAATGCTTGAGGGCACCCGACATGTAGCCCAGGTTGGCGGGGGTGCCGAGCAGGTAGCCGTCGGCTTCGAGCACGTCGGAGGCGGTGGCGGACAGCGCCGCCCGGCGCACGACGCGGACGCCCTCGATCTCCGGTGTCGTGGCACCGGACACGACCGCTTCGAACAGCGCCTGGCAGTGCGGCGAGGGGGTGTGATGGACGATCAGCAGGGTAGGCACATGCGGCACCCTGCCGTGCGTCCGGGGCCCGTGGCAAACAACGCCGCGGCGGACGTCGGGCGAGGGCCGGGGATGACGGGAGGAGTCGCCGTGACCGAGGAGGAGGGCCGGGCACCGGCCGCCGTGGTGTTCGACGCGCTGGGGCTGGAGTACGAGCGGGCGTTCGCAGGATCCGCACCGCACCGGGCGTCGCTGGGGCGGCTGCTGGAGCTGCTGGCGCCGGGCAGTCGGGTACTGGACGTGGGCAGCGGCACGGGACGGCCGACCGCGCAGACCCTCGCCCGGGCCGGTCACCGGGTGCTGGGCCTCGACGTCTCACCCGTCATGGTCGACCTGGCCGCCCGGCAGGTGCCGGAGGCCGAGTTCCGGCTCGCCGACATCCGGGAGACACCGTTGCCGGACGCCTCGTTCGACGCCGTGTGCGCCTACTTCTCGCTGTTGCAGATGACCCGCGCCGAGCAGGCCTCGGTCGTGGCCCGGCTGGCCCGCGCGGTACGGCCCGGCGGTCCGGTCGCGCTGGCCACCGTGCCGTTGGACGTGGAGGACGTCGAGGCCGTCTTCATGGGGCAGCCGGTACGGGTGACGAGCCTCGCCGCGGAGGCGTTCACCGGGCTGGTGACCGGGGCGGGCCTGACGGTGCTGTCCGAGGAGCAGGAGGTGTTCACCCCGGACCACCCCGGGGCCGTACCCGAACCGCACCTGTTCCTGCTCGCCCGGCGCGGGGCACGGTGACCGGCGGCCGGTGAGCCGCACGGCCGTTCGGCGTTGTCGGTGCCCTCGGCTACAGTGGCCGCTCTGAACCGAAGGGGAGGCGACAGTGCAGGTCAGGGTGGGGACCGTCGGGAGCCGGATGATCACCGCGGCGGCGCTCGTGGCGCTGCTCGGCGGCTGCGCGGGGTCGGCGGACGACGACGGCGGGAAGTCCGCGAGCCCGTCGGCGAGCGCCAAGGGCACGGCGGCCGGGGGCACCGGGGCGAAGGGGACGGCGGCGGCCCGCGGCGCGACGATCGGCGCGGCCGGTTCGGCCTGTGAACTGCCCGTCAGCTTCGCCCTCGCCGAGGACTGGAAGGCCAAGTCGATCGACGCCGAAAAGGAACTGGCCAAGACATCGAAGGGCGAGGACGGCGACCTGGGCGGGGCACTCGCCGACAGCTTCCTCCGGCAGGGACCGGTCACCGCGGCCTGCGAGATCGACGCCAAGCCGGCCGGCAACATCGGCTTCCTGCGCGTGTGGACCGGCAAGCCCGGCGACGCGGACGCGGCCGGAGTGCTGCGCGCGTTCGTCGCCGCCGAGGACAACGTCAGCAAGGAGAAGTACCACTCCTTCAGGACGGGCGGCGGTCTCGACGCCGTCGAGGTGGAGTACCTCTACACGAGCAAGCTCCTGGAGGAGACGAAGAAGGAGAGCGCCTTCGCGGTCAGCACGCCCGACGGCGCCGTCGTCCTGCACCTCGGCGGGATGGACACCGAGGAGCACGAGCAGATGCGGCCCGCGTACGACCTCGCCAAGCAGACACTGAGGCTCGCCTGAGGCCCCGCTCGCCCGCGCCCCGCTCACTCACGGGTTCGTGGCCCGGCCCAGGTAGGTGAGCGGTCCGGCGTCCGCGACCGGGATCTCGCGGAAGCCGACCCGGTCGTAGAAGGCGCGGGCGGCGGTGTTGGCGGTCACCATGCCGAGGTGGACCGCCCGAACACCCTTGCCGTGCAGGGCGTCCAGGAAGGCGCGCAGCAAGCGCCGGCCATGACCCTGTCCCTGCCAGGGCGGCAGCAGGTCGATGTGCAGATGGGCGGGGTAGGCGGCCAGCTCGGGGACGAGCATCCGCTCCGGGTGGTGCAGGAGACGGATCATCTCCTCGGTGGGCGTACGCGGTGCCGCGACGGGCTCCGGATAGCGGTCGGCGAGCTTCGGGATCCAGCTCCGCCGGAAGTCCTCGACGAACCGCTCGGTGTCGGCGGTGCCGACGATGTGCCCCACGGCCCGGCCTCCTCCGTCGTCCAGTACGAGGGCGAGGTCCGGGTCGAAGTGGCAGTACGGCTCGGCGAAGATCGAGGGCATGAGGCGCTGGTCGGGGTAGACCGCCCGGGAGTCGCCCCCGTTCAGCGCGGTGCGGACGCAGACGTCGGCGACGGCGACGCGGTCGGCGGCACGGTAGGGGCGTATCACGGGGGTGTGCTGGTGGCTCGGCATGCCAGAGATCCTCGGCTTTATGGGAGCGCTCTCACAAGGGCTGGGCACCCGGCACGTCCCCGAGCGCTCACGCGGCCGGTCAGTAGCGCAGCCGCCTGGCCCGCAGGAACATGAACAGGCCCGACAGGGCCAGCAGCGTGCCGAGGGCCGCGGGCCACAGGTGCGCGCCCGTCTCCGCCAGGCCGCCCTGAGCCGTCTCGGCGGCCTGGGGTCCGGACTGGGCGGCCGGCGGCGGGGCGTACGCGGCGGCGGTGGCCTGGCCCGAGGAGGCCGGAGCGGGGGCGGCGGGCGCGGACGGGGAGGACGCCGCCGGTCGGGTCGGGGCGGAACGCGCCGGCGTGGAGCGGGGTGTGGCGGGGGCTGCCGGTGCGGCCTCGCCCTCTGTGTTGTCCCCGTCGTCGGTGTGAGCCGTGGTGTCCGTGTCGTGCTTGGTGGTGCGCTCCGGTGAGTGGCTCACGTCGTGCCGCGGGGCGTCGCCGGGCCGGGAGGCCGAGGGAGCGGGGGCGGCGGGGGCGGAAGTGCCGCCCCGGGCGGGGTCGTCGGTGGGGGTGGTGCCGGGACCGGGCGCGGCCGTGGCGCCCGAGCCGGAACCGGGCGCGGACGTGGACGTGGACGTGGACGTGGACGTGGGCGCGGGCGTCGCCGTCGTACCGGAGTCGTCACCTGAAGCTCCCGAAGCTCCGCAGGTACGCCCGGAGTTGATGCAGTCGACCATCTCACGCATCAGGTCCTCGTCGAAGACGTTGATGAAGTCGCCGTGGTCGGTGACGGGCTTGTGCAGCTGCTCCGGGAAGGAGTCCACCGCGAACAGCGGGACCGTCCGGCCGCCGTCCGCCAGGCTCGGCGCGTCGACGTCGTAGACGATGCGCTGGACCAGCTGCGGAATGGGCCGGAAGCCCGCCGGGCAGGAGCCGTCGTCGGCGGTGAAGGCCACGTGCGTACGGTGGTTGGCACTGTCGATGTTGCGGCCGTCCCAGCAGCTCTGGAACCGGAAGGTGCGCACGACGTCGCTGCCGGGCGGGCACAGCGGGTACTTGTCCTTCAGCTGCCGGTTCTCGTAACCGGTGCAGCTCCAGGACGCGTTGGCGTTGCCGGGACCGTTGACGAAGGCCTTGGCATCACCGGTGATGATGCGCAGCAGGCGGGGCATGGCGGTGACCTCGCCGCGCGGGTTGCCGACGAAGGTCAGTGTCACCTGCTCGGGCGTCACGATCCGTCCGGAGTTTCCCTCCGTACCGCCGCCCGGGGCCCCGGCGTCCCGCTCCCGGGTGCCGTCCTGCAGCCGCAGCACCGGCCAGTAGTACGAGGACTTGTCGCCCCGGTCCGCACAGCTGGTGCCGGCCCGCGCCAGGTCCTCGTCGCTCGCGAAGGCGGTGTTGGCCTGGTTGCCGACGTAGTCGTGGAAGTGGTGGGCGCCGTTGGAGACACCGGGGGCGACGATGACGTTGTCGGAGTTGAACAGGCCGTTCGCGTTGACCCCGCAGTCGGAGGTGAAGGTGCCGCGCGAGGCGCCGTCCTGCGGTGCCGGGGCCGGCGCGTCCGGTGGTACGGCGGTGATGTCCGCGTAGTCGGAGACGACGGGTCCGTTACCGCCCTGCCCTGCGCCGTTCTGTCCTTGACCGTTCTGTCCTTGACCGTTCTGCCCCTGGCCGTTCTGCCCCTGGCCGGTGCCGTTCTGTCCGCCGTCGTTCCCCGGTGCGGCGGTGGGCCGGCCGGTCTCCGCGGGGCGGAGGGCGCAGGCGGCCAGGGAGTCCAGTCCCTGCGGGCGCTCGCCCGCCCGGTCGAGGGCGTCCGTGATCCGCCCGATGGACGCCGACCGCTTCTCCTTGAGCGGGTTCATGATCGTGTCGTCGACCGAGGCGGAGTACGCGTCCTCGTCCGCACCGGCGGTCCGCGCCGTCTGCTGGAGTTGCCGGTAGGCCGCCGCGATCTGCTGGTCCAGCCGCGCGAGTTCACGGTCGACGTCCGCGCGGGCCGCGTCCGGCACGGCCGTCAGCCGGCCGCCGACGTCGGGGCAGTCGATGGTGGCCATGCCCGTCGACCGGACCTGTCCGGTCGTACCCGCGCCGGATCCATCACCCCAGCCCTCGCTCGCCGAGGCGTAGACGTTCGCCGCGACGAGCCCGGCCCCGCCCAGCATCAGGGCGACCGCTGCGAGGGTCGCGCGTCGTGCGCGCGTCGGGCGTCTGCGGCTGTTGCGTACCAAGGTCGTCCCCTGTGTGAGTTCGCCGGTCGGGCATGGAGTTCCCCGGCTTCATACGGAGGGCGGGGCCGCCGTGTTCAACAGAATCGCGAATTCACCGGGATCTCACAGGAAACCATGGCCTCCACCTCTTCCCCGTCGAACTCCATCGCGAACATCACGAATATGTATCGGACATTTCACACCTCAACCTTCACACGAGGCACACACGTTGGCTAGGTTGACGCGAGGCCGCCGCCCGGTTCTGCCCCGGCGAGCCGCTGAACTGCCCTGTGGGGCAAGGAAGGAGCACGTCTTCCATGGCGCCGGAGAGCCGCGACGAGGTTCGGCAGCGGATCGCATCCCTCTACGACCAGGCGGAGAACGCCACCGGCAATTTCAACGCGACACGGGCCATGGCCGGCCGGAGCGGCAGCCGGTCCCGGGGCGTGCCGCTGGCCAAGCGCGCGGGCCGGCGCCCGGATCCGGGACTCGACGAGGTCGCCCGGCAGTGGTTCGACGCGGCTCGCGCCACACTGGGTCCGACCGTCCCCGCCGTGCTCCCCGCCGACCGGCTCACCGACGGCCCGGCGGCACCGGTGCGTTCGGGGCGGGAACGGCCGGGCGGTTTCCCCGGGGGCGACCGGGAGCCGCGCGCCTTGCCCGGAGAGGCCCTGGCTCTGCCGGGAGGCGGGGACGCCCTCGCCCTGCCGGGCGGCGGGGGTGCCTCCGCTCTGCCAGGCGCCCGGGAGGCCCGCGCCCTGCCGGGAGGTGAGCGAGAGGCCCTCGCACTCGAACCGGGCGCGGTCCGGGCGGTGGCCGAACTGACGGCCGGTCCACCGGCGGCCTCCACGACCCGACCGCCGCAGTCCCCGGAGACGGCACTCCCGGGCATCCGGGGCGCCGAACTCCCCCTGGAAGCGCCGCCGCCGGCCGTCGGGGTCATGGCCGCACCGGGCGACGGCCGGGCCGCACCAGCACCAGCACCAGCACCAGCACCAGCACCAGCACCAGCACCAGCACCAGCACCAGCACCAGCACCAGCGAGCCCTAGCGCAGCGCAGGGCCTCGTCCTTCAGTCGCCCAGGACGCTGCCCGGGGGCGCCGCGCCGGGCCGTCCCTCCCCCGCCGTCTCGAAGGCGGACAGCCGGCGCAAGCTCGACACCGCGCGCGACCTGCTCTCGCGGCACACCAACGGGCTCGCCCTGCCCGGTACCGTCGCTCAGCCCTCCTGGGCTGCCGGAATCCAGCCGGTGCCGGACCCCGCCCCGGCCGAACCGGCGGACCAGTGGCGGCAGCCGCGGTGGACGACACCCGCCCGACCGGCGACGCCGGCCGTCGCGACCGGCTCCCTCACCCCGCTCCAGGACACCGGCACCCTGACCACACTCACCGACACCGGGTCCTTCACCCCCCTCACCGACACGGGCTCCTTCACCCCGCTCACCGACACGGGATCTTTCCCGCCGCTCAACGGCACGGGGAGCTTCAACTCGTTCACCGGCACCGGGTCCGTCACCCCGCTCACCCGCGCGGAACCCTTCACCGCACTCACCGGCACCGGCACCTTCGTTCCATCCACAGGCACCGGCACCTTCGTTCCACCCGCCGGCACCGGCACAGAGACCTCCGCCCCACCCACCGGCACCACGACCTTCGCCGCCCCACTCACCGACACCGGCTCCCTCGCCCCCCTCACCGACACGGGATCCTTCGCTCCGGTCACCGGTACCGGCCCGCTCCCCCCGCTCACCGGCACCACCACCTTCGCCGCCCCCCTCACCACGTCCAGCGCTCAGCCCCTCCCCCTCCCCGCTCCCACCCGCACATCTCCCGGCGTACCTCGTGCCGCCAAGGCCATCGCGTTCGCCCGGGCGCAGATCGGTAAGCCGTGTGTCTGGGGGGCTACCGGGCCCGACTCGTACGACTGCTCCAGCCTCACCCAGGCCGCGTGGCGGGCGGCCGGTGTCACGTTGCCGCGTGCGGCGTACGAGCAGGCGCTGGCCGGTACCCCGGTGACGCTCGCCGACCTGGAACCCGGTGACCTCGTCCTCTTCTTCGACGACGACCGGCATGTGGGTCTGCACGTCGGCGACGGCATGATGGTGCACGCGCCCGGGCCGGGGTCGACCATCCGTGAGGAGTCGGTCTACGGCGCCGGCGAGGCGGCGATCCACCGGATCGTGCGGCCGGGCTGACGGGGTCGACCCCTGCGTCCGTGGGCGCGCCGGCTCTCGTGGTGGTCGAGGGGACTCTCCTCCACCAGGCGGTAGGTGAGGCCCAGTTCACAGATGCCTCGGTCGCTGTCGACTCGGAAGCGGATGCCGAGGTGCCTGCGGATGTGGTCCCGGGTGAGGCCGAAGGCGGGGCCCGGCAGGCGTACCGGCCAGTGCGGGAGCCCGGTGCGAGGCAGTCGGGGGTCGCGGGGGTGACGGGTGCGGATGATGCGGGACATCTCCGGGAACGACCGCGCCCGCGTCCGTGCCCAGGCCCGCTCACCCCTCACTGTCGGCCCACTCACGGGCCCATATAAGAAACGCCTGGGCAGGACATAAGAGCAGCTTATGAGGTCATAGGTCAGACCCCCGTAGCAACTTAGGTGTGCCTTAGTTTAGGCTTCGTGATCAAGTCGCATTCACGCTCGAAGGGAACCTGATCATGCCGCGCCCCCTGCGGGTAGCCATCGTCGGAGCCGGCCCCGCCGGGATCTACGCCGCCGACGCCCTGCTCAAGTCCGAGGTAGCCGCCGACCCCGGTGTGTCCATCGACCTCTTCGAGCGGATGCCCGCCCCGTTCGGCCTGATCCGGTACGGCGTCGCGCCCGACCACCCGCGCATCAAGGGCATCATCACCGCCCTGCACCAGGTGCTGGACAAGCCGCAGATCCGCCTCTTCGGCAACGTCGACTACCCGACCGACATCAGCCTGGACGACCTGCGCGCCTTCTACGACGCGGTGATCTTCTCCACCGGCGCCATGGCCGACCGTGAACTGTCCATACCGGGCATCGAGCTGGACGGCTCCTACGGCGCCGCCGACTTCGTCTCCTGGTACGACGGCCACCCGGACGTGCCCCGCACCTGGCCCCTGGAGGCCGAGAAGGTCGCCGTGCTCGGCGTCGGCAACGTCGCCCTGGACGTCGCCCGCATCCTCGCCAAGACCGCCGACGAGCTGCTGCCTACCGAGATCCCGCCGAACGTCCACGACGGGCTGAAGGCCAACAAGGCCGTGGAGATCCACGTCTTCGGCCGCCGGGGCCCGGCGCAGGCGAAGTTCAGCCCGATGGAGCTGCGCGAGCTGGACCACTCCCCGAACATCGAGGTCATCGTCGACCCCGAGGACATCGACTACGACGAGGGCTCCATCGAGACCCGGCGCGGCAACAAGCAGGCCGACATGGTCGCCAAGACGCTGGAGAACTGGGCGATCCGGGACGTCGGCGACCGCCCGCACAAGTTGTTCCTGCACTTCTTCGAGTCGCCGGCGGAGATCCTCGGCGAGGACGGCAAGGTCGTCGGCCTGCGCACCGAGCGCACCGCCCTGGACGGCACCGGCAACGTCAAGGGCACCGGTGAGTTCAAGGACTGGGACGTCACTGCCGTCTACCGCGCGGTCGGCTACCTCTCCGAGAAGCTGCCCAAGCTGCCCTGGGACATCGCCTCCGGCACCGTCCCGGACGAGGGCGGCCGGGTGATCGAGGAGGGCGGCACCCCGCTGCAGTCCACGTACGTCACCGGCTGGATCCGGCGCGGCCCTGTCGGCCTCATCGGGCACACCAAGGGCGACGCCAACGAGACCGTGGCCAACCTGCTGGACGACTACGCGGGCGGCCGTCTGCACACCCCCGCCTCACCCGAGCCGGAGGCCGTCGACGCCTTCCTCGCCGAGCGGAACGTCCGCTTCACCACCTGGGAGGGCTGGTACAAGCTGGACGCCGCCGAGCGCGCCCTGGGCGAGCCGCAGGGCCGCGAGCGCGTGAAGATCGTCGAGCGTGAGGACATGCTCCGGGAGAGCGGGGCGTAGCCTCCCGGCTCCTCCCCTGCCCCAGGGGCCGGCGCCCGCGCGCCGGCCCCACGCCGTTCAGGCCCACCCCTGATCCGTGCGGGGCCGCCTGGCGCCGTTCAGACCCGCGCGGCCGCCGTTCAGGCCCACCGCACGTCCGTGCAGGCCCGCCCCACCGCCGGTCAGGCCCACCCGGTCGCCGTGCACGCGCGTCCGGCGGCCACCTCCCTTCAGGCGCGCGCCCCCGCCGCCGGCCAGCCCCGCGCCCGTTCAGGCCGGCCCCACGTCCGTTCGCGCTCGCTCGCGTCCGTTCAGGCCTCCGCCGCCCGGGCGAACAGTTCGTGGAGCGGCAGCGGTGACAGCAGCCGGGTGAAGGGGCCGTGCACGCCCTTGCCCGCGCGGACCGCGCCGTGCGTGGCCAACTTGTCGGTCTCCACGGGCAGGTGGGGCGCGTCGAGGGTCTCCCAGGTGCCGGGGGCGAAGGCCGTGCGCCCGGCCCGGGCCCGCCGGCCGGTCTCCACCGCCCCGACCGCCACCAGCTCCGCCTGCGCCGCCTTGTGCCGGGCGGCCGTCCAGCCGTTCCAGCGGCGGACGTTGCGGTCCGTGGGCCGGGCGAGCGCGCGCAGCTGGAGGTGGAGCGCGGCGGCGTCCGCACCGACACCGAGCCGCTGCGCGACCTCGGCGACCAGGGCCGGGGCGCTGAGCGCGGGATTGGCCTCGTAACCACCCGGGGGCACCGGTGTCCCGGCGGCGCGGGCCGCCATCCGGCCCAGTCCGTCGAGCAGCGCCCGTATGCCCGTGACCTCCTCCCGGAGCCGTGGCAGGTCCAGCCGGTCGCACAGGTCCCGTGCCCGAGCCATGCGCTCCGGTTCCGCGAGGGCGGCCGTCCGCAGGAAGAGGTCCCCGCTGGGGACCGCGACGACGAACGTCCCGTCCTCCAGCGCGGTGGGTGCTTGCGGGACGCTCTCCAGGAGCGACTCCGGGCACGGGAGTACGGTGCCCGAGAAGGGCCGGAAGGCCGGGTCCCCGGCGGCGGCCCGGGCCAGGGCGGAGGACGGCACCAGCTCGACCAGCGTGTCCGGCGCGGCACACCACGCCCGCAGACCCTCGTACAGCCGCAGCGCCCCGTCGGCCGCGGGGTCGCCGACCGGGCGCTCGGTGAGGGCCCAGGCGATCACGGACAGCGTCTCGGTGTGCGGCGCCCTGTCCCGCCGTATCCACGCGCCGGCCGTGCCGTCCGGCCCCGCCTGGTGCAGGAGCAGCCGCCCGGTGCGGCTGCCGGCCAGGACGTGTCCGCCCGGTTCGGCCGGCGGTCGGCCGGCGGGCAGGGCGCGGGCCCAGTCGGCGGGCAGGCCCAGGTCCGCCTCCAGGGCGTCCGCCAGCTCCTCGTCGACGTAGGGCCGGGTGCCGAGCAACTCGGCCCAGACGGCGGCCATGCGTTCCGCGGCCCGGACGATTCCGTCCGCCGTCCACAGGTCGGCCGGGTCCTCCGGGACGCCGGCGGCGAGCAGCCGGCGCCGGCCGTGCGGGCCCAGGCGGTGCCAGAAGCCGTCGTACTCGGCGGCCGTGGTCCTGTTCGCCTTGTAGGGCCTGGAGCGCAGCATCCTGGCGTGGTCGTCGTGCCCCGCCCGGCGCGGGAGGCCGGCCAGGGCCAGGGTGGCGACGGGACGGCGTACTCCGGTGCGCCAGGAGAAGACGGCGAGGGCCTCCGGGGTCAGCGGCAGCGGGCCGTTCTCCTCGACCAGCTTAAGGAGACGGGTGAGGCGCCCGCCGTCGTCCCGGGTGACCGTGACGGTCCGCTCCTCCTCGGTGCGGGCCGGCGCGGGATCCGTGGCCGGCTGGACGAAGCGGCGGAGTCCGCCGCGCGGGGGGCCCGCGGCGGCGCGGGTCCCGGTGGTCAGTTCCTCCTGCGGGGCGCGGCCGGTGCGCCAGGTGCCGCCGGGTTCGGCGAAGGGCTGCCGGCTCCAGGTCCGCAGGAGGGCGTTCAGCGCGGTGCGCTCGGGCTCGGGTGTGGTCTCGACGGCGGCCCGCCAGGCGACGGCGTCGATGGCGCCGAGCAGCACCTGCCATTCCGCCGGGCGCGCGGGCGGGGCGAGGCCGCGGGTCTCGTCGTCGATCTCGTCGCGCAGGAAGCGGCCGTCGGCGGCGACGGCGGTCAGGGTGCCGGGGTGCCGCTCCGGTGCGTGGGCCTCGTAGGGGCGCAGGTCGGGCAGGAGGCCGGACAGGGCGGGGACGAGGGCGGTGTCGGGGATGTCGGCGGGAAGGGTCACGACCGGTCCCGAGCGCATGATGCCGACGCGCCGGGACAGCTCCGCCCGGCGCCGCAGCACGTCGGCCGCGAGCCGCGCCGCGCGCACCACTCCCTCCCGCACGCGGGCGTCACCGGCTTCGGGCAGCAGCCGGGTGACCCGGGCGCGCAGTGCGTCCTCGTCCCGGGTGTCGCGGGCGGCGTCCAGGAGGGCGCGCACGGTCGCGTCGCCGACGGTGCGCAGCGCCTTGGAGGAGCGTTCGTCGCGCGGGGTGAGGAAGTGCCAGAACGCGGGCGGCGGCACCGGGCCGGCTCCCTCGCCGAGGGTGGGCGGGTGGTCGCGATCGCGTCCGGCGGGCGGGACGAGACCGTGGACCTGCCACAGCAGCGAGTTGTCCGCGGCGGCGTGGCAGCGGACGGTCACCTCGCCGACGGTGACGGCGTCCTCGCCGCCCTCGGGGAGGCCGATGACGCCCCAGGGGTGGCGGCCGAAGCGGCGGCTGCGGTAGCGAGCGGTGCGGCCGTCGACCGACTCCAGCAGGAACTCGGTGGGTGAGGGGCCCTGGTGGGGCGTGCGGTTGAGGACGCGGCAGCCGACGAGCCGTCCGTCCTGGCCGAACGGGGAGGGTGGGGCGTCCTCGGGGAGCACCGCGAGGTACTGGCCGCCTTCGAACTCCTCCATTCCGGGAGGGATTTCCCGGTCGCGGTGGAAGTCCGGCAGGGTGCGGTCGGCAGCCGGGTCGCCGGTCGCGGCGTCGTACGGCGTCCAGTTGCCGCGGGTGTGGAAGACCCGGGCGCCGAAGAAGCGCCGTCCGTCGCTCAGCTGGAAGTCGTGCCCGCCGATGCCCTCGCGTCCGCCCGGCCGCAGCACTCGCTGCCCGTCGAACCGGCCGCCGCGGTCCGGGGTCTCGAACTGGTACCCGAACCCACCCTGGATCAGTCCACCGTACGGCCGCAGACCGAAGCGGTCCTGCGGGGTGAACACCACCTCCGGGCGGTCGGCCCAGTACGCCTGGTCGGCGCAGGAGTGGCGGCCGCCGGTGCGCCAGCTGACGAGGAACCCGCCGCCGACGTAGTGGACGGCGTGCGAGGCCGCCTCGTCCGGCACCCGGAAGGAACAGCTCGCGCGGGTGCCGCAGGGGTCGACGGCCACGGCGCGGTCGGCTCCGAAGACGGTGAGGACGGGCCAGGTGCAGGTCACCTGGAGGGTGTCGGCCGGGTCGAACTCCTCAAGGGCCGCGTCCAGGGCGGGCCAGCCCAGTTCCTCCGGCAGTCCGGCGCGCAGGGCACGGGCCAGCGGACCGGTGAGGTCCAGCGCGGCCAGCGCCTCCTCGATGCCGTCCAGGGCGACGGCGGTGGGCCGGTCCAGCAGGCCGGACAGTTCGGCGACCGCCTCGTCGGCCGCGGCGAGCCCGCCGCCGCGCAGCGCGCCGAGCAGGCCCTCGACGCGGGTGTGCACCTCGGCGGCGATGCCGGCGTTGCGCGGCAGCCGCGTGATCGCGGTGCCGGAGCCGCGCAGCCCTTCGTGCACGGTGCCTTCGAGGCGGCGGCCGAACACCGGATGGGCGGCCAGGGCCTTCAGGTCCCGGCACGACCGGTCGTCCCAGAACGTCAGCCGTACGGCGTCGCCGGGGTCCGCCACCTCGATGCCCTCGGCGAGGCAGGCGTCCAGGAGGTCGGCGTCGAGGGCCGGCCAGCGGTACTTGTCCTCGTGGATCACCACGGCTGTGCCCGCGGCGCGCAGCCGGGGCGCGAACCGGGAGACGATCTCGAAGAGTTCGGCGGGCATGGGCTGGCTCACCACGCCGCCGTAGGCCACCTTGTGGTGCCGGTACGTGCGCGTGTACCTCCCGAGCCAGCCGGCCAGGCCGCCCTCCGGTTCGAGGCGGCCCGCGGCCGCGGCGTCCACGATGCCGCCGCGCAGCAGCAGCCGCAGCCAGGCCGCCGCGTCCTTGCGGGAGTCCGGGAACAGGTCGAGCAGCGCGGCCTGCACGCGGGGGCCTTGCGGATGGTCGCCCAGCGGTCCGGCGGCGGCCTCCAGCAGGGCGTCCGGCACCGCTTTGCCGCGGGCGGCGCCGAGGACCCGTCCGAGGACCCGGGCGTCCTCGTCCGTGCCCAGGCCGGCGGCCCGCGCGGACGCGCCGATCCGGCGGGCGAGGTCGGCGGGGAGGTCCCCGGGGGAGGCCGCCCAGGCGGTCAGCACGCGCACGTACTCCTCATGCGCCTCGGCGGGCGCCGACCGCCCGGCCAGCCAGCGCTGGTGCTCGCTCAGCTCCTTCACCGGCAGGGCTCCGCGCGCCGCGAAGAGCAGCACGTTGGCCCGCCGCCAGGCCGGGTCGACGGGCAGCGCGTGCTCCTGCTCCGCCTTGCGGGCCAGGGAATAGGCCTTGGCCGCGGCGCCGCCGGGGTATCCCAGCAGGCGGTGCGCCACCGTGTCCCAGAACCAGGGCAGATGGGCGGGAGGCAGCCCGCCCGCCGGCCGCCGCAGCCGCTCCAGGCAGCGCCCCATCTTGGGATACGCGGACGACACGGCCGCCGACACCTCGTCGAGCAGAGCGGCGGCGGCACCCTCGGCGGCCGGATCGCGGGACGCCGCCCACAGGGCGTAGGTCCTGGACCGGTGGGGTTCCGCGGGCAGCAGGTCGTGAGTGAGCATGCGGCGATCTTGGCACGAGGCTCCGACACGCGTCCGGGCCTGTGGACAACCCTCGCGGGCGGCCGGCCCGGCCCTGTGGACGATCGGGGTCGTCTCGGGGACCGTACCGGGAGAACTCTGAACCGCCCCACGGGACGGCCCTGTTAGGGTCCTGCGGTGTTCTCGCTGTCCGAACCCCCGTTCTTCGCCCGCCTGCGCGAGGCCCGTCGCGTGCTCGTCGCCGGTGCCGGCGGCGGGTTCGACGTCTACGCCGGGCTGCCCCTCGCCCTCGCCCTGCGGGCGGCCGGCAAGGAAGTGCACCTGGCCAACCTCTCCTTCGCCGACCTGTACGGCCTGGACCTGGACAGCTGGGTCGAGGCGGATGTCGCCGCCGTCCGCCCGGACACCCCGTTGCGCGGTGACTACTTCCCCGAGCGGGCGCTCGCCCGGTGGCTGCGGTCGCAGGGCCTGCCCGACACCGTGTACGCCTTCCCCCTCACGGGTGTCGTGCCGCTGCGCGCCGCCTACCGGGCGCTCCTCGCGCACCTCGGCGGGGTCGACGCGATCGTGCTCGTGGACGGCGGCACGGACATCCTGATGCGCGGGGACGAGCACGGGCTCGGCACGCCGGAGGAGGACATGGCGAGCCTGGGCGCCGTCTCCGGGCTCACGGAGGTTCCGCACCGGCTGGTGGCCTGCCTGGGCTTCGGCGTGGACGCCTACCACGGGGTGAACCACGCGCTGGTCCTGGAGAACCTGGCCGCCCTGGACCGCGCGGGCGGCTATCTGGGCGCGTTCTCACTCCCGCGCGAGAGCCCGGAGGGTGCCGCCTACCTGGACGCGGTGGCCCACGCCCAGGACTGCCACGCGAGCCGTCCGAGCATCGTGCAGGGGTCCGTCTCGGCGGCGCTGCGCGGGGACTTCGGTGACGTGCGGTTCACCGAACGCACCCGGGACAGCGAGTTGTTCGTCAACCCGTTGATGGCCATGTACTTCTGTGTGGACCTGCCCGCGCTGGCGCACGCCAACCTCTATCTGGAACGGCTGGAGAGCACCGTGCTGATGCGGCAGATCAGTACGGCCATCGCCGGGTTCCGTGACGAGGTGCCCCGGCAGCGGCCGCCCCGGGCGTTCCCGCACTGAGAGCCCGCACCGTCCGGGGCCGGCCGGCGTCGGACGAGGTGGCGGTCCCCCCGACCACCGGGAGCGCCACGGCCGGCAGGACGAGGGCCGGCGCCGGGCCGCGGCCCACGCCGAGGACCGACCCGGCCGAGGGCGGTCGTGCAGCAGGGCGAACCAGGCCCGGCCACCGCAGGGCAGCGTCCGGGGGAGCACGGCGACGACCGTCTCGGTCGTACCGCGGCCGGAGAACCCGCCGAGGAGTTCCTGCCGCCCGCTCGCACCGGGACGACGTACCGGAGGGGTGGGCCAGTCCCGCCGAACCGAGGACGGCGCACGGAGGCGGGACGGAGACGGCTCACGCCGAACCGAGAACGGCGACCGGCGCTTCGTTACGGGGTGCGCCGCTCATGCCGAACCGAGGACGGCGCATCCGGGGCGGGGTGTGCCGCTCCCGCCAAACCAGGGACGGCGTACCACCGAGGTCGGCCGCTCACGCCGAACCGGCAGCACAGGGCGGGAGCGGCGATGCCGGCCATCTCGCCGAGCGTGGGCCGGCGCCGGTGCCGGCGGGCGCGGCCGGTGGCCCAGGGAGCTTCTCCACAGCCCGTCCGGGTGGTCGTCGGGGCGTGCCCGAGAGGCACCGAGGCGCATCCGGGCGGTGGCCCGGGGGGCGCCGGGGGCGTGAGGTGGCCGTCCCGGGGCGTCCACGAAGGCCCCGGCCACGGGCTGCGCCGTGCCGAGGCGGGCGCGGGAAGTGAGGGGAGTGAGGAGAGAGTGGGGAGGGTGAACGGGGACCGCCCCTGAGCGGATGGACGGGCGGGCCCCGTTCGCCGGACATTGTGGGCGCCGTGCGCGGGGCCCGGGCACGGGTGTGCGGTGCTCATCTGACGCGGACCGCGCACCTCCTGGGCGCCCGGCACGCGCCCCGGGCGTGTGGCGCACACCCCGTGCGCCGGTGCACCTCCGGGCGACGCGCGGGCCGGACCCCCCGGCCGCCGTGTCGCCCGCCGAGCAGTGATACTGGGAAGCTCACCCGCCCCCATCAGCAGATTGGCTCATGTCGAACTCCGCCGGCGACCGCGCCACCATCCCGCAGACCCTCTGGGCGGCCCGGGGCCGCCACACCGGTTCCGCCCCCGAGGACGTCGTCCGCCGCACCCTGCGCCGGCACAAGGACGGCGGGGACATCGACGACTTCGCCGAGCCGCCCTCGGCCGGGGATCCGGAGCTTCGGGTCTTCGAGGCGCGCTGGCGGGCCGGCGGCACGGTGACCGTGCGGGCCCGCCTCACCCTCGTACCGCGTCAGGGCCGGCCGCAGGGCCATGAGTGGCGGCTGGTCGCGGAGGCGGAGCGCCCGTGGGACGACACGTGGCCCTCGCCCGCGACCCTGTTCTGGCCCGAGGCCGGCTCGGGCGAGGACGCGGACGGCTCCTGGGACCACCACCCCACGATCGCCGGACTGCGCTTCCGGCAGGTCAACGCGCTGCCCGAAGACGACAAGGAGATGCGGCGCCTGCTGCGGGACGCGGCCCGCGAGGCGTGGTGCGTCCACGTCGTCGTCCACGAGGCGATGACCCCGGACGAGCGGGGCCGGCTGCCGCTGGCGCGCCTGCTGCCGCCAGGTCTGCGGCACCGGGTGGTGGAGCACCGGGCCGCCCCGCAGCAGCTGCGCGGTGTCAACTGGGCGCTGAAGGACCTCGGCGTCGAGGTGCCGCGCGGCGGCGCGGTGCTGCTGCCGCCGGATCCTGCGCCGGACGACGGCTACGACAGCCGGGAGCACAGCGTGCGCAGCGTCTTCCTGGACGGTTCGGAACCGGCCGAACTCATCGCGGCGCTGCGGCACTTCGTCGCCCTGCCCCGGCCGCTGCCGCAGGGCGCCGAGGAGGCGCTGACGGACCTGCGCGACAACTGGACGCTGCTGACCCTTCAGGAGCAGTTGGAGCGTGAGCGGCGGCTGGTCGCCATGTACGCCGAGGCGCTGGAGGCGATGACGAAGTCCCGGGACCTCTACAAGCAGGCCGCCGAGCAGGCACTGGAGGCCCTGGCCGCCTACCGGGACGTTCCCGTGCCCGCCGTGCCCCAGCAGCGTCCCGCCGCCCGGACGCCGACCGCTCTGCAGCAGCTGACGCGCACGTTCGAACGGCTGAAGCCGACCGCCTGGAGCCGGCCGCAGCCGGAGCCCGCCGCGGACGGCTCCCCGGACGGCGCACCGGACGGGTCCGCGCGGGAGGCCGGCCGGGGCGGGGGCGCCGACGAGGACGCCGATGACCGGTCGTCGTCGTAGGGGCTCGACCAGGACGAGGAAGCGGGGCCAGGATTCCGTATGGACACGACCACGACCCTTCTGACGATCGCCGCCGTCGTCGCCGCGGGACTGCTCGCCGTCGCGGTCGGGCTGCTGGTGCGGCTGGTGCGTACGCGGCGGACATTGCGGCAGGCCGGGTTGCCGACCGGACCGCGCTGGGTGTTCTGGGGCGCTGTCGCGTATCTGCTGCTGCCGACCGATCTGCTGCCCGACCCGGTCTACCTGGACGACATCGGTGTCCTGCTCCTCGCCCTGCGCAGCCTGCGGGCCGCCCGGCCGCTGCCGCCGGGGACGAGCGGAAGCAGGCCCTGCCCTGACGTCACGCGGCCCGGCCGCTGACGGCCGCGGCGGTGATGCCGACGCTCAGGTGCCGCGCCACCGTGTCGAGAGCGGCGTCGCAGTGTTCCCTGTCGGGGCCCGACACCACCCAGAAGGCCAGCCGGTCGCCCGGTCCTGCCCCGGGCGACGCGAGGACGTGGTTCCCCGGCCGCTGGAGCAGGCCCATGGACTCGAGCAGCGGTTGGCGGGCAGCCTCGGGCGAGACGTCGAGGTGCTCGATCCGGCCGCTCACGGAGGGGTGGGCGAAACCCACGGCCGCCGCTCCCTGCCGGGTCGGGGTGAGGTCGGGCGTCCGGCCCGCGGCCAGGGCCGCGCAGACGAGCGGGAGGTCCACGCCGGTGGCCCGCTCGACGAGCAACGGGATGAGATCGTCCGCCAGGCGGGCTTGCACGTCGGTGACGCGCGGACCGAGAGAGGTCAGCTTCATGCCGATGTGGAGGACCCCGAAGGCGAGGCCGACGGCCCGTACCACGCGCTGCACGGTCTGGCGCACCAACGGGTTGTGCAGCAGGTTGTCGTGCGCGTAGACGGAGTGGCGCGTCGCCTCCCGGCCGTCGGCCGGGCCGAGGGTCGTACGTGTGACGGCGACGATCCGGATGTCGCCGTCGGGCAGGACGACGGTCTCGGCGGAGACGGCGGGTCCGTCGGGATGTTCGTCGACGCTTCCCGGCATGTGGGACTGGCATATGTGGTGGCGTGCCAGAAGTCCGCGCAGCGCTGTGGCATCGCTCAACACGGTCAACGCGTCGGCCGAGGCCGCCGGGAGACCCAGACGGCCGGCGAGGCGTGACGCCGTGACCAGGTGGTCCGGCACGTAGCTGAGCACGCCGCACACGTCGTGACGGGAGGCGTGGCCCGTGACCGCGTCCACGGTGGCGGGACCGTCGGCGGGGTCGGCGGCGATGTGCCTCAGCAGATAGGGTCTGGCCCAGGCCGGCGCGGCGGTGTCGACGAGTACGACCGGGTGCGCGGCGGCGATCCGCGCGAGATGGAACTCCGCCCCGGCCGCTGCCGATCCGGCGCCGACCAGCAACAAGGGCTCGGACATCGCGTCACCTCTCGGCGGGGTAGGGGCGGACAGCCTGGACTCCGCTGAGAGGCTCGGCTACGACAACCAAACCGCACAGCTGGTTTGTTGGATCACCCTGCGCGGTGATCCTGCTACTGGACGCCACGTGATGTCAACTCAGCCTGCGAGCCCATGCAGGTTTTCTCGACACTGTCGACCAGGTGAGGCGATGCGGATACCCTCGCGTACGTCCCCGCCCCTGATCAGCGACGTGCCCGGGAGAATGCTCGGTGGCAGCAGACGATGCCTACGCAAGACTGGCCGGAACCCTGGAGCGCCTCCACCATGCCGTCGGCCGGGCCGAGTTGACGGACGTGCTGAACGCGCGGGACCTGTCCTTCGAGACGGGGATCCCCGAGGCCGTGGTCCGGCTCCTGCTCGCCGGCGGACGGGCCGAGGAGGTCTCGGTGGCGGAGCGGGTACGGCAGCGGCTCGACCTCCTCCGCGAGACGCGCCGGCGTGAGGACGGGAAGAAGTACACCCTCGAAGAGATCGCCGCGGCAGCGGGCGTGACCCGTCAGACGATGAGCGAGTGGCGCAGGAAGGGCCTGCCCAGTCTGGAGTCCGCCGACCGGCTGCGGCGGTTCTTCTCCCTGCCGCCCGGCTTCTTCTTCGCCGACGAACCGGAAGCGCTCAACGAGGCGCTGCAACGGCACCTGCAGCGCCTCGAGTCGCAGTCGGACCCCCTCGCCGAGCTTCGTACGCCCGAGATCCTCCGGCTGGCCGCGCGGGGGCTGCTGTCGCCGAGCGGGGTGCGGGCGATGGCCCAGTGGGCGGAGGGCATCACCCGGCCCGCCGCATATGGTGCCGACGGCGGGGCCACGGGCCGCAGGGGGGCCGCGTGGTGACCTGCCGGCCCGGCGGGGAGCCCCGCTCGCCACGGACCGCCGAAGTGCCCCGCTCGCCGCAGACCACCGAGACGTCCTGCTCGCCGCAGACCACCGCGAGGTCCCGCTCGCCACGGACCGCTGAGGTGCCCCGCTCGCCTAGGACCGCCGGAATGCCCGGATCGGCACGGACGGCCGGCGTGACCGACTGGCCACGGACGGCCGGAACGACCGACTGGCCACAGACTGCCGGCGTGACCGACTGGCCACGGACGGCCGGAGCGACCGACTGGCCACGGACGGCCGGAGCGACCGACTGGCCACGCGCTGCCGGACCGACCGCATCACCACAGACGGCCGGAACCACCACCTCACCACACACGGCCGGAACCACCACCTCACCACACACGGCCGGAACCACCACCTCACCACACACGGCCGGAACCACCGCCTCACCACACACGGCCGGGGCGCCCGACTCGCCATCGACCGCCGGCATCCTCGGCTCACCGCACCCCCTGGCGGCCCCTGCTTCTCCCAGCGGGCGGGACGGGGGCCTGTGACCGCGATGACCCGGCTGCGTCAATGGCAGCGGTTACGGCAGCGCGACCGGGAGATGCGGCAGTTCGCCGAGCTGCTCATCGCTCCGGTCCGAGCGAGGCTGAGCAGCACCGGAGCGGACGACGACCTGTCCGCCGGAGAGGCTCCGGAGGATCCCGAGTCGTTGTTCGAGGCCCTGGTCGAGTCGGCCCGGCGGTGGCGTGGCGAGCGCAGGCTCGTGGTGCACCGGGTGCACATCCCGCGTGAGTTCAAGGCCACGGGGATGTGGCTGGAGCGCACGGACCAGGACGACGTCATCATCGAGCAGGACGCGGAGATCTGGCACCAGGCGCAGATCTTCGGCCACGAGCTGTGGCACATGCGGCAGAAGGACGGTTTCACCCCCGAGCAGCTGGCGGACGGTGCCTGGGAAGCGCTGGAGGCCGGGCACGTGCACGGCGCGCAGCCGGCCGCCGCGCGTTCCCGTTTCGACGAGGACCCCGAGAAAGAAGCCGAGTTGTTCGGGATCCGGGTCGGGCAGGAGATGCGAGCACTGATGGAGCGCGATGTGATCACCGGCGAGACGGCCCGTCGCATCGCGGACTCCCTCAACTATCGGGGGAACCGGAGATGAGCGGGTCGATCAATTACATCAGCTGCGGCCTGCTGTGGATCGGTCTGCTGGTCAAGCTGCCCGACCTGATCCGGCACTGGAGCGAACGCTCACTGCGCGCGGTCAACGGGGTGCTGGCGCTCGCGTCGCTCTGCTTCCTCTTCGGAGCCCCCGCTTCGGTACAGGTGATCAACCGGATCAGCGGTGTGCCCAACCTGGCCGCTCCCCTGACCTACGCGTCGATCACGGCGTACAGCGCGGCACTGCTGATCATGATCGCCTGCTGGCGGGGCGGCCCGTCGCTGCGCCGGACGACGCTGAGCTGGATCTACGGGTACACGGCCGTACTCACCGGCATCGGCGCCCTGTTCGTGTTCGGGGACGCCGCCGAGGAGCGCAGCAGCGACTTCGACACGTACTACGCGACGACCCCCTGGATCGCCGAGATGGTCGTCCTGTATCTGATCGCGCATCTGACGGCCGCGGTGGTCAGTGCGGTCTGGGCGCTGCGCTGGGGATGCGAGGCGGAGGTGCGGAGGCGGCCCTGGCTGCGGGCCAGTCTGCTGACGATCGGCACGGGCACGGTGATCAGTTCCGGGTACAGCATCTGCAAACTGATCGCGGTGGTCGCCCGGTGGACCGGCCGGGACTGGCCGGTGCTCGGAACGTCCGTCCCGCCCCTGTGCGCCGGTCTGGGGGCGGTGCTCACCGTGGTGGGGGTCCTCCTGCCCATGACCGGCCACCATCTGTCGGGCTGGCGCGACTTCTTCCGCCTGGCACCTCTCGACGCCGTACTGGACCCGGTGCTCACGGACCGTGCCCTGCGTGTCGAGCGGCCGCGCTCGCCGTTCCTGTGGGGCACCTGGCGCTGGAGCACCATTCACAACGGTCTCCTCGCCATCGAGACGCTCTACGACGAGAGGCTCTACGACCACACCCTGGACGCGGAGTTCGAGAGGACCGGCGACTGGTCCCGGGCCACCTCCGCCGCATGGGCCGCCACCATCGCCGCGGCCGTGCGGCGCAGCACCCAGCCGCCGCTGGAGCCCGCCGGCGGGCCGGCCCGGCTCTCCCACCCGCGCGACGCCGAGTCCCTCGTTCTCATCGCCGACGCCGTCAAGAGGTGCGAGCGTGGGGCACGGGCCGTCGAGCCGGACCCCGCCGCGGCCCGGTCGGCATGACCGGCGGACCGGCCGCACGAGTCCCCCCACAGCCAGCGGACCTGAACGGAGCCACCGAAAGATGAGCCTTGTCGTGTATATGGCGTCTCTCCTTCTGGCTCTGGCCGCCATAATGCTTCGCCGGCCGCGCAGGACTCCCCGCTCTCCGCTGTCCATCGCCACCCGGGCCACCGCGTTCATCGCCGCCGTGTGCTTCTTCTGGTCCGCCCCGGTGACGCTCGCCGCGGTCAACCACGCCACCGGCATCCCCAATGTGGGCGCCCCGCTGACCTACGGTTCGATCTCCGCCCTGAGCTGCTCCCTGATCATCCTGCTGATCCACTGGAAGGGCGGCCCGAAGGAGCAGATACGCCGGATGACCCGGGTGGCGGTGGCCGTCTACGGCACGCTCATCGTCGCCATCGTCGTGCTGTTCGGCCTCGCGGACGCGCACACGGAGCGCCTCACCGACCTGGACACGTACTACGCGAACACCCCGTACATGCGGGAGATGATCACCCTCTACCTGCTGGGCCACCTGGCGAGCACGATCGTCCTGAGCGCCGTCTGCCTGAAATGGGCCCGTGACGAGGTCACCGGGCTGCTCCGCCTCGGCCTCCGGCTGATCCTTGCCGGGCTGCTGCTCGACGCCCTCGGATTCACCCTCGCCAAGGTCACCGCGGTCGTCGCCCGCTGGCTGGGGTACGACCTGGACTTCCTGTCCACCTCCGTCGCACCGCCGGCCGCCGCGCTCGGCGCCCTGATCTACTCCGCCGGGTTCGTGCTGCCGCGTCTCGCCTCCGCAGCCGCCGCGGAGCGGCAGAGCCTCGCCACCTACCGGGCGCTGCGGCCCCTGTGGTCGGCGGTGAAGGACGTGGCGGCGACACCGGTCGCGGAACCGACCTGGTGGCAGCTGTGGTGGCAGTTGCCCAGCAACCGCCTCTACCTGCTGGAGGCCAACATCCGTGACGCGCTCCTGCAGTTGACGGCGTACTTCGACCAACGGGTCGGCCAGGCGACGTACGCGGCCGCCGTGGAGCGCGGTGAGCAGCGGGAGAGGGCGCGCACCGCCTCCGAGGAGGCGATGATCATCGACGGGATACGCCGGGCGTCGGGCAGGGGCGACGGACCCGCCGACCCGCCGGAGAAGTTCCGCGTCACCATCGATCTGGTCGAGCTGGCGAACGCCGTGCACCGCCTCGGTGAGGCGGCACCGGATCAGGTGAGAACCCAGTGACGTCGACTCAACAGCACTACAAGGAGAACCAGTTGTCGCACAAAGCTGTCGTGGTCGGAGCCGGCATCGCCGGGCTGGTGGCCGCCGCGGCCCTGTCCCTCGCCGAGCCCTCGCTGCGGGTCGTCGTCCTGGACAGGGACGAGCTTCCGGAGGGACCCGAGAACCGGCGGGGTGTCCCCCAGGGCCAGCACGCCCATCTGCTCATGGCCGGCGGACTGTCCGCCCTGGAGTCCCTGTTCCCGGTCAGCGTGCGTGCCCGGCTCCTGGACGCGGGGGCCCACGAGATCGCCCTCGGCAACGGCATGCTGGCCCGCACCCCGGACAGCGGCTGGCTGCGCCGATGGCGCCGGAGCGGTCCGCACATGATCACCTGCACGCGTGCCCTGCTGGACTGGGTCGTGCGGCAGGCGCTGCTCGACTCCTACCCGAACGTCTCGGTCCACCAGGCCACGGTGGAGGGGCTCCTCGGCGACGCCGTCCGGGTCCACGGGGTCCGGATCAGCGGCGCGGACGAGCGACTCGGGTCCGAGGTGGAGGGGGATCTCGTCGTCGACGCGAGCGGCCGTGGCTCGGGCAGCCTGAAGTGGCTCGGCGGGATCGGCATCACGGGCGTGGAGGAGCGCAAGCTCGACTCGGGCCTCACCAACGCCACCCGGATCTACCGCACACCGGCGGGTGCGGAATCGTTCCCGCTGACGGTGGTGCAGGCCAATCCCTACGACGGCCGGCCCGGCCGCAGTGCGATGGTGCTCCCGATCGAGGGGAACCGGTGGATGGTCAGCGCGGGGGGCACGCGCGGGGGCGAACCCCCTCAGGACCCCGAGGGCTTCCTCCGGTACACGCTCGACCTTCCCCACCCGATCGTCGGTCAGCTCATCGCCGGCGCGGAGCCCCTGACCGACGTGGTGGTCAGCCGGGGCCGCAGCACGAGCAACGCCCGCCGGTACTTCGAGAGGTCGGCGCGGTGGCCCGAGCGGTTCGTCGTGCTCGGCGACGCGCTGGCGACCTTCAACCCCGCCTACGGCCAGGGCATGTCGGTGGCGGCGCTCGGCGCCCAGGTCCTGGCCCGCGAGCTGCGGCGGACCGGCCTCGCCTCCCCCGGCCTGTCCCGGCGTGTGCTGGACGGCGCGGCCCGGCACGTGGACACCGCGTGGGCCACCGCCGTCGGCATGGACGTCCTGTACCCCGACGTGGTCGGCGGACAGCCCGGCCTCGCCGACCGCGTCGCCGCCCGCTACGCGCGCCGGCTGACCAGAGCCGCCACGGGCTCCTTCGACGCGGCGGCGGCCCTGTGGGACGTCACCAGCCTCAGGGCGGCCCCGACGCGCGTACTGCGCCCCAAGGCCCTGCTGGCCGCCCTGACCGGCCCGCCCCTCCCGCACATCCCGGAGCCGCCGCTCGGGCCTTCGGAGCGTGAGATCTTCGACCGGCTCAAGAAGGGCCTGGAGGCGTCACCCGCCTCCGGCCACCTCGGCTAGTCCCCCTCCGCCGATCCCCTTCCGCTGCTTCTCGTCGAGCACCCACCCGGCCGGGCGGCGCGAGCCCGGCCCGGCTGTGCCGCCACGACCGGTACGGTGCCCGGAGCGGAGCGGGTGCGCGGGGAAGCGGGCGGGACCGCCGCTGCTCGTGCCCCGGCGCCGGCCCCGGCCGTTGCCGTCGGCGGCCCGCGACGTGCCCTTCCGCCACCTCCTCCGCGCCCACGTGCGTTGCGCGGGTCTCGTGGCGCATTCTTGCTGTGTCATCCCGGAGGCGCACGGGACGAGGTAGGGCCGATGGCTGGGAGCGACGAGGAGGCGGTGCGGGGGCGGGCCCGGCTGACCGCGTTGCTGGCCGATGCCTCGACCGGGGCGCTGACCGCGGCCGGGGGGCGCGTGGCGGGGGTGTACCTGCGGTCCGGGACGCCGGGGCTGATCAGGCTGTCGGTGCTGGTGGGGCTGCCCGGCCCGCTGTTCCGGCCCTGGTGGCGGCTGCACGTCGACCGGCCGTTCCCGGTCGCCGACGCCTACCGGTTCGGTGTCCCGGTGATCCTCCCCAACGCCGTGGAGACCATGCGCCGGTACCCGCAGTTCGCGGCCGGTCTGCCCTTCCCGTTCGGCTCGGTGTACCTGCCGGTTCCGGGCGGGGCCGAGCCGCTCGGGGTGCTCACCGTGCTGCACCCGGCGGTGTCGGACACCGTGGACGAGCTGTTCGACCGCGATGTGCTCGCCCGGCTCGCCGAGGACCTGGGCGCCGAGCTGCTCGGGCTGGCCGGCGGCGACCCGAGTGCGGTGTTCTGGGACGGGGAGCCGTTGTGCCTGCGGCCGCCCGTGAGCGGGTCCCGGCGGGCCGCCGTAGGACGGTTCAGCTGGGACCCGGCGACGTCCGCGGTGCGCGCGGAGGGCCGGCTGCACGAGCTCCTCGGGCTGCGTCCCGGCGAGTTCACGGGGACGGCCGCGGCACTCGCGGACGCCGTGGCCCCGGCCGACGCCCACCGCATCCTGGCCGCGCTGCGCGACACCGCCGCCGGGAAGCCGCCGGGCGCGCCGCTGAGCCTGCGGGCCCGGGACGGCACACTACGGCTGCTGGACCTGTGGCCGGCCGAGCCCGGCGGTGCCGGGGCGGCGGTCTTCGGAGCGGTGTTCGACCCCGGTGCGTCCGCCGCCGCGGAGGGCGCGGCCGACCCGCTGCCGCAGGGTGTGTTCTGCCTGGACCGGCTGGGGGTGATCGTGTACGTCAACCCGGCGGCGGCCCGGCTCGCCGGCCGGCCCGGCGGGACGCTGCTCGGGCGGACGCTGTGGGACGCGCTGCCCTGGCTGACGGGGCCGCCGTACGACGACCATCTGCGCGGTGCCCTTCTGTCCCCGGAGCCCGTGCACTTCCACGCCCTGCGGCCCGCCGACGAGCGCGACGGAACCGGTGAGGGCGACTGGCTGGCCGTCTCGGTGCACCCCGGCACCGACCTGCTGACCTGCACACTCGTCCCGGCCAGCCGGATGGACGCCACGCCGGAACCGGCCCCCGACACACACGTCTCCGGGAACACGGTGACGCGCGGTCACGCGCTGGCGCCGCTGTACCGGCCGATCGCACTGGCCATCGCGCTCACGGACGCGGTCACCGCCCGGCAGGTGTCGGAGGTGGTGATGCAGGAGCTGCTGCCCGCGTTCGGCGGCCGGCAGCTGGCCATCTACCTGCTCCAGGAACGCCATCTGTACCTGGCCTGGGAAACCGGGTTCCCGCACGGTTTCCTCGCCCGGTTCGAAGGTGTCGGCCTCGACGCCCACCTGCCCGGGGTGGAGACGCTGACCACCGGCCGGCCGCTGTTCTTCGAGTCCATGGGAAAGATCGCGGCGGCCTACCCGGGCATCGCACTCGACGCGGACGAGGGGGCGCGTGCCTTCCTGCCGCTGATCGCCTCCGGCCGGCCGGTCGGCTCCTGCATCCTCGGCTTCGACTGCTCACGCGGCTTCAGCACGGAGGAGCGTACGGTCCTCACCGCGCTCGCCGGCCTGATCGCGCACGCGTTGGAGCGGGCCCGCCGCTACGACGACGAGGCGGCCCTCGCCCGCGGTCTGCAGCAGGCGCTGCTGCCGCGCCGGCTGTCGGCCCATCCGCGGGTGGAGACCGCGGGGCGCTATCTGCCGGGGACCCAGGGCATGGACGTGGGCGGTGACTGGTACGACGTGGTGGAGGCCGGGGACGGGCTCGCGCTGGTCATCGGTGATGTGCAGGGGCACGGGGTGCAGGCGGCGGCCACCATGGGCCAGCTGCGCAGCGCGGTCCGGGCGTTCGCGCTGGGCGACCGGCCGCCGGACGAGGTGCTGAGCGGCACCAACCACCTGCTGATCGACCTGGACCCGGGGCAGTTCGCCAGCTGCTGCTACCTGCGTCTGGCCCCCGCGACCGGCCGCGCCCGGATCGCCCGGGCAGGCCATCCACCGCCGCTGCTGCGCTGCCCCGACGGCCGGACCCGGCTGCTGGACGTCCCGGGCGGTGTCGTCCTGGGGGTGGATCCGCAGGCCCGGTACCCGGTGGCGGAGCTGCTGCTCGAACCGGACGCGATCCTCGCGCTGTACACCGACGGTCTGGTGGAGCGGCCCGGCGCCGACATCGACGACGGCATCACGGCGCTGCGAGTGGCGCTCGCCGAGGCCGGTGCCGCGGCGGCCCGGGGCGGGGGGCGCTCCCTGGGCGGGGTCGCCGACCGGCTCACCGCGACCGCCCGGCACGCCACCGACCGCCCCGACGACGTGGCCCTCCTCCTCGCCGTCCGCCGCCCGTCCGCGGCCCCCGGCGGCTGACCGGGCGACTCCGTCGGCCGGACGGCGACCACACCGATCCCCCGCGCACCGCAACGCCGTTCCCCCGCGCACCGCCCGGCCGCCGGGCTGCCCACGGCCGGGCGTCGGCGCCTCGGGTGACGGTCTCGCCTCACGGCGCCGGGCAGTGTAGACATGGGCACATGGTGCGACTGCCCGGCCGGCCCGCGAACGGGCCATCCCGTTCCCTCGGGCACCCGCGCGCACCCCACGGCCCACCGCCGCCCGGAGACGGCGCGGACGGCAGCCGGCCGGGGGTGCTGCGGTCGGCGGTGACCGGGCGCAGCGTGGCCGGTCAGGTGTTCGTCCTGCAAGTGGTGATCGTGCTGCTGCTGGTCGTCGCGGCGGTGGTGGCCCAGGTCCTCCAGGTGCGGCACGACAGCGACGTCGAGGCGACGAACCGTTCCCTCGCCGTGGCCGAGACGTTCGCCAACGCGCCCGGCACGGCCGCCGCGCTGCGCTCCCCCGACCCCACGGCCGTACTCCAGCCGCGCGCGGAGGCGGCGCGCCGGGCGACCGGCGTGGACTTCATCGTCGTGATGAGCACCGACGGCATCCGCTACACGCACCCCGACACCGACCGCATCGGCAAGAAGTTCGTCGGCACGATCGCCCCGGCCGTGGCCGGCGGCACGGTCACCGAGCACATCACCGGCACCATAGGGCCGCTGGTGCAGGTCGTGGTGCCGGTGAAGGGCCCGGACGGCGACGTGGTGGGCCTGGTGTCGGCCGGGATCACCACCGCGCACGTGGGCGGGGCCGCCGACCAGCAGCTGCCGCTGCTGCTGGCCGCGGCGGCCGCCGCACTGGCGCTGGCCACCGCGGGGACGGCCCTGGTCAGCAGGCGGCTGCTGCGCCAGACACGCGGCCTGGGGCCGTACGAGATGACCCGGATGTACGAGCACCACGACGCGGTGCTGCACGCGGTCCGGGAGGGCGTGCTGATCGTCGGCGGGGACGGCCGGCTGCTGCTCGCCAACGACGAGGCGCACCGGCTGCTGAACCTGCCCGCGGACGCCGAGCGGCGGCACGTGCTGGAGCTGGGCCTGGACGACGACACGGCGGCGCTGCTGGCCTCGGGCCGGGTCGCCACGGACGAGGTCCACCTGGTCAAGGACCGCCTGCTGGCGATCAACCAGCGGCCCACCGACCTGCGCGGCGGCCCGCCCGGCAGCGTCACCACCCTGCGCGACTCCACCGAGCTGCGGGCCCTGTCGGGTCGCGCGGAGGTGGCGCGGGAGCGGCTGAACATGCTGTACGACGCCGGGGTGGGCATCGGCACCAGCCTGGACGTGACGCGGACGGCGGAGGAGCTGGCCGCCCTGGCGGTGCCCCGGTTCGCGGACTTCGCGACGGTGGACCTGTTCGACGCGGTGCTCAGCGGGGAGGAGCCGCGGCCGGGGACGGCGTTGCGCCGCGCGGCCTGCGCGGGCGTCCGCAAGGAGGCCCCGCTGTACCCGGTCGGCGAGCGGATCCGGTTCGTGGCCACCTCGCCGCAGGCCCGCGCCCTGACCACCGGGCAGTCGGTCGTGGTGGAGCGGCTGCGCCAGGAGCCGGGCTGGCGGGCGCAGGACCTGGAGCGTACCGATCAGGTGCTGTCGTACGGCATCCACTCGCTGATCACCGTGCCGCTGCGGGCGGGCAGTCTGGTGCTGGGCCTGGCGAACTTCTGGCGGGCGGAGAAACCGCAGCCGTTCGACGCCGAGGAACTGGCCCTCGCGGAGGAGCTGGTGGCGCGGGCGGCGGTGTCCATCGACAACGCCCGGCGGTACACCCGCGAGCACAGCATGGCGGTCACCCTGCAGCGCAGCCTGCTGCCGCGGTCCCTGCCCGAGCAGGGCGCCCTGGAGATCGCCTACCGGTATCTGCCGGCCCAGGCGGGCGTGGGCGGCGACTGGTTCGACGTGCTGCCGCTGTCCGGTGCCCGGGTGGCGCTGGTCGTCGGGGACGTGGTGGGGCACGGGCTGCACGCGGCGGCGACCATGGGCCGGCTGCGTACGGCCGTGCACAACTTCTCCTCCCTCGACCTGCCCCCGGACGAACTCCTCGGCCTGCTGGACGAGCTGGTCGGCCGGATCGACCAGGACGAGACCCCGGCGTCGGGCGCGGCCGTGGTGACGGGCGCGACCTGCCTGTACGCGATCTACGACCCGGTGTCCCGGCGGTGCGTCATGGCCCGGGCCGGCCATCCGCCGCCCGCGGTGGTGCATCCGGACGGCACCGTGGAGTTCGCCGACCTGCCCGCGGGGCCGCCGCTGGGCCTGGGCGGGCTGCCGTTCGAGACGGCCGAGCTGGAGCTGGCGGAGGGCAGCCGGCTGGTGCTGTACACCGACGGGCTGGTGGAGGACCGGGAGCGGGACATCGACGAGGGACTCGGCCTGCTGCGGGACGCCCTGCGCCGGTCGCCGGACGCCTCCCCGGAGGTCACCTGCCGCACCGTGCTGGACCGGCTGCCGGCCCGGCCGAGCGACGACGTGGCGCTGATCGTGGCCCGCACCCGGGTGCTGGGCGGCGACCGGGTCGCGCGGTGGGAGGTGCCCACCGATCCGGCGGCCGTGTCGCAGGTGCGGGCCTCGGTGACCCGGCGGCTGGCCGACTGGGGGCTGGAGGAGCTGGCGTTCACGACGGAGCTGATCCTCAGCGAGCTGGTCACCAACGCCATCCGCTACGGACGCGGCCCGATCGAGGTACGGCTGTTGCGCGACCGCACGCTGATCTGCGAGGTGTCCGACAGCAGCACGACCTCGCCGCACCTGCGGTACGCGGCGAGCACCGACGAGGGCGGCCGGGGCCTGTTCCTGGTGGCCCAGCTCGCCGACCGCTGGGGCACCCGCTACGCCCCGCACGGCAAGGTGATCTGGGCGGAACAGCCGCTGCCCTGAGCGTCCGCGGCGCGCGGAATGCCGTTGAGGGCGCCGTGGGCGGCGGGCGATGGTCTCCGGCGAGTTCTCCCGCGGGAACCGCCGCACGCGCCGGCCCTCCTCCCCCGCCCTGCTCGGCGCCTGGGAAGCCCTGGACGGCGGGGACGTACCCGGTGCCCTGCGGCAGGTGCGCGCCGCCGGGGACGACCCGCCGCTCGCCGAGGTGGCCCTGGTGGTGGGGCGGGCGGCCGGCGGGGCCGGCTTCACCGATCGCGCCGACGCCTCGGCCGCGCCGGCCGTCGCCCCCCGAGGACGCGAGGAAGTAGTACGACTTCGGGTACGCGTGCGTGGAGCGGGGGGTGCCGGACCTGGCGATCCGGCCGCTGCGGGAGGCCCTGCGCCGCAGCGGCGGGGCCCTGCCCGCCGACTGGCCGGACCGCTGTCTGCGGGAACGGCAGAACCGTGTGCCGGCGCGGGCCGCGGACGCCGGGCGGGCGGGCCCGCTCGACGCGGCGGATCTGCGGGGCCGGCAGTTCGTGATGGGCGGGACGGTCGTCGGAACGCTGTCCCCGTGCGGCTTCGACGCCGGCATGAACGGCCGCTACGCCTGGCTGCAGGACAGCCCGGACCTGTGTCCGTGGGGTCTGCTGCGGCTGCGGGCCCTGCTGTCCGTCACCGGGGTGCGGCCACGGTCGGTGTCGCTGCTGCCGGACCGGGACACCTCCGCCGCGGCGAGACCGAGGATCCGCGAGCGTCGGGGCGTACGACCTGGACGGGCTCGCGGCGGCGGACGGCGGGCCGGATGCTCGGGGACCCGCCCGCGGTCACCTCGGACAGCGCCGCCCTGCTGCACCAGTCGGTGGTGCCACCGTGGGGCGAGCAGCTGCGGCAGGGCACCGGCTGCCGGCTCGAACGGGGGCCGGCGGACGACCGTGCCGGGGCGGAGCTCGCCGCCGGGGTCGCCCGCGCGGACCCGGCCGCCTACGACGGCCAGGGGGACGGCGACGGCCCGGCGGACGACGACGCCGGGTTCAGCGCGTTCGCCACGGCCGTGGCCGGCACGTGGCAGCGCGGTGACCGGGCGCCTGTGCGGTCCGCCGGGCCCGTTCCCGGTTCCCGGTTCGCCTGAGCGGGCGGCGGTCAGCCGCCGTTGAGCCGGGAGCGCAGCAACTGCTTGCCCATGTCGGCACCCTTGCGGCTGTCGGCCTGGGCCTTGCGGAACAGCTCCACGACCTCGTTGTCCTTCTCGCGCTCGGCGTCCTGGATGTACTGCTCCAGGCGCAGGGCGTTGCTCAGGCACGCCTCGACGTACCAGATGAGGTTGTAGTCCTTGTCACGGGTGCCGGTGACGTCGCCGGTCTCGCTGCTGCTGGTCATCCGGGGTGTCCTCCTTCTGTGGACCCTGTGTCGGTTCCGCTTGTCGGCAGCCCGGGTACCCGTGCGCCTCGCGGGCACACCGTCCGATCGGGTGACCGGTCGGGCGATGACAAGCCGGTGGCGGATCATCGCCGGGCCGGGGGTGCGGCGGGGGTCAGCCGAGGGCGCGGTCCAGGTTGACGGCGGCGCTGATGAGGGAGAGATGGGTGAACGCCTGCGGGAAGTTGCCCTGCTGCTCGCCGGTGCGGCCGATCTCCTCGGCGTACAGGCCGAGGTGGTTGGCGTAGGTGAGCATCTTCTCGAAGGCCAGCCGGGCCTCGTCGAGGCGGCCGGCCCGGACGAGCGCCTCGACGTACCAGAACGAGCAGATGGAGAACGTGCCCTCGTCGCCGCGCAGGCCGTCCGGGCTGGCCTGCGGGTCGTAGCGGTAGACGAGCGAGTCGGAGACCAGGTCCTCGGTGAGGGCGTCCAGGGTGGACAGCCACTTGGGGTCGGTGGGGGCGATGAACTTGGCGAGCGGCATCATCAGCAGGGAGGCGTCCAGGACGTCGCCGCCCTCGTACTGCACGAAGGCGCGCCGGCGCTCCGACCAGCCCCGGTCCATGATCCGCCGGTAGATGGCGTCCCGGGCCTGGCGCCAGCGCCGGTGGTCGGCGGGCAGTCCGCGGTGGGTGGCGAGGCGGATGGCCCGCTCGATCGCGACCCAGCACATCAGCCGCGAGTACAGGAAGTCCTTGCGCCCGCCGCGGGTCTCCCACACGCCCTCGTCGGGCTGGTCCCAGTGGTCGCACACCCAGTCGACCAGGTGGCAGACGTCGTCCCACTGGCCGCTGGAGATGGGCTGGGCCCACTTGTCGTAGAGGTAGATGGAGTCGATCAGGGCGCCGTAGATGTCGAGCTGGAGCTGGCCGGCGGCGGCGTTGCCGACCCGGACCGGGGCCGAGCCCTGGTGGCCGCACAGGTACGGCAGTTCGCGCTCGGGCAGGTCGGTGCGGCCGTCGATGCCGTACATGATCTGCAGCGGGCCGGAGCCGTCGCGGCAGCCCGGGCTGATGTGCGTGGTGACGAACCCCATGAACGCCTCGGCCTCCCCGCTGAAGCCGAGCCGCAGCAACGCGTACACGGCGAACGCGGCGTCGCGCACCCACACGTACCGGTAGTCCCAGTTCCGCTCACCGCCGAGCTGTTCGGGCAGGCTGGTGGTCGGGGCGGCGACGATGGCGCCGGTGGGCGCGTAGGTGAGGAGTTTCAGGGTGAGCGCGGAGCGGTGCACCATCTCGCGCCAGCGGCCCCGGTAGCGGGACTGGTGCAGCCAGCGCCGCCAGTAGGCGACCGTGGCGTTGAACTGGTGCTCCGCCTCGGCGTGGGCGCAGCCGCGCGGGCTCACCAGGCCGGTGACCTGGTCGAGGGCGAACACGGCGGACTCGCCCTCGGCGAGTTTGAAGTCGGCACGGGCGTCCCGCGCGTCGCACTCCAGGGTCACGGTGGAGGTGAGCGCCAGCGACTGGCCGGGGGACTCGAACAGGACCGTGTCGTCCAGGGCGGTCAGGGTGTGCGGTGCGGCGCCGTAGTCGAAGCGGGGGGCCACCAGGGCGCGGAACGGGACGGTTCCCCGGACGCACACCACGCGCCGGATCAGCCGGTGCCTGCCCGCCTCGCCGCGTGCGTCGTCGACGACCGGCATGAAGTCCTGCACCTCGCCGACGCCGTCCTCGGTGAAGAACCGGGTGATCAGCACGTTGGTGTCGGGGAAGTAGAACTGCTTGGTCCGGGCCGGTACGGCGGCGGCCAGCTCGAAGCAGCCGCCGCGCTCGGCGTCGAGGACGGCCGCGAAGACGCTCGGGGAGTCGAAGGAGGGGCAGCAGTACCAGTCGATCGTGCCGTTGCTGCCGACCAGGGCCACCGTGCGCAGGTCGCCGATGAGCCCGTGCTCGGCGATGGGCAGGTAGCCGGGGCTGCGGGTGGCGTGCTCGGGATACACGGTCTCGGCCATCGACGGCCTCCCGGTGAGCGGTGCGGTGCGGTGTGCGGTCCGCTCCGGCGGAGCGGGGTGCCACTGGTACGGGTGTTTTCCAGCTTAAGAGCGAGTGGTTCCGTGTGGTGTGGGAACGCGCTCCTCACCCGCTCCCGACGCGCCAGGAGATGCAGGGTGCGCCGGGGAGGGGAATGGTGAGAGTGTGCCCCGTTTCGGCAGGCACCGGCACGGATGCGGTCATCCGGACCGAGGAGGAGGCATCATGTCGACATCCACACCCGAAGAGTCCCGTTCGTCGGACGACGTCTGCACCCCGGACGCCCTGCTCCACTCCGCGCCCCCGAGGGACGTCACCCCGGAGGACCTGGTGATGGCGGCGGGCAGGGACGTCACACCGAAGACCCTCGACTGGGCGCGTCGCAAGCTGGAGTCGGAGGGCCCGGCGGCCATCGAGAAGCTGCTGCCCTAGGGCGGTCCGGGGAACTCAGGGACACCAACGGGGACACCGGCCGGGCGTGCGCACGCCCGGCCGGTGCCGTGTGCGCTCACTCCGGCAGTTCGGTCTCGTCCGGGATCACGTGCATCGCGGCCTCCTCCGCGCCGGCTGCTCCGCCGTCGATGCCGACGTCCCGGGCAACCTCCTCCTTGGTGGTGTCGGTGTGGGCGCCCTCGTCGGGGGCGACCAGGCGGCCGGCGCGGGACTCCCCCGCCTCCGGGTCGACCGGTTCGCCCTCACCGCCGGGCAGGTCGCCGATCTCGTCGCCGGCCGGAGGGGTCACGTCGGGGACCTCCTGGCCGAGCCGTTGGTCCAGGGTCTCCCCCTCGTGCTGCTCGGCGGCGGTGGTGCCGTACCGGGTGACGCCGAGGGGGCGTTCGGGCGGGGAGTAGCCCTCGTCGAGCATGTCGTCGTAGGTGCGTTCACCGACCGCGTCCTGCAGGTCGAGGGGACCGGCGTCCTCCTGTTCCTCGTTGCTGCCGGTGGGCTGGTAAGCGTCGTCGGCCATCGGGGTCTGCTCGGACTGCTGGTCGCTCATGGTCGCCTCCTTCGGATTCGCGGACGGTCCTGGTCCGCGTTTCCCGTGGTCGGGCCGTTAACCCCGTCGGCGCCCGGACGGGCCGGCCGGCGCTGGTGACGCGAGCGCCGGGCGGCCGTCCCGCCGGCCCTGATCCACTCCTGCCGCGTCGGGAGCCTCGGACGCGGTGCCGGGCCGGGCGGTGAGGGTGCCGGACCGGGCGGGGAGGGGCGGAGCGGGATCAGGGCGGCCGTCCACAGCCTTGTGCCATCCATCCGTAGCTGCAACCTATGTGCAGTAAAGGGCGCGGCAGGCCTTCCCCATGGGCAGGGAAAGCCGGGCGTGGGGCGGTCGGGAGGTGGCGTGCGGGCCGTCCGGGGCGGCCGGTGCGCTGCCGGACCGTGTCCCGGCTGAGCTCCTCCGTCTCCGTCCCCGCCAGCCGCCCGAGGCCGTCGTCCGTGAGGAGCGAGGCGCGGCCGTGCGGGGGCGGGGGCGGCCCGGATGCCCCGGTCGCGGTCGCTCGCGGCCAGGGCCGGGCTCGGGGCCGTCATGGGCCGTGGTCCGGGAGGACGTAGTAGATCCGGACCGCGCCGACGGCTTCGGACGGCCAGTCGTGTGCGTATCCGGGCGGCGCGGACCCGGCCGGCACCAGCGTGGCGACCGGCATCCGCCGGGTGGTCCGGACGATGCCGTCCTCGGTGGTGTTCGCGTTGGGCCCGGTCGTCGCGCCCGAGGAGCACCCGGCGGCGAAGGCGACCGGAATGGCCTCGTGCCCGGTCACCAGACAGGGCGGCCGCACCCCCCGCCGTCCCAGCTCGGCCGCGGTACGGGCCCACGCCCGGTGGGCCGCGGCGGTCTTGCCGACCGTGTGCACCAGCACGGCGAGCTGCACCGCGAGGTGAGCGGCGAGCGCCGCACACACCAGCACGGTGACGAGCGGGGGGCGGGACGGGTGCGGCGCGGCCGGGGGCGGGGCCGGGGGGTGGGCGGCGGCGGTGGCCACGGGCCGGGCCGGGCGCCGGTCGGCTCCCCGGTCCGGACCCTCCGGGTGACGGCGGGCTCCGCGCACATCCGGGCGCCGGACCAGGAGACGGGGCCACGACGGGCTCCGGCCGCGGGCCCGGCGCACCGCTTCGCCCTTGGATCGGGAGGGCCGGGAGGGCGGGGAGGATGAAGGTGTCAGCAGGTGGGTGAGGGTGGTGGCGGCGGGGATCGCGAGGAGGGCGTACGCGGGGAGGAGGAAGCGGGGGGCCGCGTAGCCGATGAGGAACAGGTAGGGGAACGCGGCGGACGCCGCGCAGGCGAGCGGCAGCGCCGTGGGCGCGGTACGCCGGGCACGTGCGGTGACCGCGAGGGCGAGCACGGCGAGCAGGGGAAGCGCGAACCACCAGAGGGTGAGCAGGGGGTGCGGCAGAGCGCCGGTGCACGGCCGGCACAGCGTGCGCCCGCCCAGGCTGCGCAGCTGGTCCACGACGGCGAGGTGCCAGCCGAGGCCGCCCTGGATGTCCGAGCCGTCGGACAGCCGGCGCGCCAGACCGCCGTAGCTCGTGTACGCCTCGATCACCCACTCCGCGGCGCCGGCCGCGAGCCCGAGGAGCAGGACGAGCAGCGCCCGCCGGTGGCGGCGGGACAGGCCGACGGCGAGCAGGGGCAGGGTCGCCCACACCGCGTCCACCGGCCGCATCCACGCCATGAGCACCGCGCTGCCCGCCAGACCCCACAGCGCGGTCCGTTCGGCGGGGGCGCGCAGGAAGCAGCCGACGGCGGCCAGGGCGGCCACGGCGACCCAGTGGTTGGGCATGGCCTGCGGGCCGTAGAACAGGGTCACCCACAGGGAGGCGAACAGGGCGCCGGCGAGGGCGAGTACGCGGCCGGGGAGGAGCCCGCGCCAGGCCCGCAGCGCCAGGAACAGGGCGAGCCCGGAGAGGACGGCGAGGTAGACCCGCAGCAGGGCCGTGGACGACGACCAGGACGCGACCGGCGCGACCAGCAGGGAGACGCCTCGCGCTCGGGGTGCGCTGAAGAAGGAGGCGGGCGCGTGTCCGCTGACCTGGCTGACGTACACCGTCTCGTCCCAGCCGAGCCCCATCCCCGGTCCTACGAGGACCAGTTGGGTCAGGGCGAAGACCGCGGCGACGGCCGCCGACGGCCAGACGTGGCGCAGGGAACCGGCGCAGGTGCGGCGCGCGCCCTCGCGGCTCGCCGCGTCCGGTGTCGCGTGCGTGGTGCCGGCCATGACCACCCCTCCGGGAATCACGGCCAACCTAAGGCCGCCCGCCCCGCACGGCCCGGCGGGCAGGGCCATCCGGCCGACGGCCCTACGCGCTGTAAGGTTGGGGCATGGCTGGCACAGGGTCCCGCGGCAGGGGGGAGCGGCGCGGCGCCGGGGAGCTGGAGAGTGAGGTGCTGGCCGCCCTCTGGGCCACCGAGCGGCCGTTGACCCCGGCGGAGATCCAGCAGGAGATCGGCGGCGGACTCGCGTACAACACGGTCCACACCATCCTCACCCGCCTGTACGACAAGGGGCTGGTCCGGCGTGACGCCGACGGGCGGCGCGGCGCGTACCGGGCGGCGAGGAACGCGGCCGAGACGACCGCCGCGGCGATGCACGAGGCCCTCGACCGTGTCCCGGACCCGATCGCGGCGCTCCAGCACTTCGTGACCGGCCTGAGCGCCGAGGAGCAGCGGGCCCTGCGCGAGCTGCTCCGCCGAGACCGGAACGGAGAGCGGACCCCGGACGGAACCGGAGACGCGGACCGGGAGGGCCCGGCGGGCAGGGCGGCGGACGCGGAGCGGGCCGCGGACGCGGCCGCAGGGGGTGCCTGAAGCCGGTCCGGGCCCACGCGGCGGGCGGGGTTCAGCCGCCGTTCGGCGCCCGGTGCGGCGGCTGTCCGGGGGCGGGCCGGCGGATCACCGGCGGTACGGCCCGGACGGCCGGTTCGTCGACGGCGACCTCCAGCGGCTCGCCGTGGTGGCTCAGCGTCAGCGGCTCGCCGTCCAGCAGCGCGTACGTCACCTTGTCCGCGCCGATCTCCACGCGCAGCCGGCGCCCGCGGAACTGGACGTGGAAGGCGAGCCGGCTCAGCCGTTCGGGCAGCCGGGGCGCGAACCGCAGCCGGTCGCCGGCGCGCCGCATGCCGCCGAAGCCCGCGACCAGTGCCATCCAGGTGCCCGCGAGCGAGGCGATGTGCAGCCCGTCCCGGGTGTTGTGCTCCAGGTCCTGCAGGTCCATCAGCGCGGCCTCGGCGGTGTAGGCGTAGGCGAGGTCCAGATGGCCCGTCCGGGCGGCGATGACGGCCTGACAGCAGGCGGACAGGGAGGAGTCCCGGACGGTCAGCGGCTCGTAGTAGGCGAAGTTCCGGGCGATCTGCTCCTCGTCGTGCTCCTCCTCGAACCAGTCGCCGCACGTGTACATGGCCAGCACCAGGTCGGCCTGTTTGACGACCTGCTTGCGGTAGAGGTCGAAGTAGGGGAAGTGCAGGAGCAGCGGGTACTGGTCGGGGCGGGTGCCCTCGAAGTCCCAGCGCTGGTAGCGGGTGAACCCGGCGTGCTGTTCGTGGACGCCGAGTTCGGCGTTGTAGGGGACGTGCATGGCGTCGGCCGCGTCCCGCCAGGTTGCGCTCTCCTCCTCGTCCACCCCGAGCCGCCGCGCCTCGGCCGGGTGGCGTTCCACGGCGTCGGCCGCGGCGCGCAGGTTCTGGCGGGCCATCAGGTTGGTGTACGTGTTGTCGTCGGCGACCGCGCTGTACTCGTCGGGGCCGGTGACGCCGTCGAGGTGGAAGACGCCGTGGGTGTCGTGGTGGCCCAGCGACCGCCACAGCCGGGCGGTCTCGACCAGCAGCTCCACGCCGGTCTCCCGCTCGAAGGCGGTGTCGCCGGTGGCCTCCACGTAGCGGACGACGGCGTCGGCTATGCCGGCGTTCACGTGGAAGGCGGCGGTGCCGGCCGGCCAGTACGCGGAGCCCTCCGGTCCCGCGATGGTCCGCCAGGGGAACGCGGCCCCGGCGAGCCCCAGCTGTACGGCGCGTTCGCGGGCCTCGTCCAGGGTGGTGTGGCGCCAGCGCAGTGCCTCGGCGACGGCGGCGGGCGCGGTGTGGGTGAGGACGGGCAGGACGAACATCTCGGTGTCCCAGAACGCGTGCCCGTCGTAGCCGGAGCCGGTCAGTCCCTTGGCCGGGATGGCGCGCCGCTCGGCGCGGGCGCCGGCCTGCAGGACGTGGAACAGCGCGAAGCGGACGGCCTGCTGGATCTCCTCGTCGCCCTCCACCTCGACGTCGGCGCGGCCCCAGAAGTCATCCAGGCAGGCCCGCTGTCCGTCGAGCAGGCCCTGCCAGCCGTCGTGGCCGGCGGCGGCGAGCGCGGCGTCGACCTGGTCGGCCATGGCGGGCAGCGACCGGGTACCGGACCAGCCGTGCGCGACCAGCTTCTCCACCCGCAGCGTCTGGCCGGGCTCCAGCACGGAGGTGACGGTGAGCCGGGCGACGTCGGTGCTGCTCTCGCTGCTGGTGGTGGTGCGGTCGGGGCCGGTGACGACATGGTCGGCGGCCACGGCGACCCTGAGCCCGCTGTGCCGGGTGCGGTGCACCAGCCGCAGCCGGTTTCCGGTGGCGAAGCCGTCCTCCTGCTCCAGCGGCGACTTCAGGGCCCGCGCCGCGCGCGGGTCGCCGTCGGGCTCGGGCAGGCTCTCGTTGGCGACCAGCTCCGACTGGATCACCACCCGGCTGCGGTCGCCGACGGCCTCCACCTCGTAGGCCACGGCGGCGATCGCCCGCTGGGTCAGCGACACCAGCCGGGTGGAGCGCACGCGGACCGTGGAGCCGGCCGGCGAGGTCCACTCGCAGGTCCGTTCCAGCACCCCGCGGCGCAGGTCGAGGACGCGTTCGTGGGAGACGAGCCGGCCGTAGCGCAGGTCGAACGGCTCGTCGTCCACGAGCAGCCGCAGGACCTTGCCGTTGGTGACGTTGATGACGGTCTGCCCGGACTCCGGGTAGCCGTAGCCGGCCTCCGCGTACGGCAGCGGGTGGACCTCGTGGACGCCGTTGAGGTAGCTGCCGGGCAGCCCGTGGGGTTCGCCCTCGTCGAGGTTGCCGCGCCAGCCGACGTGCCCGTTGGAGAGGGCGAACACCGACTCGCTCTGGGCGAGGACGTCGAGGTCGAGCGCGGTCTCCCGGACGGTCCACGGTTCGACGGCGTACGACCGGTCGGTGATCACTGCTTGCCTCCGAGTTCGGCGAGGTCCTTCACGACGATGTCGGCGCCGTGCGCGTACAGCGCGTCGGTCTGGCCCACCCGGTCCACGCCCACGACGTATCCGAAGCGGCCGGCGCGGCCCGCGTCCATGCCGGCCAGCGCGTCCTCGAAGACGGCCGCGCGGGACGCCTCGACGCCCAGGTCCCGGGCGGCGGTGAGGAAGGTGTCGGGGTGCGGCTTGCCCGGCAGGTTCCGCTCGGCGGCCACCACGCCGTCGATGCGTACGTCGAAGAAGTGCTCGGCGCCGATGGAGCGCAGCACGTCGCGGCAGTTGGCGCTGGAGGAGACGATGGCGGTGCGCAGGCCCGCGGCGCGGACCGCCTCCAGATAGCGCAGGGTGCCCTCGTAGGCCTCGACCCCGCCGGTGCGGATCCGCTCCAGCAGCAGCTCGTTCTTGCGGTTGCCGAGGCCGTGGACGGTGCGGGCGTCCGGCGGGTCGCCGGGGCCGCCCTCGGGCAGATGGATGTCGCGCGAGGCGAGGAAGGCGCGGACGCCGTCGGCGCGGGGGCGGCCGTCGACGTACTCGTCGTAGTCGGCGGCGGCGTCGAACGGCCGTCCCTGCTCGCCCTCGTAGGCGCGCAGGAAGGCGTCGAACGTCTCCTTCCACGCCGCCGCGTGCACGACGGCCGTCTTGGTGACGACCCCGTCGAGGTCGAACAGGCAGGCCTGGATGGTGTCGGGCAGACCGAGCTGACTCATACCGGGGACTGTTCCCCGTCCGGAGCGCTCCAGTGAGTGGCGCATGCCACATGCCGCGCGGACGGTCGGTGACACACTCTTCCGTGTGCCACCGACCTCCGATTCCGTGCCTCCCTCCTCCGACTCCGTGCCTGCGGCCTCCGACTCCGTGTCTGCGGACAACCGCTCCACGTCCACGCCCCCTGGCCTCCTGCCGCTGACCTTCGACGGTCTCCTCGCCCGCGCCCGCGCCCTCCCCCGGGGTGGCCGGCGGGCCCTGCTCGGCATCGCGGGGAGCCCCGGCGCGGGCAAGACGACCCTGGCCGAGCGCCTGGTGGCCGCCCTGAACGGCGACGGTCCGCCCTGGGCGGCGCACGTGCCCATGGACGGCTTCCACCTCGTCGACGCCGAACTGGACCGGCTCGGCCGCCGGGACCGCAAGGGCGCGCCGGACACCTTCGACGCGGGCGGTTACGCGGCGCTGCTGCGGCGGCTGCGCGAGGAGACCGACGACGTGGTGTACGCGCCGGGCTTCGAGCGGGTGCTGGAGCAGCCGCTCGCCGGGGCGATCCCGGTGCCGCCGCAGGCCCGGCTGGTGGTGACCGAGGGCAACTACCTGCTGTTGCGGGAGGGTTCGTGGGCACGGGTGCGGCCGTGCCTGGACGAGGTGTGGTTCTGCGAGACGGACGAGGAGGAGCGGGTCCGCCGGCTCGTCGCCCGGCACGAGGAGTTCGGCAAGGAGCACGCGGCGGCCGTGGCCTGGGTGCTGGGCACGGACCAGCGCAACGCCGACCTGGTCGCGACGACGCGGGAGCGCGCGGACCTGGTCGTGCCGGCCGACGTGCTGCGCTGACGGACGGGCGGGGTGCGGGGGCGGAGGCCGGCGTCCGGTCCGGTGCGCCGTGAACCGCGGTGCCACGCCCCGCATGCCCACCGGTCGCCGGGTCCTCCCCGACGGACACCAACCGGCTTTGGAACCGCACCCGTTCGTCTTCCCGTTCCAGCGTTCCTCACGGGCTGGCACACGTCCGCCCAGCGGCACGGGCGTTCCGGGGACCTCTCCGAGAGGCACAGGCACGCCGTCGACCGCCGGGCTCCGCACCACCGTCACCGACCGGCGCGGGTTCCTCACCGCCTCGCCGGCCGCCTCGGCGGGGGCGCTGACCGTGCCGGCCGTCGCCGTCCGGCTGCCCGCCGCCGACGCGAAAGCCGCGACCCCGAGCTGAAGTCCGCCGCCCGCGCCCGGGCGCTCGCTGCCTCACCGCACGGACCGGCACGACCGCCGACACGCTGGACGCCTACGCCCACCCGGCCCATGAGCCGTACGGCGATCGGGCCGCAAATGCGCGCGGTGCGGCACCGGGTGACGTACGTCCTGTCCCGGCAGGGCCGCGAGAGCTGCCGCCGACCGTACCGAAGGGCACGGAGGTGCTGCTGGACTCGCCAAACGGGGCACGGGTCGGCCGGCCGCAGGCCCGCCGGTGGCCGGGTCCCAGGGCGCCCTCGGCCACGGGGACGTGCGGGCGACGGGCGGCACGCCGCGGGTGGCCCGCGGTTGCGGGTCCGTGCCCGCCTGCGCCCAGCAGGCGGGCGCGCTGGGGATACCGCGCGGGCAGGCGGCAAGGGGCCGCTGACGGCCGGGCACCGGCAGGTGCCCGGTGCTGCGGCTGGAGGCCGAGCGGCCGCCGGTTCCGGCCGCGCCGGGGCCGGCCGGGAGGTTCAGGCGGATCGCGGTGAACTCCGAGGGGCTGCGGGCCGTACCGGTGTACACGGCAGAGGGTCTGTCGGTACGACTCGTGCGGCGGTGACCGCCGCGGGGGCGGTGCGGTGCGACAGTGGGGCCATGTCCAGGTCCCCGCACCCTGCGGCCACCGCGGGGCCGGTGCGGCCGCTGGGCGGATGATGGCGCACGAACTGCACCCGGTCCTCGTCTCGGAGGCTCCCGCACGGCCGGTACGGCGGGTACCGGCCGACCGGTACCCGCTGCTGCGGCGGCACCGGCGGTGGCTGGTGCCGCTCCTGGTCGTCCTGCTGCTGGCGCAGATGGCCGCGGCGATGGTCACCACGGCCGTCCAGCAGACCCCGACGATCGACGAGCCGGTGTACGTCGCGACGGCCACCGACTATCTGCGCGAGCACCGCCTGCGCTACAACCCGGAGCATCCGCCGCTCGGCAAGCTGCTGATCGCGGCCGGGGTGGCGGTGGCGGACCCGCACTACGACCCGTCGTACACCGGCAGCCAGGGCGAGGTGGGCCGGCACCTGCTGTACGCCTCGGGCAACGACCCCTGGCGGCTGATGCTGTGGGCGCGGCTGCCGGTGATCGCGCTGACGCTGCTGTGCGGGCTGGTGGTGTTCGCGTTCGCCCGGGACCTGGCGGGCACGGCGGCCGGGTCGGCCGCGCTCGCCCTGTACGCCTTCTCCCCCGACGTGATCGCCCACGGCTCGCTGGCCACCCTGGACCTGCCGGCGGCCGCTTCCGTCCTGACCTCGGCCTGGCTGGCCTGGCGGGCCCGGCGCCGCCCCGTCCTGTACCTGCCGGCGGCGGGTGCGGCCCTGGGCGCGGCCGTGGCGACCAAGATGAGCGCGCTGCCGGCGGTGCCGGTGGTGATGGGCCTGGCGGCGGTCTCCGCGTGGACCGCGCACCGACGGCCCCTCCCCCTCCCGTCCCGGACTCCCCTCCCCGGCCCTTCCCCCTCCGGCCTCTTCCCGTCCGCGCGGGCGGTACTGCGACGGCTCGCGGAGCGGCGGGCCGCGGGGGCGCTCGCGGGCGCCGTCGTCGTGGCGGTCGTCGCGGTCGTCGTCGTGTGGGCCGTGTACCTGGCCGTCGACCCGCGGCTGCGGTTCCTGCCCGCCGAGCCGGTGCCGGCCGTGCACGGGCTGCGGGGGCGGCTGGTGGAGCTGCTGCCGGTGCCGCGGGCCTACCGGGCCGGGATGCGGGTGCAGTTCGGGCTGGAGGACCTCCCCTGGCAGGGGTATCTGTTCGGGCGCCTGTACACCGGTTCGCTCTGGTACTACCTGCCGGCCGCCCTGCTGGTGAAGACCCCGCTGGGACTGCTGGCGCTGGGCGCGGCCGGCGCCGTGGCGGTCGTGGCGCGGCGCCGGCTGCGGCCCGCGGCGCCGTACCTGCTGCTGCCGCCGGCGGTCCTGCTGGCGGCGGCGATGACGGGATCGCGGGACTTCGGCACCCGGTACGCGCTGTTCGTGCCGGTGTTCTGCGCGGTGACGGCGGCCTGTGTGCCCACGCCGCGCCGGCGGTGGGCGGGGCTGCCGGCGGGCGCGCTGGTGCTGTGGGTGGCGGTGAGTTCGGTGCGGACGTTCCCGTACTACCTGCCGTACGCGAACGAGGCGTTCGGCGGCCCGGCGCACACCCACCGGCTGCTGCACGACTCGAACGTGGACTGGGGGCAGGACCTGGGCCGGCTCGCCGACCGGCTCCGGGAGCGGTACCCCGGCGAGCGCGTGTGGCTGGTGTACAAGGGCAGCGGTGTGCCGTCGTACTACGGCATCCGCGCCGCCGATCCGCGGACGGTGCCACCGGACCGGGTGCACGGGCTGCTGGTGGTGTCGGACTCCTCCGTCGCCAAGGCCCGCGGGCGGCTCGCCGAACTGATCGCGACCAGCCGGCCGGTCGACTCGGTGGGCCGTTCCATCAGCCTGTACCGGAGGTGACGCCGCTGCTCCAACCCGCTGGTCACGGCGGTCGGTGAGCTATGTTGAGTGATCGTGGCAGACAAAGGAGGCCGACCGGTGCCCTCGCCGCAGCAGGCACGCGCACAGGCGTCAGCGATCACGTCGGGCAAGACGGTGCCCGAGGCCGAGGCCGCCCCGACCTCCCGGCTGCGGGAACTCTTCGACGGGCCGCGTCTGTCGCCGGGGCAGCGGCGCATCGCCCAGTACCTGATCGAGCACTTCACCGAGGCCGCGTTCCTGTCGATCACCGAGCTGGCGGACCGGGTGGGGGTCAGCCAGCCCTCGGTGACCCGCTTCGCCGGCGCCGTCGGTTTCAGCGGCTATCCGGCGCTGCGCGAGAAACTCCAGTCGATCGCGCTGAGCAGCCTGGCCGGCGGCCCGGGCGAGGAGGACCGGGCCAACGAGCTGCAGGCCGCCGTCGACGCCGAGATCGAGAACCTGGAGAACCTGCGCCGGGACCTCGCCGACCCCGACCGGGTCATCCGCGTCGGCCGCGAGCTGTCCCGTTCGACCCCGCTGACCGTGCTGGGCCTGCGCATCTCGGTGTCGCTCGCCGAGTACTTCGGTTACGCCGCCCGCCGCATCCACCCCGACGTACGGCTGGTGACCCGCGGCGGCAGCGTGGCCTACGACGCGCTGCTGCAAGCCCGTGAGGCGGGCGGCAGCTGGGTGCTGGCCTTCGCCATGCCGCGGCACTCCCAGGAGACGCTCCAGGCCGTCCGGGTGGCGCGCGGGGCGGGTCTGAAGGTCGCGCTGGTGACCGACCTGGCGCTCGGGCCGCTGGCCGACGAGGCGGACATCACCTTCGCCACCGGCACCGGCTCGCGGCTGGTGTTCGACTCCTACGCCGCGCCCGGCGTGCTGGCCGCGGCGCTGCTCCAGGCCATGACCGACGCCGATCCGGAGCGCACCCAGGCCCGGCTGGAGAAGTACGAGCAGCTCTCCGAGCAGCACCAGTTCTTCCTCAGGGACTGAGCGCGCCGACCGGCCGATTCTTCCGGCCGCGCCGGGGCGTTCGTGAAGATCTTGCGGTCACCCGCCCCCTGGACGGGGATGATTCACCACAAAGCGCGCATGAATGTTTTCATACGTCTTGCAAACCACTCGGCATATATAAATACTGCTCGGCGGACGCAGTGCCGGTTCCCCGCGTCCGGGGCCCCCGCACGGACACCCCGACGCCGTCCCCTACCCACGTCGGCGCCCGGGGTGTACCGGGGCGTGTCGTCTGCGCGGCACGCCCGTGGCGGTCCCGGTCATCCCCTAGACCGGGACCGCTCCTGATCCGTCGACCACCCGCACGACGCCGCACACCGGAAGCGATGATCATGACTCTCACCAGCACGCGCATCAGCCCCGACTGGCCCTGTCAGGTCAAGACGCCGGGTTCGTACGACTGGGAGCGCTCGGCGGCCAAGTGGCTGCGCGAACTGATCCCCGCGCGCTACGCGAGCTACCCGGCGCTCATCCGGCACCCGGTCCTGCTCGCCCGGCACGCGCAGATCCAGGTGCAACAGGAGATCCGGATCGCGCGGACCGCGCTGCAGACCGCGCGGGCCGAGCTGCCCGTCCTCGGACTCCCCGAATCGGTGATCGAACACACGATCAAGCTGTACGCGGCGGAGGTCCTCCAGCTGCAGCACATCGCGCGCAGCGTCCGCGCGGTGAGCCAGGCCCTGGCCGGACGTGGCACGGGCCGCTGACCCCCTGACGACCCGCGCCGGTCCCCGGCCGGGGACCTCGTCCCAAGGTCACGGGAATCCCGACTCGGCAGACGAGTGATCGAACGGCCCCATGTGTGCAATGCTCAACGCGTGACGAGCGAGTCTCTGCCTCCGGTGGACCGCGACGCCGGCGCGGAGCTGGCGGCGCTGGCCAAGGTCGTCGCCCGGCAGCGCGCGGAGATGGAACGGCTGAGGGACCTGGCCGCGACCTCGGCGGTCCTGGAGCGGGCCAGCGGCGTGCTGATGGCCGTCACCGGCTGCACCCCGAACGCGGCCCACGAGGAGCTGGCACAACGCGCCCGGGACGGTAACCGCACCCTCCTCGAACAGTGCTGGCTCACCCTGGGCGCCCTGCCGCCCAGGACACCGCCCACCGCCCCGGCCTCGCCGCCGCCCGCCGCCGCCGACGGCGGCTCCTCCGGCTCCGCCGGGAGTCCCACGGCCGGCGCAACGGACCTGGCGGACGTACTCGCCCGCATCGGCCGCGACCTGGTCCCGGTCTGCTCGCCGCAGGAACTGGCCGGCTGTCTGCTGAGCCACCTGGCGCCCGAGGCGGACGCCGACGCCGTCATGCTGTACGAGCGGCTGCCCGAGGGCGGCCTGGGGCTCATCGGGAGCGCCGGCATCGAGCCCGCCCTCGCCGCCCAGTGGCGCCACGTGCCCCCGCTGACCGGTGTGCCCGCGCTGGGCGCGGTACGGTCCGGGGAACCCGTCTGGCTGGACGACGTCACCGTGGACCGCAACCGGTACCTGCTGATCGGGGATCCCCCGGAGCGGTGGCTCAGCCGGGCCTGGCTGCCCGTGCCGGCCGGGGACGCCGCCCACGTCGCCCTCGGGGTGCTGCGCCGGCGCAGCGGGCCGTTCGCGCCGCGCGAGCGGGAGCTGCTGCGGGCCGTGGCCCGGCTGTGCGCGGGCCGGCTGCGCGCCTTCGACAGCCGGGGGCACGGGACGCCCGGCGATCTCGCCCAGACCGTGCAGGCGGTGTTCGACGCGCTGCCGGGCGCGGTCATCCTGCTGACCCCGCTGCGCTCCCCGTCCGGCGAGGTGGAGGACTACCGCATCGACGCCGCCACCGCGGAGGCGGTCGACGTGTTCGGCCGGACCGGCCGGGAGATGGTCGGCTCGCACATCCTGGAGAGCTACCCGTCCGTCGCGGGTGAACCGCTGTGGCAGGGCTATCTGCGGGCGTTGCAGACCGGGCTCCCCTTCGAGGGCGAGCCGTTCGCCTACCAGGACGTGGTCGACGACGTGCCCGTGACCGCGACCTACTCGGTGCGGGCGGCTCCGCTCGGCGAGGGCCTGGTGGTGACGTGGCTGCGGCACGACCCGGCCGAGCGGCAGGAGCAGCGCCTCTCCGACGTGCAGCGGCTCGGCAACCTGGGCTGGGCGAACTGGAACCTGCTCACCCAGGAGGCGTCCTGGGCCGCGCAGACGTACGCCGTGCTCGGCCGGCACCCCGGGCAGGGTCCGGTGCCGCTGGAGGAGCTGCCCGCCCTGGTCGTGCCGGAGGACACCGGGCCGCTGGCCCGCGCGATCGACGGACTGGTCTCCGAGGGGCGGCCGTTCGACGCGCCGTTCCGCATCGAGGCGCCCGCGGGCGTCCGGCACCTGCGGATGGTCGCGGAGGCCGTCAACGCACCCGACGGGACCCCGGTCGAGGTGCACAGCTTCGTCCAGGACCTCACCCCGCAGCGCAGCGCGGAACTCGCGCTGGTGGAGAGCGAACGCGCGATGCTCCTGCAGCGCGGCATCCTCCAGGCCGAGCGGGCCCTGGCGGCCCGGCTGCAGCACGCCCTGCTGCCGCTGCCGAGCAAGCCGGTCCAGCTGGCCGGGCTGCGTGTCGAGGTCGCCTACCTGCCCGCGCAGTCCGGCATCCACGTCGGCGGCGACTGGTTCAGCGCCATCGAACTCCCCGACTCCGACGCGCTGTTCGTGGTCGGTGACGTGGCGGGCCACGGCATCGACGCGGTGGCCACCATGGCCCAGCTGAGGTTCACCGCGAAGGGCATGGTCAGCACCGGCTCCTCGCTCACCGGGGCGCTGGCACGGCTCAACCAGCTGCTGCTGCACTCCCGTGACAGCCAGACCACCGCCACCATGGTGCTCGCCCGCTACGACCCCGGCCGGCACGTCCTGGCCTGGGCGCAGGCCGGGCACCCGCCGCCGCTGCTGGTGCGCGGGGGCGAGGTGCGCTTCCTCGACCGGCCCGGCGGCATGCTGCTCGGCGCGATGTCCTCACCCGACTACGAGTCGCTGGAACTGCGGCTGGAAGCCGGTGACCGGCTGCTGCTCTACACCGACGGCCTGGTCGAACGCCCCGGCGAGGGCCTCGACGCGGGCTTCGACCGGCTGGCCGAGGCGGTGCGCACGCACGGCTCGGGCGGGTCCGGCTCCCTGGAGGCCCTGCTCGCGACGATGCTGGCGGACGAACGGCGGGACGACGTGTGCGTGCTGGACATCCGGATGCCTCCGGAGGCGGAGCAGGACGCGGCGGAGGGCACGGCCGGCGGCTGAGGACACCCCCGCGCCGGGCCGGCCGCCCCGCCGGCGAACCGGTCAGTCGGCGGGGCGGCCGGTCAGTCGGCGGGGTGGCCGGTCAGTCGGCGGGGTGGCCGGCGTCGATGGTGACGGCGTCGGAGAGCCGCAGCAGCGGCCCGCCCCGCCCTTCGCCCCACTGGACCGGGTCGAGCACGAAACCCACGTGGTCACCGCCGTCGGTGCGGTGCAGGATCGTGCCGACGAACCAGGCCGCCGCGTCCTCGAGGACGATGGCGCCGCCGTGCTCCTCCCGCCAGTCGACCCCGACGAACTTGTCGGTCTCGTCGCCCGTCTCGCCGCCGAAGACCTCCGCGAGGTCCCGCTGGTCGCGGGTGAGCAGATGGACGGCGAGGTACTGGGCGGCGCGGGCGACCCGGTAGGTGTGGTTGACCTTGGAGAGCCACACGGTGAACCGGAGCGGCTCGATGGAGCACTGCGAGGCGAACCCGACGAGACAGCCGGCGCGCTCACCGCCGGCCACCGCGGTGACGACGCACATGTCCGGGTCGAGCCGTTTGAAGAAGTCGTTCAGCTCCACCGCCCGGCCGCGCGTACCGTTCTCCTCCGTCATGCCGCTCCACTCCCCTTCGCCGTCGCTCGGTTCCGTCCGCTCATGCATCGTCGCCGAAGCCGGTCCGGGACTCCAGCGCGCGGCGCGTGTCGTCGCCGTACACGCCCTTCTCGTCGCCGCTGATGCCGTACCAGAGCTGGAAACGGGCCACGGCCTCGGTGAGCGTGACGTCGTAGGTGCCGCTGGTGGAGCCGCCGCGGTAGACGTCCGGGATGCGCAGCAGGCGCTGCTGGAGGTCGGTGACGGCGGGACCGGTGGCTCCCTGGCGGAGGACGCCGGGGCCGTCGGGGTCGGTCGCGGCGGTGGGGGCGGTCGACGCGCCGGGGGCCGGTGCGGCGGCCGGCGGCGCCTGTGTGGCCGAGGCGGGCGGGGACGCGGACGGAGCCGGGCGGGCGGTCGCGGCGGCCTGCTGGCGGCCGGGAAGCAGCAGGGCGCCGCCGAAGCCGGCGAGTGCGGCCGCCGCCACGGCCACGGCGACGACGACGGCCCGACGCCGCCCCGGGCGGGAGACGGCGGTGACCTCGGCGGGACCGGCGGTGGACACGGGCGGGAGTTGCCGGGCGCGGGCCTCGCCGAAGGCCTCGGCGAGGGGCTCGTGCCGCACCGGGCCGGGGGCCGCGGGGCCCGGTGTCACGGCGGGTTCGGGCCGGAAGTCGCGCATCAGCTCGGCGAGGGCGTCGAAGCGGCGGAGCCGTACGACCCGGATGGGCTCCAGGACCGGTTCCGGTGGCGGCTGCGGGGGGTCGGGCGGGGTCGGCACCTGGCTCTCCTTCCGTCCCTCGTGCACGGGGGCTTCCACGGCCCCCCGCTCAGATACGGCGCCCGTCGCCACCCCGTTCAGCGCCCCTGCCCCCGTGGAGCCGGGTCTCCGGTCAGGCCGGGCTGAGCGCTTGCTGCGCGAACCGGTTCAGGGACGCCGTGAACGCGGTGACGAAGGCGTCCCTGGCCTCCTCCTCCAGCGCGTCCAGGGAGAGGTAGGGGTTGAGGTCCTCCAGTTCGACCAGCAGCAGGCCGCCGTCGGGGGCGCGGCAGGCGTCGACGCGCTGGATGCCGTGACCGAGGTCGTTCCAGTCGATGAACCGGCGCGCGAACTCCAGGTCGGCGGCGGTGGCCGCGTACGGCTTCAGCTCCCAGCGGCGCCGGGGGTCGGGGGCGTACAGGGCGTACTGGAAGTCGTCGTCGACGAAGTAGAAGGACACCTCGTAGGCGAAGTCGACGCAGGGCTGGATCAGGACGTCCCCGGCGGTGTGGCCGGCGAGCCGGCCGGCGGGGACGATGCGCAGGCCGAGGGAGTCCGCGCCGAACTTCGGCTTCACCACGTACCGTGCGGCGGCCGGCAGCCGGTCCACGTCCTCGACCCGGTCGACGGTCGGGATCACGGGGTAGCCGGCGACGGTCAGATCGAGCAGGTACTGCTTGCCGGCCATGTCGGCCTTCCCGGTGAGCGGGTTGTACACCCGGGTGCCGGCGGCGAGTGCCCGGGCACGGAAGTCGTCGTACTCCTTCTGGTAGCCGAGGACGGGGCCGCTGTTGCGGACGACGACGGCGTCGAAGCCGTCCATCAGGGCCGCCGCGTCCAGCGGATGGCACAGGGCGAGGTCGAAGTGGGCGCGCAGCCGGGAGGTGAGGAGGACGTCCTCGTCGCAGTAGCGGCGCCCGCGGGCCTCGTACGCCAGGTCGGTGACGTAGAGCAGACGGGGACGGGCGGCGGACATGGCGCTCCTCGGGGGCGGTACCGGCTGCTGGGGTGGCGGTGGCGGAGAAAGGTTACGCCGCAGGGTGCCGGGGCTTTTCGTCGCCCTCGGTGACCGCGCGCGGGACGCGGAGCCGCCGGTACGTCCGGAAGCACTCAGTTCCCTCGTGGACCTGCTCGGGCTGCACTGAGTGTCAGGAGACCGGTTCGGGTGCTACGTTCCCGTTCATGAGCTCCAGCAGCGCGGTGCCGGCCGCGAAGCCGCCGATCCGGGACGCCCTGGTGGCGGCGGCCTTCCGGCTCTTCCTGGAACGCGGGTACGAGCAGACCACGGTGGACGACATCGTGGCGCTGGCCGGGGTCGGACGGCGTTCGTTCTTCCGCTACTTCCCCTCGAAGGAGGACGTGGTCTTCCCCGACCACGAGCGCTGCCTGGCCGAGATGACCGCCTTCCTCGCGGCGGGCGGCGCCGAGCACGAGCCGGTGCGGCGGGTGTGCGACGCGGCCCGGCTGGTGCTGCGGATGTACGCCGAGAACCCGACCTTCTCCGTCCAGCGCTACCGCCTCACCCGCAAGGTGCCGGGCCTGCGCGCCTACGAGCTGTCGGTGGTGTGGCGCTACGAGCGCGCGCTCGCCGGGTACCTGCGCGCGCGGTTCGCGGGGCGGCCCGACGGGACCCTGCGCGCCGACGTGATCGCGGCCGCGGTCGTCGCCGCGCACAACGACGCGCTGCGTTCCTGGCTGCGGTCGGGCGGCAAGGGGGACCCGGGTGCGGCGGTGGACCACGCCCTGGGGTACGTGCAGAGGACGTTCGGCCGCTCGGCGGCCGACCCGGCCGCGCCCACGCCGGCCACGGCCACTCCCGCGGCGGCCGTCTGGGCCGGCCCCGCCGGCACCGGCGCCGCGGCGGGGCGGCGGGACGACGTGGTCGTGCTGGTGTCGCGCCGGGACGCCCCGCTGTGGCGGGTGGTGCAGGAACTGGAGACGGTGCTCGGCCGAGCCTGACGTCTCGCCCGGGGCCGCGGATGACGATTCTGGGTACGCAGTGCCTTTACGAGTGACACTCAGTGCCATACCCTGTCGGCGTGCACGGTGGCACGGCAACCGTGCGCATGCGTGCACGGTCCGCGCCGGGCACGCGGGATTCCGGCCGAGCGCAGGGAGTTGACCAGCGTGTACCACCACTCAGCAAGCACCTCGCATCCGACGGCCGGTTCCGCGGCGGGCGTTCTCGATCCCGCCGCCGCGGACTCCAAGGACGCCATCCACTTCCAGCGCTGCACCTGGTGCGGCACCGCGACGTACCACCGGCTGCTGTGTCCGGTCTGCCAGGGCAGCGAGCTGCGCACGGAGCGCAGCGAGGGCGTCGGCACGGTCCGCCACTCCACCGTGGTGCACCGCAACACACCGGCGGCGCGCAACGTGTCGCTGATAGAGATGGCCGAGGGGTTCGTCGTACGGGGCCGGGTCATGGGCCCGCCGGTCGGGATCCACAGCGGCGACCGGGTGCGGTTGTCCACCGCCAAGGACCCGGTGCGCGGCGAGCCCGTCTTCCAGCTGCTGGACGAGCCGTACCGGGCCTGGACCTGACCGTCCCGCCCCGCTGAGCACCTGCCGCCCGGCCTCCCTCGCGCCACTCCTCGCACCCGGCCGGATCCGGCCCCTCCCACCCCGGTGTGATCCAACACCTCGCCGTCACAGGCAACCCGCGGTCCCCGCTCTCCATCCTCCGGGAGCGAGGGACTCCCGGGACGGCCGGGACGTCCGTGGTCGGGGTTCGAGGAGGAACTGTGGTCCGTGCCCGGCGCATATGGGTGACCGCCGCCGCGTTGCTCGCGGTGGCGGGAGCATCCCCGGGGGTGGCAGTCGCCGACGCCCAACCACCCGGCGGTACCGGCGCGTCGGCGGCCGACGGCGCTACGCCGCTGCCGCCGGGGTGGAAACTGACCGGTGGGGGGCCGGCGCCGCAGCTGGTGTGGCGGTCGGACCGGCGGGTGCCGATGGGGGACGCACGGGTCGAATTCCGTGCGGAAGGAAGGCTGTTGGGCGTGCCGCGGCCGGGCGCGGACGGGCGCACCTTCCGGCTGCCGCTCGACGGAGGGCGGGCCACCGTCCCGCACGGGCTGGAAGTCTGGTCCGGCGGGCGGCGGTTGGACGCGCGGGAGGCGTCCGGTGCCGCGTCGGCGGCCCGGTTGCCGGCGCCGCTGCCGGCGAACGGCGTCGACCCGGGCAAGCCGGGCTCGTTCCGCACCAGGACCGGCGAGTACGGGCTGAAGCCGGTCCGGCTGCCGGGCTTCCCGGCGCCGGTGGAGATGCGCGCGGTGGTCGTCGCCCCGGTCGGCGCGTCCGGCAGGCGCCCGCTGGCGTTGTTCCTGCACGGCCGGCACGTCACCTGCTACACGGGGCGCGAGGACGTCACCGGTTCCTGGCCCTGCCCGGCCGGGACCAAGCCGGTGCCCAGTCACCGCGGTTACCTGCAGGACCAGAAGCTGCTCGCCTCCCAGGGCTATGTGACCGTGTCGATCTCGGCCAACGGGATCAACGGGCAGGACTTCGCGGCGGAGGACGGCGGCGCGCAGGCCCGGTCGTCGCTGGTGCGGCTGCACCTCGCACACTGGGCCGAGTGGGCCGAGCACCCCGGGACCGCGCCGCAGGCGGTCCGTGAGGCGCCCCGTGCCGATCTGTCGCGGGTGCTGCTGGTCGGGCACTCGCGGGGCGGCGAGGGCGTCAACCGGGCCGCGCTGGACAGCCTCGCCCCGCCGCCCGCCGGACAGGACGGCTACCACGGGCCGGTGCGCTGGAACATCCGCGGCACCGTCCTCATCGGCCCGACCGTCTTCGGTCAGAACCCGGTACCGGACGTGCCGTCGGTGTCCATCCTGCCGGGCTGCGACGGCGACGTCTCCGACCTGCAGGGCGAGGTGTACGTCGACGGCACGCGCGGGGTCGGCAACGGCACCGCGCTGCACAGCGCGGTGTACGTGATCGGCGCCAACCACAACTTCTTCAACTCGGAGTGGACGCCCGGCCGGTCCGCGGCGCCCGCCGAGGACGACTTCTCCGACGACCCGCGGCACCACGATCCGGTGTGCGGCAAGCGGGCCCCGACCCGGCTCACCGCCGACCAGCAGCACCGGGCCGGTTCGACGTACATCGCCGCCGCGGCGCGGCTGTTCCTCGCCGGGGACGACCGGGTACGGCCGCTGCTGGACGGCTCCGGTAAGCGGGCGCCGTCGGCGGACCCGGCCCGGGTGCTCAGTCACGCGGTGGGGGCCGGCCGGGGCGGCGGGTTCCTGCCGGACGGCGGGGTCTCGGTGACCGGCGGCAGGCTGTGCTCCGCGGTGGACCCGAGCCCGGCCAGGACGTGCCTGGGGACGGGTGCCAAGGGATCCTCCCCGCACTTCGCGCAGTGGGAGACCGACCGGGAGGCGGGCCGGCACGCGATCGCGCTGCGCTGGACGCGTGCCGGCACCCCGGCCCGGGTGACCGCGAAGAAGCCGGTGTCGCTGTCCGGGGCCGAGGCGCTGGCGCTGCGGCTGTTCGTGCCGCCGAACTCGGGGGCCGCGCCGATGGACGTGTCCCTGACCGACGCTTCGGGCAGGAAGGCGAAGCTCGGCCGGATCAGCCCCGCCGGGCTGCCCGGCAGTGAGCGGACCGCCTCCTACTGGGCGCGGGAGATCCGTGTCCCGCTGACCGCGGCCGGCCGCGCCGGGCTCGACCTGCGCTCGGTCACCTCCCTGGAGCTGACGCCGCGTTCGGGGTCCGGGCGGGCGTGGCTGATGGACGCGTGGGGCTGGCGGCCCGGGACGCCCGCGGTGCGGACGGACGCGCTCCCGCGCGTGGACATCGGCCGCAGGACCGTGGACGAGGGTGACGCGGGTGTGCGGACCTACCGGGTGCCCGTCCAGGTCACGGGCCGGGGCGGCAGCGGCCAGGTCCGGGTGTACGTCCTTGACCCGGTCACCGGGAAGACCACGGACCGGCTGGTGACGGTGCGTCCGGGCGGTCATGACATCGACGTACCGGTCGAGGTGAAGGGCGACACCCGCTACGGCGCCGACGTGTCGTACGACGTGCTGGTGAAGGCGGTCCGCGGTGCGGTCGTCGGTTCCTACCGGGGCGGGATCACCGTCCACGACGACGATCCGGCGCCCACGATGACCGTGACGCCGGTCGCCGGCGCGGTGACCGAGGGACAGTCGCTGAAGTGGCGGCTGTCGTTGTCGGAGGCGGTGGACGTCGACATGAACGCGCTGTTCGCGGTCGCGCCGGCCACCGCTCCCGAGCTCTCCACCAAGGACGTCCCGGCGGGCTGGCTGCGGGACATGACCGGGGAGAAGCCCGATCCCGAGCGTCCGCTGTCCAAGCTGTCCGGGCTCTATCTGTGGGTGGACGTCCCGGCGGGACGGACCAGCGCCGACATCACCCTGCCCACGGTGAGGGACCGGGTCCGGGAGGGCACGGAGTCGGTGCGGTTCCGGCAGGTCGACCCGCGGACCGGGGAACCCGGGACCGGCGGCCTCGAACTGGCGGGTTCGGTGCGCGACGCGTCGTAGGACGCCGGGACCCGGGTGTCCCCCGCCCCGCCGGCGTCCGGGTGGCCCTCACTCCGCGAGGGTCACCCGGATGCCGACCGTGCCGTCCAGACCGCGCCGGAGCCGGCTGCCCAGCAGGGTGAGGCGGCCGAGGATGCCGTACTTGCGGGCGATGAGGGTCCGGTAGCGGGCGGTGGTGGCCGCGTCGGTGATCTCGGCGGTGGCGGGGAGCTGGTCGCCGGTGGGGTTGCCGCGCAGGTCGCAGGGGCCGACGAGGACGTCGGCGCGGCGCCGGATCCGTTTGACCTTCCAGCTGTCGGCGGCCGTCCACACGCCGAGGGTGCCGCCGTCCCGGACCACCCAGACCGGGGTGGCGACCGGACTGCCGTTCTTGCGGTAGCTGGTCACCAGCAGGTACTTGCCGGTTCCGAGCCGGCCGAGCCGCGTGTCGTCCATGCCCGCCAGTCTAGGAGGCGGCCCGCCGCGCGCGTGGCCGCCGACCGGGCGCACCGGCGGCCGCGCCCGGCACGGTGTCCCGCCGGACCGTGGCCCGGTGACCGCGCCGCCGGGGCGGCGGGGCCGGGTCAGAGGTGGCCGCTGTTGAGCAGCCGGTCGGGGGTGTCGGAGCGGACACCGCGCACGACACCCCGGGTGGCCGTGCGGTCGAGCCAGACGTGGACCTCGCGGGCCGTGGCCCGGGGGTGTGCCGACAGGTAGAGCGCGACCACGCCGGTCGCGTGCGGCGCGGCCCACGACGTCGCACCGTACTCCTCGGTGGTCGTGCCGCCGCCGGCGAGGGCGGCGGTCACCTTCTGGCCGGGGGCGTACAGGTCCACGCACCGTCCGTAGTCCGACCCGTAGGAGCCGCCGTCGCTCCACACGTGGTCGTTCGAGGTGGAGGCCGCCACGACGATCGTGCCGGGGACTCCGGCCGGTGAGTGCCGGCAGGCGTCGTCATGGTAGTTGCCGGCCGAGACCACGGTCGGTATCCCCGCGTCGACCATCTTCTTCACGGCGGAGTCCAGCGCCGCCGACCGGTGGTCGAAGTTGAGCGACATGTTCACCACCGCGGGCTTCTGCGCGTGTGTGGTGACCCACTTGACGGATTTCACCACGGCCGCCTCGGCCGCCGCGGGGGTGCCGCCGCCCTCGCTCTCGCACAGGATGCCCTGGACCCGTACGAGCTGCGCCTTGGGAGCCACCCCGTACTTCGCCCCGCCGATGATGCCGGCGACGAACGTGCCATGGCCGCCCCCGTCCTCGCCGAAGCAGTCACCGGAGTCCTTCCTGCCCACGAAGTCGGCGCCGAGGTGGGCGCGTCCGCCGAACTCCTGGTGGGCGATGTCCATCCCGGTGTCGATGACGTAGACGTGAACGCCCTTGCCCGTGGCGGTCGTGGTGAACGTCCCGTCCAGGGGCCGTTTCCTCTGGTCCAGGATGTCCAGGTTCCACGGCACGCGGCGGGTGAGCGGCGACGCACCGGTCCCCGCGGTCCCGGACAGCTTCCCGACGCTTCCGGCGGACATCGCCGCCGACCCGGACGACGCCCCGTCGCCGGAGGGCGCCGCCGGTTCCGCCTTCCCGTGCGCGGAGGGCTTCGTCCCGCTCCCCGCGGCGGCCGCGCCGGCTTCCCCGCCGCAGGCCGAGGCCCCGAGTACCGTCGCCATGGCCACCGCCATGAGACCTGCCTTCGTCACGTTCCGTACCACGACGTCCCCCACATCCCCGTTCGGTGCTCGGTCAGCGCGCAAGACGACCACGGGGGGCCGGCGGTTCCCGCGAGGTCCGCGAAGGGCCGGCGCGTCGCCCTCGTGGGTGGGAGGCGGCCGCGGCCCGCGCGCACGCACCCGGGCTCCTCCGTACCCGGGTGCGAGAGGCGAAGCGCCGGAATCCGGCCCGGTTCCGGCTCCGTCACGGGATGATGAGCGGGTGACATCCCAACAGCTGCGCATCCGTACCGAGTCCGGGTCCGGCGAGACCGGCCAGGGGGTCGACGAGCTGGCGTCCCTCTTCGACTGGCTGCGTCACGAGGAAGCACTGCGCGGACGGGTCCGCGTGGAACACGCCCCCATCGGGCGGGGCGAGATGGGCGGCGGGCTGGACGCCCTGGTGGTGGCCATCGGCCCCGGTGGCGTGGGCGCGGCCGCGGCAGGCGCGCTGGCCGGCGCTCTGGCCACCTGGTTCCGGCATCGCCGTGCGGACCTGCGGATCACGCTCACCGACGAGAACGGCCGCACCGTCGAGGTGGACGGCAAGCGCGTCGACGTCCCCACGCTGGTGGAGCTCGTCGGGCGGCTGCTGGCGGACGGGGAGGCAGGCAGGGACCGGGAGACGGACGGGGACGGGGAGGGGACGCCGGAGTGACCCGGTTCCCGGATCCCGCCGGTTCGCGGGCCGTCCTGATCGGCGTGAGCCGGTACGAGCACCCCGGGCTGCCGGGGATCCCGGCCGTGCGGGCGAACCTCACGGATCTCAGGGCGCTCCTCACGGATCCGGTCGGCGGGACGCTGCGGGACGAACACTGCGTCGTCGTCGGCGAGCCCGGGGACCCCACCGGCATCGGCCTCCCCGTCACCGAGGCGGCCGGCCAGGCCACGGACGTGCTGCTCGTCTACTACGCCGGTCACGGACTCGTCGACGGGCAGGGCCGGCTCCATCTGACCGTGTCACGGACCGACCCGGCACGGCCGAGTGTGACCGCGCTGCCCTACGAGGTCCTGCGGGAGGCGATGGTCGACAGTCGCGCGAAGGTCGGGGTGCTCGTACTGGACTGCTGCTTCTCCGGCCGGGCGACCGGGCCGATGGGGGACGGGCAAGGGCTGATCGGCGGGCAGATGGACATCGCCGGCACGTACGTCCTCGCCTCGTCGTCGGCGACCAGGCCCTCGCAGGCTGTGCCGGGCGCGACCCACACCGCCTTCACCGGGGCAGTGCTCACGGCGCTGCGCCGGCCGGATCCGCCCACCCTGGACGCGTTGTTCGAAGCGGTGCACCATGACCTCCTCGCCCGGTCGTTGCCGCTGCCCCAGCGGCGGGTGGTGAACGCGGCGGGATCGCTGGCCCTGGTGAAGGGCCCTCCTTCCGTGGCGCCGCCCGACGGCACGCCCCGCGCCACGGGGGCGCCGCCGGCCCGGTGGAACCGGCGCGGGTTCCTGGTCGCGGGCACCGCCGCCGGACTGGCTCTCGGCACCGCCGCCGTGGAATGGACCGTCCACGGCGGGTTCGACCGTGACACACCTCCGTCCGGCGGGCCGTCGAAGAGCGGTTCCCCCGGTGTGGAGGTGATCGGTGCGCCTTCGGGGCAGGCCCCTGCCGATCACCAGGGGGCCGTCCAGTCGGTGGCGTTCCGCCCCGGTGGAAGAATCCTGGCCGGCGGCAGCACCGATCGGACGATCCGGCTCTGGACGGTGGCCGACCCGGCGAGAACGACACCGCTCGTCTCCCTGACCGCCCCCACCGACGACGTCGACACGGTGGCGTTCAGCCCCGACGGCGGTCTGCTGGCCGGCGGCGGCAACGACAGGTCGGTGAGGCTCTGGCAGACGACCACCCCGGCCAAGCCGAGGCTGCTGAGCCGGCTGACCGGCCACACCGACGCCGTCTTCGCCGTCGCCTTCAATCCCGACAGCACCGTCCTGGCCAGCGGCAGCGCCGACCGGACGCTCCGCCTGTGGAACGTGTCGGACCCCGCGAAGCCGACAGCGATGGGCCGTCCCGGGACCGGCCACACCGACGCCGTCCTCTCCGTGGCGTTCAGTCCCGACCGGAGCCTCCTGGCCACCGGCAGCGCGGACGACTCGATCCTGCTGTGGAACGTGGCCACCCCGCCGTCCGTCGTGGGCGCACCCGTCCCGGGCCACAGGAACCGCGTCCACAGCGTGGCCTTCAGCCCCGACGGCAAGGTGCTGGCCAGCGCCGGCGGGGACCGGATGGTCCGCCTGTGGAGGGTGACCGACCTCGCGCACCCGACCCGGATCGGCGAGCCCCTGGCCGGCCACACCGACGCGGTCTACTGTCTCGCCTTCACCACTGACGGCAAGCTGCTGGCCAGCGCCGGTGCCGACAGGAAGGTACGGCTCTGGGACCTGACCGACCCGGCGGAACCGGCCCCGCTCGGCCACCCCCTCGTCGGTCACACGGGCGCCGTTCACTCCGTCGCCTTCACCACCGACGGCAAGCTGCTGGCCAGCGCGGGCGCCGACCGCGAGGTCCGGCTCTGGACGGTCGCCCGTTAGGTGTGCCGGCCGGTCCCGGCGCCGGGCGGACCGGGGCCTCTCTTTCGCACCAGGGCGGCTCCGGGCGACGGTGCCTGTCGGCCGGCCCGACCCCGCGACCCCGGCAAGATCCGGAAGGGAGGCCCTAGGAGGCCGTGTCCTCCGCTTCGGGCCGGTTGGCGGTCCACGGCCAGGCGGACTCGCGGCCGGCCTCGATGAGGCCGACCATCCGGAACGCGGCGTCCGTGAGGCCGCCGAAGGTGTGCCGGTGGGGGCCCGCGGGACCGTGGGCGGGCCGGTACCCCGCCAGGTTCCACGTGTAGACGGGGATGTCGGCCGGGACCGGTTCGGCCGGGCCGCCGGGGCCGTGGGGGGCGGCCTGCTCGTCGGTGACGATCAGGACCCGGTCGTGGTCCCGGTAATGGGTGCGCACCGCCTTCGTGGTGTGGGTGCCGCCGAGTGCGTGGAACCGTTTCAGCACCTCGAGGACCGGCTCGCCCGGCTCGAACGGCACTTCTGCGCTGCGCCAGCCGAACTCCACCAGATCCGCCTGCTCGGCGCGCATGGCCAGCGCGGTACCGAACACGGCCGCCGCGTCCGCCCGGGTCAGCCGGGACCGCTCGGAGACGGTGTCCCAGAACATGGAGTCCGATCGGTCCACCAGGACGAGGGTCCGGCCGGGCAGGGCGGGTACGCAGGCCAGGGAGTGACCCAGTGCCCGTTCCAGTGCCGCTGCCCAGCGCGGCGACGGCGCGTGCCGGTGGGCGGCCAGGTAGCGGAAGGGGAACTGCCGGGACCGGGCGACCCCGGAGGCGTCCGAGAGCCGTGCGGCGACCCGGGCCGCGACCTCGTCCGAGATCCCCGCCTCGTCGAAGTTCCGCAGGTTCCGCAGGAGCGCCATCGGCGCCATCGTGGGGATCACGGCTTCCCAGACGGCGGCGTCCACCGGCCCCTGCAGCCAGCCCGCCACGGCCTCCCACGTCATGCCGGCCGCGGCCAGCCGTTCGGGACCGCCCGGCCCGGTCACCACCGCCCGCCGCTCCCCCACGGCCGTCTCCATCAGCGCCCGGTGGGCGGTCAGCAGGTGGTCGGAGGCCGGCGGTACCGCCTGCTCCGGATGGTGGCGGCGGTCCAGGGCGTACCGGAAGAGCGCGGCCTGCCAGGGCTTCTCCGGGTCGGGGCCGGCGTGGACCAGGTTGAGCACGTCGCCGAAGCGGAAGCTCCTGGACGGGGTGTCGTACTTGAGCAGGGACCGGGACGTGTACAGCCGGCGTACGGCGTCGGCGACGCCCCGTTTGACGGGCTGCGGCACGTTCCGCCCGTAGGCCGAGATCCAGTGGGCGAGCAGCTCGCCGGGCTCGTCGGCGCGCTGGAGCACCGAGTCGATCACGGACCGGTTGGACGGGCCGCCGGTCGCCCCGGCCCGGAGCCGGGCCCGTACGTACGCGGCGGCACCCACCAGGGACGCCGTGCGCATGTTGCCCTCGCCGCGGAGCCAGCGCAGCAGGCCGGCCGTCCACACCGGGTCCTGGACGGCGAGTTCACCGACGAGGCGGGTGTACCGGTCGTCCCGGTCCGCGGCGCTCTCGTAGAAGGTCTCCTGGGAGACGAAGTTGCCGACCGCGAGGAGGAACAGTTCCTCGCGGGGCTCCCGGACGAAGGCGGGGCCGCCCTCGTGGGTGCGGAAGTCCCGCGCGGCGGGTGCGTGAGGGCTCCGTGGTGGCTGCGGGGAGCGGGCGGCCGCCGCCGAAACGTGCGGGGCGACGAGCATCTCGGGCCAGATCTTGGAGACGCGTGGGGTGTGACGAGGCAGCGAATCCCCCCGGATTCGAGGCAGGGAACGGCCCGGTCCAGGGGCCGACGCGACGGGTGAGGGCGCCCGCGCCCGCCGAGATCAAAGAGGCGGCGGCGTCACTTGGTTGTCAGAGGAAGTAGCCGCAGCCGAGCGCATCGGAGGCGCGGTCGCGATGCCAACCTACAAGGGCCACCGGGCCGCGCACCAGCGAATTGAATCCGTGGCTCGGCCGACGGTCGTGTGCGGAGGGCGGCCGGCGCCGGGCGGGGGCGGCGCGGTGCCGGAAGGGGAGGCACGGGTAGTCGGGTGTGGGGTCGGTGGGACGGAGGACTGTCACGTGGACGGAGGGCTGTGACGTGGACGCAGGCGGGGTCGGCGGGGCGCGTGGACCGTGGGCGGCGGCGGGCCGCGTCCTGGAGGTCGCCTGCGACGAGTCCGGGTCGGACGGGCAGAACCTGGTCGGCGGGAACACCGAGGTGTTCGCGCACGCGAGCGTGGCCCTGCCGGTGGAGGCGGCCCTGGAGTGCGTCGGGGAGATCCGGCGCCGGATCCGCTCGCCCGCCGAGGAGTACAAGGCGGGTCATCTGCTGCGCGAGAAGCACCGGGCGGTGCTGGTGTGGCTGCTGGCCGAGGACGGGCCGGTGCACGGGCGGGCCCATGTGCACCTGACGGAGAAGGCGTTCCTGGTCGTGGACAGGGTCGTGGGGCTGCTGTCGGCCGGCCCGGAGGACTCCGTCGCCCTGTACCGGCGCGGGCCGGAGGACTTCGGTGCCGCGGGGTGGCGGGAGTTCCTGGTGACCGCCAACGCACTCCTGCGGGTGGGCCCGGGCGGGGCCGGGGACGCGACCGGAGAGGCGTTCTTCACGACCGTCGACCGGCTCGTACGGTCGGCTCCCGGATCCGGGGCCGCGGTGATCCTCGGCCGGCTGGCCGCGGCCCGGTCGCGGGCGGAGGACTACCGGGCCCGGATGCGGACGCTGCCGGCCCTCTTCCCGGTGCTCGATCCGCTGTTCCCGGCGGTCCGGCACACGGCCGCGCACTGGAGCGCGGGCGGGCGGCCGGTGGTGCTCGTGCACGACCGGCAGAACGCGCTGACGCCGGGACGGATCGCCCGGATCGTGCAGTCCGCCCGGCGGGACGGGATCGCGCTGGCCGGGCTGCGGCTGGTCGACTCCCGGGACGACGCCCGGGAGTCGATCGCCGACTTCCTGGCCGGAGCCGCCCGCAAGATCGCCTCGGACGAGCTGGCCGGTGCGGGCGATCCGGAGCTGACGGCCCGTCTGCGGCCCTATGTGGGGGCGGAGTCGGTGTGGAGCGACGCGCGCAGCTGGGCGCGGCTCGCTCCGGGCGCGGAAACCCCGGGCCGGTCTGCGGAGACCGGCCCGGGCGTCTAGATTGCGTGCTGCACGGTGTACTTCCCGCAGGTTCTCCCTCAGGTATCCAGGAGCTGACCCACGTGACCGACAACCCGGCAGCCACCAACGACGTGGCCGCGTCGCTGCGCGCCCGCATCAACACCGGCCAGCCGCACACCGCCCGGATCTGGAACTACTGGCTGGGCGGCAAGGACCACTACGAGGTCGACCGTGCGGCCGGCGACCAGATCCGGCAACTGCACCCGGGTATCGGGGAGTACGCGCGCGCCGACCGGCTCTTCCTGGGCCGGGCCGTGCGCCATCTGGTCGGCGAGGTGGGCATCCGGCAGTTCCTGGACATCGGCACCGGGCTGCCCACCGCCGACAACACCCACGAGGTGGCGCAGCGGATCGCGCCGGAGTCCCGGATCGTGTACGTCGACAACGACCCGCTCGTCCTGGCGCACGCGCGTGCCCTGCTGACCAGCACGCCGGAGGGCCGTACCGACTATCTGGACGAGGACCTGCGCAATGTCGACGCGATCCTCGAACACGCGGCGAAGACACTGGACTTCAGTGAGCCGGTGGCGCTGATGCTGCTCGGGGTGGTCATCTTCGTCGGTGACGAGGAGGATCCGTACGGCCTGGTGCGGCAGTTGACGGACCGGCTGCCCGCGGGCAGCCATCTGGTGCTGTCGCACACCGTCACCAGCCCGTCGATGCCGGACGTGGACGAGGCGGTGAAGTTCTGGAACGAGCACGGCACTCCGAAGCTGACGCAGCGCACGCCGAAGGACGTGGCCCGGTTCTTCGACGGTCTGGAGCTGCTGGAGCCGGGCGTGGTGTCCTGCTCGAGGTGGCGTCCGGAGGGCGGTACCGGGGCCGAGCCGGAGGAGGTCGCGATGTTCGGCGGGGTGGCCCGCAAGAGCTGACCGGGTGCGGGAGTTCGCCGCCACCGGTGAACGCCGTGGCCCCGGACGCCGTATGGAGGTGCGGGCCCTCGACGGTACGGGGGCCTCGCGGTGCCGGTACGGGCAGCGCGCGTTCGGGTTCGGCTTCGGGAGCCATGCATGCGGCACGCACGACGACGGGTCGTCCGGCGAGTGACACGGCTGGCGGCGGTCGGCGGACTCCTCCTGGGGGGCGCGATGGTCACCCAGGCGGCCATGGCGAGCGAAACGCCCCCCGCCTCCGCCAGACCGCTCGCCGCCAGGGGCGACACGGGTGCCGCGCTGGCGGCGCGGCTCGGCACCGCCCGCACGGCGGGCAACTGGATCGGCGCGGACGGGCGGCCGGTGGTGGCGGTGACCGACGCGACGGCGGCGCGGGAGGTGCGGCGGGCCGGGGCCGAGGCCAAGGTCGTCGCGCACAGCATGGACGAACTGAAGTCGGCGACGGCGACGCTGCGTTCCGCTCCCCGGGTGCCGGGCACGGCGTGGGCGGTGGACTACCGGACCAACCGGGTGGTGGTACGGGCGGACCGCACGGTGTCCGCCGGTGACTGGTCCCGGCTGAGCCGGGTCGCCGCCGGGATCGGCGGTTTTGTGCACATGGAGCGGACGAAGGGCGCGTTCACCACGCGGCTGAACGGCGCCCAGCCGATCCTGTCGACGGGCGGCCGCTGCTCGGCGGGGTTCAACGTCACCAACGGGCAGTCGGAGTTCATCCTGACGGCCGGCCACTGCGGGCCGTCGGGGTCCACCTGGTTCGCCGACAACCAGGGGAACCGGCAGCTCGGCACGACGGTGAACAGCGCGTTCCCGGGCAGTGACTTCTCGCTCGTGCAGTACGACGGCGGCAAGGCGGGCGCGGGTGCCGACGTCGTCGCGATCGGCGGCGGCAAGGGGGTGCGGATCACCGGGGCCGCCGATCCGGCGGTCGGGCAGCGGGTGTTCCGCAGCGGCAGCACCAGCGGTCTGCACGACGGCCAGGTCACCGCGCTGAACGCGACCGTCAACTATCCGGAGGGGACGGTCACCGGGCTCATCGAGACGAACGTGTGCGCCGAGCCGGGGGACAGCGGCGGCCCGATGTTCTCCGAGGGCGTGGCGCTCGGTGTCACCTCGGGCGGGAACGGTGACTGCACGACGGGCGGGACGACGTTCTTCCAGCCGGTGACGAAGGCCCTGACGGCGCTCGGGGTCCGGCTGATCGTGTCGGCGCAGAACGCGGGCGGCACCCCTGGCGGCACTCCCTCCCCCGCGCCGTCGGCGGCGGGTGCCCAGGGGGCGATGGCCCCCAGCGCGGCCTCGCCGGGCTCCTCGGCCCCGGTGACGGGCGCGTCGGAGGGCAGCACCCTGCTGGCGCGGCTGACGGACACCCGGAACGTCGGGCCGGGGCTGCTGGTCATCGCGGGCAGCCTGATCGCGCTGGTCGCGACCCGGTACATCCGGGCCGAGCAGGACCGCAAGGCGTATCAGCGGCACTACTCGGCGACGTGGGGCTGAGCGGACGGTCAGGGCACGACGACAGGGGCACCCGTACACTCACGGGTGCCCCTGGTGCGATGTGCGCGAGGTCGGTCAGACCGCCCGGTGCGGGTGCGGGGCCGCGGCGGCCCACTCCATCACGAGGCGCTGGTACTCCGCGCGCTGCTCGGTGGTCAGTGTCCCGCCCGACCGGCGCCACAGGGCCCGGATCTCCTCGTTGACCTCCGCGGCCGATCGCTCGGAGACGGCTTCAACAGTGGTGGACATGCTGTGAAGCATATGCCGACCGAGGTGAAGACGCTGTGAGTAAGTATCCGCAATCCGGACATTACGGACCGTGTTACTCATCACGTCAATGCGCCGGCCCCGCAGGTCGGCCACCGGCTCAGGTGCCCGGCTTCCGGCCGTACACGAAGACGTCGTCGCCGTTCCTCAGCAGGGACCAGTACTTCTTGGCGTCCTTGGTCGTCATGTTGACGCAGCCGTGCGAACCCGGCGGGTTCCACATGCTCAGGCCCACCGAGTGGAAGGCCTGGCCGCCGTCGAAGAACTGGCTGTAGGGCATCGGCACGTCGTAGATGGTCGAACGGTGGTCGATGTCACGCCAGTAGATCTTCTTCAGGCCGGTGCGCGTCTCGTAGCCGTCGCGTCCGGTGCGCACCGGCACCGGGCCGAAGACGAGCCGGCTGCCGTCCTGGACCCAGCTGAGCTGGAGCGTGAGGTTCACGCAGGCGATCCGGCCCTTGTCCACCGGGCACTTGCCGTCCCTGTTCGGCTTGTTCCCGACGGCCTTCTGCTTGTTCATGAGGTCCATCACCCCCCAGGTGACGGAACCGGCGTAGCCGATCGCCGGGGTGATGCCGTGCTTGTTCTGGAAGGCCTGGATGGCCCGGCAGTCGGTGGCGGACTGCCTGCCGTCGACCGGCCGGCCCAGGAACTTCTCCACCTGCTTCTGGTACGGCCCCGTCCGCGTGGTGCAGCTCGCGGCCTGCGCCGGCGCCGCGGTCAGCGCGAGCGCGAGCGGCGCCACCAGTCCCGTGACGCCCAGCGCCACCACGCCTCTTGTGCGTATAGCCCCCATGGCGGCCTCTTCCCCTTCGCCGTGTGCCGGTTCGATCGCCCGGGCCTCCCCGGTGCTCTCCAGCGCGATTCCCGCGGTCTGTGACTACTAGACCCGCCCGGGCGGGGCAGGGTTGTGGTTCCGGTCAGGCTGTGACGAAACGGTGAACTTCAGGTCGTGACGCCCTCGGCGGAGAAGCGGGGGACCAGAGGTCCGGCGGTCGCTCCGGTCTACGCTGCGGCGCATGCACCGCATGCTCGCCGGTGATCTCGCCCGGCTCCCCGAACTGCTGCAGGCCGCTTGTGACATCGCCGCCCGGGAGGTGACGGGACTGGCCGAGCGACCGGTCGCCGCGCCCGGGCCGGTGCCCGGACGGGATCCTCTCCCGGAGGGGGGTACGGGCGGTGACGGCGCGCTCGCCCGGTTCGCCGAGCGGTGGGCGCCCGGCTTCTCCGGCTCCGCCGGTCCGCGCTACCTCGGCTTCGTCACCGGCGGTGCGACGCCCGCGGCCGTCGCCGGGGACTGGCTGACGTCCGCGTTCGACCAGAACCTGTCCGGGGCCGGCGGGTCCTGGGCGCAGGAGCTGGAGCGGGAGACGGTGGCGTGGCTGCGGGAGCTGTTCGGGCTGGGAGAGGCGCACAGCGGGGCGTTCGTGACGGGCGCGACCGTGTCGAACACGGTCGGTCTGGCGATCGGCCGGGAATGGGCCGGTGAACGGCTGGGCGTGGACGTGTCCCGGGCCGGCGCCGCCGCGCTGGGCCCGCTCGACGTGCTCTCGGGCAGCCCGCACTCCAGCGTCACGAAGGCGATGTCGGTGCTGGGCCTGGGCCGGGACCGGCTGTGCCGGGTGCCGCTGCTGCCCGGCAACCGGGAGGCCGTCGACGTGACCGCGCTGGAGGCGGCCCTGGCCGAGCGGGCGGGCCGGCCGGTGATCGTGGTCGCGAACGCGGGCACCGTGGACACCGTCGACTTCGACGATCTGCGGGCGATCGCGGCGCTGAAGGAGCGGTACGACTTCTGGCTGCACGTGGACGCGGCGTTCGGTGCCTTCGCGGCGCTCTCCCCGCAGCACGCCGCGCTGGTCGACGGGCTGGACGCGGCCGACTCGGTCTGCGTGGACCTGCACAAGTGGCTCAACGTCCCCTATGACGCGGCCGTCCAGTTCACCCGGCGACGCGATCTGCAGGTGGCGGTGTTCCACAACGCCTCCCCGTATCTGGGCCTGCCCGGGGACGAACCGGAGTTCCTGCATCTGACCCCGGAGAACTCGCGCCGGCTGCGGGCCCTGCCGGCCTGGTTCTCGCTGGTGGCGTACGGGCGGTCGGGACACCGGGAGATCGTGGAACGCAACGTGGCCCTGGCCCGCACGCTCGGCGCGGGCATCGACGGGCTGCCGGGCCTGCGCCTGCTGGCCCCGGTCCGGCTCAACGTCGTGTGCTTCACCCTCGCCGCGGATCCCTCGCCGGAGCGGGTGGCGGCGCTGGCCCGGGCGGTCGCCGCGTCCGGCGAGGCCTATCTGACCCCGACGGTGTACGGCGGGGTGCCCGGGCTGCGCGCGGCGTTCAGCAACTGGCGCACCACCGGGGCCGACACCGAGCGGGTGCTGCGGGTGCTGGCGGCGGCCTCAGGCTGAGCGCGGCCGGGACGGCGTACGCGGGCCGGTGAGGACGTGGTGCGGGCCCGGTGCCGGCGGCGGTCAGGAGCGTCGTACGGCCGTGTGGAAGCCGGTGTTGACGGCGGTGAGGCCGCCGTCGACCACGAGGGCGGTGCCGGTGATCCAGGCGGCGTCGCGGGAGGCGAGGAAGGCGACCGCGGCGGCGATGTCCTCCGGTTCGCCGACCCGGCCGAGCGGATACAGGGCGCGGACGGCGTCGAGGGCGTCCTCGCGCCCTTCCCACGCCGAGGTGCGGACCGTGCCCGGCACCACGAGGTTGACCCGGACGCCCCGGGCCGCCGCGTGCCCGGCGAGGGTGCGGGTGAGGGAGGCGAGGCCGGCTTTGGCCGCGCTGTAGGCGTGGTTGCCGAAGTCCTGCAGGCCGTTGACGGAGCCGATGCTCACGATCGCCCCGCGGCCGGAGGCGGCGAGGTGGGGCAGCGCGGCCCGGCAGCAGCGGTGGGCGCCGGTGAGGGTGACGTCGAGGTCGTGTGCCCAGGAGTCGTCGGGGTCCTCCTCGTAGCGCGGGACGTCCGGGGTGCAGTGGGCGGCGCAGTTGACGAGCACGTCGAGCGAGCCGAACGCGGTGACGGCTCGGGCGACGGCCGCCTCCACGGCGGTGCGGTCGGCCACGTCGCAGGCGAACGCCTCGGCGGTGCGGCCCTCCCCGCGCAGCGCGGCGGCGGTCCGCTCGGCCTTCGGCAGGTCCCGGTCGGTGACCAGCACCCGGCCGCCCTCCTCGGCGATGCGCCGGGCGACGGCCGCGCCGATGCCGCGGCCGCCGCCCGTGACGAGAACTCCGTGTCCCGCGAACCGTGTCGGATCAGTCATGGGCCGACGGTACGGCTCCCCGGGCCCGGTTTCACCGGTGCGGGGCCGGGTCCGCCGGGATCCGGTGACGTCCGGCACCGGTACCGCGCCCGGTTCTCACCGGTATCCGGTGACATCGGCCGGCTTGCCCGCGTCCTGCACCTCGACCAGGTACCGCCAGGCGTCCGGCCGGCTGCCGTCGAGGTCGGTGAAGCCGTACGCCCGCGCCAGGCCGCCGCTGGAGAGGGACTGCCCGTTGAACCGGGACACGTCCGGGTCGGCGGCCAGGGCGGCGACGGCCCGGCCGGTGAAGCGCGGGGTCTCGGAGATGGCGAAGTGGGGTTCGCGTTCCAGGGCGTCGCGCCAGTTGTCCTCGCGGACGCCGAACGCTTCGAGCATGATCTCCGAGCGCATCCAGCCCGGGGTCAGGGCCACGGCCGTCGCGCCGCGCCGGCCGAGTTCGTGGCCGAGGGCGAAGGCCATGCGCAGGACGGACGCCTTGGCGAGGTCGTAGAAGAAGTTCACGCGGTAGGTGTCGCGGTTGTAGTCGGCGGTGCCGTCGGTGACCTCCACGACCAGACCGCCGGGGTGGCGCAGCAGCAGCGGCAGCGCGTAGTGGCTGGTGACGGCGTGGGTCTCGACGGCCAGGCGGAGGAGCCGGAGCCCGTTGTCGAGGTCGTGCTCCCAGACGGGGGTGTCCCACGAGAACAGCTTCTCGCCGCCCCAGATGTCGTTGACGAGGACGTCGAGGCGGCCCTGCTCGTCCGCGACGCGGTCCACGAGGTCGCGTATGGCGGTCTTGTCCAGGTGGTCGGCGGGTACGGCGATGCCCTGCCCGCCGGCCGCGGTGACGAGGTCGGCGGTGTCCTCGACGGTCTCCGGGCGGTCGTACTCGGAGCGGTGGGCGCGGGTGCTGCGGCCGGTGACGTAGACGGTGGCGCCGGCCGCGCCGAGTTCCACGGCGATGCCGCGGCCCGCGCCCCGGGTCGCCCCGGCGACCAGCGCCACCTTGCCTTCCAGCGGTCCTGACATGTCCGGCCTCCGTGCGGTGCGATGGGTGCGATGTGCTGTCGTGCTCACTGTCACCGGGAAGCCGGACATCCTCTGTCGGTTTTCGCGGGGCGTTCCGTGGCTCAGTGGCCGCGGGCGATCCACTCCTCCAGGTGGGGTGCCTCGGCGCCGACGGTGGTGGCGTCCCCGTGCCCGGTGAGGACCTTGGTGTCCGCGGGGAGGGTGAGGAGGCGGTTGCGGACGGAGTCGATGATCGTCGGGAAGTGGGAGTAGGAGCGGCCGGTGGCGCCGGGGCCACCCTGGAAGAGGGTGTCGCCCGTGAACACGGTGCCGAGGCCGGGGTCGTACAGGCAGACGGCGCCCGGTGCGTGGCCGGGGGTGTGCAGGACGGTCAGGTCGGCACCGGCGGCCTCGATGACCTGGCCGTCGAGGAGGTGCCGGTCGGGGTCGCGGTGGGGGTGGGTCTGCTTCCACAGCGGCAGGTCGTCGGGGTGCAGCCAGATGGTGGCGCCGGTCAGGTCGGCGAGTTCGGGGGCGGCGTTGACGTGGTCGTTGTGGGCGTGGGTGCACACGATGGCGGTGAGGCGCCGGCCGGCGACGGCGCGGGCGATGGCCTCGGCGTCGTGGGCGGCGTCGATGACGATCACCTCTCGCTCGTCGCCGACGATCCACACGTTGTTCTCGACGTCCCAGGTGCCGCCGTCGAGGGTGAACTGCCCGGAGGTGACGAGGCGTTCGATGCGTACGGTCATCAGAACACCACCACCGAACGAAGTACGTCACCGTGGTGCATCCGCTCGAACGCCTGCTCCACCTCGTCGAGTCGGACGGTCTCGGTCACGAACGCGTCGAGGGGCAGGCGGCCTTGCAGATGGAGGTCGATCAGCATGGGGAAGTCACGGGTGGGCAGACAGTCGCCGTACCAGCTGGACTTCAGGGCGCCACCGCGGCCGAACACGTCCAGCAGGGGCAGTTCGAGCTTCATCTCGGGGGTGGGGACGCCGACGAGGACGACGGTGCCGGCGAGGTCGCGGGCGTAGAAGGCCTGACGGTACGTCTCCGGGCAGCCGACGGCCTCGATGACGACGTCGGCGCCGAAGCCGCGGGTCAGCTCGCGGATCGCCTCGACCGGGTCGCTCTCCTTGGAGTTGACCGTGTGGGTGGCGCCCAGCGTGCGGGCCTTGTCCAGCTTGCGGCCGTCGATGTCCACGGCGATGATCCTCGCCGCGCCGGCCAGGCTCGCCCCGGCGATCGCCGCGCCGCCGACTCCGCCGCAGCCGATGACGGCGACCGAGTCCCCGCGGCCCACACCCCCGGTGTTGATCGCGGCGCCGATACCGGCCATCACCCCGCAGCCGAGGAGGCCCGCGACCGCCGGGGAGACGGCCGGGTCGACCTTGGTGCACTGGCCGGCCGCGACGAGCGTCTTCTCGGCGAAGGCGCCGATCCCCAGCGCCGGGGACAGCTCCTGGCCGGTCGCGGCGAGGGTCATCCTCTGCCGCGCGTTGTGGGTGTCGAAGCAGTACCAGGGCCGGCCGCGCAGGCAGGCCCGGCACTGCCCGCACACCGCACGCCAGTTCAGGATCACGAAGTCACCGGGGGCGACGTCGGTGACGCCCTCGCCGACGGACTCCACGACACCGGCGGCCTCGTGGCCGAGCAGGAAGGGGAAGTCGTCCGAGATTCCACCCTGTTTGTAGTGCAGATCGGTGTGACAGACCCCGCAGGCCTGGACGCGTACGACGGCTTCGCCGGGTCCCGGGTCCGGCACCACGATCGTCTCGACCCGTACGGGCTCGTCCTTGCCCGGTGCGATCACGCCGCGCACTTCCTGCGCCATCGTCTGGTCCCTTCCTTCGGTTGCCTTCCGGGCCGACCCTACGCGCGACCGATCGGTAGCGGGACGGACCACGAGGGTGATCGTGGATCTTTCCGCCAGGGGACGCCGGCACCGTCCGCGGACAGCGGTGAGGGCCGCCCCCGGCCGGGGGCGGCCCTCACCTCGCGCGGTCTCGTCAGTGGATGGCGCCGACCAGGCCGAGCAGGGGCGCCGCGGGCGCGATGACCTGCTCCAGCTGGTTCAGCTGGTTCAGCTCACGGAGGTGCTTCAGCTCCCCCACCTGCTCGGAGACCCGCGGGACACGGTCCCGCTGCGGTGCGGGGATGTCACCGCCGGCGAGCGAGTCCAGCGTGGTCAGCACGCCGAGCTTCCCGACGAGCGGTGTGCCGGTGTCCGCCGCGTTCGCCTGCGGTGCGGCGAGACCGGCGATCCCGGCGGCCAGTCCGACGGCGGCGGCGATACGTCGTGTTGAGATCATGTCCTCAGCAACGGCGGCGGGCCCCCGCCGGACACGGGCGGCGGACCGCGCTCACCCGTGAGGCGGAGCGCGACGGCTGCGCTTGCCGTGGCCGCCGGGGCGGAGGAGCCTCGGAGAGGAGGCCCGTGCGGCCCGCTCCCGGTCGGGCCGCGGGCGCCTGAAGGAGGTCACGATGAGTACCACCACGGGGTCCGGTTTCGACACCGAGACACTGCGCCGGGCCATCGAGGGGAACACCGGCAACAACCTGCTGTCGCTCTACGCGGACGACGCGGAGATCCGCATCGTCGACCGCAACAACCAGCCCAGCCACCCGACGGTCCTGCACGGCCGGGGCCAGATCGCCGAGCTGCTGGACGACGTCTACAGCCGCGACATGACGCACAGGCTGGACCAGTGCGTCGTACAGGGCGACCATGCCGCCTACAGCGAGTCCTGCGAGTACGCGGACGGCACCCGGGTCCTCGCCGAGTCGATGGTCACCCTGCGGGACGGCAAGATCGCCGGCCAGCTCATCATCCAGGCCTGGGACGAGTAGGTCCGGGGCGGCCGGGACCGGCGCCGGCGGAAAGGGCAACACAGGTCCAGGTCGGCTGACCTGGACCTTCCCGGTGCGCGCCGGACCGGCTCGGTTACGCTGTCCTCGGGCCGTGACTGGCGCTGAGGTGGAGCACCACCGGGGAGCGGTCCGTGGTGGCTGCCGCGCGCCTGGGCGAGAGAACCGATCCAGCCCAGGAGTGTGCAGCATGACCCAGGCCCGTCTCATGGACGGCACCGCGCTCGCCCGCCGCACGGTCGAGGAGACCGCGCGGAAGGCCGCCGGCCTCACCGAGCGCACCGGCACCGCGCCCTGCCTCGCGACCGTGCTGGTCGGCGAGGACCCGGCCTCGGTGACGTACGTCCGCATGAAGCAGAACCGCTGCCGCAAGGCCGGCATCGAGTCCCGGCACGTGGCGCTGCCCGCGGCCACCACGACCACCGAACTCGTCGGTGTACTGCGGGAGTTGTCGGCCGACCCGGGGGTGCACGGAATCCTTCTGCAGCACCCGGTGGGCGACCACGTCGACGAACGCGCCGCGTTCGAGGCGATCGCGCCGGAGAAGGACGTGGACGGCGTCACCTTCGCCTCGTTCGCCACGATGAGCTTCGGGCTGCCGGGCTTCGTCTCCTGCACGCCGGGGGGCATCCTGCGGCTGCTGGACGAGTACGGCGTCGACCCGTCGGGGAAGCGGGCCGTGGTGGTGGGCCGCAGCGCGATCCTCGGCAAGCCGGTGGGCATGCTGCTGCTGGCCCGGGACGCGACCGTGACGTACTGCCACTCGCGCACCCGGGACCTGTCGGCGGCGGTCCGCGAGGCGGACATCGTCGTGGCCGCGGTCGGCCGGCCGCGGCTGATCCGCGGGCAGGACGTCAAGCCGGGCGCGGTCGTGGTCGACGCGGGCTACAACCCGGGCAACGTCGGCGACGTCGACTTCGACTCGGCAGTGGAACGGGCCTCGCTGATCACCCCGGTGCCGGGCGGGGTCGGTCCGATGACCATCGCCACGCTGCTGGAGCAGACCGTGGAGGCCGCCGCCCGGCAACTCGGGGCCTGAGCGGAGCGGGGCCGCGGGGCGCGGGGGCATGAGGGGAGCGGGCCGCGAGGCGCGAGGAGGCGTGAGCGGAGCGGGCCGCGAGGCGCGAGGAGGCGTGAGAGCGCCGGGGGCAGCGCCTCCAGGCGCTCCACCCCACGACGCCCCGCGCCCGCACCCGTACTCCGGGGCGGTTCGCGTGCAGGTCGTCTCCTAGCCCGACGAGTGCTCGATGTGGGCGGACACCGCCCTCGTCGCGGGGCGGGGGCGTCGGGCGGGCTCGGCGCTGCCGGGCGGACGGGCGACGGAGCCGGGGGCGCAGGCCTCGGGCGGGCTCGGCACTCCCGGACGGCCTGCCGGGCAGGCGGCGCTATCGCCATCGCGGGACTCGGGTGAGCTCGGCGCGGCCTCCCGGGCGGACGGGCGGAGAGGCAGCGCGATCGCCATCGCGGGCCTCGGACGGACTCGGCACTGCCGGATGGGCGGGCGACGGGGGCGCGGGCCTCGGGCGGGCTCGGCACTCCCGGACGGCCTGCCGGAGAGGCGGCGCTATCGCCATCACGGGACTCGGGCGGACTCGGCGCGGCCTCCCGGGCGGACGGGCGGAGAGGCAGCGCGATCGCCATCGCGGGCCTCGGACGGACTCGGCACTGCCGGACGGGCGGGCGACGGAGCCGGGGGCGCAGGCCTCGGGCGGGCTCGGCACTCCCGGACGGCCTGCCGGAGAGGCAGCGCGATCGCCATCGCGGGCCTCGGACGGACTCGGCACTGCCGGACGGGCGGGCGACGGGGCCGGGGGCGCGGGCCCCGGGCGGGCTCGGCGCGGGCGGCGGGGCCGGGGGGCGCGGGCGTCGCGGTGGTCCTGGTGGCGGTGGCCGCCGCCCGAGGGTGGGCCGTCAGGTCGGGGCCCCTTCTGGTCGGCGGCGCCGGTGCGGGTCCGCGGCACCCGGGAAGTGCCCTTCCCGGTAGGGGCGTTGTACGCGTCCAGGACACAGCCCGGCGTGGAACGGCCATACTGGCCGTCGTGCGCGTTGCCATCATGACGGCGGGATCCCGGGGTGACGCCGCCCCCTACACCGGTCTCGGACACCGGCTCGTCCGGGCCGGGCACGAGGTCACCCTGGTCACACACGGCCGCTTCGCACCGCTGGTGGCCGGGTCGGGGGTGCGGTTCCACGCGCTGCCGGTGGATCCGCGGGCGGAGCTGGAGTCCCCGCGCGGCCGGGGCCTGCACCGCAGCACGAGCGGCGCCGGGAAGCTGCTGCGCGTGGTGGGCCTGGCGCGGCGCCTGGCGGGACGCCTGACCGAGGACCTGGTCGTCGCGGCGCGGGACAGCGACGTCCTGCTGCTGTCCGCCTCCCTGGCCCCGCTCGGGCACACGATCGCCGAGGGGTTGCGGCTGCCAAGCCTCGGCGTGTATCTCCAACCCCTCGCCGCCACCCGCGAATTCGCCCCCGCGATGCTCGGCGTCGGCTCCTGGGGCGGGCCGGTCAACCGGCTCGCCGGGCAGGGGGTGGGCCTCGCCGTGGAGCACGTCTTCGCCGGTGCCGTCCCGGCCCTGCGCGAGCGGCTCGCCCTTCCCCCGCTGCGGACCGGTGCGGCGCAGCGCGCGCGGGAGCGGCGGAACTGGCCGGTGCACCACGGTTTCAGCCCGCTGGTGGTGCCCCGGCCCCGGGACTGGCGGGCGGGTCTGGAGGTGGGAGGTTACTGGTGGCCGTACGACGGTGAACAACAACTCCCCGCGAGGGTAAGGGAGTTTCTCGACGCCGGGCCGCCGCCGGTGTTCGTCGGGCTGGGCAGCGCCACCGTGCCGGATGCCGGGCGGCTCAGCGCGCGGGTGGTGGCGGCGCTGCGCCGCGCCGGGCTGCGCGGGGTGATCCAGCGCGGCTGGGGCGGGCTGGCGGCGGACGGGGACGACATGCTGACCATCGGCGAGGTGCCGCACTCGCTGCTGTTCCCGGAGATGGCCGCCGTGGTCCACCACGCGGGCGCGGGCACCACGGCGGCCGGGCTGCGCGCCGGGGTGCCGGCCGTGCCGGTGCCGGTCCAGTTCGACGCGGGTTTCTGGTCCGCCCGGCTGGTCGCGCTGGGGGTCGCCCCCGCCGTCGTACCGCTGCGCCGCCTGAGCGTGGACGCGCTGGCCGCGGCGCTGGTGCGGGCCACCCGGGACCCGGCGTACCGGCGGCGCGCCCGCGCCCTGGGCGCGCGGGTCCGGGCCGAGGACGGCGCCGGGCCGGTACTGGCCGCGCTGGACCGGCTGGGCGGCTGAGGCGGCCCCGGCGGGTCAGCCGGCGGTGAGCACCATCCGGAACCGGGCGGCGCCGGCCAGCATCTTGTCGTACGCCTCCCCGGCCTGCTCCAGCGGAACCGTCTCGGTCATCGGGCGGATGCCGTGCAGGGCGCTGAAGGCCATGGTGTCCTCGATGTCCCGCGAGGTGCCGGAGGCGTGCCCGCGGACCACGCGGCTGCCCAGGATCACCTGGAACGGACTGATACCGAGGGGCTCGGCGTCCGCTCCGATGACCACCAGCTCCCCGCGGGGGGCGAGGCCGTCCACGGTCGCCGAGATGGCCTCGGAGTTCCCGGCGGTGGCCAGCACGGCCTTGGCGCCGCCGAGGGACTGCAGGGCCTCGGCGACCGGGGTCCCGGACGTGCTGTCCACGTAGTGGTGCGCGCCGAGCTGCTTGGCGAAGTCCGCCTTCTCCGCGCCCCGGGCGATCGCCACGGTCTCGAAGCCCATGGCCGCCGCGTACTGGACGCCGAGGTGGCCGAGGCCGCCGAGACCGAGGACCGCGACCAGGTCCCCGGGCCGGGCCGGGCTGTGCCTCAGCCCGTTGTACGTGGTCACGCCCGCACAGGCCATGGGGCCCGCGTCGGTAGCGGCCACCGCGTCGGGAACGCGGGCCAGGGCGTCGACGGGCGCGATCACCTTGTCGGCGAAGCCCCCGTCGTAGGCCCAGCCGGGCACTTTGAGGGTGGTGCAGTCGATGAAGTCGCCCTGGCGGCACGGCACGCAGTGGCCGCAGCTGCCGCCGAACCAGCCGACCGCCACCCGGTCGCCCGCCTGGTAGCCCCACTCCTGGACGCCCTCGCCCAGCTCCTCCACGCGTCCGGCGATCTCGTGCCCGGGAACCACGGGGAAGGTGACGCCGGGTACCGCGGCGTTGACGAACATGGCGTCACTGTGGCAGATCCCGCACGCCTCCACGGCGATCCGCACATGGCCGGGCCCCGGCCGCGGCACCTCGCGCTCGACCAGCTCGAACGCGCCGCCCGGCGCGGTGACCTGCGCGACTCGATAGGTACTCATGCTTCTCTCCGGAGTACGGGTACGACGGTCCCCCGCACCAGCAGACCAGCTCCGGCCCGATCGCGCGCGCCGAGCCCGGCCCGATCGCGCGCGCCGAGCCCGGCCGGGCGGCCCGCGCCGACCTGGCCGGCCACGGCAGCGCGGGCCGGGCGTCAGGGGTGCGCGGGGTGCCAGTCGCCGGGCCGGAGCATGCCCAGCAGCAGCCGGACCAGCTCGTCCACGACCTCGTCGAGCGTGGCGTCCACCCAGCCGGCCGTCCAGTCGTGCAGCAGACCGTTGACGCTGCCGATGAAGGCCGTGGCCGCGAGGCGGTAGTCGCGCGGCGCCGCCTCGCCGCGGGCCACGGCGGCGTCCGCCTCGGCACGGATCAGGTCGACCCAGCGGGCGCGGCGGGCCAGGCGCTGTTCCTCCAGGCGCGGACTGACCCCGATGATCTCCACGAACGCGATGCGGATGCGGCGCGGGTCGCTGGTGATGCCGTGGGCGTAGGCCCGGAAGAGCACGGCGGCGCGCTCGGCCAGCGGCAGGCCCCCGGCGGTGGCGAGGGCGTCCAGGACGGCCTGTTCGGCCCGGCCGTTCACCTCCAGGTGCAGGGCGGCGAGGACGTCCTCCAGGGTGCGGAACTCCTCGTAGAACTGGCGCGTGGACAGGCCCGCCGCCTGGCTCAGCGCGGCCACGGTGGTGCCCCGGTAGCCGGGCGTGTCGCCGAACAGGCGCAGGGCGGCGTCGAGGAAGCGGCGGCGGCGCTCGGCCTGCCGTTCCTCGGCGGACCGTCCGCCGTAGCGTCCCGTCGGCGCTCTGAGCCTGCCCCCCACGCGTCCCCCTCCGTCGTCTCACCGATCACCCCAATCTTGTCGTGCACACATCTTGTCGAGAAGGCGCCCCCCTCCTTACTTTTCAGTAAGTTCACTGTGAAGCCACCCGTGTTCAGATTCCCCCCGAGGAAAGAGAGCCGTCATGGCTGCCTCCAGAACCAGACACCTGTGCTCCGTGGCCGCCGCCCTCGTCCTGACCGCCGCGGCCCCGGCGACCGCCGCCTCCGCAAGCGCAGCCGCTCCGGACGGGCTGCGCGAGGTGCTGTTCGTCGGCAACAACTGGGACGGCACCGCCGATGTGATCCGCTCCTCCGGCGACTTCGCGAAGATCGGCCGGATCGACGTCGTCCCGGACAAGGACGCGCGGATGGCGGAGATCAACGCGGATCCGATCAGGTGGATCTACTTCCAGGCGATACGCAACAGCGTCGGCGAGGGCCACGACCAGTTCGCCGACGACATGTACTCGACTCCGGACGGCCGGTCGGTGGTGGTATCCCGGCCGAGCTTCGCGGACGTCGTCTCCATCGACCTGGCCAGCGGAAAGGTCAACTGGCGCTTCCCGGTCGCCGGTTACCGCGCCGACCACATGGCGGTCTCCCCGGACGGCACCCGGGTGGCGGTCTCCGCCTCGACCGCGAACACCGTCCACGTCCTCGACATCGGCACCGGGAGGCAACTCGGGTCGTTCAAGACCGGCGACAAGCCGCACGAGAACATCTTCACCAAGGACGGCAGGTACATCTGGAACATGTCGATCGGTGACGTCAACACCGCGCTGGACGACCCCGGCTGGGACTGGACGAAGGGCGACCGGCGCATCACGGTCGTGGACGCGAGGACGTACCAGCAGGTCAAGACCGTCGACATGCGGCAGCGGCTGGACGCGTACGGACTGAAGGACTTCTCCGACGCGGTCCGCCCGGCCGTGTTCTCCCCCGACGAGTCCAAGCTGTACTTCCAGGTGTCGTTCTTCAACGGCTTCCTCGAGTACGACGTCGCCGCCGACAAGATCACCCGGATGAAGACGCTGCCGAAGAACCCGGCGACCAGCGAGGACCGCACCACCTGGGTCAACGACTCGCGCCACCACGGCATCTCGATGAACCCCGAGGGCACCAAGCTGTGCGTGGCGGGCACCATGGACGACTACGCCACCGTGGTCGACCGGACGACGCTCCAGGAGGGGCCGCTGGTCACGGCGTCCAAGCCGTACTGGGCGACGGTCAGCGGGGACGGCAAGGACTGCATCGTCTCGGAGAGCGGCGCCGACCAGGTGACGGCGATCGACTTCGCCACCGGCAGGAAGGTGGCGTCGGTCCCGGTCGGCGACCATCCGCAGCGCGTCCGGCTGGGGCACGTCCCGTCCGACTGGACGGGTCCGAGCGGCGGTTGACCCCCGTCGAACCGTGGCCTCCGGGGTGCCCCCACTCGTTCCGGAGGCCACACCCGTGCCGTCAGAACCGCGCCGCCGCCCATCCGGCCAGCTCCGCCTTCGCCGCGCTCAGCAGCTCCGCCGGGGGTGCCGCGGTGCCGTTGGTGACCAGGGCGTAGTGCAGGACGCCGGAGTCCGCGTCGGTGAGCAGCAGCCGCCGGCTCCCCGTACCGCCCGGTTCCCCGGCCACGGCGACCGGGGTGGCGGAGGCGTACGCGGGCGGGGCGTGGACGGCGCCGAGGTCGGAGACGACCGTGGTCGCGGCGGCCGGGAAGGACGCCGGCAGATGCAGTTCGGTGGGTGCCGTGCCGTCGCCGGAGCGCCACACCAGCAGCCCGTACTGCCCCGGGCCCACGAGCTTGGCCACGTTCGGCAGGGACGCCGGCACCGGGTTCCAGGTGAGGGTGGTGGAACCGTCCCGGGAGCGGTCCTCGTAGGTGAAGGCGAGGGCCGTGCCGGCCGTGGCGCTCGGGTAGAGGCGGTCCAGGAGGCGGGCGTCCTGGCGCAGGGCGGCGCTCCCGGAGTCGTTCAGCCGCACCGCCGAGAGGTCCTCGTCGTTCCAGGCGTCCCCGGCGGTGAGCGCCTTGCCGGGGTTGCCGTTCATCAGCTCGTGGTGCCGGCCGTTGTAGAGGTCCCACTGCCACTGGGTGCCGGACAGCACCGGGCCGGAGGCGGCCGGCGCGGTCCACCAGCCGGCCCCCTTCAGGCGGGAGTCGAGGGCCTGGTACATGGCCTTCAGGACGGTCGGCGCCTTGTCGGACACCGTGCCGGACAGGGGGTGGCCGAACTCGCTGACGAGGGCCGCGGTGCCGGCGGCCGCGGCGCGGTCGCGGACGGTGGCGAAGTCGGCGGCGTACTGGCCGTCGGCCGCCTTGCCCCACATCAGGATGCCGGAGATGGCCTTCTGGTCGTAGAAGTGGGTGTTGAACACGTAGTCCGGGCCCAGCGTGCCCGCGTCCAGCAGGCCGCCTTCCTGCTTCTGCGGGGCGAGGTTGGCGTTCCAGAAGAGGTTCGGCTCGACGAGGGCGGGCTTGTCCTGCCAGCCGGCGGCGTCCATGCGGGCGCGGAACCTGACGTAGAAGGGCCAGAGCAGATCCTGCTCCCAGGTGCGCGAGGTCTGCCCGGAGTCGTAGCTGCCGGCGTACGGCTCGTTGTACGGGTCGAAGCCGGCGATGCCCGCGAACTCGGCGTCGCTCAGGTGCCGGCGCAGGTGGGCCATGGTGGCCTGGGCGGTGGCGAGGAAGGCGTCCTGCACCCCGTGGGCGTTGTGCCAGAAGTCGTACTGGGCCTTCCGCACGGCCCCGTTCTGCGTGATGTTCTGACCCCAGAAGAGACAGATGCCGCAGGACTCCTTCGGGTAGCCGCCGGCGTCGACGGCCCACTCGGGGGCGCCGTCACCGGTGTACCAGCTGCCGGTGTCGAACAGGTGCCGGGAGAAGAGGTCCTGGTGGAAGTCGGGCTGGACCCGGATGCCCGCGTCCAGGAAGGCGCGTATCTGTTCGGTCGCGGCGGCCAGGTAGGCGGTGTCCACCTGGCCGCGTACCGGCTCGGCGTGGGCCCAGGACAGCAGGAAGCGGACCGCGTTGCCGCCGCCGAGGGCGCGCAGCGCGGCCGCGGACTTCCGGGCGTCGGCGACCGAGGCGAAAGGCAGGCCGCCGTTCTCCTCCAGTTTGGTCTCGCCCGAGACGTTGTAGCCGCGCAGCACGATCTCGCGGCCCTGGCCGTCGGTGAACCGGCCGTCCCGCACGGTCAGCGGGGCGCCGTCGAACCAGAGGGAGTCGGCGGGGGTGCCGGTGGCGCCGGTGGCGGGCGGGGCGCCCGCCACCGTCAGGGATCCGCCGAGGACGACCAGGACGGCCAGCAGACGCACGCGGAAATTCGGCATGTTCACCACAGTCGGATGCCGTTCCGGAAGCGTCAAGAGGTCCTGACCTCCGAGTAAGTTGACGATTGGTCAGGAAATGGTCTGCTCCCCCGCCCGACCGGTCAGGCTCAGCAGGTACTCCTTCCGGTTCAACGGGTTGTGGTCGGTGCGCGGGCGCTGCGGGACCGTGCCGCGCGTGACCGGGGCGTAGTGGTCGAAGGCCGTCTCCAGCTCGCCCTCGCCCCGGGTCAGTCCCGGCAGCCGCTGCTCCAGCGCGTGCACCCGGGCGGCCGGGACCGTGCCCTCCAGCACACACACCGCGGCCCGCGTGCCGGTGTTCTCCGGTACCGCGCCGAGCCGGGCCAGCACCGGGAGCAGCGCGCCGAGCGTGTCGGCCGGCGCCTCCAGCCGGAAGCGGTGCACCGGCTCGTGCACCAGGGTGCCGGCGCGGCGGAGCGCCTCGATCAGGACCAGCGGGGTCAGGCCCCGGAAGTCGTAGCCGGTGCTCGACATGCTCTTGTCGAAGCCCTGGTGGGCGTGGCTCTGCCGGGGCGAGTAGCCGGAGTGGGTCATGGTGACCGTGCAGTCGGTGACCTGCCAGCCGTGCAGCCCCTGGCCGAGCGTCTCCCGGACGGTGTCCTCGACGGCCTTGAAGAAGGCGTACGGCATCGAGCCCAGCTCCACCTCCAGCCGGAACGCGACGCCCGCGCCGGGCGGGGCGGGGTCGACGCGCAGGCCGACGGTGGCGAGGAAGGGGTTGGGGTCCTTCTTGTTGAACTCGACGGCGTGTCCGGTGCCGGCCGGCCGTTCCACGCACAGGGTCGTCGTCTCGCGGAAGGTGACGTCCAGCCCGTACTCGTCGGCGAGCGTGGCCTGGACGACCTCCTTCTGCACCTCGCCGTAGAGGGACACCGAGGTCTCCCCGCGCAGCGCGTCGTGACGGACGCCGATCAGCGGGTCCTGTTCGGCCAGCTGGGTGAGCGCGAGGTGCAGGGAACGCCGGTCGGTGCCGGGGCCGGGGACGACGACGGTCTCCAGCGTGGGCGGCGCGAAGTGGTGTTCGTACGACCGTCCCGGCGCTCCGAGCGCGTCGCCCACACGGATGCCGCCGAGGCCCCTCACCTTGACGATCCGGCCCGCCCCGGCGCTGTCCGCCCGGGTGTCCGTGCCGTGCTCGAAGACGCTGAGCGCGGTGACGCGTCCTTCGGTGCCGGGGCCACGGCGGCCGTCCCCGAACGGGACCCGGTCGCGGACGCGCAGGGTGCCGGAGAAGAGGCGGGCGTAGGCCACCTTCTCCCCCGCCGGGCCCCGCTCGACCTTGAAGACCGTGCCGGACACGGGGGCGTCCGGGTCGCCGGCGGCGGCCGGCAGCAGCCGCTCGATGCCGTCGATCAGCTCGGGTACGCCGGCGCCGGTGATCGCGGAGCCGAAGTACACCGGGTGGACCGAGGCCTCGCGGGTCCGTGCCGTCAGGGCGCGGCGCAGCCGGGTCTCGGGGACCGTGCCGTCGAGGTAGGCGGCGAGCAGGCCGTCGTCCCGGTCCGCCAGCGCCTCCAGCGCCGCCGTGCCGAGGCCGGGGCGGAACCGGGCGGCGCGCGTGCCGAGCCCGGCGGCCGTGCCCATCGGGACGACCGGCACGGCGAGCCGCTCGGCCATCTGGTCGAGCACGGCGGTGTCCCGGGCGCCGCGCCGGTCGATCTTGTTGACGAAGACCAGGGTGGGGATGCGCAGCCGGCGCAGGGTGCGCATCAGCACGCGGGTCTGCGCCTGGACGCCCTCGACGGCGGAGACGACCAGGACGGCACCGTCGAGCACACCGAGCACCCGCTCCACCTCGGCGATGAAGTCCGGGTGACCGGGGGTGTCGATCAGGTTGACGGTGATGCGGTCGAGCGGGAACGACACGACGGCGGACTTGATCGTGATGCCGCGCTGCCGCTCCAGCGCGAGGGTGTCGGTGGTGGTGCTGCCGGCGTCGACGCTGCCGATCTCGTCGATCACTCCGGCGGTGTACAGCAGCCGTTCGGTCAGGCTGGTCTTACCTGCGTCGACGTGCGCGAGGATTCCCAGATTGAGCAAGTGCACGAAGCGTCATGTCCTTGAGAGAGGGGGCCGTTGCTACCGGGGTGGACATGGACGCAGTGCGCATCTTGGCTCCTGGCTGTCTCGGAAACTCGACCGGTGCAGTGCAGCAGAACGACGGCGCCGGCGCCAACGGATTAACGCTCGACCGGACGTCCGGGGCGGGGGCCGAGCCGAGGAGCGGACGAGGCGGGAGATCCTCCCCGTGGACCGGTCGTACGCCGCCCGGCCGCCGTTCGGGCCGGCCCCGGTCATGTCGGCCGGCGGCTGTGTGGGGGCGCGGTGTTTCGAGCCGGCTCAGGAGGGCGTCGAGAGCGGCACCGTACGGCCGGAGACGTTCGGCCACAGCGACGGGGACGCGTTCGGCCGGCCTCACCCGCGGGGGCGGCACGTGGCGACGGGCACGGTGTACGGGGGAACCGGCGCGCGAGCCGGGACGCACCGCGCGCCGCGGCAGGGGGCGGCCGGCCCATACCACCCCGCATCGACGATCCCCCGCGTGCTACTCGGGGTCGCCGGCCACCCGCGCGTGCAGGTGCTGGTCGTGCCAGCCGTCGGCGTGCAGCAGGGCGCTGCGCTGGGTGCCCTCGAAGGCGAATCCGGCCTTCCGCGCCACCCGGCAGGAGGCGGGGTTGGCCGTCGAGTGGCACAACCGCAGCCGGTGCAGGCCCAGGTCGGCGAGGGCCCACCGGGAGAGCCGCCGGGTGGCCGTGACGGCGAGGCCGGCGCCGCGCGCCTCGGGCAGCAGCCAGTAGACGAGTTCGGCACTGCCACCCGCCAGGTCGATGTCGTTGAGCCCGACGAGTCCGACGGCGGGGCCGTCCGCCCGGGCGAGGGCCCACACGGCGCCGGTCTCGGCCCGCCACCGCGCGTGCATGCGGTCGATCCGGGTGCGGGCCTCCGCGTGGCCGGCCACGGTGAACAGGTTCCACCGCCGGATCGCGGGGTCCTGCCCGGCCGCGACCAGCGCGCCGGCGTCCTCGGCGCGCCAGGGCCGCAGCCGGGTGCCGGCCGTCAGGTCCAGGTCGGGCTGGTCGCGGCCGGCCATGCGGCCCGCGGGTACGACGTCGGGTATGCCGGCGCTGGAGATCATGCGCGGCATCCTCGCACGGCCGGCCGTCAGGGCCGGGGCAGCCGGTGCAGGGTGACGTCCGAGAGCCTCCCGTCGGCCACCGTCGCCGTCAGGTAGGTGCAGTGGGGCTGGCGGCGGCGGTCGGTCGGGGAGCCGGGGTTGAGCAGGCGCAGGCCGCCGGGGGCGGTGGTGTCCCAGGGGATGTGGCTGTGCCCGAAGACGAGGACGTCCAGGTCGGGGAAGCGGGCGGCGCAGCGGCCCTCGCGGCCCTGGGCGGGTCCGGTCTCGTGGACGACGCCGAAGCGCAGGCCGCCCAGCTCGGCGCGGGCGACCTCGGGGAGCCGGGCGCGCAGCTCCGGGCCGTCGTTGTTGCCGTACACCGCGACCAGCCGGCGGCTGCGGCTCTCCAGCAGGTCGAGGGTGGCGGTGTCGACCCAGTCCCCGGCGTGGAACACCACGTCCGCGCGCGGGAGTTCGGCGAGCAGCTGCTCCGGGAGCCGCTTGGCCCGCCTGGGCAGGTGCGTGTCGGACATCAGCAGGAGGCGCACGTCCCCAGCCTAGGCGGCTCGGGAGGTCAGGCGGCGCAGGCCGCTCACGGTGCCGAGCAGGGCGGCGCCGGCGCCGAGGGCGGTGGCCGTGGGGTGCCGCAGCAGGGTCTCCTGCCAGGACCGGGCGTGTGCGCTGTCGTCGAAGGCACCGTGGGCGCCCTGGTCGTCGGCGGGTTCCCGGTCGACCGGTGCGAAGAGGTTGTCCAGGCCGGCGGGCGGGAGACGGTCGGTTTGCTGGGAGTCGATGCCGGTGCGGGCCAGGTAGCGGTCGAGCAGCGCGGGGACGAGCCGGTTGGCCCAGATGGTGGCGACGGTGGACGCGCCGACGTAGTACTGCTTGCGGCGCGGGTGGTCGGCGGCGTACAGCACGCCCCGCGCGGCGACCTCCGGCTGGTAGATCGGCGGGACGGGCATGGGGTGCTTGGCGAGCCGGGAACGGACCCACTCGAACTGGGGCGTGTTCACGGCGGGCATCTGGACGACGGTGATGTGCACGTTGCTGCCCCGGTGCAGCAGTTCGGTGCGCAGGGAGGAGGTGAAGCCGTTGATGGCGTGCTTGGCCCCGCAGTACGCCGACTGCAGCGGGATCGACCGTTCCGCGAGCGCGGAGCCGACCTGCACGATGGTGCCGCGGTCGCGGGGCAGCATGCGCTTGAGGGCCGCGCGGGTGCCGTTGACGAAACCCAGGTAGGTCACCTCGGTGACGCGCTTGAACTCCTCGGCCGTGATCTCCTCGAACGGGGCGAACACGGTGGAGAAGGCGCAGTTGATCCATACGTCGATGGGGCCGAAGGTCTTCTCCGCGGCCTCGGCGGCGGCCTCCAGCTGGGCGGGGTCGGCCGCGTCGGCGACGTGCACCAGGGGCCGTCCGCCGAGGGCGGCGACCTCGTCGGCCGCCGCCTCCAGACCGCCCTCGCCACGTGCGACCAGGACGACGTCGGCTCCGCGCCGGGCGTACAGGCGCGCGGTGGCGCGGCCGATGCCGGCGCTGGCACCGGTGATGACGACGGTGGGCATGTTGTTCCTTTCCTCCTGCGTGTGCGGTGTCCGGTCACTCGACCCGGTAGGGTGCCGCCCGCTCCTCGGCGAGGGTCAGGCCGAGGCCCGGGGCCCCGTCGGCGCCCGGGGTGACGCTGCCGCCGCCGGGGTCGAGTACGCCGTCGAACAGCAGCCGCTCGATGCGGACGTGGTCGTGGAACCACTCCAGGTGGCGCAGGTTGGGTACGGCGGCGGCCACGTGGGCGTGGGCGTGGGGGGCGCAGTGCCCGGAGACGTCGATCCCGCGCGCGTGGGCGAGTGCGGCCGCGCGCAGCCAGACGGTGATGCCGCCGCACCGGGTGACGTCGGCCTGGAGGCAGTCGACGGCCCCGGCGGACAGCATGTGCTCGAAGTACGGGAGGGTGTAGCCGTATTCGCCGGCGGTGACGTCGATCGGGGTGCGGCGGCGGATGTCGGCGAGGGCGGTGAGGTGGTCGGAGGAGACGGGTTCCTCGAACCAGGTGACGCCCTGGTCGGAGAGCGCGTCCGCGAGGCGCAGGGCCTGGCCGGCGGTGTAGCCGCCGTTGGCGTCGACGTACAGCTCGACGGTGTCGCCGACGGCGGCCCGCGCGCGGGCGACGCGTTCCAGGTCGCGGCCCTCCCGGGTGCCCCACGACTCCCCGATCTTGATCTTGACGCGGGGGATGCCCTGTTCCTCGGCCCAGCCGCGCAGCTGGCGCTCCTGCCGGGCACTGTCGTAGGTGGTGAAGCCGCCGCTGCCGTAGACGGGCACGTCGTCGTGGGCGGCGCCCAGCAGGTGGACGAGGGGCAGTCCGAGCAGGCGCGCCTTGAGGTCCCACAGGGCGATGTCGACGGCGGCGATCGCCTGGGCGGCGACGCCGGGCAGCCCGGCGTTGCGCACGGCCCGGCACATCCGCTCGTTGGCGCGCGGCACGTCGTGTGCGGCGAGACCGGTGACGGTGCCGGCGAGGAGTTCGCGGACGAGGTGGGCGGTGGCGGCGGGCGCGTAGGTGTAGCCGAGTCCGGTGGTGGTGCCGGAGCGGGCGGTGACCAGGACGAGGGTGGTCTTGTCCCAGGCGAGGGTGCCGTCCGCCTCCGGGGCGTCGGTGGGCACGGTGTAGACGGCGGTGTCCACGGCCTCGACGGCCGGCCGGTCGCTCACGGTCGCCTCCTCGGCTGCCGCAGAGCGTTCACGGCCCCCACGGCGCCCAGGGCGGCGGCGGCCACGGAGACGGTCGTCGCCCAGCGGGCCGTGCGGGACGGCTCGGCGGGGCGGTCCGCCAGCCGTTCGGGGTGGTCGCTGGGCAGGGTGCCGTCCAGTGCGAGGGCGAGGACCTCCGCGAGGTGGAGGGCGCGGCGGCCGGAGCCGCCCTGTTCGATCTGGGTGCGGCAGCTGAAGCCGTCGGCGAGGACCAGGCTGCCCGGGGCGGCCCCGCGCACGGCGGGCAGGACGCCCTGTTCGGCGACGGCCATGGACACCTCGTGATGACCGCGCTCGAAGCCGAAGTTGCCGGCCAGGCCGCAGCAGCCCTCGTCGAGCACCTCCGCGTCGAGGTGGGCGCGGTGCATGAGTTCGCGGTCGGCGTCGAACTTCATGATGGCGTGCTGGTGGCAGTGGGTCTGGACGGTCGCCTGCCGGGCCAGTCGCGGCGGTTCCCAGTCGTCGGGGGCGTGGTGGACGAGTTGCTCGGCGAAGGTGCGCGTCTGGGCGGCGAGCCGCTGTACGTCCTGGTCGCCGGGCATCAGCTCGGGGGCGTCGGAGCGGAAGACGGCCGTGCAGGAGGGCTCCAGGCCGATGACCGGGGTGCCGGCCTCCAGGTAGGGGCGCAGCACGTCCAGGGTGTGGCGCAGTACCTTTTTGGCGGTGGGCAGTTGGCCGGTGGAGATCCAGGTGAGGCCGCAGCACACCGGCCGGGTGGGGACGGCGACGCGGAAGCCGGCGTCCTCCAGGACGCGCACCGCCGACCGGGCGATGGACGGGTGGAAGTAGGTGCTGAAGGTGTCGGGCCACAGGACGACGGTGCGCGGGTCGGCCGGGTCGGGTTCCTCGCGTCCGCGTGCCTTCCACCACTGGAGGAAGGACTCCTCGGCGAACACGGGTGCCGGGCGGGCCCCGTCGATCCCGGCCAGCCGCTTGCCCAGGCGCGCGAGACCGGGCGCGTGGAGCGCCGAGTTGACCAGGGACGGAGCGGCCCGCGACAGCCGGGCCCAGAGGGGCAGCCAGCCCATGGAGTAGTGGGCCATGGGGCGCAGCCGGCCCTCGTAGTGGTGGGACATGAACTCGGCCTTCAGGGTGGCCATGTCGACGCCGGTCGGGCAGTCGGACTTGCAGCCCTTGCACGCCAGGCAGAGGTCGAGGGCGTCGTGGACGGCGGTGGACCGCCAGCCGTCCTTGATCGCGGAGTCGGCGTGTCCGTCGAGCATCTCGAACAGCAGCCGGGCCCGGCCGCGCGTGGAGTGCTCCTCCTCCATGGTGGCCCGGTAGGAGGGGCACATGACACCGCCGGAGTGGCCGCGGCAGTTGCCGATGCCGACACAGCGCATGACCGCGCGGTTGAAGGAGTGGTCGTCCTCCGGGTAGCCGAAGTGGGTCTCCGGGGTGGCGGGCCGCCAGGCGGGGCCGAGCCGCAGCTGTCCGTCGACCGGGTTGGGGTGGACGACCTTGCCGGGGTTCATCCGGTTGTCCGGGTCGAAGAGGGCCTTCAGCTCGCCGAACGCGGTGACGAGCCGTTCCCCGAACATCCGGGTGAGCAGCTCGCCCCGGGACTGGCCGTCCCCGTGCTCGCCGGAGAGCGAGCCGCCGTAGGAGGCGACGAGGTCGGCGGCGCGCTCCAGGAAGCGGCGGAAGTGGGCCACGCCCTCGGCCCTGGTCAGCCCGAAGGGGATGCGGGTGTGGACGCAGCCCTGTCCGAAGTGGCCGTACAGGGACGGGTGGCCGTAGTCGAACTCGGCGAACAGGTCCTTCAGGTCCCGCAGGTAGTCGCCGAGCCGCTCGGGCGGTACGGCGGAGTCCTCCCAGCCCTCCCAGGTCTCCCGGTCGTCCGGCGGGCGGGCGGTGACGCCGAGTCCGGCCTCACGGGCCTTGAGCATCTTCTGCTCGCGTTCGGGATCGTCGGAGAAGGCGACGCTCGCCTCCTTCTCGTCGCGGCCGATGGCGCGCAGCAGCGCGTGCGCCTGTTCGTCGACGTCCTCCTGGCTGTCGCCGCTGTACTGCACCAGCAGCCAGCTGTCGCCCTCGGGGAGGTTGTCGAGGGAGTCCAGGTAGGCGCCCTCCTCGCGCATGAGCTGGGCCATGCGCCCGTCGAGGGCCTCCAGCTGGCTGGGCGAGCAGTGTTCCAGCAGGCGGGGGACATCGTCGGCGGCGGCGCAGATGTCGTCGTAGCCGAGGACGAGCAGGGACTGGTACGCCGGCACGGGCACGAGGTCGAGTTCGGCGCGCAGGACGGTCACCAGGGTGCCCTCGCTGCCGACGAGGGCCTTGGCGACGTCGAAGCCGTTCTCGGGCAGCAGCGAGTCGAGGTTGTAGCCGGAGACCCGGCGGGGGATGTGGGGGTAGCCGCGGCGGATGTCGGCCAGGTACTCGGTGGCGATGCGGTCGAGTCCCGCGTAGATCTCGGCGAGCCGGCCGCCTCCGGCGACGATCCGGGCGCGTTCGTCGGGCGGGGTGGGTCCGACCCAGGCGCGCTGCCCGTCGTAGGTGAGGATCTCCAGGCGGCGGACGTTGTCGACGGTCTTGCCGTAGGCCTGGGCGGAGGCGCCGCAGGAGTTGTTGCCGATCATCCCGCCGAGCGCGCAGTGGCTGTGGGTGGACGGTTTCGGCCCGAACTGGAGCTTGTGGCGGGCGAGTCGCCGGTTGAGTTCGTCCAGGACGATGCCGGGCTCGACGACGCAGGTGCGCCGTTCGGCATCGACGGAGAGCACTCCGGTGCAGTACTTGCTCCAGTCGATGACGACGGCGGTGTTCGTGGACTGGCCGGCGAGGCTGGTGCCGCCGCCCCGGGAGAGGACGGGGGCGCCGAAGCGGGCGCACACCGACACCGCGCGCGCCCCCGCCTCGACCGTGCGGGGCACGACGACGCCCAGCGGGACCTGCCGGTAGTTCGAACCGTCCGTGGCGTAGGCGCCTCGGCTGCCCGCGTCGAAGCGGACTTCACCGTCCACCTCGGCACTCAGGGCCGCTTCCAGGCCGGACCTGTCCGCAGGGGTCATCTGGGCTCCTCTTCGCTCCGGGACCACCGTGCCGCCGACGCGCCGCGCTGCCGTGCCGCGCCGTTCGCGGCACGGCGAGTACCCCGGCAAATGCTCAGCCAAAACTGAACAGTCCGAACTGGACAGCCGAGACTGATGGTCCTAGCCTGGCGGCATGGCCGACATCTCCGACTCCGCCGCCCGCGCCGCGCGCGATCTGCGCGTGGTGTTCAGCAGGCTGCGGCGCCGCATCCGGGAGGTGGCGCAGGACGCCGACCTCAGTCCCTCCCAGGAGTCGGCGCTCACCCTGGTCGGCAAGCACGGCGCGGCCACGGCCAGCGCGCTCGCCGCCGCCGAGGGAGTGCGCCCGCAGTCCATGGCCACCACACTGGCCGCCCTGGAGCGCCACGGGCTGATCCGCCGCGCCCCCGACCCCGACGACGGCCGCCGCCAGCTGGTAACGCTGACCGACACCGGCCGGGCCCGCGTCGCGGGGAACCGGCAGGTGCGCGAGGAGTGGCTGGCCCGTGCCTTCCAGGACCGCTACACCGAGGAGGAGCGGCGGACCGTGCTCACGGCGCTGGAACTGATGGACCGGCTCTCCCGGCCGTGACACCGGGTCCGCGCCGCCCGCCTCCGGAGCGCCCGCCGCTCCCCCCGACGGGTCCGGCCGGCGGCTCCTGTCCAGGCGATCCCCGGCGTACTGATCCGGTGTCCGCCGCCGCGGCGCCCCCCGTCACCGCGCCGACGGCCGGGCGCCACGCCCCGGCCCTGCCCCTGCTCTTCCGGCTCTCCCGGCTCTCCGGCTGCGCACCGCCGCCGGCGACGACCCCGTCCGGCCGGTCCCCCGGCCGGTCCGCCCCCACCTACCGAAAGGCCTGACCGACCCATGTCGCTCACCGCGCTCGACCCCCGCACCGCACTCGTCGCCATCGACCTCCAGCAGGGCATCGTGGCCATGCCCACCGAGCCGTACCCGGGCCCGGACGTCGTCTCCCGGACGGCCGGGCTCGCCGAGGCCTTCCGCTCCCGCGGTCTGCCCGTGGTCCTGGTCCGGGTCTCCTTCGCGCCCGACGGCGGCGACGCCGTCCCCGGCCGCACCGAGCGCGGGCCGCGCGGGCTGGCCTTCCCCGAGGGCTGGGACACCGTCGTCGACGAACTGTCCGGGCACCCCGGCGACATCCGGGTCACCAAGCACAACTGGAGCGCCTTCCACGGCACCGACCTGGACGTACAGCTGCGCCGCCGGGGCGTCACGCAGATCGTCCTCACCGGCATCGCCACCAGCATCGGGGTCGAGTCCACCGCCCGCGACGCCTACGCGCACGGCTACCACGTCACCCTCGCCACCGACGCCATGGCCGACGCCGACGGCGAGGCGCACGCCAACAGCGTCGAGCGGATCTTCCCGCGGCTCGGCGAGAGCGGTACGACCGCCGAGATCCTGGAGCTGCTCGCCAAGACCCACCCCTGACCGCACTGCCGCGGCCGCGTCGCCCGGCGGCCGTTCAGTCCTCGCCGAGGACGATGTTGTCCTCCGGCTCCGGGCCGTCCCGGTGCGACGAGGCGCCGTCCAGGACGGCGGGCACGCAGGTGCGCACTCCGCGGTGCCGCAGGCGGTGGGCGGTCGCCCAGCCCGTCTCCGCGTGAGGTACGGCCGGTTTCTCGCTGGCATGCGCGGTCACGTCGTTCATCTTCCTTCTGCGTCCCTCCGCTGCGGGAGCGCGTCCCGCCCGCGGTGTGAGAGCCGTTCGCCGGGCCCTGTGGGCCCGGGGCTGCGATCCGTGTCCGACCGGGTCCCCGGGCCGCGGGCGCCGCAAACGGGGCGTCGGGCCCCGGCGGCTCAGGTACGGCCGCCGCCACCACCGCCGAAGGAGCCGCTCGAACCGGGCGACCAGCGGGGGCGGCGCTGGTCTTCGGCGCGCTTGGTACCGACGTTGCCGAGCTGGTGCGGGGTGAGGCGCTCGCTCCCGTCGGCGGCTCGGGGCACCTCGTCGGGCTCGCGGACCTCCTGGGTCTCGCGGACCGGCCCGGACGGCGGCACCCTGGGCTGCTCGTCGGGGCGCGGCGGCGCCGGTTCCCGGTCCCGCACCTTGCTGCCCAGCCGGAAGGCCCAGATCAGTCCTGCGACGCAGGCCACCCCGGCGACGAGGATGAGGACGTACCCGAAGACCTGCGCGCCGGTGGCCGCTTCGTACATGGCAGTGTTCATGACCGCCGGGTACCCGGCCGGGCCCGCCGAATGCGCGGACGGTGCGTAAGAGCAGGTCGACGGCGCGGCGAACGGGTGAGACAGGGGGCAGGACGGCGGACCGGCGGACGGTGCGCCGGTCGGGACCGGCGCCGTCCGTCGGCCGGCGGCGCGCGTCGGTGGGTGCGTCCCCGGCGGGTCGGCGGGTCAGTCCGGGGGCCGGGCCGCCGCGCCCTCCACCTCCGCCTCGACCTCGGCCCTCGGGCGGCCCGTCTCCCTGGCGTACTCGCTCACCGCCGTCTGCACGTCGCGGGCCAGGTCGCGCCAGGCGCGCAGCGCGGTCTCGTAGGTGCCCGACTGGGCCCCGGTCATCCGCCGCTCGGCCGGCGGGCCGTAGGTCGTGCGGAGATCCTCGACCGTGGCGCGGGCCGCTTCGGCCGCGCGCTGCTTCTGCACCAGTTCTTCGAAGGTGTGTGCCACATCATCCGACCCTAGGCACGCGGGCCGGAGCCCGCCCGTCCAACCGGCCTGAACGGCTCCCAGCCGTACCCGGGTGGCGGGTCAGCCGTCGGGCACGAGGTCCGCCCAGACCTGCTTGCCGCCGCTCACCGGGACCGTCCCCCACGCCTCCGACACCGCCTCCACCAGCAGGATGCCCCGGCCACCGGTGGCCTCCCACCCGATGCTGGCGGGCTTCACGGGGCTGCGGGGCGAGGAGTCGGCGACGGCGAGCCGCAGCCGGTGGTTGACCAGGCTCATGTCCAGCCGGACCGGGCCGCCGGTGTGCACCAGGGCGTTGGTGACGAGTTCGGAGACGACCAGCAGGGCCGCGTCGACGGTGTCCGGGGAGACGCCCCAGGAGCGCAGGGTGCGCCGGGTGAAGCGGCGGGCGTGCCGGACCGCCTCCGGCACCCGCCACACCGTCCAGCTCTCCCGCAGCGGCCGTACGGCCATGCCGTCGTAGCGCATCAGCAACAGCGCCACGTCGTCGCCGCGGTGGGCGCCGGTGAGCAGGGCGTCGGCGACCAGGCCCAGGTGCTCGGGGTCGGCGGCGGCCAGTTCGCGGGCGAGGCGGTCCATGCCGGCGTCGAGGTCGGTGCCGGGTGCCTCCACGAGGCCGTCGGTGGTCAGCGCGAGCACGGTTCCGGGCTGGAGGCGCAGCGGGGTCATGGGGAAGTCGGCCTGGGCGAGCACACCGAGCGGCGGGCCGCCCTCGGCCCGCACGATCTCGGTGGTGCCGTCCGGGTGCCGCAGCACCGGCTGCACGTGCCCGGCGCGTACGCACCAGGCCGTGCCCTGTTCCATGTCGACGTCGACATAGGCGCAGGTGGCGAAGAGGTCGGTCTCCATGTCCAGCAGCAGCCGGTTGGCGTGCGCGACGACCACGTCCGGAGGGTGCCCCTCGGCGGCGTAGGCGCGCAGCGCGGTGCGCATCTGTCCCATCAGCGTGGCGGCGCCCGCGTTGTGCCCCTGGACGTCGCCGATGACGAGGGCGACGTGGTTGTCGGCGAGCGGGATCACGTCGTACCAGTCGCCGCCGACCTCCAGGCCCGCCGTGGTGGGCAGGTAGCGGGCGACGGCGACCGCGCCGGGCAGCCTGGGCAGGCGGCGCGGCAGCAGGGTGCGCTGGAGCATGCCGACGAGTTCGTGCTCGGCGTCGAAGGCGTGGGCGCGCAGCAGGGCCTGACCGGCCAGGCCGGCGCAGGCGGTGAGCAGGGCCCGCTCGTCGGGGGCGAACTCGTGCGGGCGGTCCCAGCCGATCAGGCAGGCACCGGCCATGCGACCGCCGGCGGGCAGCGGCAGCACGGCCAGGCCGCCCGGTCCCACCTCGGCGAGCGCGGGCTCCAGCGGGCTGCCGGCGGGCCAGATCCGGGCGCGGCCCTCGCGCAGGGCGGCGGCCAGGGTGGGCATGGCGCGCACCGGTGCGTCGGGCCACTCGGTACGCCACTCGCTGCGCCACACCTCGGGCCACGCCTCGGGCTCGGGCGGGTCCAGGACGGTGACGACCAGCCGGTCGTTCTCCAGTTCGGCCAGGGCGATCCGGTCGGCCTGCAGCGGGCCCCGCAGGGCGGCGACGACGGCCTGGCCGACGTCCTTGACGGTGCCGGCGGTGGCGAGGGCGGCGGCGAGCCGCTGCACCCGGGCCACGTCGGTGACGCCGGAGCGCAGGGTGGAGGCGTCGGCGACCGTGCCGACCAGCCGGGCGGGGCGGCCCTCGCCGCCGGGCTGGAGCCGGCCGCGCAGCCGCAGCCACCTGGGCCGGCCGTTGGGCTGCAGGATGCGGAACTCCAGCTCCCGGTCGCCGATGGACATGTGGTCGGCCTCGACCACGGACATCAGCGCGGGCAGGTCTTCCGGCACCGCGCGGGCCAGCAGCGTCTCCACGCGGCCGTCGAAGCTGTCCCGGCCGATCCCCAGCAGCCGCAGGATGGCCTCGCCGACCTCGACCCTGCCGGTGTCCATGGCGAGGCTGAAGGCGTCCTCGGGCAGCTCGCCGGTGTCGCCGGCGACGGGCGGCGCGGGGACGGCGACCGCGCGGGCGATCAGCTCCAGGCAGGCCCGGTCGTCGGTGCCGAATCCGCCGGGGTGCTCGCCGACGGCCAGCAGGCAGCCGCCGCCGGGCGGGCCGAGCGGCAGGACGGCCAGGGAGAAGTCCGGGGACGGGGTGCGGCGGGCGTCGGGGCACGCGGCCAGCTCGGCGGGGCCGAGCCAGCGGGGGTGTCCGGTGCGGTGGGTCTCGGCGACCGGGAAGGTACCGGTGGCCGGGTAGCAGTCCCGCAGGCCGTACAGGGTGCGGGGCAGGCCGGCCGACTCGGCGAGGCAGAGCTGGGCGGGGTCGTCACCGGGCGTGTACACGCCGGCGAAGGACGCTCCGGCGAACACCAGCGCCTGTTCCAGGAGCCGGCGGAGCCGGTCGGGGGTCGGCGGGGTCGCCATCAGCGAGGCGAGGGCGACTTCGGCACGCTCCGGCGCCGTTCTCGTCCCGCTGACCGCAGCGCCCTCACTCACCACCTCGCCATTACAGCGCGTATGAGCCGCCCGCGCAGCCCCTGTGGCCGGCACCGGACGCCGTCCTTCGGAGCGGGCCGGCCGCGGGGCGCGACGCGGTGAGGCGCGGCCGTGCCGTGCCGCGTCCGGTGCGCCGCACGGGGGCGTGCCGGAGGCGCGACGCCGGGACGAGCCGGACGACAGGCCCAGGGGGCCCGTCCGGATCAGCCCGGGTCCGCGAAGTCCTGCCCGGCACCGTCCGTGAATCCCCTAGGCGGGCGTCGACCCCGAGCCCTCGCTCCGAATGCCCTTGCTCAGGGTGGCCGTCACCGCGGCGGCGGTGACCAGCGCGGGGAAGACCAGCAGGGCCGGCCCCGGGGGCCAGCGGGCGAGCAGCGCGCCGGCCAGGGCGGGGGCGAGCGCGGCGGCCGAACCCGCGGCGAGCAGGACGCCGGCGACCACGCGGCCCTGGAGGTGGTCGGGGGTGACCGCGGCCTGGTGGGCGAAGAGGGCCGCGTTGGCCGTGGGCCCGAGGAACACCGCGGCGGCCAGCGGTACGGCGGCCGGGATCGTGCCGGCCAGCAGCGCGCCCACCGTCATCAGCGCGGCGGTCGTCCAGCACAGCAGTGTGATCAGGGCGGGCAGCCGCAGCCGCCGCTGGAGCGCGGGGGCGGCGAGGGCGCCGAGCAGGCCGCCCAGCGCGAAGACCGTGCCGGCGACACCCACCAGGAACGGGGAGACGCCGGCCCGGCGCAGCGCGAGGGTCATCGCGAAGACCATGCCGGTGAAGGCCATGTTCAGCGGAGCGGCGATCAGCAGCAGGGCCCGCAGGAACGGGTGCCGCAGCAGGAAGCGCAGGCCCTCCCTGGTGGACGCGCCGACGGGCGGGGCGGGCTCCCTGCGGGGCTGTTGGAGGGGGCGGCGGATGCGGCTGACGGCCGCGAGGGAGAGCAGGAAGCTCAGGGCGTCGCAGAAGAAGGGCAGGGCCCGGCCGAGTCCGAACAGCAGGCCGCCCAGGGGCGGTCCGGCCAGCATGACGCCGTAGGTCCGCGCCTCGTTGCGGGCGACGGCGGAGGTCAGCCGGCCGGGGCTGACCAGGCTGCGTACCGAGGCGTGCTCGACGGTGCTGAAGACGGCCGTGGCGGCGGCGCCGGCGACCACCACCGCGAGGATCACCGGCAGGCTCGCCCCGCCGGCCACGACCGCCCAGCCGAGCAGGGCGTACGCGACGAGCCGCAGCACATCGCAGGCGATCATCAGCCGGCGGCGGTCGAACCGGTCGGCGAGGACTCCGGCCGGCAGCCGGCACACCAGCGTGGTGACGAGCCCGACGGTGCCGACGAGCCCGGCCCGCGCCGGGGACCCGGTCTGCTGCAGCACCAGCAGCGGCAGGGCCAGGTCCACCATGGCACCGCCCAGGTCGGACAGGCACTGTCCGGTCCACAGGAGAGTGAAGTCCCGGTTCCGCCACAGGCCGGCCTCCGGCTCCTCGTCCCGGGTCCCGGCGGTGCCCCCGCCGAGCGGCGTCTCGGTCATGCGGAATCCTCACCCCCGGACTCCTTGGTGGGGATCACCAGCAGTTTCGTCACGGAGCCGTCCTCGCCGACGACGTCCCGGACATGGCGGAAGCCCAGGCGCTCGCACATGGCCAGGCTGGCGGTGTTCCCGGCGCCGACCATGCCGTAGGCCTCGGTGAGTCCGAGGTCGTCGGCGGCGTGCCGGAGCAGGCCGCGTACCGCCTCGCCGCCCAGGCCGCGGCCCCAGTAGCCGGGGGCGAGCGCGGTGACGAGTTCGTGGCCGTCGACGTTGCCGGTCGGCTTCACCTCGGCGTGGCCGACGTAGACGCCGTCGAGCCACAGGCCCCAGACGTCGAAGCGGCGCTGGGGATAGACGTCGGTCAGGATGGCGCGGAACAGCTCACGGAGCTGCGGTTCCGGCACGCGGTCCTGGCCCATCCAGCGGCACACCTCCGCGTCGCGCAGCAGGGCGACGAAGACGTCCTCGTGCTCGGGCCGGTAGGGGATGAACTCCAGGCGCGCGGTGCGCAGGACAGGGGTGGTCATGGCGGCTCCTCGGGAGTGATGCGGTGGGGCGTGGGCCGAGGGCGGTGGGGCGCCGGGACGGCGACGGGGGGCGCGTCAGGTGGGCGCGGCACGTGGGAGGGCGTGAGGGCGGGTGCCGCAGGGGGGAGGGCGACGGGTGGATGCGGCAGGCGGATGCCGCGGGTGCAGGGGCGGGCGCCGCCGGGCCGGTGTGTGTCTCACCGGCCCGGCGTGGCCTCGGTGGTCAGGCGCCGGCGCCCTCCATGCGCTCGCGCAGGCTCTTGGGCCGCATGTCGGTCCAGACCTCGTCGACGTAGGCGGAGCACTCGGCCTCGGTGCCCTCCTTGCCGACGGGCTGCCAGCCCGCGGGCACCTCGATGTCGGCGGGCCACAGGGAGTACTGCTCCTCGTCGTTGCGCAGCACCTGGTAGCGGGTGTTCTCGTCCATGTCGTCTTCCTCCGTCGTTCGGTTCGGGTGGGAGTGGGTGGTGCGGGGTGGGTGGTTCGGGGGGGTGGGCGGGAGCGCGGGGGTGGGCGGGGGCCGGGCCGGGTGGAGCGGCGGGCCGGCACCTCGCGGGTCCGGAGGGTCGTCACCGGCCTCCCCGGGCGTGCCGGGCCAGGTGGCGCAGGGCCGCGGCGAACTCCTCGGCCACCCGGCGCACGGTCGCCGTGTCGTGGACGCCGGGCCGGTGGTGCCAGGTGAAGGCGAGCCGGCCGTGCTGCACCGCGCCCACCACCTCCAGCAGGTGCGAGCCGGGGTCCCGGGGGTCGTGGTCCTGCCCGAAGGAACCGTGTTCGGCGCGGACCAGGCCGCCGTCGGCGGTCTCGGGGCGGGCGTCCCACTGGCCCAGGTAGTTGAACACCACCTGGCTGTGCGCGCTGCCGCCGAGGCGTGCGCGGACCTCGGGCGGGCCGAAGGTGCGCAGCGCGCCGAAGCCGATGCCGTTGCCGGGCACGGCCCGCAGCTGGCGGCGCACCGCCTTCACCAGGGAGCGCCAGTCCCGGTCCGGGCCGAGGTCGCCGGGGTCGGGCACCTGGAGGGCGACCGGGTAGACCGTGGTGAACCAGCCGACGGTGCGGGAGAGGTCGACGCCGTCGAGGAGGTCCTCGCGGCCGTGCCCCTCCAGGTCCAGGCGGACCCGCTCGCGCCCGGTCCAGCGGGCCAGCGCCAGGGCGAGCGCGGCGAGCAGGACGTCGTTGACCCGGGTGCGGTAGGCGGCAGGCGCCGAACGCAGCAGGGCCGTGGTGTCCTCCTCGCCGAGTTCGACGCTCACCGTGGCGGCCGGTCCGGCGGCGGGGGGCGCGGGCGGCGCGGGGTCGGTGTCGACCGCCTGCTCCCAGTAGGGCAGTTCGTGGTCGAGGCGGCCCTCGGCGACGTACGCGGCGAGGCCGCGCGACCAGGCGCGGAAGCTGGTGCCGCGCTCCCCCAGCGTGACCGGGCCGCCCTGGAGCGCCTGCCGGTAGGCGGTCTCCAGGTCGTCGCGCAGGATGCGCCAGGAGACGGCGTCCACGACCAGGTGGTGGGCGACGAGGAGCAGGAAGGCGGGCCGGTCGGGCTCCCCGGTGAACAGGGCCGCCCGCAGCTGCGGACCCCGGGACAGGTCGAAGCCGGCGTGGAGTTCGTCGGCGGCCTTCGCCATGGCCGTGTCGGCCTCCTCGGCGGTGAGACCGGTCAGGTCGTGCCGGACGAGGAGGTCGTGGCCCGCGGCGGGCGGCGGGTTGAACTGCCGCCAGCCGTCGGCTTCCTCGGTGAACCGCATGCGCAGCGCGTCGTGGTGCTCCAGCAGCGCGTCGAGGGCGGCGCGCAGCGCCCGCGGGTCGGGGGTGCCGTCGAGTTCGAACAGCGCGGACTGGTTGAAGTGGTGGTGGGCGGCGCGCGGGGTGGTGAGGAACCACTCCTGGATCGGGGTGAGCGGCACCTCGCCGGTCACCGGGCCCTCCCCGGTCCGCTGGGACACCGCCCGGACCACGGTGGCGAGTTCGGCCACCGTCTGGTGGGTGAACAGGTCCCGGGTGGAGACGTGCAGCCCGTCGCGGCGCAGCCGGGAGACGACCTGCATGCTGAGGACGGAGTCGCCGCCGAGCGCGAAGAAGTTGTCGTCGGCGCCGACCTCCTCGATGCCCAGCACATCGGCCCAGATGCGGGCGACGCGGCGTTCGGTGTCGGTGCGCGGAGCGGTCCGGGCGCCGTCCGTGGCCTGCACGGGCCCGGGCGCGGGCAGGGCCCGCCGGTCGGTCTTGCCGTTCGGGGTGAGCGGCAGCCGGTCGAGGGGGACGAAGACCGCCGGGACCATGTGCGGGGGCAGCTGCCCGGCCAGGTGCAGCCGCAGCTCGCCGACGGGCAGGGCGGTGCCGGACGGCTCCGCCGGGACGACGTAGGCGACGAGGCGGGCGGACGCGCCGGGCGTGTCCTCCGCGCGTACGGCCACGACCGCGTCCCGGACCAGGGGGCTGCGGCGCAGGGCGCCCTCGATCTCGCCGGGCTCGATGCGGAATCCGCGCAGCTTGACCTGGTCGTCGGCGCGTCCGGCGTAGACGAGCCGGCCGTCGGCGGTCCAGCGGACCAGGTCCCCGGTGCGGTACATCCGCTCCCCCGGCGCGCCGAACGGGTCGGCGACGAACCGCTGGGCGGTGAGGGCGGGCCGATTCAGATAGCCGCGGGCGAGCCCGGGGCCCGCGAGGTACAGCTCGCCCGTCACGCCGGGCGGTACGGGACGCAGGGCGGCGTCGAGCACGCGGACGCGGGTGCCGGCCGCGGGACGGCCGATGGGCGGGGCTCCGGTGCCGGGGGTGAGCGGGCCGGTCCAGGTGGCGACCACGGTGGCCTCGGTGGGGCCGTAGGAGTTGATCATCCGGCGGCCGGGGGCCCAGGTGTCGACCAGGTCGGCGGGGCAGGCCTCGGCGCCCACGATGAGCGTGCGCAGGCGGGGCAGGGCGGCGGCGGTCTCCGGTGCGACGGTGGCCAGCGCGGCCGGGGGGATCAGGGTGTGGGTGATGTGCCGCTCCGCGAGCACCTCGGCCAGCCGCTCCCCGACCAGCGGCCCCTCCTCTCCGGTGACCAGTGCGGCTCCGCTGAGCAGGGAGACGCACAGCTCCAGCACGGAGGCGTCGAAGCTGGGCGAGGCGAACTGCAGGACCCGGTCGCCGGGACCGGCCGCGTACCGTTCGGCGGCCGCCGCGGCGAAGGAGGCGAGGCCGCGGTGGGTGACCACCACGCCCTTGGGGGTGCCGGTGGAGCCCGAGGTGTAGATGACGTAGGCGGGGTGGGCGGGGGTGAGCGGGGCGGTGCGGTCGGTGTCGGTGGGTGCCGTCTCCGGCCCGTCGGCGGCCCACACCCGGGCCGGGTCGCCGAGGACCAGGTGGGCGCCCGCGTCCCGGATCATGAACTCCCTGCGCTGCGGCGGGTAGTCGGGGTCGACGGGCAGGAAGGCGCCGCCGGCCTTGGCGACCGCGAGCTGGGCCACGACGGCCGCCGCGGAGCGTGGCAGCGCCAGGGCGACGATGCGCTCGGGTCCCACCCCGTCGCCCACGAGCCGGTGGGCGAGCCGGTTGGCTGCCCGGTCCACCTCCGCGTACGTCAGTTCCCGGTCGCCGTCCACGAGCGCCACCGCGTCCGGGGTACGGGCCGCCTGCCGTTCGAAGAGGGCGGGCAGGGTGGACTCGGGCACCGGGCGGAAACTGCCCCGGCCCTGCTCCAGCAGGTTCTTCAGCTCGTCGTCCGAGGTCAGCGGCAGGGCGCCGAGCGGGCGGCCGGGGTGTTCGGCGACGGCGTGCAGCAGGGTGCCGAGCTGGCCGGCCATCCGTTCGGCGGTGTCCCGGTCGAACAGGTCGGTGTTGTAGGTGAGGAGGCCGTGCAGGTCTCCGGAGGCGGTCTCGGCGAACTCCAGGGTGAGGTCGAACGCGGCCTGGTCGGAGTCCGGTTCGACGTCGGTGACGTCCAGTCCGGGCAGGTCGAGGGCGGCGGCCGGGGTGTTCTGCAGGACGACCATGACCTGGAAGAGCGGGCTGCGGCTGGGGTCGCGGACCGGGTCCACCTCGTCCACGACCCGCTCGAACGGCACGTCCTGGTGGGCGAAGGCGTCGAGGACGGTCTGCCGCACGGCGGTGAGGAACCCGGTGAACGGCTCCTCGGCCTCGACCCGGGAGCGCAGCACCAGGGTGTTGACGAAGAACCCGACGAGGCCCTGGGTCTCGGGCCGGTCGCGACCGGAGGTGACGGTGCCGACGGCTATGTCCTCGGCGCCGGAGAGCCGGGCGAGATAGGCCTGGGCGGCGGCGACGAGCGTGGTGAACAGGGTGGTTCCGTGCTCCCGGGCGAGCCGGGTCAGCCGCTGGACGGTCCCGGCGGCCACGACCAGCCGGGTGGTCGCACCGGCGCTGGTGCGTACCGGCGGGCGGGGCCGGTCGGTGGGCAGCTCCAGCGGCGCGGTGTCGGCCAGGTGCCGCTTCCAGTAGGCGAGGTGCTCGTCGGTGCCGGTGGCCCCGGCGGTGCGCTGCCAGTGGGCGTAGTCGGCGTACTGCACCGCGAGCGGGGGCAGTTCGCCTTCCTCCGCGCCGAGTTCGGCGCGGTACAGGTGGGCGAGGTCGCCCAGCAGGACGGAGGTGGACCAGCCGTCGGTGACGATGTGGTGCAGGGTGAGGGTGAGGACGTGGTCGTGCTCGGCCAGCCGGACCAGCCCGGTGCGCAGCAGCGGTCCCCGGCGCAGGTCGAAGGGGCGGGAGCGTTCCTCGGCGAGCAACTCCCGCAGCGCGGAGGAGGGTTCGTCGGCACCGGACAGGTCCCGTACGGGCAGCGGCACCTCCCGGGGCGGGTGGACGAGCTGGACGCCGTGTCCGTCGACGCTGTCGAAGGTGGTGCGCAGCGACTCGTGCCGGGCCACCAGGGCGGCGAGGGCCGCGCGCAGGGCGCCGGTGTCCAGGGTGCCGCGCAGACGGAGGGCGAGCGCGGTCACGTACTCGGCGCCGCCGGGAGCGAACTCCTCCAGGAACCACAGCCGTTGCTGGGCGTACGACATCGGTGCGGCCCCGTCCCGGGCGGCCGGGGCGATCGCCGCCCGGCCGCTGCCCCGCCGGGTGTCGAGCAGGCGGGCGAGGCCGGCCGGGGTGGGGTGGGTGAACACCGCGCGCGGGGTGAGGTCGGTGTCGAAGGTCTCGGCGAGGCGGGAGGCGAGCCGGATGCTGAGGATCGAGTCGCCGCCGAGCTGGAAGAAGTCGTCCTCCACGCCGGGCGGTTCGCTGCCGAGCACCTCGCCGAAGACGGCGGCCGTGCGGCGCTCGGCCTCGGTGCGCGGCTCGACCCGGGTGCGCGCCGGCAGGGCCTGCGGGGCGGGCAGCGCCGCCCGGTCGACCTTGCCGTTGCGGCTGAGCGGGAGGGCGTCGAGCGGGACGACGGCGGTGGGGACGAGGTAGTCGGGCAGGGTGCGGGCGGCGAAGGCCAGCAGTTCCCCGGGGTCCGCTCCGGCCGGTCCGACGACGTAGGCCACGAGCCGTTTGGCGCCCGGCCGGTCCTCACGGACCAGTACGGCGACGTCCACGACGTCCGGGTGGGCGGCGAGCGCGGCCTCGACCTCGCCCGGCTCCACCCGGAAGCCCCGGATCTTGACCTGGTCGTCGGCGCGGCCCAGGAACTCCACGGTGCCGTCCGGCCGCCGCCGGGCCAGGTCGCCCGTGCGGTACATCCGTGCGCCGGGCGGGCCCCAGGGGTCGGCGAGGAAGCGTGCGGCGGTGTCGCCGGGGTGCCCCAGGTAGCCGCGGGCGACACCCTCGCCGGCCAGGTACAGCTCGCCGGCGCAGCCGGGCGGCACGGACCGCAGCCGGGCGTCGAGGATGTGTACGCGCATGTCGTCCAGTGGCCGGCCGATGGGCACGGTGTCCGGCACCGCCGCCGGGTCGCCGAGGGCGTGGGAGGTCGCGAACGTCGTGGTCTCGGTGGGCCCGTAGCCGTCCACGACGGTCAGGCCCGGGCAGGCGGCCAGCACCCGGCGCACGGCCTGGGCGGGGACGACGTCACCGCCGGTCCACACCTGGGCGAGGCCCCGGAAGCAGTCGGGGGCGTCCTGCGCGAGCAGCCGGAACAGTCCGGCGGTCAGCCAGAGCGCGGTCAGCCCGCCCTCGGCGGCCAGCCGGCGCAGCAGGGCCGCGTCCACGGTGCCGTCGGGGGCCACGACCACACAGCCGCCGGTGAGCAGGGGCGCCCACACCTCGAAGGTGGCGGCGTCGAAGGCCACCGGCGAGTGCAGCAGCACCCGGTCGCAGACCCCGCCCGCGAACCGGCTGTCGGTGGCCAGCGCCGCCACGTCCCGGTGCCGTACCGCGACCGCCTTGGGCAGGCCGGTGGAGCCGGAGGTGAACATCACGTAGGCCAGCCGGTCGGGATCGGCGTCCGGCATCCGCGCCGGCAGGCCGGAGCCGGTGCCCGGCGCGTCCTCGGTCCCGTCTCCCGCGCCTCGCGCCGGCCGGCCGAGGTCCGGGCCCGGGGTGCCGCCCCCGGCCGGGCCGCCGGTGCCGGCGGGCGGTGTGCGGCCGTCCCCGGCGCCCGTGCGGGCGGCGGCCACCTCGGCGGCGGTGAGCCGGAGGGTGGTGCCCGCCTGGGCGAGCAGGGTGCGGCGGCGTTCCTCGGGGGCCCGGGTGTCGACGGGGACGTAGGCGCCGCCGGCCATGAGCACCGCGAGCTGGGCGACGACGAGTTCGGCGGAGCGGTCCATGAGCAGCGCCACCCGGTCCTCGGCGGCGAGCCCGCCGGACACCAGCTGCCCGGCCAGCGCGGCGGACCAGTCGGCCAGTTCGCCGTACGTCAGCTCGCGGTCGCCGTCGCGCACCGCTGTCGCGTGCGGGGTGCGGCGGGCCTGCTCGGCGAAGAGGTCCACGGGGCTCGCCGGAGCGGCCGGGCGGGCGGTGCCGTTCCAGGCGGCCAGCAGGTCGCGGTCGGCCGGGGTGAGCAGGTCCAGGCCGGCCAGGTCGGTGTCGAACCCGTCGGCGAGGGAGGTGAGCAGGACGGCCAGCCGGTCCGCGGCGCGCTCGGCGGTGCCGGGGTCGAACAGGGCGGGGTCGTAGGCCAGGTCGAAGCCGAGCCGTCCGGCCAGGTGGGCGCGCAGGCACCAGGGGAAGGTGGTGGCGTCGTCGGCGCGGACCTCCTCGACGCGGACGCCGGTGCGGGCCGTGGCCGACTCGTCCACGGGGTAGTTCTCGAACACCACCATGCTGTCGAACAGCGGCTCGCCGGACGGGACCTCGCTGACGGCCTGGATGCGGGGCAGGGCGAGGAAGTCGAACCGGCGGGCGTCGCTCTGCCGTTCCTGGAGACCGCGCAGCCAGGGCAGCACCGGCCCGGCGGGGACGCGGACGCGGGTCGGCACGGTGTTGATGAACATGCCGATCATGCCTTCGACACCGGGCAGTTCGGCCGGGCGGCCGGAGACGGTGGTGCCGAACACCACGTCGTCCCGGCCGCTGGAACGGGCCAGGAGCAGCGCCCAGGCGCCCTCCACCACGGTGTTGACGGTGAGGCCCGCGCGGGCGGCGGTCTCCCGCAGCCGGCCCGAGACCGAGGGGTCCAGCTCGCGGTGGACGGCTGCGGCGGAGCGGGCCCGGTGGGCCTCGGCGGGTGTGCGGTCGTACGGCAGCGGGGTGCGGGCGGTGAACCCTGCCAGCGCGTCGGCCCAGTGCCGTTCGGCCGCCGTCTCGTCCTGTTCGCCCAGCCAGTGCAGGAAGTCCGCGAAGGGCCGCCGTGCCGGGGGCGCCGGCTCCGGGCCGCCGGTCAGGGCGGCGTAGCGCTCGCACACCTCGGTGAGCAGCTGCCCGGTGCTCCAGCCGTCGAGGACGATGTGGTGGGTGGACCACAGCAGCAGGACCTCGTCGCCGGGCAGGGCGGCCAGGGTGAGACGGGTCAGCGGCGCGGTGGTGAGGCCCATGCCGGCCGCGCGGTCCTCGGTGAGCAGCCGCTCGGTGGCCTCCGCGCGCCGCGCGGGCGGCAGGGCGCGCCAGTCGAGGTGGGTGACGGGCAGCTCGGCGCGGTGGTGGACGACCTGCACGGGGTGGGGCAGGCCCTGCCAGTGGACGCTGGTGCGCAGCGCCGGGGTGCGGTCGGCGACCTGCTGCCAGGCGGCGGCGAAGGCGTGCGGGTCCGCCACCCCGGACAGCCGTACGGCCGTGCGGTCGAAGTAGGCGTGCTCGGTGTCCACCAGGCCGTGGAAGAGCATGCCGGACTGGAGCGGGGTCAGCGGGAGGACGTCCTCGGCGTGCCGGCCGGTGCCGAGGAGCCGGTCCAGCTGCTCCTGGCCGAGTCCGGCGAGCGGGAAGTCGGAGGGGGTGCGGCCGCCCGCGCCGGGGCGGGCGCAGTGCGCCACGATGTCCCGCAGGGCGGTGAGGGTGTCCTCGGCGAGCCGGCGGACGGTGTCCTCGTCGTGGACCGCCGGCGGGTAGGTCCAGCCGAGTTCGAGCCGGCCCTGCTGGACCACTCCGGTGACGTCCAGCACGTACGGGCGGGGTTCGTCCGGGTCGGTGTCGCGGCCGGCCGGGGGCAGGGATCCGTGGATCAGGCCGCCGCTGCCGCCCGTGTCCCACTGGCCGTGGTAGTTGAAGCCGACCTGCGGTGCCGGGGCGCCGGTGAGCGGGCTGCCGGGCAGGAGGTGGCGCAGCGCTCCGTGGCTCAGGCCGCGCGACGGCACGGCGCGGAGCTGCTCCTTGACGGCGCGGAGGGTGTCGTGCCAGCCGGCGTCCGGGTCGACGCGCAGGGCGAGCGGGTACTCCGCGGTGAACCAGCCGACGGTCCGGGAGAGGTCCACGTCGTCGAACAGGTCCTCGCGGCCGTGGCCTTCCACGCCCAGCAGGACGGTGTCCCGCCCGCACCAGCGGGCCAGGGTGCGGCCCAGGGCGCTGAGCAGGACGTCGTTGACCTGGGTGCGGTAGGCCTCGGGGACCTGGCGCAGCAGGGCGTCGGTGGTGTCCTCGTCCAGGGCGACCGTGAGGGTGGCGGCGGTGCCGTGGGTGTTCGGTCCGGGCCGCCCGGCGGGCAGCGCGGCCGGGGCCGCGCCGGTGCGGGTCCAGTACGACAGGTCGGCGTCCAGCGCGCCGGAGCGGGTGTGCCGGTCGAGCCGGGCGGCCCAGTGGCCGTAGGAGGTGCCCGAAGCGGGCAGTTCGATGTCGCGGCCGGCCGCGGCGGCCCGGTGGGCGGTCTCCAGGTCCGCCAGCAGGATGCGCCAGGACACCCCGTCGACCACCAGGTGGTGGACGGTGACGACCAGTTGGGCCGGCCGCTCCGGGCCCCGGTCGAAGAACAGGACGCGGACGACTCGGCCCGCCGGCGGGTCGAGGGCGGCCTGTGCCTGGTCCGTGAGCCGCTGGACCTCGCGCTCCAGCGCCGGCTCGTCCAGCGCGGTCACGTCGTGACGGGTGAAGACGCCGTCCGGGGCCTCGGGCAGCGCCTCCTGGCGCCAGCCGTCGGCGGTGTGGCGGAAGCGGGTGCGCAGGGCGGGGTGGTGGCGCACGAGGGCGTCCACGGCGGTCCGGAGCGCCGGTCCGTCCGTGCCCGCGGCGAGTTCGAGGCGCTGGGTCATGGTGAACCGGAGCCGCTGCCCGGGGTCGCGGCCGTCCAGGTACCAGCGCTGGATCGGGGTGAGCGGCGCCTCGGCCGTCTCCTCGACGGCGACCGGTGCCGGGGCCGACTCGCGTACGCGCAGGGCGAGTTCGGCGATCGTCTGGTGGCGGAAGACGTCCTTGGTGGTGAGGGCGAGTCCGGCCTGCCGGGCGCGGGAGACGATCTGGATGCTCAGGATCGAGTCGCCGCCGAGCGCGAAGAAGTTGTCGCGCGCGCCGACCCGTTCGACGCCGAGTACCTCCGCCCAGATCGCCGCCAGCCGCTGCTCCGTGCCGGGCCGCGGGGCGGTGTACGGGGTGCTGCTGTCGGGCTGGGCGGGGGGTGCGGGCAGGGCGCGCCGGTCGGTCTTGCCGCTGGTGGTGCGGGGGATGCGGGCCAGCGGGACGAACGCGGCGGGCACCATGTGGTCGGGCAGGGTGCGGCGCAGGGCGAGCCGGAGCTCGTCGGCGGACGGGGTGCGGCCGGCGGCCGGCACGACATAGCCGACGAGCATGAGCCGGCCGGCGTGCTCGCGGGCGGTGACCGCGGCGTCGGCGACGTCCGGGTGGTCCAGGAGCGCGGCCTCCACCTCGCCGGGCTCGATGCGGAACCCGCGGATCTTGACCTGCTCGTCCACCCGGCCGAGGAACTCCAGCAGCCCGTCCCGGTCCCAGCGGGCCCGGTCCCCGGTGCGGTACATCCGCTGTCCCGGTCCGCCGAACGGGTCGGCGAGGAAGCGGGCGGCGGTGAGGCCGGGCCGGCCGAGATAGCCGCGGGCCACCTGCGCGCCGGCCAGGTACAGCTCGCCGGGCACCCCGGGCGGCACCGGGCGCAGGGCGCCGTCGAGGACGTAGGCGCGCAGGTTGCCGCCGGGCCGGCCGATGGCGGGGCGGTCGGGCCGGTCGCCGGCGCGGCCGTAGACGGCGTCGACGGTGCACTCGGTGGGGCCGTACATGTTGTACACCGCGACGCCCAGTTCCCGTTCCGCGCGCACGAGTTCGCGCCAGCCAGCCGGGGTGACGGCCTCGCCGCCGACGAGCAGCAGGCTCGGGTGGTGGCGGCCGGGGGCGAGCAGTCCGGCGGCGGTGAGTTCGCGCAGGAAGGACGGGGTGACGTTCACCAGGTCGAGGCGGCGGGCGTCGACCTGGGCGCAGAACGCCTCCGGGTCCATGCGTACGTCCTCGTCGATGAGGTGGACCTCGTGGCCGAGGGCGAGCAGCAGCGGTCCTTCCCAGGAGGTGTCGAAGGAGAAGGAGGCGCTGAGCGCGGCCCGCAGCCGCCGTCCGCCGGCGGTGTGCGGGGCGAGCAGGTTCTCCCGGTGGTCGTGGCAGAGGTTGACCAGCTGCCGGTGTTCGACGGCGACGCCCTTGGGGCGGCCGGTGGAGCCGGAGGTGTAGACGATGTAGGCCGTGTGTTCGGGCAGCAGGGGCCGGATCCGGTCGGCGTCGGTCGGGTCGTGGGCGGGCAGCCGGTCCCAGGGCACGGTGTCGAGGCCGGTGAGCAGGGTGTGCGGACGGGCGTCGGCGAGGAGGAGGTCCTGCCGTTCCTGCGGGAGGCCGGGGTCGAGGCAGAGCAGGGTGGCGCCGGCCTTGAGGACGGCGAGGAGCGCCACCATCAGGTCGGAGGTGCGCGGGAGCCGTACGGCGACGACGTCCTCCGGGCCCGCGCCCCGGGCGATGAGGTGGTGGGCGAGCCGGTTGGCGCGCTGGTCGAGTGCGGCGAGGTCCAGGGTGGTGTCGCGGGCGACCAGGGCGGTGTGGTGGGGGGTGCGGGCGGCCTGGGCCGCGAACAGGGCGGGGAAGGTGCCGTCCGGTCCGGGCAGCGCGGTGCCCTGTCCGAACCGGAGGACCTGCCGGCGTTCGTCGTCGGTCATCAGCGGCAGCCGGCCCACCGGCAGCGCGGGATCCTGGGCGGCGGCCTCCAGCAGGAGGCGCAGCCGGGCGGCGAGGCGTTCGGCGGTGCCGGCGTCGAACAGCCCGGTGTTGTACTCCAGGTGGCCGGTGAGCCCGCCGTCGGTCTCCACGAAGTCGAAGGCCAGGTCGTAGGTGGCGGTGCGGACCGGCGGGGTCAGCGGCTCCACCGTCAGGCCGGGCAGCCGCAGCGGTTCGGTGCCGAGGTTGTGCAGGGCGACCATGACCTGGAACAGCGGGGTGCGGCTGGTGTCCCGTTCGGGCTGGACGGCGTCCACGACACGCTCGAAGGGGACCTCCTGGTGGGCGAAGGCCTCCAGGACGGTGGTGCGCACCTCGGCGAGCAGGTCACGGAAGGGCAGTCCGGGGCGGACCCGGGCGCGCAGCACCAGGGTGTTGACGAACATGCCGACGACGTCGTGGAGTTCGGGCCGGTCACGGCCGGCGGTGACGGTGCCGACGGTGACGTCCTCCTGGCCGGCCCAGCGGGCGAGGAGGACCTGGCAGGCCGTCACCAGGGTCATGTAGAGCGTGGCGTCGGCCTCCCGGCCCCGCTCACGCAGCCGTTCGGTGAGCGCTGCGGGCAGGGTGAAGGTGACCAGGGCGCCGTCCCGGGTGCGGACGGCGGGGCGCGGCCGGTCGGTGGGCAGCTCCAGCGGGGTGACACCGTCCAACGCGTTCCGCCAGTGGGCGAGTTCGGCCTCGGCCTGTTCGGCGCGGCCGCGTTGCCAGGTGGCGTAGTCGGTGTAGCGGACGGGCAGTGCGGGCAGGTCGGGGCGGCGGTCCGCCAGGGCCGCCGTGTACAGCTCGCCCAGGTCCCGGGCGAGTACGCCGGTGGACCAGCCGTCGGTGACGATGTGGTGCGCGGCCAGCACGAGGACGTGCTCGTCGGCGGCGAGCCGGGCCAGGCGGGCCCGGAACAGCGGCCCGGTGGTCAGGTCGAACGGGGTGGCGGCCGCACGCTCCAGGAGGGCGTCCAGCGCGGCGGTGTCCGCGAGGTCGTCCAGCGGGAGGTCGACGGGCCGCGGCGGGTGCACGGTCTGCCGGGCCTGGCCGTCGTGTTCGGCGAACGTGGTGCGCAGGGTCTCGTGCCGGGCGACGAGCCCGTCCAGGGCGGTGCGCAGGGCAGTGGTGTCGAGGGGGCCGCGCAGCCGCAGCACGGACAGGGTGGTGTACTCGGTGCTGCCCGGCTCGAACCGGTCGAGGAACCACAGGCGTTGCTGGGCGTACGACAGGGGTGCCGGCGCGTCCGGGTCGGCGGCCGGGATCACCTCGGCGGTGCTCGCGGCCCGGGGCTCGCCCAGCGCGGCCGCGAGACCGGACGGCGTGGAGTGGGTGAACAGCAGCCGGGGGGAGACGTCCCGGCCGAAGGCGGCGCGCAGCCGGGAGGTGACGCGGACGGCGAGGATGGAGTCGCCGCCGAGGGCGAAGAAGTCGTCGTCGGCGCCGACCTCGCCGGTGTCCAGGACGTCGGTCCACGCGGCGGCGACCAGCCGCTCGGCCGGGGTGCGCGGCGGGATCCGGGTGGTGTCGGCGGCGAAGCCGTCGGGGCCGGGCGCGGGCAGGGCGCGGCGGTCGAGCTTGCCGTTGACGGTGAGCGGCAGCGCGGTCAGCGGGACGTAGGCGGCCGGGACCATGTGCGCGGGCAGCAGACCGGCCAGGTGGGCGCGGAGTTCGGCGGCGGAGGGGGGCGGTACGGCGCGGTCGCCGGTGCCGGTGCCGACGACGTGGGCGACGAGCCGGCGGGTCCCGGCGGTGTCCTCGTACACGCCGACGGCGGCCGCGCCCACGCCCGGGTGGCTGTGCAGGGCGGCCTCGATCTCGCCGGGCTCGATGCGGTAGCCGCGGATCTTGACCTGCTGGTCGGCGCGGCCCAGGTAGTCCAGGGTGCCGTCGGCCCGCAGGCGGACCCGGTCCCCGGTGCGGTACATGCGGGTGCCGGGCCTGCCGAAGGGGTCGGCGGGGAACCGGGTCGCGGTGAGGCCGGGCCGGTTCAGGTAGCCGCGCGCGAGGCCCTCCCCTGCGACGAACAGTTCGCCGACGGCGCCGGGCGGCACGGGCCGCAGCGTGTCGTCGAGGACGTACAGCCGCAGGTCGGGGATGCCGGTGCCGATGGGGCTGGCGGGACCGGCGCCGGCCGCCCGGCGGTCCAGCGGGGCGTAGGTGACGTGCACGGTGGTCTCGGTGATGCCGTACATGTTGACCAGGCGGGGCGCGGTGTCCGGGTGGCGGGCGTACCAGTCGGCGAGCCGGGTGACGTCCAGCGCCTCACCGCCGAAGATCACCGTGCGCAGCGCCAGCCGGGCGCTCACGTCCGGGAGTTCGGCGTCCGCCCGGCTGAGCGGGTGGAACGCGGAGGGGGTCTGGTTGAGGACGGTGACCTGTTCGTCGGCGAGCAGGCGCAGGAAGTCCTCCGGGGAGCGGGCGGTGTCGTCGGGGACGATCACGAGCCGGCCGCCGTGCAGTAGCGGGCCCCACAGCTCCCACACCGAGAAGTCGAAGGCGTAGGAGTGGAACAGCGTCCACACGTCGTCGGGGCCGAAGCCGAACCACTCCCGGGTGCGGGTGAACAGCCGGACCACGTTGGCGTGCGGGACGACGACGCCCTTGGGCCGGCCGGTGGAGCCGGAGGTGTAGATGGCGTAGGCGGGGCTGTCGGGCAGGGCGCGGCGGGCCGGGCCGCCGGCCGGGCGCCGGGCGAGGTCGGCGCGGACGTCCGGGTCGTCCAGCAGGACCCGGGGCAGGGCGCTTGCGGCCGTGTTCTGCCGGGTGGTGACCAGGGCCACCGGCTCGGCGTCCGCGAGCAGGTGCCGGACGCGTTCGGCGGGCAGCGCGGGGTCGATGGGCAGGTAGGCGGCGCCGGTCTTGAGGACGGCGAGGACCGCCACGACGAGGTCGGTGGAGCGGGGCAGGGCGAGGGCCACGAACGTCTCGGGTCCGGCGCCGAGTTCGGCGAGCCGGTGCGCGAGCCGGCCGGAGCGCTCGTCCAGGGTGGCGTAGTCGAGCCGGTCGTCGCCGCAGCTGACGGCCTCGGCGCGGGGAGTGCGGGCGGCCTGGGCGGTGAACAGGGCGTCCAGGGTGTCGGCGGGCCTGCCCTCCTCCGTTGCGTTCCCGTCGGCGAGCAGCCGGCTGCGCTCCTCGGCGGTCGTCCAGGCGAGGGCGCGCACGGGCCGGTCCGGGTCGTCGGCCAGCTCGGTGAGCAGCAGGCACAGCCGGTCGGCGAGGTCGCGTACCGTCGCGGCGTCGAACAGCTCGGGGTCGTAGGCGAGGTCGAAACCGAACCGTTCGCCCTGGTAGGCGCGCAGGACGAGGGGGTAGTTGGTGGCGTCGCGGGCCGAGACGTCCGTGAGGCGGATCCCGGTGCCGGCGGAACGGGCCTGGTCGAAGGGGTAGTTCTCGAAGGCCACCATGCTGTCGAACAGCGGGGTGCCGGCGGGGGTGTCGCTCAGCGCGGTCAGTTCGGCGAGGGAGACCGCCGCGAACCGCCGTGCCTCGGCCTGCGCCTGCTGGAGCTCGCGGAGCCAGTCGGTGGCGGTGCGGCCGCCGTCCACGCGGACGCGGGTGGGCAGGGTGTTGATGAACATGCCGACCATCGACTCGACGCCGGGCAGGTCGTCGGGGCGTCCGGAGACGGTGGTGCCGAACACCACGTCCGGCTCGGCGCTGTAGCGGGACAGCAGCAGTGCCCAGGCGCCCTGCACGACGGTGCCGAGGGTCAGTCCCGCCGTGCGGGCGGTACGGGCCAGCCGCGCGGAGACCTCCTCGGACAGTCCGGCGGCGTGCACGCGGCCGGAGCGGGTCTCGTGGTCGCGGCGCCGGACGCGGTCGACGGGCAGCGGGGTGGGGGTGGCGAACCCGGCGAGCACGGTCCGCCAGTGGGCGCGGGCGGCCTCGGTGTCCTGGCCGGCGAGCCAGCGCACGTAGGCGCCGAAGGGCTGCCGTGCCGGGGGCCGGGAGGCGGTGCCGGCGGTGAGGGCCGCGTACTCCTCGAACACGTCGGTGAGCACCTGGGCCAGGCTCCAGCCGTCCAGGATCAGGTGGTGGGAGGTCCACAGCAGCTGCACCCGGGCCTCGGTCAGCCGGACGAGGGTGAGCCGCATCAGGGGTGCGGTGCCGAGGTCCAGGCCGCGCGCGAGGTCGTCCGCGCGCAGTCGGTCGAGCCGTCGGTCCCGTTCCTCCGCGTCCAGTTCGCGCCAGTCCGTCTGCTCGACGGGGACGGTGACACGGCGGTGCACGACCTGGAGCGGCACCGGTACGTCCTCCCACACCACCGAGGTGCGCAGCGCGGGGGTGCGGTCGGTGACCCGCTGCCAGGCCAGGGCGAGGGCGTCGGGGTCGGTCACCCCGTCGAGCAGCAGGGCGGCCTGGTCGAGGTAGACGTCGTCGGGGCCGCCGACCAGCCGGTGGAAGAGCATGCCCTCCTGCAGCGGGGTGAGCGGCAGCAGGTCCTCGACGTCCCGGCCGTCCCCGGCGAGGCGGTCCACGCCGGCCTGGTCGAGGCGGGCGAGCGGGAAGTCGGAGGGGGTGCGGCCGCCCGCGCCGGGCCGGGCGCAGTGCTCGGTGATGCCCGCGAGCGCGCGGACCATGCCGTCGGCCAGCCGCCGTACGGTGTCCTCCCGGTGCACCTGGTCGCTGTAGTGCCAGGTGATCTCCAGCTCGCCGCCGGCGACCAGGGCGGAGACGTCCAGGAGGTGGTCGAGGGGGGCGCCGGGGTCCGTGTCCCGGCCGGGGACGTCGGCGGCGGGCGCGAAGTCCCCGCCCGGGGAGGCCTCCCACTGGCCGTGGTAGGTGAAGCACACCTGGGGCAACGGGAGTCCGGCGAGGGCCTGCGCCGACGGGTCGGGGGAGCCGAGGTGGCCGAGCGCCTGGTAGCCCAGGCCGCGCCGGGGTACGGCCCGCAGCGCTTCCTTGACGGCCTTGAGCGTGGCCCCCCAGTCGGCCGGGCCCGCCGGGGTCAGGGTGACCGGGTACTGGGTGGTGAACCAGCCGACCGTGCGGGACAGGTCGGCGCCCTCGGCGAGGTCCTCCTCCCGGCCGTGGCCCTCCAGGGCGACGGTCACCCGGTCGGTGCCGGTCCAGTCGGACAGGACCCGGGCCAGCGCGCTCAGCAGCACGTCGTTGACCTGGGTGCGGTAGACGGGCGGCACGCGCCGCAGCAGGGCCTCGGTGGTGGCGCGGTCCAGGCGGGTGCGGACGGTGCGCACGGAGCCGGCGAGGGGGGTGCCGGGGAGGTCGGCGGGGAGCGGGGCGCGCGGCAGCGCGGCCTCCCGGGTCCAGTGCGGCAGGTCGTCGTCCAGGTCGCCGGCGCGGACCCGTGCGGCCAGTTCGCGCGCCCAGTCGGCGAACGGGGTGTGCTCGGGCTCCGGCCGGGGCTCCTCCCCCGCCACGGCGTGCCGGTAGGCCTCTTCCAGGCCGGCCAGCAGGACCCGCCAGGAGACGCTGTCGACCGCCAGGTGGTGGGCGGTGACGAAGAGCCGGGGGCGCTGCCCGCCGGTGAGCAGGGCGGCGCGGAACAGCGCGCCGGTGGCCGGGTCCAGTGCCGCGCGGGCGGCCTCGGCGGCCTCCTCGGGCGAGGTGTCCGGGCCGTGCCGGGTGAGCAGTCCGGTGGCCGGGCCGGTGCCGGGGTGCTGGCGCCAGGTGCCGTCGGTGCGCGTGAAGCGGGTGCGCAGGGCGGGGTGCCGGGCCACCAGGGCCTCCAGCGCCCGTTCCAGCGCCCGCTCGTCCAGGTCGTGCGGCAGGTCGAGCAGCATCGACATGCTGAAGTGCCGCAGCGGGCCGTGCGTGGCGAGGAACCACTCCTGGACCGGGGTGAGCGGGGCGGGCCCGTCCTCGTGCGGGCTCCGGGGGGCGGGCACGGCGGCGGTGCGGCGGGCGTCGGCGGCGCCGTCCGGGGCGGCGCCGTGGATCGCGGCGGCGGCCAGGTCGGCGACCGTCTGGTGCCGGAAGACGTCCTGCGAGCCGATCCGCAGACCGGCGGCGCGGGCCCGGGATACGGTCTGGATGCTCAGGATGGAGTCGCCGCCCAGCTCGAAGAAGTTGTCCGTGACACCCACCCGGTCCACGCCGAGCACCTCGGCCCAGATGGCGGCCAGCGTCTCCTCCTCCGGGGTGCGCGGGGCCACGAACTCCCCCTGGCGCTCGGTGGTTTCCGGCGCGGGCAGGGCGCGCCGGTCCAGTTTGCCGCTGGTGGTCAGCGGCAGCGCGTCCAGCGGCGTGAAGGAGGCGGGGACCAGGGCGTCCGGCAGGGTGCGGCGCAGGGCCGCCCGCAGCTCGGCGGCGGCGGGCCGGGGGGTGCCGGGCGCGGAGACGACGTAGGCGGCGAGGCGGGTGTGGCCGTGCGCGTCGGGTACGGCGACCACCGCGGCGGCGGCGATGCCGGGCAGTTCCAGCAGGGCCGCCTCGATCTCGCCGGGCTCGATGCGGTGGCCGCGGACCTTCACCTGGTCGTCGGCGCGGCCGAGGTAGTCCAGGCGGCCGTCGGCGGTCCAGCGGGCCAGGTCGCCGGTGCGGTACATGCGGGTGCCGGGCGGCCCGTAGGGGTCGGCGGGGAAGCGGGCGGCGGTCAGGCCGGGGCGGCCGGTGTAGCCCCGGGCCAGCTGGGCGCCCGCGAGGTACAGCTCGCCGCCGACGCCGGGCGGCACCGGCTGCAGCCGGTCGTCCAGCACGTAGGCCCGGACGCCGGGCAGGGGACGGCCCACCAGCGGCCGGTCGCCGCCGTCGATACGGCAGTACAGCGCGTCGACCGTGCACTCGGTGGGGCCGTAGAAGTTGTACGCGGTCACGTCCGGGTGGGCCGCCAGCTCCCGCCAGAGCGCGGACCCGACCGCCTCGCCGCCCAGCATGAGGACCCGGGGGCGGTGCCGGGGGTCCGTGAGCAGACCGGCGGGCAGCAGCTGCCGCAGGTAGGAGGGGGTGACGTCGAGGAAGTCGACGCGGTGCCGGACGACGTACTCGACCAGCGCGGCCGGGTCCATCCGGGTCGTCTCGTCGACCAGGTGCAGCGGGTGGCCGTCGGCCATCAGCAGCACGCCTTCGAGGGAGGTGTCGAAGGAGAAGGACGCGGTGAGCGCGACCCGGAGCGGGCCGCCGCCCGCCTCGGCGACGAACCCGGCGCGGTGAGCGGCCAGCAGGTGCGCCGCCGCGCGGTGGGACACGGCGACGCCCTTGGGGCGGCCGGTGGAGCCGGAGGTGTGGATGACGTACGCGGTGTGTTCGGGGTGCAGCGGGGCCCGCCGGTCGGCGTCGGTCGGGTCGGTGTCCGGGGCGGTCGCGGGAACGGCGCGCACGAGGTCCTCGTCCAGGACGAGGGCCGGGCGGGCGTCGTCCAGCAGGTAGCGGACGCGTTCGGCGGGCAGGGCCGGGTCCAGCGGCAGGTAGCCGGCGCCGGACTTCCAGACGGCGAGGATCGCGGTGATCATGTCGGCGGTGCGGGGCAGCCGCAGCGCGACCAGCCGTTCGGGGCCGGCGCCGAGCGCGACGAGGTGGTGGGCGAGCCGGTTGGCGCGGGCGTTGAGCGTGGCGTAGTCCAGCCGTTCGCCGCCCGCGACCAGGGCGAGCGCGTCGGGGGTGCGGGCCGCGCGGCGCTCGAAGAGCACCGGGTACGGGGTGTCGTCCACGGGGTGGTGCGGGCCGGTGCTCCACTCCTGGACGACGCGCCGTATCTCGTCCCCGGACAGCAGGGGCAGACTGCCCAGCGGGCGGTCCGGTGCCTCGGCCGCGCCCTCCAGCAGGCGCAGCAGCTGCCCGGCCAGCCGCTCGGCGGTGGCCGCGTCGAACAGGTCGGTGCGGTACTCCAGCAGGCCGGTGAGCGCCGTGCCGTCCGGCACGAACTCGATGCTCAGGTCGAAGGTGGCGGCCTGCCGGGGCACGGTGACCGGGGTGGTGGCGAGGCCGCGCGGGGCGGTCGCGGCGGGCGGGTCGGGGTGCAGCAGGACCATCACGTCGAACAGCGGGTTGCGGCCCGCCTCGCGGGGTGCGCCCACCGCCTCCACGATCCGCTCGAACGGCGTGTCGCCGTGCGCGAAGGCGTCACCGACCGTGCCGGCCGTCTTCTCTAGCAGCTCACGGAAGGATCCGGAGGCGTCCACCGGGGTGCGGAGCACGACCGTGTTCACGAAGAACCCGACGGCCCGTTCGAGGTCGGTACGGGACCGGCCGGGTGTCAGCGAGCCCACGGTGATGTCGTCCTGACCGGACCAGCGGGCCAGCAGCGCCTGGACGGCCGCGACCAGGGCGGTGTGGAGGGTGCTGTGCTGTTCTCTGGCGAGGTCGCGCAGCCGGGCCGTGAGAGGGGCCGGGACGGTGAAGGTGTGGACGGCGCCCCCGCCCGCCTCCTCACCGCGCCGGGGCCGGTCCAGGGGCAGCTCCGGGGCGACCGCGCCCGCCAACTGCTTCTTCCAGTAGGCGAGGTGGCGCTCCAGGCGCTCGCCGGAGAGCTGTTCGCGCTGCCACACCGCGAAGTCCGGGTACTGCGTGGCCGGCGGGGGCAGGTCCGGCCGGCCTCCCTGGGCGAGGGCGTCGTAGACGCTGCACAGCTCGTCCAGGACCACACCCATCGACCAGCCGTCCGTGACGATGTGATGGGCCGTCAGCAGCAGGACGTGCGCGGTGGCGGACTCGCGCAGCAACAGGGCGCGCAGCAGCGGGCCGTGCCGCAGGTCGAAGGGGCGGGAGTACTCGGCGAGCAGGGCCGCGTCCAGGTCACCGGCGTCCCGGACCGGCAGCGGCACCGGGCCGGCGGGGTGCACGCGCTGCGCCGGGCGGCCGTCGGTCTCCTCGAAGGTGGTGCGCAGGGCGTCGTGCCGGGCCACGACGGCGGTGAGGGCCTCCCGCAGGGCGTCGTGGTCCAGCGGGCCGGTGAGGCGGACGGCGACGGCGCTGTTGTAGCGGGGGTCGCCGGGGCGCAGCCGGTCCAGGAACCACAGCCGCGCTTGTGCGAAGGACAGCGGCAGCGGGCGGTCCCGGTCGGCGCGCGGTATGCCCTGCCGGGCGGCCGGGGCCGCGCCGCCGGCCCGTCCGGCCAGCCGCCGCAGCAGTGCCTCCCGCATCTGGTCGGGCAGTGCCTCGGCGCGGTCCCGCCGGGAGGGCCGGGCGGGTCCGGAGGGGTTCGAGGGGGTCGAAGGAGTCGAAGGAGTCGAAGGAGTCGAAGACGTCATGGTCGTCGGGTCCTCACCGTTCGTGGTCGTGGCCGCCGGCAGCGGCGTCTTCGGAGTCGATGGCGTACGCGGCGTCTTCGGGGCCGACGCCGTACGCGGCGTCCTCGAGTTCGCTCAGGACCTGTTCCTCCACGACGTCCGCCAGGGCGGCTACGGTGCGGGAGACCAGGACGTCCCGGGGGGTGAGCGTGACGCCGAACGCGTCGTTGGCGCGGGAGGCGATGAGCAGGGCGCGCATGGAGTCGCCGCCGAGCAGGAAGTAGTCGTCCTCGGCGCCCACGGCGGTCTGGAGGGTCTCCTCCCAGATCGCCGCCAGCGCCTCCTCGGTGGGCGTGCGGGGTGCGACGTACCCGGCGCCCGGCTGCTCCTCCTCGGCCGGGGCGGGGGCCGGCAGGGCGGCCCGGTCGGTCTTGCCGTTCTCGGTGACCGGGAAGCGGTCCAGCACCATGAACGCCGAGGGGACCATGTGGCCGGGCAGGGAGCGGGCGGCCAGCTCGCGCAGCTCGGGGGCGGTGGGCGGTTCGGCTCCGGGTGCCGTGAGCAGGTGGGCGACCAGGCGCGGCTGTCCCGGTTCGTCCTCGCGTACGGTCACCACGGCGTCCAGCACGCCCGGGTGGCGGACCAGGGTCGCCTCGACCTCGCCCGCCTCGATGCGGTGGCCGCGCAGCTTCAGCTGGTGGTCGGTGCGGCCCAGGTAGTGCAGTTCGCCGGCGCTGTCCCGGCGCACCAGGTCGCCGGTGCGGTACATGCGGGTGCCGGGCGGCCCGAACGGGTCGGCGCGGAACCGGGCCGCGGTCAGCCCGGGCCGGCCGAGGTAGCCGCGGGCGAGTGCCGCTCCCGACAGCCACAGTTCACCGGCGACGCCGTCGGGTACCGGCCGCAGCCGGGCGTCGAGGACGTAGGCGCCGGTGGCGGGCAGCGGGCGGCCGACGGGCGGTGCGGTGCCGTCCGCCGTCAGCGGTGCGGACCAGGTGGCGACGACGGTGGCCTCGGTGGGGCCGTAGGAGTTGACCATGCGGTGGTGCGGGGCCCAGCGGGCGACGAGTTCGGCACCGCACGCGTCGGCGCCGACGATCAGGGTCTTCAGGTCGGGCAGCGTGCCGGGGGTGCCGTCGGGCACGGTGGCGAGCGCGGCCGGCGGCAGCAGGGTGTGCGTGATCCGTCCGGCCCGCAGCGTGTCGGCCAGTTCGGCGCCGAGCAGCGGGCCGGGCCGGGGGACGACCAGCCGGGCGCCGTGCGGCAGGGACGCGCACAGCTCCAGCACGGAGGCGTCGAAGCTGGGAGTGGCGAAGGCCAGCACACGGTCGCCCGGGGCGACCTGGTAGTGGGCGGCCTCGGCGGCGGAGAACGCGGCGATCCCGCGGTGGGTGACGACGACGCCCTTGGGGGTGCCGGTGGAGCCGGAGGTGTAGATGACGTACGCCGGGTCGTCCAGGTCGAGTGCGCGGGTCCGGTCGGCGTCGCCGGGCCGGTGTCCGGGCACCTCGTCGGGCGGGGCGGCGAGCAGGTCGGCGACCTCCTTCGCGTCCAGGGTGAGGGTGGGGGCCGCGTCCCCCAGCATCAGGGCGATCCGCTCCTCCGGGTAGGCGGGGTCGACGGGCAGGAACGCGGCGCCCGCCTTCGCCACCGCGAGCTGGGCCAGCACCATGTCCGCCGAGCGGGGCAGCAGCAGCGCGACGAGGTCGCCGGGTCCCGCGCCCCGGGCGATGAGCCGGTGCGCGAGCCGGTTGGCCAGCGTCTCGGCCTCCGCGAAGGTGAGGAGGGTGCCGGGCGCTTCGAGTGCGGGGGCGGTCGGCCACCGGTCGACGGCTGCCTCGACCAGCGTGGGCAGGGGGGCGGCGGGCACCGGGCCGAGCGCCGGGCGGGCCGGGCCGTGCAGCAGCCGGTCCCGTTGCGCGGGCGGCAGGACGTCGACGTCGTCCAGGCGGGCGGTGCCGTCGGAGGCGGCCAGCGCGTCCAGGGTGTGCAGCAGCTGGGCGGCCAGCGAGGAGGCGGTGGCCGCGTCGAAGTACCGCGGGTCGTAGCCGAGTTCGACGGCCAGCCGGTCGCCGGGCGAGACGACCACGGTGAGGGGGTAGTTGGTGGCCTCGCGGGCGTCCAGGTCGCGCAGGGCGAGCCCGTGCGCCCCGGCGGTGGTGTCCCCCACCGGGTAGTTCTCGAAGACCACGAGGCTGTCGAACAGCGGTGTCCCGTGCGGGAGCCGGGTGAGCGCGTGGAGTTCGTTGAGCGGCAGGTGGTCGTGCCGGCGGTCCTCGGCCCGCTCCTCCTGCACCGCGCGCAGCCACTCGGTGCACCGGGCGCCGCCGTCGACCGCGGTCCGGGCGGGCAGCGTGGTGATGAACAGGCCGGTGACGGTGTCGGCGCCGGGCAGGTCGGCGGGTCGCCCGGAGACGGTGGTGCCGAAGCAGACCTCGCGCTCCCCGCTCCACCGCGCCAGCAGCAGCGCCCAGGCGCCCTGAACCAGCGTGTTGAGGGTGAGCCGGTGCCGGCGGGCGAACTCCGTGAGCCGGCGTGACCGTTCGGCGTCGAGCCGCTCCGACAGCCAGGTGCCGGAGCGGGCCGTGGCGCCCGGGGCGGGCCTGCGGTCGTACGGCAGCGGGGTCGGCGTGGCGAGGCCGGCCAGGGCCTCGCGCCAGTGCTGCTCGGCGGAGCCGGTGTCGCGGGCGGCCAGCCAGGCGGCGTAGTCCGCGAAGGGCCGGCGCTCGGGCAGCCGGGGCCGCTCGCCGCGGGTGAGGGCGGCGTGCGCGGCCGCGACGTCGGACAGGACGTGGAAGACGCTCCAGCCGTCCAGCAGGACGTGGTGGAAGGTCCACACCACGCGGGCCGCGTCCGGGCCGAGCCGGACCAGGGCGAGCCGCAGCAGCGGAGCGCGGTCCAGGGCGACGCCCCGGGCGCGCTCGGCGGCGAGCAGGCGCTCCAGCTCCGCCTCCCGCCGGTCTTCCGGCAGCCCGCTCCAGTCGTGCTCGGTGACCGGCAGGGTCACGCCCCGGTGGACGACCTGGAGCGGCACGGGTACGCCGTGCAGGACGACGGAGGTGCGCAGCACGGGGGTGCGGTCGACGACGTGCTGCCAGGCGGCGGCCAGCGTGGCGAGGTCGCGGGCGCCGTCGGCGACGAAGGTGATCTGCTCGACGTACAGGCCGTGTTCGGCCTCGTCCAGGCCGTGCATCACCATGCCTGCCTGGGTGGGCGTGAGCGGGTAGACGTCCGCGACGTCCCGGCCGTCCCCGGCGATCCGGTCCACGGCCGCCTGGTCCAGCGGCGCGAGCGGGAAGTCGGACGGGGTACGGCCGCCCGCGCCGGGTTCGGCGCAGTGCCGGACGATCGCGCGGAGTTCACCGGCCAGCTCGGCCGCCAGCCGGGCGACGGTCTCCCGCCGGTGCACGGAGCGGGAGTACGACCAGGTGAACTCCAGCCCGTCCTCGGTGACGCGGCCGAGGACGTCGAGGAGGAAGGGCCGGTCGGCGGCGTGGTCCATGCCGCCGGTGAGACCGCCGTGGGGCGCGTGCAGCAGGCCGCCCGGGGCGGGGTTCCCGTCCGGCCGGCCCAGGTAGTTGAAGCAGACGGGCGGCAGGGCGGGCAGCTCGCGGCCGGCCGTGGGGTGCAGGAAGCGCAGCGCGCCGTAGCCGAGTCCGCCGTGCGGTACGGCCCTCAGGTTCTCCTTGACGGACTTCAGCACGGTGCCGGTGCCGGCGTCCCGGGGCACGTCCAGGGCGACCGGGTGGACGGCGGTGAACCAGCCGGTGGTGCGGGCGAGGTCGACGTCCGTGAACGGGTTCTCCCGGCCGTGGCCCTCCAGGGTCACCGCCACCCGGTCCCGGCCGGTCCAGCGGGCCAGGACCCGGCCGAGCGCGCTCAGCAGGACGTCGCCCACGCGGGTGCGGTAGGCCTCCGGCACCTCCTGGAGCAGCCGGCGGGTCTCCTCGGCGTCGAGGCCGGCGGTCACGCTCTCCTCGTCGGCGACGGTGTTCGTGCCGCCGGGGTGGTCGGCCGGCAGGTCGGTGTCGGCGTCGAGGCCCTGCCAGTGGGCGAGTTCGGCGTCGAAGCCGCCGGCCTCGGTGTGCGCGGCGAGCCGGCGGGCCCAGTCCCGGAACGAGGTGGTCTTGGCGCCGAGGGAGGGCCGTTCTCCGTTCCGCAGCGCGCGGTAGGCGGTGTCCAGGTCGTCCAGGAGCAGCCGCCAGGACACGGCGTCCACCACCAGGTGGTGCGCGGACAGCAGCAGCACCGGCCGGCCGCCGCCGTCGGGCCGGCACAGCGCGGCCCGCAGCAGCGGCCCGCCGGCCAGGTCGAAGCCGGCGCCGAGGTCCCGGGCCACCTGGTCCGGGTCCGCGTGGTGGTGCACCTCCAGGTGCGGGGCGGTGTCACCGGGGGCGGTGCCGTACTGCCGCCACCGCCCGTCCCCGGTCCTCTCGAAGCGCGACCGCAGCGCGTCGTGGTGCTCCACCACGGCGGCCAGGGCGGCCCGCAGCAGCCCCTCGTCGGGGTCCGTGGCCAGCTCGTAGGCGACCGTCTGGCTGAAGTGGGCGGGGTCTCCGGTGAGGGTGTCCAGGAGCCAGTGCTGTACGGGGGTGAGCGGGGCGTCGCCGGTCACGGGGCCCTGGTCGGCGACGACCGCGGAGACGGCCGAGTCCGGCAACCGCTCTGCGGCGGCGGCGAGTTCGGCGAGGGTCTGGTGGGTGAACAGGTGCCGGGGGGTCAGGGCGAGTCCGGCCCGGCGGGCCGCGGAGACGATGCGGATGCCGAGGACGGAGTCGCCGCCGAGCGTGAAGTAGTTGTCGTCGGCGCCGACTTCGGGCACACCGAGCACCTCGCACCAGATGTCCGCGAGGGTCCGCTCCGCCTCGGTGCGCGGCGGCCGCCCCGCCTCGCCGCCGCCGGCCGCGGACGGCTGGGGCACGGGCAGCGCCCGCCGGTCGAGCTTTCCGGTGGCGCCGAGCGGGAGCCGCTCCAGGGGGACGATGAGGGCGGGGACCAGGTGGTCGGGGAGGCTCCGGGAGAGGAAGGCCCGCAGCTCGGCGGGGTACGGCAGGTCCGTCCCGTGCGGCACCGCGTAGCCGACGAGGCGGCGGTGGCCGGCCTGCTCGACCACGCGGGCCGCCGCCGCGGCCACGCCCGGGTGGCGGGCCAGCGCGGCCTCGACCTCGCCGAGTTCGATGCGGAAGCCGCGCACCTTCACCTGGTCGTCGCCGCGGCCGAGGTAGACGAGGTCACCGTCGGACGTCCAGCGGACCAGGTCGCCGGTGCGGTACATGCGGCTGCCGGGCGGGCCGAACGGGTCGGGCAGGAAGCGGGTCGCGGTGAGGCCGGGGCGGCCGAGGTAGCCGCGGGCGACGCCGGTTCCGGCGAGGAACAGCTCGCCGGGCGCGCCGGCGGGCACCGGGCGCATCCGGGCGTCCAGGACGTAGGCGCGGGCGCCGCCGAGCGGCCGGCCGATCGGCGGGTCGCGGTCGGGGTCGGCCGGGTCGCAGGTGAAGGCGGTGGCGTAGACGGTGGCCTCGGTGGGGCCGTAGATGTTGCGCACCTCGCTGCCGGGGACGGCGTCGCGGACCCGTCGCACGGTCCGGGCGGGCAGCCCCTCCCCCGCGAGGACGACGGTGTCGGCGGTGATCCGCACGGCGTCCTCGGCGAGCAGCCGGTCCAGGGCGGAGGGCACCGCGCTGAGCAGTCCGGCCCGCCAGGGTCCGGGGCGCTCGGCGAGGGCCAGCAGGTCGCGCACGATCTCCACGCAGCCGCCGGAGAGCAGGGGCGAGAAGATCTCGAAGACGGACACGTCGAAGTTGAGGGAGGTGGAGGCGATGACGTGGGCCAGGCCACGGCCGGTGAACTCGGCGGCGGCCCAGCCGGTCAGGGCCAGCACGGAGGCGTGGCTGACGACGACGCCCTTGGGCCGGCCGGTCGAGCCGGAGGTGTGGATGACGTAGGCGGGGTGGCCGGGCAGCAGGGGGCCGCGCCGCTCTCCGTCGCCGACCGGGGTGTCCGGCACCTCGGTGTCCGGCCGCTCGTCGTCCTCGTCCAGCAGGATCCGGGTGTACGGGCCCTCGGGCAGCCGGCCGGCGGTCTCCGTGGCGGTGATCACGGCGTCGGGCCGTACGTCCTCGAAGAGGAACGCGACGCGCTCGGCCGGGTACTGGGGGTCGACCGGGAGGTAGCCGGCGCCGCTCTTGAGCACCGCGAGGAGGGCCACGGCCAGGTCGGCGGTGCGGGGCAGGCACAGGGCGACGAAGCGCTCGGGACCGGCGCCGGCCGCGATGAGCCGCCGGGCCAGCCTGTTGGAGCGGGCGTCGAGTTCGCGGTAGGTGAGGCTCGTTCCGCCGTGGCGGACGGCGGGGGCGTCCGGGGTCCGCTCGGCCTGCCGCCGGAACGCCTCCGGCAGGGTGTCGTGCGGGGCCGCGGCCGGCCTGCCGCCGAACCGGTCCACCAGCGCGCGCCCCGCGGCCGGGTCCAGCAGCGGCAGGTCGGCCAGGCGGCGGTCGGGGTCGGTGGCCATGCCGGTCAGCAGGGTGCGCAGGCTCTCGCCGAGCGCCTCCACCGTCGCGGTGTCGAAGACGGCCGGGTCGTGGTCCAGGTTCACGGCCAGGGTGTCCCCGGGCGCGACGACCACGCTGAGCGGGTAGTTCGTCGGTTCGACGTCCCGTTCCTGTTCCATGGCGAGGCCGTGCCGGGCCAGCGCCCCCTCGTCGAACGGGTAGTTCTCGAACACCACGATGGAGTCGAACAGCCCGCTGCCGCCCGGGACTTCGCTCCAGGACTGCACCTGGGCCAGGGAGACGAAGTCGTGGCGCCGCGCCTCGGACTGGGCGGACTGCAGCTCGCGCAGCCAGTCGAGCAGCGGCCGGTCGCCGTCGACGCGGGCCCGGGTGGGCAGGGTGTTGATGAACAGGCCCACCATCGACGTGACGCCCGGGAGTTCGGCCGGCCGCCCGGACACGGTCGTGCCGAACACCACGTCCTCGCCGCCGCCGTAGCGGGACAGCAGCAGCGCCCAGGCGCCCTGGAGCACGGTGTTGAGGGTGAGCCCGGCCCGCTGGGCGGTCTCGCGCAGCCGTGCCGAGAGGTCCGGGCCGAGGGTCATCCGCACCGACCCGGAGGAGGAGGCGCGGTGGGCCTCGGCGGGCCGCCGGTCCCGGGGCAGTTCGGTGGGGGCCTGGAAGCCGGCGAGGGTCGCGCGCCAGTACGCCTCCGCCCGGCCGGTGTCCCGCCCGGCCAGCCAGCGCAGGTAGTCGGCGAAGGGCCTGCGCTCGGCCACCTCCGGGCGGCGTCCGGAGGTGAGGGCCGCGTAGCGTTCGCAGACCTCGTCGAAGAGCTGGGCCGCGCTCCAGCCGTCGAGCAGGACGTGGTGGAAGGTCCACAGCAGGCGGACCCGGTCCGCGTCCAGCCGGATCAGCGTCAGCCGCATCAGGGGCGCCGTGCCGAGGTCGATGCCCGCCTCCCGGTCCTCGGCGAGCAGCCGGTCCAGGTCGTGGCCGTGGCCGTCGGACCAGTCGAGGTGGGTGACGGGCACGGTGGCCCGGTGCCGGACCACCTGGAGCGGCTCCGGGGTCTCCTGCCACACCAGGCCGGTGCGCAGCACCGGGTTGGCGTCGGCGGTGTGCTGCCAGGCCTCGGCGAGGGCGTGCGGGTCGGTGACGCCGGACAGCACCAGCTGGACCTGGTTGACGTAGGTGCGGGCGGCGGGGTCGAGCAGGCTGTGGAAGAGCATGCCCGCCTGCATCGGGGTCAGCGGGTAGACGTCCGCGACGTCCCGGCCGTCCCCGGCGATCCGGTCCACGGCGGCCTGGTCCAGGCGGGCCAGCGGGAAGTCCGAGGGGGTGCGGCCGCCGGCGCCGGGGCGGGAGCAGTGGGCGACGATGTCGTCGAGGGCCCGGAGCATGCCCTCGGCGAGCGCGGTGACGGTGTCCTCCCGGTGCCGTCCGGCGCTGTAGTACCAGGTGATCTCCAGCCGGTCGTCCTCGACCCGGGCCACGACGTCCAGCAGGTGGGGCCGCTCGGTGCCTGGTGCCTCCGCGCCGTCCAGGCCGCCGGGTACCGCTCCGAGGAGGGCGCCGCCGTCCGCTGACCAGTCGAAGCGGCCCAGGTAGTTGAAGGCGATACCCGGTGCGGGTGCGCGGGTGAGCGTGGCCTCGCGGGCGAGGTGGCGCAGGACGCCGTAGCCGAGTCCCCGGTCGGGGACGGCCCGCAGCTGCTCCTTGACCGACTTCAGGGCGATGCCCCAGTCCTCCGCCGGGACGGTCAGGGCGACCGGGAAGAGCGAGGTGAACCAGCCCACCGTGCGGGACAGGTCGACGTCCTCGAACAGCTGGTCCTCGCGTCCGTGCCCCTCCAGGCCGACGGCGACGGTGTCGCGTCCGGTCCAGTCGGCGAGGACCCGGCCCAGCGCGGTGAGCAGGACGTCGTCGACGCGGGTGCGGTAGACGCCGGGGACGCGGCGCAGGAGGCGGTCGGTGCGGTCGCGGTCCAGACGGACGGTGACCTCGCGGACGTCGGCCGCGGTGTTGCCGCCGTCGCGGTCCACGGGCAGCGGGTCGGCGCAGGCGCGGGCGGCCCGCTCCCAGTGCGCGAGCTGGGCGGTGAAGCGGTCGTGGTCGCGCAGCCGGCGGGCCCACTCCCGTACCGAGGTGGTGCGGGCGGGCAGCCGTACCGGCTCACCGGACGCGGCCTGGCGGTAGGCGGTCTCCAGGTCCTCCAGCAGGATCCGCCAGGAGACGCCGTCGACCACCAGGTGGTGGGCGAGGAGCAGCAGCCGGGCGGGCCGGGTGCCGTCGGCGGTGAACAGCCGGGCGGTGACCAACGGGCCGGTGTCCAGGCGGAGTCCGCGGTGAGCCTCCGCGGTGACGCGCTCCTCGTCCCGCGGGGCGTGGACCTGGAGCAGCTCGGGAACCGGGCCGTCGGCGTCGGCGATGTCCTGGCGCCACACGTCCTGAGCGCCGTCGAGGACGAACCGGGCGCGCAGGGCGTCGTGGTGGGTCCACAGGGCGGTGAGGGCGCGGTGCAGGGCGTCCGGGTCCACCGGGCCGGCGGTCTCGATGACGACGGACTGGTTGAAGAAGCCGGCGTGGGCGGGGCGCGGGTCCAGGAACCAGTGCTGGATCGGGGTGAGGTCCACCGCCCCGGAGACCGGTTCGGTGCCGGCGACGGCGGGCGCCGTGTCCCCGCCGGCCGCGGCCAGCTCGGCCACGGTGGGGTGCCGGAAGAGGTCGCGCGGGGTGAGGGTGAGTCCCGCGGCCCGGGCCCGGGAGACCACCTGGATGCTGAGGATCGAGTCGCCGCCCAGCATGAAGAAGTTGTCGTCCACGCCGACCCGTTCGACACCGAGCAGCTCGGCCCAGATCCCGGCGAGGACCCGCTCGGTCTCGGTGCGCGGAGGGCGGTGGGCGCACTCGCCGCCCGCCGACCAATCGGGGGCGGGCAGCCGGCGCCGGTCGACCTTGCCGTTGGCGGTCAGGGGCAGTTCCGGCACGGTGACGAAGGCGGCGGGCAGCATGTAGTCGGGCAGTCCGGCCGCCAGGTGGGCGCGGAGTTCGCCGGCGGCGGGCACCTCGGCGCCGGCGGCCGGGACGAGGTGGGCGGCGAGCCGCTTGCGCCCGGCGTCCTCGTACAGGGAGACGACGGCCTCGGCGATGCCGGCGTGGGCGGTGAGGCGGGCCTCGATCTCGGCGGGTTCGACGCGGAAGCCGCGGATCTTGATCTGGTCGTCGGCGCGGCCGACGAACTCCAGCTCGCCGTCGGCGCTCCAGCGCACGATGTCGCCGGTGCGGTACATGCGGGTGCCGGGCGGCCCGTAGGGGTCGGCGACGTAGCGGGCGGCGGTGGCCCCGGGGCGGCCCGCGTAGCCCCGGGCGAGGCCGGCGCCGGCGATGTACAGCTCGCCGGGGACGCCGGGCGGCTGGGGCTGGAGGGCGGCGTCCAGGACGTAGGCGCGCGTGTTGTCCAGCGGGCGTCCGATGGGCAGGACGGCGGGCAGCGGGTCGCCGGCGCGGAAGACGCGGCGGGTGGCGAAGGTGGTGGTCTCGGTGGGGCCGTAGCCGTCCACGACGGTCAGGCCGGGGCAGGCGTCCAGCACCCGGCGTACGACCGCGCCCGGTACGGCCTCGCCGCCCGTCCACACCTCGCGGGCGCCGCGCAGGCAGGCGGGGTCCTCCTGGGCCAGCAGCCGGAACAGTCCGGCGGTGAGCCACAGGCAGCGCACGCCCCGCTCCGTGACGGCGTGCCGGACCTGGGCGGCGTCCAGGTCGGCCGGCGGGGCGAGTACGGCCGTGCCACCGCGCAGGAGCGGCACCCACACCTCGTAGGTGGCGGCGTCGAAGGCGTGCGGCGAGTGCACGAGGACCCGGTCGTGCCCGGCGAAGGCCCGGTCCAGGGCGAGGGCGACGACGTCCCGCTGGCGCACCGCGACCCCCTTGGGGGTGCCGGTGGAGCCGGAGGTGAACATCAGGTACTGGACGTTGTCGGGGTGGACGGCGTGGACGGGCACCGCAGGCTGTGCCGCGCCGGCGGCCCCGTCGGCGCGCGAAACGCCGTCGCCGGCGCGCGGGGTGCGGTCGTCGGCGCGCAGAACGCCGTCGCCGGGCAGCAGTTCCCGCGCGGTCTCCTCCCAGCCGGCGTCGGTGAGCAGGAGGCCGGCGCCGGCCTCGGCCAGTGTTCCGCGGAGCCGTTCGACCGGTGCCCTGCCGTCCAGCGGCACGTACACCCCGCCGGTGCGGACGAGCGCCACCTGCGTGACGACCAGGTCCACGGAACGGTCCATGAGCACGCCGACCGGGCGTTCCGGCCGCACCCCGAGCCCGGCCAGGCGCGCCGCCAGCGCGGCTGCCCGGTCGTCGAGTTCCTGGTAGGTGAGCCGGGTGTCGACGGCGTCCAGGGCGACGGCGTCGGGGGCACGCCGGACCTGGGCGGCGAAGAGGTCCGCCACCGTGGTGTCGGGCAGACCGGTGGCGGTGTCGTTCCAGGTGTGCAGCACCTGCTCGCGGCGGCCGGGGGCGAGCAGCGGGACCCGGGCCGGCGGGCGGCCGGCGCCGGAGGGCAGGTGGGTGAGCAGGACGGTCAGGTACTCGGCCAGCCGCTCGGCGGTGCCGGCGTCGAAGAGCTCGGGGTCGTAGCCCAGGCGCAGCGTCAGTTCGGTGCCCGGGTAGGCGGTGAGGCTCAGCGGGTAGTTGGTGGTCTCGACGCCTTCCAGGCCGCTCAGCGCGAGTCCGTGGGCGGCGGCGAGGTCGTCGTCCACCGGGTAGTTCTCGAAGACCACGATGCTGTCGAACAGGCCGACCCGTTCGGGGAGTTCGGTGAGCGCCCGGAGCCGGGTGAGCGGCAGGTGGCCGAAGCGCCGGTCCTCGCTCTGGTCCTGCTGGAGGGCGCGCAGCCAGTCGGTCAGCGTGCCGTCGCGGGGGACGCCGACCCGGGTGGGCAGGGTGGTGATGAACAGGCCGGTCATGGCGTCGGCGCCGGGCAGCTCCGGCGGCCGTCCGGACACGGTGGTGCCGAACACCACCTCGTCCCGGCCCGCCAGCCGGGCCAGCAGCAGCGCCCAGGCGCCCTGCACCAGCGTGTTCTGGGTCAGTCCGGAGGTCCGGGCCAGCTCCTGCAGCGCCCGGCTCGCGTCCGCGGGCAGCGTGGTACGGACCGCGTGCGTGGACTCGGCGCGGTGGGCTTCGCGCGGCTCACGGTCGTACGGCAGCGGTGTGGCCTCGGCCAGGCCGGACAGGCGCTGCCGCCAGTGCCGTTCGGCGGCGGCCGGGTCGTGCCGGCGCAGCCAGGCGACGTAGTCGCGGTAGGGCGGGCGGTCCGGGAGGGCGTCGGGGGCGGTTCCGGCGTGGTGGGCGAAGACGTCGGAGAGGACCTGGAACAGGCTCCAGCCGTCCAGGAGCAGGTGGTGGAAGGACCACACGACCCGTACGGCGGTGTCGGAGACGCGGGCCAGCAGCAGGCGCTGGAGCGGGGCCCGTCCGAGGTCGATGCCGTCGGCCCGGTCGCGGGCCAGTACGTCGTCCAGCCGGGCGCCGCGCTCCTGGTCCGTGAGGTCCCGCCAGTCCAGGTGGGTGACCGGCACGGCCGCGTGGCGCTGCACGACCAGCAGGGGTTCGGGCACGTCCTGCCACACGGCCCGGCCGCGCAGGACCTCGGTGCGGTCGGTGACGTGCTGCCAGGCCGCGGCCAGGGCCCGCGGGTCGGGGACGCCGTCCAGGACGAACGTCAGCTGCTGGAAGTAGACCCCTCGGTCGTCCTGGGACAGGCCGTGGAAGAGCATGCCGGCCTGGGTGGCCGTGAGCGGGTACACGTCGGCGACCGCCGCCGGGTCGGCGCCGGCGATCCGGTCGACGGCGCTCTGGTCGAGCCGGGCGAGCGGGAAGTCGGACGGGGTGCGCCCGGCGGTGCCGGGCCGGGCCGCGTACCGGGCGAGGTCGGCGAGCGCGTCGGCGAAGCGGCCGGCCAGCTCCGCGACCGTGCCCTCCTGGTGCAGCCGGTCCGAGGAGAACCAGGTGAACTCCAGGCAGTCGCCGTCCAGCCGGCCGACGACCTCCACGGCGTGCGGGCGGGGGGCCTCCGGGTCGGCGTCCAGCTCCAGCGGCCGGACCGTGTCCCGGTACAGGCCGTCGGGGTCCGCGGAGAAGCCCATCCGGCCCAGGTAGTTGAAGCTGATCTGCGCGGCCGGGGTGCGCGGCCGCGCCTCCGGGCCGGCCAGGTGGCGCAGCGCGTCGTGACCCAGACCGTGCCGGGGTACGGCGCGCAGCTGCTCCTTGACCCGCTTCAGTACGGCGTCCCAGCCGGCGTCCTGGGGGACGGCGAGCGCGACGGGGTACCGGGTGGTGAACCAGCCGACCGTGCGGCTGAGGTCGAGCTCGGGGAAGAGTTCCTCGCGGCCGTGCCCCTCGACGTCGACCACGACCCGGTCCCGTCCGGTCCCGGCGCACAGGGCCCGGCCGAGCGCGGAGAGCAGCACGTCGTTGGCCTGGGTGCGGTAGGTGTCGGGCAGGGTGCGCAGCAGGACGGCGGTGTCCTCGGCGCCGATCCGCACGGTCACCGCGCGCTGTGCGCCGTAGGTGCCGGGATCCGCCGCCGGCAGCGCGGGCTCCGTCTCCGGGACCGCCCGGGTCCAGTACTCCCGCTCGTCGTCGAAGCCGCCGTCGGCGGCGTGGGCGGTCAGCCGGCGGGACCAGGCGCGCAGCGGCGAGGACTTCGCGGGCAGTGCCGCCCTGCCGTCCTCGCCGGCCCGGCGGGCCCGGTAGGCGCGGTCCAGGTCGTCCAGCAGCACCCGCCAGGAGACCCCGTCGACCACGAGGTGGTGGACGGCGAGGTGCAGGACGGGTGGCCGGGCGGCTCCCCGGTCGTGCAGCACGGCCCGCAGCAGCGGCCCGCGCGCGAGGTCGAAGGGTCCGAAGTGGGGGGTGTCCGTGTCCGGGCCGGTGTGGCGGGCGAGGCGGAGGCGGGGGGCCCGGTCGTCGATGTGCCAGCGGGCGCCGGGGGCCGCGTCGCCGGCGACGAAGCGGGAGCGCAGGGCGTCGTGCTGGGCGACCAGGTCGTTCAGCGCGTCCTCCAGGGCCGCCGCGTCCAGGTCGTCGGGCACCTGGACGGACAGTGCCTGCGCGTAGTGGCCGGCGCGCTCGGCCAGGGCCTCGAAGAACCAGCGCTGGATCGGGGTCAGGGGGGCCGTGCCGGTGGCCGCCTCGGGTGCGGGGGCGGTCTCGCGGGGGCCCTGGGCGGCGTCCGCGCAGCGGGCGAGGGCGGCGACGGTCTGGTGCCGGTAGACGTCCCGGGAGGTCAGCGGCAGGCCTTCCTGGCGGGCACGGGCCACGACCTGGATGCTGAGGATCGAGTCGCCGCCGAGTTCGAAGAAGTTGTCGTCCACGCCGATGCGTTCCACCCGCAGCACCTCGGCCCAGATCGCGGCGAGGGTGCGCTCGGTGGGCGTGCGGGGGGCGACATGCCGTACGGCGCGCGCGGCGGGGCCCGGGTCGGGGAGCCGGCCCCGGTCCAGCTTGCCGTTCGGGCTGAGCGGCAGACCGTCCAGGACGAGCACGGTCGACGGGACCATGTAGTCGGGCAGGGTACGGCCGAGTTCACGGCGCACGGTCTCGGGTTCCACCCGCTGCCCGGCGGCCGGGACGACGTACCCGGCCAGACGGCGGTGGCCGTCGCCGTCCGTGGTGACGGTGGCCGCGGCCTCGGCCACTCCGGCGCAGCCGCGCAACGCCTCCTCCACCTCGCCGAGTTCGATGCGGAAGCCGCGCACCTTGACCTGCTGGTCGATCCGGCCCACGTACTCCAGGGCGCCGTCGGCGCGGCGGCGCACCAGGTCGCCGGTGCGGTACATGCGCTCCCCCGGCGCGCCGAACGGGTCGGCGACGAACCGGGCCGCGGTCAGCCCCGGCCGGTTGAGGTAGCCGCGGGCCAGTCCGGCGCCCCCGAGGTACAACTCGCCGGTGACACCGACGGGTTGCGGATGCAGGGAGTGGTCCAGGACGTAGGCACGGGTGAGTGCGACGGGCCCGCCGATCGGCGGGGCCTGCTCCGGCAGCCGGTCGTCGGCGAACCAGCCGGTGGCGTACACGGTGGCCTCGGTGGGCCCGTAGATGTTGGCGATCCGGCAGCCGGGCAGGGCGGTACGCAGGTCGTGCAGGGTCTGGGCGGGCAGGGCCTCACCGGCGAGGACGACGGTGTCCGCGGTGACGGGTGCCGTACCGCCCGCGATCAGGCGGGACACGACGGACGGCACTCCGCTGAGCAGCCCGGCCCGCCGGGGGCCGGTGCCGTCGGCGAGGGCCGGCAGGTCGGCGACCACCTCGACGGTGCCGCCGGCGGTCAGGGGGCACAGCACCTCGAAGACGGAGACGTCGAAGTTGAGGGAGGTGGAGGCGATCACATGGTCCAGCCCCGCGGCGCCGAACCGGTCCTCCGTCCACGCGGCCAGCGCGACGACACTGCGGTGGGTGACCACGACACCCTTGGGGCGGCCGGTGGAGCCGGAGGTGTAGATGACGTACGCGGGGTGGTCCGGCAGCAGCGGGCGGGGCCGGTCGGCGTCGGTGAGGTCCGTGTCGGGCACGGCCGGGTCGGCGCAGTCCTCCAGGAACAGCGGGTCGCAGTCCGCGGGCAGGGCGGAGGCGGTCTCCCGGGTGGCGATCACGAGGGCGGGCCGGGCGTCGGCGAGCATGAGCCGGACGCGCTCGGCGGGGTAGCCGGGGTCGACAGGGAGGTAGCCCGCGCCGGAGGTGAGCACCGCCCACAGCACCGGCACCAGGTCGGCGGAGCGCGGCAGGCACAGCGCGACCAGGGTCTCCGGGCCCGCGCCGCGCGCGAGGAGCAGCCGGGCCAGCCGGTTGGCGCGCCGGGCGACCTCGGCGTAGTCCAGCCGGTCCGGGCCGCAGACCACGGCGGTGCGGTCGGGGGTGCGGGCCGCCTGGGCGTGGAACAGGGCGGGCAGCGTGGCGTGTCCGGTGTCCCGGGACCGGCGGGCGGGCGGGTTCCAGGTGTCCACCAGGGTGCGCTGCTCCTCGACGGAGAGCATGGGCAGCTCGGACAGCCTGCGGCCCGGGCCGTCCGCCATGCCCTCCAGCAGGCGGTGCAGGTGAGCGGCCATCCGGGCCACGGTGGAGGCGTCGAACAGGTCGGTGTTGAACTCGGCGGTCAGCACGCAGCCGCCGTCCGTGTCCGGGGTGAACTCCAGCACGAGGTCGAAGCGGGCGGCCGGGCGGGGCAGCGGGTGCTCCGTGAAGCGCACCCCGCCGGAGAGCGGCGGCTCGGGGAACGCGGTCTGCTGCACCACGAGCACCTGCACCAGCGGGGTGCGGCTCGGGTCGCGGGGCGGGGCCAGCTCCTCCACGACCCGGTCGAACGGCACCCCGTCGTGGGCGAAGGCGTCCAGCACCGTCGTCCGCATGCTCTCCACGAACCGGTCCACGGTCGCCCGCTCGTCCACCTCGCCGCGCAGCACCACCGTGTTGGCGAAGAACCCCGGCACCTCCTCCAGGTCCCGCCGGCCACGGCCGGTGGTGACGGTGCCGAACGCGACGTCCCGCTGCCCGGAGTACCGGGAGAACAGCAGCGCGGAGGCGCCCGCGAACAGGGTGAACACGGTGGTTCCGCGTCCGGCGGCCAGCTGCCGCAGCCGGCTCACCAGCTCCGCGGGGAGCTGGTGCCGGTGGGCGGCTCCGGCGGTGGTGCGGACGGCGGGACGCGCCCGGTCGGTGGGCAGTTCGAGGTGCTGGAGGTCCGCCAGGTGCCGCTTCCAGTAGGCCAGGTCGACGCGGTCGGCGTCCCCACCCCGCCGGCCGCGCTCCCACACCGCGAAATCGGTGTACTGCACGGCGGGTCGCGGCAGGCCGTCGGGCTCGCCGGTGGTCTCCGCGTGGTGGAGGGCGGCCAGTTCCCGGGTGAGGACGCCCACGGACCAGCCGTCGGTGACGATGTGGTGCTGGGCGAGGAGCAGCAGGTGGTCCTCGGCGGCGAGCCGGACGAGCAGGGCCCGGGTGAGCGGGCCGGCCGCCAGGTCGAAGGGGCGGCTCAGCTCCTCGGTGAGCAGCGCCTCGGCGGCCTCGGTGCGGCGCGCGCCGGGTACGTCGGTGAGGTCGGCGGTCCGCAGCGGCAGGTCCGGTTCCGGGGCGACGCGCTGGACGCCCTGGCCGTCGGCGGTGGCGAAGGTGGTGCGCAGGGAGGCGTGGCGGGCCGCGAGGCGGTGCAGGGCGCGGCGCAGCGCGTCCGGGTCCACGGGGCCGCGCAGCCGCAGGGACACGCCGGTGTTGTACTCGGTGCCGCCCGGGTTCAGCTCGTCGAGGTACCAGAGCCGCCGCTGCGCGCTGGACAACGGCAGGGTGCCGTCCTCGGGTGCCGGGGGGATCGGCTCCGGCGGTACGGCGGCCGACGGGTCGCCCAGCAGCGGGGCCAGGCCGGCGACCGTCCGCGCGGTGAACACGTCCCGCACCGTCAGCCGCACGCCCAGCTCGTCCCGGATGCGGGCCAGGAGCCGGGCGGCGAGAAGGGAATCACCGCCCAGCTCGAAGAAGTCGTCGGTCACGCCGACCGTGCCGGCCCCCAGGGTCCGGGCCCAGATCTCGGCGAGCGCCCGCTCCTCGTCCGACCTCGGCGCCACGTGCCCGCCCGCGACGGCCCGTTCGGGCACCGGCAGCGCTCTTCGGTCGATCTTGTGCTGCGGGGTGAGCGGCATCCGCTCCAGCACCACGATGGCCGACGGCACCATGTGAGCGGGGAGCAGGGCGGCTAGGGCGGCACGGAGGGCCGCGGGGTCCAGGGGGGCCGGGGCGGCTCCCGGGACGGCGGGCGTCGAGGCACCGGCGCCGTCGGCGGGTGCCGGGGCGGTTTCCGGAGCGGCGGGCGACGAGGCGGTGGGCGGGGTCGCCGGCGCCGGGGCGCCCGACGGGGTGACGTAGGCGACGAGGCGCTGGTGGCCGGGCTCGTCCTCGCGGACGACGACCACCGTCTCGCCCACGCTCCCGGCACCGGCGCGGCGCAGGGCGGCCTCGATCTCCCCCGGCTCGATACGGAAGCCGCGGATCTTCACCTGGCGGTCCAGCCGGCCCAGGAACTCCAGTTCCCCGCCGGCCGTCCAGCGGGCCCGGTCCCCGGTGCGGTAGAGCCGGGCGCCGGGCGGGCCGAAGGGGTCGGCGACGAAACGGGCGGCGGTCAGCCCCGGGCGGCCCAGATAACCGCGGGCCACCGCGTCGCCGCCGACGAACAGCTCACCGTCCGCCCCGGGCGCGACCGGACGCAGCGCGGCGTCGAGGACGTACACCCGGGTGTGCGGCAGGGCACCGCCGATCGTCGGGATGCCCCGGCCGGCGGTGAGCGGCCCGGTCCAGGTGGAGACGATGGTGGCCTCGGTCGGGCCGTAGGAGTTGATCATGCGGCGGCCGGGTGCCCAGCGGTCGACCAGCTCCGCCGAGCAGGCCTCGGCGCCCACGATCAGGGTGCGCAGGTGGCGCGCGGTGCCCTGCGCCGGGTCGGGCAGGGTGGCCAGCGCGGCCGGCGGGATCAGGGCGTGGGTGATGCGGTGCTCGTCCAGGACCGCGGCGAGTTCGTCACCCAGCCAGGGACCGTGCGGCGGTACGACGAGCGTGGCACCGGACAGCACGGAGACGAACAGCTCCAGCACGGAGGCGTCGAAGCTGGGCGAGGAGAACTGGAGCACGCGGTCGCCGGGGCCCACCGCGTACCGTTCCGCCGCGGCCGCGGTGAAGCCGCCGATGCCCCGGTGGGTGACGGTCACGCCCTTGGGGGTGCCGGTGGATCCGGAGGTGTAGATGACGTAGGCGGCGTGGTCGGCGTGGACCCGGGCCTCGGCCGCGGCCCCGTCCTCGGTGTCCAGCAGCTCGCGGACCCGGTGCGGATCGTCGAGGACGACGGCGGGCGCGGCGTCGGCGAGCATCAGCGCGCGGCGCTCGGCGGGGTAGGCGGGGTCCACGGGCAGGAAGGCGGCACCCGCCCGGGCGACGGCCAGCTCGGCCGCTATCAGCTCCATGGAGCGCGGCAGGACCAGGGCGACGACCCGGTCCGGACCGGCTCCCCGTCGAGCCAGGTGTGCGGCCAGCCGGTCGGCACGATCGGCCAGTTCGCGGTAGCTCCAGGTCCGCCGGCCGTCGGTGAGGGCCGGCGCGTCCGGGGTGCGGGCCACCCACGCGCTGAACAGCTCGCCGAGCGTCGGATGCGGCGGCAGGGAGGACGCCTGTGCGGGCTTGTCGTGCAGGTCCGTCATGGGTGAAGTCCTTCGGAGAGCGGAACGATGCGGCGTCGGGGCCCGGCAAGGGGGCTGGTGCGCTGGTTCGGGTGGACACCGGATGCGCGTGGCGGTGCGGCGGCACGGCGGTTCGGGGCGCGTCCTGCCGGTGCCGACGGCGGTGACCCGGCGCGGAACGGGAGGGGAGCAAGCGGGCGGCGCGGGAGGGGCCGGCCGGCGGTGACGGCCGGCCGGCGGTGACGGCCGGCCGGCGGTGACGGCCGGCCGGAGCCGGCCACGGGAGCGGTCCGGCCCTCTGTCCGGGGCGACCGAATCCGCCCGCGGAGACGAGGAGGCGATCCGGTCCGGCCCCGCATCCGGTGACGGCCACAGCCCCGGGAGACCGGAACCGAGACCGGCCTGACCCGGCCTGCTCGAACGAACCGGCCTGGACACACCAGCCCGACCGGACGGACGAACCGAGGACATGCCCGGCCGCATCACGTCAGGCCCGGTGAGGCCGGGTCGCCCGGCCCGGCGACGGGCCGCCCCCCGCGCTCGCTCGCCCCGACTCAGCCGTCGGCGACCCGGCAGGCCATGCGTCCCGAGATCTGCACCCGGTCCACCCGGCCGGAGGCCGGATCGCGGTGGAAGCGGCCGCCGGGCTCGACGCGCCCGGTGTCCGGGTCGAGCAGGTCGCAGGACAGGTCGGCGTAGCAGACCAGCGGGATGGGGAGGTCGCCGTCCACCGACAGGGCCGGCGAGCCGTCCGGGCCGGGGGCGACGCGGTACGTCACGGCGCCGTTGCGGTAGGTGCCCAGGCAGTCGGGCGGCGCGACGGGCCGGCCCCGTTCCGCGAAGCGCGCACCGGCGGGTACGGCGGGCACCCGGATGCCGGCCAGCCGGTCCAGTTCTCCGGCGAGGTCGCGCCACAGCGCGGTGGCGCCCGCGGAGTTGCCGGTGAAGGCGACCACGATCCCGCTCTCCGGGTCGGCCCGCAGATGGCAGGAGGTGCCCTGGGCGTTGCCGTCGTGCCCGCACCACACGCGGTCGTCCCGCTGGTAGAGGGCGACTCCCGCGCCCCAGCCGTCGGCCAGCGCGCCCGGGCGGGCGGCGGTCTCGGCGCGGCGCATCTCCTTGGCGACGGCCGGCGGCAGCAGGTCCGCGCGGCCGACCAGTGCGGCGCCGAACGCGGCCAGGTCCCGGGCGCTCGCGAGCAGCGCACCGGCCGGGGCCTCCAGGGGGGCCAGGTTCTGCCGGGCCGGGAGCGCCTGCCCGGTCGCGGTGTTGACGGCGTGTCCGGCGGCCACGGGGCGCGCGGACACGCCGTCGCCTATGAACGCCGGTATGACACCCAGGGGTTCGAGGAGCAGCGCACCGACCGCCTCGTTCCACGGCATGCCGGTGACCGTCTCGACCAGCCGTCCGGCGGCGACGTAACCGGCGTTGGAGTAGGAGAAGTCGGTGCCCGGCGCGAACAGCGCGTCGCGGGTGGTGCAGACGGCCGCGAGATAGCGGGCGGCGGTGGAGGTGGCGGCGGTGTCCGAGTCCCAACCGGTGGGTAACCCTCCTGTGTGACTGAGGAGTTGGCGGATCGTCACCTCCGGGGTGCCGCTCAGCTCCGGGAGGTGTGCGGCGGCGGGCTCGTCCAGGTCGAGGTCGCCGTCGTCGGCCAGGAGCATGACGAGTGCGGCGGTGTAGGGCTTGGTGAGCGAGCCCAGGGGTACGGCAGTGTCCGCGGTGAAGGGGGTGCCGGTGGCGGTGTCGGCCGTGCCGGTGTGCACGGAGAGGACGTCCGTGCCGGTGTCCAGGGCGAGTTGGGCGCCGGGCACCCGGTGGGTCCGGGCGAGGGCGTCGAGACGGTCCTGCAGTTCCCGGTGCGTCAGGGACGGCGTCCGGGAGGCGGCCGGAGCGGCGGGGATGGTGTACGGCATGAGAAGGGGACTCCCGTTGGGTGGGTCTCATGTGCGGGTGTGCCGGTCCGGCCCTGCACGAGCGGTGTGGGGGCCGGCCCGGGGGCGCTCGTGGCGCCCGGGTTACGGTCTGCCGACCTCGACGGGCAGATGCCGTACGCCGATGATGACGGCCGGGTTCTGGTAGGCGATGTCCTCGTACGAGGGGATCACCAGGGAGCGGAATCGTTCATGCAACATGCGCAGGGCGATCCGCGCCTCCAGCCGGGCCAGCGGCGCGCCGAAGCAGAAGTGGATGCCGTGCCCGAAGGTCAGATGGGGGTTGGGGTTGCGGGCCGCGTCGAAGGCGTCGGGCGCGTCGAAGCGTGCGGGGTCCCGGTTGGCGGTGCCCAGGTGCGCCATCAGGAGGGCGTCGGCCGGGAGGTCGTGGCCGCCGAGGGTCACGGGCCGGGTGACCCGGCGGCCCAGCTCCGGGAAGGGCGGCAGCCAGCGCAGCACCTCCTCGACGGCGGCGGGGATCCGCGCGGGGTCGGCGCGCAGCGCGGCGTCGGTGCCGGGGTGCCGGTCGAAGGTGACGACGGCGTTGCCCAGCAGCGCGGTCGTGGTGATGTGCCCGGCGACCAGCAGCAGGGCCACGAAGCCGACCATCTCCTGGTCGGCGAGGCGGACACCGTCCACCTCGGCGGCGATGAGTCTGCTGGTGAGGTCGTCACCGGGGTGGGCGCGGCGGGCGCGGATGTGGTCGAGCATGTAGTCGTTCATCTCGCGCACGGTGGGGGCGATGGCCTCCAACGCCCGCTCCAGGTCGGCCATGTCGGGCGCCTCGCCGAGCTGGTCGCCACCGAACAGGACGCTCGCCCACTCCTGGAAGAGCCGGTGCTCCTCCGCGGGGATGCCGAGCAGTTCGGCGATCACGATGATCGGCAGGGGATAGGCGAGCGCGTCGACCAGGTCGAAGCGGTCGCGGTCGGCGACCTCGTCCAGCAGGCGGGCGGTCACGGCCTCGATGCGCGGGCCGAGCCCCTGGACCACCCGCGGGGTGAACGCCTGACTCACCAGGGTGCGGAGCTTGCGGTGTTCCGGCGGGTCCATGCCGACGAAGTTGCCCTGCCGGAAGGTCTCGAAGTCGGACTGGGTCGGGGTGAGGGCGGAGAGGTCGGAGGAGTACGTCGCCGGGTCGGCGAGCACGGTGGCGACGGTCTCGTGGTCCAGCACCTGCCAGACCCCCTGCTTCTCGTCGTACCGCACAGGCCCGGCCTCGCGTAAACCCCGCCAGCGGTGGGGTAACTCCTCCAGGAGGAGCCGTTCGCCGGTCGGTTGCCTGCTGGTCACCTTGTCTCCTTGCTAGCGAGTACGGGCATGGAGGAACCGCACACCGGGGTCTGCCACGAGCCGGTGCGGCACGGCAGGGGCCGCGGGTGGTTCCGGACACGGCGGTGTTCCCACTGCCGCGGCATCCGGACGGACCGCGAGAGACGCGAGCCGCGTGGCCTCCTCGTGCGCGGCGGGACGGACGGTCGCCGTCGGCCTGCCGCCGGGGTGGGCCGGGGATGTCGGCGCGGGGCCGGAGCCTCGGCGCGGGGCCGGAGCGTCAGCGCATGCGGTGTCTCGGCACATGGCGCGTCCGCACATGGCGCGTCGACACCCGGTGGCTCAACACATGCGGTGAAGGACGCGGCGGCTGCGCGGCCGGCAACGGCCCCGCGGCGAGCCTGGTGGTACGGCGCGCCAACCCGACATAACCCATCCCCCTCGGCGATACCTCCCGCGCGGCGTGCGCACGGGACCCTCCCGGCTCGTGAACGGACAGCGGAGCACGCTGCCCCGGGCCCTGGAAACGAAGGATGAGAATACGCAGTCGCGACGCGTGCCGCCCCGCGATTGGCAAGATGCGCACCCGCAACACCTTCGTTTCGATGGAACTCGGCCACAGTCTTCACGGTGAGTCACGCGCAAGCAACCCCCTGAAGTTGAACGGAGCGTATTTCGGCGGTGCTTTTGCGTCACGGTCCGGCCACTTCCCCGTGCCAGGTGCACACACGGGACCACGGCCGGATCGCCGCCCCCGCGTGTGCCCCGGCGGTTCGACCGCAAACCGGCCTCGCGGCAAAAAAGTTGCCGCCGGGTACCGGCCGACGGTCCGCCCCCTTCCCCGCCCTCGCGTGCCGGTGCGCGGCCCCGCCGTTCGACCGGTTGGCCGAACCGCCCCTGACCTGGGGTGATGATCCGGCCGACGGGCGTCCCGGGACCGCTGAGCGGGCTGTCCGACGACACGCGCGGCGCTTCGTCCCGGCCCACCTCCGACACGCCCGGACTGCCCCGCATCACCACCCCGGCACGCGCCCCCGCACCGGCCGGTCGGCCGGGAACCCCACCCTCAGCGCGTAAATTCGGCCATCCCGGCGCGACAGGGGCGCACGCGGGAAGCGCGTACGCCACTCGTGCTTCACCCCCGACCGAGGGCCGGTCCGGACAGACGCGACCGGACCTCGCCGCCGGGCCGACTCTCCCTCTCCCCACCCTCCACCTCGCACGCCCCCGACGACTCCCGCGACTCGGGTTGCCCCGACGGCCCGGGGCCCCAGCGACTCCGGCTGCACCGACGGCCCAACGGCTCCCGGAACCCCAACGACTCCGGTGGCCCCGGCGGCCCAGCGGCTCGCGAAGCCCCAACGACTCCGGTTGCCCCGGCGGCCCAGCGACGCCCCGACCCGAGCGCCCCAGCAACTCCCGAGGCCATGACGACCCGGCGACTGCGGCGGCCGGGTGCCCCAGCGGCTCCGGCTGCCCCCACGGCTCAGCGACTCCGACGGCCCCAGCAACTGTGGCGACTCCAGGTGCCCCGACGGCCCAGCGACGCCCCGACCCGGGCGCCCCAGCAACTCCCGAGGCCATGACGACCCGGCGACTGCGGCGGCCGGGTGCCCCAGCGGCTCCGGCGGCCCCGTGGGCCGACGCCCCGGCGACTCCTGCGGCTCCGGTCGCCCAGCGGCTCGCACGGCCCAGCGGCGTCGGCGGTTCCGGCAGCCGCACCAGCCGTTCCGGTTACCTCGGGGCCCGGGCGCCCCACCGACTGCCGAGGCCCGGGCGAACCAGCGACTCCGGCGGCCTGTGTCAGCGGCTCCGACTGCCGGGCGACCCGACGACTCCGGCCGTCCGGCCCACCAACGCCCCAGGCGACCTGCACCACCGGCTCTGGCTGCCCCGAGCCGGGCGACCCACCGACCTCCGAGGACCGGACGACCCAGTGACTCGGCGGGCCGCGTCAGCGGCTCCGACGGCCCGCCGGCCGGGCGACCCGGCGACTCGGGTCGTCCGGCGCCCCAGCGCCCCCGGCTGCCCCGACGACCCGGCGGCCTGCACCACCGGCTCCCCGACTGCCCCCGAGGCCCGGGCGACCCACCGGCTCCCAAGGCCCGGACGCCCCAGCGACTCCGGCGACCCCAGCAACTCCGGCAGCTCCGACGACTGGGCACCCCAACGACTCCCACGACTCCACTCGCCCAACGACTCCGGCGACCCCAGCAGCTCCTACAACTCCCGCAGCTACCCAGCTCCGGCGGCCCCGGCAGCCCCGGCGACCGGCTGCTGGAGCTGCCGGAGTCGCCGGACGGCTCCCGCGGCCCCGGCGGCGCCCGCAGCTCCGGCGGCCCCCGCGCCTCCGGCGCATGGAATCTCCCGGCCGGGGTATTCGGAGCCATCCGACGCGCAGGGCGCGACCGGCGCGGTCCCGTGTGCGCTCGCCGTGCGCGGGGCGTCGCCGCGAGGGAGTCTTGTGCCCGGAGTGCGACGCGCGGCCGTACGAGGAGGTGGTCGGCGTGTCCGACGGGCCAGGGCCCAGGCGGGCGGCGCCGCCCGGGCAGCCGGTGCTGTCGCTCGCGCTGGCCGCGCTGCTGGAGGAGGTGGGGGCGCACTCCGGCGCGGTCTACCTGCTCAGGCCCGGGGAGCCGGTCCTGGAGATGGCCGTGATGGCGGGCATGCCCCGGGCCTTCGCGGCCCCCTGGGAGCGGGTCGGGCTGAGCGCGCCGATCCCGGTCGCGGAGGCGGCACGCGAGAGACGGCTGGTCTGGGTCGGCGGCGAGGAGGAGATGGCCCGCCGCTACCCGCGGATCTCGGTGGTGCTGCCGTACCCGTTCGCGCTGGCCGCGGCGCCGGTGGCGACGGAGCACACGGTGTACGGCGCGGTCTTCGTGACCTGGCCGGGCGCGCATCCCCCGCGGTTGTCGGACCGGGAGCGGGACCACCTGACGGCGGCATGCGAACGGCTGGCGCTGCGTCTGGAACGGGCCGTGCGGGAGCAGCGGCCACTCGGCCACGAGCCGGACGTGCTCGCGGTGCCGGTGTCGGGCGTGGCGGCCGACCTGGGCACGGTGGAGGCGGCACGGATGGTCTCCCGGCTGCCGTACGGTCTGATGTCGCTGGACCTGCACGGCCGGATCGGTTTCGCCAACCCGGCCGCCTCCGAACTGCTCGGCCGGCCGGCCGGAGAGCTGCTGGGCACCCTGCCCTGGGTGTCGGTGCCCTGGCTGAACGACCCGATGTACGAGGACCGGTACCGTGCGGCGCTGATGAGCCAGCAGGTCACCTCGTTCGTGGCGCTGCGTCCGCCCGGCGAGTGGCTGTCGTTCCGGCTGTACCCGAGCACCACCGGACTGAGTGTGCGCGTCAGCCGGGCCCGGGCGGTGGCGGACATGGCGCGCGGGGCTCCGCAGGCGGGGCCGGGCCCGTCCCGGCTGGTGACGATCTCCCAGGTGCTGAGCCTCGCGGGTGCGCTGACCGAGGCGGTCGGGGTGCAGGACGTGGTGCAGCTGGTGTGGGACGAGGTGGCGCCGGCCGTCGGCAGCCAGGCGATGGCGCTGCTGCGGGCGCAGGGCGGCCGGCTGCACGTGCTGGGACACCGCGGTTACCCGGACGCGCGTGTCGTACAGCGGTTCGATGGGCTGCCGCTGTCCGAGCGGTCCCCGGGCACCCAGGCCCTGAACAGTGGGGTGCCCGCGTTCTTCGACTCCCGGGAGCAGCTGGAGCGGCTGTATCCGGACCGGCGCGAGACCCCGGACGGGTACGCGGCCTGGGCGTACCTGCCGCTGATCGCGTCCGGGCGGCCGGTCGGCGCGTGTGTGTTCGCCTACGCCGAGCCGCACGCCTTCCCCGCCGACGAGCGGGCGGTGCTCACCTCGCTCGGCGGACTGATCGCGCAGGCCCTGGAGCGGGCCCTGCTCTACGACGCGAAGAACCGCCTGGCGCACGGGCTGCAACAGGCCCTGCTGCCGCACTCCCTGACCCCGCCGCCCGGCATCGAGGCGGCGGCCCGCTATCTTCCGGCCACCCAGGGCATGGAGATCGGCGGCGACTTCTACGACCTGGTGCCGTCCCGCCCGCTGGCTGCGGCGGTGATCGGGGACGTCCAGGGGCACAACGTGACCGCGGCGGGCCTGATGGGCCAGATCCGCACGGGTGTGCGGGCGTACACGACGGTGGGGCAGGCCCCGCACGAGGTGATGAGCAGTACCAACCGGCTGCTGATCGATCTGGGGACGGACCTGTTCGCCAGCTGTCTCTACCTGCGGCTGGACCCGGCGCGGGGGCGCGCCGTGATGGCCCGGGCGGGTCACCCGCCGCCGCTGCTGCGCCGGCCGGACGGGCGGGTACGGGTGCTGGACCTGGCCGGGGGGCCGCTGCTCGGGATCGACGCCGCGGCCGTGTATCCGACGACCGAGGTGTCCCTGGCTCCCGGGGCGGTGCTGGTCCTCTACACCGACGGCCTGGTGGAATCACCCGGCGTCGACATCGAGGACGCACTGGCCGGCCTCGGCGAGCTGCTCGCGGACGTGGGCCACCAGCCACTGGAGAGCCTGGCGGACGAGGTGCTCCGGCACAGCCTGGCGGCGCGGCAGCGGGTGGACGACGTGGCGGTCCTGCTGCTCCGGGCCAGCGACGACGGCTGAACCCCGCGGGCACCGCGCCGCCCGTCCGCGTCCGGCCGCGGGGCGGGCCGTCCCACCCCGCTCGACGGTGGTCCTACCGTCCGCCACGCGACGGCCGTGTCCAGCCGGCGCGGCTCGGCGGGCTGGTCGGCGGGCTGGTCGGTGGGCTGGTCGGCGGGCTTCGGGCCGCGGCGGCCCGCTCCACGGGCGGGCCGGCCCGGACCGGTTCGCCGGCGGTGACCGCCGGCCCCGACCACCCCGGCGCGCCGGCCGTGACCCGACCACCCCCGGCGCGCAGGCCGTGCCCCGACCGCCTGGCCCCGGCCGCCCGCGTTCCGGCCGGTCCTCCCGCGCCCGGTCACCGCCCGACCGTCTCCCCCACCACGCGGCCGATCACCGGACGCCGCCTCCCCCGGACCCGCTCAGCCGTGGTCCGGCCCTCCCGCCGGAGGGCCGGACCACTCCCCGGCGGCCGGGACCGAGGGGGATGGCCGGCCGGGGAGTCTCGGGGTGGGGCGGTCCGCTCAGCGGGTGCCGGTGAGGGACGACGATCCGTCGTGCGCGGCACCGGAGCCGGAGGCGTCGGCCGGTGCGGACGGGTCGGCACCGCCACCGATCTGGTCGCCACCGGCACCCGACTGGTCAGCGGCACCCGACTGGTCACCGGCACCGGACTGGTCCCCGGCACCCGCCTGGTCACCCGCGCCGGACTGGTCACCGGCACCCGCCTGGTCACCCGCGCCGGACTGATCGCCGGCGCCCGCGCCCGCCTCGTCCCCGGCACCGGATCCGTCACCGGTCCCGGCGCCGGACTGGTCACCGGCGCCCGACTGGTCCCCCGCGCCGGCCTGGCCGCCCGCTCCCGCGCCGCCGTCGCCGAGCGTGGCGCCGGTGGCCTGGAGGGCGGTGGTGACCGGCTGGAAGAAGGTCTCGCCGCCGTTGGTGCAGTCGCCGCTGCCGCCGGAGGTGAGGCCGAGGGCGCTGCCGTCCTGGGTGAACAGCGAGCCGCCGCTATCGCCGGCTTCGGCGCACACGTTGGTCTGGATGAGACCGGTGACGGTGTCGACGCCGTTGGGGTCGGTCTCGCTCTGGAAGTTGACGGTGGCGTCGAGGCCGGTGACCTGGCCGTCGTGCAGCCCGGTGGTGGAACCCATGCGGAACACGGTCGCGCCGACGGTGGCATCGGCGGCCTGCTTGATCTGCACGGTCCGGCCGTTGCCGACGTTGACCTCGCTGGGCGCCTGCGTGTTCGGGTCGTCGTACTTGACGAGGGAGAAGTCGCCCTGGCCGGGGAAGGTGGCCTGGTCGACGGTGGCGATGGGCCCTCCGTTCTGCGAGTCGGACCAGTTCTTGGCGGCGACGCCGCAGTGACCGGCCGTCAGGAAGGCGGGGCTGCCGTCGGAGGCGGTGACGTTGAAGCCGAGGGAGCAGCGGACGTTGCCGCCCTGCACCTGGGAGAAGATGGCGTCGCCGCCGGAGACGAACGTCTTGAAGGTTCCGGAGGACTTCTTCAGGGTCGCCATGTCCGCGCCGAGGCTCTTCACCGTCGACTGCAGCCGGTCCCACTTGGCGCCGGTCACGGTGGAGTCGGCGGTGACGAGGACCTTGTCGGTGCGCGGGTCGACGGCCCAGGAGGTGCCCGGGATCGTGGCCTTGGTCTTCAGCGTCCGCGCGGCGGCCTTGAGTTCGCCGGCGCTGTTCTCCACCTGACGGACGACCGCGCCCGCCTTCTTCGCCTGGAGGATGACGTTGTTGTCGCCGCTGACCACGTTGACGACGAGCTGCTGCCTGCCACTGTCGTAGTACGACCCGGCGAAGGCGTCGCCGAGGATCTTCTGCAGCTGGGCGGCGAGGCCGGAGGCGTCCGACGCCTTCAGGGTCCTGGCGGTGCCGGTCGTGCCCGACGCCTGGTTCTTGTCCTGGGACGCGTTGGCGTTGGGCAGCAGGAGGGCCGCCGCTCCGAGTGCCGCGACACCGCCCACCGCTATCGCGGCCTTGCGCTTGGGCATTCGCTTGTGACTCAAACTTCTCGACCTCCTGGGACGGGGGGCCTGCCGTTCACGGGCAGTTCGTGAGGGAGTGCTGGGGGGAGTACTGGGGGGATGGGTGGGGGATGGGTACCGCGGCGCCTGGATGGCCGTAGGTACGCGCCGGCCGCGTGGTGTGTTCAATTCCGGTTCCGTACGGCCGTGTCGGCGTGGCGAATCGGCCATGCCGGGCGTGTCGCGGCGGGCGGGCGGGAACAATCCCCCATATGACGATGACCCCCGCCGAAGCCGACAAGATCCTCTTGGCCAACTTCGCCCCCTGGGTGCTCGATCTGGGGCTGACCGTCGAGGCGGTGGGCGAGGACCGGGCCGTGCTGCGGCTGCCCTGGTCGGAGCGGCTGGCCCGGGAGGGCGGCGGGCTGTCCGGGCAGGCTCTGATGGCCGCGGCCGACACGGCGACGGTGGTCGCGGTGTCCGCCGCGCGGGGCGGCTTCGTGCCGATGACGACGGTGCAGCAGTCCACGTCGTTCCAGCGCGCGGTGACCGGTGCGGATGTCCGGATCGAAGCGGTCCTCACGAAGCTGGGCCGGCGGATGGCGTTCGCGGACGTCACGTTGAGCGATGCCGCCTCGGGCGCGCTCGCCGCCCGGGCGAGCACGGTCTACGCGATCCTCGGCTGACACGGACAGCTACTGATTGGTAACGGTCAGTCTCGAACGCGAAGCGGAATCCCTCCTTCAGGGAATCTGCACATCCACTACGCGGCCACCTCACCGGCACCCGGGCTTCTGCACATACGCGCGTCCCCGACATGCCTTTGGCGAGGAGTGCCGGATTCGCGGTCCGGCGGGCGAGGCAGCCGGCGCGACGATGGGGTGCCGCATGTGAAGGAGTCGCCGACACCCCGTGCGCACACCTGCACGGATGAACCCCTTCATGAGGCAAGTGCCCAGGTGGGAGCACTCGTTGAATTGGAAGCGCGCCCTGCGTGCGTGCTTTGATCCATCGCACCGCAGGGGTCCGGCGGGCCCGTCGCAGACGGTGCCCGGCGCCTGCGGTCGCGGCCGTCCGTCTGTCCCCAGAGGGGGCCGCTCCCCCCTTGTGAAATATCCATACGAAGGGAAGTTCCACCATGAACTCCACCCCCCAGGTTGAGACCGTCGAGATCTCGGACGCCGAGCTGGACAACGTCTCCGGTGGCCTGTCCTCCAACACCCTCAACAGCACCCTCGGCACCGTGAACGAGATCGCCCCGGGCGTGACCGGTCTGGTCAACACGGTCGTCGGCACCGTCGAGGGCGTCACCGGCCTGAACACCGCCCCGGTCAACGGCCTGGTCGCCGGTCTCTGATCGCACCTCGGTGTCACCCGGGTCCCGGAGCCGTCCCACGGCTCCGGGGCTCTCGGGTGCCCTGAACCCCCTGCGTCCGACCCTCAGGTGAGGCAAGTTCCGTGCAGTTCCGCCAACAGGCCCTCGCCAAGCTCCAGTCGCCGGAGGAGCTGGACCTCCCGGTGCGGCTCGCCCGTCCGCAGGGCTGGCTCGCGCTCGGCGTCACCGTCGTGGTCATGGCCGCCGCCTCCGTGTGGGCGGTGACCGGCTCGGTCGCCTCCACGGTGAGCGCGCCCGCCATCCTCACCCACGGACAGGGCAGTTACGTCCTCCAGAGCCCGGTGGCCGGGCAGGTGACGGCCGTCCTCGCCCGGCAGGGCCAACGGCTGCCCGCGAACGCGCCCGTCCTCAAGGTCCGTACGGAGCGGGGCGACACGGTCGTCCGGACCGTCGCCGCCGGCCGCGTCACCACACTCGCCGCGACCATCGGCCAGATCATCCGGACCGGCACCGACGTCGCCGCGGTCGAGAAGGTCGCCCACGCCTCCGACCCGCTGTACGCGACCGTGTACGTGCCCGCCGAGAAAGCCGCCGCCATCCCCGCGCACGCCTCGGTCGACCTGACCGTCTCCTCCGTACCGACACAGCGGTACGGCGTGCTGCGCGGCGAGGTGAAGGCGGTGGACCGCTCGGCGCAGTCCGCCCAGTCGATCTCCGCGTTCCTCGGCGACAGCCAGCTCGGCCGGCAGTTCACCCGTGAGGGCCGGCCGGTCGCCGTACTGGTGGAACTGGACAAGTCGTCGTCCACCAGCAGTGGTTACCGCTGGTCCACCTCCGACGGTCCACCGTTCCGGCTCGATTCCATGACCCTTGCCACCGGCTCCGTCCGGCTCGCCGACCAGCGTCCCGTCGATTGGCTGCTCCCGTGACCCTCCAGCAGGGAAGAACCCGGCAAACCCGTGGCCGCAGACGGGCGGCTCCCGCCGAGCGCCCGGTCCCGAAGGCCCGTAACGGCACGGTCCGTACCCCCACCGTGCTCCAGATGGAGGCCGTCGAGTGCGGCGCCGCCTCCCTCGCGATGATCCTCGGCCACTACGGCCGGCACGTCCCGCTGGAGGAGCTGCGCATCGCCTGCGGCGTCTCCCGCGACGGCTCGCGCGCCTCCAACCTGCTGAAGGCGGCCCGCGGTTACGGCCTGACGGCCAAGGGCATGCAGATGGACCTGGCCGCCCTCGCCGAGGTGCGGGCCCCCGCCATCCTCTTCTGGGAGTTCAACCACTACGTCGTCTACGACGGCATGGGCCGCCGCTTCGGCCGGCGCGGGGTGTACGTCAACGACCCCGCCAAGGGCCGCCGTTTCGTGCCCATGGAGGAGTTCGACGGCAGCTTCACCGGTGTCGTGCTGGTCCTGGAGCCGGGCGAGGACTTCACCCGGGGCGGGCGCAGGCCCGGTGTGCTCGGCGCGATGCCGGCCCGGCTGCGCGGCACCGCGGGCACCCTGCCCGCCGCCGTCCTGGCCAGCCTGCTGCTGGTCGCGGTCGGCGCGGCCGTGCCCGCCCTCAGCCGCACCTACATCGACACGTTCCTCATCGGCGGCCAGACCTCACTGCTGAGCGTGCTGTTCACGTCGATGGCCGCCTGCGTGCTGCTCACCCTGGTGCTGACCTGGCTCCAGCAGGCCAACCTGCTGCACGGCCGGATCATCTCCTCCACCCTCTCCAGCGCCCGCTTCCTGCGCCATCTGCTGCGACTGCCGGTGACGTTCTTCGTCCAGCGCTCCCCCGCCGACCTGGTGCAGCGCCTGCAGTCCAACGACCAGGTCGCCGAGACCCTGGCCCGCGACCTCGCGGCGGCCGGCGTCGACGCGATCGTGGTCGTGCTGTACGCGGTCCTGCTCTACACCTACGACCCGCAGCTGACGTTCGTCGGCATCGCCGTGGCCCTGCTGAACGTGGTGGCCATGCGGCTCGTCGTACGGCTGCGCGCGACCCGGACGGCGAAGCTGCGCGCGGACACCGCGCGGCTCACCAACACCTCGTACACCGGCCTGCAGCTGATCGAGACGCTGAAGGCCACCGGCGGCGAGGACGGCTACTTCCGCAAGTGGGCCGGGCAGCACGCCACCACGCTGGAGGAACAGCAGCGGCTCGGGGTGCCGAGCGCCTGGCTCGGCGTGGTCGCGCCGACGCTCGCCACCTTCAACAGCGCGCTCATCCTGTGGATCGGCGGGCTGCGCGCCGTCGAGGGGCACATCTCGGTCGGTCTGCTCGTGGCGTTCCAGGCGCTGGTGGCCCGCTTCACCGCGCCACTGACCCGGCTCAACGGCGTGGCGGGCCGGATCCAGGACTTCGCGGCCGACGTGGCCCGGCTGAAGGACGTGGAGAACTTCCAGGCCGACCCGCTGTACGCCCGTCCCGGCGGGGGCGAGTCGGCCCGGCGGCTGCACGGGCACGTCGAGCTGGAGAACATCACCTTCGGCTACAGCCCGCTCGACAAGCCGCTGCTGACGGACTTCGACCTGACCGTCGGGCCCGGGCGGCAGGTGGCGCTGGTCGGTGGCTCGGGCAGCGGCAAGTCCACCGTCTCCCGGCTGATCTCCGGCCTGTACACGCCGTGGGACGGGGTGATCCGCATCGACGGCCGCCGGCTGGAGGACATCCCGCGCGGCGCGCTCGCCGCCTCCGTCTCCTTCGTCGACCAGGACGTCTTCCTCTTCGAGGGCTCGGTCCGCGACAACGTCGCCCTGTGGGATCCCTCGATCCCCGACGAGGCCGTCGTGGAGGCGCTGAAGGACGCGGCGCTGTACGACGTGGTGATGCGCCGGCCCGGCGGCATCCACAGCACGGTGGAGCAGGACGGCCGGAACTTCTCCGGCGGGCAGCGCCAGCGCCTGGAGATCGCCCGGGCGCTGGTGCGCCGGCCGAGCATCCTCGTGCTGGACGAGGTGACCAGCGCCCTGGACGCCGAGACCGAGCAGGTCGTGATGGACAACCTGCGGCGGCGCGGCTGCGCCTGCGTGGTGATCGCGCACCGGCTGAGCACGGTCCGCGACAGCGACGAGATCGTCGTCCTCCAGCACGGCACGGTCGTGGAGCGCGGGCGGCACGAGGAGCTGGTGGCGCGCGGCGGCGCGTACGCGGCGCTGGTCAGGGAGCGGTGAGATGACCTCCGTACACGAAGGGGACCTGGTCCTCGGCGCGCTCGGCTCGCTGGGCACGCGGCTGGACTGCGCCGGTCTGGGCCGGCTGGACCTGGAGGGCCCGCAGGTGCTGTGGCTGGTCGCGGCCGGCGCCCTGGACCTGTTCGCGGTGGACGCGGCCCAGCAGGGCCACTGGCACCACCTCGGCCGGCTGGAGGCGGGCACGCTGCTGCTCGGCCCGGTCGCCGGTCCCCAGCACACCCTCGTGGCCCGCCCGGTCCGCGACTGCGTGGTGCACCGCGTCGGCCTGCGCGAGCTGTACCAGCCGGCGCAGACCCAGACCTGGTCCTACGACGAGTACGGCAACCCGCAGTACGTGCCGCCGACGTCGAGCCCGCTGGAGTACGCGCTCGCCCTCGGCGTCGGCCGCGGCCTGTCCGTGCTGTTCCAGGCGCCGATGGCCGAGGAGCGGGCCGAGGCCCCGGGCGACGACGACGTGTTCTGGATGCAGGTGCCGCCGGGCAGCGTGCAGTACGGCTCGCTGTACGGCGCGGAGGCCGCCGCCGACCTGCTGATGGACCCCGCGCTGTGGCAGAGCATGGTGGACCAGCAGTACCGGCTGCTGACCGCGCTGGACCGGTGGATCGAGCAGCTGGAGCGCACCCACGAGACGCGCACCGCCGCCGGGATCAAGGCCGGTGAGGCGGTCCGCGCCCAGGCCGACCGGACGCTGCTGGCCGCCATCGGCAAGCGCTCCTCGCGCCGTACGACGGCCGCCGACGCCGACGCCACCCACGCGGCCTGCCGGCTCGTCGCCGAGGCCGCCGGGATCCGGCTGGCCGAGCCGGCGCAGAGCGGCACGGAGAGCGACCGGCTGGACCCGGTGGAGCGGGTCGCGCTGGCCTCCCGGGTGCGCACCCGGGCCGTCCGCCTGGACGGGCGCTGGTGGCGGGAGAACGTGGGACCGCTGGTCGGCCACCGGGCGCTGTCGGGGGCACCGGTGGCGCTGCTGTGGCGGCGCGGCGGCTATGTGGCCGTCCATCCCGGGACCGGGCGGGAGACGCCCGTCGAGAAGGCGAACGCGGACGAGTTCGAGCCGCGTGCGGTGATGTTCTACCGGCCGCTGCCCGACCGGGCCCTGGGGCCGCTCGGGCTGCTGCGGTTCAGCCTGCGCGGCACCCGCGCCGACCTGCTGAGCCTGCTGCTCGCGGGGCTGGTGACGGTGGCGATCGGCGCGCTGGTGCCCATCGCCACCGGCAAGGTGCTCGGCGAGTACGTGCCGAGGGCGCAGGAGGGCCTGATCGTCCAGGTGTGTCTGGCGGTCATGGTCAGCGGGGTGGTCGCGGCCGCGTTCACGCTGCTGGAGAACCTGTCCATCCTGCGACTGGAGGGCCGGATCGAGGCGGCGCTCCAGCCCGCCGTCTGGGACCGGCTGCTGCGGCTGCCCACCCGCTTCTTCACCCGGCGCTCGACCGGGGAGCTGGCGAGCGCGGCCATGGGCATCAGCGCGATCCGCCGGCTGCTGGCCGGCGTCGGCCCGGTCGTGGCCCAGTCGGTGACGGTCGGCGCGATGAACCTCGGCCTGTTGTTCTGGTACAACCCGGCGATGGCGACGGCGGCGATCGGGATGCTCGTCGTCATCGCGGCGGTGTTCGGCGGGCTCGGGCTGTGGCAGGTGCGCTGGCAGCGGCGGCTGGTGACGCTCGGCAACAAGCTGAACAACCAGGCGTTCCAGACCCTGCGCGGGCTGCCCAAGCTGCGGGTGGCGGCGGCCGAGAACTACGCCTACGCGGCCTGGGCGCGCGAGTTCGCGCGCAGCCGGGAACTCCAGCAGAAGGTCGGCCGGATCAAGAACCTGACCACGGTCCTCGGCGCGGTCTACCTCCCCGTGTGCACCCTGCTGATGTTCATGCTGCTGGCGGGCCCCGCCCAGGGGACGATGTCGGCGGCGGACTTCCTGGCCTTCAACACGTCGGTGACCATGGTGCTGACCTCGGTCACCCAGCTGACCGGCGCGTTCGTGTCGGCGGTGGCGGCGCTGCCGCTGTTCGAGGAGATCAGGCCGGTGCTGGAGGCCACGCCCGAGGTGCGCACGGCGAGCACCCGCCCGGGCCCGCTGTCGGGCGCGCTGGAGGCCCGCCGGCTCTCCTTCCGGTACGCCGACGACGGCCCGCTCGTCCTGGACGACGTGTCCTTCGCCGTGCGGCCGGGCGAGTTCGTGGCGGTCGTCGGCCCGAGCGGCTGCGGCAAGTCCACGCTGCTGCGCCTGCTCATCGGCTTCGACCGGCCGGTGTCCGGCAGTGTCCTGTACGACGGCCAGGACCTGGCGGCGCTCGACCAGTCGGCGGTGCGCCGGCAGTGCGGGGTGGTCCTCCAGCACGCCCAGCCGTTCAGCGGGTCGATCATGGACGTCATCTGCGGTGCCGAGCCGTACACGCCGGAGGAGGTGATGGCGGCGGCCGAGCTGGCGGGGCTCGCGGAGGACATCAAGCGGATGCCGATGGGGCTGCACACGATCGTCGCCGGCAACGGAGCGGTCTCCGGCGGCCAGCGGCAGCGCCTGATGATCGCCCAGGCGCTGATCCGCCGCCCGCGGATCCTCTTCTTCGACGAGGCCACCAGTGCCCTGGACAACGACACCCAGCGTGTCGTCATCGACAGCACCCGCAAGCTGAACGCCACGCGGATCGTCATCGCCCACCGGCTGTCGACCGTCCTGGACGCCGACCGGGTGATCGTGATGGAGGACGGCAGGGTCGTCCAGCAGGGCACGCCGGCCGAGCTGCTCGCGGACACCGGGGGCCGGCTGCACGAGCTGGTGCGCCGGCAGCTGGCCTAGGGGGTCTCCTCCCGCTCCCCCGGCTCGTCGTGGTGGTGGGAGGGCCTCCAGTGGTGCTCGGTGAACCAGCGGCCGAACAGGGCGCCGCCGTAGATGACGAACCCGACGCCGATGAGCCAGGACTCCACGACGAGGACGGTGCCGACGGCGCCGTAGCTGAGCGCGTTGGTCACGATGAGCGGGGTGAAGACCAGGTAGGAGAAGGCGCGCAGGCCGGCCAGGCCGATGACGGTGGCCACCGCGCCGGGCAGCAGGGAGCGCCAGTGCACCTGCCCGCCGAGCAGGAAGCGCTGCCCCCACCAGAAGAACAGCACACCGCTCAGTGTGGACAGCGCGATCCGCTGCGTGCCGTGCAGCGTCGACTTGGTCGCCACCTCCTGGTAGAGGTACGCCGTCAGCACCACCAGCCAGGTCGCCTGCCGCCACAGGCGGTGCCAGGGGCCGGAGGCCAGGCCCCAGATCCGCTCGTAGGCGTTCTGCACGCTGCCGCCGAAGGACACGCCGAACACGGCGAGCAGGACGCCGCCGAAGACGCTGGTGGTGCCGATGACCTTGCGCGGGGGGCTGATGACGTCGGTGATCACGTGGGCGGACCGGCCGGACAGCCCCATCCCGTCGGTGAGCCAGGAGGCGAAGCCGCCGCGCACCAGGGGGTCGGCCGCGGCGACCACGATGAGCAGCGGTGCCAGCGTCACCAGGGCCAGGGTGGCGAACCCCATGGCCCGGTGCATCAGCTCCAGCTCACGGCCGTGCTCGAACAGGGCCCGCAGGCGCACCCACTCCCACGCGCGGTGCAGGCCGCGCCGCAACCGCCTCACGGCTCCTCCCGTGCTCGCCGCCCACACGCTGCGTTGTGCCGATGCATCCAGCCTGGCACGCGCCGGGCGGCTCGCAGCCGGAGGACGGGCGGGGACGCGGCGCACTGGTGCGCACGGGTGACCGGCGGATGCGGCGACACGCGGGGCACGTCCGCCGTTCGCGGCCGGTACGAGCGGAGAATCGGGCTCCGTGCCTACCACCCATCCTCACGCGCCCGGCGGCCGACGGCGGACGCTGATCGTGAGCGCCGGCATGGGAGCCGGTCACGACACCGTGGCCGCCGAACTCGCCCGGAGGGCCGCGGCCCGGGGCCACGAGGCCCACGTGGTCGACGTGCTGCGGCTGCTGCCGTACGGCCTGGGCACGGGGCTGCGCCGCGGCTACCGGGCGACCGTACGGCATGCGCCGTGGCTGTACGCCGGGGTCTACGGCGCGTTCCTGCGCGGCGGACCCGGGCGGCGGCCGAGCGGGGTCCCGCTGGCCCGGCTGGCCGGGGACCGGCTGGCGGAAGTGGTCGACCGGACGGACGCCGACGTGGTGGTGTCCGTGTTCCACCTGGCGGCACAGCTGACCGGCCATCTGCGGGCCCGGGGCGGGCTGCGGGTGCCGAGCGCCGTCTTCCTGCTCGACTTCGCGGTGCACCGGCAGTGGCTGCATCCGGGCAACGACCGGTACCTGTGCCTCACGGACGCGGCGGCGCGGGAGGTGCGCCGGTCGCTGGCCGTGCCGGTGGTGACGACGGGCCCGGTGGTCGCGCCCGCCTTCCGCGCGCCGGCCCCCGGGGCGGCCCGGTGGCGGGAGCGGTTCGCCGCGCGGGCGCCCGGCCGGCCGCCGGTGCTGCTGTCCGCCGGCGCGTGGGGCGCGGCGTCCCGCCCGGCCGCCACCGCCCGGCTGCTGGCGGCGGCCGGGTACCTGCCGGTGGTGCTGTGCGGCCGCAACGAGCGGCTCCTCGCCGCTCTCGCCCGGGAGCCGGCGGCGCTCCCCCTCGGCTGGGTCGACGACATGCCCGGCCTGCTGGCCGCGTGCCACGCCCTGGTGGACAACGCGGCCGGCCAGACCGCCGTGCAGGCCCTCGCCACCGGCCTGCCCGTCATCGGCCACCGCCCGATTCCCGGCCACGGCACGGACGGCGTCCACCGCATGGCCGCCCTGGGCCTGTCCGAACTGGCCCCGGACGGCCCCGCCCTGCTGGCGGCACTGGGCCGGCTCGGCGAGAACAGCCCGGAACGCGGCGACCGGGCGGCCCGCGGGCAGGCCCTCTTCCGCCGCGACCCGCTGGACTGCGTGACGGACCTCTGCGTGCCGGATTCGTGAGGCGGCGAGACCCGCCAGGGCCCCATCCCTCCCCCGCTCTCCCGCCCCGCCTCGTCCCAAGGCCCCCGGTCCTCACGCCCCCGGCCGCCCGCAGGCGGCACTGCCGCCCGGCTCCGGAGTCGGGCCGTGGTCGCGAAGAGGCCCGACCGTGAGGCCCGCCTTCCGGCAGTCCTGGACGATGGCCGTCACAGCCGGCAGTGTGGCGCGCCAGCAGTCGGGGTACGAGTGGCGGTCGGAGTCGTGCAGGAGGACGGTGCCGCCGCCGCGGAGGTCCGCGGCGACCCGGGCCCGTACGGACTCCGGTGTCGCGTCGGCCGTCCAGTCCCTGCCCCACGCCGACCACAGCACCGTCCGCAGCCCGGCCCGCCGGGCGGCCCACCAGCGGCTGGTGGTGAGGATGCCGTACGGGGGGCGGTACCACCGCGGGCGGTGACCGGTGAGGTCGTGCACCGCGCGGACCGTCCGGGCGATGTCCTCGGCGTCCCGGGCGAACGCGGGGCGCCAGGGCCGGTCGTGGGTCCAGCCGTGCACGCCCAGCTCGTGCCCGCGCCGTACCGTCTCCCGGACCACGTCGGGGTGGCGGAGCGCGTGCTCGCCGAGGACGAAGAAGGTGGCCCGCACCCCGAGCCCGTCCAGCGCGTCGAGGAAGCGCGGGGTCGAGGCGGGATCCGGTCCGTCGTCGAAGGTGAGCGCGACGTGCCGGGGGCGGCCGGTACCGGCGAGTCCGGGGAGGAGCAGCAGCCGTACGCCCGGGAGCCAGCTTGCCGCCGGGCCGATGTGGGCCAGGGCGGCACCGGCCGGCAGCAGGACGGCGGCCGTCCGCCGGGCCCGGCCGGACACGGGGGACATGGGTGACCTACCTCCTCGGGGTGCGGGGCACGGCGGGGGCGGATCCGGGGGACGTCCCCGGGTCCCTGGCGTCCCACTCCCCGCCGACGGACGCGGCGTGGGACAGGCCGATGCTGCCCGCCCCGATCAGGGCGACGCCGATCGCCTCCGGCAGCAGGTGCAGGCCCAGGCGGATCGACTCGGCGAACAGCACCCAGCCGAGGACGACGCTGGTGAGCGCGTCGCCGAGGGTGAGCGCGGGCTGGGAGGCGGTCAGCGAGCCGGCCCCGAACGCGCCCTGGAGCAGCAGGAAGGCGACGAGCCCGGCGGCCCCCATGGCGTACAGCGACCAGTGCCCGAACATCGCCGCGGGGCCGTGCTCCAGCCGTCCCACGGCCTCCTTGAGCAGCGCGGCGGTGAGGGCGAAGGACACGGCGGAGGCGAGGCCGAGCAACGCGGCCCGGGAGGCGCCCCGGGTCGGGCGTGCGGCGGCGACGAGCAGCACGACGGTGCCGAGCGCCCCGCCGCCGCCGAGCAGCCAGTCCGCCGGCCGCGCGGTCGGCCGGCCGGGGGACGGAGTGGCGGCGAGCAGGAACAGGGCGAGCCCGCCGCCGAGCGCGGCGAACGCCAGCCAGGTCCGGCCGTCCGGGCGGCGCCGGAAGACGACGCTGCCCACGGCCAGGGTGAACAGCAGTTCGGCGGCGAGCAGGGGCTGGACCAACGACAGGCTGCCCACGGCCAGCGCCCCGGCCTGCAGCAGGCTGGACAGCGCCAGCAGCCCGGCGCCCGCCAGCCAGTAGGGGCGTCGCAGCAGACGGGTGAACCGGCGTACGACGGAGCGCTCGGCGTCGGCCGCCCCACCGGCCTGGGCCTGCCCCAGCTGCCGCTCCTGCTCCTGCTGTTGCACGGCGGCCCGGCGCTGGAGCACCGAGGCGGACGCGTTGGACAGGGCGGCGAGCAGGGCGAGCAGCACCGTGACGGCGGTCATGGCGGTCATCCGAAGCGGGCGGCGAGCCGCCGGTACAGCCCGGGCGCCGCACCGCGCACCCGGGCGGGCAGCCGTAGCCACCCGGGGACGTACACCTCGTCCCGGCCGTGCAGGGCGGCGGCGCAGACCGCGTCCGCGACGCGCTCGACGGGGACCGGCCGCGGCCAGGCGCGGGTGTAGGGGGTGCCGCGCCGGTCGAAGAAGGGCGTGTCGACCACCCCGGGGACGACGAGGCCGACGCCCACCCCGGTGCCGCGCAGCTCGTAGCGCAGGCAGTCGGCGAAGACGGCCAGGGCGGCCTTGGCCGCGGAGTAGACGGCCTCGCCGCGCACGCCCACGCTGCCGGCGAGGGATCCGATGAGCACGACGCGCCCGGAGCCGGCGGCGACCATGTGCGGCAGCACGTTCCGTACCAGGTGCACGGTGGCCAGCAGGTCGACGCCCACCACCTCGTCGATGCGCGCGGCGGGCATGCCGGTGAAGTCTCCCGCCCAGCCCACGCCGGCGCCCGCCACCAGCAGGTCGAGGCCGCCGAGGTGGTCCAGGGCGAGCGCGGTGAGCCGGCGGTCGGCGCCGGGGCGGGTCAGGTCGGCGGGCAGCGGCACCGCTCCGGCCTCGGCGGCGACCTGCTCCAGTCGGGTGACGTCCCGTCCGTTCAGCGCCAGCCGCCAGCCGCCTTCGGCCGCCAGCCGGCGGGCCACGGCCGCGCCGATGCCGGAGGAGGCACCCGTCACCAGGGCGGTGCCGCCCCGGCCGGGGTGCGGGGCGGTGGCGGCCGTCGCGGCCGGGGCCGGGAGCGGGCGGATGTCGTTCGACGGACCTGCGGGGGACGGGGCATGGGACATGGTGACGACCTCACTGCGACGGCGTGCACGGGCTCGCGAATGCCGGGGCCGAACCTTCGCGGTGTTTCCAGGGCGCCACAGACTGAATCGCCGCGCACGGCGGAGCTCACCGCGATAAAGAAACGTTGCCGTTTCGCTCGCGGTGCCCTAGGCTCGATGTGTACGAAACAGTTTCGTTTACGAGCGAGCTGTTTGCCCTCCCCTCTTGCCCGGAGTGGTTCCGCATGGCCGAGAAAACCCTGGCCGAAGACTCCCGGACCGGAGCGGCGGCGACGGAGCGCGCCCAGGACCCGCCCCGGCGGTGGTGGATCCTCGCGGTCATCGCCATCGCCCAGCTGATGGTGGTGCTGGACGCGACGATCGTGAACATCGCCCTGCCGTCCGCCCAGAGCGACCTCGGCTTCTCCGACGGCAACCGTCAGTGGATCGTCACGGCGTACGCCCTCGCCTTCGCCTCCCTGCTGCTCCTCGGCGGCCGGATCGCCGACCTGTTCGGCCGCAAGCCCGCCTTCCTCGTCGGCGTCGTCGGCTTCGCCGGGGCCTCGGCGCTCGGCGGCGCCGCGAACGGCTTCACCATGCTGGTCGTCGCCCGCGCCCTGCAGGGCGCCTTCGGCGCGCTCCTCGCCCCGGCCGCGCTGTCGCTGCTGAACACCACGTTCACCGACGCCCGGGAGCGGGCGCGCGCCTTCAGCGTCTACGGCGCGATCGCCGGCGCCGGCGGCGCGGTCGGGCTGCTGCTCGGCGGGGTGCTGACCGACGCGCTGGACTGGCGCTGGACGCTGTACGTCAACGTCGCCATCGCGGTCGTCGCCTTCGCCGGCGGCTGGATCCTGCTGGGCAACCACCGCGACGCGGCGGGCGCCAAACTCGACGTGCCGGGCACGGTACTGGTGGCCGCCGGTCTGTTCGGCCTGGTCTACGGCTTCTCCAACGCCGAGACGCACGACTGGGGCTCCCCGCTGACCTGGGGCTTCCTGGTCGGGGGCGGTGTACTGCTGGCGGCCTTCGCCTGGTGGCAGACCCGGGCCGCGCACCCGCTGCTGCCGATGCGCATCCTGCTGGACCGGGACCGCGCGGCGTCCTTCGTGGCGGTGCTGATCAGCGGCGCGGGCATGTTCGGCGTCTTCCTCTTCCTGACCTTCTACCTCCAGCTCAACCTCGGTTTCAGCCCCACGCGGACCGGCGTGGCGTTCCTGCCGATGGTCGGCGCCCTGATGGTGACCGCGCAGGCCGGCACCACGATGCTGCTGCCCCGGCTCGGCCCCAAGGTGGTCATCCCGCTGGGCTTCGCGATCGCCACGGCCGGCATGGCCTGGCTGACCGGCATAGGCCTCGGCTCCAGCTACCTGGGCGCGGTGCTGCCGCAGCTGATCGTGATCGGTGTGGGCCTCGGCCTGGTCATGCCGCCGGCGATGCAGCTGGCCACCGGCGGGGTCGCGGCCGAGGACGCCGGAGTGGCCTCGGCGACCGTCAACGCGATGCAGCAGGTCGGCGGTTCGATCGGCACGGCGCTGCTGAACACCCTCGCGTCGAGCGCCGCCACCGCCTATCTGTCCGGCCGGGACGCCACCAGCGAGCTGGTGCGGGCGCAGGCCACGATCGAGAGCTACACCACCGCGTTCTGGTGGTCGGCGGCCCTCTTCGGCGCGGGCACGGTGGTCGCGCTGCTCTCCTACCGGCGCGGAGTGCCCCGGCAGGACCCGGGCGCCGCACCCGTCGTCCACATGTGACCGCCACCGGGTCCACCAGGGTTGGGGCCGCCGTCCGCACGGAGACGGCGGCCCCTCCCCCGTCCGGCGGGCGCTTGAGACCGCGCCCGCGGGTAACTCGCAGGGGAGATCACCACCACGGCGGAAGGAGACGACCATGCCGGGCGGGAACGACCACGAGGACCGGCCGGAGTCGGCCCTGGAGGAGGTGCTCCGGGAGGTCGAGGAGGCCGAGAAACGCGACGAGGAGAAGACCACCACGGGCACGGACGGCCACGGCACGGACGACTCGGACGGCGGTACGGGCGAGGCCGGCGACGCCATCACCCCGAACACCGGGGCACAGGAACAGGCGAACGGCGACTGAGGCCGGCGGCGGCGGGACGCTCGGACCGGACGCCCCGGCCGGGACGCACCGGCCGGGGCGGGGCAGGGACGGGGCACGGACGGGGCGGCCACGGCTGGTCCGCGAGCGTCCCGGCCCCACAGCTAGGCCCGGGGCCCGGGGGACGGTGGCGGCAGCGGTGAGGCCGGGCCCCGGGACCGTGTGCTCGCCGCCGGTGAGGACAGCCGGCGGCGTCCGTACCCGCGGCCTCGGGGCCCGGCCGAAGGACCTGCCCCCGGCGCGGGCGAAGGAACCCGGCAACACCCGGACCGAGAACGCCGAGCCCAGCCGGAGAGCCCCATCCCCGCCCCCGGCACAGGCGACGGAACCCGGCAACACCCGGACCGAGAACGCCGAACCCAGCCGGAAAGCCCCATCCCCGCCCCCGGCACAGGCGACGGAACCCGGCAACAAAGGCCCGTCCACGTCCCCGGCGCAAGCGACGGAACCCAGCGACACCCGGACCGAGAACGCCGAGCCCGGCCGGAGAGCCCCATCCCCGCCCCCGGCGCAGGCGACCGAACCCGGCAACACCCGGACCGAGAACGCCGAGCCCGGCCGGAGAGCCCCGTCCCCGTCCCCGGCGCGGGTGACGGCGCCCGGCCGCTTCCGCGCCGCGACGGCACTCGCCCCGCACACGGCCCCGCCCCCGGTGCATTCCCGCAGGCCGGGTACCCGGGCCCCATGAACCAGCACGCGCGAGGACCCCTGCTGCCCCCGGACCGCGGCCCGCTCTCCGCCGCGGTCGCCGCGTACCTGCGCGGCACCGGCCCCCTGCCCCGCCCCGCGGACGCCGACGACGCGGACCCGTACGGGGACGATCTCCAGCTCGCCCTGTACCTCTGCTACGAGCTGCACTACCGCGGCTTCGCCGGGGTCCCGGCGGACATCGAGTGGGACCCGGAGCTGCTGCGCGTCCGCGCGGCGCTGGAGCGGCGCTTCCGCTCCGCGCTGCGCGATGACACCCCCGTCCACGACAGCCTGGACGAGGCGCTCGCCGCCCTGCTGGTCGAGCCGGCCGAGGGCACGGGCGTCAGCCACTTCCTGTGTTCCGAGGGCGAGCTGTGGCAGCTGCGGGAGTACGCGGCCCTGCGTTCGCTGTACCACCTGAAGGAGGCCGACCCGCACGCCTGGGTGCTGCCGCGGCTATGGGGCCGGGCCAAGGCGGCGATGGCCGCCGTGGAGTACGACGAGTTCGGCGGCGGCCGCCCGGAGCGGGTGCACGCCCGCCTGTTCGCCGACCTGATGACGGACCTGGGCCTGGACACGGCGTACGGCCGCCATCTGGACGCGGCCCCGGCCGAGATGCTCGCCGTGGTCAACCTGATGTCCCTGTTCGGTCTGCACCGCGAGCTGCGCGGCGCGCTGGTGGGCCACTTCGCCGACGTGGAGATCACCTCCTCGCCCGGCTCCCGCCGGCTGGCCGAGGCGATGCGCCGCACCGGCGCCGGTCCGGCCGCGGAGTTCTTCTACGACGAGCACGTGGAGGCGGACGCGGTGCACGAGCAGGTCGTCCGGCACGACGTGATCGGCGGCCTGCTCGCGGAGGAGCCGGAGCTGGCGCCGGACATCGCCTTCGGGATCGACGCGACCGAGTACCTGGAGGAGCGGCTGGCCCGACGGCTGCTCGCCTGCTGGCGCACGGGACGGTCGTCCCTGCGGGCCCCGCTGGAGACACCGCTTCCGGCACACCGGGAACAGTCGGCGCCACAGGAACGGGAGGCATCCCATGCATCGTGATTCCCCGGGTATCCGGAGGGTGTGATCGCAGTGATGCTTCCGGGTGTGTACGCCCCGCAGGACGATACGGAACTGCTGGCCGAGGCCCTGGACGAGGTGGCCCCGCCACCCGGTAGCCGCGTGCTGGACGTGGGCACCGGAAGCGGTGCGCTGGCTCTGGAGGCGGCCCGCCGGGGCGCCGAGGTGACCGCGGTGGACGTGTCCCGGCGAGCGGTGTGGACGGTCCGGCTGAACGCCTGGCTGCACCGGCTGCCGGTACGCATCCGGCGCGGCAACCTGTTCGCGCCGGTGCGGGGCCGCACGTACGACCTCATCCTGGCCAACCCGCCCTACGTGCCGGCGCCCGACACCGGGCGCGGGCCGCGCGGCCGGTCCCTCGCCTGGGACGCGGGACGTGACGGCCGGCTGCTGCTGGACCCGATCTGCCGGGACGCGCCGGCGCTGCTGAACCCCGGGGGGACGCTGCTGATCGTGCACTCGGCGCTGAGCGGACCGGACCGCACCCTGGAGCTTCTGCGGGCGGGGGGACTCAAGGCCGCCGTGGTCCGCCGCCGCTGGATCCCGCTGGGGCCGGTGCTGCGCTCCCGGGCGGACTGGCTGCGCCGGCGCGGGCTGCTCGCGCCGGCCGAGGACAGGGAGGAACTGGTGGTCATCCGTGCCGAACGACCCTGCTGACCGCGACCGTCCGGCGGACACCCCCGCCGGCCCGGCGCCGGACTCCGCCGCCGGGCGGGCCCGCCGGATCACCATGCAACGGCGCGGGCCCCTCCTGGTGGAAGGGCCCGTGGAGATCGAGTTGGAGGACGGGAGCACGGTCTCCTCGGACCGGTTCCGCGTCGCTCTCTGTACCTGCCGGCGCAGTCGTCGCTACCCCTGGTGCGACACGAGTCACCGGCGCAGGTCCTGAGCACCCCGTTGAAACAGACTGTTTTCCGCCGCTCCCCGGAAGGCCCCCCACGGGCCCGCCGGGGAGCGGCTGTGTGACCGGGTCCGGCGGGCGGCCCCACTCCGCCCGTCGGTCCCGGTGCGAGATCGCAGGTTCCCCGCTGCAGGGGCCGCACTCCCCAGTTGCGGGCCTGATCCGGCGTCCACGGGGACCCGTTGCGATCCCGGTCCTAGAACGCGAACAGGGTTCCGCCGACGGCGTCCCTCATGCACGCGTTGCCGAAGGTGCGCTCGTAGGAGACGCGCTTGCCCTGCCAGACGCCCTGGACGGTGACGACGACGGGGTCGTAGACCTTGGTGCACATCACGTCGCCGGCGGGCTTCAGGGCGTCGAGTTCGCCGCCGACGCCGCGCAGTTCGGCGCAGGCGTCGGCCGCCGCCGGGTGGGTGCCCGAGGCCGTGGGGGCGCAGTTCAGGGTGACGGCGCGCTCCGGTGTGGCCGTGGCCGCGTCGTTGCCGTGCCCGGTGGTGAGCACCAGTGCCGAGGGGGCGTAGAGCGACGACGGGGCGGCGCCCGGTGCAGCGACGGCGGCCCCTGTCAGGGGTCCGCAGACGGCGGCGGCCGTCAGGCCGATGGCCGCTGCCCAGCGCGCGGTGTTCCGCATTGTGTGCATCCTTCCGCTCGAATCGGACGAGTTGCCGCCTCCGGTCCGGTCGGGCGCCGGGGCGGCGTGCGCCACTCTGCCGAGTCCACCGCCGAAACTCACATCGAACCCATGGGTTTCAGTAACCTTTCGTGTTGAATCAGTGGCGTGAAGTCACGGAAATCGAACGGCGGGACCCCGGAACAGAGCCGTTCCCCCGTCCCGGGAGCGGTCGAGTGGCTGAAAATCAGCTGTTCGTTAATCGTCCTGAAACATTCCGGCTCCGTCCGTCGAAAGTCCCTTCATGACTCCTTGTGTTCATGAAGCGATCACCAGGAGCGGGGGCCTCCGCCACCCCCGCAGCCGCCCCGACCCCGCCCCGACCCCGTGCCGACCCTGCCGCTACTGACGTACCGGTCGGTATGGTCGGGTGCGCACGCGGCCGACGACCTCGGGAGGGACGGATGGCACCGCACTGGGCGGACTTCCAGTACGAGATCTATCTGAACGGGACGACCGGGGCGGTGCCCCGGCTCCCCACCGATCCGACCCGGCTGGAGGAACTGGCCGGACACCGGCTGGGCCCCGGCCCGGTGGGATACGTGGCGGGCAGCGCGGGCGACGGCAGTACGGCCCGTGCCAACCGGGCGGCCCTCGACCGGCACCGGATCGTCCCGCGCATGCTGCGGGACGTGCGGCTGCGCGACCTCACCACGGAGGTGCTCGGCCGGACCCTCCCGGCGCCGCTCGCGCTGGCGCCGGTCGGCGTGCTGTCGATCATGCACCCGGACGCCGAGTCCGCCGCCGCGCGGGGCGTGCCGTACATCCTGTCGTCGGCGTCGAGCACCCCGCTGGAGCAGGTGGCGGAGGCGATGGGGGACGCCGAGCGCTGGTTCCAGCTGTACTGGGGCAAGGACCGCGAGGTGACCCGGAGCTTCCTCGCCCGGGCGAGGGCGGCCGGCTTCTCGGTGCTCGTGGTCACCCTGGACACCCCGCTGCTGGCGTGGCGGCCCCGCGACCTGGACCAGGCGTACCTGCCGTTCCTGCACGGCGTGGGCACCGCGAACTACTTCACCGACCCCGCGTTCCGGGCCGGACTCGCCAAGCCGGTGGACGAGGACCCGAAGGCGGCGGTGCTGCACTTCCTCGGCCTGTTCGGGGACGCCGGACACACCTGGCCGGACCTGGCCTTCCTGCGCGAGCACTGGGACGGCCCGATCGTCCTCAAGGGCGTCCTGCACCCCGACGACGCCCGGCTCGCCGCCGACGCCGGGATGGACGGCGTGGTGGTCTCCAACCACGGCGGCCGGCAGGTGGCCGGCTCCATCGGCGCGGCCGACGCGCTCCCCCGGGTCGCGGACGCGGTCGGCGACCAACTCGCGGTGCTGTTCGACAGCGGGGTCCGCACCGGCGCCGACGTCTTCAAGGCCCTCGCCCTCGGCGCCCGCGCGGTCCTGCTGGGCCGGCCCTACGTCTACGGCCTCGGCCTGGACGGCGAGGCGGGCGTGGACCACGTGATCCGCTGCCTCCTGGCGGAGTTCGACCTCACGCTGGCCCTGTCGGGCCACGCGAGGCCGGGTACGGTGACCCGGTCGGACGTGGAGACGGACGGCCCGGCATCCCCCTGACGGCGAGCCGCCGCCGGCCCTCGCCGCCGGCGGCCCCGCGGTGGCCTACGCCGCGTGCCACCGCTGCCCGGCCGACCCGTCGCGGACCTTGACCACGAGGTCGGCGCCCGCCGCGTCCCCGCCGGCGGCGAGCGCCAGGGTCCGGTCCCACCGCGGCAGCAGCTCGCCCCGGGGCGTGAGGTCGTAGCGCACGTCGTCCGCCCGCCCCGACCCGGCGCCCGCGCAGTCGCCGAGCACCACCACGCCGGCGTCGGCGTGCGAGTCCAGGCACAGACCGGCGCCGGCACCGCTGCGCAGCAGCCCGTCGGCCTCGTACGTCCACCGCTGCGTGGCCGCGCCGGAGCACACGGCGAGGACGGTGCTCGCCCCGGCCGCCGGGGTGCCCCGGACGTCCAGGCACAGCCCGGCGGAGTTGCGCAGCGGGCCCGGCCGGCCGACGGCGGGCGGGCCCGGGGTGCCGGACGGGGTGCCGGACGGAGTCGACGCGCCGGGGGCGGCGCCGGTGGAGACGACCGGTTGGGTGCCGTCGCCGCCGTTCGGCCAGGCGCTGATCGCGAGGACGGTCGCGAGCAGCCCGGCCGACGCCACGCCGACGCCGGTCAGCAGTGTCCGGGACGACCAGCCGGTGCCCGGGGCGCGGCGCGCGGTCACCCCGGCGAGGAACCGGGCCGGCAGCCGGGGTCCGCCGTCCCCGGCGCGGCGCCGCCCGCCGCCGCGCCGGCGTCCGCCGGGGCGGCGGGAGCCGGAGCCGGAGCCGGCGGGTCCCGGGCGGCGGCCGGGGCGGGAGTCGAGGTAGCGGCGGGCGCCCCAGCCGAGCACGGCCTCGGCGAGCAGCACGCCCAAGGCGGCGTCGGTGTGGCCGAGTTGCTCGGCCGCGTGCCGGCAGTAGGCGCAGCCGGCCAGGTGCTCCTGGACGTCGGGCAGCAGCGCGCCGCCGCGGCGGATCGGGACGTCGAGCAGGCGGTTGTAGTAGCGGCACTCCTTGCCGGGCGCGAGGTCCCGGTGGGCGCGCACCAGGCCCTCGCGGAACTTCTCCCGGGCCTGTTCGAGTGCGGCCGTGGCGCTGCCGAGGTCCATGCCGAGCAATCCGGCGGGCACGTCCGGCGGTTCGGCCTCGACCTCGGTGTGCCACAGCAGCGCCTGTTCCAGCCGGGAAAGGGCGTGGAACGCGCGGTCGGAGAGGACGCGGTTCTCGGGTGTCGGCGGCTGCCCGGTGCGCGTTCCGCGGGCCCCGGCGGGTTTTCCGAGTCCGGGCAGTACGGCGGTGATCCGGTCGGTGCCGGACCAGTTGACGACCGTGTCCCGGACGGCCACCAGCAGGCGCGGCCGCAGCGCGTCGGCGGGTTCGCCGAGCGCCAGCCTGCCGAGGACCTGGTGGAAGGCGGTGGCGGTGACCATGTGGGCGAGGGGTCCGGGGGCGGCCAGGCAGATGACCGCGTACTCCTGGGCCGGCTGCCAGTGCCGGGCCATCAGGAGGGCGGCCGACCGGGAGGCCTCCGCGTCGGAGCCGGCCCGCAGCGGACCGGCGAGGAACTCGTCGGACTCCCCGGGCTCGGCGCCGGACGGCGGGTAGGCAGGACGAGGGGGGTGGGGGGTGAGCACGGAGCGGATTCCTTTTGGCGCGTGGTGCGAGCGGAAATTCACCGCGTTTGAACCCTTGCACACCCGCCGCACGGGCAACAAGGCGGAGGAATGACTTCGGCCGCATTGAAGAAAAGTCAAAAGGGCGGATGCCGAGGGGTGTTGGCGAAATGCCGGCCTGTTCCGCAGGCGCCCCGTGTGAAGTGCGCGCACGCACCGGCCGGGCGCGCACGCTCCCGCGGCGGACGCGCCGGTGGTGGACTGGGAGCCGGTCCTCCCCCGATGGCCCCGTCCCGGCCGGCGGTCCCGGCGGCTTCCCTCCGCCGGCCGGGACGGGGCCGGCCGCCCGGCGTCCGGTCAGATCTGCCAGGAGCGGAGCCGGTCGGCGGCGCCGTACACGTCGGTCTTGCCGGAGACCAGGTCGCGGGCCAGGTCGACGAGGGCGCCGTGGGGCGGGTCGATGCCGACGCCGCTGACGCACATGTAGGCCACGGCGGTCGCGCAGGCGAAGCGGGCGTTGGCCGCGGGCAGCGGCTTGAGCACGGCGAGGGTGTGCAGCAGCGCGGCGGCGCGCCAGGCCGCGTCGGAGTCCACACCGAGCCGGGGCGGGTCCACCCGGTGCCGGGCGACGGCGGCGACCAGGGCGGACAAGTCGTCTATCGCGGGCCCGCCGGGGAGGACCTCCTCGTGCCGCTGGAGCAGCCAGGGGAGGTCGATGTGGAGGACGGAGGGCATCGCTCAGGCGGCCTCGCCCTTGCCGGGACGCTCGTCGTCGGGGAAGGCCGCCGCGAACTGCTCGGCGTGCCCGGCGAAGAAGCGGCGGAACACTTCGGCGCCCTCCTGCAGGGCACGGTGCCGGGCGATGCCGGCGGCGGCGGCCTCACGCACGAGGGCCTTCATCGACGTACCGCGCTCCTTGGCGATCCGCCGCAGGTCCTCTAGTTCCCGTTCGCTGAACTCCACGTTGAGAGCTGGCATGACCCACACGGTACCGCGCGGGTACTCACGCGTAAATATCCGCATATCAGCAGGGGTCCACTGCGGTACCGGGGCGGTGGTTCACACGTCCAGTCGGCTGATCCGCACCGCTCCCTGCGCCCGGCCCGGGTGCGCGCTGGTGAGGGTCAGGCGGATCCGGGAGCCGCGGGCCGGGTCGAAGGTGATGACCGTCGGGGTGTCGGAGGCGGTGGCCCACTCCGTCGTCGCGCCGGTCACCGGGGTGTAGGCGTGCCCGTCCCAGACCGCGGCCTCGGCGCGCGCGGGCAGGGTGTGGCGGTCGTCGACGGTGAAGGAGACCGCGACCCGGTCGAAGGTCCGGATGCGCCCGAAGTCGACCGACACCCAGTCCTCGCTCCGGGCTCCGTCGAAGGCGGGGAGCAGCGCGGTCGCCGGCTTGGCGAAGGCGTTGGACCAGCCGGTGGCGGGGTCGCCGTCCAGCATCGCGGCGGGCGGGGTGTCCGGGCGGCCGGAGTAGCCGGCGTCGGCGTACGGGTAGGCGGGCGGCGCGGGGTGGCCGGGCGGGAAGGCGGCGGGTTCGGTGGTCACGGCCGGACGGGCCGGGGTCGTGGTCAGGCGGACCGTGGCCGTGCGCAGGCCGTCCACCCGGGCGGTGAGCTCCAGCGTGCCGGGCCGCGGGCCGGAGCGGACGATGGCGAGGGCCTTGCCGTGGAAGGCGGTGCGGGTGCTCGCCTGGTAGCGCTCGGCGCTCTCCTGGCGGCCGTTGTCGACGCCGGCCAGACAGCCGCCGGTGACGCCGAAGGCGACGAGGTGCCCGGCGTCGGGCACGACCACGCCGTGCGCGTCGACGATCTCGGCGGTGACGAAGGCGAGCGAACGGCCGTCGGCGGCCAGGGACGTGCGGTCCGCGGTGAGGCGTACGGCGTGCGGGGCGCCGGCGGTGCGCAGCACGTCGGTGGCGACGACCTCGCCGTCCCGCCGGGCCACCGCCTTCAGTTCGCCGGGCCGGTACGGCACCTTCCAGGTCAGGTGCAGCTTTCCGGCGCTGCCGCCCGGGCTGGTGTAACTGCCCGGGTAGGGGCCGTCGGTGAAGGTCTTGTCGTCGCCGGTGGGCTCGGTGGTCTCCAGGTAGGTGCGGCCGTCGGTGGTCCTCTTGACGTCGAACTCCCGCACCCCGAGGGACTCCCCGTCGAGGAACAGTTCGACGGAGGGCACGTTGGCGTACGCCCAGACCTCGACGGTGTCGCCCTCCTCGTGGTTCCAGGTCATCGGCAGCAGGTGGACCATCGGCTCGGTCGTCCACTGGCTCCTGAAGAGGTGGTACATGTCCTTGGGGAAGCCGGCGGTGTCGACCGCGCCGAAGAAGGACGCCTTCACCGGGAAGACGTCGTACGGCGTCGGCTCGCCGATGTAGTCGATGCCCGACCACAGGAACTGGCCCGCGAACCACTTCCGGTCCCGGTCCTTCTTGTGCCCGTACTCGCCGCTCATCGTCCAGGAGGCGAGGTTGTTGTCGTAGGAGGAGACCTCGCGCCTGCCGGGCGTGTGGTTCTCGCCGGTGTTCAGGTGCTCCGGCTCCTGGTACGTGCCCCGGGTCGAGGTCTCCGAGGAGGACTCGGACTCGAAGAGGAACAGGTGCGGGTACGCCGCGTGCAGGGCGTCGACCGACTTGGCGGTGTTGTAGTTCAGGCCGAGGCCGTCCAGTCTGGCGAGCATGCGGTCGGCCGCGGATCCGGTGGCGGGCACGCCGTGGTACTTGTTCGATCCGATGACGAGCGGCCGGGTGTCGTCGGCGGCCCTGATCGCGCCGATGATCCGGTCGGCCATGGCGAGCCCCGCGGTGGAGGTGGAGTCGGGGATCTCGTTGCCGATGGATTACAGCACCACGGCGGGCGAGTTGCGGGCGGCGAGGACCATCTCGGTGGCGTCCTTCTCGCACCACTCGTCGAAGAACCGCCCGTAGTCGTACCTCGTCTTGCCGGTGCGCCAGCAGTCGAAGGCCTCCACCATCATCACGATGCCCAGCTCCTCGCAGACCCGGATCATCTCCGGCGACGGCGGGTTGTGGGAGGTGCGGAAGGCGTTGACGCCCATCGACTTCATGATCCGCATCTGGCGGCGCACGGCGTCGACGCTGACCGCCGCGCCGAGGGCGCCCTGGTCGTGGTGGAGGTCGACGCCCTTGACCTTGGTGTACGTGCCGTTGAGGGAGAAGCCCTCGTCGGGGTCGAAGCGGAAGGTGCGGATGCCGAAGGGCGTGCGCTGGGTGTCGGTGGTGCGGCCCGCGACGCGCAGCTCGGTGTGCAGGGTGTAGCGGTGCTCCGGGGTCGCGAAGTCCCACAGCAGGGGGCTGGGGACGGTGAGTTCGTGGGTCTCGGCGGCCTCCTGCGACACGGCGGCCGTGGTGGCCGCGCGGGCGACGGTCCGGCCGTCGGGTGCGGTGATCCGGGACCGGATCTCCACGTCCGCGCCGGTGCCGGACGCGTTGCGCACGGTCGTCCGCACCCGGACCAGCGCATGGCCGGCCGAGACCTCCGGGGTGGTGACGTACGTGCCCCAGCGGGCGACGTGCACCGGTTCGGTGATCACCAGACGGGCCTCGCGGTAGATTCCGCTGCCGGAGTACCAGCGGCTGCTCGGCAGCTGGTTGCGCACCCTGACCGCCAGGACGTCGGGCGTGGTCCCGTCGGTGTGGACGAGGTCGGTGAGGTCGAGGGCGAAGCCGGTGTAGCCGTAGGGGTGGCGGCCGGCCTCGGTCCCGTTGCAGTAGACGTACGCGTCCATGTAGACGCCGTCGAACTCGACCGCGATCCGCTTGCCGGCGCAGTCCTGCGGGAGCGTGAAGGCGAGCCGGTACCAGCCGAGGCCGCCGGGGAGGAAGCCGGTGCCGCTGGTGGTGCCGTGCTCGGTGGTGGGGGTCTGCTCGATGCTCCAGTCGTGCGGCACGGCGACCTCGCGCCAGGCCGAGTCGTCGTAGTCGGGGTCGGCGGCCCGCGCGTAGGCGCCGGCCGGGTCGGTGAGGCCGTCGGGGTCGGCCAGGGCGAACCGCCAGCCGTCCCGCAGCGGCACCGTACGGCGTCCCCCGGTGCCGGCCCCGGCGGCGAGGGCGGCCGGGGCCGCGGGAAGGCCCAGGACCGTTCCGGCCGCGGGCGCCGCCGTGGCTGCGACCAGAACCGATCTGCGCGTGACCGTCATGGGCGGCTCTCCCTCGTCAGGACTCAGAAGTACTCACAATTGATCGTGAGCAAACAGATTCTGACGCCCCGACACACACGACCGTCAAGAGTCCGGGCTCCGGCGCCCGCTCCCGGCCGAGGAACGGCCTGATGTCCTCGTCGACCGTGCCCGAACGCGTTCGACGGGTCGGCCACGAAGGCGGGAGTCGGCGTTCACGGCAGGGCGCGACGCACTACGCTGGAACACGGCTGGTGCCACCTGTTCACTGTGAGTGCGCGCTTGGGAGCGGCAAGGATGAGCCGGGTCTATCCGTTCGACGATGCGGCGACGGCCCGGGCTGCCATCGGCGACGACGGGACGCTGACGGAGTGGAACGAAGGCGCCCGCCGGCTGCTCGGCCACCCGGCCGCCGCCGTGCTGGGACGCCCCGCCGCCCACCTGCTGGCCGACGCCGGCCCGCCCGGCCCGCCCCGGGGTCCGCGCTGGTCGGGCACGGTCGGATTGCGCCACCGGGACGGCCGTACCCTCCCCGTGTGGCTGCTCGCCCACCGGCGCCCGCGGCGTGACGAGCACCCCGGCGACTGGCTCGTGGTCACCCCGCTCACCGACGCCCAGCCCCCCGACGCGGACGACCCGCTCGGCGAGGCGGGCCTGATGCAGTCGCCGTGCGCGGTCGCGGTCTACGACGACCGGCTGCGGCTGCGCCGGATGAACACGGCGATGGCCGGCCTCGTCGGACTGCCCGCGGAGCGGCTGCGCGGGCTCCGGCTCACGGAGATCAGCGGCAGCCCGCACAGCGAGGAGCTGGAGCGCGGAATGCTCCGGGTGCTGACCTCGGGCGAGGAACTGGACGTCCAGACCTTCCAGCGCACCGGCGGGGAGGACGGGGCCCACGCCTGGCTCGCCCGCATGGCGCCGGTCCGCGACGGGACGGGCCGGGTGCGGGGGGTGTGCCTGGCGGCGCACGACGTCACCGACAACCACCGGGCCCGGCAGCGGCTGCACCTGGTCAACGAGGCCAGCGTGCGCATCGGCAGCACGCTCGACGTCACCCGGACCGCGCAGGAGCTGGCGGACGTGTGCGTGCCCGTGCTCGCCGACTTCGTCACCATCGACCTGCTGGACATGCGGGAGTACGGCGGCGAGCCCCCCGCCCGCATCACCGCGCCGGTACGGCTGCGCCGCGCCGCCCACCAGTCCGTGCTCGACGGAGTGCCGGAGGCGGTGACCGAGCCGGGCGCGGCGCAGGAGTACCCGGCCTCCTCCCCGCAGGCCGACTCGCTGACAGCCGGCCGTACGATCACCACCTCGCCGGCCGCCGGCGACACGGGCCAGTGGCTGCACTGGCACCCGGAGCGCGGTGAGCGGGCCCGGCGGTTCGGTCTGCACTCCTCGATGGCGGTGCCCATCCAGGCGCGCGGACTCACCCTGGGGGTCGCCGTGCTCACCCGGCACCGCCGCCCGGACTCCTTCACCGCGGACGACGTGCTGCTGGCCGAGGAGATCACCGCGCGGGCCGCCGTCTGCATCGACAACGCCCGCAGGTACTCGCGCGAGCGGGAGACCGCGCTCGCGCTCCAGCGCAGCCTGCTGCCCCGGTCCCTGCCGCGCACGGCCGCGCTGGAGGTCTCCTCGCGCTATCTGCCGGCCGCGCGGGCCGGTGTGGGCGGGGACTGGTTCGACGTGATCCCGCTGTCCGGGATGCGGGTGGCGATGGTGGTCGGGGACGTCGTGGGGCACGGCATCCAGGCCTCGGCCACCATGGGCCGGCTGCGCACCGCCGTCCGTACCCTCGCCGACATCGACCTGGCCCCGGACGAGCTGCTCACCCACCTCGACGACCTGGTGGTCCGGCTGTCGGAGGAGTCCGGCCCCGACGCCGGCCCCGGCGAGGAGGGAAGCCCGGGCGAGGTCGGCGCGACCTGCCTGTACGCCGTGTACGACCCGGTGTCCCGGCGGTGCACCCTGGCCCGCGCGGGGCATCCGCCGCCCGTGGTGCTGCCGCCGGGCGGCACCCCGCATGTCCTGGACGTGCCCGCCGGTCCCCCGCTGGGGCTGGGCGGGCTCCCCTTCGAGTCGGCCGAGGTGGAACTGCCCGAGGGAACCGTGCTCGCGCTGTACACGGACGGGCTGGTGTGGTGCCGGAACCGGGACCCGGAGGCCGGCCGGGAGCTGCTGCACGGGGCGCTCGGTGCGTACGCGGACTCCCTGGACGCGACCTGCGACCGGGTCCTGCACACGCTGCTCCCGTCCGGCGGCGCACCGGACGACGTCGCCCTGCTCCTGGCCCGCACCCGGGGCCTGCCCGCCTCGCAGGTGGCGACCTGGGACATCCCCGCCGACCCGGCGCTGGTCGCGCCGATCCGCAAGCAGGTCGTGGACCAGCTGGACGCCTGGTCGCTGAGCGAGGCGGCCTTCACGGCGGAACTGGTGGTCAGCGAACTGGTCACCAACGCCATCCGGTACGGCGCCCGGCCCATCCGGCTCCGGCTGATCCACGAGGCCGCCACCCTGATCTGCGAGGTCTCCGACACGAGCCACACCGCCCCGCACCTGCGGCGTGCCAAGACCTTCGACGAGGGCGGCCGGGGTCTGCTGCTGGTCGCCCAGCTCACCCAGCGCTGGGGCAGCCGGCACCACGCGGAGGGCAAGACGATCTGGGCGGAGCTGCCGCTGTTCGAGGAGGACCTGTAGGCCCCGGGCGGCGTGTCAGGAGGCCGTCAGCCAGGGCCGTACCTGCTTGCGGGCCTCGTGCAGCCGGGACTTGAAGGTGCCGAGCGGGATGCCGGCGCGTTCGGCGGCCTCGGCGTAGTCGAGCTGGCAGATGTCCCGGTAGACCAGCGGCGCGACCAGGTGCGGATGCTCCCGCTCCAGGCGGTCCAGTGCCTCCAGCAGGTCCACCCGGGAGCCGGCGATCACGCTGGTGGTGCGCGGGTCGACGGCGTGCGCGGGCTCGATGGCCGCGGGCTGTTCGGCGGCCCGCCGCTTCAGCTCCCGGTACTTCTGCCGGCAGCAGTTGGCGACGACGGTGTACAGCCAGGTGCCGAAGCGGCTGCGCCCCTCGAAGCCGGCAAGGTGCCGAGCCACCTGCAGGAGCACGTCCTGGGCGGCCTCCTCGGCGTCCTCCCGGCACGGCAGGAAGCGTGCGCAGCGGCGCACGACCTCGGGCCGGATCTCGGTCAGCAGCCGGTCCAGGGCCGCGCTGTCGCCGGCCGCGGCACGCCGGGCGAACTCCTCCATCGGCGCCGGGTCCTGCACGGACGCCCCCTCCCGGTCGATCTCAGGCCAGGCATGATAGTCGTATGCACCCCCTGGAGCGGATCGGCCGCCACCGCCTCGAACGGCCGCTGGGCAGCGGCGCCTTCGCCACGGTGTGGCTCGCCCACGACCCCGAGCTCCAGGCCCCCGTGGCGGTGAAGGTCCTCGCCGAGAACTGGGCGCACCGGCTGGACGTCCGGGAGCGCTTCCTGTCCGAGGCGCGGCTGCTGCGCCGGGCCGGCTCCGGCCGGGTGGTGCAGGTCTACGACATCGGGGAACTCCCGGACGGCAGGCCGTACTTCGTGATGGAGTACGCGGGCGGCGGGACCCTCGCCGATCTGCTGGCGGACGGTCCGCTGCCGGTGCGGGAGGCGCTGGTGCTGACCGCCGAGGCCGCGCGCGGTGCCGCCGCGCTGCACGAGGCGGGCATCGTGCACCGCGACATCAAGCCCACCAACGTGCTGCTGCACACCGCCCCGGACGGCACCCGGCGGGTGCTGCTGGCCGACCTGGGTCTGGCCAAGAGCCTCGCGCAGGCCTCGGTGCTGACCCTGGCGGCGGGTTCGGCGGGCTACCGGCCGCCGGAGCAGGCCGAACCCGGGGCGGGCATAGACGAGCGGGCGGACGTCTACAGCCTGGGCGCGGTCGGCTACGAGCTGCTCACCGGGACCGTGCCGGGCCCGCCGGGCCAGGTGACCCCGCCCCGGCGGCTGCGGCCGGAACTCGGCGAGGACGTGGAGCGGGCCCTGCTGCGCGCGCTGGAGCCGGACCGGGCGCGGCGCTGGCCGGGCGCCCCGGCCCTCGCGGCCGAGCTGGACCGGCTGGCCGCGGCCGCGGGGCCGGCGGCGTCGGCTCGGTCCGGACGGCGCCTGGACGGGGTGCGCGGCCGGCTCACCACCGTGACCCTGGCCGTCGCCGCGGTCCTCGCCGCCACCGCCGCCGCCGTCACGGTGACCGTGGCCCTGCACCGGGACGGTCCCGCGGACGGCGGGACGCGGGTCGCGGACGCCACCGGGCGGGTCACCCTGCGGGTGCCGGACGCGTTCGGCCGCGAACTGCGCGGCTCCGGCTGGGACCCGGGGGCGCTCGGACTGGCGTCCGGGCACGAGCCGGGCCTCGTGGTGGCCGGCGACCTGTCCCGCTGGTCCGACCCGGGATCCGCCGTGGACGGGGTGTTCGTCGGGGTGAGCGCGCACGGTGACGTCGGCGCGAAAGTGCGGGCCCTCGCCCACTCCCGCTGCCGGTACACGGGCGCCCGCACCTTCGCGGACGCCCGCTGGCAGGGGCTGGTCCGCTCCTGGAGCGGCTGCCCGGACGGCGGTTCGGTCACCGAGTCCGCGCTGGTCCCGGCGGACGGCGCCGCGCACCCGCAGGTGTACGTGCAGGTACGCCAACGGGACGGCGAGGGCGCGACCGACGCCGTACTGCGCTCCCTTCGGGTGGCCTGACGGGCGCCTGACGGGGGCCGGAACGGGGAAAAGAACCCGACAGAATCCGCCGCGTCCCGAACTTTTCCGGCGGTCCGTGCATCGGACGGAGAGGACGGCGCACCCGGCGCCGTAGGCACGCGTCCCGGTCGCGTGCCGTGACCCTCCAGGAGCGTGGAGACATGGTGTACACCCCCCGGTCCGCGCGGCCCGGTGCCCTGCTCGTGGGCACGGTCGCCGTGCTGGGCCTCCTGACCGCCTGCGGCGACGACTCCGGCGCGCACAGCGCCGGGCCGGCCACCGTCGCCGGTACGGCCGCACCCGCACGGGACACCCCGACGACCCCGGGGTCCGCCCCGGCCTCCTCCCCCGCCGGCAGCGGTCCGGTGTCCGTGCCGGAGACGACCGGCTCCCCGGGCCGCACCACGGCCCCGCCCCCACGGGCCTCGACCACGCCGGCCGCGGTGAGCACCCGCTGCCACACCTCCGAGCTGCGCGCCTCCGTGGGCCGCAACGACCCGGGTGCCGGCCAGGAGAACTTCCCGGTGGTGCTCACCAACACCTCCGCGCGCACCTGCACCGTGCGCGGCTACCCGGGCGCGGCCTTCGTCAACGGCTCCGGCACCCAGCTCGGCCCGGACCCGAAGCGGGAGCCCGGCAGCCCGGTGACCCTCACCCTGCGGCCCGGCAAGAGCGCCTGGGCGGGGCTGACCTTCTCCAACCCGGAGATCAGCGGCGCGAAGACGGCCCGGCCGGCCGCGCTGGTGGTCACCCCGCCGGACGAGCGGGACCCGTTGAAGGCGGCCTGGACGGGCGGACCGGTGCCGGTCTCCGGGAACTCCTCGGCCGTCCGGCTGACGGTGCTCGGCCCCGGCACCGGCCCCTGAGCCGGGGCACCCCGCACGCGAACCCCGCTGTCCTCTCCCCCGAGGCAGCGGGGTTCGTCATGACGGCGCCACGACTGTCACAGGACGGCAACAGGCGCCGCCGGCCGCGATCTTTCCTCCGCCTCCCGTCATCGAACCCGGTCGACCGCACTCAGCGCAGGCCCCGCGAGGGCCGTGACCAGGGAATCGGGGAGAAGATGAGCGGGATCTCACGCAGGCGGGTACTGACGGCCGGAGCGGCCGCGGGCGCCTTGGGGACACTGGGCGCCTGTTCCTCCGGCACCGGACTGCGGACCGGCGGGCCTGACCCGGCGGACGGGAAGGGCACCGAGCAGGCCCGGCCGGCGAAGCCCATCGGCGACGGCTCCACCGCCGACACCGGTCCCCAGCCGCACCAGCCGAAGCCGGAGCGGCTGGCGGAGGGCCGGCGGCCGCCGCAGTTCGTGGTGTTGTCGTGGGACGGCGCGGGCGAGGTGAGCAACAGGCTGTTCTCCCGGTTCCGCAAGGTGGCCGCCGACCACGGCGCGAAGATGACGTTCTTCCTCAGCGGCATCTACACCCTGCCCGAGTCCAAGAAGCACCTCTACCGGCCCCCGCAGCACCCGGTGGGCGCCTCCGCGATCGGCTACCTCGCCGACCGGCACATCCACGCCACGCTCCAGCAGGTGCGCGCCGCCTGGCTGGAGGGCCACGAGATCGGCACCCACTTCAACGGGCACTTCTGCGGCGCGACCGGCGTGCGCAGGTGGTCCCCGGCCGAGTGGCGCAGCGAGATAGAGCAGGCCGTCGGTTTCGTGACGCGGTGGAGGACCCACACCGGCTTCACCGACCTCGAGCCGCTCCCCTTCGACTACCGCAAGGAGCTGACCGGCGGCCGCACGCCCTGCCTGGAGGGCCAGGCGAACCTCCTGCCGACGGCCGCCGCACTCGGCTGGACGTACGACGCCAGCTCCCCCGGCGGACTCCAGATGTGGCCGGGCAAGGTGCAGGGCGGGAGGATCTGGGACTTCCCGCTGCAGTCCATACCGTTCGCCGGGCACTCCTTCCAGGTGCTGTCGATGGACTACAACATGATGTTCAACCAGTCCGGCGGCAATCCGCTCGGCGACCGCGCGCGCTACGACACCTGGCGCGCCCAGGCCCGCGACACCTACCTGGCCGGTTTCCGGCGCGCCTACGAGACCAACCGCGCTCCCCTGTTCATCGGCAACCACTTCGAACGCTGGAACGGCGGCATCTACATGGACGCCGTCGAGGAGGCCATCGGGAAGATGGCCGCCTACGACGACGTGCGCTTCGTCTCCTTCAAGCAGCTGGTGGCCTGGCTGGAGGCGCAGGACCCGGCGGTGCTGCGCAGACTGCGCACGCTCCCGCCCGGGCAGTCCCCGGCGGGCGGCTGGGCGGAGTTCCTCGGCGCCGCCGGCAACCGGTCGTCGTAGGGCGTCGCCGGTCATCTGTTTTCATGGGCGTGCACCGTGCGACCACTTCCGGAAGGAACCGCCCTGAACACCCCGCTCGCCGAGGCACTGTCCGCCGTCCTGCTGGTCGCCGTCCTGGCCTGGGCCGTCGTACGGCCCTTCGGGTGGCCGGAGGCGGTGATGGCGGTGCCCGCCGCCGGCGTCGCGGTCGCGACCGGTGCGATCCCGCTCGAACACGCCCGGGCCGAGGCCGAACGGCTCGGCCCGGTGGTGGGGTTCCTCGCGGCGGTCCTGGTGCTCGCCCACTTCTGCGACGTCGAGGGGCTGTTCCGGGCGTGCGGGGCGTGGACGGCCCGGTGGGCGGCGGGCCGGCCGGTGCGGCTGCTGACGGCGGTGTTCGCGCTGGCCTCGGCCATCACCGCCGCGCTCAGCCTGGACGCCACGATCGTGCTGCTCACCCCGGTGGTCTTCGCGACGGCCGCGCGGACGGGCGTACGGCCCAAACCGCACGTGTACGCCTGCACGCACCTGTCGAACACGGCGTCGCTGCTGCTGCCGGTGTCCAACCTGACGAACCTGCTGGCGTTCGCGGCGAGCGGGCTGAGCTTCACCCGGTTCGCGGCGCTGATGGCGCTGCCGTGGCTGGCCGCGATCGCCGTCGAGTACCTGGTGTTCCGGCGGTTCTTCGCCCGGGACCTCACGGCGGCGGCGCCGGCCGGCCGGGACACCGCCGAGGTGCCGCCGCTGCCGCTGTTCGCGCTGGTGACCGTGGGCTGCACGCTGGCCGGGTTCGTGGTGGCGTCGGCGTTCGGCGTGGAGCCCGCCTGGGTGGCCGCGGCCGGCGCGCTGGTGCTGGCCGGGCGGGCGCTGGTGCGGAGGCAGGCGGGCCCGCTGACCGTGGTCCGGGCGGCGGCCCCCGGGTTCCTGGCGTTCGTGCTGGCGCTGGGCGTCGTGGTGCGGGCGGTCGTCGACAACGGGCTGGCGGACGTGCTCGGGCACGTCCTGCCGGACGGCACCGGGCTGCCCGCGCTGCTCGGCATCGCCGCGCTGGCCGCGCTGCTGGCCAACCTGATCAACAACCTGCCCGCGGTGCTGGTGCTGCTGCCGCTGGCGACGCCCGCCGGACCGGGTGCGGTCCTCGCCGTGCTGCTGGGCGTGAACATCGGCCCCAACCTCACCTACGCCGGATCGCTGGCAACGCTGCTGTGGCGGCGTATCGTGCACCAGCACGAGCACGACGTGGACCTCGGGGAGTTCACTCGGCTCGGTCTGCTCGCCGTGCCGTCCTCCCTCGTGGTCGCGGTGGTGGCACTGTGGGGATCGCTGCTGGTGCTGTGACGCGGGAGGCCTGGAAGATGCGGGTGATCGCCTGGCTCGTGGAGGGCACCTGGCCCGCCTGTGTGGACGCGGTGCGCGCCCACGCTCCGGACGACGCCGAGGTGGTGCTGCTCCACGTGAGCGGGCCGGACGTGCCAGCGGTGGCCCACGGGGCCTTCGCGGGGCTGCTCGGACGCCGTCACCCGGGGCGCCTCCCGGCCGAGGGCTGGGGGAGGGATCCGGGTGACCGGCTGGAGGCGCTCGGCGACTCGTCGGCGGCCTCGCTCCTCGCCGCCGCCGCCGAACGGCTGGGCCGGCCGTGCGTGCGCGAGGAGCGGTCGGGCCGGGTCGAGCGGGAGGTGGTGGCCGCCGCCGAGGGGGCAGGGCTGCTGGTGCTGGCCCGGGACGGGGACCGGTCCCGGCTCGGACCGGGAAGTCTCGGCCCGGCCGTCCGGTTCGCCGTGGACCACGCGCCCTGCCCGGTGCTGCTGGTGTGGCCGGAACCGGCACCGGACCTGGGGACGATCCCGCCCCCGCCGCCGCACCACCCCTGACTCAGCGGCGATGCCGCCGCCCGCCCCAGCCGCCCCCGTCCCAGCCGCCGCCACCCCGGCCGCAGTACTCCGGGTACGCCGTGCAGGGGTCGACGGTGGCGGTCGGCGAGGACGTCGGACGAGCCGTGGCCGTGCTCGGCGTGGGCGTGGACCCGGCCGTCCCGGAGGGCGTCGCCGTGGCGGCCGGGGCCGCGGGCGGTGCGGTGGCGGTGGGCACCAAGGTCCTGTCGCCGTCCCAGTCGACGTTCGCCATCCGCAGGTCCGGGCGGGCGGTGTCGACGGACCAGCGCTGGGCGGTGCCGGGGGCGCGGGTCTTCAGCACGAGGGCGCCGGAGCCGTCGGTGGCGGCCGGGGTCAGGGCCAGTCCCTGGTCCGAGCGCGGCACCAGGACGCCCTGGAGGGTGAAGTCGTAGCGGATGTCGCGGGCGGCACGGCCGGTGGCCGTGCAGGGGGCGAGGCGCACCGAGTAGCCGAGGCCGGAGTCCAGGCAGAGGTCGGGGGCGGCGGCGGTGCGCAGCAGCCCGTCGGTCTCGTACGTCCACTGCTGGGTCGGGGCGGCGGAGCAGTCGGCGAGTTCCGTCTCGGCGCCCTCGACGGCCTTCTCCCCGATGACACCGACGCACAGGCCGGAGGCGAGGTTGCGGAGCCTGCCGTGCAGGGCGCCCTGGCCCGGCGCGGTCCGTCCGGCCCAGGAGGGGCCCGGGGAGGCCGCGTCCCCGCCCGGCGTGCGGGACGGCTGGGGACCGGGGGCCGGGCTCCCGCCGGAGCCGAGCGCCGACCACAGCGTGAGCGGCAGTACGACGAGACCGCTGACGGTGACGACGGCCAGCGCGAGGTTCCGCCGCCGTGCACGCCGCGCGGCGCGGTGCGCGGAGCGGGGGGAGCCGGGAGCGGGGGCGGGGGCCGTGCCGGGCGCGGTTCCGGCCTCCCGGACGCCTGGGGGGCTCTCGGGGCCCTGGGGGCCCTGGGAACCTTGAGGGCTTTCGGCGGCGGGGGCGGTGGCCGTTCGGCGTCGGGCCGCGAAGGTACCGCGGCCGGCTGCCCGACGGCGGGGGGCGGCTCGGGGCGGCGCCGGCGCGGCGGGGGGCGCCGGGTCGTCGGGACCGGCGACGTCCGTGCGCTCGGCGGGCGCGAAGGGCTCCCCCGCCCGTCGTGTGAGGGCGTCCCCGCTCGCGGCCGCGAAGGCGTCCTCGCCTCCGGGAGCTTCGGCGTCCCCGCTCGCCGCCGCGACGGCGGAGGCCGTGGGGGCGGGTGCGGCGGGCTCCTCGGCGCGGGCCGCCCGGGAGGCCATGTAGTCGCGGGCGCCCCAGCCGAGCACCGCCTCGGCGAGCGTGAGGCCGAGGCCCTCGCCGAACCGGGTGAGCTGGCCGGCGGTGCGGCCGCAGTGGCCGCAGCCGGCCAGGTGCTCCCGCAGGTCCGGGTCGATGTCGGTGCCGCCGCGCCGGAACGTCACGTCGAGCATGCGCAGATAGCGCCGGCACTCGGCGTCGGGGGCGAGTTCGCGGTGCACCTGGAGGCACTCCTCGCGCAGCCGCTCACGGGCCCGGCGCAGTTCGACGCGGACGTCCTCCTCGTCCAGGCCGAGCAGCGCGGCGGGCACGGCCGGGGGTTCGGCCTCGACCTCGCTGTGCCACAGCACGGCACGGGAGATCTCGGGGATGCGCTGGAACGCGCGGGACACCAGCCGCCGGTCGGGCGGCGGCAGCAGCCGGGCCGCGGCGCGCTCGCCGGTTCCGTCGCCGGGGCGCAGGTCGGGGTGGAGGAGTTCCCGGCGGCCGTCGGTGTCCCACTCGGCCGCGATCCGGCGGACGGCGACCAGGACCTGGGGCCGCCAGGCGGCGGTCGGGCCGGCCTGCCGGAGGGACGCGCCGAACAGCCGGGTGAAGGCCGCCGTGGTGAGCATGCCCGCGGCGCGCGTCCCGTCGGTGCACAGCCGGGCGTAGGCGAAGGCGGCCGCCCAGTGCCGGTCCAGGAGTTCACCGACGGGATGCAGCGCCGGTGACGCTCCCGTCCATTTCTTCAGCTCGGCGCTCAGCTGTTCGTCCGACGGGCCTGCCTCGGTCACGGCCGAATTCCTCCAGAGGTACTACGGGGAATTAGTCCATACCAATGGGTATGGCGAGGTCATGAGGCAGCTCGAACGTCCACCTGAGGCGGCACTTTTGCACAGCCGAACACATCCGAACAAGAGATCTTGCGATTCTCGGTATTCAACGCACGCTTTTTGTCATTGACAATGCGTCAATTGCGGTCTTGTACGAGCGCCGGCGGGGGCGGGTCAGTGGCCGCTGACCGCGCGCGGGGTGTACGGCCGCTGGAGTTCCTCCAGCTCCTTCTCGCTCAGCTCCAGTTCCACCGCGGCCACCGCGTCCTCGATGTGGTGCGGCTTGGCGGCGCCGACGACGGGGGCCGCCACGGTGTCCTGGTGGAGCAGCCAGGCGAGGGCCACCCGGGCGCGCGGCACACCGCGGTCGTCCGCGATCCGGGTGACGGCCTCGACGATCGCACGGTCGCTCTCCAGGTACAGCCGGCTGCCGAAGTCGTCGGTGGCGCTGCGGTCGGTGACCGTGCCCCAGTCACGGGTGAGCCGGCCGCGGGCGAGCGGGCTCCACGGCAGCACGCCGACGCCCTGGTCCGCGCAGAGGGGCAGCATCTCCCGCTCCTCCTCGCGGTAGAGCAGGTTGTAGTGGTTCTGCATGGACACGAACCTGGTCCAGCCGTGCCGCTCGGCGGTGTACTGCGCCTTGGAGAACTCCCACGCGTACATCGAACTCGCCCCGATGTAACGCACCTTGCCCGCCTTGACCAGGTCGTGCAGCGCCTCCATCGTCTCCTCGATCGGCGTCGCGTGGTCGTAGCGGTGGATCTGGTAGAGGTCGACGTAGTCGGTGCCGAGCCGGCGCAGGCTGTGGTCGATCTCGCTCATGACGGCCTTGCGGGACAGCCCCGCCCCGTTGGGCCCCGGCCGCATCCGGCCGTTCACCTTGGTGGCGAGCACGATCTCGTCGCGGTCGGCGAAGTCCCGCAGGGCCTTGCCGACGATCTCCTCGCTGGTGCCGTCGGAGTAGACGTTCGCGGTGTCGAAGAAGTTGACGCCCGCCTCCAGCGCCTGCCGGATCAGCGGGCGGGACGCCTCCTCGTCGAGGGTCCACTCGTGGACGCCGCGGTCGGGCAGGCCGTAGGTCATGCAGCCCAGACAGATCCGCGAGACGTCCAGGCCCGTCGAACCGAGCTTCACGTACTGCATCGTTGCTGCTCCTGCCTTCGGGACGATGGTCATCGCAGAGCCTACGGCGGTGCTGCGGGGACCGACTTGACGCCGCCGCCGTGCGGAGGATGTGATCCTGACACGCGCCGCGCCGCCCGGCGTGGGCAGGACGGAGCGAACGTGTCCCCCTTGGGTGTGCACCGCGCCGGCGGGTCGCGCACGGCCCTCGGCGCCCTGGCGACGACGCTGCTGGTCACGGTGACGGCGCTGGCCGGCTGTGCCTCCGGCACACAGGAGGACAACGGCACGGCGCGGCCCGCCACGGTGCGGCTGCCGCCGCGGCACGCCGGGTTCGACTACCAGATCGGCGGCGCCTACCCCCCGCCCGCCGGCGTGCGGATCGTCAGCCGCGACCGGTCCGACTCCCCCGCACCGGGCCTGTACAACATCTGCTACGTCAACGCGTTCCAGGCGCAGCCCGCCGAGCGCTCCTCCTGGCCGCCCGGCCTGCTGCTGCGCGACGCGCGCGGCGAGGTGGTGATCGACGAGGACTGGGACGAGCCGCTGCTCGACCTCCGCACCCCGGCCAAGCGGGAGCGCGTGGCCCGGCGCGTCGCGCGGTGGGTCGACGGCTGCGCGGACCGGGGCTACGACGCCGTGGAGCCCGACAACTACGACAGCTACACCCGCTCCCACGGGCTGCTCACCGCCTCCGACGCCACCGCGTTCATGGCCCTGCTCTCCCGGCACGCGCACGCCCGGCACCTGGCCGTCGCGCAGAAGAACACCGCGGAGCTGGCCGGGCGGCGCGAGCGGGCCGGGCTGGACTTCGCGGTCACGGAGGAGTGCGGGCAGTACGACGAGTGCGAGGTCTACGCGAAGGCGTTCGACGACCGGGTGGTGGACATCGAGTACACCGACGGCGGCCTGCGCGCGGCCCGCGCCCGCTGGGGCGACCGGCTGAGCATCGTCCGCCGCGACCGCGACGTGTCCACCCCGGACGCCCCCGGGTACGTCCGCAGGGTGCGTCAGGGCGCGGGCCCGGGCGGTACGGCGCTGTGGACGCCGTACCGCCGGACGGCCCGTCAGCCGGTGCTGTCCCGCACGGTGATCGCGCTGACCGGGCAGGCGCGGGCCGCCTCCCGGACGTTCGCGTCGCCCGCGCCGTCCTCGCGGCCGGGCAGGAGGGTGCTGTAGCCGTCGTCGTCCTGGGTGAAGACGCCCGGCGCGGCCAGCGCGCACTGCCCGGCGCCGATACAGACGTCCTTGTCGATGTCGATATGCATGAGCAGAGCCTCTTACCAGGTCACCGGGAGTTCCAGCATTCCCTGGATCGTGTCGCCGGGTTTGAAGGGAATGTCCTCGGCCGGGACGGCCGGCCGCAGACCGGGCAGCCGGGTGAACAGGCTGCCGAGGGCGATCTCCAGTTCCGCGCGGGCCAGGTTCTGGCCCAGGCACTGGTGGATGCCGAAGCCGAACGCGATGTGGTGGCGGTCGGGGCGGTGGAAGTCCAGGGCGTCGGGTTCGTCGTAGACGGAGGTGTCGCGGTTGATCACCGACGTGGAGAAGAGCACTCCGTCGCCGGCCCGGATCGTGGTGCCGGCGATCTCGATGTCCTCCAGCGCCACCCGCTGCAGCCCCTCCGCGATGGACAGCATCCGCATCAGTTCCTCCACCGCGGCGGGCAGCAGCGAGGGGTCGGCGCGCAGCTCGGCCAGCCGGTCGGGGTGCTGGAGCAGGGTGTAGGTGCCGAGGGAGATCATGTTGGCCGTGGTCTCGTGACCGGCGACCAGCAGGATGATGGCGAGCGACACGGCGTCGGTGCGGTCGAGTTCGCCGGTGCGGAGCCGCTGGTGGACCAGTTCGTCGAGGATGCCGTCGCCGGGTTCGGTCTCCTTGGCCTTGGCGTCGATCAGTCCGCCGAGGTACTCCTCCAGCCGCTCGCGGGCGGCGACGGTGTCGGCGCCGGTCGGGCCCCGCAGCAGCCTGCGGGACTGTTCCTCGAAGAACTCGTGATCGGCGTACGGCACGCCGAGCAGGCCGCAGATCACCATGGAGGGCACGGGCAGCGCGAAGGCGGAGACCAGCTCGGCGGGCGGTCCCTGCGCGATCATCGTGTCCAGCAGCCCGTCCACGATCCGCTGGATCCAGGGGCGCAGGGCCGCCGCCCGCTTGACGGTGAACGACGGGATGAGCATGCGCCGCTGCCGGTGGTGCTCGGGATCGTCCAGGCCGAGCAGGGCCACCCTGCGGTCGCGGCCCGCCTCGAACCGGGGCGTGGGCACGGGGAAGCCGGGGCGGCGGCGCTCGGTGGACAGCCGGGGGTCGGCGAGCAGGGCGCGGGCGGTGGAGTGGCTGGTGACGGCCCAGACCTCGCGGCCGTCGTAGAGGGTGACGCGGGACAGGGGTCGCCCGTCGCGCAGCGGGTCGTAGCCGGTGGGCGGGTGGTAGGGACAGGTGCGGTCCTGGGGGAAGGCGACGGGGTCGGCCGGGGCAGCCGGGCCGCTGGTGTCCGTCAGTTCCGTCATGGAAAGACCTCGCAGACGAAAGAGGTGCGTCGTGCCGATCTTCATTAGATGCCCCAGGCATCTATGGGTCGACGTCAAGTTCGGCCACTTCGGTGACCTTCGTCATCTGGCCGAAGTACCCCGTCCGGGGCGAACGGATCGGGCCACCGTCCGTTCGGGGCGCGAGGGATCTTTTCCGCCGCGGGCGGGCAGTGATCGGGTGGCACGGAATCGTTGGACCGAGGAAAGGAAGCGGGACGCATGCCTCTTGAGGGCGAGTACGAGCCCAGCCCGACGCAGTGGGTGCGCGAGCAGGTCGAGCTGTACGAGAGCTCCGGCGGGACGAAGGGGACGACGCTGCTCGACACCGGGATGCCGGTGATCGTGCTGACCACGCGGGGCGCGAAGAGCGGGAAGATCCGCAAGACGCCGCTGATGCGGGTGGAGCACGAGGGGCGGTACGCGGCGGTCGCCTCCCTGGGCGGCGCGCCGAAGCACCCGGTCTGGTACTTCAACGTGAAGTCGGACCCGCACGTCGAGTTGCAGGACGGGCCGCGGAAGCGGGACATGCGGGCCCGAGAGGTCACCGGGGCGGAGAAGGCCGAGTGGTGGGAGCGGGCGGTGGCCGCGTACCCGCCCTACGCCGACTACCAGGAGAAGACCTCCCGGGAGATCCCGGTCTTCGTGCTGGAGCCGCTCGACGAGAGCTGATTCCGGCCGGAGACCGGGCCGTTTCGGAAAAATCTGTTCCGGAGCGTGTGAACCGGGCTCCGGGCGGGCACTGGTGCGTCAGGCCCCGCCGCGTTCCCCCGTCGCGGCGGGGCTTTCTCCTGCCTCGCCCGCCGGCCGGTCGGTGACGTCCAGGAAGATCTGGCCGGCCTCGGGGAACGTCCGGGTGAGGGACCGCTTGATGCGTACGGCGACCTCCTCGACGCGCTCGCTATCCAGGCCCGGCGCCAGGTCGACGCGGGCGGCGACCAGGGTGGAGTCGAGGCCCATCTTCATCGTGAACACCGCCTCCACGCTGTCGATCTCCGGCTGCGCCCGCAGCAGCGCCCGGATCCTGCCGGTCAGCTCCGGGTCGGCGGCCTCCCCGATCAGCTGGGCCTTGGCGTCGCGGCCCAGCCGGTAGGCGACGTAGACGAGCAGCACACCGATCGCCAGCGAGGCGGAGGCCTCCCAGACGACCTGCCCGGTGGCCATGTGCAGGCCCATCCCGATGAGGGCCAGGGTCACGCCGAGCACCGCCGTGCCATCCTCGGCGACCACCGTCCGCAGCGCGGGATCGCGCAGCGCGGCGAGGCCACCACCCTGCCGGCGCACCTGGTGCAGCGCGCGCAGCAGCGAGGCCCCCTCGGCGAGCAGGGCGACCCCGAGCACGATCAGGCCCGCCACGTAGCCGCTGAACTTCTCCTCGGCTCCGCCGTGGAGGGCCTCCACGCCCTGGAAGAAGGAGAAGCAGCCGCCCATGACGAAGATGCCCACGGCGGCGAGCAGGGACCAGAAGAAGCGCTCCTTGCCGTAGCCGAAGGGATGCCGGGCGTCGGCGGGGCGGCGGCTGCGGCGCAGCGCGGCCAGCAGGAAGACCTCGTTGAGGCTGTCGGCGACCGAGTGCGCGGCCTCCGACAGCAGCGCGGGCGAGCCCGCGAGGACGCCGCCGGCCGCCTTGGCAACGGCGATCACCAGATTGGCGGCGAGGGCCACGAGGACGGTGATCGTGGTGTGCCGGTCGGCCTGGGCGTCGGCCGCGGCGCCGGAGGGGGCACCGGCCGGGGCGTCGGCGTCGGCTGTGACGTCGGCCGTACGGGCGGCCGTCTTCTGTTCGGGGGATGTCCTGCTCACCCTTGGCCGACTGCCCCGGACCGGGCGGCTCACACCGTGCGGTCCGGGCGAGGCACCGTGCGGTCCGGGCGAAACGGGGAACGCGGGAGCGAGGAGACTCCGCGACTCCGCGACTCCGCGACTCCGCGACTCCGCGACTCCGTGCGGCGAGGAGGAGAGCATGGGCGGCGACGGCAACAGCGCCTACGGGCACCGGGCCTTCACCCGGTCCAGGAGCCACTTCACGGACCGGATCACCGCCGACGGCCGGGACGGCTGGCCGGTCGAGGCGGGCCGCTACCGGCTGGTGGTGTCCCGCGCGTGCCCCTGGGCGAGCCGGGCGGTGGTCTCACGCCGGCTGCTGGGGCTGGAGGAGGCGCTGCCCATGGCGGTGGCCGATCCGGTCCAGGACGACCGCAGCTGGCGGTTCACCCTGGACCCCGGCGGCCGGGACCCGGTGCTCGGCATCCGGTTCCTGAGCGAGGCCTACGACCGGCGGGAGACCGGCTACCCCGGCGGGGTGAGCGTGCCCGCGGTGGTGGACGTGCCGAGCGGGCGGCTGGTCACCAACGACTACCAGCGGATCACCCTCGACCTGGCCACCGAGTGGACGGCACTGCACCGCGCGGGTGCGCCGGACCTGTACCCGGCGGACCGGCGTGAGGAGATCGACCAGGTGATGGCCGAGGTCTACGAGGACGTGAACAACGGTGTGTACCGGGCCGGGTTCGCCACGCGGCAGAAGGAGTACGAAGAGGCCTGCGCGGCCGTGTTCCGGCGGCTGGAACTGCTCGGTGAGCGGCTGTCCGGGCAGCGGTTTCTGGTCGGTGACACCCTCACGGAAGCGGACATCCGGCTGTTCACCACGCTGGTCCGGTTCGACGCGGTGTACCACGGGCACTTCAAGTGCAACCGCTGGAAGCTGGCCGAGCACCCGGTGCTCTGGGCTTACGCGCGGGACCTGTTCCAGACCCCGGGCTTCGGGGACACGGTCGACTTCGGCCACATCAAGCGGCACTACTACCAGGTGCACTCCGGTATCAACCCCACCGGCATCGTGCCGCTCGGCCCGGATCTCGCGGGCTGGCTGAGCCCGCACGGCCGCGCGGAGCTGGGAGGGCGGCCGTTCGGGGACGGGACGCCGCCCGGGCCGGTGCCTCCCGGCGAACGGGTGCCCCCTCCAGGACACCCCGCATGAGGGACGTCTCACGAGGAAGTAGTCACACATGGTCAAGAACAAGAAGAAGAAGCTCCCGCTGGTCTACCAGCCGGTCGGTTTCGTGCTCAGCTGGGCGGGCGGTGCGCTGGCCGGCATGGCCTTCCGCAAGGCCTGGATGGCCATCCGGCACGAGGAGGACGCGCCCGACGCGCTGGACCCGGACCGTGGCTGGGGCGAGATCCTGCTGGCCGCGGCGGTCCAGGGCGCGATCTTCGCGGTGGTGCGCAGCGCGGTGGACCGTACCGGTGCGAAGGCCATCGCCCGTTCGACGGGCGTATGGCCGGCCACGGACAAGACCGGCCGCGACTGACCCTCCGCCCCGGCGCCGCAGCCCCTGAGCTGCGGCGCCCCCACCGCGGCGGCGCGACCGCGGCGCCCTTCACCCCTGCTTGGGTGCCGTCCGGGGCTGCAGGCGCAGGGTGAAGGAGTGGCCGGCGGGGTCGGCGTAGGCGCGGTGTTCGTGAACGCCCGTGGCGGCCCTCGTCTCGACGGGCCGGCCGCCCAGGGACACGACGCGCCGCTCGGCCTCGTCCAAGTCGTGGACCAGGAAGTCGAGATGCAGCTGAAGGGAGTTCTCGGGGCGCGGCCAGCTGGCCGGGGTGGCGTTGACATCGCGCCGGAAGGCCAGCCGGAATCCGTCGGCGCCGCGCACCTCCACCAGGTTGGCGGACGCGGCGGTCAGCTCGCCGTCCAGCAACTCGCGGTAGAACTCGGCGAGTTCCTCGGGTTCGGAGCAGTCCAGCACCACCATGCCCGCCTTCACCAGTGTCATGGATCCTCCCGGGATCGAGGAAGCGTTGTCCGGGCCGCTCGCTCTCTCGGCCTCTTCCCAGGCGGATATCCCGGGCCGCCCGATTCAGTCGGCCGCCAGCCACTCGCCGTCGCGCATCAGATCACGCCCGCGCAGCTCGTTCGCCTCGCGCCAGGCCTGGATCCGCCGCGGCAGGACCCTGAAGTACAGGTACCGCTCGGCCAGCCGGCGCGGATCGAAGCCGGTCTTCCCGGCGAAGACCTCGGCGTCCTCCTCCGGCAGGTCCTCGGGCGTCACCGCCCGCGCGATCCCCTCGACCACGACGACGTCCCGCGTGGGGCCGATACCGAGCCGGACCCGGCCGCCGGCCACGAGGTTGCGGCCGGTGGGGCTGTCGGCCGGAGTGGCGAGCAGCAGCGAGTCACCGTCCCACACGAAGGACAGCGGGACGAGGTACGGAGCCGCGCCGTCGGGTCCGGCGGTGGCGACCCACGCGTCGACGTCGTTCTCCAGCCGGCGGAGGGTGTCCTTCTTGCGCTGCTCGAAGCCGCGGGCGGGGGGCGGGGTCATGGTGTACGGCCTCCTCGAAGTGATCGCCTGCGATCAGTGTGGCCGGAGGTCCCCGGTGCGCGCACGGGTTCCCCGGGCGTGTCCGGGCGGCGGCGGGGAACAGGTCCGGCGCTGCCGGGCAGGAGCCGGCGCGCATGCCGGCGTCGGGGTGGCGGGCGGTTACCGCGATGTGCGGGCGGGTCCCGGCGGGCAGCGGGCCGTAGGCCGTCCGCCACACCTCCGCCCCCGCCTCGCGCCCGGATGCCCGGCGCCCCTCGCGTCACCGGCCTCACGCACGAGATCCAGGCCGTGGAGAGCATCCCCGGCCTGCTGCCCCGGGCCGGGTTCCCGGACGCGCAGGCGGTGCGGGTCCACCACGCGTTCATGGACCAGGCCCTCGCCTCCGGCGCCCTCGACTCCGCGGGCACGGGCTCCGGGCGATCGGTTCGTCGGCGATCGCGAGCACCGGCTGGTCCTTCCACCCCTCCGGCGGCCACTTCCGGATCAGCGCGGACGACGGCGGGTTCCCACTCTTCGTGCCGCTTGCGATGATCATGTCCGGGTCACCGGTGGCCGGCTGGTCGGCGTGGGTGCGCGAGTCGCCGTACCTCACCACGGGTGCGGGCACCGACGCCGGCTCGCCGAAGCCGCTCGCCCCCTCGAACCGACCGACCTGGAAAGGCATCATGCACGCTGACCTGCTCTTCACCGGCGGCCCCGTCCTCACCCCCGAGGGCCGTACCGCCACGGCCGTGGCCGTCACCGGGGACCGGATCACCGCCGTCGGGCACGCGGAGGTGCGCGGACTCGCCGGTCCTCGCACGCAGGTGGTGGACCTGGCCGGGCGGCTGCTGCTGCCGGGTTTCCAGGACGCGCACGTCCATCCGGTGCCGGCCGGACTGGAGCTGTCCCGGTGCGATCTGACGGGCCGGACGACGGCCGAGGAGACCGTGGCCGCCGTACGCGCCTACGCCGAGGCCCACCCGGAGCGGGAGTGGATCCTCGGCGGCGGCTGGTCGATGGAGGCGTTCGCGGGCGGTACACCGACGAAGGAGCTGCTGGACGCGGTCGTCCCGGACCGGCCGGTGTACCTGCCCAACCGTGACCATCACGGCGCCTGGGTGAACAGCCGGGCGCTGGAGCTGGCCGGCATCGGCCGGGACACGCCGGACCCGGCGGACGGGCGGATCGAACGGGACGCCTCCGGGGAGCCCGGCGGCACGCTCCAGGAGGGCGCGATGCAGCTGGTCGGCCGGCTGGCCCCGCCCGCCACCCGCGCCGACCGGCTGGCCGCGCTGCTGCACGCCCAGCGGCACCTGCACGCCCTCGGCATCACCGCCTGGCAGGACGCGCTGGTCGGTGACTTCCTCGGCATGGACGACCCGGCGGAGGCGTACCTCACCGCGGCCGAGGACGGTTCGCTCACCGCACGGGTCGTGGGCGCCCTGTGGTGGGACCGTGAGCGGGGGGCCGAGCAGATCCCGGAACTCGTCGAGAGGCGGGCCGCCATGAGCCGGGGCCGGTTCCGGGCGGGCGCGGTGAAGCTGATGCTCGACGGGGTCGCGGAGAACCACACCGCCGCGCTGCTCGAACCGTACCTGGACCGCTGCGGCTGCGTCACGGCCAACCGCGGCACGAGCTTCATCGACCCGGCTCTGCTCCCCCGGTACGTCACCGAGTTGGACGCGCTGGGCTTCCAGTGCCACTTCCACGCGCTGGGCGACCGTGCCGTACGGGACGCGCTGGACGCGGTCGAGGCGGCCCGGGAGGCGGGCGGGGCGCGGGACACCCGTCCGCACCTGGCCCACCTCCAGGTCGTGCACCCGGAGGACGTGCCCCGGTTCGCCCGGCTCGGCGCCACCGCCAACATCCAGCCGCTGTGGGCCGCCCACGAGCCGCAGATGGACGAGTTGACGATCCCGTTCCTGGGGCCTGACCGGGCCCGGCTCCAGTACCCGTTCGGGGCGCTGCTGCGCTCCGGGGCGCGGCTCGCGGCGGGCAGCGACTGGCCGGTGAGCAGCCCGGATCCGCTCCAGGGCATCCATGTCGCGGTCAACCGGGTCGAGCCGGGCGGCACCGGGCCGGTGTTCCTGCCGGACGAACGGCTCTCCCTCGCCGACGCGGTGACGGCGTACACGGCCGGTTCGGCGTACGTGAACCATCTGGACGACACCGGCCGGGTGGCGGCCGGCGCGCTCGCCGATCTGGTGGTCCTGGACCGGGACCCGTTCTCGGGGCCGCCGGAGGCGATCGCGGAGACGCGCGTGGCGCTGACCTATGTGGGAGGCGCCTGCGTGTACGCCGCGGGGTGAGCGCGGGGCCGGTCAGTCGCAGCCGACGCCCTCCGCGACCAGCGGCCACGCCTCCACGCCGTGGTCCGTGCGGACGTACGCCGTCGCCCTGTCGGGCGTCAGCCACAGCCGCCGCCCACGGCGGTGGTACCCGGTGTCCCGGGCGTCGGCGGGCATGCGGACCGCCGCCCGGTACGGCGCCCGGAGCAGCCCGTCCCGGCCCAGTACGCCGTCGGGGTCCCGGGCGTAGGTCCGCTTCCCCAGGGCGAGGAAGGCGGCGGACTGCCAGCCGCAGTGTTCCGGCCCGGTCGAGCTGTGGACCGTGGTGACCGGGACCCGGCGGCCCGCGCGGTCGGTCCAGATCTGCCAGTCGGTGGTGGCCGTGAAGCTCTCCGGGAGTTCGGCCGGGTCGCAGGAGGCGCTGGTCTCCGGGCCCCAGCCGGGCCGGCCCTTCTGGTCCTTGGCCACCACGACCGCCACCTTGGTGCGGCCGTGCACGTCGTAGGAGTAGAGGACCCGGTCCCGCTCCCGGCGTTCCACTCGGTAGCCGTGGTCGGGCTGCTCCGGCTGGACCATGTCGAAGTAGAGGGCGAGGCCCTCCGCCGGGGTGTCCCCGCCGTCGGACCTGCTCCAGCCGTCGGGTCCGGAGCCGTCGAAGATCTCCCCGTCGCACTCCAGCGCCCGCCCGGCCGCCCCGGAGGCCAGCCGGGCCGCCTCGGGGGTGCCGTCGTCGAGTTGCCGGGTCGGTACGCGGAGCGGACCGCTGTAGGGGGTCGCCGGAGGGGTGCCCTTCACCACCAGGTCCGGCCGGGGGCCGTCGTCGCACCCCGCCACCGCCGCCAGCACCACCCCTGCCGCCAGCACCGCCCCCGCCGCCACGAGCCTCCCGCGCATGCCCCGCCCCCGTTCTCCCGCCGTCGTGTGCGCTCCTTCGACGCCGTGGCGGGCCGGAACGTTCAGCGGGCCTGCTGGAAGGTTCTCCGGTAGGCCTGCGGGGAGACGCCGATCGCCGCGTGCAGGTGCTGGCGCAACGAGGCGCCGGTGGCGAAGCCGACCTCGGCGGCGATCCGGTCCACCGGCAGGTCGCTGGCCTCCAGCAGGTGCCGGGCGCGGGCCACCCGCTGCTGGATCAGCCAGCGGCCGGGGCTGAGGCCGACCTCGTCGTTGAAGCGGCGGGCGAAGGTGCGCAGGCTCATGCGGGCGTGCCCGGCGAGGTCGGCGAGGGTCAGCGGTTCGTCCAGGCGCCCCAGCGCCCACGCGCGGGTCGCGGCCGTACTGGCGGCGCCGCTCTCGGGGACCGGCTGCTCGATGTACTGCGCCTGGCCGCCGTCCCGGAAGGGGGGCACGACGCAGCGGCGGGCGACGGCGTTCGCCAGCTCGCTGCCGTGGTCGGTGCGGACGATGTGCAGGCAGACGTCGACGCCGGAGGCCGCCCCGGCCGAGGTGAGGATGCGGCCGTCGGCGACGAAGAGGACGTCCGGGTCGAGGTCCACGCGGGGGTGGCGGCGGCGGAACAGGTCGGCCACCTGCCAGTGGGTGGTGGCCCTGCGGCCGTCGAGGAGGCCGGCCTCGGCGAGCACGAAGGCGGCCGTGCAGATGGAGACGATCCGGGCGTCCGGGCGGATCCGGGCGAGGGCGTCGCGGACCCCGGCGGGCAGTTCGGCGGGGATGTGGACGGGCGCCATGGAGGCGACCACGACCGTGTCGGCCGTCGGGAGGACCTCCGGGCCGTGGGCGACGCCGATGGTGAAGTCGGCGTTGGTGCGCACCGGGCGGCCGTCGACCGAACAGGTGAGCACCTCGTAGTGGCCGTCGGCCGCGCCGAAGATGCGGCTGGGGATGCCCAGCTCGAAGGGGTAGACGCCGTCGAGCGCCAGGACGACGACCCGCTCCGGGCGCCGGGGGCGCAGCTCCACATCAGACATGGCACGATTCTATCGAAGGTTGGCTTTCATGCCATTTCCCGGCCGGGCGGGCTCCGGCAGGCTGGGGGACCATGAGCGATGTGAACACGATGCGAGCCATCAGCCAGGACGTCCTCGGCGGTCCCGAGGTCCTGAAGGAAGTACAGGTCGAGCGGCCGAAGCCGGGCCCGAACGAGGTGCTGGTCCGGGTGCGGGCCGCCGGGGTGAACCCCACCGACTGGAAGCACCGGGCCACCGGCGGGTTCCTGGGCGAACCCCCGTTCGTCCTCGGCTGGGACGTCTCCGGGGAGGTCGCGGAGACCGGGATCGGCGCGGCCGCGTTCCGGCCCGGCGACGAGGTCTTCGGCATGCTGCCCTACCCCTTCGGCCACGGCTCGCACGCCGAATACGCCATCGCCCCGGTCCGGGCCCTGGTGCACAAGCCGGCCTCCCTCGACCACGTCCAGGCGGGTGCGCTGCCGCTGGTCTCCCTGACCGCCTGGCAGGCACTGACCGAGCACGCGGACCTCCAGCCGGGGCAGCGGGTGCTGATCCACGCGGCGGCCGGCGGTGTCGGCCATGTGGCCGTGCAGATCGCCAAGGCGCGCGGGGCGTACGTGATCGGTACGGCGAGCGCGGGCAAGCACGACTTCCTGCGGGAGATCGGCGTGGACGAGCCGGTCGACTACCGGTCCACCGATGTCACGGAGACGGTCCGGGACGTCGACGTGGTCCTGGACACGCTGGGCGGCGAGACCTCCGTACGGTCCCTGCGGACGCTGCGGCCGGGCGGTGTGGTGGTGTCGATCCTGCCGGTGGGCGACGACGACTTCTACGAGGAGGCCGAGCGCCTCGGCGTGCGGGCGGTGCGCATGCTGGTCGACGCGGACCGTTCGGGGATGCGGGCGATCGCGGAACTGGCGGAGTCGGGGCGGCTGAAGGCGACGATCGCCGGGACGTTCCCGCTGACCGACGCGGCGAAGGCGCACGAGCTGGGCGACACCGGCCGGACCACCGGGAAGCTGGTGCTGCTGGCGGACTGAGCGGCGCCGGCCGGGCGGGACGGGCCGAACGACACCGGCCGACACGCGTCAAACTCGAAGACATATGTCAATCGAACATGCTCAAATTCCTTCCATCGAGGGTAACTTGACGATCGGGAACCGACGTCGGGGCGCGGGGTGGGAGGTGGTGCCGAGGTGCGACACGAACCCGTACCTCTCACCCGGCAACTGGGCGTGTACGACCACCGCGGGCACACGGTGCTGGAGTTCCGGGGCGAGATCGACATCGCCGCGGCGACGGAGATCGGCCCGTTCCTCGACCGGGTCACCGACCGGCCCGGCGCCCGGGTCGTCATCGACCTGCGGCCGGTGGAGTTCTTCGACTGCTCGGGCCTGCGGCTGCTGTACCGGGCGCGCCTGCGGGTGCTGGAGCGCGGCGGGCAGCTGCACCTGGTGTGCACACACCCGTTGACCCTGCGGGTGTTCCGGGTCACCGGGCTGACCCGGTTGCTGCCTCCCCAGCCGGACCTGGACGCGGCCCTGGCCCGGTCCGAGGCCGCGTCGGGCTCGCTGTGACAGACCGGTCTGTTCCGGCCGTCCGCGGGCATCCGGTCGGCAGGAAGGAGGGCCGTCGCGATGACGACTCCCGTGAGGCGCCTGCCGGGCTGGGCCAAGTTCATGACCATGGCCGTGGCGGCGATCGTGCTGGTGCTCGCGCTGCTGTTCGCCGGGATACGGCTGGCGGTACTGCCGGGCATCAAGGACCTGTTCGGCACCGAGACCGAGGACCGTTCCGGACCCGCGCTGCTCAAGTCCATCCAGGACATGAGCCGTTACGACGCGGCCTCGGGCAACTTCCAGGTCGTCGTGGACCTGGAGAAGGACGCGAAGTTCCTGCCCGACGCCATCCGCGGCACCCGCACCCTGTACGTCGGCGCGGGCACCGTGGACGCCTACGTGGACCTCGGCCGGGTCGGCGACAAGGACGTCACGGTCGACGGCGACCGTACGTCCGCGACCATCCGGCTGCCGCACGCGCGGCTCGGCAGGCCGGCCCTGGATCCCGACCACTCCTACGCCGTGTCCAAGCAGCGCGGCCTGCTGGACCGGCTCGGCGACCTGTTCTCGGACAACCCCAACAGCGAGCAGGCCGTGCAACGGCTCGCCGTGCGGCACATCGGCGACGCCGCGAAACGCAGCGGGCTGACCGCGCGTGCCGAGAGCAACACCACCGACATGCTCCAGGGGCTGCTGCGCTCCCTCGGCTTCACGGAGGTGCACATCAAGTACGGCCCTGATCAGGAGCCGAGCACCCCGGGCAGGGCCAGCGCCCCCAGGACGGTCGCGCCCACCAGCAGCCAGGCCACGTAGTCGCCGACGTGCCCGGACTGCAGGCGCCTGAGGGGCGCGGCCCAGCCCGGGGCGGCCAGCCAGGCCGGGCGGGTGACGGCGAGGCCGGCCAGCGCCAGGGCCAGCGCGGTCGAGGCCACGCCCAGCAGCACGCCGTGCGCGGTCCAGTGCGCGGAGGCGTGCGCGCCGCCCGAGCCGGCCTCGTTGACGGACCGGGCCACCACGGCACCGAAGCCGGGGACCACCCCGATCGCGAGGGCGGCGGCGAGCAGGACGGCGGGCACGGTCGTCATGGTGTCCGGGATCCGCCGCAGCAGCCCGGACGTCTCCGGTTCCTCGTCGGAGCCGCTGGTCTCGTACTCGGCGTCCTCGGGGCGCGGTCCGAGGCCCAGGAAGACGCGGGCGGCGACCCGCAGCACCGCGCCCGCGGTGATCGCGGAGGCGGCCACGTACACCACGGTGAGCGGGCCGCCGACCGCCTCCTCGGTGACCGCCTTGCCCAGCGCCGTACCGAACGGCGGCAGGCCGGCGAGGCCGAGGGCGCCGACGGCGAACATGACCCCGGTGGCCCGCAGGGGCCGGCCCCGGCCGTGCAGCGCGTGCTCGTCGACGCTGGCGAACCGGTCCAGCAGGGCGCCCGCGCAGGCGAACAGCGCGGCCTTCACCCCGGCGTGGCCGAGCAGGTACAGGGCCACGCCGTCGTCGCCCTCGGGGCTGAGGACGCCGAGCCCGACGAGGAACAGGCCGGTGTGGGAGACGGTGGAGTACGCGAGGAGCCGTTTGATGTGCCGCTGGTACCAGCACATGACGGCGCCGGTCACGGCCGTGAGGGCGCCGAGGACCACCAGGGCCCGGGTCAGGTCGGCGGCGGGGATGCCACCGGGACCGGCGAACACGGTGCCGTACACCCGCCACACGCCGTAGGAGCCGAGTTCGACCATGACGCCGGACAGGAGCATGCAGACCGGGGTGGGGGCGACGGCGTGCGCGTCCGGGAGCCAGAAGTGGAACGGCACGGCCGCCGCCTTCACCAGCAGCCCGGTGAGCACCAGCACGAAGGAGGCGAGGACCAGCGCGTCGGGGCCGCCCTGCCCGCCGGCGGCGTCGAGCCCCCGGCCGATCTTCGCCATGGCCAGTTCGCCGGTGCGGGCGTACAGCAGGGCGATCCCCATCAGCAGGGCGTACGCGCCGAGGGAGTTGACGACACCGAAGGTCAGCGCGCCCTGCACGGCCTTGGCCTCGTCGATGCGGTAGCCGGTCAGGGCGTACGCCACCACGCTCATCAGCTCGAAGAACACGAACGCGTTGAACAGGTCGCCGGCCAGGGCGAATCCGCACATGGCGCCCTGGAAGACCAGCATCAGCGCGGTGAACGAGCCGGCGTGGTCCCGCGGGGGCTCGTCGAAGTAGCGCCAGGAGTAGGCGAGGGCGGCGAGGGTCAGCAGGGAGGCGAGCGAGGCCATGCCGAGCGCCGGGCCGTCGCCGACCACCAGGATGCCGACGCTCTCGCCGCCGACGGGCAGCCAGCCGCCGACCCACTCGACCATCGGCGGGGCGGAGTTCAGCAGCAGCACGAGCGCGAGGGCGGCGGTACCGCCGGAGACGGCGAACCCGGTGATCTCGACGGCGATCCGGGGCAGGCGGCGGCCCACGGCCACCAGCAGGGCGGCACCGAGCAGCGGGACCGCGACGATCAGCGGGATCAGATGGTGCATCAGCCGCGCAGCTCCCGCAGTTCGTCGGGGTCGATCGTGCCGTGCCGTTTGGCGATCTGCTGGACGAGGGCGAGCAGCAGCGCGGTGACGGTGGCGCCGACGACGATGTCGGTGAGGGTGAGGGCCTGCACCACCGGGTCGACCACCGGCCGGGAGCCGGGCTTCATGTCGGAGAAGACGGGAGCGGTGCCGCCGTCGCGGTAGCCGACCGCCAGCAGCAGCACGTAGGTCGCGGACTGGCAGACGGCGAGGCACCCGACGGCGTGGATCAGGTTCCGGCTGGTCGCGAGGCCGTAGCAGCCCGTCAGGAAGATGTAGGCGGCCGTCAGGTACGGAAGGACGTGCATCACGGTGTTCACCTCTCGTGCGCTCCCTCGGTCCGTCCCCCGCTCGTCTCCTCGATCTCCACGGCCTGGTCGAGGAAGTGGGCGAGCAGGACGACGACCGCGCCGGCCACCTCCATGCCGACGGCGGCGTTCAGCAGCGGGACGGAGCCGCCGGAGGACAGCGTGTTGAAGGTGCCGTACGGCAGCAGGGTGTTGGCGAGGAAGGCGGTGCCGGCCAGGACCGATGCGGTGCCCAGCACGAGGTAGGCGGCGACCGCGAGGGAGTCGGTGGTCTCGTAGACGCCGAGCGGGCGGACGCGTTCCAGCGCGCGGTAGTCGGCGCCGAGGTAGAGCAGGTGCAGGGCGGTCGCGGCGACGACGCCGCCCTGGAAGCCGCCGCCGGGGCTGAGCTGGCCGTGGGCGATGACGTACAGGCCGGTGAGCAGGGCGACGGGCAGCACGAGCAGGGCGTAGCGGCGGACCGGGCGTGCCACCTCGGCGGGTTCGGGCCGTGCCCGCCGCTCGTCGCGGGCCTGGCGCAGCAGCACCACGCAGCCGAGGACGGCGGCGAACAGGATGCTCATCTCGCCGAGGGTGTCGTAGGCGCGCTGGTCGAAGTTGACGGAGGCGATCGTGTTGGCGGTGTGCCGGGCGAGGGAGGCGTGCACGGCCCGGTCGCCGTACGGGTGCCGGCGGCCGCCGAAGTCCGGCAGGCGCAGGCAGGCGGCGGCGAGCAGGGCGGCCAGGCCCGCGCCGCCGACGGCCAGCAGGACCAGCCGCAGCCGGCTCACCTCGGCCCCTCCTTCGAACGGCCCCGGCGTCTGATCTTGCGCACCGACAGCATGATCAGCAGCGGGGTGAGGGCGGAGCCGACGGCGAGCTGGGACAGGCCCACGTCGGGGGCCTGGAGCACGGTGAACAGCGCGGCCAGCAGCACGCCGAGGACGGACAGCACCAGCGCCTGACGGGCGGGGTCGCGCTGGGCCACGGCCGCGGTGGCGGAGGCGGCCGCGAGTACGAGGACGACGACGATCAGCGCGTCGGACACAGGGCACCCGCCTTCCGCACACCGACCGTCGCATCCCCGGCGCCCCGGGCTCCCCCGCCACCGGCCGGGCCCCACGCCCCGCCGTCCCCGACACGCCCCGCCTCCCGGCCGTCCGTCACCGGACCCCACACACCGCCGGCCACGACGCACCCAACGGCCCCGCCGCCCCTCACCGGACCGACCACCCCGCACACACCCCGAACTCCCCCACCACCAGCCGAACCCCACACCCCGCCGGCCACGGCGCAGCCGACAGCCCCGCCGCCCCTCACCGGACCGACCACCCCGCACACACCCCGAACTCCCCCACCAGCAGCCGAACCCCGCACACCGCCGGCCACGGCGCACCGGACCCCGCGGCCGTCCGTCACCGGGCCGGCCACCCGGCGGGCGCCCGGGGCTGTCCCGGAAGGGGCACCGGAGCCGCCCGTGTCCCGCGTCCCGTCAGCCACCGCCCACCCCCCGGAACCCGCCCGCCAGCGCACGGGAGGCGATCAGGTTGCCGCTGATCAGCAGGGCGGCGATCACCAGGAGCTTCACGGTCGCCCGGCCCGGGTCGCCGGCCACGCACACGGCGAGGACGACCACGGCGCCCAGTGCCGCCGCCGCCCAGGTCAGCGCCCGGCCACTCGGGCGCTCACCGGCCAGGTCGTCGGAGAGGAGGCGGGCGAAGACCAGGGTGCCGACCGGGCCGAGGAGGGCGAGGAGCAGGGCGAGGTCGACGTAGGAGGGGCGGCCGTAGCCCTGGGCGAGGAGCAGCAGGGCCGGGCAGACGGCGGAGGTGGTCATGTTCTGGGCGATCACCCGGCGGGCCGGCGGGCCGGTGGTCACGCCCCACAGGGCGGCCGCGCCTCCCCCGCCCAGCTCGACGGTCGCCGCGAGGATCCAGCCGTTCACCGCCAGGTCACCGCCCGCCGGCCGGCCCGGGCCAGCAGGGCGCCCGCGGCGGCGCAGCTCGCTCCGACGATCCGTTCCAGGGTGTCGACCGTGCTGATGAGCACCAGCCACAGCAGCGCCAGCGCCGCCCACCAGGCGAGGAGTTCACCGGCGGCGAGGACGGCCGCGCGGGCCGTACGGCGGGTCATGCGGCACCTCCTGGAGTCCGCTGTGCTCGGGTACGCGGCGATGTGTCCGGGGTGCCGCTGGGGGCATCCAAGCACCGCCGGACCCGGGCGGGAGCGGCGGCACGCGGGTCCGCACCCACAGTGCCCCGGAGGCGTGAACGGAAACCCGGGGCGGGTGCGCGCGGGCGGCGGCATCCTCGGCCGGGGTGCGGGTAACCGACTTTCCGGACCCCGAAGTTGACCCCTGGAGGACCGTATGGCCCGCACCGTCCCGCGACTGCCGGAGCTGCTGCGCACCCCCCGGAGGCGGCAGCCCGCCGAGGCGGTCAGGCCCCGGCTGCCGGAGCTGCTGCGCACCGCCCGGAGGCGGCAGCCGGCCGAACCGGTCCGGCCGCGGCACGCGCTGCCGCTGCCCGTCCGGCTGCTGGCGATGCTGGTCGCGTTCGCGGCGATGGTGGCGTTCGCCGTCGTCCTGGCCCGCATCACGCTCCAGCCGTCGCCCGCGTCGGTGTCGTTGACGCACAGCAACCTGCACCCGGGCCGCTCGCTCCACGCCTACCTGACGCAGGCGTCGGCGCGTGACGCCATCCGGCAGGTCGGCGGAAACCTGTTGCTGGGCGTGCCGTTCGGGGTGCTCGTGCCGGTCCTCGCGCCGCGCGCCCGGGGCGCGCTCCAGGTGCTGGCGCTGACCGCGCTGGTGATGCTGATGGTGGAGCTGGTCCAGGGGGCGGTGGTCACCGGGCGCGCCTTCGACATCGACGACGTCATCCTCAACTCGGCCGGGGCGCTGGTGGGTTGGCTGCTGCTGGGGCGGCTGCTCGGGCGAGGGGTGCACCGGCGGGTGCAGGAACCGTCGGCCGGGTGATCGTCGGCAACAGGTCCGTACCAGAGTATTGACGCCCCCTTATCTCACTCCTTAAATCAAGAGGCGCACAGCTCCCGCCCCCACACCGAACGGAGAGCCATGGCCTCCCCGCGCCTGCTCCGCAGATGTCTTCTCGCCGCACTGTCCGCCGCCCTGGTCGGTTCCGTCGCCGTCGGCCCGGCCCGGGCCGCCGAGCGCGGTGCCCCGGCGGCAGCGGCCGTCACCACCTTCTCCGACACCTTCGAGGGACCCGCCGGCGCCGCGGTCGACGCCTCGAAGTGGACCCTGGAGACCGGGGACAACGTCAACAACCACGAGCGGCAGTACTACACCTCCGGCACCAGGAACGCCGCCCTCGACGGCCAGGGCCACCTGGTGATCACCGCCCGGAAGGAGAACCCGGCCGGCTACCAGTGCTGGTACGGCAGCTGCCAGTACACCTCGGCCCGGCTGAACACGGCCGGGAAGTTCACCGCCCAGTACGGCCATGTCGAGGCCCGCATGAAGATCCCGCGCGGGCAGGGCATGTGGCCCGCGTTCTGGATGCTCGGCACGCCGGTCAACTGGCCGGACTCGGGCGAGATCGACGTGATGGAGAACGTCGGATTCGAACCGTCGACGGTGCACGGCACCATCCACGGCCCCGGCTACTCAGGCTCCGGCGGCATAGGCGCCGGCTACACCCTGCCGAACGGGCAGGCCTTCGCGGACGCCTTCCACACGTTCGCCGTCGACTGGGCGCCCGACTCGATCACCTGGTCCGTGGACGGCAACGTGTACCAGCGCCGCACCCCCGCCGACCTGGGCGGCAAGACCTGGGTCTACAACAAGCCGTTCTTCCTGATCCTCAACCTCGCGGTCGGCGGCTACTGGCCCGGCGACCCGGACGGCTCGACGCAGTTCCCCCAGACACTGGTGGTGGACTCGGTGTCGGTGACCACGAGCGGCGGCACGGCCGGTGCGCCGATCCGGGGGCTTGCGGGCAAGTGCGTGGACGTGGCGGGCGCGAACCCCGCGAACGGCACCCCGGTCCAGCTCTACGACTGCAACGGCACCGGCGCGCAGTCCTGGACCGTCGGCTCGGACGGCACGCTGCGGGCGCTCGGCAAGTGCCTGGACGTCACGGGCAACGGCACCGCGGACGGCTCCACCGTCCAGCTGTGGGACTGCACCGGCGGCCCCAACCAGAAGTGGACCGTCACCGGGGCGCGCGACATCGTCAACCCGCAGGCGAACAAGTGCCTCGACGTCACGGGCAACAACGCGGCCAACGGGACACGGCTGCAGATCTGGACCTGCACGGGCGGCGCCAACCAGAAGTGGACGGTGGGCTGAGCCGGACGTGCCGACCGGTCAGTGCAGCCTCCAGGTGTACTTGTCCCCGCCCACGAAGCGGACCACGTCCGGGTCGTCGAGGTCGTGGATGGGGATGCCGTAGGCGGCAGCCGTCTCCAGCACGTCGGTGACGGTCCTGGCCTGACCGACCACCTGACCGTCGATCTCCATGATCCGGAAGGGCGGCTCACCGTGCCGTCCCGGGCACACCCCGAGGACCAGGATCCGCGGATGGGAGATGTGGGGAGCTGCTTGTTCGGTCATGCAATCGAGGGTAGAACGCATCCCGCGCCGACGGGTCGTCCACCGGAACCGTCCAGCGGACCGGCTCAGGGGCGGCGCCAGTCGTCGCTGGTCAGGTGGGAGCCGGCCTGCGGACCCATACGGAGCATGCCGCCGTCGACGCTCCAGGAGGCGCCGGTGACGTAGGAGGCGTCGGGGCTCGCGAGGAACGCGATCACCGCGGCGACCTCGCGGGCGTCGCCGGGCCGGCCGAGCGGCACGCCGGGGCGGCGCTCGGTGTGGACGTCGGTGTCCTCCTGGCCGGTCATCGGGGTGGCGATCTCACCCGGCGCGACGGCGTTCACGGTGATGCCGTGCTCGGCCAGTTCCAGGGCCATCACCTGGGTCAGCAGGCCGAGGCCGCCCTTGGCCGCGCAGTAGGGGGCCGCTCCGACCCGGGGCTGGTGCTCGTGCACGGAGGTGACGTTCACGATCCGGCCGCCCTCGCCCTGCCGGATCATCCGCCGCGCGGCCCGCTGCCCCAGAAGGAACGGGCCGACGAGGTCGACGTCCAGGACCCGGCGCACGTCGGTCAGGGTCAGGTCCAGGTAGGGGGTCATGGTGCCCGTACCGGCGTTGTTGACCAGGACGTCGATCCGGCCCAGCTCCTCGCACAGCTCGTCCACGGTGTCGGCGGCCTCGGGCAGCCGGGTGAGGTCCAGCCGGGCCACGGCGGCGCGGCGGCCGGCGCGGCGGACCTCCTCCGCGGTCTCCTCGGCACCCTTCTCGTCCGCGTGCCAGGTGATGCCGACGTCCAGGCCCGCCTCGGCCAGGCGTACGGCGGTGGCCCGGCCGATGCCGGAGTCCGAACCGGTGACGATCGCTGCGCGGGGCATGGCCGACCTCCTCGAGTGAGCGTGGGCATCGCAGTACCCGGGGGTGCGGAGGGCAAACGGGGTTCACCGAGCGGGGCGGTGCGGGCGGGTGGCCGGTCGCCCGGGCGGTTCCCCGCGCCCTTCGGTGCGTCCGGTGCGACCTTGGTGTGCATGGACCCCGTCGCCGCTCTCGACCGGATCGCCTTTCTCCTGGAGCGGGCGCTCGCGCCCACCTACCGGGTACGGGCCTTCCGCACGGCTTCCCGGACGCTGGCCGCACTGCCGGAGAACGAGGTGGCCGAGCGGGCCGCGGCCGGGACGCTGGAGTCGTTGAAGGGGGTCGGGCCGAAGACCGCGCAGGTGGTGCGGGAGGCCCTGGCCGGGGAGGTGCCCGCGTACCTGCGCAGGCTGGAGGAGGAGGCGGGGGCGGCGGCCGGCGCCCAGGGTGCCGGTGCCGAACTGCGGGCGATGCTCCGCGGGGACTGCCACACGCACTCCGACTGGTCCGACGGGGGCAGCCCGATCGAGGAGATGGGGCGGGCGGCGGCCGATCTGGGGCACGAGTGGACCGCGCTCACCGATCACTCCCCCCGGCTGACCGTGGCCCGCGGGCTGTCGCCGGAACGGCTGCGGGAGCAGCTCGCGGTGGTGGCGGAGCTGAACGCCCGGTGGGCGCCGTTCCGGCTGCTCACCGGCATCGAGTGCGACATCCTGGAGGACGGCTCGCTGGACCAGGAACCGGAGCTGCTGGAGCAGCTGGACGTGGTCGTGGTGTCGGTCCACTCCAAGCTGCGGATGGACGCGCGGTCGATGACCCGCCGGATGGTGGCCGCCGTGCGCGATCCGCACGCCGACGTCCTCGGGCACTGCACCGGACGCCTGGTCACGGGCCGGGGGCGGCCGGAGTCGCAGTTCGACGCGGACGAGGTCTTCGCCGCCTGCGCCGAGTCGGGCACCGCCGTGGAGATCAACAGCCGTCCGGAACGGCTGGACCCGCCGCGGCGGCTGCTGCGCCGGGCGGTGGAGGCGGGCGTGCTGTTCTCGGTCGACACCGACGCGCACGCGCCCGGCCAGCTGGACTGGCAGATCCTCGGCTGCGCCCGGGCCGAGGAGTGCGGGGTGCCGCCCGAACGGGTGGTGACCACCTGGTCGGCCGAGGAGCTGCTGGGCTGGACCCGTGAGGGGCGACTGCCTGCACGCGTGGCGGGGTCCGGACGTGGTACACGGAGCGGAAGCTGACAGATGCCCACAGGGCTGAGAGAGGACCCGGTATGGACCGTGCCGCCGTGTTCGACGTCGACGGAACCCTCGTCGACACCAATCACCTGCATGTCGTCACCTGGTGGGAGGCGTTCCGGCAGGCGGGGCACGACGTCCCCATGCACGCCGTGCACCGGGCCGTCGGGCTCGGCTCCACGGACCTGGTCGCCCATCTGCTCGGCGACGACCGGGACCGGGACCAGGACGCACGGCTGAGCGCGGCGCACACGGCGCTGTACGGGCAGTACTTCGACCGGCTCCCCGCGCTTCCGGGCGCCGGGGAGCTGCTGCGGCGGCTGCACGGGGACGGCTGGACGGTGGTCCTCGCCACCTCGGCGAGCGGTGCGGAGCTGGGCGCCCTGCGCCGGGCCATCGACGCGGACGAGGCCATCGCGGCCACGGCGAGCGCGGACGACGTGACGCGGGGCAAGCCGGCCCCCGAGCCCGTGGAACACGCGCTGGAGCTGGCCGGGGTGCCGGCCTCGCGGGCGGTGTTCGTCGGGGACACCGTGTGGGACATGCGGGCGGGAAGCAAGGCGGGGGTGCGCTGCGTGGGGCTGCTGTGCGGCGGGATCCCGCGCGCCGACCTGGAGGAGGCCGGGGCGGAGACGGTGTATGCCGACCCGGCCGACCTCCTGGCCCGGCTGGACGGCAGCCCGCTGGGCTGAGCGGCCCCGGAGGTGACGCAGGTCACGTGCGGGTATGGAACACCCGGATGTGGTTGCCCGTTGAACCAACCGTGGGTGTGGATGGGACAGTGTCCCCGGGCCTCACCTTTTGCCCACAGGGACGATCGTTCGGCTGAAGCCCTGTGGAGCGTCTCGCCGAGAGGCGACCGCCATCCGCACCCACCACCTGACCGCCCCGGTCGTGATTCCCCCGTCACGGCCGGGGCTTTTCCTTGCCCGTCGCCCGTCGCCGCTGCCCCTGGCCCGCCGGCCACCGCCGGTTGTCGGCTGTCGGCTGCCCGGAGGGCCGCGTGTGCGGGTCCGGCCGCCGGGTACCCGGCCGCTCGTCGCAGCCTCCGCCGATGCCGACGAGAGGAGCCGAAGGTGAGCAGCTCAGCGGGCAGCAGGGTGGTCGTGACAGGGGCCACCGGCAACGTCGGGACGAGTGTGGTGCGTCTGCTCTCGGAGGACCCCGGTGTGAAGTCGGTGCGGGGACTGGCCCGGCGGACGCCCCGGTGGTCGCCGCCGAAGACCGAGTGGTCCGCCGTCGACCTGGGCTCGGACGAGGACAACCTCGCCGAGCGGTTCGAGGGTGCCGACGCCGTGATCCACCTGGCCTGGGCGTTCCAGCCGACGCACGATCCGGCCACCACCTGGCGGACCAACGTGCTCGGCAGCATCCGGGTCTTCGAGGCCGTCGCCGCGGCCCGGGTGCCGGTGCTGGTGCACGCGTCCTCCGTCGGGGCGTACTCACCGGGCCCGAAGGACCGACCGGTGGACGAGTCCTGGCCGACCCACGGCTGGCCGGATGCCGCGTACTGCCGGGAGAAGGCCTATCTGGAGCGCACCCTGGACGTGTTCGAGCGGGATCACCCGGAGGTGCGGGTGGTCCGGATGCGCCCGGCGTTCCTGTTCAAGTGGGAGTCGGCGAGCGAGCAGCGGCGGATCTTCGGCGGGCGGTTCCTGCCCGGCCCGCTGGCCCGGCCGGAGCTGCTGCCGTTCCTGCCGGACGTCCCGGGACTGAGGGTCCAGGCGCTGCACACGGACGACGCGGCCGAGGCCTACCGGCTCGCCGTGCGCACGGACAGCGCGCGGGGCGCCTTCAACCTGGCCGCCGATCCCCCGCTGGACGCGGGCGTCCTCGCCGAGCTGCTCGGCTCCCGGCCGTTGCGGCTGCCGCGTACGGCGGCCCGCTCGGCGATCGCCGCCGCGTGGGGGCTGCACCTGCTGCCCGCCTCCCCGCACCTGTTCGACGCGGTGCTGCGGCTGCCCCTGATGGACTGCGCACGGGCGCGCGCCGAGCTGGGCTGGGAGCCACGGCGCACGGCGACCGAGGTGTTCCGGGAGTTCCTGGACGGGCTGCGGAAGGGCGGCGGGATGGAGACCGAACCGATGCGCGGACGGAGGGTCGGCTGAGCCGGGCGACGAACGCCGGCCCGGTCGGGGCGAAACGCCGGTACAGCCGAGGGAGAACGGAGAACGTCATGTCTGTGCAGAAACCCGGGCCCGGGTCGAGGCCGGTCCCCCGGGACATGCCCGACCAGCAGGCCCGTACCGACGAGGACCCGTGGGACGTCGCCCCGACGCGCCCGCGGGACGACGAACCGGACGAGGACGCCGTACCGGACACGGACGAGGCCGGTACCGGCCCCCGCGGTTCCACCCGGAGCGGCACGGTCCACCCGGAACACCCGGGTCCGCAGGAGCCGTCGGCCTGAGCGGCGCCATCCCGGGGCGGACCGCCGCTCCGGGCCGGGGAAGACGCCCCGGCCGGCGAGGACGCCCGGTTCAGTGGGGAGCCCGGTCCTGGAGGGCAGCCCGCCAGGCGGGGAGACGGGGCTCGGTGGTGGGCTCGGGACGGCGGCCGCCGGCGGCGAAGAACTCGGCCAGGGGGAGGATCGCCGCCCCGACCGTGACCGCGTCCGGGCCGAGCCGGCCCAGGTCGATGGTGACCTTGTCGGCCGGGTGCCGCAGGGCGTACGTGGTCGCGTGCCGGCGTACGGAGGGCAGGAAGCGGGTGCCCAGCTGGAGGCCCGCCCAGCCGCCGATCAGGATCCGTTCGGGCTGGAAGAGGTTGATCAGGTCGGACAGGCCGGCGCCCAGGTACTCGGCGGTCTCCTCCAGGACGGCCAGCGCGACCGGGTCGGCCGTGCCGCCCTCCGGCGGGTACGCCGCGGCGAGCATCGCGGTGAGCGCGGTCTCCTCGTCGGTGCCCGAGGGCGGCCGGCCGCCCTCCTCGCGCCAGCGGGCCAGCAGCGACTCCGCGCCCGCGTAGGCCTCCAGGCAGCCCGGCGCGCCGCAGCGGCAGCGCCGCCCGCGCACCCGGACCGTCAGATGCCCCCACTCCACGGCGCGCCCGTGCTCCACCTCCGGTGTGACCAGGCAGGCACCGACACCGGAGCCGAAGAGCACGACCACGGCGTTGCGGGCGCCGCGCCCGGCGCCGAACCACATCTCGGCCTGACCGAGGGTCTTGGCGCCGTTGTCGATGAAGTACGGCACCCCGTCCGGGAGCGGCGAGGCCGAGCGGAGCAGCTGCTCCAGCGGGACCGCGTCCCAGCCGATGGTCTGCCCGTGGACGACGGCGCCCCGGTCCGGGGTGCGCTCCACGATGCCCGGGACGCCGACACCGGCACCGAGCAGTCGCCCCGGGTCGGCCTGTCCGGCGGTGAGGACCTCGGCGACGCCGTCGCGGATGTGGCCGGCGATGACGTCGACGTCGTAGCCCTGCGGGGTCAACGGCCTCTCCACCCGGGCCAGTTCGGTGAGGGCCAGGTCGAACAGCTCCACCCGGACGCGGGTCTCGCCGACGTCGACGCCGATCATCTGGCCGCTGCCCGGGGCGACCCGCAGCAGGGTGCGGGGCCGGCCGCCGTCGGAGTCGACGCTGCCCGCCTCCTCGACCAGCCCGTCGGCGATCAGGTCCGCGACCACGTTGCTGACCGAGCCCGAGCTGAGTCCGGTGGCCGGCCCCAGCTCGAACCGGCTGAGCGGTCCGTCGAAGTACAGCCGCTGGAGCACCGCCGTACGGTTGCCTCGTCTCAGGTCGCGTACCGTGCGCCCGTTGCGCCCCGCCATGTGGCTCCCTTCACGAACCGTGCCCGACCTGCAACATACCCCTTCAGGCAGCCGGAAGCGACATTCTGCCAACCCTTAGTTCACGCTGTGATCTAAGGCGGAGGCTTTCGATGTCGCCGAGAGCGGCGACCGGCTCCGGCGCGACCCTCTCCCGGGTCCACCGCAGCCGGTTCCGCGTCGACCGCCCGGGCACCGTCCCGACCAGCGAACTCACCGCAGTCCGCCATCTGGCGCCCCCCTCCGGCGGCGGCTCAGCCCGCCGCGTACACGTCCTCCACGTAACGCCCGTCCGCCACCAGCGCGTCGAGCCACCGCTCGGCCGCCGCCCGGTCGGCGCCGGGGACGTGTTCCCGGTACAGGGTACGGAAGGCCTCACGGACGCCGGGGGCCATGCGGGCGCCGTCGCCGCAGACGTACACGCGGGCGCCCGCGGTCAGCAGCCGCCACACCTCGTCGCCCTCGGCGGCGATCCGGTGCTGCACGAAGGCGGCCCCGTTCTCCGGGGCGGCGCTGAAGGCCGGGCGCAGGGACACCGCTCCGGCCCGCTCGGCGGCCGCCAGCTCCTCGGCGTGCAGATAGTCGGCGCCGGGGGCGTCACAGCCGAAGTAGAGGAGCGCCGCGGGGAGTGCGGTGCCTGCCCGGCGGGCGGCGAGGCGGTCGGCGACGGCACCGCGGAAGGGGGCGAGCCCGGTGCCCGCGGCGACCATCACGACGGGCGCCGAGCCGTCGATCCGGAACGCCTCGCGGCAGGGCTGGACGCGGGCGTACACGGTGTCGCCGGGGCGCAGGGAGGCGAGATGGCCTGAGCCGGTGCCCCGGTAACGGCCCTTGCCCGACCGGGCCGGTGCGTCGAGCACGGACACCATGAGGTCGGCGTGGCGGGGGTCGGCCGCCGGCGCCGAGGAGATCGAGTAGTGGCGGGGCCGCAGCGGGGTGAGCAGGTCGAGCAGGAGCGGCCAGCCGAGGGCGCCGCGCAGGGCGGGGTGGTCCTCGGCGAGTTCCACGAGGGTGCGCGGGTCGTCGCCGGTCAGGGCGGCGAGGGCGGCACGCTCGGGTGGGCAGGGGTTGGCCTCGGCGAGGAGGGCCCGCTGCCGTGCGGTCGGCCGCTCCTGCAACTCGACGTGGTGCGTGAGCAGTTCGCGCACGGTCAGCGGACGGTCGACGGCGAGGCCGTCGCGGCGCGGGCGGCCGGCCCGGATGTCCAGGACGGCGTCGGCGTCGAGGCCGAACGCGGCCACCGCCCGGTCCACCAGCCGCGGGGCGTTGGCGGGCAGCACGGTCAGGTGGTCGGCGGTGCGGTAGGTGACGCCCTCGGGCAGCGCGATGCGCAGGAACCGCTTGGTGCGGGGGTGGTCCGCGGCGGTGAGGTCGTAGGCCTCGGTGACGGTCATCGGGACCAGACCGTGCCGTTCGGCGAGGGCGTCCAGCGGGCCGCCGGTCAGGGTGCGCACCGTGTAGGCGTGGGCGGACTCGGCGGGGGTGTCGACGCCGGCGTCCGGGTCGCCGTACTCCGTCAGCAGCGCGGTGCGCAGCCCGGCCGTGAACTGCCGTACCGTGCCGGCGAGATCGCCGGAGGCGTCCGCGGCGGCGCGCTCGGTGAGGCGGGTGGCGCCGAGTTCGGCGAGGCGGGCGTCGACGCGGGTCGGGACCTGCTGGTAGGTGGCGGCCCAGTTGCGGTCGCCGACGCCGAGGACGGCGTAGGTCACGCCGGTCAGGTCGGGGGTGCCGTCGAGCCAGGCGGTGAAGGCGACGGCGTCGTCGGTGGGGCGGCCGTTGTAGGAGGCCGCGGTGATGACGACGGGCCGGTCCGTGGGCAGACCGTCCGCGTACGCGTCCAGGGCGGCGACCTCGGTGGCGCAGCCCACGGCCGCGGCCTCGTCGGCGAGCTGGGCGGCGAAGTCACGGCAGGTGCCGTAGTTGCTGCCGTGCAGGAAGAGGGCGCGGGTGCCGGGGCGGACACGGGCCGGGAGGGCGTCCGGGGCGGGGGTGCCGGCGGCCGGGGCGGGGACGGCGCCGGGCAGGGGGGCGTGCACACGGTCGGCGGGGGTGCGCGGGGCGAGCGTGAGGGTGAAGCCCTCGGGCTTGAGGGTGAGGGTCTCCTTCACGGTGAGCCGGTAGCCGGCGTGGTCGTGCAGCCGGTAGCGGTGGACCAGAAGGGCGAGCAGCATGGTCGCCTCGTGCAGCGCGAACTGCCGTCCGATGCAGGCGCGTTCACCGGTGCCGAACGGCTTGAAGGCGTGCACCGGACGGGCCGCCTCGGCCTCGGGGGTGAACCGCTCGGGGTCGAACAGCTCGGGGTTGTCGCCCCACACGGGCTGGCGGTGCAGCATCGGCGCGAGCACGGTGACGGCCTGGCCGGCGCGCAGCGGGATCCGGCCGCCGAGCAGGGTGTCCTCGCGGGCGTGCCGGCTGAACGCGGCGGCCGTCGGCCACAGCCGCAGCGCCTCGTTGAGGACCTGGCGGGTGTAGGTGAGCCGGCCGATGTCCTCGTACGTCGGCTCCGGATCCGGGGTGTCGCCCCACAGCGCGTCGGCCTCGCGCTGCACGAGCCGGAGGACGGCGGGGTGCTTGGCGAGGTAGTACAGGGCGAAGGACATCGCGCCGGAGGTGGTCTCGTGTCCGGCGATCAGGAAGGTGATGACCTGGTTGCGGATGTTGGCCGGGTCGAGGGTGGCGCCGTCGGCGGGGTGCGGGGCACTGAGCATGAGCCCGAGCAGGTCCTCGGCGCCGCTCTGGTCGGTGCCTGCGCGTGCGGCGATCACGTCGTCCACGACCCGGGCGAGGTGGGCTGCGTCCCTGCGGAAGGCCGCGTCGGCCGCGGAGTGGTCCGCGTCCGGGGTGCGGGCCAGGCGGGTCATGCTCCACTCCAGGCAACGGACCATCGACTCCACGAAGGGATGCGGCTCGTCGCGCTCGAAGGAGCCGAAGTCGTAGTCGAACCCGGCCAGCCCGATGGTGTCGAGCGTCATCCGGGTCATGTCGTCGGGCACGTCGACGGGCCGGCCGTCCCGCGCCGCGCGGTCCCAGGAGTCGATGAGCCGCCGGGCCACCTTCAGCATCACCGGGTGGTAGGTGCGCATGGAGCCGAGCGCGAAGGCGGGCATCAGGATGTCGTGCGCCCTGGCCCAGTTGGGTTCGTCGTTGTACGCCGTGAACAGGCCGTCGGCGGCGAACTCGCGCACGTTCTCCAGGGCGGGCCCGACGTGCTTGGCGAAGCGCTCCTCGTCGGCCAGGTCGGCGACCAGGCCGGCGTCGGCGACGAACATCGCGTCCCGGCCGTGCAGCCGGCGCACCAGCACCGGCCCGTGCTCCCGCATCAGCCCCATGATCTGCTGGATCGGGGTGCGGCCGGGACCGGTGGCGGTGATGTCGACGACGGGGACGCCGGCCAGGGGCGCGGCCGGGCCGGTGTGCAGTGCGGTGGGGGGCATGACGCGACAACTGCCTTTCGCGGTAGCGGACTACTGCGTCCAGGGTGGTCGACGGCCGGCCGGCGGCCGCGCCACCGCACTACACGTTCGTGCAGTGGAAAGTCGGCACCGGGGCTTGCGCGGGACCGTCCGCGCCGCGCGGGAGCTGCGCGCGACCCCGGCGCCCGCCGGCCGGACGACCGGCGGCGCCGGGTGCCGCATCGGGTCGGCGGCCGGCGGGGCCGACGCCCGGCGGGGCCGGCGTCCGACGGGTCACCACCCGAACGGTCACCGCCCGACGGGTCACCATCCGACGGTTCGTCGCCCGGCGGGGTCGTCGCCCGACGGGTCACCGGCCGACGGTTCGTCGCCCGGCGAGGTCGGCGTCCGACGGGGCCGGCGCCCGAGGGGTCACCACCCGAACGGTCACCATCCGACAGGTCACCGCCCGACGGGGCCGTCGCACGGCGGGGCCGGCGTCCGACGGGTCACCACCCGACGCGTCAGCATCCGACGGTTCGTCGCCCGACGGTTCACCGCCCGACAGGTCACCGCCGGACGGGGCCGGCGTCCGACGGGTCACCACCCGAACGGTCACCGCCCGACGGGTCACCATCCGACGGTTCGTCGCCCCACAGGTCACCGCCCGACGGGGCCGGCGCCCGACAGGTCACCGTCCAACGGTTCGCCGCCCGGCGGAGTCGGCGCCCGACGGGGTCACTGCCCGACGGTTCACCGCCCGACGGTTCGCCGCCCGACGCGTCACCGTCCAACGCTTCGCCGCCTGACGAGGTCGCCGCCCGACAGGGTCGGCGCCCGGCGGGCATCGCCCCCGTGCGCCGCGCGGCGGGGCCGGGGTCGCTCGGCCCGTCGGAGTGGCCCCGTCCTGACGGCCGGGCGGGCACCGCGATGCGTACGGGGTGCGAGGTCCGGCCCTCCGGCAGCAGTCAGCTCCCCCGAGTTGCCGCTGACCTGCCGCTTCCTCTTGGATGGCAGTCGGCCGGCGGACCGGGAGGTGCCATGGAAACGGGTGGGGCCGACGCGGTGGTCTGGCGCAATCGTGCGCTGATGCTGTTCGACCGGGTGGCGGTGCCGGTGGCGGTGTGCGATGTGTACGGCCGGGTGGTGCTGGCGAACCCGGCGATGGCCGCGGAGTGCGGTACGACCCCGGGCCGGCTGCGCGGCCGGCACGTACTGGAGCTGTTCCGGCCGCAGGAGGCCGGACAGGTGGAGCGGATCGCCGAGGCGCTGCGGTTGCGGCACCGCTCCCGCTACCAGGTGTCGGTGTGCTGGCCGGCGCCCGGCGGGGGCGAGCGGTACGGGGAACTGACGGCGGATCCGGTGAGCGACACCGTGGAGGAGACACCGGCGCTGCTGGTGATGCTGCGGTTGGGCGGCCAGCGGTCCGCACCGGAGCCGACGCCGGAACCGGTGCGGACCACGGAGGTGGAGCGGCGGGTACTGGCCCTGCTGGCCGGCGGCGCGACCACCGCCCGCGCCGCCCGTGAACTGGGCCTGACCAGGGACGGCGTCACCTATCACCTGCGCCGGCTGTCGGCCCGCTGGGGCGCCGCCAACCGCACCGAGCTGGTCGCCCGCGCCTACGCCCTGGGCGTCCTGGCGCCGGGCGCGTGGCCACCGGAGCCGCAGGTCACCGAGGGGCCGTGAGAGGCCGGGAAATTCATTGGCCCCGCCTTCCGTCGGCTAAATAGGATAGCCACGAACCTAGAGACCCTAGGTATGCCCCGAACCCGGAAGGACTCCCCCATGAGACCGCTCACCGAGCAGGACATCCGCACCTCGTTCGTCAACTGCTCGAAGGGTGAGGCCAAGCGGCTGGCCGTCCCGCGTAACCTCGACGAACGCCCCTGGGACGACCTGGACTTCCTCGGTTGGCGCGATCCCGGCGCCCCGGACCGCAGCTATCTGGTCACCGAGCGGGACGGCCGGCTCACCGGCGTCTCCCTGCGCTTCCCCGCCTCCCAGCGCGGCTTCCTGCACCGCAGCATGTGCTCGGTGTGCCTGACCACGCATCCCGGCGGCGGGGTCTCCCTGATGACCGCGCGGAAGGCGGGCGCGGCGGGCCGCGAGGGCAACTCGGTCGGGCTGTACATGTGCACGGACCTCGCGTGTTCGCTGTACGTCCGCGGCAGGAAGGTCCCGGAGTCCGGCGCCCGGTTCGAGGAGAGCCTGACCCTGGAGGAGCAGATCGCCCGCACGCGCGGCAATCTCTCCGCCTTCCTCGACAAGCTGTACGCGTAAGTCCCTGGCCGAAAACGGACGGAAACAAACGCAAACAGTCCGCAAACGGCCACGTTCGATGCCCCCGAGGATGGGGAACAGGCCAAGGGATGCACGACGTACAGAAGTGGACCGCGGGGCTGCTGCGTCTGGCGCGACGCCGGCGGGAGCCGGTGGTCGTCCAGACGCTGCGGTCGGCCGCGGCGGCGACGGTCGCCTATGTCATCGCGCTCCGGCTGAGTCCCGAGCCCGCCCCGCTCACCGCGCCCCTGACCGCGCTGCTGGTCGTCCAGGTGACCTTCTACGCCACCCTCACCAACGGCATCCGCCGGGTGAACTCGGTGGTCGCGGGGGTGCTGGTCGCCATCGCCTTCAGCGTGCTGGTGGGCCTGACCTGGTGGAGCCTCGCGCTGCTGATCGTCGCCGCACTCGCCGTCGGGCACCTGGTGCGCGTCGACGAGTACGTCGCCGAGGTGGCGATCAGCGCCATGCTGGTGCTCGGGGTGACCACGGTCGGGTTCACGGCGTGGGCGCGGATCGTGGAGACGCTGATCGGCGCGGTCGTCGGCACCGCCTGCAACCTGCTGCTCCCGCCCCCGGTGTGGGTGGACGAGGCCGGCCGGTCCATCGAGGACCTGGCCCGGCGGGTGCGGCAGCTGATGCTGCGGATGGGTGAGGAGGCCGCCGGCCGGATCCCGTGGGAGCAGGCCGCCGAGCGACTGCACGAGGCGCGCCGGCTCGACCACGACATCGTTCAGGTGGACGCGTCACTGCGACAGGCCGAGGACAGCCTGCGGCTCAATCCCCGGGTGAAGGAGGGACTGCTGCACCGGGTGGTGCTGCGCACCGGTCTGGACACCCTGGAGATCTGCACGGTGGTGCTGCGGGTGCTGGCCCGCTCCTTCACGGACCTGGCGAAGGCCCGCGGGTCCGAGGAGCTGTTCCCGCCCCGGGTGGGGGCGACCGTGGAGCAGCTGCTGTCGGAGATCGCCGACGCCATCGTCAGCTTCGCCGTGCTGGTGACCACCCATCTGAGCGAGAACGCCGAGTCGGCGGAGGAGCGGCTGAGCGCCGAACTGCGCACGGCGGCCGGCACCCGGGACCGGCTGGCCGAGCTGCTCCAGGAGGAGATCCGCAAGGACTGGGCGCACTGGCAGCTGCTCGGCGCCGTGCTGACCGAGACCACCCGGATCATCGACGAGCTGAACACCGAGCACCGCGCCCGCCGCCTGCTGGAGGAGCTGGACCGGGTCTCGCGCGGGCAGCGGAGCAAGCTGCCCCGGCTGGCCTGGCTGCGCGACCGCCTGGGGGTGCAGGAGGAGCTGTGGCGGAACCGCGCGGGGTTCGGCGAGCGTTCTCGGTGAGAGAGCCGCCGGGGCGGGCCGGCGTCGAGGGCGAGGGAGCGTGCGCATGACCGGTGGCGGAGTCCGGATCGACGGGAACGTACTGCGGCTGCCCGGCGGGGTGGCGGTGCGGTTCGTCCGCACGCTGCGCCTGCCGGAGAGCGGCACCCATCCGTTGCCGCCGGGCCTGGGCGAGTTCCCGGTCCGCCGGGTGGCCGACCACGCCGACCGGGTGCCGGAGCGGATGCGGGCGCGGGGCGGCGTGATGCTGCCGGTGTACCTGCGCGAGGCGATGTGGCTGGACTTCGGCGGCACGGTGGAGCCGGCCGCGCTCCAGGTCGGCGTGGGCAAGGTGTGCGCGGTCTCCGGCAAGCCGTGGCGTGACCGGCTGTCCCGGGGGCCCCAGAACTACGTGGTGCTGCCCCGCCAGCCGTGGCTGGACGGCATCAACTCCGGCAGGGGCACGGTCCGCCAGTTCGTGGCCGTACCGCTGGGGCTGGGCGCCACCGTCGAGGGGCAGGTCACCGGCGAGGAGGTGTGGGGCGGGGTCCAGCTCCAGTCGTTCCCGCTGCGGGCGGAGGCCCTCGCCGAGTGGCGACGCCGGGAGCGGGAGCGTACGCGGGCGCTGCGGCAGGGCCCGCCCGGCGGCTACGGGTCGCCGGGCGGGTACGGGGCGCCCGCCGGGTTCGGCGCGACGCCGCCCCCGGCCGCGGCGGCCCCCGGCGGAGCGCCGCCGCCCCCGCCCGCCGCGCCGTTCGGCGCCCCCGCGTCCTTCGGCGCCCCCGGTTCCCCGGCCGCCGCTCCCCCGTCGGCCGCTCCCCGGCGCGCCGCGGTCATGGGGCTCGGCGCGGGCGGCTCGATGCGGCAGGAGGTCTACCGGGACGACCGGCCGCTCGACGACTGGTCCGAGGACCCGGCCGGTCGGGTCTTCGTGCACCTGGTCACGCCCCCGGAGTGGCGCCGGATCACCGGCGAGGAGCCCCCGCCGTCCCCGGTGGACCGGGCCGCGTACACCCGGGCGGGCCTGCCCTGGTACGACTACTACGACGAGGACGCCGAGGACCTCGCGCCCGCGGACCCCCTGGAGGCGGTCAAGCCGGTCGGCGAGTGGCTCGGGGACGACCTGGACCCCTGGCAGGCGCCGTCCGCCGGGCAGGTGGCACCGCTCAAGGACGCGCCGGGCAGACCGGTGGAGGACGGGGAGTGGTAGCCCCGCCGGTGCCGGACCCGGTACCGGCCCCGGTGTCCGTGCCGACCCCGTCCGCCACCACCCTCTCGTTCCCGCCGGTTGCAGTACACGCAACGCCCGTTGCCCGGCTTGCCCTTGGCGGTGCGCACGGGCCAAGGTGGCTGTCACGAGGAGGCGACCGACGAGCTGGGGTGCGGTATGGACACGGAGTCACGGACGGCGGGTGAGGGAGCCTCCCCGCCCCGGCGGGACCGCGGGCGCGGCGGCTGGACCAGACGGCGGTTCGTCGGGGCGGTGGCCGGCACGGCGGCCGTCGTGGCGGTGCCGTCCCCGGCGGCTCCGCCGGCGGACCGCGCGGCCCCCGCGAGCCGTCCACAGGCGGATCCGCCGTCCCGCGGGCCTTCCGGTCCGCGCCCGCTGTACGTGGGCACCTACACCTCCGTCGACGGCGGCGGCACCGGCATCGGTCTCGCGTCGTACGACCCCGGGTCGGGCCGGATCACCGGGTCGGGCACGCTCGGCGGGGTCCCCGACCCGTCCTACCTCGCGGTGCACCCGGACGGGCGCACCCTGTACGCGGTGGACGAGCGGCAGGACGGCGGGGTGACGGCGGTGCGCCTGGCGGACCGGCGGGTCCTCGGTACCCGGAGCACCGGCGGTGCCGGGCCCTGTCACCTGTCGGTGCACGCGAGCGGGCGCTGGCTGCTGAGCGCCAACTACGGCTCGGGCAGCGTCGCCGTGCACCCGGTCGACGCCACGGGCGCCCTCGGCGAGCGCACCGACCTGGTCACGCACGGTTCTCCGCCGCCTGGCCCCGGGCAGCAGGGCCCGCACGCCCACCAGGTCCTCACGAGTCCCGACGGCGGGCACGTCCTCGCCGTGGACCTCGGCACCGACACCGTCTACACCTACCGCCTCGACCAGGCGAAGGGCACGCTCACCGAGGTCGCGCAGGCGCGCACCCGGCCCGGCGCGGGTCCGCGCCACCTGACCTTCCACCCGGGCGGCCGGTACGCCTATCTGGCCAACGAGCTGGACGACACCGTCACCGTGTGCGGCTACGACCCGGGAACCGGACGCCTGACGATCGGCGAGCCGCAGCCCACGGGATCGCGGGGAGGGACGAACTACCCGGCGCAGGTCCTGGTGACGGCGGACGGCCGGTACGCCTTCCTCGCCAACCGGGGCCACAACAGCCTCGCCCGGTACGCCGTCGAGGCGGGCGGGGCCGGGCTGCGGCTGCTCGGCACGGTACCGGTGGGCGGGGACTTCCCGCGGCAGATCGCGTTCGCCCCGGACGGCCGGCTGCTGTTCGCGGCGAACCAGCGCTCCGGCACGGTCACGGTGTTCCGCGTCGACCCCGCAAGCGGCGGGCTCCGCCCGACCGGCGAGCCGTTCGCGTCACCCGTCGCCGTCTGCGCGCTGCCGCTGTAGCGCGCGGGGGCAGGCGGCCGCACCGGCCTGGGCCAGCAGGGCGTGGACGCGCTCGGTGAGCTGGGCGATGTCGTCGGCGGGGGTGTGGAAGGGCAGCCGTACGTCGCCGTGGGCGCGGGTGCGTTCGATGCGCAGGGTCAGTCCGTGCCGGTCGACGGCGAGCGGCGCGACCCGGGTGGCGGCGTGCAGACTCTCGGGCCGGACCAGGCGGGTCAGGCGTTCGACGGCGTCCGGGTGGGCGTCGGCGAGGTGGGTGAGCAGCCGGGCCTCGGCGCCGGCGAGGGGGTCGGGCCGGGCGGCGGCGAACTCGTCTGGGTCCACCACCACCGCTCCGGAGGACCGGCGCAGCACCACGCGGGCGGGCCGGAAGAGGAGGGTGCCCTCGGACGGGGTGAGCCGGCCGGAGAGCCAGAGCCGGGCGCGGACGCGGTGGCGCACCGGGACGGGGGCGACGTCGGCGAACTCCAGCAGGGCGGAGGGCTCCTGGCGCGGGGCGCACAGGACCGCGCCGAACAGGGCGCTGTCGTCGGGCACCGCCAGCCGCACCGCGCCCTCCTCGGTGACCGAGTGCGCGCCGACGTACTCCTCGCGGGCGCCGTCCGCGGTCACCGCGCACGACCACGCGGTGGCCAGCACCGATCGTGCCCGTTCCGCCGCGCCGGGCGCGGCCGTCCAGTCCTGCGTGTCACCCATCCGAGACCTCCTTAGGTAAGCCTTGCCTAACCTATCGGAGATCGGGGCGCGCGCCAACCACGCCCCACGGCGGGCGGACGTGACGACACCCGTGACGGGCCTACGGCAGGACGCCCAGCAGCGCCCGGGCACACAGGTCGCGCACCTGCTCGCGGCTCAGGTCGCCCTCCCCGCGCAGCCATTCGAGGCACACCGCGGTGGTGAAGGCGAGCCAGCCGCGCACCGCCAGCCGCACCTGGGGGGCGGTCTGGACGACGGGACCGAACTCGGGGTCGGCCGCGAGCGCGGCCAGGATCTGCTTCTCCTGTGCCGCGAGGGCCCGTTGGTAGACCCGGCGCACGGCCCGGTCACCGGCCGCGTCGGCCCGGTGGAAGGCGCGGAAGCCGTGGGCGTGGGCCTGGACGTAGCCGAGGTAGGTGTCCAGGCCGGCGGCGAGCTGCTCGCGTACCGGGATCCCGGGCTCGGCGGCCGTCATGCGCAGCATCCGCGCGCTCTCCCGCTCGACCACGGCGGCGAAGAAGTCCCGCTTGGTCGGGAAGTAGTGGTACAGCAGCCCGCGCGACACCCCGGCGATCTCGGCGACCTGCTCGATCCACACCTCGTCGTAGGGGCTCTCCGAGAACAGCCTGGCGCCGACCGACAGCAGCTGCTCACGGCGTTCCCCGGTGCTGAGTCTGCGCCGGGCGCGCTCCCCCTGGTTCGCGGGCATGGCGTCACTTTACTTGACGTGGATTCAACAACGGGACCACACTGAACCGCGTTATTGAACCCACGTACAACACGCGCGCGCCACTGCTTCAACCGTCCGCTGGATCAAGGGAGATCGCGTCATGGCGGGGACGACGGAGACCATGGGGACCGGGCTGCCGAGGGGTTTCCGGAGCGCCGAGCAGGGCTGGCCCGAGCTGCACCGCATCCCCCATCCGCCGCGCAGGCTGCCGCTGCTCGGCGATGTGCTCGGCGCCGACCGGCACCGGCCGCTGCAGGACTCGATGCGCTTCGCGCGCCGGCTGGGGCCGGTCTTCCGGCGCCGGGCGTTCGGCAGGGAATTCGTCTTCGTGTGGGGGTCGCGGTTCGTCGCCGACCTCGCCGACGAGTCCCGGTTCGCCAAGCACGTCGGCCTCGGTGTCGCCAACCTGCGGCCGCTGGCCGGCGACGGCCTGTTCACCGCCTACAACCACGAACCCAACTGGCAGCTGGCGCACGACGTGCTGGCGCCCGGGTTCGGCCGGGAGGCCATGGAGGGCTACCACGGCATGATGCTGGCCGTCGCCGGCCGGCTGACCGACCACTGGGACCGGCAGCTGGCGGCGGGGCGCACGGTGGACGTGCCCGGGGACATGACCCGGCTGACCCTGGAGACGATCGCGCGGACCGGCTTCGGGTACGACTTCGGGTCCTTCGAGCGCGAACGCCCGCACCCCTTCGTCACGGCGATGGTCGGCACGCTCACCTACGCCCAGCAGCTGAACAGCGTGCCCGGACCGCTGGCCCCGCTGCTGCTGCGGGCCGCCGCCCGGCGCAACGCGGCCGACATGGCGTACCTCGACCGCACGGTGGACGGCCTGGTCGCCGCCCGGCGCCGGTCCGGCGGCGGTGGCGAGGGGGACCTGCTGGACCGCATGCTGGCGACCGCGCACCCGGAGACCGGGGAGCGGCTGTCGGCGGAGAACGTCCGCAAGCAGGTGATCACGTTCCTGGTGGCGGGCCACGAGACCACCTCGGGCGCGCTCTCCTTCGCGCTGTACCACCTCGCCCGGCACCCCGAGATCGCCGCCCGGGCCCGCGCCGAGGTGGACCGCGTCTGGGGCGGCACCGAGCAGCCCTCCTACGACCGGATAGCCAAGCTGCGCTATGTCCGCCGGGTGCTGGACGAGTCGCTGCGGCTGTGGCCGACCGCGCCCGCCTTCGCCCGCGAGGCCCGCCAGGACACGGTCCTCGCCGGCGAGCACCCGATGCGCCGGGGCGCGTGGGCCATGGTGCTGACCCCGATGCTGCACCGCGAACCGGAGGTGTGGGGCGAGGACGCGGAGCGCTTCGACCCGGACCGCTTCACCCCGTCGGCCGTACGGGCCCGCCCCCCGCACGTGTTCAAACCGTTCGGCACCGGCGCCCGGGCCTGCATCGGCCGCCAGTTCGCCCTGCACGAGGCGACCCTGGTCCTGGGACTGCTGCTGCGCCGCTACGACCTGTCGGCCGACCCCGGTTACCGCCTGAGGGTCACCGAACGCCTGACGCTGATGCCGGAGGGACTGCGGCTGCGGCTGGAGCGACGGCCGCAGCGCCCGGAAGGGACGCCGGCCGGCACCGGCACACGGCTCCACCGCACGGGCGCGGCCGAGCCTTTCTGAGCAGCGGAGCGCGCGGTCCGCCGCCGTCCGGGCCGGTTACCGGCCGAACACCTCGAAGGCCACCGCCGGTGTGCCGCCGAAGCGCTTGCCGGTGGCGGTGGTGGTCTCGGTCAGGAAGTCACGGACGTAGACCTCCGGGTCCTGGTCGGTCAACGCCTCGATGTAGGTGCGGTGTTCGAGCAGCGAGCGCACCGCCCGGTCCAGGCCGGGCGTGGCGTCGACGGCGTGGGTGGGGCTGCCCGAACCGGCGACGGCCACCCAGCGGACGCCGTTCCAGGGTTCGAGGCCCTGCTCGGCGAGTTCCGGGAAGATCCAGCGGTTGCCGGCGTCGGCCGCGGCGTCCAGGGTGGCACGGCCGACGGCGACGTGGTCGGGGGTGTTCCAGGCGACCCCGCCCCAGGTGTCGCGGTGGTTGAGGGTGACGACGAGTTCGGGGCGGTGGCGTCGTATCGCGGCGGCGATGTCGCGGCGCAGCGCGGTGCCGTACTCGATCACCCCGTCCCGGTGGTCGAGGAACTCCACGGTGGTGACGCCGACCACGGCGGCACTGGCCCGCTGCTCGCGCTCGCGCAGCGGGCCGCAGACGGCGGGGTCCAGGGTGTCGATGCCCGCCTCGCCGCGGGTGGCCAGCACATAGGCGACCTCCCGGCCGGCGTCGGTCCAGGCGGCGACGGCCGCGGAGCAGCCGTACTCCAGGTCGTCGGGGTGGGCCACCACGGCGAGGGCACGCCGCCAGTCGCCGGGCAGGGGCTCGAGCTGAGTGATCTTGGACTCCGTCATGGGCGCACACTATGCCGCCCCGTCCCCCGCGCAACTCCTTTTGCCGGCCGCCCGGTCCGCCGCGTGCGTCACACCTCGTCGCGCACCAGCGCCAGCAGCCGGTCCAGCACACGGGACGCGCCGACGCGCAGGCCGTCGTGCTCGTACTCGTTGGTGACCCAGGGGCGCAGCCCGCGGATCGCGGCGGCGGTCTCCAGGGAATGGCCGGCGTCGACGAACATGTCGTCGTGGTAGACGGCCGCGGCGACGGGGACCTCGTTGGCGGCGAGGCGGGCCGGGTCGTACAGCGGGCGCCAGTCGGTGCGGGCGGCGAGCAGGTCGGCGGTCTCGCGCAGGGGCCGCAGGGCCGGGTCGGTCTCGAACATCCAGGGGTGGACCGTCTCGCCGGTGAAGAGCACGGGACCGTCGCCGGTGAGTGCCTTGGCCGCGTCGAACCGGGGGAACTCGGCGCGGACGCGTTCGGCGGCCCAGGCGGTGGGGCGGGCGTCCTGGCCGTAGATGGTCTCGTGGACGAGGGCGTAGAGGGGGTGGCCGGCGTACGACAGCAGGGTCTGCGCCTGTTCCTGGAAGGCGTCGGACAGTTCGTGGCCGGCCGGCGTGCGGACGAAGGCGTCCTCCAGCAGGAGGTGCAGCCGGTGGCTGCCGTCGCTCGTGCCGAGCATGAGGCCGAGGGACTGGAACGCCTCCACCGTGAAGCGGTAGCCGTTCGGCAGGACCACGTCGTGGGTGAGGAGGTGGTCGGCGATCCGGCGGGCCCGTTCCACGTCCTGCGGGTAGCGGTCGTAGTGGGCGGCGACCTTGCGCTCGATGCGCGGGTAGGCGGCCCGGTAGACGTCGTCGGCGTGGGCGTGCAGGGAGGGCAGGCCGCCGGTGATGATCGCGGTCTGGACGCCCTCGGGGGCGAGGGAGAGGTACGACACCGTGCAGAAGCCGCCGAAGCTCTGGCCGAGCACGGTCCACGGGGCGCCACCGGTGAGCCGCGGCCGGATGGCCTCGCAGTCGCGGACGATGGAGTCGGCGCGGAAGCGGGTGAGGTAGTCGGCCTGTGCGGCGGGGCCGCCGCGCAGCGGCAGGGTCTGCCGGGTGGCGGGCGTGGAGCGGCCGGTGCCGCGCTGGTCGAGCAGGAGGACGCGGTACTCCTTCAGGGCCCGGTCGAGCCAGGACTGACGTCCGACGAAACGATTCGCCCCGAAGCCGGGGCCGCCCGTGAGGTACACCAGCCACGGCAGGTCCTGCCCCGTCTTGTCGCTCGCCACCGCCTCGCGGGCGTACAGCTCGATGGTCTCGCCCCCGGGGTCGGCGTGGTCGAGGGGCACGGTGAAGCGGTGGTCGGTGAGGACGACGCCGGGCTGACGGTAGCTGAGGCTCAACGGGTCTCCTGGGACGGACGGTCTGGACAGGTCCCAGTTGAGCACATCGACGGGCGCGGGAGGAGCCCCGGATCAAGGGCGGCCGCTGAACCTCCGGCCGGTGCGGTGCTCAGCGTGCGGCGAGGCGGGAGCGCCGCACCACCGGTCCCGGCGGGAGCACCACGCGCCGTTGCTCGTACGTCCGTCCCCCCCTCGCCCTGCGCGGTCTCCTCCGGCAGCAGTTCGGCGGCGAGGGCGCCCCTGGTGACGGCCCTGACGTGCCGGCCCGGGTGTCAGCGATCGTCGCGGCGCAGTTTGTACCGCCATACCGCGTCGAGGTCGTACTCGTATGGGGCGCCGGGCGGCGCCGGTGGAAGGCGGCGTGCGCCTTCCACGCACCGCTCGTCGTCATGGCGGGCGAGCCCGTACACGGCGACGACCCGGACCTGGCGGACCGGATCGTCCAGCAGCTCTGCCATGCCGTCGGCGAGGGCGGGATCGCGGTCCTTGCCGTCGGCGACCGTGCGGCAGGCTCGCTGCCGCACCTTTGCGTCGGGGTCGGTCATCAGACCCAGCAACGTCTCCCGGACGACGGGGGAAAAGGCCCGTGACCACAGGTCGAAGGCGGAGGCTACCGCGCGCCGCACCCGGACGTCGGGATGGCCGCCGTGTGGCAGGAGGGCTGCGTCGGCGCGCGGGTCGGCGTGCTCGGCGAGGCCGTTCAGCACCTCGGTGAGCACGGCGGCGTCAGTCTCCCGGCCCGACCAGTCGACGAAGAGCTCCAGGGCGGGGCCCGCGAAGGGTTGCTCGTCGCTCTGGTCGAACAGGTGGGTCAGTCGCAACACCTCCGCACCGAACAGCCGGTGAGCCGGATCCGGGTGGACGCGCAGGGCCGCAGCGGCGTCCCAGGTGTCCTGGTCGCGGCGGTTCGCCAGAAGCATGGTGGACGTCTGCCATACGGCGTGCTGCTGGTCGGGGCGTGTCAGTGCGCGGTCCATCAGTTCCTCGAAGGAGGTCTGGATGTTGAGCGTGGCCTCCAGATCCGTGAGGATCGCCGCGTGCCCGTCGCGCACGGTCAGCCCACCGAGGGAGAGCTCGTCGACGACCGTGAACTCGTCGTCCCGGACGCGGGTTGGAGCCACGGGGCCCTGCGCGCCGGTACGGCGTCGCAGTTCCGCTTCGGTGCCCGTCTCATGCCAGTGCCGGGCGAGGTTCCGCATGTCCAGTAGCTCGGCCTCGCGGTGGCGCCACCGGGACTCATCGTGCAAGACGGCCTCGACCAGCGTCGGCGAGCCCGAGTCGACGGCCTTGCGCAGTGGCGGCACACCGTCCGGTCCGCACTGCCCGGGGTCGGCACCGTGCTCGGCCAGTAGATGGGCGGCGGTTCCGGCGTACAACTCGATCGCCAGGCACAGTGCTGGTGTTCCCCGTCCGTCACGCACGTCGGGGTCGGCCCCCGCCAGAAGCAGGTGTCCCATGGCGTCGGTGTCCCTGGCCCGTACTGCGGATATCAGGAAAGGGCCGAAGTCCGCTTCGCCGCTCATGTCCACACCGGTGCTCACTCCCATGCCCCCGTCACGTTCTGGCCGCTCGTCAGTCTAGGACGTCACCTTTCGGCGAGCCGACGGTGGCCGACGAGAGCCGCGGCCATGCCGACGAAGGCGAGGAAGTGCTCAGCTTTGCGCTCGTAGCGGCGGTGCAGGCGGCGGCAGCCGGCCAGGACACGGTGCGCTCGACCACCCAGCGGTGGTGGCCCAGTCGCTGGGAGGACTCGATGCCCTGGCGGGCGATGCGGTGGTGAACGCCGCGTCGGCGGAGCCATCGGCGCAAGTGGTCGTGGTCGTATCCCTTGTCGGCATGCAGCTTGGCCGGGCGCCGACGGCGCAGTCTTGACGCCCGCGGTCCGCCGGTCGTGGCCGGTGCGACCGGGGCGGCCGCTCTCGGCCACGTCCCCGTACAGGCCCGCGCACGGGCACGTCGGAAACCTGACCGCGTTGCGCACCCTGCTGGCAACCGGACGCTCACCGGTACACGCCCCACGGCGACAGCGGGCGGTGGCGGGCGGCCGAGGCCCGGTTCGCCACGCGGTGAGCCGTGGCTTCCGCTCGGCGCGACACCGCCGACTACCCTGCACTCGTCCGACGACCGACACCGAGGAGCCGCGATGCGTGTCGCCCTGTTCCTGACCTGTGTCAACGACACGCTGTATCCGGACACCGGGCGTGCCGTGGTGAAGCTGCTGACCAGACTGGGTGTCGACGTCGACTTCCCGATGGGCCAGAGCTGCTGCGGGCAGGCGCACTACAACACCGGCTACCGCCATGAGGCCGAACCCCTGGCCCGCCGCTTCTCCGATGTCTTCCGGGAGTACGAGGCGATCGTGACGCCGTCGGGTTCGTGCGGGGCGATGGTGCGGGAGCTGTATCCGCGGATGGGGGAACGGGCGCGGGCCGAGGGACGCGGGGACGGTCTCGCGCGGACGCTGGCGCCGGTGGTGCCGAAGACGTACGAGCTGACCGAGTTCCTGGTGGACGTGCTCGGGGTGACGGACGTCGGCGCCTGCTTCCCGCACAAGGTGACGTACCACCCGACCTGTCACGGGCTGCGCGGGCTGGGGCTCGGCGACCGGCCGCGCCGGCTGCTCCGGGCCGTCAGGGGTTTGGAGCTGGTCGAGCTGCCGGGTGCCGAGGAGTGCTGCGGGTTCGGCGGCACGTTCGCGCTGAAGAACGCGGAGGTGTCGGCGGCGATGGGCGTGGACAAGGTGCGCAACGCCGAGTCGACGGGTGCGGAGGTGCTGTGCGCGGCCGACAACTCCTGTCTGATGCACCTCGGCGGCACGATGAGCCGGCTGCGGACGGGGATGCGGCCGGTGCACATCGCGGAGATCCTGGCGAGCACGGAGGAGGAACCGGCGGTATGACCGCAACGACCGAGGAGGGACCGGCGTGACCGGAACGTTCGTCGGCATGCCGGCCTTCCCGCAGGCCGCGCACGACGCCGTCCACAACCCCACCCTGCGCGGCAACCTGCGGCACGCGACCCACACCATCCGGGCCAAACGGGCCAGGGCGGTGGGCGAGTTGTCCGACTGGGCGGCGCTGCGGGAGGCGGGCAGCCGGATCAAGGACCACACGCTGCGCCATCTCGACCGGTACCTGGTCCGGCTGGAGCAGTCGGTCACCGCGGCCGGCGGTACGGTCCACTGGGCCGCCGACGCCGACGAGGCCAACCGGATCGTCACCCGGCTGGTCAGGGAGACCGGCGAGTCGGAGGTCGTCAAGGTCAAGTCGATGGCCACCCAGGAGATCGGCCTCAACGAGGCCCTGGAGGCCGAGGGCATCCGCGCCTACGAGACCGATCTCGCCGAGCTGATCGTCCAGTTGGGCGGGGACCGCCCCTCGCACATCCTGGTCCCGGCCATCCACCGCAACCGGGGCGAGATCCGGGACATCTTCCGCGAGGAGATGGGCAGGTGGGGCCGGCCCGCGCCGGACGACCTCACGGACACGCCCGCCGAACTCGCCGAGGCCGCCCGGCTGCACCTGCGGGAGAAGTTCCTGCGCGCCAAGGTCGGCGTCTCCGGCGCCAACTTCATGGTCGCCGAGACCGGCACGCTGGTCGTCGTGGAGTCCGAGGGCAACGGCCGGATGTGCCTGACCCTGCCGGAGACCCTCATCTCGGTGGTCGGCATCGAGAAGGTCGTCCCCACCTGGCGGGACCTGGAGGTCTTCCTCCAGACCCTCCCCCGCTCCTCCACCGCGGAGCGCATGAACCCGTACACGAGCATGTGGACGGGCACGACGGACGGCGACGGTCCGAGCGCCTTCCACCTGGTCCTGCTCGACAACGGCCGCACCGACACCCTCGCCGACCGGGTCGGCCGCCAGGCGCTGCGCTGCATCCGCTGCTCCGCCTGCCTGAACGTGTGCCCGGTGTACGAGCGGGCCGGAGGGCACGCGTACGGCTCGGTGTACCCGGGCCCCATCGGCGCCATCCTCAGCCCGCAGCTCCGGGGCACCGGGAGCGACATCGACGCCTCCCTGCCGTACGCGTCGAGCCTGTGCGGGGCCTGTTACGAGGTGTGCCCGGTCGCCATCGACATCCCCGAGGTGCTGGTGCACCTGCGGGAGCGAGTCGTGGAGGGGGGTCCGGCGGTACGGCAGGGCAACAAGGTGGTGCTCCGGCCGGCGAAGGGGCACGCGGCCGAGCGGGCGGCGATGCGGGCGGCGCGCTGGGCGTTCAGCCACCCGGACGCCCTGCGCGCGGGCCAGCGGCTGGCCTCCCGGACCCGCAGGCTGCACCCCCGCACCCTGCCGGGGCCCGGCCGGGCGTGGAGCGGTGCCCGGGACCTGCCGGCCGTGCCGCCGGAACCCTTCCGGGACTGGTGGCAGCGCACGCGCGGCGGGAAGGACGGTGCCGAGTGAGCAGCAGGGAGCGGATCCTGGGCCGGGTGCGGCGCGCGCTCGCCGATGTGCCGCCGGACGACCGGTCCTACGAGGAGGCCGTGCCGCGGGCCTATCTGCGCGAGCACGGGCGGCGGACCGTCGAGGAGACGGTGGAGCTGCTGGCGGAGAACCTGGCGGACTACCGGGCGGTCGTGCACCGCAGTGGTCCGGAGCGGCTGCCCGCGCTGATCGGCAGGTTGCTGGCCGAGCGGGGCTCCCGGGAGGTGCTGGTGCCGGCCGGGCTGCCACCGGAGTGGACGGCCGCCGCGGACGCCGTGCGGATCGACGACCGGGCGGCGGACACCCCGCGGCGGCTCGACCGGGTGGGCAGCGTGGTGACGGGGTGCGCCCTGGCCATCGCCGAGACCGGCACGATCGTCCTCGACGGCTCCCCGGACCAGGGGCGGCGCCGTGTCTCGCTCGTCCCGGACCACCACATCTGTGTCGTCCGGGTCCCGGACCAGGTCGTGTCCTCGGTCCCGCAGGCCCTCGAACGGCTCGACCCGGTCCGCCCGTCGACCTGGATCTCCGGCCCGTCGGCCACCAGCGACATCGAGCTGGACCGGGTGGAGGGCGTGCACGGCCCGCGCACCCTGGAGGTGATCCTGCTCGGCTGACGATCCCGCTTGTACGAGAGCGGTCGTAGTTTGACAGTCCTCGTACTTTGTCGCAGAGTGGTCCGCGATCACCGGTGCGACAAGGGGGAGTTGGCATGGCGAAGACGGTGCGGTTCCACGAGACCGGCGGGCCGGAGGTGCTGCGGCTGGAGGATCTGGAGCCGGGTGAGCCGGGTCCCGGGGAGGTACTGCTGCGCATCGAGGCGATCGGTGTGAACCGGGCCGACGGGCTGTTCCGCGGCGGCCGCTACATCGAACCGGTCAAGCAGTTCCCGGCCCGGCTCGGCAACGAGGCGGCGGGCGTGGTGGAGGCCGTCGGCCCCGGGGTGACCGGTGTGGCGCCCGGCCGGCCGGTCAGTGTCGTGCCGAACTTCTCGCACAACGACTACGGCGTGTACGCCGAACGCGCGCTCGTGCCCGCCTCCGCGCTGCTCCCCCGCTCCCCCGGGACGGACCCGGTCAGCGGGGCGGCGGTGTGGATGCCGTACCTGACCGCGTACGGCGCGATGGCGGAGGTCTGCGGGATCCGGGCCGGAGACGTGACCGTGGTGAACGCGGCCTCCAGCAGCCTCGGCCTGGCCGCGATCCAGACGGCGAACCGGCTCGGCGCCACGCCCGTCGCCGTCACCCGGACCCGCGCCAAGCGGCAGCGGCTGCTGGACGACGGCGCCGCCGAGGTGATCGTCTCCGACGAGGAGGACGTGGCCGCGCGCGTGCTGGAACTGACCGGTGGCCGGGGCGCCGAGCAGGTCCTCGACGCCGTCGCCGGACCGGGCGTGCGGGAGCTGGCCCGGGCCGTGGCCGCCGACGGCACGCTGCTGCTGTGGGGGATGCAGAGCGGCGAGCCCACCCCCTTCCCCGGCTTCGACCTGGGCATGCCCCCGCTCGTCATGCGCACCTACACCGTGACCCGCGAGGTCCTGGCGGTCCCGGAACGGATGCGGCGCGCCGTCGCCTTCGTCGACTCGGGGCTGCGCACCGGCACCCTGCGCCCGGTCGTGGACCGCACCTTCCCGCTGGAGGACGTCGTCGAGGCCCACCGGTACATGGAGGCCGGGACCCAGTACGGCAAGATCGTGCTGACGACCGGGCACTGAACGGCCCGCTGTCCGCCGGTCGGGGCACGGCGGGATGAGCCCGCGGGCCCGCTGCCGTAGCGTGAGGGAATGATCCGGTTCGAGCAGGTCACCAAGCGGTATCCGGACGGTACGACGGCCGTGGACGACCTCTCCTTCGAGGTGTCCGAGGGCGAACTGGTCACGCTCGTCGGCCCGTCCGGGTGCGGCAAGACGACCACCATGATGATGGTGAACCGGCTCATCGAGCCGACCTCCGGCCGGATCCTCGTCGGCGGCGAGGACATCGCGGCCGTCGACCCGGTCCGGTTGCGCCGCCGGATCGGGTACGTCATCCAGCAGGTGGGTCTCTTCCCGCACCGCACCGTCCTGGACAACACCGCGACCGTCCCCGCGCTGCTCGGCTGGAAGCGGGCGAAGGCGCGGGCGCGGGCGGCCGAGCTGCTGGACCTGGTGGGCCTCGACCCGAAGACGTACGGGCCGCGCTACCCGGAGCAGCTGTCCGGCGGGCAGCGGCAGCGGGTCGGCGTGGCGCGGGCGCTGGCCGCGGACCCGCCGGTGCTGCTCATGGACGAGCCGTTCGGCGCCGTCGACCCGGTGGTGCGCGAGCAGTTGCAGGACGAGTTCCTGCGGATGCAGGCCGCCGTGCGCAAGACGGTGCTGCTGGTCACGCACGACATCGAGGAGGCCGTCCGGCTCGGCGACCGGATCGCCGTGTACGGGCAGGGCCGCATCGAGCAGTTCGACACGCCGGGCACGGTGCTCGGGGCGCCCGCGACACCGTACGTCGCCGGCTTCGTGGGCGCGGACCGCGGTCTGAAGCGGCTGTCGGTCACCGCGATCGAACGGGACGACCTGGAGCAGCCGCCGGTGGTCCGGCTGGACGAGCCCGCGGCAACGGCGCTGGAGCGGCTGGGGGCCGAGGGCGCCCGCTGGGCGGTGGTCCTGGACGCGGGCGGTGACCTGCACGGCTGGGTCGGCATCGACGAACTGGCGGTGGGCGGCACGGTCGGGGACCTCACCCACCGGATGACCGCCTGGGTGCCGGTCGGCGCACCGCTGAAGCAGGCGTTCGGGGTGATGCTCCAGTACGACGCCGGGTGGGTCGCGGTGCTGGAGGGGGCGCGGTTCCTCGGGGTGCTGACCCCGGCCAAGCTGCACGAGGCGCTGCGCCGCTCGGTGGACGCGGACGCGCGCGGCGTGAGACGGGGGCAGGTGCCGTTCGACTCGGTGGCGGACGCCTGACCCGGGTCACTTCAGCAGGCCCTTGTCCCTCAGATAGGCGCGGGCCACGTCGGCCGGCAGCCTGCGCCAGCTGTCGACCTGCTGGTTCATGGCGGCCAGGTCTTCGGTGGTGAGGACGTCGTTGAGCCTGCCGAGCGCCTTCGCCACACCGGGGCCGCCCGCGCGGGCGCGGTTGACGACCGGGACGACGTAGTCGGCGTTCTGCAGGTGCCGGTCGTCGGCGAGCAGGACCAGGCCGAAGGAGCCGAGCGTGGCGTCGGTGGTGGTGGTCAGCACCATCTGGTCCCGGCCGGCCTGCACCGCCCGCTTGGCCTGGGTGGTGCCGACGCCCTTGGGGTCGACGCCGGTGATGTCGATGCCGTACACCTTCCGCAGCCCCGGCGCGCAGTAGGGCCGTTGCACGCACTCGTCGCCCGCCGCGAGCCGTACGCGCAGTCCGGAGGCGCCGAGGTCGCTGAGGGTCCTCAGCCGGTGCCGGCGGGCGTAGGCGGCGGTCACCGCGAAGGCGTTCTGGTCGACGGCCCGGCCCGGCGGGAGGACGGTGAGGCCGCGGGGCGCGGTGAGGCCGCGCAGCACCCGCATGGTGGCACCGAGGTCGGGCGAGCCGGCCGGTGCGGCGTCGGCTCCGTGCGTCTTGGCGCCCAGCCAGTCGGCGAAGGTGGCCGCGTACTCGGGGACGACGTCGATCTGGCCGGACTCCAGGGCCGGTTCGTACAGTTCCCGGTTGGCGACGGTGAGGAGGGACGTCCGGTAGCCGGCCCGGTTCAGCAGCTGGGCGTACAGCTGGGCGAGCAGGTCGCTCTCGGTGAAACCGGCGGAGCCGACGGTCAGGTGGCGGCTGTCGCCGGGCGGTGCGGTGACCCGGCCGCGGTTCTCCAGGGAGGGACCGGTGGCGCAGGCGCCCAGCGCGAGGAGCGCGAGCGCGGCCAGTGCCGTACGGCCCCTCACCGGCCGTTCCCGGCCCAGGCCGGTGCCAGCCGCTCGGCGATCTCGAAGACGCCCTCGACGACGAGCGCGAACAGGGCGACGAGCAGCGCGCCCGCGACCACCTGGGGGGTGCTGGCCAGGTTGAAGCCGGCGGTGATGATCCTGCCGAGACCGCCGCCGCCCGCGAGCGCGGCGATGGTGGCGGTGGCGACGAGCTGGACGGCGGCGATCCGCACCCCGTTCAGCAGCAGGGGGAGCGAAAGGGGCAGTTCCACGTGGAACAGCAGCTGCCGGCCGGTCATGCCCATGCCCCGAGCCGCCTGGACCACACCGCGGTCCACCTCGCGCATCCCGACGTAGGCGTTGGTGAGCAGCGGCGGTACGGCGAACAGCACCAGGGCGACCACCGTCGGCCCCTCGCCCCATCTGCCGACCGGGGTGAGGAGCAGCAGGACCAGCACGGCGAAGGTGGGGACGGCCCGGCCGACGTTGGAGATGTTCACGGCGAGCGCGCCGCCCTTGCCGAGGTGGCCGAGGAGGAGCGCGACGGGCAGGGCGATCAGACAGCTGAGGAGCAGGCAGACGACGGTGAGCGCGAGATGCTGGAGCAGCCGGTGCCGGATGCCGTCGTCGCCCGACCAGTGCGCGGGGTCGGTGAGCCACTCCCAGGAGGCGGTGAGTGTGCTCATGCGCGGGCCTTCCGCGGCCGGACGGGGCTCATCCGCGGGCCGCCCGTGTCCAGGGGGTGATCAGCCGCTGCACGCCCAGCAGGAGCAGGTCGGCGGCGACGGCGATCAGCACGCACAGCACGGACGCGGTGAGCACCTGGGCCTTGAAGTAGGTGTTCATGCCCGCGTAGATGAGGTTGCCGAGCCCGCCGAAGCCGACGATCGCACCCACCGTGACCAGGGAGACCGCCGAGACGGTGGCGATGCGCAGGCCGGCCGTCGCGGCGGGCAGGGCGAGGGGCAGCTCGACGGTGAGCAGCAGCCGGACCGGACCGTAGCCGAGGCCGCGCGCGGCCTGCCGGGTCTCCTCCGGGACCGCGCGCAGGCCGGCGAGGATGTTGCGGACCAGCAGGGTGAGCGAGTACAGCACCAGCCCGGCGACGACGAGGCCGGCCGAGAGGCCGTAGAGGGGCAGGAGCAGGGAGAACATGGCCAGCGACGGGATGGTGTAGAGGATCGTCGTGACCGCGAGCACCGGTCCGGCCGCCCAGCCCCAGCGGCGGGCCAGCACCGCGAGTGGCAGGGCGACGGCCAGACCGATCAGGACCGACAGGAAGGTCAGCTGGAGGTGCTGGACGACCGCGTCCAGCAGGATCTGGCGGCGGGTGCTCAGATAGGCGCCGCAGATCCATTCGTTGCGCGCGAGGCAGTCGTCCGGGGGCGCGGTCACGGTCTCATTGGACCCGGCGGGCGACCGGGTCGGCACGCTGTGCTGGCCCGTCCGGGGGCACCGCGCCCCCTGGGGACCCGGCGGCTTCCCGGCTGCCGCGCTCCCCGGATCCCCAGGGGGCGCGGGCGCTACCCCACGCCCGCCGCGTCCAGCAGGACGGTCGCCGTCGCCGTGGCGAGACCGTCGTCCAGGTGTTCCACCCGTGCGCCGGCCCGGGCGCTGGCGCCGTCGAAGACCAGCGCGAGCTGGCGGGCGAGCAGCTCGGGGTCGCGGGCGCCGCCCCGCTCCGCCTCCGCGCGGAAGCTCTCCGCCAGGGCGTCCTTGACCCCGCGGGCGACCACGCTCGCCGGGTGTTCCGGGTCCTTCAGTTCGACCAGCGCCGCCAGGTAGGGGCAGCCGTGGTAGTCGGGGTCCGCGGAACCCTCCTGGAGCCGCTCGAAGACGTACAGGATGCGCTCGCGCGGGGTCGCGGCCTCCGCGTCGGGGTGCGTGAACAGGGTCAGGTACCGCGGGATCCGCCGCTCCAGGCCGGCGGCCAGCATCTCGTCCTTGCTGTCGAAGAGCTGGTACATCGACCGCTTGGAGACACCCGCCTCGCGGCAGAGCGCCTCCACCCCGATGGACACGCCGTCGCGGTAGGAGAGCCGCGCGGTGGCGTCGAGGAGCCTCTCGCGCGGGGACGCCTTCTGTGTGCCGGCCATGGGGCGAGGTTACCGCGCGGCGAAACCGATCGGTGTGTCGCGGAGGCGCATCCCCATGGCGCGAGAGCTGAACAAGCGCTTAGATAGGAGGGCGGAGGCCGAGAACCGCACAGGCCGACCCAGCCGTCCACGACTCCCCGAACCACCGGAGGCCCCGTTGTTCACGTCCGTCGACGACGTCTCCGCCCGCCTCGCCGGGACCGGCTACCTCGCCTCGCCCGCCGTCGCCACCACCGTCTTCCTCGCCGCCCGGCTCGGCAAGCCGCTGCTGGTCGAGGGCCCCGCCGGGGTCGGCAAGACGGAGCTGGCCAAGGCCGTCGCCCAGGTCGCCGACGCCCGGCTGGTCCGCCTCCAGTGCTACGAGGGCGTCGACGAGTCCCGGGCCCTGTACGAGTGGAACCACGCCAAGCAGCTGCTGCGCATCAGCGCGGGCCGCGACGAGAGCTGGGACGAGACCCGCACCGACATCTTCAGCGAGGAGTTCCTGCTCCCCCGCCCGCTGCTGACCGCCATCCGCGGCGACGAGCCGACCGTGCTGCTCATCGACGAGACCGACAAGGCCGACGTCGAGATGGAGGGGCTGCTGCTGGAGGTGCTCAGCGACTTCCAGGTCACGGTCCCGGAGCTGGGCACGGTCACCGCGACCCGCCGCCCGTTCGTCGTGCTCACCTCCAACGCCGGCCGCGAACTGTCCGAGGCGCTGCGCCGCCGCTGCCTGTTCCTCCACATCGGCTTCCCGGAGGAGGATCTGGAGCGGAGGATCGTACGGCTGAAGGTGCCGGGCCTCGGCGAGGCGCTGGCCGAGTCCGTGGTCCGGGTGGTCGGCGCGCTGCGCGCGATGGACCTGCGCAAGGTGCCGTCCGTCGCCGAGACCATCGACTGGGCGCGCACCCTCCTCGCTCTGGGCGCCGGCACGCTGGACGAGACCGTCGTACGGGACACCCTCGGGGTGATCCTCAAGCACCACGACGACATCCAGAAGGCGGCGGCCAAGCTCGACCTGGACGCGCTGTGACCGCCGTCGCCGACCGGATCACCGGCCTGGCCGCGGCGCTGCGCGCGCACGGGGTGCGGATCGGCACCGGTGAGACCGTGGACGCGGCCCGCGCGGTGGAGGCGCTGGGCCTCGCGGACCGCCAGCTGCTGCGCGAGGGGCTGGCCGCGACCCTGCTGCACGGCCCGGGTCAGCGAGCCGTGTTCGACGCGGTCTTCGACCTGTACTTCCCGCGCGGTGTCGGCGGCCCCGGGGACGGCCACCCTCGGGACCGGGAGACGTTGCGCGACCGGCTCGCGGACGCGCTGGCCGCCGACGACCGGGCGCTGATGGCGCAGTTGGCGGCGGAGGCGGTCGACGGCCTGGGCGGGTACGGGAGTTCGCCGGGATCGGACGGCTTCTCGGCGTACCAGACCCTGGACCGGCTGCGCCCCCAGACCCTGCTCGCCCGGGTCCGGGCCGACGTCCGGGGCCGGGGCGGCAGCGGGTTCGCGGACCGGCTGCTGGACGACGAGATCAGGCGCCGTATCGAGGAGTTCCGGCGGATGGTCGGCGCGGAGGCCCGGCGCCGGGTCGCGGAACGGCGCGGGCGGGACGAGATCGCGCGGCGCGGTGTCCGGCCCACCGCCGACCGGGTCGACTTCCTGTACGCCAACCGGGACCAACTCGCCGAGCTGCGCAGGGCGGTCCAGCCGTTGGCGCGCAAGCTGGCCACCCGGCTCGCCGCACGGCGCCGCCGGGCCGCGCGTGGCACGATCGACCTGCGCCGCACCCTGCGCTCCTCGCTGTCCACGGGCGGCGTGCCGATGCGGCCGGTGCTGCGCCGGCGTCGCCCGGTCCGCCCCGAACTCGTCCTGCTCTGCGACGTCTCCGGCTCCGTGTCCGGCTTCTCCGACTTCACCATGCTCCTCGTGCAGGCCCTGCACGACCAGTTCCGCAAGGTCCGGGTGTTCGCCTTCGTCAACCGGCTGGACGAGGTCACCGGCCTGCTCGGTCACGGCCGTGCCGACCCCGACGGGCTCGGCACCCGGATCCGCGCGGAGGCCACGCTCACCGGCTGGCACGGCAGCAGCGACTACGGCATGGCGCTGGGCGAGTTCACCGAGCGGTACCTCGGTGCGGTGGGCCCGCGTACGACGGTGTTCGTGCTCGGTGACGCGCGGACCAACATGAGCGACCCGAACCTCCCCGCGGTACGCGAACTCGCCCGGCGGGCCCGACGCGTCTACTGGCTGAACCCCGAGCCGCGCGACCGCTGGGGCACCGGCGACTCGGCCGCGCCTGCCTATGCCGAGCTGGTCGAGATGCACGAGTGCCGCACGGCCCGACAGCTCAGCGGGCTGATCGCGGCGCTGCTCCCGGTGTGACGCCGGGCGGCCGGACGTGATGCACTGGCCGGCGAGGCCGTGATCCACCGGCTGCCGACACCGTGGACGACCGGCCGACAGCACCGGCATCCGCCGGCCGACGACACCGAGACCGCCCCGAGGACACCGCCATGCATCACCCTCCCGTGCCGTTGGGCACCTTTCCCACCCCGCTGGAGCCGGCGCCCCGGCTGGCCGCCGCGCTCGGACTGGGGCCGGACGACCTGTGGGTGAAACGGGACGACCTGACCGGCCTCGGCGGGGGCGGCAACAAGATCCGCAAGCTGGAGTGGACGATGGGCGCGGCCCTCGCCGAGGGCGCGGACACGGTCGTGACCACGGGTGCCCCGCAGAGCAACCACGCCCGGCTGACCGCCGCCGCGGGCGCCCGGCTCGGCCTGGACGTCGTCCTGGTGCTGCGCGGCACTCCGGGCACCTCGCACTCCGGGAACCTGGCCCTGGACGGCCTCCTAGGCGCCCGGCTCGCCTGGGCCGGCGAGGTGGACCAGGCCGGGCTGGACACGGTGGCGGCCGAGGTCTGCGCGCGCCTGCGGTCCGGCGGCGCCCGCCCGGCGCTGATCCCGTTCGGTGGTTCCAGCGCCCTGGGCGCACGCGGCTACCTGCGCTGCGGCGAGGAGCTGCGCGAGCGCCTCCCGGACCTGCGGACGGCGGTGGTGGCGCTCGGCTCGGGCGGCACGATGGCGGGCCTGGTGGCGGCCCTCGGCAGCGGGTCGGTGCTGGGCGTCGACGTGGGCGCGCTGACCGACCCGGCCGCGGCGGTGTCGGACCTCGCCGCGGCCCTCACGGACGGGGAGGTCGCGCCGCAGGAGCTGCGGATCCGCCGTGACCAGGTGGGCGCCGGGTACGCCACCCTCACCACCCCGGTACGCGAAGCCCTCCGGCTCGCCGCCCGCACCGAGGGCCTGGTCCTGGACCCGGTCTACACCGGCCGCGCCCTGGCCGGGCTCAGGGCAGCCGTGCTGGCCGGCGACATCCGCCCCGGCGAGAAGACGGTCCTCCTCCACACCGGCGGCCTGCCCGGCCTGTTCGGCCACCCGGACGCGGTCGCGTTCGCGGAGGAGGGTGCGGAGGCCTTCGACGCGTGAGGCGGGGGCCGCGCGCGGCCCGGACGGAGCCCCACAGCGCCGCCCTTGCCCGGACTGGCCCCCGACACCGGCCCGGACGGGGCCCCGCCCACGCCCGGCACCCGCCCGCACCGCACCGCACCGGCAATCAGTTCGGCACAGGCGTGTCCGGGCCGCACCCGGTGCGGCCCGGTGGGGAGGTCTCGCGAGCGGGGCCCGGCGTTCCCGCCGCTAACCCTTCGCGTACTCGTTCGCCATCGTCCCGGCGAAGTCGTACACCACGACCTGTTCGTCACCGACCACCCAGGCGTCGTGGCCGGGCGGGCAGACGAAGACGTCGCCCGGGCCGACCTCGGACTCGCCGCCGTCGTCCATGCGGAGATGCATGCGTCCCTGCACCACGTACCCGTTGTGGTGGACCATGCAGCTCTCGGTGCCCGCGATCGGTGCCACACACTCCGACCAGCGCCATCCTGGTTCGAACGTGCCCACCGCGAAGTCGAGCCCGGTCAGGTGGAGCGCTTCGAGGTGGCCGCGGGGGAAGTCGCGCCGCTCGTCCGGCTTCTCGACCGTCTTCACTTCCAGCATGACGGTGTCCTCCCTTCCGGCCGCTGACCGCGGCCGGGGCCGGCCTCCGTCCACGGTGGCCTCGGACGGCACCGGTGCTGCGGCGGCGGCCGTACCCCACGCCACCATCGTCGGCCCCGCGACCCGGCCGCGCCAACCAGGCCGTGCGGGACAACGATGTCAGCTCCGGACCTCCGCCCGGCGCACGCTCCGCACGGCGACGAGGTAGGCGACGTCCAGCAGCAGGCAGCCGGCGTAGAGGTAGCGCATGAGAGCGGTGTCATGGCGGGGAGCCGGGCCGGGGTCGGTGAGCATCGCGAGGGAGGCGCAGGCCGTGCCCAGCAGCTTGGTCAGGGCGATGCCGGTGGACTGGCCTCGGGTGCTCCGGCGGGCGGCGAGCATCGCGAGGAACATGGCGGACATGGCCAGGTTGCTGCCGAACGCGGTGACCGCACCGCCGCCCTCGTCGAACTGCTCGGAGGCGAGGTCCATGCCGGGGTAGGCCAGGAGGAGCAGCGCGGCGAGGGCCGGCAGGTACAGCGGGCCGGGCAGGTACGGGAATTCGTCGCGGCCGTGGCGTACCACCGTGTAGCCGATGGCCAGGTCGAAGCAGAACCAGACGATGTTGACGACGTGCATGACCCCGGTGGGGGGCCGCACGAACGCGAACCCGAACTCCCAGCTGATGTTGGTGGCGAAGGCGACGACCGGCATCCCGAAGGTGCGCTCCCGCAGTCCCGTGCGGATGAGCAGCACGTAGGCCGCCGTCCAGAAGACGCCCGTGCCGAGCAGCAGAGCCGTGTGCACCGCCTGCATCCATACCCCCGCCAACCGGCCGTAGGGAGCGCGTCGTTGACTACTCTGGCACGGTGACAGCCGACGACACACCGTCGATCGCGACGGACGACACCGCGGACCCGCCCCTGTGCGCCCTGCCCCGGCGGGCCGTCGCTCTGCTGGAGCGGGTCGACGCGCCGCCGCGCCTGGTGGCGCACCTGAGGGCGGTGCACGACGTCGCCGTCCGGATCGTGGCGTGGGTGCGGGAGCACTGCCCCCGGCTGGAGTTCGACGCGGAGGCGGTGCTGTTCGGCGCGGCCACGCACGACATCGGCAAGGCGCTGCACCCGGCCGAGCTGTCCGGGCCCGGCGCCCGGCACGAGGCGGCCGGCCGGGAGTTGCTGCTGGCGCACGGGGTGCCCGCGGAACTCGCCCGGTTCGCCGGCACGCACGCCTCCTGGACGGCTCCCGGCACCGGTGTGGAGGACCTGCTGGTCAGCCTGGCCGACAAGGTCTGGAAGAACAAGCGCGTCCCCGAGCTGGAGGACCTGGTGGTGGCACGGCTGGCGGGGGCCGACGGGCGCCCGGCCTGGCAGTGGTTCATGGAGCTGGACGAGACCCTCACCGCCCTCGGGGAGGGCGCCGACCGCAGACTCGCGTACCAGATGTCCCACTCCCTCACCCGGAGGTGACCGTGTTCACGCTCCCTCTCGGTGCCGACGGCACCGCGTTGTGTCCGCTCCCGCCCTGGCAGGCCGAGGAGTTCCTGGCCCACATGGACCGGGGGCGGGAGTTCATCGGGCGGTTCAACGGACTGCCGGACGTGGTCACGGACCTGGCGTCCAGCCGGGCGTTCCTTCAGGCCTACGCCGCGAAGGAGGCGGCCGACGCGGGCCTCATCCGGGGGATCCGCCTCGACGGCGTCCTGGTGGGTGCGGTGATCCTGCGCCGGCTGGACGTCGCGGAGGGCACGGCGGAGGCGGGCTGCTGGCTGGAACCGGCCGCGGTGGGCCGGGGCCTGGTGACCCGGGCGGCCCGCCTGCTCGTCGACTGGGCGATCCGGGAGCGGGGCGTCCACCGCGTCGAGTGGTGGGTGTCGGCCGGCAACGCGCCCAGCATCGCGGTCGCCCGTCGGCTCGGCATGCGCAAGGAGGCCGTGCTGCGCGGGAGTCACCTGTACCGGGGCGAGCGGCACGACGAGGAGATCTGGGCCGTGCTGGCGCCGGAGTGGCCGCCCCCGCCCGGAACCGGCGCGTCCTGAGCCCCGCTCCCCCGCAGCTACCAGGTGCGGGCCGCCCGCAGCAGCAGGGCGCGGACGCGGGCGACGTCCGGGTTGTCGGAGGCGCCGGGCCGCTGGACCAGGAAGCCGGTGTTGATCGGCGGGTCCTCCGGTTCCAGCAGCGCGACGAGCGCGCCGGAGTCCAGCAGGTCCTGGCACAGGTACCGGGGCAGCACGCCGAACCCGGCGCCCGCGGCCACCGCCGCGAGGACGCCGCGCAGGTCGGGCACGGTCACCGCGGCGGTACGCGACAGGCGCCGGCCGAAGACGTGCCGCCAGTAGCGGCGGGCGATCGGCAGGTCCTCGGCGTAGGTGACGAGCGGGACGCCCTGCAGCACGGCGGGGTCCAAGGCGCCCCGCACGGGAGGCTTCCGGCCCCCGGTGGGCGGGGGGCTCGGGCGGTCCGCGAGCCGTTCGGCCCAGACGGGGGCGGCGACCAGCACGAACTCCTCGTCGCTGAGCGGTGCGGCCTGCAGGGTGCGGCCGCGCGGGCGGTGGGTGGCGATCACCAGGTCGTGCCGGCCGGCGCGCAGCTCGTCCAGCAGCGGATCGGTCAGCCCGGTCGCCACCCGCAGCCGTACGCCCTCGGCGACCAGGGGGGCGAGGGCCGGCAGGGCCGTAGTGCACAGGAGTTCCGCCGGTCCGGCCAGGTGGACGGGCTCGGCCCGGGTGCCGGCGGCCGGGGCGGGGCCGGCGACCGCGGCCAGCTCGTCCAGGGGCGCGGCGATCCGGGCCGCCAGCTCGTCGGCCACGGGCGTCGGCGTCACCCCGCGCGGCAGCCGCTCGAACAGCTCCCGTCCGGTCTGCCGTTCCAGCGCGCGCATCTGTGTCGTCACCGTCGGCTGCGACAAGCCCAGCAGGCGGGCGGCGCCGGTGAACGACCCGGAGCGGTACACCGCGAGGAAGGTACGCAGCAGGTTCAGGTCGAGGGAAGCGGTCTCCACGCTCCGAGTATCACCGCCGCCACCTGTGGCACCGGCGGGGGCCGGCGGCGCGGAGCCGGTCACCGGGGTCGACGGGGACGGGCCGGGCCACCGCCGCCCGCCCCGGAGCTCCCCGCGCCGGAGCTGCCGGCCCTGTCCGGCCCTGCCGCCGGGGCCGCGTGGAGGGGCGCTGGGCCGAGAGGTTGCCCCGAGCTCCTGTTCTGCGAGGCCGGCCGATCTCCCGCATAGTGGTCGCGGTGGCCTCTTCCAGGGGCAGCCCAGCCGGCCCGGTCAGTGCCTCCGTGCCCTGACATCGTTGTCCGGCGCTCGGCGGCCGACACGGGAAGGACCCGCACCTCGGAAGCGACGCGCCCAGCGGCGCGCAAAGGAGGCTGTATGCCGTCCGACGACACGGCAGTGCCCGTCTGCCCCTTCGACTTCGCCGACGCGCTGGATTTCGACCCCGCGCTGGCCGCGCTGGCGGGGCGCGGACCGGTCAGCAGGATCCGGTTGCCCTACGGCGAGGCCGAGGCGTGGCTGGTGACCAGCTTCGCCGGCGTGCGTCAGGTGACCTGCGACCCCAGGTTCAGCCGGGCGGCCATCGTGGGACGCGACTATCCGAGGATGACACCCGAGCCCATCGTGTCGCCGGAGTCGATCAATGTGACGGACCCGCCGCACGTCACCCGGTTGCGGCACGTGACGGCCCAGGCGTTCACCCGGGAGCGGGTGGCGGCCATGCGGCCGGCCGTGGACCGGGTGGTGGCCGGGCTGCTCACGGCGATGGCCGAGCAGGGGCCGCCCGCGGACCTGGTGACCCACCTGTCGGTCCCGCTTCCCCACCTGACGATCTGCGAACTGCTCGCCGTGCCCGAGGCCGACCGCGACGAGCTGCGCGCGTACACGATGCGCCTGCTGGCCACGTCGCCGGACGCCCGGCAGGACGCGGCCGACGCCAAGGCCAGCCTCCGGAAGTACTTCGCCGAACTCATCCCGGCCCGCCGGCGCGCGCCCGGCGAGGACCTGCTCAGCGCGATGGCCACCGCCGAGGTGCCGCCGGGCGAGGAGCCGCTCAGCGACGACGAGTTGGCGGTCCTGGCGGTGACACTGATCCTCAGCGGCAACGACACCGCGACCTGCCAGATCAGCAACATCGCCTATCTGCTGCTGACCCGGCACGAGGAGCGGGCGGCGCTCGCCCGTGACCCGGAGCGGTTCCCCGGCGCGCTGGAGGAGCTGCTGCGGTTCATCCCCTTCCGCAAGGGCGTCGGGATCCCGCGGATCGCTCTGGAGGACGCGGAGATCGAGGGGACCGCCATCAAGGCCGGCGACTACGTGCACGTGTCCTACCTGGCGGCCAACCGCGACCCGGCCGTCTTCCCCGACCCGCACACGCTCGACCTCGAACGGCCCGTGCGCCCGCACATGACGTTCGGCTGGGGCGGGCACCACTGCCTCGCGGCCCCGCTCGCCCGGGCGGAGCTGGACAGCGCGGTGACCGGTCTGCTGGCCCGCTTCCCCGACCTGCGTCTCGATGTCGATCCCGACGACATCGAGTGGGACACGGGCACCATCCGCCGTTTCCCGCTGCGTCTGCCGGTCACCTGGTAGGGCCGGAGCGGACGTCGGCCGTCCCACTCGAAGAGCCGTTGCCGAAGAGCGCTCGGAGGTACGTCTCCGGGCGCTCGGTGACCGGTGCGGGGGCCGGCCGGCTCCTCGGCGAGTGCTGCCCGCCACGCGTGTCCGCTCGCCACTCCCCTCCCCCGACGTCGACGTCGAGCCGCCGCGTCCGTGCGGCGCGCGGGCTGACGGTGACAGCCCGCGCGCCGATCGTGTGACCGGCGTCACTCTCCCCGGGTGTCACAGGGCGGCGGCCGTCGGCATCTGGTGAATGTGGCACGGTCGGGAGCGGACAGGCGGGAGCGGGGCATGAGCGGGGAGCGCGGCACGGACGAGGTCACCGGACGGCACGGGGGGCGCGTGGCCGAACCGCGCGGGGAACGCCCGGACCTGGCCACCGAGGCGTTCGTCGCCCACCGGAATCTGCTGTTCACCCTCGCGTACGAGATCCTCGGTTCGGCCGCCGACGCGGAGGACGTGCTGCAGGAGACCTGGCTGCGGTGGGCGGGTGTCGATCCGGAGGCGGTGCGCAACCGGCGGGCGTACCTGGTCCGGGTCACCACGCGTCAGGCGCTGGCCCGGCTGCGTACGCTCGCCCGGCGCAAGGAGTCGTACATCGGTCCCTGGCTGCCCGAGCCGCTGCTGACCGCCCCCGACGTCGCGGAGGACGTGGAACTGGCCGACAGCGTCTCGATGGCGATGCTGCTGGTGCTGGAGACCCTCACGCCGACCGAGCGGGCGGTGTTCGTGCTGCGCGAGGTGTTCTCCGTGGAGTACGACGAGATCGCCGAGGCCGTCGGCAAGAGCCAGGCCGCGGTCCGGCAGATCACCCGCCGGGCCCGCGCCCACGTCGCCGCGCGCCGGCCCCGCGGGGCCGTCTCCGCGGCCGAGACCCGCGCCGCGCTGGAGGCGTTCCACCAGGCGGTCCGGACCGGCGACCTCCAGGGGCTGCTGGACGTCCTCGCGCCGGACGTCGTCTTCCTGGGCGACGGCGGCGGTGTCGCCCAGGCCGCTCCGGCGCCCGTGGTCGGGGCCGAGCGGGTGGCCGCGCTGGCCGCCGGGCTGGGCAGGTTCGGTGCCGCGGCGTCGCTGCGGCCGGCCCAGGTCAACGGCTATCCGGCGCTGGTGTTCCGGCTCGACGGCAGGATCGACACGGTCATCGCGGTGCACCTCGCCGACGGCCTCATCAGCGGCCTGTACGCCGTCCGCAACCCCGAGAAGCTCTCGCGCATGGAGCGGGAGACCGTCCTGCGCCGCTGAGCCCGGGCAGGGCTTACGGAGTCGTGACGTGGCTGCGCGGCCTCGCTGCACGCCACCGCGACGGGCCTAGCGTGGGCACATGCGGGTTCTGGTCACCGGCGGTGCCGGCTTCATCGGGTCTCATGTCGTCGAGGCGCTGCGGGCGCACGGGCACGAGGCGGTGGTGTTCGACGTACGGGAGGATCCTGGCGCCGACGTACGCGATCCCCAGGCGGTCGCGCGGGCCCTGGCCGGTGTGGACGCCGTCTGCCACCAGGCCGCGATGGTGGGGCTCGGGACGGGGTTCGCGGACGCGGCCGAATACGTCTCCCGCAACGACCTGGGCACCGCCGTACTGCTCTCCGCCATGGCCGGGGCGGGGGTACGGCGCCTGGTGCTGGCCGGGTCGATGGTGGTGTACGGGGAGGGGCGGTACGTGTGCCCGCGCGACGGGGTCGTCCGGCCGGGGCCGCGGACTGTCGCCGATCTGGACGCGGGGCGGTTCGAGCCGAGGTGCCCCGAGTGCGGCGCGGAACCGGCTCCCGGGCTGGTCGGCGAGGACGCGCCGGCCGACCCGCGCAACGTGTACGCCACGACCAAGCTCGCGCAGGAACACCTGGCCGCCGCCTGGGCGCGGGCGACCGGGGGGTCCGCGGTGTCGCTGCGCTACCACAACGTGTACGGCCCCCGGATGCCCCGCGACACCCCGTACGCCGGTGTCGCCTCCTTCTTCCGGTCCGCGCTCGCCCGGGGCGAGGCTCCGCGGGTGTTCGAGGACGGGCGGCAGCGGCGGGACTTCGTCCACGTGCGGGACGTGGCCGCCGCCAACCTCGTGGCGCTGGAGGCGGGGTCGGCCCCGGGGCTGCTGACCGCGTACAACACCGGCAGCGGTGACCCCCACACGGTCGGGGAGATGGCCCGCGCCCTGGCCGACGCCCACGGCGGCCCCGCGCCGGTCGTCACCGGGGAGTACCGGCTGGGGGACGTACGGCACATCACGGCCGACTCCGCACGGCTGCGGGCCGAGCTGGGCTGGAAGCCGCGGGTGGGGTTCGCGGAGGGGATGTGGGAGTTCGCGGCCGGGTGACGGGGAGCGGGGCGAACGCCGGGGACGAGCGGGAACGAGGCGAGCGCGGGGTGAGCGTGGGGAGCGAGGCGCGCCGGTGTGGACAGCGGCTGCGGTGCCTCGGCGCTGCGGAGCGTACCCGGCCGGCCGGGCCGGGCGGCGCGTCGGCGACCGGCCCCCGGCTCTCATCCCCCGGCCCCCGGCTCCCGGCTCTCGGCTCTCAGCCCCCAGCCCGCGGCTCGCGGCTCGCGTGGTCGAACGTCCCGGGGGCGGTCCGGTCCGGCGGCTTCACGGGCGGCCGGGGCGCACCCGCCGGACCGGGGTTCCGGCGGGGGTGGTCATGGTGCGGGAGCCGCGGGAAGGGTGACCTCGAAGCGGCAGCCGCCGGGGATGTTGCGTACGGTGGCCCGGCCCCGGTGGGCCTCGACGATCCCGCGCACGATGGCGAGGCCCAGTCCGGCCCCGGCCGGCGGGGTGCGGGCGTGGGTGCCGCGCCAGCCGGTGTCGAAGACGCGGGGCAGGTCCTCCTCCGGGATGCCGCCGCAGCCGTCCGTCACGGACAGGACCACGCCGTCGGACGAGCGCTCGGCGGCGACGGCCACCGTGCCGTCGGCGGGTGTCCGGCGGATGGCGTTGACCAGCAGGTTGCCCAGGACGCGGCTCATCTCCTTGGCGTCGACCTCCACCGGGACCGGCTCCACGCGGTCGCCGACCAGCCGTACGCCGTGGGCGCGGGCGAGCGGGTCGGCACCCGCGAGGGCGTCGCCGACGAGGTCGTAGAGGGAGATCCGCGACGGTGCCAGGGGGAGGGTGCCGGCGTGGATGCGGGAGAGTTCGAACAGGTCGCCGACCATGTCGTTGAGGCGCTCCACCTCGGTGCGCATCTGCTTCAGATAGCGGTCCGGGTCGGCGGCGACGCCGTCCTCCAGGGCCTCCGACATGGCGCGCAGACCGGCGAGCGGGGTGCGCAGGTCGTGGGAGATCCAGGCGACGAGTTCCCGGCGCGAGGTCTCCAGCAGGCGTTCCCGTTCCCGGGACTCGGCGAGCCGCGCACTGGTGGCCGCCAGCTCGCGGCTCAGCTCGGCCAGTTCCGCGGTGGCCGGGCCCACCGGGGCGGCGAAGTCGCCGGCCTCGCCGAACGAGCGTGCGGCCAGGGCGAGTTCGTGGCTGCGGGCGACGACCCAGCGGCCCAGCACCAGTGCGGTGACCAGGGAGACCACGGCCGCCATCGCGACGACCGTCGTCACCACGGTCAGGTCGTGCGGGGAGAGGAACATCGCCCAGGCGACCGCGAGGGTGCCGGCGAGGACGCCGCCCACGCCGACCGCGGCGACGACGGCCAGGGACACGGTGAGCGAGCGGCGCCGCAGCAGCCGTAGCGCGGCGGCCCCGGCCAGGCCGGTGGCGGCGGCGCCGGCGAAGGCGTACAGGGCGATGAGGAGGGTGTCGCGCATGTCAGTCCTCCCCCGCCCGGCCGCCCGGGTCGAAGCGGTAGCCGACGCCCCACACGGTCTGGATCAGGCGCGGCCGGGCCGGGTCGTCCTCGACCTTGCCGCGCAGCCGGCGGATGTGGACCGTCACGGTGGAGAGGTCACCGAAGTCCCAGCCCCACACCTCGCGCATCAGGTCCTCCCGGCCGTACGCCCGGCCCGGGTGCCGCAGGAAGAAGGCGAGGAGGTCGAACTCGCGCAGGGTCAGGGCGAGTTCGGCGCCGTTCTTGGTGGCGCGGCGGGCGGCGGGGTCGACGGCGAGACCGGCCGCGGCCAGCGGGCCGGCGGGCGTGCCCGGGCGGGCTCGGCGCAGCACCGACTGCACGCGCAGCACCAGTTCACGGGGGCTGAAGGGCTTGGTCACGTAGTCGTCGGCGCCGACCTCGAGGCCGAGGATGCGGTCGTCCTCGTCGCCGCGGGCGGTGAGCATGACGACCGGCACGGAGGCCCGGGCACGCAACCGGCGGCAGACCTCCAGGCCGTCCATCCCGGGCAGCATCAGGTCGAGCACCACGAGATCGGGCCAGTGGGCGGCGGCCCGGGTCAGGGCGCCGGGGCCGTCGTCGGCCCGGTCCACGACGTACCCGGCGCGGCCGAGATACCCGGCGACGACCTCGGCGACGGTCGCGTCGTCGTCCACGACCAGGACCCGGGCGGACACGGGGGCCGCGTCCGATGCGGTGCCGGACACGGGAGCCGGGGCGACGGAGCCGGGGGCGGAAGCTGGAGGCATGGCGACGGGGCCGGGGGCCGATGCGGTGCCGGACACGGGAACCGGTGCGACGGAGCCGGCGCCGGACACGGGAACCGATACGGCGGCGCCCCGTGCGGACGCGGAGGCCGATGCAGTGTTGGACGCGGAGGCCGGGGCGACGGAGCCGAAGGCCGGAGCGGGAGGCATGGCGGCGAGGTCGGGGGCCGGTGCGACGGAGCCGGTGCCGGACACGGGGACCGGTACGGCGGCGCCCCCTGCGGACGCGGAGGCCGATGCAGTGTTGGACGCGGAGGCCGGGGCGACGGAGCCGGGGGCCGGAGCTGGAGGCATGGCGACGGGGCCGGGGGCCGATGCGGTGCCGGACACGGGGGCCGGGGCGACGGAGCCGGGGGCGGAAGCTGGAGGCATGGCGGCGAGGTCGGGGGCCGGTGCGGCGGAGCCGGTGCCGGACACGGGGGCCGGTACGGTGGCGCCCCCTGCGGACGCGGTGCCGGGCTCGGGGGCCCGGGCGGGAGTGCCGGTGCCGGACACGGGGGGCGCGGTGGGGCCGGGGGTGGGGTCGGCCGTGGCTCCGGGCAGGTGCGGCTGTTGCATGGTCCCAGCCTCGCACCGGCTCCTCGTGGCTGTCCCGCCCGAGGCGCCGCCCCGCCCCCGACGTCCGCGTTTCGTAAGGAGCGCCAGTCCGTGATGTCCGTTTCGCGTTCGTAGGGTGAACGGCGTGACGACCTCTTCTCCCTCAACACCGGCGAGCGTGGACGTGGTGCTGCCCTGCCTGGACGAGGCGGCGGCCCTCCCCTGGGTGCTCGCCCGGATCCCGGCGGGCTGGCGCGCCCTCGTGGTCGACAACGGCTCCACCGACGGCTCGGCGGACATCGCCCGGGCCCTCGGCGCGACCGTCGTCCACGAACCGCGGCGCGGTTTCGGTGCCGCCTGCCACGCCGGGCTGACCTCCGCCACGGCCGACGTCGTCTGCTTCTGCGACTGCGACGCCTCCCTCGACCCCGGCGATCTGGTGCCCTTCGTCCGGGACGTCCTCGACGGCCGGGCCGACCTGGTCCTGGGACGGCGGCGGGCGCGGGGCCGGGGTGCCTGGCCCGCGCACGCCCGGGCCGGCAACTTCGCGCTCGCGCGGCTGCTGCGCCGCCGTACCGGGGTGCGGCTGCACGACCTCGGTCCGCTGCGCGCCGCCCGCCGGGAGCCGCTGCTCGCGCTCGGTCTCAGCGACCGGCGCAGCGGCTATCCGCTGCAGATGGTGGTGCGCGCGGCCGACGCCGGCTGGCGGATCGCCGAGCGCGACGTGCCCTACCTGCCGCGCTCCGGCGCCTCCAAGGTGACGGGCACCTGGCGGGGCACCTGGCAGGCGGTGCGGGACATGAGCCGGGTGCTGGCCGAGCCCCCGGCCGGCGGGAGGGCGGCCTCGTGACCACACTGCTCGTCATCGCCAAGGAACCGCGGCCGGGGCGGGTGAAGACGCGTCTCTCCCCGCCGTTCAGCCCCGCGCAGGCGGCGGCGCTCGCGGAGGCGGCGCTCGCCGACACGCTGAGCGCCGTGGCGGCCGCCCCCGCCACCCGGCGCGTCCTGGTGCTGGACGGGACTCCCGGCCCCTGGCTGCCGCCCGGTTTCGACGTCGTACCGCAGTGCGCGGGCGGTCTGGACCTGCGGCTCGCCGACGCGTTCGCGAGGTGCGAGGGCCCCGCCCTGCTCATCGGCATGGACACCCCGCAGGTGACGCCGGAGCTGCTCACCGTGGACTTCTCCGGTCACGACGCGTGGTTCGGGCCGGCGGAGGACGGCGGCTTCTGGGCGCTGGGGCTCGCCGAGCCCGATCCGGGCCTGCTGCGGGGCGTGCCCATGTCGACACCGCGGACGGGTGCCGTCCAGCGGGAGCGGCTGGTCGCGGCCGGGCTGCGGGTGCGCGACCTGCCCCGGCTGCGGGACGTGGACACCGCCGCCGACGCCGCCGCGGTCGCCGCCCTGGCGCCGCACGGCCGGTTCGCCGCGCGGCTGGCCCGCTGCACCGCCGGCTCCGGATCCGGGGCCGGCCGGTGAGCACACGGGCGGCCCTCGCCTGGGCGGGGGCCGATCCCTACGCCGCCGCGCTGCGCACCGGGCGCGGCCCGCTGTTCCTGCGCCGTACCGACGGCTGGCTGCTGCCGCTGGAGGTCGAGCGGTGGTGCGCGCGGGCGGACCCGGTGGACCGGGCGGTGCTGGACCGGTGCGAGGGCGCCGTCCTCGACGTCGGCTGCGGGCCGGGGCGGTTGGTGGCGGAGCTCGCGGCCCGGGGCCGTACCGTCCTCGGCATCGACGTGAGCGAGGCCGCCGTCGACCACACCGTGCGCACCGGCGGGCAGGCGCTGCGGCGCTCGGTGTTCGATCCGCTGCCCGGCGAGGGACGCTGGGACACGGTGCTGCTGATGGACGGCAACATCGGCATCGGCGGCGATCCGCGCGCCCTGCTGGACCGGGTCGCCCGGCTGCTGCGCCCCGGCGGTCTGCTGATCGCCGAGACGGCGGCGGTGGACGTCGACGAGCGGTCCGAGGTGCAGGTCGTCACCGGGTTCGCGGCCGGGAGCGGGACGGGTGAGGGCGGCGGCGAGCCGACGGCCGCGGTTGGCGAGGGCCCATGGGTAGGCGGCGAGCCGGCGACCGCGGTTGGCGAGGGCCCATGGGTAGGCGGCGAGCCGGCGACCGCGGTTGGCGAGGGCCCAGGGGGAGGCGGCGAGCCGACGACCGTGGTTGGCGACGGCCCAGGGGGAGGCGGCGAGCCGGCGAGGGCGGCCGGCGGCACACCCACGGCCGCTCAGGCCGGCGGCGGCCCCTACCGCGGGACGGGCGGGGGCGCCTTCGATCGCGGGGCGCGTCGCGACGGCCCCGACCGCGGACCGGTGGGTGGCGGCGGCGCCTTCCCGTGGGCGCGTCTCGGTACCCCGGCCCTGCTGCGGTACGGGGGTCGGGCGGGCTGGCGGGCCGTCGGTCAGTGGGCCGCCGGCGGGCGGTGCTTCGTGGCCCTGCGCACCCGCAACCCCAGCAGCAGCGCCGAGCCGCCGAAGAGGACCGCGCTGATCAGCAGCCAGCGGGCGAGGAAGCCGTCCGCCGAGAGGCCGGTGGCGGACCGGTAGCGCCGGTCGGTCATCCCGCTGATCAGCGGGAACCACACCAGCAGGAGCAGTCCGGACAGGGCGGCCGGGACGCGGACGTACGGCGTCCCCTCCCGGCGGCCGGCGGCGCCGAGCCCCCGGACGACCGCCCGGTCCGCGAGCGTGTACAACGGCAGCAGCAGCAGGTCGTGCAGCAGGGCCGCCCCCACCAGCCACAGGAGGACGGCCCGCCAGTCACCCGCGAGCAGCCGCACCCCGGCATAGCCGGCGAGCGCGAACGAGCAGGCCAGCAGCAGGATCTGGAAGGGATTGCCGAGCCGCGGGCGCGGACGCATCACAGGTCTCCGAAGGTCAGCCGGGCCACCCACTTGGTGTTGAGCACACCGGGCGCGGCGGGCACGATGATCCGCGCCGGGTAGCCGTGGTCGGGGGACAGGGTCTCGCCGTTGACGTACAGGGCGAGCAGGGAGCGCGGGTCGGCCACCTGGTTGGCACGCAGGGCGGCGCGGCGGAAGGCGCCGTGCCGCTGGAGCGACTCCGCGAACACGTCCGGCGGGTCGCCGTCGTGGCCGACGAGCGCCGCGAGGTCGCGCAGCCGCACCCCGCGCCACCACTGGTCCGCCGTGGACCAGCCCTCGACGCAGGCGATCGGCAACGACGAGCTGTGCAGCGGCATGCGGAGCAGGTCGGCGTGGCTGAGCCGCACGGTTCCGCCGGACCCGGTGACGACGAGCCGCCAGGCGTCCTCGTGCGTGTCGGCCGGGGTGATCCCGGCGTACGCGGCCGTCTTGTTGATCTGGAACCCGTTCGGCCCACCGCCGGGGTCGGCCCCGCCGTGCGGCGCGAGCAGGGCCGTACGGCGCAGCGGGCCACCCAGGCTCTGCCCCACCGTGGTCACGAACAGCAGCAGCGAGCCACCGCCGACCAGTGCCAGCGCCCCGCGCCGCGAGACGGTGGGCGGGTCGGGGCGCGGGGCGACCAGGTCGCCCTCCTCGCGCACGCGGTCGTCCCCCTCGCGCACGCGCCGCCGCAGGTTCCGCAGCGCCGTCGGCGCCTTCAGCACGGCGTGCGCGACGAACGCGGCGAAGAAGACCCAGGCGCCGTAGAAGTGCAGCGGATAGAAGGAGCCCGGGAAGACGTAGTCCAGCTGGACGTTGAGCACACCGGTCGTGAACTCGAACAGCCCGCCGCCGACGAGCAGCAGCAGCGAGGCCCGCTCCAGCGCGTGGGCGAGGGAGCGGGCCGGGGGCAGCGCGAAGAGCCTCGGCACCACCGACCACAGCTTGGCCAGCAGCACCGGGATCAGGACGATCCCGAGGGTGACGTGGACGCCCTGGGTGAGCCGGTACAGCCACACCGGACCGGTCGGCCAGGCGAAGAGGTAGAAGCCCAGGAGTCCCTTGTCCGGGGTCTGGTCGTTCACCGGGGACAGGTCGGGGTTGTACGCCGCGTAGGACACCAGGCCGGTCACGAACAGCACGGTGATGCCGGCGAGCAGCACCACACCGAGCACCGAGGTGAACCAGGGGCCGCGCAGCGGGCTGCGCCAGAAGCCGGGTGAGCCGGGAAACCGTGGGTGGTCGTCTCGCATGCTCCGACGGTAGGCCGGAGGAACGCCCGGACCAGGGCCACGACCCATGACGAAACGCTGACGTCCGGCCATCGGTCCATCCGTTCCCCCGGTCGCCGCCCTAGCGTTCCGGTGTGACCCAGGCTCCCCTTCGCGACCGGTACGCCGGCCTGCGCGCCGACCTCGGTGCCGCTGCGGCCGCCGCCCTGCTCGTCCTCGTCGCCGTGCTCGTCGGCCGGCACGTCCAGGACACCCGCCGCACCCTGTTCGTGCACTGGCCGCCGCTGTTCGCGGACTGGGACCCGCACCTGGGTCCGGGGACGCCGGCCGCCGTCCTGGTGGCGGTCGCCGTGGTGGCCTACGGGCCCTTGGCCGCCGCCCGGCTGCGGTGGCGGCGGCTGCTCCTCGTGGCCTGGGCCGGGGCGCTGGCCTGGACGTGGTCGCTGGCGCTGGTCGACGGCTGGCGGCGGGGGGTGGCCGGGCGGCTCACCACCCGCAACGAGTACCTCACGGTCATCGGGCGCTTCCACGACGTCCCGGCCGCGCTGCGCGACTTCACCCACCACATCGTGAGCGGCTCCCCGCAGCCCTGGCCGGCGCACATCGCCGGGCATCCCCCGGCGGCCACCCTCACCTTCGTCCTCCTGGACCGGATCGGTCTGCGCGGCGGCGGCTGGGCCGGCGCCTGGTGCGTCACCGTCGGCGCGACCGCCTGCGTGGCGGTGCTGGTGACGGTGCGGGCCCTGGCCGGCGAGCACCTGGCCCGGCGGGCGGCACCGTTCCTGGTGCTGGCCCCGGCCGCCGTGTGGGTGGGCGCCTCGGCCGACGGGTACTTCGCGGCGGTCGCCGCCTGGTCCGTGGCGCTGCTGTCCCTCGCGGTCACCGGGCGGTCCCGGGCGTGGGCGGCGGGCAGCGGGCTGCTGTACGGCCTGACCTGCTACCTCTCCTACGGCCTCACGCTCTTCGCGCTGATCGGGGCGGCGGTGCTGGTGGCAGGGCGGCGCGGGCTCCGCGAGCGACCGGCCCTCCTGCTCTGCCTCGCGGCCGGTGCGGCTGTCGTCCCCCTGGCCTTCACCCTCGCCGGCTTCGACTGGGCGGACGGGTACCGGCTCCTGGTCACGCGCTACTACCAGGGCGTCGGCGGCACCCGACCGTACGGCTACTGGGTCTGGGCCAACCTGGCCTGCACGACCCTGACCACCGGCCTGGCCACGGCGGCGGGCCTACGGCGTGCCGCCGCGGCACTCGCCCACCGGCACGGCCCACCCCGGCCCGACCCCGACCCCGATCCCGACCCCGATCCCGCCACGCCGAAATCCCCACCCGCCCCGACCGAGAACCGGCCGACCCCGTCCGAGAGCCGGTCGACCCCGGCCGAGAACCGGATGGCCCCGGCCGAGAACCGAACGGCCCCGGCCGAGGCCCAACCCGCCTCGGCCGAAGTCCGCCTCGCCTTCCTCGTCGCGGCAGCCGTCGTCGCCGTACTCGCCGCGGATCTGTCCGGGATGAGCAAGGCCGAGACGGAGCGGATCTGGCTGCCGTTCGCGATGTGGCTGCTCGCGGCCGGCGCGCTGCTGCCGCGGCCGCGCGCCTGGCTGGCCGCGCAGGCGGTCCTCGCACTCCTGCTGAACCACCTGCTGTTCACCGGCTGGTGACCCGACCGGCCCGCAGGCAGCCGCGTGGTCCCCGCACGGAGCCGCGTAGTCCGCGCTCGGAGCCGCGTAGTCCGCGCTCGGAGCCGCACGATCCCGCACGGAGCCTCTGGGCCCCGGACGAGCGGTGCCCCTCCCGTACGGGGGCGACCGCCGCCCGGGAGGGCATGGGCAGCGGTCGCCCGGGGCGGGGGCGGGGGGGGGGGGGGGGGGGGGGGGGGGGGGGGGGGGGGGGGGGGTGGGGGGGTGGGGGGGGGGGGAGTCCCCCCCCCCCTCCCCCCCCCCCCCCCCCCGCTGCCCGCCCCGTCGCTCAGCCCTCCCGGCCGGACACCCGGGACCGGAAGCGCCGGTACAGCACCGTGCCGCCCATCAGCGACGCCAGGCTCGCGGCCGCCGCCGCCCACGCGCTGTCCGCTCCGGTGTGCGCGAGGGTGCCGGTCGGCCGCGGCACCACGACCGGGGTCGGCTTGGGCAGCGTGTGCGCCTTGGGGGGGTGGTGCGGCCGGGGCGTGCTCGGCGGCTCGGAGTGCGCCGGCGGGGTGACCCGGGTCGGCGGCTTCGGCGCGGACGGTGTGGTCCGGCCGGGCTCGTCCGGGTGGTCGACCGACCCGTTCACGGACGTGTTGCCGAAGACGGGGTTGCCGATGCCCACCACGTTGACGGTGTTGCCGCTGACGTTGACCGGCAGATCGACCGGGAGCTGGATACCGTTCCCGGAGACGAGGCCCGGGGAGTTCTGCGTACTGGAGTGGGCCGTGGCCCCGCCCGAAGCGGTGGACCCGCCCGACGCCGTGGATCCGCCGGACGCCGTGGACCCGCCCGACGCCGTGGGCTTCTCCTTCCCGGTGGCGTGGCCGCCTGTGTTGGCGCAGCGGTTGCCCATCGCGGGGTTGAGCAGCCCGGCCACGTTCACGGTGTTCCCGCACACGTTCACCGGGAGGTGCACCGGCAGCTGGATGCCGTTGCCGGAGACCACCCCGGGCGAGCCGGCCGCGGTGCCTTCCGCGGTGGAGTCGGCGTACACCGGCCCCGCCACTGCCATCGCACCGGAGGCGGCGGCGACTGCGATCACACTGTTTCGGGTAACCCGTTTCATCGGTTCCCTGTCCTTCCACATACGGTCGCGGGCACTCACCCGCATCCGGTGAAACGCTGGCCAAACCGTGCAAGTTATGGCTTATCAACCTTTCGCCGGTACAAGAGGCGCATGCGCGGCCCTCCACCCCCGGAACAAGCCGTTCCGCACCGGCACCCGCACACATGGCCGAGCGTGCCGCAGCGGTGGAACCGGGGAACTGGTAGCTGTCGTACGGCAGCCGCTGCCGTGATCCATCGACCGAGGAACCGACCGAGACGAGGAGCGATGGCAACCACCGTGCACGACACCAGGGCCACGACCGCACCCGCCAGTCTGCAACTGCCCGGGACCCTGCTGGGTGTGGGGCTCGGCGGATTCGTCGACGGGATCCTGCTGCACCAGCTCCTGCGCTGGCACCACATGCTCAGCAGCACCGATCACGACCGTATCGGCGTGCGGTACTACGACCCCCACACCGTCTCCGGGCTGCAGATGAACACTCTGTGGGACGGCGTCTTCCACACCGTGTGCTGGCTCGCCGTCCTCGGCGGGCTCGCCGTCCTGTACGCGCGGGTGACCGCCGGCCGGCGCCGGGTGTGGGCCTCCCGGGTGCTGTGGGGCTGGATCCTGGCCGGGTGGGGGCTGTTCAACCTCGTGGAGGGCGTGCTGGACCATCACATCCTGGGCATCCACCATGTGCACAGCGGTCCGCACCAGATGTGGTGGGACGTCGCCTTCCTGGTCCTGGGCGCCCTGCTGCTGGCCGGGGGGTGGCTGCTGCAGCGCGGCGGTCGGTCCTTCGACCCCACGGCCGCCGGCGCCGGACGCGACGGACGCGACGGACGTGGCGCCTGATGGACCATCACCTGCCCCACGGCCCCCACCAGGAGAGCGGCGGCACCGCGGGGGTGCTGCTGCCGGCCCTGGCGCTGCTGGTGTGCGCGGGCGGCTATCTGCTGCTGGCCCGCCGGGCGAGCCGCCGGAACCCGGCGCGGGGCTGGAACCCCTGGCGTACCGTCGGATTCGGCACCGGGGTGGCCCTGCTGGCGGTGGCGTTGCTGCCGCCGCTCGCCCCCTTCGCCCACCGCGACTTCCGCGGCCACATGACCCAGCACCTGCTGATCGGCATGTACGCGCCCCTCGCGCTGGTGCTCGGCGCCCCGGCCACCCTCCTGCTGCGCGCCCTGCCCGCGCCGCGCGCCCGCCGTCTCACCGCACTCCTGCACAGCGGCCCGGCCCGCCTGCTCAGCCACCCCGTCGTGGCGCTGCTGCTGTCCACGGGGACGCTTCCGGTCGTGTACTTCACCCCGCTCTACGACAGCGTGACGGCCCATCCGGCCGGACACTGGCTGCTCCACGCGCACTTCCTGCTGTCGGGGTGCCTGTTCGCGCACTCCGTCGCCGGCCCCGACCCGGCCCCCGCCCGGCCCGGCGTGCGGGCCAGGCTGGTCGTCCTGGGGTGCGCCATCGCGGTGCACGCGGTCGTCGCGCAGCTGATGTACGGCGGGTTCTGGGTGGACGTCCACGCCCCGGTCCCGGAGGTCCAGGGGGGCGCGGAGATCATGTACTACGGCGGTGACCTCGGCGAACTCCTGCTCGCGGCGGCGCTCGTCGCGACCTGGCGTCCGGAGCGGCGCGGGATCGGGAGGCCCGCGGTGCGTGCTGCGCGCAGGCCGTCGCCGGCCTCGCTGTGCGGCACGGCGGCCACCGTGCCCCAGGCGACCGTCCCTAAAGCCACCGCCCCCGAAGCCCCCGCCCCCAGAACCACCACTCCCAAGTAGTGGAATATTGAACAACTGCGTTCCGTTGGGGCCGTCGAAGGAGGTCACGAGTGGAGACGCAAGTGAAGCCCACGTACTACGACCACGGGACCCCGGCCGAGCGCTGGGAGCGCGCGCAGCGGTACTTCGACGCCAAGGACTACGCGGACGCGGCCCGGGTGCTGGCCGCGCTGGTCGAGGAGGTGCCGGAGCAGACGGGACCGCGGCTGCTGCTCGCCCGCGCCTACTACCACTCGGCCCAGCTGCGCCGCGCCGAAGCCGAGCTGCGGACCATCGTGGAGCGGGACCCGGTGGAGCACTACGCCCGGCTGATGCTGGGCCGCACGCTCGAACGGCAGGCCCGGCACGAGGAGGCGGAGCGGCACCTGCGGATCGCCGCGGCGCTCGCCGGCGACTTCCCGGAGGTCCCGCAGGAGTGAGCGCGCCCCATCCGGCCGGGGGCCCGGTCCCCCGAGGGGGCCGGGCCCCCGGCCGGTCACAGCGGGGTCGCCGTGTGCAGGATCAGGAACAGGGTGACGGCCGAGTTCGCCGACGACATCGCGGAGACCAGCGCGCCCGCGGCGGCGCCCCAGGCGGCCAGGCCGACCGAGGTGAACGCCGACGGCCAGGTGCGGGCCGCGGGGGCGGGGGCCAGCAGTGCGGCCACCCGGCGCGGCACGGGACCGGTCGCCGCGAGCGCCGCCAGGGTCGGTGCCGGGGTGCCCGGGGACAGCAGGGCCGCCTTGCCGATGGCGCGGGCGACCGTGCGCCGGTCGCCGACCGCGCGGGCCGCCTCCTCGTCCGCCCACCGCTCGGCCGTGTAGACGACGGCGGTGCGCAGCGGTCTCAGGAACGGGTTGGCGCGGGCCGCCAGGTGCGCGGCGAGCAGGTGACGGTGGTGACGGGCGGCCAGGTGGGCACGCTCGTGGGCGAACAGCGCGCGCCGCTCGGCGGGCGCGAGCCCGGCCAGCAGCGCCGTGGTGGCGACGATCCGGCCCCGGCCGCCGGGTAGGGCGTACGCGTACGGCGTGCGGTCGGGCAGGACCGCGACCGTGCGCCCCGGGACGCCGTCCAGCGCGCGGCGGGCGCGGCGGGTGACCCGGCGGTGCCGCCACAGAGTGCGGGCGCAGGCGGCGGTGACCAGGCCGAGCGCGGGGATGGCGGCCCGGCCGGCCACCTCGTCGTGCGGGACGGCGGCCCGCACCTCCGGGTCGGACCAGCCGTCAGGCAACGGGTTGCCGGGCAGCTGGGCGGTGCCGACCACCATCAGCAGGGCCAGGCACAGCGTGCTGCACACGGCCATGACGACGGCGACCGCGGTCAGCAGCCGGGTGGCGGTGCGCGGGTGCAGCCGGGTCTCGGCGAGCCGGGCGACCGGCCACGCGGACAGCGGCAGCACCAGCGGCAGGAAGACGAAGACCCCCATGAGCGGTCAGTCCTCCGGACCGCCGGCGTCCGGACCCGGGATGTCGAGCAGGGCCCGCAGCACCTGCTCGTCGCCGGGCGGCAGGGCGGTGACGAAGCTGGCGAGGACCGCCTCCCGGTCCCGTTCGCCGTCGAGGAGGCGGCGCATGCGCAGCGCCGCCAGCCGGGCGACGTCGGCGGTCGGCGTCCACACGAAGGACCGGCCGTGCCGTTCGCGGGCGACGACGTCCTTGGCGAGCAGCCGGGTCAGGATGGTGACGACGGTGGTGTAGGCGAGGTCGCCGCCGAGGCGCTGCTGCACCCAGGCCGCGGTGACCGGCCCGTCCGCCTCCCGCAGCGCGCCGAGGACCTGGCCCTCCAGTTCGCCCTGTCCACGCCGTCGGGCCCGGCCGCCCTCCGGTGCCGTCCGCGGTGTCATGTCCGGTTCCCTCCCCCGTCCTGCCTCGCTCGCTCACCCGCCGTTCCACGCTACTTCACGCCGCTGACACTCCCGTACCCGCGGCGCCCGCGCCGGTGCGCGATCTCGCCGAGGACGATGTCGACGGCGAGGAAGCCGGCCAGCGGGATGCCGAGCAACGGCACGAACCAGCCGAGCACGGCCACGGCCGCGAGCGCCGGTACCAGCAGGTACGGCGGCACGTCCGCCCACGCGCCGCGCGGGATCGGCCGGCCGAAGGCGGAACCCCGGCCGCGCTGCCACCACAGGCGGTAGCCCCACAGGACGAGCAGGACCAGCGCGAGGGCGAGCAGCGCGAGGGCGATCTGGTTGACGAGTCCGAAGAGGGAGCCGGTGTGCAGGTCGATGCCCCAGCGGGTGAGCTTGGCGAGCACCGGGTAGTCGGCGAAGCGCAGTTCGTCGGTGACCTGCCCGGTGGCCGGGTCGACCGCGACGGAGTCCTGCTTCTCGGGCCAGCTGCGCTGGATCTGCCGGACGACGTAGGCGCTGTCCGTGTCCGCGGGCGGCACGATCTCGACCGGATCGCCGAGCCCCTCGGCGCGGGCCGCCGCGAGCACCTGGTCCAGCCCCACGCCGTGCTCGGCGGAGCCGGCCGTACCGCGGCCCGCCGTGCCGTGGCCCGCGTGCTCGCCGCCGGCCACGGCCGCCGAGACGGACGGGGTGGCCTGGCCCAGCGAGGTGCGCAGCTCGTCGATGTTCGCGCCGGCGTACGCCGACCAGGTCAGGCCCGTCGCGGACAGGAACAGGAACCCGGCGGCCGTCCAGACGCCGACCGTGCCGTGCAGGCCGAGGGTGCGGCGCCGGCCGCTGGTGCCGCGCACCCTGCGCAGGGCGCGGCGCCGGGAGAACCACAGCACCAGGCCGCCGCCCGCGATCACCCACAGCCAGCTGGCGGCCAGCTCGCTGTAGAGTCGGCCGGTCTCGCCCAGGTGCAGGTCCCGGTGGAGTCCGTCGATCCAGGTGCGCAGGGGCAGCGCGCCGGTCGCGCCGTACTGTTCGAGCGCGCCACGGACCGTGCCGGTGTACGGGTCCACGAACACGGCGAGGGTGTGTCCGGGGTCGACGCCCCGGACGCCGGAGAGCAGCACCCTGGTGGTGGCGCCGGTCTCGGGCGCGGGGCGCACGGCCGTGACGGTGCCCTCGGGGTGGGCCTGGCGGGCGGCGGCCACCTGGGCGGAGACGGGCAGCTCGCGCTCGCCGGCCGGGACGGTCAGCTCATGGTCGTACACGAGCCTCTCGGCCTGGAACGAGCCCGCGTACAGCAGGCCGGTGACGGCGGCGACCAGCAGGAAGGGTGCGACCAGAAGGCCGGCGTAGAAGTGCAGGCGCAGCACGAGGGGGCGCAGGGGTGCCCAGGGGCCGCGGGCGGCGGGGCGGGACGCCTCGGCCGGGGTGGCGGGGGGAGCGGTGGTCATCGGCGGGGTTCTCCGGGGACTCGGTACCGAGGTCTGGCCGTCGGCGGGGAGGCGGGGGCGCACCAGTAGTCGGCCCGGTGGGCGGCCGGGTTCCCCGGGGTGTTGGTGAGCTGTGCCACAGCGGGCGGGACGGGCATGGCATCCTGACGCGATGGCACCTCCCCGTGATCACGCACCGCTCGCCGAGCGGGTCGAGGAACTCCTCGCCGCCGGCGGCCCCTTGCCCATCGTCGCGGCCGGCCGGCCGGTGCTGCGGCGCCCCGCCGAGCCGTACGACGGCCAGCTCGGCCCCGCGCTGCTGGCCCGCTTCGTCGAGGCCCTGCGCGCCACCATGCACGCGGCCCCCGGTGTGGGGCTCGCCGCGCCGCAGGTGGGCATTCCGCTGCGGATCGCGGTCATCGAGGACCCGGCCCCCGTGCCGGAGGAGGTCGCGGCGGCCCGGGGGCGGGTCCCGCAGCCGTTCCGGGTGCTGGTCAACCCGGTGTACGAGCCGGTCGGCACCGCCCGGGCCGCGTTCTTCGAGGGCTGTCTGAGCGTGCCGGGCTGGCAGGCGGTGGTGGCCCGGCACGCCGAGGTGCGGCTGCGCGGCGAGGACGAGCGGGGCCGCGCCCTGGACGAGGTGGTCGGCGGCTGGCCGGCCCGGATCGTGCAGCACGAGACGGACCACCTCGACGGCACGCTCTACCTGGACCGGGCGGAGCTGCGCTCCCTGTCGACCAACGAGGCGGTGGCGGCCCTGTGGGCCCAGCCGGCACCCCGGGCCGCGGCCGAGGCCCTGGGCTTCGAGCTGCCTTAGGGGACGCGTTCCGGATCAGTCCGGGTGGCGGCGTCCGGCACGCGCCCCGGTGCGTGCCGGACCGCCCGGGGACGCCGGTGATCCTCCGCCTGGCGACGCACCCCACCGGACACAGCGGCCCGATCGGGCGTCCCGCGAACGAACTTCCCCCGGGCTTCCGCTCAGTTGTCCCGGTACGCCTCCAGCAGCCGCAGCCACACCTCGCTCAGCGTGGGGTAGGACGGGACCGCGTGCCACAGCCGGTCGAGCGGGACGCGGCCGGCGACCGCGATGGTGGCCGAGTGGACGAGTTCGCCGACGCCGGGGCCCACGAAGGTGACGCCGCGCAGGATCTCGTCCTCCAGGTCCACGACCATGCGGGCGCGGCCCTTGTAGCCGTCGCCGTACAGGCCGGCGCCCGCGACGGAGGAGAACTCGACGTCGACGGCGCGGACCCGGTGGCCGGCCTGTTCCGCCTCGGCGAGGGACAGCCCGACCGCGGCGGCCTCCGGGTCGGTGAAGACGACCTGGGGTACGGCGTGGTGGTCGGCGGTGGCGGTGTGGGCGCCCCAGGGCTCCTCCGCGACGGTGCCGCCGGCGGCGCGGGCGGCGATCGCGGCGCCCGCGATGCGGGCCTGGTACTTGCCCTGGTGGGTGAGGAGGGCGCGGTGGTTGACGTCGCCGACCGCGTACAGCCAGTCGGTGCCGGTGACGCGCAGGCTGTCGTCGACGTCGAGCCAGGAGCCGGGTTCCAGGCCGACGGTCTCCAGGCCGAGGTCGTCGGTGTGCGGGACGCGGCCGGTGGCGAAGAGGATCTCGTCGGCCTCGATCCGGTCGCCGGCGGAGGTGACGGCCACGACCGTGCCGTTCTCCCGGCTGACGGACTCCACGGAGGTGCCGGTGCGGATGTCGGTGCCCGCCTCGGCGAGGGCCTCGGCGACGAGTTCCCCGGCGAACGGTTCCATGCGGTTCAGCAGGCCCTTGCCGCGCACCAGCAGGGTGACCCGGGAGCCGAGGGCCTGCCAGGCGGTGGCCATCTCGGTGGCGACGACGCCGCCGCCCACGACGATCAGCCGGCCGGGGGCCGTCTTGGCGCTGGTGGCCTCGCGGCTGGTCCACGGCCTGACGTCGGGGAGGCCGGGCAGGTCGGGCAGCTGGGCGCGGGTGCCGGTGGCGACGGCGACGGCGTGCCGTGCGGTGAGGGTGGTGACGGTGCCGTCGGGGGCGGTGACGGTGACCGTGCGGGGACCGGCGAGACGGCCGTGGCCGCGGTGGAAGTCGGTGCCGGTCCCCTCCAGCCAGGCGACCTGGCCCCCGTCCTGCCAGTGGGAGGTGTACTCGTCCCGGCGGGCCAGGACGGCCGGGGTGTCGAGCGGGCCCTGGACCGCCTGCGCGAGGCCGGGCAGCCGGCGGGCGTCGGCCTGCGCGATGACCGGCCTGAGCAGCGCCTTGCTGGGCATGCAGGCCCAGTACGAGCACTCGCCCCCGAGCAGTTCGCTCTCCACGAGGGCGGTGGTCAGTCCGGCGGCGCGGGCGCGGTCGGCGACGTTCTCCCCGACGGGTCCGCCCCCGATCACCACGACGTCGTACGCGATGGATTCCGTTTCCGTCATGGGGTCAGTCTGGTGGGTGGTGTGCGCCGTGGCCACACGGGTACGCGCGCGGAACACAGGCGTGCGCGGGCGGAATAGGCGGCCCGGCGACCGTGTTTCCGCCGTCGGCACACCCCCTACACCAGGAAGTGGGAATCACGCCATGAGCAGCACCGTGGAGCTGACCAAGGAGAACTTCGACCAGACGGTCAGCGAGAACGAGTTCGTTCTCATCGACTTCTGGGCGGAGTGGTGCCCTCCGTGCCGGCAGTTCGCGCCGGTCTACGAGAAGGCCGCGGCGGACAACCCCGATCTGGTGTTCGGCAAGGTGGACACCGAGGCGCAGCCGGAGCTGGCCGCGGCCTTCGAGGTCCAGTCGATTCCGACGCTGATGATCATCCGCGACCAGGTGGCGGTCTTCGCGCAGCCGGGCGCGCTGCCCGCGCCGGTGCTGGAGGACCTCATCGGCCAGGCCCGCAACCTCGACATGGACGAGGTCCGCAAGAGCATCGCCGCCCAGCAGGGCGGGGCGCAGGAGTAGCCCGTACGGGGGCCGCGGTCCCGGGTCAGCTGGACTCGCGCCGGATCACCGAGGCCCCCAGCAGGGTGTGCACCTCCGGCTCACCGCCGGGGTCGCGCACCGCGCGGTCGACCAGCCCGGCGAGGTCGCGGCCCGAGGGCAGGTCGATGTGGACGGTGCTGAGCCGGGGGCGCAGCAGCCGGCCGAGCATCAGGTCGTCGGCGCCGATCACCGCGACGTCCTCGGGGATGCGTACACCCTCGTCCTGAAGGGCGCGCATCAGCAGCATCGCGTACTCGTCGTTGTAGGCGAACACCCCGTCCAGCCCCAATCCGGGCCAGCGGGCGGCGAGTTCGGCGGCGGACTCCTCGGTGTAGCCGAGTGGCAGCTCCGTCACCGCGGCGTCCGTGCCGCGCAGCGCCTCGCGTACTCCGGCGAGCCGGGGCCGCGCGTAGACGTCGAGTCCCGGCTCCCCGGGCATGACGACACCGATCCGGCGCCGGCCCCGCTCGTACAGGTGGGCGCCCGCGCAGTGGCCGACGGTGGCGTGGTCCATCAGCAGGGCGTGGGCCCCGTCGACGCGGGCGGGGCCGAGGGTGACGACGGCCCGGGCGCCGGAGCGCTTGAGGAGGGCGACGCCCTGGGGGCCGAGGCCGGTGCCGGGCACCAGGACGGCGACCGGCCGCAACTCGGCCCAGGCGCGGGCGGCTTCGTCGCCCTGGAGGCCGACGCTGCCGTACTGGACGACGGTGTATTCGAGCCGGCCGAGCGCCCACTGGAGTTCGTTCAGGAACCCGCTGTAGAGGGGGCCCACCGGGATGGCCGGGGCGGGCATGAGGACCGTACGGCTGTGTCCGGCGCGCAGGCTGCGGGCGGCGGCGTGGGGGACGTACCCGAGCTCCCGGGCGGCCTCGTGCACGCGTCGGCGGGTCGCGTCACTGATCCGTACGGCGCTGGTGTTGTTGAGGACGTAGGAGACGGTCGCGCGCGAGACGCCGGCGAGACGGGCCACATCGGCGCTCGTGGGCGTGTTCGGTATCTGCACCATGACAGACCGCATCTTGGCAGAGGAGCGGGGGCCGGGAGCGGGCGGGGCAAGGTGGTTCATGCTTCGACAAACTCGGCATATGCGCAGGGCACCGTCGCCTCCGCCGTCGCGATCCTGCCGGCGGAAGGGCTCCGCGAGGTGACCCCGCGGAGGCTCGCCCAGGAACGCGCCACCGGTCCGGCCTCGCTCCGCGCCCGCCTCCGCGACACCGACGCACCGCACGCGGCCGTGCTGGACGAGCTGCCCGGCACGGCCGGCCCGGCACCGGCCGGGGCAGCCGGCGGGAACGGCCGGGGGCGGTGCTCACCGCCTCCACCGCAGCGCTCCTGGAGCACCGATCCCTGGCCCGTTCGGCGCTGACCGCCCGGCCGAGCGGCCCCCACCACCCGCGCCTCGCCGAGACCCCGCTCGGCCTGCCGGACGCGGGCGGGGTGCCGTGCCGTCCGCCCGGGCGGGCCTGGGGCGTGGACCCGCCGCTCCGGCACGCCACGGCGGCCGCCGCCGAACACGCCGGGGAGGAGCCCACGGGCGACTTCACGGCACCGGCCCGGGCCCTGCGCGAGGCGCCCGCCGCCTCGTACCCGCCCATCGCCACCTACCCGCACACCGCCACGCACGCCGGAGCGCCGCTCTCCGGCGCCCCCGGGGCGCGCCTGTCCCGAGCGGACGCGCCGCAGGGGGTCGTGGAGATCACCCGGGGGAGGTCTGACCGGATCCGCGGGACCGCCCGAGACCCGCCTCAGCGCGGCGGTTCGGTGCGGGTCACCCGGGCCACCAGGTCGAGCCAGCCGGCTTCCAGGCGTTCCATGGGCATGCCGCGCTGGCGGGTCAGGTGGTGGATCAGGGCGGGGTCCAGCGAGGTCAGCAGGGTGTGGGCGAGCAGGTCGCAGTCGGCGCCCGGCACGATCTGGCGGAGCAGCACCATGAGGTGCATGCGCAGCGACCCGGCCGCGGGATGGGTGAACCGGCGGGCCGGCTCCGGCTGGGCGGCCAGGTGCAGATCCAGCTGCTCGACCGTGCGGTACAGCACCGCGACACCGAACGCCCGCAGCCGCTCCAGGGGCGGCGAACCGGGACCCAGCGGCGGGGGGCCGCCGAGGAAGTCGGCCTGGAGCTGCTTGGCCGAGTGGTCGAGGAGGGCCGTCAGGAGTCCGGTGCGGTCGCCGAAGCGTCGGAAGACGGTGCCCTTGCCGACGTTGGCCGCCGCGGCCACCGCCTCCATCGTGACCCCCGCCACCCCGTGCTCGGCGATCAGCCGGGCGGCGGCCTCCAGCAGCCGGGCCCGGTTGCGGGCCGCGTCGGCGCGCAGGCACGGCTCGTCGGAAGCCGGGCCGATCTCCAGCACGGGGGATGTCTCGAGGGGCTCTTGAGGCTTCGGGAAGGGCGGCGGAGCGCTGGACATGACGACAGCGTAAAGCATCGGGAAGAAAACTGGACCGCGGTCCGCTTGGAGTGGTACACACTTAAACGGACCCCGGTCCGGATCGTGCCAACGATGTTCAAGCCCCTTGGAGTAGCCATGTCTGTCCGCATCCTCGCGCTCGTCGGCAGCCTTCGCGCCGGCTCGCACAACCGCCAGCTCGCCGAGGCGGCCGTGAAGCTCGCACCGGAGGGCGCCGAGGTCGAGCTGTTCGAGGGCCTGGCCGACGTCCCGTTCTACAACGAGGACATCGACGTGGAGGGCGACGTCCCGGCCGCCGCCGCCAAGCTGCGTGAGGCCGCGCAGGCCGCCGACGCCTTCCTGTTCTTCTCCCCCGAGTACAACGGCACCATCCCGGCCGTCCTGAAGAACGCCATCGACTGGCTGTCCCGCCCGTACGGCGCCGGCGCCTTCGGCGGCAAGCCCGTCGCCGTGGTCGGCACCGCCTTCGGCCAGTACGGCGGCGTGTGGGCCCAGGACGACACCCGCAAGGCCGTGGGCATCGCCGGCGGCAAGGTGATCGAGGACATCAAGCTGTCCATCCCCGGCTCCCTGACCCGCTTCGCCGAGACCCACCCGTCCGACGACGCCGAGGTCGCCGCCCAGCTGACCGAGGTCGTGGCCCGCCTGCACGGCAACGTGCCCGCGGCGGTCTGAGCCGTACGAGGAGCGCACGGGAGCCGGACACGACCGCCCGGTCCGAGCCGCACGACGGCGCACGGGAGCCGGACGACCGCCCGCGAGGGCGCACGCCGACTGCCCGCAGGGGCCGGAGCCGACGAGGCTCCGGCCCCTGCCGCATGCGGGCACGAGCACCGGCACGAGGATCACGGCGTCCGAGGCGAGCCCGGTACGGTCCGGCCGACGGGCCCGACGCGAAGGCAGCGGCGCCCGGCACGGAGCACCCTTGGAGTCGGGAGCGCCCTCGGAGTCAGCCCGGAGGACCCTCGGAGTCAGCCCGGAAGACCCTCGGAGTCAGCCCGGAGCGCCCTCGAAGTCAGCCCGGGTCCGGCCGTCCCCCGGCGAGTTGCTCCGCCAGCGGGCTGCGCCGGTACAGCACGCGCCGCCCGTCCCGGACGCGGGTCACCAGGCCGGTCGCGTGCAGGACCCGCAGCTGCTGGGAGACGGCGCTCGGGGTGACGCCCAGGCGGCGGGCGAGCTCGACGGTCGGCAGGGGTTCGGCGAGCAGCCGGAGCAGCGTGGTCCGGGGTGCCCCTAGGAGCGCGGTGAGGGCGGAGGCGTCGGGTGCGGGCTCCGGTTCCCACAGGGTGGCCGTGCCCCGGCCCGGATAGACCAGCATCGGCGGCGCCTCGGCGCTGATCGGCGGTGCCGGCTTGTGCGCGAACACCGAGGGCATCAGCCGCAGCCCCCGCCCCTCGCCCGCGACCTCGTGCCGGCCGGTCATCCGGGCGATGGTCAGCACCCCGCCGCGCCAGCGGAGGTTGGGGTGCAGCCCGGACAGCAGCGCTCCGGCACCGCCGGTGGCCAGCCGGTCCGCCCGGTGCCGGACGTCGGCCTCCAGCACCAGCCGGATCCGCGGCCAGTACGGCAGCAGGGCGGACTGCCAGTAGCGGGCCAGCACGGCGCACAGCGTGTCGAGGAGCTCCCGGACGGGCTCCTCCCCAGGCGTGGCGGCCTGCCGCAGGGCCGGGGGCAGCGGCCGGGGCGCGTGCGCGGCGCGCAGGTCGTGCCGTACGACCTCCGGGGGCGTGGCCCGGACGACGGCCAGTTCCTCCTCGAAGGCCGGGGCGTGGACGGCGGGCCGCGGGGTGAGGAAGTCCGGCAGCGCGAGGGTGGGGCCGACCAGGGACGACAGCAGGGGTCCGTCGCCGGGGGCGAGGGCGGCGAGCGCGGTACGGCGCCAGCCGTGGTGCAGGGGGTGCAGGGCGGGGGCCCGCAGCACCCGCAGGCTCTCCATCAGCTGGCCGAGCGGGGAGATCGCGAACCGGGTGTCGGCGAGGTCGTCCACACCGAGCAAAAAGCTGATCATGTAGCCCCCGGCTGAATCCTTCGACAACCAGCCGCACGTGCCCTGGACTTCGGCACATGACGGATCACCGCACCGGGCAGCGTACCCCGCTCCCTTCCGCCTCCTCCCGGCTCGTTCCCCTGATGGCACTGGCCTGCGGGGTCGCCGTCGGCAACGTCTACCTACCGCAGGCGGTCGCCCCGCTCGCGGCGGCCGGCCTCGGCGTCTCCCCCGGCGCGGCGGCGGGCGTGGTCACCGCCACCCAGTTCGGCTACGCGGCGGGCATCTTCCTGCTCGTCCCGCTGGGCGACCGGGTGCCCGCCCGCCCGCTGCTGGTCACCCTGCTCGGTCTGACCGGCCTCGGCCTGTGCGCCGCCGCGTTCGCGCCCGCGCTGCCGCCGCTGCTCGCGGCCGGCGCCCTGACCGGGGCGGCCACGGTGATCGCGCCGCTGGCCGGCCCGCTGGCGGCCGGGCTGGTCCCCGAGGAGCGGCAGGGCGTCGTCGGCGGCACCCTGCTCAGCGGCTGTCTCGCCGGCATGCTGCTCTCGCGGACGGCCGGCGGGGTCCTCGGCGAGCGGCTGGGCTGGCGGGCGCCGTACCTCGTCGCGGCCCTGCTCACCCTGGCCGTCGCGCTGCTCCTCGCCCGCGCGCTGCCGGTCACCCGCCCGGCGTCCCGGCGGCCGTACCCGCGGCTGCTGGCCGACCCCCTCCGCCTGCTGTGCCGGGAACGGCGGTTACGCCGCTCCTGCTGGTACCAGGCGGCGGTGTTCGCCGGATTCTCCGCCGTGTGGACGGGGCTCTCGCTGCTGCTGACCGGGCCGGCGTACGGGCTGGGCGCGTCCGCGGTCGGGCTGCTCGCGCTGGTCAACGCGGTGACCCTGCTCGTCACCCCCTTCGCGGGCCGGCAGGTGGACCGGCGCGGCCCCGACCGGGTGAACCTGGTCTGCTTCCTCCTGGTCGCCGTCTCCGCCGCGCTCCTCGCGCTGGGCGGTCTCGGCGGCACGGCCGGCCTGGTGGCGCTCGTGGCGGGGACGCTGCTGCTGGACGTCGGCATGCAGTCGGGCACGGTCGCCAACCAGGTCCGCGTGCACGCCGTCGACGCGGGCGTCCGCAGCCGCCTCAACACCGCGTACATGACCTGCGCCTACCTGGGCGGCAGCACCGGCTCCTGGCTCGGCACACGGGCCTACGCCCGGTACGGCTGGAGCGGGGTGTGCGGACTGGTCGCCGTACTGACCGCGGCGGCGCTGCTGCGCCACCTGGCGGCCCGCCCCGCCAGGCCCGCTCCGGCCGCAGGCCCGGCCCCGGGCCGGCGGACCGCCGCCGTGGCAGGTCGTCCTCCGGGCTTGAGGGGGTAGACGGCAGACGACCGCGTGCGTGGGGCACGCGTGCTCGGGCAGTGATCGCCGGGCGTCACGGAAAGGAGCTGCCATGTCCCTGGTCCCGCCGCCGTTCGACCCGGAACTCGCCGCCGTACTGGAGTCGTTCCGGGGCGTGGTCGCGCCCGGGTTCACCCCGGACGACGTCGAGGCCGCCCGGCGCGGCGCGGCGGTCTGCGAGCTGGTCGACGTCACCCTGGAAGGTGCCTTCGAGGCGGAGGACCGCACGGTACCCGGGCCGGAGGGCGCCCCCGGTGTCTCCCTGCTCGTGTGCCGGCCGACGGCCGCTCCGGCGGGGCTGCCGGTGATCTACCACGTGCACGGCGGCGGCCTGGTGGCCGGCACCAACCGGGCGGGCGTGACCGAACCCCTGGCGTGGGCGCGGGAACTGGGCGCGGTCGTGGTGTCGGTGGAGTACCGGCTGGCACCCGAACACCCGCATCCGGCGCCGGTCGAGGACGTGTACGCGGGACTGCTGTGGACGGCGGAGCACGCGCGGGAGATCGGCGGCGACCCGGACCGGATCGTCGTCGCGGGCGCCAGCGCGGGCGGTGGTCTCACCGCGGCGCTCGCCCTCCTCACCCGGGACCGGCGGGGCCCGCGCCCGCTCGGCCAGCTGCTGATGTGCCCGATGCTGGACGACCGCAACGACACCGTCTCCAGCCGCCAGATGGCCGGCCGGGGCCTGTGGGACCGGACGGCGAACGAGACGGCCTGGACGGCCCTGCTCGGCGACCGCCGGGGCTCCGCGGAAGTCTCCCCGTACGCGGCACCGGCCCGGGCCGCCGACCTGTCCGGTCTGCCCCCGGCCTTCCTGGACGTCGGCTCGGCGGAGACCTTCCGGGACGAGGTGGTCGGCTACGCGTCCCGGATCTGGCAGGCCGGCGGCGTGGCCGAGCTGCACGTCTGGCCGGGCGGCTGCCACGGCTTCGACGCCCTCGCCCCGGACGCGGCCCTCTCCCGCACGGCCCGCGCGACCCGGGTCGCGTGGCTCCGCCGGCTGCTGGACTGATTCCCCCACGCGACGCACCGGACGTCCAGGCGCTATGTGCCTGGACCAAGGGTTCTCCGTGCATACGGACAGCTGGTTCGAGGTCGAGGGCCCGGAGCAGCACGGCGAGGAGCCCTGTGACCTGGTCGAGGCGGAACACGCCTTCCCCGCGGCCCTGCACCACCGGGCCTCCGTCGGCGGGTGCCGTGGGCTCCCAGCCAGGTCGGACGGCCCGAGAACGAGACCTCGCCGCTCGCCCCTATGCATTCCTCGACGAGGCGCGATCGGTGGCGCTCGGCGAATGGGCCGTGCACTTCTACGACAGCGACCACAACCGCGAGTCGCCCGAGCACGGCTTCTTCCAAGCCTCCGGCACGGTCGAGAACCTCGCCGAGCGGCGCGCCGACTGGTTCGAGCGCCTGCCGAGCCGCCCTGTCATGCGTGCCGAGTGGCCGTCCGAGGCAAGGGCGTCCGCAGTCCGCTTGGAGTCCGCCGACACTGCAAGGGATTCGTGACGAGCAGCGCCTTCTCCGTCGACGGGTCACCGGCTCGCCAGCTCCGGCTCTCTGTCCTGATCCATCGGACAGGACAGAGCCGCCCCTGCCCGCCGCTCAGCGGGGCGACGGCCTCATGCGGATGTCACCGGCTCTCTGGCGGACGCGCGTCGCGTAGTCGGGCGGTCGAAAGGCACCCACACATGGCCGTAGAAACGCTGGACAGCGTCGTCGACGCTGCGGATGAATCCCGTCTCCGCGTTGCCTCGGCCATGCCCCATGGACTTGAGCAAGGAAAGGCGGAAGCCCGTGATACGTGCACCCTCTGCCTTGGGCAGCAGGTCGGCGGGCTCGGGGCGCAACCGCTCCAGCGTGCCGCGGGGGCCACCTGTCTCACCGTCGAGCAGTGTCTCGATATGCAGGTCGGCCGGTGCCTCCGCCAGGCATCGGATGAGCCTCTTCACCCACGTCAGGGGATAGCCCTGGGCCGGCGCGGGAACGTCCGTGGAGACCCGCAGTTTGCCGGTGCGCAAGTCGGCGCCGACCGACAGCACACCGGGAGCGCCGTCGATGCGGAGTTCGGCCTGGAGTCGGCCCTGCAGGCACAGCCGATCGGCTTGGGCCTGGCGCAGTTCGCGGGGGTCCCTGCCCCGCTTGCCCCGCTGGACCGGGAGCACCTTGCGGCCGAGTTCGCCTCCGAGCCCGAGGCAGACCTGGCGGATGAGCCGTTCCCAGCTCTCCACGACGTCGAGTGCCCTCGGGTCGCCCTGGCACAGGGTCTCGTCGTCGATGCCGTTGCGCACGGGCACCCAGGCGGGGCCCATGTTCTGGAACCCGTGACAGCCGGAGTTCTCGTGCTGGAGGTAGCGCAACAGTTCCTGGAGCAGCCAAGCGTGCGCCGCGTTCCCCACGCCTTCATGCCGGATCAGCACGTGTGCCTGGTAGGCGACCTCCGCCCAGGACAGGTGCCACAGGGCCACCTTGTGCTTGCGCCGCCCGTCGGTCTTGACGTCCACGAGCGGACTTCCTTCCAGGGCGACGTCGTTCGACAGCGTGATCACGGCTTCGTACCCTCGGCGTGCGGCGATGTCCATGTACGCCTGCACCTGGTCGCTCTTGAGCGCGTTCCCGTTGGTCTTCGTCTCGATCAGCGCGGTCCACAACTTGCCCGCCCGCTCCACGCGGACGACGCCGTCCGGTCGTCGGGGTGTGTCACCGTGAGGTAGGGAAACTTCGACGAACGTCTCCATGCGGCCCGCCGGCGCGCCGAAGCCGGCCATGAGCCGTCTGCCGAACTCCGGCACCTGGGCCATGACCGACAGCAGGACCGAGGTCGCGCGCACCTCTCGGTCCCGGTCGCTCTTGAGCGCCGAGACCGGGAACAACCTCGCCTCCCTCCACGTCTCGTTCTCGGCGAGAGACTTCTTCGCCGCCTTGGGAAGGGTGATCTTCCGCTTCGCCGTACGGGGGCGTGGCGTCGGACCGGGCACTCGGTCCGCATCGTCCGGCCGACGCGGGGAGGGCACGGCGGGCAGTGCCGGCTCACGAGCGGGCTCGGAGGCTTCGGCCGTCATGCCTTCCTCGTCGCCCGTGCCGTCGTCCAGTGCCGACTCCGCTGCGGCGTCGTCATCGACGTCGACACCGAAATCCGTCGCCAGACCGGCCAGACCGTCGGCGTATCCCTGCCCTACGGCACGGAACTTCCATGCGCCGTCGCGGCGGTACAGCTCGCCAAAGATGACCGCGCTCACTGATCGGGCGTCGTCGATCGCGAATCGGAGGAGACCTTCGCCGGTGCCATCGGAGAGGGTGACCGTGAGGTCCTCCAGGTCACCGAAGTGGGCACCGCCGTACCGGCTCGCGGCGATGACCATCCTGTCGACATCCTCCGGTACGGCCGTCAGGTCGAACCCGATCCGGTCCTCGTCACCCTGCTCGACCGGGACCTTGCCGAGCAGCTGGACACTACCGTCGGATGCAACCGGGTTGTTGTAAAAGTAGAAGTCGGCGTCGCTGCGCACCTTGCCGTTCGGCCCCAGCAACAGAACCGACACGTCAGCGTCGCCCTCGCCGCTCGTGCTTGCCCAGCGCAGGCTGACGATGACCGAACCGACGTTGTCACTGAGGGCCGAAAGCGTCGCATTCGAGCCCTTCACCATCTCCCGCACCGACAATCCCCCCAGATTGTTGCTTTTCCATGCGCGCACGTCGTCCGAGCCCATCACGTGACTCTTTGTGATGTGGCCCACAGGGGAAAACTGTAGCCCTCAGCCATCGCCACCACGTCCGATGGCCGAATTGCGTTCTTCTCAGGGTGCGGTGGGGGAAGACCGCTGCATCCCCTGAGCAGGACATCGCGTGAAAACCACGCTCACGCCCCGCTCTGACGTTACCGTTCGGTAGACATCGTGCCCGGAGTCTCCCGGAGGTGCTCGCCCATGACGCCCGACCGTGCCGGCCGTGCCGCCGGACTCGTGGAGGCCCGGCGTTCCCTCGCCCGTGGGGAGGTGACCTCCCGGGCGTTGGTGGAGGAGGCGCTGGCCCGGATCGAGGCCGCGCAGCCCACGCTGAACGCCTTCCGGATCGTACGGGCCGAGGCCGCGCTCGCCGAAGCGGACGCCGCGGACCGGGAGTTGGCCGCCGGGGTCGCCAAGCCGCTGCTCGGGGTGCCGGTGGCGGTGAAGGACGACATGGACGTGGCGGGTGAGCCGACCGCGTTCGGCTGCCGGGGTGCGTTCCCGCCGGCGGCCGCGGACGGTGAGGCGGTACGGCGGCTGCGCGCGGCCGGCGCGGTGATCGTCGGCAAGACGAACACGTGCGAGCTGGGACAGTGGCCGTTCACCGAGGGGCCCGCGTTCGGGGAGACCCGCAACCCCTGGAACACCGGGCACACGCCCGGCGGCTCCTCGGGGGGCTCGGCCGCCGCCGTCGCCGCGGGGCTCGTCCCGGCCGCGCTCGGTTCCGACGGCGCCGGCTCGGTGCGCATCCCCGCCGCCTGGACCCGTCTGATCGGCGTCAAGCCGCAGCGGGGGCGGATCTCGACCTGGCCGTGGGGCGAGTCCTTCCACGGCATCACGGTCAACGGCACCCTCGCCCGGACGGTCGCCGACGCGGCCCTGCTGCTGGACGCGGCGAGCGGCAACCACGACCGCGACCCGCACCGGCCGCCCGCGCTGACCGTGGCGGACGCGGTCGGCCGTGACCCGGGCCGGCTGCGTGTCGCGCTGTCCCTGAAGCCGCCGTTCACCGCCGTACCCGTCCGGCTGGACCCGGAGATCCGAGCCCGGGTCGTGGAACTCGCCGAGAAACTGGCGGGATTGGGGCATGTGGTGGAGGAGGCCGATCCGCCGTACGGGCAGATCGGGCTGGCCTTCGTGCCCCGGGCCACCGCCGGGATCGCCGAGCGGGCCCGCCGGGCCCCCGACCCCGCGCTGCTCGACCCGCGCACCCGGGAGGCGGCCCGGCTCGGCAGGCTGCTGGGCGGGGTGCCGTTGCGGGCGGCCCGGCGCGCCGAGGCGGTGCTCCAGCGGCGGATCGGCGCGTTCTTCGGCGCGTACGACGTGGTGCTCGCGCCGACGACGGCCCTGCCCCCGCCCCGGATCGGCGCCTTCTCCCGGCTCGGCGCAATGGCCACGGACCGTGCCGTCATCGCCGCCTGCCCCTACGCCTGGCCGTGGAACGTCCTCGGCTGGCCGGGCGTGAACGTACCCGCCGGGTTCGCCGGCCCCGGACTCCCGGTCGGCGCCCAGCTGCTCGGCCCGGCCCACAGTGAGCCGCTGCTGGTCTCCTTGGCGGCGCAGCTGGAGGCGGAGCTGCGCTGGCACGAGCGGTGGCCGCCGCTGCGGGCGGACGCGGACGGGCCGGTCGCGTGACGGCGTTCCGCCCGTACGCTGGGGCCATGGGAGACGCGTCGATGGTCGGGCTGATCGGACGGGTGACGGGAACGGTCGGGCCCGGGCTCGTCGGCGAGGTGATCGTGCGGGTGCGCGGCGGCGCGGAGCACTTCCTCGCCCACCCGGCCGACGGCACGGCCCGGATAGCGCCCGGGACGGTGGTGATGGTCGTGGAGCACCTGCCGCCGAGGACGGTCTACGTCACGGCCGCCTACGACAGTTGAGCGGCGGTCGCCCCAGGTGAGGGCGGCCCGCGTCAAGATTGTGACAAGGAATCCCCGGTGTCTTCACCACGGGATCCGGCAGGCGCACACTCCCTTCGTTCGGTGCCGAACGGGCACCATGCAAAGGGGGCGTATGCCGATGGTTGTCGGCGTCGTTGCGGGGGCGGTCGTGGTGGCCGTCCTCGTACTGATCGGTCTGTTCAAGCTGATGTGGCGGGTCGCCGAGCCGAACGAGGCGCTCATCATCTCCGGGTCCAAGCACCGCACCGAGGGCCTGGAGGAGGGCATGGGCTTCCGCATCGTCACGGGGCGGGGCACGCTCGTGCTGCCCGGGGTGCAGGCGGTGCGCAAGCTGTCGCTGGACCTGAACGAGACCGAGCTGCACGTGGACTGCGTGACGCACCAGGGCATTCCGCTGAAGGTGCGCGGCGTGGTCATCTTCAAGGTGGGCGACGACTTCGTGTCGATCGCGAACGCGGCCCGCCGGTTCCTGGACCAGCAGCGGCTGATGGCGGAGCGGGTGCACAACGTCTTCGCCGGTCATCTGCGGTCCATCGTGGGCGGGCTGACGGTCGAGGACATGATCCGCGACCGGGAGAAGCTGACCGGGCAGACCCGGGCGGCCTGCGGTACGGAGATGGAGAAGCTCGGTCTGATCGTGGACTCGCTGCAGATCCACGAGATCGAGGACCCGACCGGGTACATCCAGAACCTGGCGATGCCGCACGCGGCGGCCGTGCAGCGGGACGCGCGCATCGCCCAGGCCGAGGCGAACCGGCTGGCCACGGAGGCCGAGCAGCAGTCGTTCGCGCGGATGGCGGAGGCCACCCGGGACAGCGAGATCCTGCAGGCCGGCTACCAGGCCGAGCGGGACAAGGCGGCGGCCAAGGCCCAGCAGGCCGGCCCGCTCGCCGCGGCGGCGGCCCGCCAGGAGGTCGTCGTGCAGGAGACCCGGGTCGCCGAGCTGGAGGCGCACCGGCGTGAGCAGCAGCTCCAGGCGGACGTCCGCAAGCCGGCCGACGCCACGGCGTACGAGAAGCGGACGCTGGCCGAGGCCGAGCGTGACGCGCGGATCTCGGCGGCCCAGGCGAAGGCGAAGGAGACGGAGCTGGCCGCGGCGGCCGAGGCGACCCGGGTGAAGACCGCCGCGGCGGCCGAGGCCGAGGCGACCAAGAGCCGGGGCGCGGCGACCGCCGACGCCACCCGGGCCACCGGTGAGGCCGAGGCCGCCGCCGCGCAGGCGAGGGGCCTGGCGGAGGCCGAGGCGACGCGGGCCCAGGGTCTGGCCGAGGCGGAGGCCATCAAGGCCCGGGCCGCGGCCCTCGCGGAGAACCAGGAGGCGGTCGTCGCCCAGCAACTCGCGGAGAAGTGGCCGGAGATCGTGCAGGCGGGTGCGTCCGCCTTCGGCAACGTCGACAACATGGTGCTGCTCAACGGCGCCGACGGCATGGGCGAGTTGTTCGCCAAGGCGCTCACCATGGGCGGTACGGGACTGGGCCTGGCCCGGAAGCTGCTTTCCACGGTGGGCGAGAACGGGCAGCCGGTGAACGGCGTTTCGCCCTCGCCGAACGGCCTGGTGACGCCTCCGTCGCAGAAGGTGCCGGTGGACAAGGAGCGCTGAGGAAGGGCTGTCGTGCGCGGCCGGGGTCCCTCACCAGGGGCCCCGGCCGCACGTCCGCACGAGCCGGTCGACCGTCTCCGGGGTGAGCGCCGGGTTCGCGGCGGCGGCGTGGGCGAGTTCCGGGTCGGCGAGGAGTTCGGCGACCCGGGGCGCCGGGAGGTTGGGGTGGCGGGCCAGCGCCGCACGGACCTCGGGGTCGGGGTCACGGGTGAGCCGTTCGGCGACGGCCGGCCCGGTGTCCGGGTCGCGGGCCGCGAGCGCGCGGACCGTGGGGTCGGCGTGGTCGGCGAGGTGGGCGAGCCCGGTGCGCGGGAAGTGGGTCAGGGTCGGCAGGCGTTCACGGTCCGGGCCGGTGTACTCCAGGAAGGCGCGCAGGAGGAGGGCCGGCGGTGCGTCCGGGTGGTTCTGGGCGAGCAGGACGCGGACGCCGAGGTCGTCGTCGGCGGCGAGGCGTGCCACCAGGTCGGCCGGCAGCGTGTGTTCCCGCGCGGCCTCCCTGCGGAGCAGCGGGTGCGTGGAGAGGGCGTCCCGGCGGACCTCGGCCGGGTCGCGGGGTGTCCCGGGCGCCGGGCGGAAGCGGAACGCGCGGTCCGTCGGCACCCGGTAGTCGATCCGGGCGCGTTCCCGCTCGGTGAAGGCGGGGTGGACGGAGACGGCCAGCCGTACCTCCGGGTCGGGGTCGGTCGCGAGCGTACGGCGTTCACCGGGACCCAGCCGCGGATGGCGGGCCACCGCCCTGCGCACGGCCGGCTCGGGGTCGGCGACGAGCGCGTGGCGTTCGGCGGCCCCCAGGTCGGCGCGGCCCGCGATCCGCTCGCGCACCTCCGGGTCGGGGTCACCGGCCAGAAGGGCCACCACGTCGGAGGGAAGGGTGGGGTTGAGGGCGATCGTGGCCCGTTCGTCGGCCTTGGCGGGCGCGGTGAGGACCCTGTCCACGACGGCTCTGCCGAGCGCCCGGTTGAGGAGGATGTCGGTGCGGGCGTGGCAGGGCCGCGCGGGCAGCCGGTCCTCCACCCACGCGGGGTCCTCCCAGCGCCGCATCTCCCGTGCCCGCTCGCGCACCTGTACGTCCGGGTCGGCCAGCAGGGCGGCCCGCCGCTCGGCGGACAGCGACGCCCAGTGGCCGACGCCCCACCGGCGGACCTCGGCTACGGGGTGTGTGGGCAGGGAGCGGATCAGCTCCCGGGACGTCTGCTGCCAGAACCCGGCCGAGCCGAGCGGTTCCTCGCCGTCGTAGGTGGTGATCATGCGGACGACGGTCTCGTCGGGCAGGGGCCGGTACGGCAGCGGCGTGCGGGGCCCCTCGGTGAGGTGGCAGCGGACGGTCCAGTCCGGATCGTCCACCAGCCGGGCCCGCTGGGCGGGGTCGGCATGGGGGTTGACGGCGAAGAAGCCGCGGGTGCGGGGGTCGGGGTGCGCGATCACCGCGTCCACGACGGCGGCCGGCAGCGCACGGTCCCGGCACAGCACCATGCGTACGGCGAGCGGCGCCTCGGCCAGCAGCCGGAGCAGGACGTCCTGCGGCACGGCCGGGTTGAGCGCCAGTCCGGCCAGCCGGCGCGTCGGCAGGTCGGCCTCCGCCCGGATCTGTGCGGGTGTCGGCATGTTCCGTGGTCCCCCCGGTCGTCCCCGGGCCGGCCGGTGACCCCCGGTCGCCCCCGGCCCGACCCTACGGGATCACACCGAGAGCAGGGAGATTCCCAGGGCGATCAGGGCGCCGGCCTTGAGCACCTCCAGCGCCACGTACCACAGGTGGCTGCGCGAACGGGGCAGTTCCTCGCCCGCGAGGACCCGGTCCGACCTGCGGTTGAGGCGGGGGCGGACGACGGCCAGCTGGACGGCGAGGAGTGCCGCCACCGCCGCGGTCAGCCCGACGACCCCGGCCGGGGCCTCCCCCACGGCGACGGAGGCGGCCACGGTGACCGCGAGGACGGCCTCCACCGCGTTCAGCGCCCGGAACACCAGCCGGCCGATGCCCAGTCCGACGGGGATCGTCACCCCGGGGGCCCGGAACTTCAGCGGGGCCTCCAGGAAGGAGATCGCCAGCACCATCCCGAGCCAGACGAAGGTGACGGCGGTGGCGGCGGGGGCGGGGAGCATGAGTGGGGGGCCTTTCCGCGGTGTGGGTGACGAGGTCGGTCCGGACGGGGTGTTCGGCGGGGCCGATGCGGGTCAGCCGCCCGGCGCTCCGGCCAGGTGGGCCACGCAGGAGTCGGGTTCGGCGAACGGTTCCAGCGCGGTGGCCGTCACGGGTGCGCCCAGCCGCGCCAACGCCCCCTGCATCAGGCCCAGGTGGAGCGGACACACCAACCGGCTCCGCTCCTCGGCCAGTTCGAGGAAGGGACAGTGCCGCAGCCGGATCCGCTCCGGCGGCCCGCCGGGCTGCTCTCCCCCTTCCGGCCGCGGTGCGAAGCCCAGGCCGTCCAGCAGGGCGAGCAGCCGGGTGACCGACCTCTCGGGCGTCGGGGGTTCGTCCGGCGGGAGGGGATCGGTCAGGAAGCGGCCCCAGGAACGGCCCGCTTCCGTCAACTCCGCCCGGGCCTCGGCCGGGTCGGCGGCCGCCCACCGGCTGAGCAGCACGCGGGCGAGCAGCTGGTAGTCGCGCAGGCCGCCGCGGTCCATGCCGGGGCGCGGGGTGTAGACCGCACGGGGCCGACCGCGTCCCGTGGGCGCCTCGGTACGGCGCTCCACCCGGCCGTCGGCCACCAGGGCGTCCAGGTGGAACCGCACGCTGTTGGGGTGGAGCCCCATCCGCTCGGCGGTCTCCGCGACCCCGAGCGGCGCGGGCGCGGTGCGCAGCACGTCCAGCACTTCCCGGCGGCGCGGGCTCTCCCGCGTGCTCACGTCCGGTACTCCTTCCACCCGCGCCCGTTTTTCACGAATCCTACATGTATTAAATGTAAGGTGAGCGGGGAGCGGGGCAGGGACAGCAGGAGCCGAGAGGAACACCAGATGACGTCGCCGTCCGCGATGGACACCACGACGGCCGGCCGCCCGGCGGCGGACCCGCGCGTCCTGTGCGACGTCCGCGCGCTGGCCGACGCACCGCCGGCGGCGTCCGGCGTGCTGTGGAAGCTGGCGGAGAGCGGACGCCAGCTCGACGCGAACGTGGTCCGGCTGGCCCCCGGCGCCCGGATCACGGCGCACACCGAGGCGCAGCTGGACGTGCTGGTCCTGGTCGTCGCCGGGGGCGGGACGCTCGGCGACGGCACCCCGGACATGGCGGAGCCGCTCGCCGAGGGCGCCCTGGTCTGGCTGCCGCACGGCGCCGCCCGCAGCATCACCGCCGGCGCGGCCGGACTGACGTACGTGACCGTGCACGGCCGGCGCCCGGGCATGCGGATCGGCGCGCGCCCCGGCACGGCACCGGCCCGGAACCCCGGCGACGCCGGCTCCGGGTGACGCACGGACACCCGCGTGCCGCCGGGCACCCGCGTCGCGTACGGACGTCCGTGTGACGTACGGGTGTCCGACGCGCGTCGCGCGGACCACTAGGGTGCCTCCGTGAGCACGTTCACCGAAGAAGACGTCCCGGGCCCCCGCGGCCCGCACACCACCACCGAGGCCGACCCGCGCGAGGTCGGCCGGGTGCGCACCGAGTACTCCCCGGCCCACGACGGAGACCCGGATCCCGGGGAGATCGTGTGGACCTGGGTGCCGTTCGAGGAGAACGACGGCCGGGGCAAGGACCGCCCGGTGCTGGTCGTGGCCCGGGAGGCGGCGGGCACGTTCCTCGCCGTGCAGCTCTCCAGCAAGCGGCACGACGGCGACCGCGAGTGGGTGGCGATCGGCAGCGGACCCTGGGACCGGTCGGGCCGGGACTCGTGGGTCGACGTGGACCGGGTGCTGCGGCTGCACGAGGAGGGCATGCGCCGGGAGGCGTGCGCGCTGGGCCGCATGCGCTTCAACCTGGTCCGCCAACGCCTCCACGAGCGCTACGGCTGGACCTGACCCGACCGGTCACCTGCCGCCTGCCCATGGCCACCCGCCGGCCGTCCCGCCGTCGTGCGACGACCGTCCCGCCGTCGTCCGCCGGCACCGGCCATCCGCCGCCGACCGCGGCCACCGGCCGCCCTCCGCACGTTTCCGGCCGCCGGCACCGGCCGGACACTACGGAAAGGCCCGCGCGAACGCCTCCCGTACAACGGCCCCCCGCGTCCGGTCGAGCACCCCGAAGACGACGTGCTCGAAGGAGCGGGCGAACCGCCCGCCGGGGCCCAGCAGCGTCCGGAAGGCGCCCGCGACCTGCGCCGGGTCGTTCTGGAAGACACCGCATCCCCAGGCGCCCAGGACCAGTCGCCGGTAGCCGTGGGCCGCGGCGGTCTCCAGGACGCGTTCGGCGCGTACGGCGAGGGCGCCGGGGATCGCGGCGGCCCGCTCCGGCGCCGTACGCCGGATCACGCCCGCGTTGGGCGCGGCGGCCGTCAGGAAGCCGGCGAGGTACGGCTCGGCGAGCAGCCGTCCCCGGTCGTCGCGGAAGACGGGGACGGCCGGGGAGTGGATCACCCGGTCCGTGTAGAACGGGTCGCGGTCGGCGCGGTGGTGGTCGTAGAAGGCACGGGCGGTCAGCAGGCAGGTGTGCAGCGCGGACGCGCGGCACAGGGCCTCCTCCTGGGCCTGCGCGCCGTTGAGGTAGCCGCCGCCCGGGTTCCGGGCCGAGGCGAAGTTCAGGACGGCCACGGGGGCGGCGGCAGCGGTCAGCCGGCGGGCCGCCTCCAGGCTGCTCTCGCCGGTGACCTCGTGGACCGTGTCGCTCACGGGCGGTGCCGCCGGGACCGGCACCGGTGCCGGCCCGAACATCCGGGTGCCCGCCCGCGCGGCCTCGACGGCGCCGGCGAGCACCACCTCCCGGCCACCCGTCCCCCGGCCACCCGTCTCCAGGTCACCCGTCTTCCGGCCGCCCACCGGCATCCGGTACCGGCCCACGGCCACGATCCGTTCGGTCTCCTCGGCGATCCCGCGCAGGCGCGCGCTCACGGCGCCACCCCCGTGGGCGCCGCGACCGCGGCCCGCGCGGTCTCCCCCGTCGTGCTCATGTACGCATCCTGGGTGATGCTGGTGAGGCGGTGCAACGAGGTTTCCCGCGCCCGAACGGCCAACGGCCCGGACACACGGAAGGAAGCGGAAGGAAGCGGAAAGAAGGAGAAGGAAACGGAGGTGACGGATCCGGAACGTCCGGGTTGGCACCCTTGTGCGAACGGGCACGAGGGTTTTGGGTGGGACGAGTGCCTGTCCGGCCCACACCCCGGGCCGGTGGCATGGAGGAACTTCAGGAGGATCCCGACATGTCCGACACGCAGAGCGACGGCGGTGACTGTACGAACCACCGCACCGCCGTCACCGAGGCCGAGGTGGAGGCCCTGGTCCGGGGCATCTGCTTCAAGACCGGGCCGCCCCGCACCCTCGGTGTCGAGCTGGAGTGGCTGGTCCACTCGCTGGAGCTGCCGCAGCTCCCCGTCTCACCCGAACGACTCGAAGCGGCCTACGCCACCCTGCGGACCGTACCCCTCGGTTCGGCGTTCACCGTCGAACCCGGAGGCCAGCTGGAGCTGAGCTCGCCGCCCGCCGCCTCCCTGATGGAGTGCGTCGACACCGTCTCCGCCGACCTGGACGCCGTCCGGGCCGTGCTGGCCGAGGACGGTCTCGGGCTCGCGGGCATCGGCCACGATCCCTGGCACGCGCCGCGCAGGTTCCTGCACGAGCCCCGTTACGACGCCATGGAGACCTGCCTGGACCGCACCGGTCCGGCCGGCCGGCACATGATGTGCGCCTCGGCGTCCGTCCAGGTCTGCGTGGACGCCGGCCACGAGGAGCCCGGCCCGCTGGGCCACGTCCGGCGCTGGTGGCTGGCGCACCTGCTGGGCGCGGTCCTGGTGGCCGCGTTCGCCAACTCGCCGCTGCTCGGCCGGCGGCCCACCGGCTGGAAGTCGACCCGGCAGCTGATGTGGATGGAGATCGGTGCCGGCCGGGCCGGCGCTCCCCCGCTGCACGGCGAGCCACGGGCCACCTGGGCCCGGCACGTGCTGGACTCGCCGGTGATGTGCGTCCGCCGGGACAGCGGGCCCTGGGATGTGCCCGAGGGGCTCACCTTCCGGGAGTGGACGCGCTCCGGCGGCCCCCGGCCGCCCACCCGGGAGGATCTCGACTACCACCTGACCACCCTGTTCCCGCCGGTCCGGCCGCGCGGTCATCTGGAGCTGCGGATGATCGACGCACAGCCCGGGGAGGACGGCTGGCTGGTGCCGCTCGCGGTGACGGCGGCGCTGTTCGACGACCCGGAGGCCACCGAGACCGCCTACCGGGCCGTGAAACCACTGGCCGAGCGGGCCCTGACCATCCCCGCACCGCACAACCCGCTGTGGGTGGACGCGGCCCGGCACGGGCTCGCCGACCCGGAGCTGCGCGAGGCCGCCGGCACCTGTTTCGCGGCCGCCCTGGAGGCGCTGCCCCGGCTCGGCGCCACCACCCGGATCACCGACGCCGTGGCGGCGTACCGGGAACGCTACGTCGCCCGGGGCCGCTGTCCGGCCGACGACCTGCTGGACCGGCTGCCCGCCGCCGACCCGCCCCGTTCCGGCCCGGCCGGGGACACCCCCACCGCCCACCGGAGGAAGGACATCCGTACATGACCGCCCCCGAGACGGAGACCACGCCGACGGACACCGAGGCCCTGCGGGAGCGCGCACTGGCCTCCCTCACCACCGCCCGTGACCGCACCACGCTGCTGACCTCCTGTGTCGAGGAACCGGACCTCACCGCCCAGCACTCCCCGCTGATGTCCCCGCTGGTGTGGGACCTGGCGCACATCGGCAACCAGGAGGAGCTGTGGCTGCTGCGGGCGGTCGGCGGCCGGGAGGCGATGCGGCCGGAGATCGACAGCCTGTACGACGCCTTCGAGCATCCGCGGGCCGAGCGGCCCTCGCTGCCGCTGCTGGCGCCCGCCGAGGCCCGCCGGTACGCGGCCGAGGTCCGCGGCCGGGTGCTGGACCTGCTGGAGGCGGCGGACTTCCACGGCACCCGGCTGACGGAGGCCGGCTTCGCCTTCGGCATGGTCGCCCAGCACGAACAGCAGCACGACGAGACGATGCTGATCACCCATCAGCTGCGGAAGGGGCCGCAGGCCCTGACCGCCCCTGATCCGGAGCCGCTTCCGCTGTTCACCGGCCCGGCCGAAGTCCTCGTCCCGGGCGGCCCCTTCACCATGGGCACCTCCGGTGAGCCCTGGGCGCTGGACAACGAACGCCCGGCGCACCCGCGGGAGGTGGCGCCGTTCTGGATCGACACGACCCCGGTGACGAACGCGGCGTACCAGGCGTTCATCGAGGACGGCGGCTACGACACCGAGCGCTGGTGGTCGCCGGAGGGCTGGGCGCACATCAGGCAGCACTCCGTCACGGCCCCGCTGTACTGGCGGCGGGACGGCGGCCAGTGGCTCAGGCGCCGGTTCGGGATCACGGAGCCGGTCCCGCCGGACGAGCCGGTGCTGCACGTGTGCTGGTACGAGGCGGACGCCTACGCCCGCTGGGCCGGGCGGCGGCTGCCGACCGAGACGGAGTGGGAGAAGGCGGCCCGCTTCGACCCCGTGACCGGCCGCTCCCGGCGCTTCCCGTGGGGCGACGCCGACCCGGCGCCCGAGCACGCCAACCTGGGCCAGCGGCACCTCAGGCCCGCCCCGGCCGGCAGCTACCCGGCCGGTGAGTCGCCGCTGGGGGTACGCCAGTTGATCGGCGACGTGTGGGAGTGGACGGCGAGCGACTTCCTGCCGTACCCGGGTTTCCAGGCCTTCCCGTACAAGGAGTACTCCGAGGTGTTCTTCGGACCGGAGTACAAGGTGCTGCGCGGTGGTTCGTTCGCCGTGGACCCGGTGGCCTGCCGGGGCACGTTCCGCAACTGGGACTACCCGATCCGCCGGCAGATCTTCTCCGGGTTCCGCACCGCCCGCTCGGAGGGCGTCTGATGTGCCGACACCTCGCCTACCTGGGGCCCGAGGCGCCGCTCGGCCAGGTCCTCGCGGAGCCCCCGCACAGTCTGGTCCGCCAGTCGTGGGCGCCGCGCCGGCAGCGGCACGGGACGGTCAACGCCGACGGTTTCGGGGTGGGCTGGTACACCTCGGAGGACCCCGTCCCGGCCCGCTACCGGCGGGCCGGACCGATCTGGGCCGACCTGTCCTTCGCCGACCTGGCCCGGGTCGTGCGCTCGGGTGCCGTGCTCGCGGCCGTCCGGGACGCGACCCTCGCCGGGGCGGACGCCGAGGCCGCGGCGGCGCCGTTCGCGGCCGGCCGGTGGCTGTTCAGCCACAACGGGGCGATAGCGGGCTGGCCGGAGTCGGCCGCGCCCCTGGTGACCGCGCTGCCGCCGGTCGACCTGCTGTCGCTCCAGGCCCGCACCGACTCGGCGTTCGTCTGGGCACTCGTCCTGCACCGCCTGCGCGGCGGCGACGAACCCGACCAGGCCTTGGGCGAAGCGGTGCGCCGACTGGCCGCCGCCGCCCCCGCCTCCCGTCTCAACCTGCTGCTGACCGACGGAACCACGATCGCCGCCACCGCGTGGGGCGACTCGCTCTGGTACCGCACGGAGCCCGGCCGGAGCACGGTCGTCGCCTCGGAGCCGTACGACGACGACCCGCTCTGGCAGGAGGTCCCCGACCGCACCGTGCTCACCGCGAGCCGCGCCGGCGTGCTGCTCGCCCCGCTGGAGGATCCGGCGGCCGCAACCCCGAAGGAGCCCTGCCGTTGAGCCCCCTGCACGTCACCCGTACCCTCCCCGAGGACGCGACGGACGCCGCGCTGCGCGCCGACGTCCTGCACGGCCTCACCGTCACCCCGAAATGGCTGCCGCCCAAATGGTTCTACGACGCCCGCGGCAGCGAGCTGTTCGAGCAGATCACCGGGCTGCCCGAGTACTACCCCACGCGGGCCGAGCGGGAGATCCTCGCCGCGCGGGCCGGTGAGATCGCCGCGGCGAGCGGTGCCCGTACCCTGGTCGAACTGGGCTCGGGCTCCTCGGAGAAGACCCGCTATCTGATCGACGCCCTCTCCTCGCTCGCCGTCTACGTCCCGGTCGACGTCAGCGAGAGCGCCCTCGTCCAGGCCGGGCAGGCCCTGATCGAGGAGCGCCCGGACCTCGACGTCCACGCGCTGATCGCCGACTTCACCGCCCCGCTGACCCTGCCCGCGACACCGGGACCCCGGCTCGTGGCGTTCCTCGGCGGCACGATCGGCAACCTGCTGCCCGCCGAACGCGCCGCGTTCCTGGCCTCGGTGCGCTCGCTGCTCGCCCCGGGCGACGGGCTGCTGCTCGGCACGGACCTGGTCAAGGACGAGTCGGTGCTGGTCCCGGCCTACGACGACGCGGCCGGGGTGACGGCCGCGTTCAACAAGAACGTGCTGGCCGTGGTCGACCGTGAACTGGGCGCCGACTTCGACCCGGACGCCTTCGACCACGTGGCCGTGTGGGACGCCGAGCGGGAGTGGATCGAGATGCGGCTGCGCTCCCGGACCGCGCAGACGGTGAAGGTGCCCGCCCTGGGTCTCGCCGTGGACTTCGCGGCGGGCGAGGAACTGCGCACCGAGGTGTCGGCCAAGTTCCGCAAGGACGGCGTGACGGCGGAACTGGCCGCGGCCGGACTCCGGTTGACCCACTGGTGGACGGACGCGCAGGACCGCTTCGCGCTGTCGCTGAGCGTGGCCGGGTGAGCCGGGCCCCTGCGGCGGCCGTGACCGTGCGGTCAGCCCACGTCGGGGGCGAGCGCCTCGGTGATCTTCCGTGAGGCGCGGCGGGCCTCGGTCGCCGGGTCCGCGCCTTTCAGCACCCGGGTCATGTACTCCTTGATCGGGTTGTCGGCCTCCACGTCGGCCCACTGAGGGGTGGTGGGGGTCGCCCTGCCGTGCGCCGCGCCCGCGGCCATGGCGGCGACCCCCTCCTCGTCCGCGACCGCGCCGGCCAGCGTGGTCTTGTTGGGCACGTAGTTCATGGTGCGGGCGAGTTCGGTGTCCCACTTGGCGCCGGTGAGCGCCGCGACGACGGCGGTCGCGGCGAACTGGTCGTCGGTGTTGCGCGGGACGACCAGGTCGGAGCCGCCGGTGAAGACGGCGCCGGGCCGCCCGGCGGTCCTGCCGGGGACGGGGAAGAAGCCGAGCCTGCCCTTCAGTTCCGGGGTCTTCCGGAGGACCGACTGGGCGAGTCCGGGTACGGCGATGATCTGGGCGACCCGGCCTTCGGCGAACACTCCGGCCTGCGGCGGGTGTTCCTCGTCGGCGTCCGCGGGGCCCCGGCCGAGCGCCTGGAGCCTGCGGTAGAAGTCCATGCCGCGCAGGGCGGCCGGGGTGTCCAGGGTGCCCTGCCAGGCGTAGTCCTTCTCCCGGGCGAGGTCGCCGCCCTCGTCCCAGATGAAGCCGGAGAGCGTGTACCAGTCCTGTCCGGCGAGGTAGATGCCCTGGTTGCCGCCGGAGTCGAGCTTCTCGGTGGCCGTGAGCCATGCGTCGCGGGTCTCCGGCGGACGGGTGATGCCGGCCTGCTCGAACAGGTCCTTGCGGTAGATGACGACCCGGTTGGCCGCGTACCAGGGGATGCCGTACTGCTTGTTGCCGTCCTTGCCGGGCTGGGCGAGACCGGGCAGCCACTTCTCCTTGCCCCAGTCCCGCATCGACTCCAGCGTGAGGTCCGCGAGCCGGCCACCGTCCGCGTACAGCGGCACCTGGGTGTTGCCGACCTCGATGACGTCCGGGCCGTCGCCGGAGTCCGCCTTGAGCGCGGTGCGGACCTTCTGGACGATGCCGGTCCAGTCCTGGATGCGGATGTCGAGGCGCAGGTCCTCGTGGGTGCGTTCGAAGTCCTCGGTGAACCGTTGCAGGAACTCCCTGGAGGCGCTGTCCTTCATCAGCCACACGGTGACGGTCTTCCGCTCGTGGTCGCCGGGCAGCATCCCGCAGCCGCTGACGAGGGTTCCGGTGACACACACGAGGGCGAGCAGACGACGTCTCACGAGGGGTCCTGTTCTGTCTGGCTGGGGTGCTGGGACAGGGAAGGGGGGCCCGACGTGGGGGGACGAGCGCGGGGCTCGTACGGGTGTGGTGGATTTTGGTATGGACCAATGCGGAGGTCAAGGGCTACGGCGGTTCGGCCGTGACGCCGTGCGGGCCGGGCGGGGATGCGGCACGGTGGAGTACGGCGTGACACCCGCGCGGAGAGGAGCCCCCTCATGACCCACCACACCTACCGGCTCACCGAGATCGTCGGCAGCTCTCACGAGGGCGTCGACCAGGCCATCCGCAACGGCATCGAACGCGCCGGCCGGACCCTGCGCAACCTCGACTGGTTCGAGGTGACGCAGATCCGCGGCCAGCTGGGGGACGGGCAGGTGGAGCACTGGCAGGTGTGCCTCAAGGTGGGCTTCCGCATCGAGGACGACGAGTGACCCGCCCCGTCAGGTACGCCCCTCCCGCTCCTGCGCCTCCCGCAGCGCGGCCGACTGCGCGGCCCAGCGGGCCCGTACGACGGTGAACCCGGCGCGTTCCGCGTCGTCGCACACCAGCTCGTCGTCGTCCACCAGCACCCGGACCTCCCGGTCCCGGGCGAGCCGGCGCAGGATCTCCAGCTTGGTGAACCGGGCCGGCCTGCGGTCGGCGTTGCTCCGCATGAACAGGCGCCCCTCGGGCAGGCCATGGGCCGCGAGCCAGTCCAGCGTGTCGCGGCGGCACCGCTCGGGACGGCCGGTGAGGTAGAGGACCTCGCACGCGCCGGCGCTCTCCACGGCCAGCGCCACGCCCTCGTCGATCGGCGGGTCCTGGGGCGCGGCGGCGAAGAACGCGCCCCAGTCCCGCGGCCGGCTCTCCAGGAAGTGCTGGCGGTGGGCGGTGTCGGCCAGCGTGTTGTCGAGGTCGAACACGGCGAGCGGGCGCCTGCTGCTGTCTGTCACACCGGCCACCCTAGCCAGCCCGGAGGCCCCGGCCACCTGGGCGCCGGCGGCGACGCGGAGCACGACGGAGCCGGCGTTCATTACGGAAATCTCGTGCCCGGCACCCGGGAGCCGGATCCGCGCGGGAATCCCCGGCCCGTCAGGGTGTTGAACCCTGCGTGAGCAGCTCAGTGATCAGCCGCACCCGGTTCTCCGTCCTCGACCGCTCCCGCACCCGTGAGGGCCGTCCGCCCGCCGAGGCGCTGCGAGACACCGTCGCGCTGGCCCGGGAGGCGGAGGCGCTGGGCTACCACCGGTTCTGGGTCTCCGAGCACCACGGGGTGCCGGGGGTGGCCGGCTCCGCGCCGACCGTGCTCGCCGCCGCGGTCGCCGCGGCCACCCGCACCATCCGGGTCGGCACCGGCGGGGTCATGCTGCCCAACCACCGGTCACTGGTCGTCGCCGAGCAGTTCGGGGTGCTGGAGGCGCTGTTCCCGGGGCGCGTCGACATGGGGCTCGGCCGTTCCGTCGGTTTCACGGACGGGGTGCGCCGGGCGCTCGGCCGGGACAAGGGGGACGCGGAGGACTTCGCGGCGCAGCTCGGGGAGCTGCTGGACTGGTTCACGGGCGGCTCGCCGTCCGGGGTGCACGCGCGCCCCGCGGAGGGGCTGACCGTGCCGCCGTTCGTGCTGGCCATGGGCGAGGGCGCGGAGATCGCGGCCCGCGCGGGCCTGCCCATGGTCATCGGTGATCTGCGCGGCCGCGAGAAGATGCTGCGCGGGATCGACCGGTACCGCTCCCTGTTCCGCCCCTCCCCCTGGGCGGCCGAGCCGTACGTGGTCGTCTCCGGCACGGTCGCCGTCGCCGGCACCACGGAGGAGGCGCGCCGGCTGCTGGTCCCGGAGGCGTGGTCGATGGCGTACTCCCGCACGCACGGCACCTTCCCGCCGCTCGCCCCCGCCGAGGAGGTCGAGGCCCGCACGATGACCGCGAGGGAACGGGGCTTCTACGAGTCCGGTCTCGCCGGGCACATCGCCGGCACCGCCGAAGAGGTCGCCCACGAGCTGGAGACGGTGCTGAAGGAGACGGGCGCGCAGGAGGTACTCGTCACCACCAGCACCTACGACCGCACGGCGCTGCGGGATTCCTACCGCCGGCTCGCCGCGCTCTTCGGCGGGTGAGCGGTTCGGGATGCGGTCCCGGCCCGGGGCGGTGACCCTGGGATGGCAAGCCAGGAAGCGACGAGGAGGGCTGCCATGTCCTTCATGGACAAGATCAAGGACATGCTCAAGGGCCACGAGAGCACGGCCGACAAGGGCATCGACAAGGGCGGGGACTACCTCGACCAGCGCACCGGGAACAAGTACCGGTCGCAGGTCGACACCGGGCAGGACCGGCTCAGGGACGAGTTCGGCACCCGGCAGGACCGGAACGACCCTCCGCGGTCGTAGCGCACGGGGGCGGCTAGAGTATCCCCCCGATGCACAGCCCCCACGACCCGTACGTCCGCGTCCGCGGCGCCCGTGAGCACAACCTCAAGGGTGTCGACGTGGACATCCCCCGTGACGTACTGGCGGTGTTCACCGGCGTCTCCGGCTCGGGCAAGTCCTCCCTGGCGTTCGGCACGGTCTACGCCGAGGCCCAGCGACGGTACTTCGAGTCGGTGGCGCCGTACGCGCGCCGGCTGATCCACCAGGTCGGGGCCCCCAGGGTCGGTGAGATCACCGGCCTGCCGCCCGCGGTCTCCCTGCAGCAGCGGCGCGCGGCCCCCACCTCGCGTTCCTCGGTGGGCACGGTCACCAACCTCTCCAACTCGCTGCGCATGCTGTTCTCGCGCGCCGGCACCTACCCGCCCGGTGCCGAGCGGCTCGATTCGGACGCGTTCTCGCCGAACACGGCCGCCGGCGCCTGCCCCGGGTGCCACGGTCTCGGCCGGGTGCACGACACCACCGAGGAGCTGCTGGTCCCGGATCCCTCGCTGTCCGTCCGCGAGGGCGCCGTCGCGGCCTGGCCGGGCGCCTGGCAGGGCAAGAACCTGCGGGACATCCTGGACACGCTCGGGTACGACGTGGACCGGCCCTGGCGGGACCTGCCCGCCGAGCAGCGCGAGTGGATCCTGTTCACCGACGAGCAGCCGGTCGTCACCGTGCACCCGGTCCGGGACGCCGACCGCATCCAACGGCCGTACCAGGGCACTTACACGAGCGCCCGGCGGTACGTCCTCAAGACCTTCTCCGACACGAGGTCGGCGACCCTCAGGGCGAAGGCGGAACGCTTCCTGACCAGCGCGCCCTGCCCGGCCTGCGGGGGCAGCCGGCTGCGGCCCGAGGCACTCGCGGTGACCTTCGGGGGCCGGACGATCGCCGAGCTGGCCGCGCTGCCGCTGACCGACCTCGCGGGGCTGCTCGACGGCGGCGGCGAGACGGCCAGGGTGCTCACGGCCGACCTGAGGTCCCGGATCGCGCCGGTGGTCGAGCTGGGCCTCGGTTACCTCAGCCTGGACCGGGCCGCCCCCACCCTCTCGGCGGGCGAGCTGCAACGGCTGCGGCTCGCCACCCAGTTGCGCTCCGGTCTCTTCGGTGTCGTCTACGTGCTGGACGAACCGTCCGCCGGACTGCACCCGGCGGACACCGAGGCGCTGCTGACCGTGCTGGAGCGGCTCAAGGCGGCCGGGAACTCGGTGTTCGTGGTGGAACACCACCTGGAGGTGGTGCGCGCCGCGGACTGGGTGGTCGACGTGGGACCCGGGGCGGGCGAACACGGCGGACGGGTGCTGTACAGCGGGCCGCCGGCCGAGCTGGCCTCGGTGGAGGAGTCGGCGACGGCCGTGTTCCTCTTCGACGAGTCGCCCGGGCCGGCCCGCGAGGTCCGCGAGCCGCGCGGCTGGCTGACGGTGGGGCCGGCGACCCGGCACAACCTGCGCGGGGTGACGGCGGGCTTCCCCGTCGGCGCGTTCACGGCGGTCACCGGTGTCTCCGGCTCCGGGAAGTCCACGCTCGTCGGCGAGCTGACCGAGGAGGTGCCGGGTGTCGAGCGGCTGGTCCGGGTCGACCAGAAGCCCATCGGGCGCACCCCCCGATCCAACCTGGCCACCTACACGGGCCTGTTCGACGTCGTACGGAAGGTGTTCGCCGGCACCGAGGAGGCGCGGGCGCGGGGGTACGGGGTGGGCCGGTTCTCCTTCAACGTGGCCGGCGGGCGCTGTGAGACCTGCCAGGGCGAGGGGTTCGTCAGCGTGGAGCTGCTGTTCCTGCCCAGCACCTACGCGCCGTGCCCCGACTGCGGCGGCGCCCGCTACAACCCCCGTACGCTCCAGGTGGAGTACCGGGGACGGAGCATCGCCGACGTGCTGGACCTGACCGTGGAGGCCGCCGCGGAGTTCTTCGCGGACACCCCGGCCGCCGCCCGCAGCCTCGGCACCCTGCTCGACGTGGGCCTCGGTTATCTGCGGCTCGGCCAGCCGGCGACCGAGCTGTCCGGCGGGGAGGCGCAGCGGATCAAGCTGGCGAGCGAACTCCAGCGCGGGCGCCAGGGCCACACCGTGTACCTGCTGGACGAACCGACGACCGGACTGCACCCGGCCGATGTCGAGGTGCTGATGGACCGGCTGCACGGGCTGGTCGACGCCGGGCACACGGTCGTGGTGGTGGAGCACGACATGACGGTGGTCGCGGGCGCCGACTGGGTGATCGACCTGGGCCCGGGCGGAGGTGACCGGGGCGGCCGGATCGTGGCGGCCGGCCCGCCGGCCCGGGTGGCCCGGGCCGAGGGCAGCGCCACGGCGCCCTACCTGGCGCGGGTCATGCCCTGAGCCGGGCGGGGCGCCGTGGGCGAGGCGCGGTCGAGGCGCGGCTCAGGTGCTGAGCAGGCGGTTGAAGAAGGACCGGTAGCGCCGCAGCGCTCCCCGGAGTTCCTCGGTGTCCACCTTCTCGCCCTCGCCCCACTGGCTCTCCAGGTCCCTCTTGTGCTGGGCGAAGGTGGAGGCCAGGGTCTGCATGACGTCCGCGACCAGGGCGTCGGCGTCGTGCACGGCCTCGCGCGGGTCGTCCACGAACCGGTTCTGGATCGCCTGCCAGCGGTCGCGGAAGGCCCGCTCGTCGTCGTCCGTCAGCAACTGCGGAGCCTCGTCGTCCGAGGCGCCCGGAGCACCCGTGGCCGCCGGGGCCTGCGCGGTCCCCGACGTGTCGGCCGAGGTTTCGGCCAGGGGCTCGGCCGGGGCCTCGGCCCCGGCTCCGCCGGCGACGGACGTGTCGCTCGCGCTCTGGGTCTCGGTGCTCTCACCGGGATACACCGGGGCCCCCGGAGAGGTCTCCTCCGGCTCGGCGTCCGCACCCGTGGCCGTCGGCTGGGCGAGGTCCTCGGTCGACAGATCGCCGGTGGCGCGGCCCGCGTCGTCGTTCGTGTGCATGGTTCCTCCGTGCGGAGTGGTGATCGCGGTCAGGGCCGGGCGGGCTGCGCCCGGCCGCCGCCGTCGGAGAGCAACTCGTCGAACAGGGCGCGGTAGTGCACCATGGCGCCCCGCAGCTGTTCGGTCGTCGCCTGCTTGCGGGTGGAGAGGGCCTCCACCTCGTGCGCGGCCCGGTAGTGCTCCAGCGTGGAGCTGTGCTCCACCGAGAGGTCCCTCATCTGCTGCTCGTACCCCTCGGTCGGATACCCGCGCTCGTGCATCAGGGAGGTCACCAGCCGGTCCGCGTCGTGCACCGCGTCCTCCGGCCGGTCGACGAACTCCTCCTGGACACTGGTCCACTCCCGCGTGTAGCGGTCCCGTGAGACGGGGGGCAGCGCCTTGATGTCCAGCGAGTCGTGCCGCTTCTCGCGCTCCCGCAGCTCACGCTCGGCGGCGAACCGGCTGTCGGACCCCTCGACCGTCCGTTGGTACTCCGGGCCGAAGCGCTCCTGGAGGTGACGGCGACGCATCAGCAGTGAGACCGCCACAGCGGCCAGGGCGATCACCACCACGATCGGAATGATGATCGCCAGAAGCGTTCCCGTAGACATGGGCACACGCTCCTCAGGGAGTAGTGATGTGCACTCACCGAATTCCCTTTTGCGGCATTTCTACGCATTCAAGATCTGCGTGCACGCGAGAAGTGGTGGTTACGCGTACGGCACCGGGGCCCGTGGGGCGGTGACCAGGGCGGCGTGGGTCCAGGCGGGCTGGGGGGGGGCGGCCGGCTGGGCCACGCCGGCGAGGGACCGGCGGTCGGCGTGGGTGCCCGGCCGGATCAGCGGGTGGACCTCCACCTCGGCGACCAGACCCCGGGTCCGGGCCACCCGCCACAGGGACGCCAGCAGGGTGTCCTCACCGACGAAGGCCGCCGCGGTGCCGGACCCGCCGCCCAGCCGCCGGTAGCGCAGGCCGACGGGCTGGACGGGCACGCCCGCGTCCAGCGCGGCCTGGAACACGGCCCGGCGGAAGCGGCCGTGGGCGCGCCCGCACCAGGTGCTGCCCTCGGGAAAGGCGGTCACGGCCGCGCCCGCGCCGAGGGCGCCGGCGATCTCGGCGACCGTGCCGGGCAGGGCGCGCAGCCGGTCCCGCTCGATGAACAGGGCCCCGCCGCGCGCCGCGAGCGCGCCCGCCACGGGCCACCGCCGGACCTCGGTCTTGGCGAGCATCCGGGCCGGGCGTACGGCGGCGAGCAGCGGGACGTCCAGCCACGAGACGTGGTTGGCGACCAGCAGCAGCCCGCCGCCCTGCGGGGCGGCTCCGGTGATGCGGACCCGGACCCCGACGGCCCGCACGATCATCCGGCACCAGCGCCTGACCCACTCCGCGGGGATCGTCCCGCCGAGCGGGGACAGCGCGACCCCGGCCAGCAGCAGGACCGCGACCGCGGCCAGCCGCAGCACGGCACGGGGTACGGCGGCGACGGCCCGGACCGGCTCCACGCAGGCGCCCGGGGTGCAGGGCGCGGTGGGCAGCCAGACGCTCATCAGGCCGGGACGAGGGAGAGGAAGTGCCGCAGGTAGCGCGGGTCGACCCGGCGCATCGACAGCAGGACGTACAGGTCGGCGACCCCGAAGTGGGGGTCGTGCGCGGGCTCTCCGCACACCCAGGCGCCCAGCCGGAGGTAGCCGCGCAGCAGCGCCGGGAGGTCGGTGCGGCCGGCCGGGACCTGGGTGTTCGGGACCCAGGGCAGCAGCGGGCGGACCCGGAGCTCCTCGGGCGCCAGGTGCCTGTCGCGCACCCGCTCCCAGGTGCCGGTGGCGAGGGCGCCGCCGTCGGCGAGCGGCACGGAGCAGCAGCCCGCCAGCCACTCGTGGCCCCGGTCGGTCATGTAGCGGGCTATCCCGGCCCAGACGAGGCCGATGACGGCGCCGTCGCGGTGGTCGGGGTGGACGCAGGAGCGGCCGACCTCGACCAGGCCGGGCCGGATCCCGTTGAGGGCGGCGAGGTCGAACTCGCCCTCGGAGTAGAGCCGGCCGGCGACCGCGGCCCGCTCCGGGGGCAGCAGCCGGTAAGTGCCGACGACCTGCCCGGTCACCTCCTCGCGGACGAGGAGGTGATCGCAGTAGGCGTCGAAGGCGTCGACGTCGTGCCCCGGCTCGGCGGTGGCCAGCAGGGCCCCCATCTCCCCGGCGAAGACGTCGTGCCGCAGCCGCTGCGCGGCACGCACGTCGGCCTCGTCACGGGCGAGGGTGACGGTGTAGCGGGTGGGCGCCGCGGGCTGCGGGGGGCGGTCGAGGGTGGTCACGCCGGTCATGGCTCTCTCCTGGGCACGGGCCGGGTCGGCGACGGGGGCGGCGGGCCGGGTGCGTACGGCCTGCCGCTCCTGTTCTTCCGACGCCGGTTGGCGTGCGCGTGACGGATGCCGGGAGAGCGGATGTGGGGGTGGTGAACGCCGGGATCAGCCGTCCTCGGCCACGGGTGAACGCCGGGGTCAGCCGTCCTTGGCCACGCATCCGGCGAGCAGCCGTCCGGCCTCCTCCGCGTCGAGCACCCGCTCCAGGACGAGGTCACCCGTCATGTGCGGGAAGAACCGGCCGGCGGGCCAGCTCCGCTCGTACGGCGGCGGGTCCAGGACGAGCAGTCGTACGCCGTCCACGACGGGGATGTCGGAGGGGGTGCCCTCGTTCCACACCCAGTCGCCGGACGGGGTGACGAGGTTGAAGGACCCGGTGGTGTCCACCTGACCGGGCCGGTCCCGGCAGACGGCGGCCTCCTCGGCGGAGGGGGCGCGTCCGGGCAGGTGGCCGCCGCCGATCAGGACGTCGGCGAGCAGGGTGTGCAGCTGGAAGATGTCGCCGATACCGCTCATGCGCAGCGCGTAACCGGTGCCGGTGGGGCGGTGCAGCACGACCAGCGGTTCGTCGTCCAGGACGAGCAGGGCGTAGGCCAGGCACTTGAAGTCGTGACCGGAGGCCTCCTCCACCGAGCGCAGCGTCCGGAACAGGCGGGCGCGGGTGCCGGCGTCGAGGGCGGTGCGGACGGCGGCGTGGTTGAGCATGGCGACGGAGGCCATCTCCCAGTGGTGGAGAGTGAGCCAGGCGATGGCCTGGTCCTGGCCGACCCGGTCGAGGAGGTCCTCGGGCGGCTCCTCGGCCTGCGGGTCGGGGAAGTCGCCGCCGCCGGTGGCCGCCCAGCGGTCGCAGAACTCCCGGGCGCCGTCGAGGGCTCCGTCGAGGCCGGCGAGGACCCGGGGTGCGCAGGCGGTGGGGTCGGCGCCGCGTTCGACGCACGCGCCGACGAGCACGGCGACGGTGGCGCGGGGTGCGGCCGGCATCTCGTCCAGAATCGCTGCGAGGCGTGGCCCGGCCTCCCGGAACTCCTGGTCATCCGCCTCGCCGAAGTACCGGTGCAGTTCCTGGAAGTGCTGCAGCGAACGGTCGGCGTCCTGCGCGCGTACGGCGGCCTCGAAACCGGCCACCGCGTCGAGGAACCGCCCCCTCCCCCTCGTTTCGAAGATCATGCGGGGAGCCTACAAGGGCCCGGAACACCAGACGGGGCCGGGGAGCACCTCCCGGCCCCGCCCGCCCGCCTCCGTCCGGCGAACGTCCTCGGGTGGTGACGGCTACCGCTTGCCCGCCTTCCGGGCGGCCCGCAGCCACTCCTTGTTCATGCTCGTGATCGACATCAGCGGAATGCCCTTGGGGCAGGCGGTGGCGCACTCACCGGCCAGCGTGCACCCGCCGAAGCCCTCCGCGTCCATCTGCGCCACCATGTCCAGCACCCGCGTCTCCCGCTCGGGCGCCCCCTGGGGCAGCACGTTGAGGTGGTTGACCTTGGCGGAGGTGAACAGCATCGCCGCGCCGTTCGGGCACGCGGCCACACACGCCCCGCACCCGATGCACTCGGCGTGTTCGAACGCGAAGTCGGCGTCGGCCTTCGGCACCGGGGTGGCGTGGGCCTCCGGCGCGGACCCGGTCGGCGCGGTGATGTAACCGCCGGCCTGCATGATCCGGTCGAAGGCCGACCGGTCCACCACCAGATCCTTGATCACCGGGAACGCGGACGCCCGCCACGGCTCGATGTCGATCGTGTCGCCGTCCCGGAAGGACCGCATGTGCAGCTGGCAGGTGGTGGTGCGTTCCGGTCCGTGCGCGTCGCCGTTGATGACGAGGCTGCACGCGCCGCAGATGCCCTCGCGGCAGTCGTGGTCGAAGGCGACCGGCTCCTCCCCGGCGAGGATGAGCCGTTCGTTGAGGACGTCCAGCATCTCCAGGAAGGACATGTCGGGCGAGATGTCGTCCACCTCGTAGGTGGACATCGCTCCTTCGGCGTCGGCGTTCTTCTGCCGCCAGACGCGCAGGGTGAGCTTCATGCGTAGCTCCGCTGGGTGGGGTGGACGTACTCGAAGACCAGGTCTTCCCTGTGCAGGACGGGCGCCTCGCCGGTACCGGTGAACTCCCAGGCGGCGGCGTAGGAGAACGCGTCGTCCTTGCGGGCGGCCTCGCCGTCCGGGGTCTGGGACTCCTCGCGGAAGTGGCCGCCGCAGGACTCGGTGCGGTGGAGCGCGTCGAGGCACATCAGCTCGGCGAGTTCCAGGTAGTCGACGATGCGGTTGGCCTTCTCCAGCGACTGGTTGAACTCCTCGCCGGTGCCGGGCACCCTGATGCGGCGCCAGAACTCCTCGCGGATCTGCGGGATGCGCTCCAGGGCTTTGCGCAGCCCGGTGTCGGAGCGGGCCATGCCGCAGAACTCCCACATCAGCTCGCCGAGTTCGCGGTGGAAGGAGTCCGGGGTGCGGTCGCCGTCGACGGCCAGCAGCAGGTTGATCCGGTCCTCGGTCTCGGCCAGCACCTCCTGGACGACGGGGTGTTCGTCGGTGACCGGTTCCTGGTGGGGGGTGCGGGCCAGGTAGTCGTTGATGGTGGCCGGCAGCACGAAGTAGCCGTCGGCGAGGCCCTGCATCAGCGCGGAGGCACCCAGCCGGTTGGCGCCGTGGTCGGAGAAGTTGGCCTCGCCGATGGCGAACAGGCCGGGGACGGTGGTCTGGAGGTCGTAGTCGACCCACAGGCCGCCCATCGTATAGTGCACGGCCGGGTAGATCCGCATCGGCACCTCGTACGGATCCTCGTCGGTGATCCGCTGGTACATGTCGAACAGGTTGCCGTACTTGCCCTCGACGGCCTTGCGGCCCATCCGCTCGACGGCGTCGGCGAAGTCCAGGTAGACGCCCTGGCCGCCGGGGCCCACTCCCCTGCCCTCGTCGCAGACGTTCTTCGCGGCGCGGGAGGCGATGTCGCGGGGCACGAGGTTGCCGAAGGACGGGTAGATGCGCTCCAGGTAGTAGTCGCGCTCGTCCTCGGGGATCTCGTTCGGCGGGCGGGTGTCGCCCTGGGCCTTCGGCACCCAGATCCGGCCGTCGTTGCGCAGCGACTCGCTCATCAGCGTCAGCTTGGACTGGTGGTCGCCGGTGCGCGGGATGCAGGTCGGGTGGATCTGGGTGAAGCAGGGGTTGGCGAAGTAGGCGCCGCGCCGGTGCGCCCGCCAGATCGCCGTCGCGTTGGAGTTCATGGCGTTGGTCGACAGATAGAAGACGTTGCCGTAGCCGCCGGAGGCGAGGACGACGGCGTCCGCGAAGTACGTGTCGATCTTCCCGGTGACCAGGTCCCGGGCGACGATCCCGCGGGCCCGCCCGTCGACGACGATCAGGTCCAGCATCTCGGTGCGCGGGTGCATCTCCACGTTGCCCGCGGCGATCTGCCTGCCGAGGGCCTGGTAGGCGCCGAGGAGCAGTTGCTGGCCGGTCTGGCCGCGGGCGTAGAAGGTGCGGGAGACCTGGACGCCGCCGAAGGAGCGGGTGTCGAGCAGGCCGCCGTACTCGCGGGCGAACGGCACGCCCTGGGCCACGCACTGGTCGATGATCTCGACCGAGATCTGGGCGAGCCGGTGCACGTTGGACTCGCGGGCCCGGAAGTCGCCGCCCTTGACGGTGTCGTAGAACAGGCGGTGGACCGAGTCGCCGTCGTTGCGGTAGTTCTTCGCCGCGTTGATGCCGCCCTGCGCGGCGATGGAGTGGGCCCGGCGCGGGGAGTCCTGGTAGCAGAACTGGACGACGTGGTAGCCCTGTTCGGCGAGGGTGGCACCCGCGGAGCCGCCGGCGAGGCCGGTGCCCACGACGATGACCGTGTGCTTGCGGCGGTTGGCCGGGTTGACCAGCTTGGCCTCGAAGCGGCGCCTGTCCCAGCGTTCGTGGATCGGTCCGTCGGGGGCCTTGGTGTCGGTGACCGGCGTTCCGGTCGTGTAGTCGGCGTAGGTCGTCATGTCAGCTCACCACTCCGGTCATGACGCCCACGGGTACGGCGACGAAGCCGGCCGTGAGCAGCAGCGCGAGGACGTTCGCGAGGGTCTTCAGGGCGCGGTCGCGGGTGCGGCTGCCGACGCCGAGGGTCTGGGCGGCGCTCCAGAAGCCGTGCCGGACGTGCAGGCCGAGCGCCAGCATCGCCACGATGTAGACGACGTTGCCGTACCAGGTGGAGAAGGTGTCCACGACGTTCTGGTACGGGTGGCCCTCCTGGAAGCCGCCGGAGTGCGCGGTGCCGGTGGTCAGGTCGAGCACGTGCCAGACGACGAACAGGCCGAGGATGACACCGCCCCAGCGCATGGTGCGGGTCGCATAACCGGCCCCGGGCTTCTTGTGCACGTACTTGCTGGGCCGTGCCCTGATGTCGCGGCGGCTGAGCTGGTACGCGGAGGTGGCGTGGGCGACCACGGCGACGACGAGGACGATCCGCACGAGCCAGAGCGTCCACCCGTAGTGCATGAAGGGTTCGCCGACCGTGCGCAGCCAGTGGGCGTAGTGGTCGAACTCCCCCGCGCCGAAGAAGATCTTCAGGTTCCCGATGACGTGGGCGACCAGGTACAGCAGCATGATCAAACCGCTGACGGCCATCACGGTCTTCTTGCCGACGGAGGAGTCCCACATCGTGCGCGCCATGGACGGCCGTCGGTCCGTCCGCGTTGCCAGAGCCATGGAAATGACGCTAGGGCCGAACAGGCCAATCGGTCCAAGACATGGTGCAGCTGGATTCCATAGGCGGAAGCTATCGTGGCTCCATGCAGTTCCAGCAGCTCCAGTACTTCGTGGCCGTTGCGGAGGCCCGGCACTTCACCCGGGCCGCCGAGCTGGTCCATGTCGCCCAGCCGTCGCTGTCCCAGCAGATCAAGGCGCTGGAGCGGGAGCTCGGCGCGGACCTCTTCCTTCGCGCCCGGGGCAACATCACGCTCACGGACGCCGGGGAGGCGCTGCTGCCGCTGGCCCGGCGCATCCTGGCCGACGCGGACACCGCACGGCAGGAGGTGCAGGAGCTGGTCCAGCTGCGGCGGGGGCGGGTCCGGCTGGGGGCGACGCCGAGCCTGTGCACGGGATTGCTGCCGGATGTGCTGCGCGCCTTCCACGACCGGTATCCGGGGGTCCGGCTGCTGATCGAGGAGGGGGGCTCCCACGACCTGGTGCGGGAGCTGGCACGCGGCGCGCTCGACCTCGCGCTCGTCGTGCTGCCGCTGCCGTCTCCGGCGCCCGCGCTGACGACGGTGGAGCTGCTGCGGGAGGACCTCGTGGTGGTGTCCTCACCGGAGGCTCCGGCCCCCGGCCGGGGCGGGCGGGCGGTGGAGATCCCCGACCTCGCGGGGGAACGGATGGTGATGTTCCGGCACGGCTACGACCTGCGGGAGCTGACCGTCGCGGCGTGCCGCTCCGCGGGGTTCGAGCCGGACTTCGCCGTCGAGGGCGGCGAGATGGACGCGGTACTGGGATTCGTCCGGGCGGGGCTCGGCGTGGCCGTCGTACCGCGGATGGTCGCCGCCCGGGCGGGCCGCGGACTACGCGTCACCGCCCTGGCCCGCCCCGGCCTGCACCGCACCATCGCCCTCGCCCACCGCAGCGACGTGGCTCCGCCCCGGGCCGCCCGGGAACTGCAGCGGATGCTGCTGGAACGGTAGGCGCCACGGACGAAGCCGCGGACGGCACCGGCGGAGCCATGGACGGCGCCAGCGGAGTCACAGGCGATCCCGGCGGAACGGCAGACGGCACCGCCAGAGCCACGGAGGATACCGGCCGAGCCATGTCGGGCGCTGGCGGAGTCACGGGCGATCCCGGCGGAACGGCAGACGGCACCGCCAGAGCCGCAGACGGTACCGGCCGAGCCGCAGGTGGCGCCGACGGAGTCACAGGCGACCCAGGCGGTACGGCGGTCGGCACCGGCGGAGCCGTGGACGGTACCGCCAGAGCCACGGACGCTACCGGCAGACCCCCAGGCAACCCCGGCGGAACAGCAGACGGCACCGCCAGAACCGTGGACGGTACCGGCGGAACCGCCTGCGGCACCGGCAGGCCCCAGGCGATCCCGGCGGAACAGCGGGCGCCACCGCCAGAGCCGCGAACGGTACCGGTCGAGCCGCAGACGGCGCCGACGAAGTCACAGGCGACCCCGGCGGAACCGCGGGGCGCCACCGGCGGAGCCACGGACGCTACCGGCAGACCCCCAGGCAACCCCGGCCGAACAGCAGACGGCACCGCCAGAGCCGCGGACGGAACCGGCGGAACCGCCTGCGGCACCGGCAGGCCCCAGGCGATCCCGGCGGAACAGCGGGCGCCACCGCCAGAGCCGCGAACGGCACCGGTCGAGCCGCAGACGGCGCCGACGAAGTCACAGGCGACCCCGGGGGAACCGCGGGGCGACCCCAGCGGAGCCGTGGACGGCACCGCCAGAGCCACGGACGCTCCCGGCAGACCCCCAGGCCACCCCGGCCGAACAGCAGACGGCACCGCCAGAACCGTGGACGGTACCGGCGGAACCGCCTGCGGCACCGGCAGACCCCAGGCGACCCCGGCGGAACAGCGGGCGGCACCGCCAGAGCCACGGACGCTACCGGCAGACCCGCAGACGGTGCCGGCGGAGCCGGCGGAGCCGGCGGTGGTGCCGGTCAGGTGAGGACGGCCGGCTTGAGCACCTCCTCGCACCAGCGGCGGAAGGGCGTGGGCGCGGTCTCGGGGGTGGAGGGGGCCGTGCTGCCGTAGAAACCCTGCTCGGCCGTCGCGGACGCGAGGTCGGTCACGCCGCGCGCCCAGTCCTCGCTCGCGCCGTGCCGCAGCAGCGTCGCCTTGTACTCCGCCTCGCCGAGCCGCCGGAACCGGACCGGACGGTCCAGCACCTCGGACACCACGCGCGCCATGTCCTCGGGTGTCAGGGCGTCGGGACCGACCGTCGGGACGTCCTCCTGGCCGGTCCAGGTGCCGTCGAGCAGCAGCCGTGCCGCCACGGCGCCGATGTCACGGGTGGTGCAGGTGCGCAGTACCCGGTCGCCGTACGTCGCCATGGTGATCACACCGCTGTCGCGGATCGCCGCAACCTGGTGGAGCAGGTTCTCCATGAGGTACGGCGGGCACAGCGCGCGGTGGTGGACGCCGGTGGCCCGGATCTCCTCGTCCATGGCCAGCGACGCCGAGATCTGCCCGGCGTTCCGGGCGACGCCGCGGCCCAGGGTGGACACACCGACGACCCGCTCGACGCCCTCGGTGCGGATCGCGTCGATCAGGGGCCGGCCGAAGGCGCGGAAGTGCCCCTCGAGGCTGGGGGCGGTGGGCGCCGGCGGCACCAGCCAGAAGACGCGGTCGACGCCCGCGCACGCCTTGGCGGTGACGTCGGGGTCGGCGTGCGAGCCGCTGAAGGTCTCGACGCGGGCGCGTACGCGCGGGGACAGGCGGGCGGGGTCCCGGACGATCACGCGGATCTCCCCCGCCGCGTCCCCGGCGTCGAGGAGGGAGTCGAGGACCCGGCTGCCGATCTGGCCGGTCGGGGTGGTGACGAGGATCATGGAAGGCTCCTGGCACATGGGGAATCGGGCGTGGTCGAGCCTGCCGTCCGGCCTCCCGCAACTGAAGGACCGCTTCGCTCCGGGTTGTTACCCTGAGGGTAATACCGGCCCTTTAGGGCAGCTGCCGAAAGGAGGGCGAAGCCGTGGAGTCCCGCCCGCTGCGCTACTTCGTCGCCGTCGCCGAGGAACTCAACTTCGCCCGCGCGGCCGAACGCCTCGGCATCTCCGCCCCGCCCCTGTCCCGGGCGATCCGCCGGCTGGAGACCGATCTCGGGGTCACCCTCTTCGAACGGACCACGCACAGCGTCGCGTTGACCCCGGCGGGCGAGGTGCTCCTCGCGGAGGGGCGGTTCGCGCTGGACGCCCTGGAGGCGGCCGGCCGGCGGGCCCGGCGCACGGCGGGCCCTGACCGGACGCTGGTCCTGGCGGTCAAGGCCGACGGCGACGCGGGCCTGCTGGAGCCGGTCCTGGAGCGCTACGCCACCGACCCCGCCGCCGTACCGGTGACGGTCCGGCTGTGCGACTGGCTGGAGCAGCCGCCAATGCTGCGCCGCGGCGAGGCCGACGCCGCGCTGGTCCACGAACCCTTCGACCGCACCGGCCTGGACAGCGAGACCCTGGTCGCCGAGCCGCGGGTCGCGGTGCTCGGCGCGGCGCACCCGCTCGCCGCCCGCGACCGGGTCCTGCTCGCCGATCTGGGGCTGCGCCCCGGGGACCTGCACCGGTTCCTGGAGGAGACGCGTCGCGAGAGCCGCGATCTCGCCCAGGTGCTCACCCGTGTCGCCCTGGGCGAACTGGTCACCGTGCTGCCGGCGTCCGTCGCCGACCGCTATCCGCGTCCGGGCGTCGTCTACCGGCCCGTCCCGGACGCGCCGCCCTCGCTGCTGGCGATCGCCTGGCCGCAGCAGTCCCGCTCCACCGCCACCGCGGCACTCGTCCGGGCGGCCGCCGCCGTGGCCGCGACCGCCAGGGAGGGACACGACGGCGCGGCTCAGCCCGTGGCGTCCACCAGGGCCAGGTCGTGGAGCCTCTCCGGCGGGCCCGGACGGGCGTAGTACCAGCCCTGGGCCGTGTCGCAGCCCAGTATCCGCAGTTGCTCGGCCTGGGCGCCGGTCTCCACGCCCTCGACGGTGACCGCGAGATCGAGGCTGTGGGCCAGCGTGACGATGCCCTCCACGATCTTGAGGTCGACGGGGTCGGCCGGGAACTGCTGCATGCCCTGGGTGAAGGAGCGGTCGAGCTTGAGGACGCTCACCGGCAGGCGGCGCAGGTTGGCGAGGTTGGAGTAGCCGGTGCCGAAGTCGTCCAGGGCGATGTCGACGCCCATCTCGGCCAGCCGGCGCAGGGGTTTGAGTAGGTCGTCGTCGGCGCCGATGAGCGCGGACTCGGTGACCTCCAGGCAGAGGGCGTCCGGGGTGACACCCGAGCGTTCGAGGATGTCGACCGTGTCCTGCACCAGGCCGGGGTGGCTGAGCTGGCACGGGGACAGGTTGACGTTGATGCGCAGCGGACCGGCGGCGGTCTCCTCGCCGTGGCGCTCGCGCCAGGCGCGGGCCTGGCGGATCGACTCCTCCAGGACCCAGCGGCCGAGCGGCACGATCAGTCCGGTGTGCTCGGCGAGCGGGATGAAGCGGTCGGGTCCGAGGACGCCGTGCTGCGGGTGGAGCCAGCGCACCAGGGCCTCGGCACCGCGTACGCTGCCGTCGCCGAGGTGGACCAGGGGCTGGTACTCGATGAAGAACTCGCCGCGTTCCAGGGCCGTCGGCAGGGCCGTGGTCAGGCCGTGGCGGGTGATCGCGCGGGCGTCGGCCTCGGGGTCGGCGAGTTCGGAGCGGTTGCCGCCGGCCGACTTGGCCCGGTACATGGTGATGTCGGCGCTGCGCAGCACCTCCGCCGCGGTGCGCTCGCCGGCCGGGCCCTCCACGATGCCGAGGCTGCCGCGCACCATGAGGTCACGGCCGTCGATGCTGATCGGGGTGACCAGCGCGTTCATGATGCGTTCGGCGAGTTCGTCCACCTTGCGTTCGGTGCCGGGGCCGGTGGTCAGGGCCACGAACTCGTCACCGCCGAGCCGGGCGACCATCTCGCCGGGCGCGGTCGCGCAGGACTGGAGCCGGTCGGCGACCTCCACCAGCAGCCGGTCGCCGGCGGCGTGGCCGAGGCTGTCGTTGACCGTCTTGAAGCCGTCCAGGTCGAGGTAGCACAGGCCGAAGCGCTGGCCCTCGCCCGCGTTCAGGGCCTTCTCCAGCCGCTCGAAGAACAGGGAACGGTTGGGCAGGCCGGTGAGGGCGTCGTGCGTGGCCTCGTAGCGCAGCCGGAGGTTGAGCAGGCGGCGCTCGGTGGTGTCCTCCATCAGCGCGAGCTGGTACTGCGGGGTGCCGTCGGCGTCCCGCAGCAGGGAGACCGTCAGGTTGGTCCACAGGACCGTGCCGTCGGTGCGGTTGAAGGCCTTCTCCACGTGGTAGTGCTCACGCTCGCCGCGCACGAGTTCGTCGTAGAGCCGCCAGGTCTGCGGGGCGTCCTCGGGGTGCACCCAGTCCTGGACGCGCCGGCCGCGCAGGGACTGCTCGGAGAGGCCGAACATGCGCAGCAGCGCCTCGTTGACCTGGAGGATGTTGCCGTCGAGGTCAGCGATGCCGATTCCTATCGCGGCGCCTTCGAAGACCGCGCGGAAGCGGGCCTCGCTCGCGTGCAGCGCTTGGGCCACCACGCCCTGGGCCCGCAACGCGGCCTGGGCGATGGCCTGCTGCTCGGCGAGGGTGCGCTCGCGCAGCGCCTGGGCGTAGCCGGCGGCCATCGCGTGCTGCAAGCGCGAGGAGCGCATGCGCAGTTCGTCCTGCGGGCCGTCCTCGCCGCAGTACAGGACGAGGTAGGCGTCCACGCAGTCCAGGGTGCGGGCGAGGGCCTCGGGGTCGGTGCAGTGCGCCCCGACCAGGGCGGCGCCCACGGCCTTCGCCGCGTCCGCGTCGAAACTGCGGGCGCGCAGCAGCTCGCTCAACCGATCGGCGAGGGGCCGGAGTTGCTCCTCGAACTCGGCGCGGGTCAGCGACGTGGAGGTCACCGGGAAGAGGGCCCGGCTCCAGATCGTCGTCAGCCGGCGCAGTCTGTCCTCCGGCCCGTCCGGTTCCGCGCTCACGCCGTACGCCCCACGCCGGCGAATCCGGAGAAGGCATACGGATCCTCGTCCTCCGGTGCCGATTCCGGCCGCCAGCGCGGCATCGGCACCAGTCCGGGTTCCACCATGTCGTACCCCTCGAAGAACCGCGCGATCTCGTCGCGCGAGCGCATGATCAGCGGGTTGCGAATGTCCTTGTACACGTCCACCGCGCCCTCGGCCCGCTCGGCGGGCAGCGGGATTCCCTCGTACGAGGCATGGGTGAGGATCAGCAGGCTGCCGGGCGCGAGCGCCTTGCGCAGCTCGGCCACCGCACCGTACGGGTCGTCCGCGTCTTCCACGAAGTGCAGTATGGCAACGAGGAGCAGGGCCACTGGCCGATTCAGGTCGATCAGCCGCTCCAGCCGGGGGCTCGCGAGGATCTCGTGCGGCTTGCGGAGGTCGGCCGCGACCACGTCGGCGTCGTCGTTGCCCGCCAGTACGGCCTGGCTGTGGGCCACCGCCACCGGGTCGTGGTCGACGTAGACGACACGGGCGCCCGGTACGGCCTTCTGCGCCACCTCGTGGACGTTGCCGAAGGTCGGGATGCCGGAGCCGATGTCGAGGAACTGGGTGATGCCCTCGTCGGCCGCGAAGCGCACGGCCCGGCGCATGAACGCCCGGTTGGCCTGCATGATCTTCGGCAGGCCCGGCATGAACTCCATCGCCTTGCGGGCCGCTTCCCGGTCGACCTCGAAGTTGTGCGAACCGCCCAGGTAGTAGTCGTAGATCCGCGAGACGCTGGGCACCGAGATGTCGATGCTCCGTGGGGCCCAGGCGGGACGCTCCATGTGACTCTCCAAGGCGTGGACAGGTGTAGGCGATCCGGTGTTCGAGCTGAGGCTACTGATCGCCCGCCAACGGAGCGACCTGAACCGGAAATTGACCGTCCGTTCCCGGTCACTGCCTGCGGCAAGTGCCCGTATCACCCCGCTGTGTGACGGCCGGGCGGCCGGGCGCGCCCAGCGCACACGACGATCCGCCCCCTCCGTGCGGTGCGGAGGGGGCGGATCTTCGGCCGCGCGTCGGGCGGGGGCGGGGCGATCGACCTGGGGAGGTGATCTACTTGCCCGGCGCGCCGACCGGCTTTCCGTCGGGCGAGACGGCGTACCAGGTGCCGCCCACGCCCTGACCGTTGGTGTCGCCGGGGGCCTTGTCCCCGGAGAAGGTGTAGATCGGCCAGCAGTTGACCGTCATCTGCTTGACGCCGTCGGGACGGGAGAAGGACATCAGGCCCTTCTTCTTCACGCCCTCGGTGTCGTCGGCGTTGACCGGTCCGACGGCCGGCCACTTCTCCAGGCAGGCCCCGGTGCAGTGGGAGACGGGCTTCGGCCAGGCCTGGTCCTTCAGGAAGCGGTAGACCGTCATGCCGTTCTTGTCGACGATGACGTCACCCAGCTTGGGGTCCTTGCGGACGGACAGACCGGGCAGGTCGGACAGCTTGGCCTTCTTCCCGGAGGGGGCGAGGGCGAACCACTTGCCGCCCACACCCTGGCCGTTGACGTCCCCGGCGTTGACGTCCTTGGCGTAGCGGTAGGCGGGCCAGCCGCCGATGGTGAGCTGCTTGGAGCCGTCGGCCCGTGTGACCTCGCCGAGCAGCGCCTTGTCGATGCCGGCGCCGGCGGTGGCGTCGTCGGCGGGGACCGGCGGCCAGGTGGTGGCGCAGTCGCCGGCGCAGTTGGACTTGGGCGGGTTGGCGGTGTCCTTGTCGAACCGGTAGAGGGTGAGGCCGGAGCCGTCGGTCAGCACGTTCCCCAGTTCGGGGTTGCTTGCCACGGAGAGCTTGCCCGCGGGGGTGGCCGGCGCCGCGGAGGCGGAGGCCTGGTTGCCGTCGGCGCCGTACCCGTTGCCCGCGCCGGTCTGGGTGCCGCTGCCCGGGTTGCCGTAGTCGCCGGCCGCGGCCGTGGCCCCGACGTTCTGGGCCGCCGAGGCGGGAGTGGTGGTGTTGTCCTGACCGCACGCCGTCGTCAGCGCCAGCACCGAAGCGGCTGTGGCCACCAGTGAGGCGGTCCGCCAGGAGGTCTTCATCGTCAAACTCCCCATTATCGCCTGGATATTGCAGCGCCCTGCTGCGCCGCCGCACGGCCATGGGTACGCAGCGGGGGGGCCGGCGCGTTCAACGGCGTCCGGAATTTCTTTCCGGACCCCGTGACGGGGCGCGGCGCGCCGGCGCGGCCTCGTCCGCTCGTCAAACCTCCGACCGCGCCTTCTCCCTCGTTCGGAGCAATCTCGGCGCACTACGGCGCACGGCGGCCGTCCACGCCTCATGATCTGCGTCGTGCATGGACCCGAAGTGACCCGATGCGCGCCCGCCACGAGGGCCGTGGCCCTGTTGACGCTGACCTGGGCCCTGGTGGGCTGTCCGGCCGGCACCGCGTCGGCCGACGCCTGCGCGTTCGCCTCGACGGGACCGGACGGCACGGTGGCGGTGGCCTACGCCGGCGGCCACCACTGGCCCGACCCGCCCTGCCCGAAGCCGCCGCCCCCGCCGCCGTGTCCGCCCACACCGACGCCCACACCGACGCCGACCCCGACCCCGACACCGCCTCCGAAGCCGACGCCCACACCCAGGCCGACGCCGAAGCCGACCCCCACGCCCCGCCCGAAGCCCACACCCACGCCGAGGCCGCCCGCCCGGCCCGCTCCGCCGCCCCCCGCGCCCCGGCCGACGCCCACGCCGGTGGCGCCCAAGCCCACACCCAAGCCGAAGCCCAAACCCACCCCGCGGCCCGCCGCGGCCCCGGTGGGCTACCCGGCGTACCACCCCCACACCATCAGCCACCCGCAGCGCGGCCGCACCAAGCCCGTCACCTACGTCCTGCTCATCACCGTCCCCGCGATCGTCGCCGTCGCGGCGCTGCGCCCGCGCTGACGCGCCGGCCCGCTCACCCCTTGGAGGCACCTGTTGTCGGATTGGCTTGTTCTCGTCCTCGCGATGCTGGGGGCCTGTGCCGTGGTGGTGGTCATCACGCTGCTACGGCACCGGACGGCCGCCGAGGACGAGGATCCGAGCGAGACCCCGGACGTCATCGAGTACATGACGATGTGGATCGGCGTCATCTACGCCATCGTGCTGGGCCTGGCCATCGCGGGCGTGTGGGAGGCCCGCAACGCCGCCCAGGACTACGTGCAGACCGAGGCCCAGGCGCTGCACGAGATCTCGGAGCGGGTCCGGGTCTACCCGCCGGACGTCCGGGACGGCATCCGCGCGGACGTGAACGCCTACGTCGCGTACGTCGTCCACTCCGAGTGGCGGACGATGGCGCACGAGGAGCGCGTCACGGACCGCGGCACCGAACTGCTGCGGCAGGTCCGGGCGGACGTCACCGACTACCGTCCGAAGAACGACTTCGAGGCACAGGCCTACCAGCCGCTGCTGGACCAGCTCGCCACCGCCGACCAGGCTCGCAACGCGCGGGCCGACTCCACCGGGGCCACCATGCCGCCGGTGGTGTGGTGGGGGCTGCTCACCGGGGCGCTGATCACCATCGGCATGGTGTTCGCGCTCCAGATCCGGCGCACCGGACGCGAACTGGTCCTGGCCGGGCTGTTCTCCGCGACCATCGCCTTCATGCTGTTCCTCATCTGGGACTTCGACGCGCCCTACAGCCGGGGCATCGCGGTGACCGCGGAACCCTTCCTGAGCCTGTTCCCGGGCGCGGGAGGCTAGACCGTCCCTTTCGGATCTTGCCGCCCCGAGGCACCGGGCCCAGCGGTCGGGGGATCGGCGCCTCGGCGCAAGGCGCGGCGGCGCCTACCGGCGGCGGGGGGTCTGCTGGGCCAGCACGCTGGTGGCGCGCTCCAGCAGGGCGCAGAGGGCGGCGTGCTCCTCGGGCTCGAAGGCATCGGTGAGGGCGCGTTCGAGGACGGTGACCTCATGGTAGGCGCGGTCCAGCACGGCGCGGCCCCGCTCGGTCAGGGACGTGAGGAGGACCTTGGCGTGGGCCGGTGACGCCGTACGGGCGACGAGGTCCTTCCTTTGGAGGCCGGTCAGGACGGTGGCCATGGTCTGCTGGGTGACGCCGCAGGCCCGTGCGAGCTGCGCGCCGGACAGGTCCGGTTCCGCCGAGAGCGCCAGCAGCACGGTGTACTGCGTCATGGTCAGACCGTGGCCGCGCAGGACGGCCTCGTGGTGGCCCATCAGAGCCTGTTCGGCGCGCCGGATGCGGCTGCACAGGTAGTCCTCTGCCGGGATGCCGGCTTCGTGGTTCGCCGCCGCGTCGGCCATCGACCCCTCCCTTTTGAATCAGCTTTCTTAGTTGACTCAGGATGCTGAGACACATACGGTCGCCACATCCCCGCCTGTATCAGCATACTGATTCACTTGGAGCAGAGTCATGAAGGCTGTCGTCCTGGACACCGACGACCGGTTCCGCCCTACCGAGGTCGACCGGCCCGTTCCCGGGCCCGGCGAGGTCGCCGTCGCCGTCCGCCACGCCGGGATCCAGTGGGGCGACGTGCTCGTGCGCCGCGGCCACTTCCCCGTGCCCCGGCCCTTCGTCGCCGGGTTCGAGGCCGCGGGTCGGGTCGTCGGCGTCGGCCCGGGTGTCGACGGGGCGATGCTGGGACGGCCGGTCACCGCGCTGACCGGTGGGGGCGCCTTCGCCGAGGTGGTGATCGCGCCGGCCGCGCTCACCTTCCATGCCGAAGGGCTCGACCCGCGCACCGCCGCCGCGTTCGGCTGGGCGACGCCGACCGCGTACGACCTGATCCACACGGTCACGCGGGTGCGGCCGGGTGAGCGCGTCCTGATCCACGCGGCGGCCGGCGGCGTCGGCACCATGGCCGCGCAGTTCGCCCGGGCCGCCGGAGCCGGCCGGATCGTCGGAGTGGTCGGCGACACCGAACGGGCCGCCTACGCGGCCCGGTTCGGCTACGACCGGCTGATCACGCGGGCGGAGTTCACTGACGGGGACGGCTTCGGCGAGGAAGAGGCGTTCGACGTCGTCCTCGACCCGGTCGGCGGCCCCACCCGCCTGGCGAGTGCGCAACGGCTGGCGCGGCACGGCAGGCTAGCGATGTACGGCGCCCTGTCCGGGGCGGCGCCCGTGGCTCTCGACACCGACCAGCTGCTGATGAACGGCCGGTCCGCCCTGTCCTACAACAGCGACCTGCTCAGCCGGACCCACCCGGAACGGCTCGCCGACAGCGCCCGGCACGCCCTGCGAGCCGTGACCGAGGGCCGCATCCGGCCGGACGTCACCGCCGAGTACGAGATGGCCGACCTGGACGCGGCTCTGGACCGGCTCGCCGAAGGAAGGACGCACGGCAAGAGCATCCTGCGCGTCGCGCCGCACCTGGCCTAGGCGTGTCCTTCAGATCATCGGATCGTTGGGTGATGTGTGTCGTTGACTGACGCCCAGTGGGCCCGTATCGAGCCGTTGTTGCCGGACCGGACCGGACGCCGCAGCGGGGTGGACGGTGACGCGATCACCGGCAGGTGATCGACGCGACTGCGTTCAATACCGCACCGGCACGCCGTGGATGGACCTGCCCGAATACCTCGGGTCGGGCCCCGGCCGACGAGCCGGCCGACCATGCCCTCGGCCGGTCCCGCGGCGGACTGACCACCGAGGTTCATCTCGCCGCCGACGGCCGTTGCCGCCCGCTGGCCTTCGTCATCACGCCTGGGCAAGCCGGTGACGCACCCGCATTCGAGCGATCATGGCCCGCCTACGGGTGCCCGGCCGATCGGCCGTCCCCGAGTCACCCCGGATGTGATGCTGACCGACAAGGCCTGTTCCTCCCGGGCGATCCGGCGGCATCTACGGCGGTGTGGGATCCGGGCGGTGATCCCGGACCCCGCCGACCAGGCCGCCAACCGCAATGCGCCTCGGCCGCCGCCGCGGCCGCCCGCCGGCCTTCGACCGTGAGGCCTACAAGCAGCGGAACACCGTTGAGCGGTGCATCAACAAGCTCAAGCAGCGGCCGTACCGCCGGGGCGCCGGCCCGGTGGGGCGGGGCCAGGGCCGGACGCCCTCCTCCGCCTTGCAGCCGCACGCAGCAGACCCCGCCCAGGCTGGCCGACAGGCAGCGTCGCCCGGAGCCGGCCTGATCCGAAGGAGAGGGTCACGACAGGCCTTCGCCCCCGTCTCCGTGCGGAGTCGGGGCGAAGGCCTGTCGCTGTGCGAGGGCTCGGGCGCGGGGGCGGCTCCGGTGGCCCCGGCGGCCTGCCGGGGCGCTCAGGCGCGCTTCTCGTTCCGGCGACGCAGCCAGAAGGCCCCACCGCCGACCAGGGCCGCGGTCACCAGGCCACCGCCGATGGCCACGTCGGCCGGCGTGGCTCCGGTGGTCCTGCTTCCGCCGATGCCGCCGTTGACACCGCCGAGCACGGTGAAGGCGTCCCGGCGGGTCAGGGTACGGCCGTCGCAGCGCACGGTGACGTCGTACCGGCCGCGGCGGGCGTCGCGGTCGACGATGGCGACACCCCGCGCGGTGTCGTCACGGAACGGCTCCAGCCGGATGGTGCCGAACGCGTCGGAACTCGCCGTACCGGACGTGCAGCCGTTGACGATGATGGTGAGGCGGCCTCCGGCGGGCAGGACGTCGGGCGTGACGAAGATGTCGCGGGAGTTCACACCGTCACCGTGGCCCTCGCCCTCACCACCGCGTCCGTTCTCGCGGCCGAAGTCGCCGCCCCGGTCGCCGCCTTCACCCCCGCGGCCGTTCCCCTCGCCCCGGCCGTTCCCCTCGCCGCGGCCGTTCCCTTCGCCGCGGCCGTTCCCCTCGCCCCGGCCGTTGCCGTTGCCTCCGCGGCCGTTGCCGTTGCCGTTCCCGAAGCCCTCGCCCCCGCGGCCGTTCCCGTTGCCGTTGCCGTTGAAGTTCCCGTTGCCGTTGAAGTTCCCGTTGCCGTTGCCATTGCCATTGCCATTGCCGTTGAAGTGGCCGTTCCCGTTGACATTGCCGTTCCCCGGGAAGACGCCGTTCCCGCTGAAGGTGCCGATGTTGCCGGTGCCGGGGACGATGACGGTGGTGTTGTCGGTGCCGCTCGGTCCGCCCCCGTTGCCCATGCCGTCCGCGACGGCCACCGGGGCGGCGAGCCCGAGCACGGCGACTGTGGTGCACGCCGCCGCCAGGGCACGTTGGTTGCGCATGTGATCCTCCGCGGGAGGTCACCGGGGCCCGTCCCCGGTGGATCGGCGAGGAACACCTCCCAGGCAAGACCCTCGGACGCGCGGAACACGCCCGCATGTCGAGAATGGTCCGTCCCGGTGATCCGACACGCCGACGGACAACCACACAATCTGATATTGCCGCAGGTCACGGACCGTCAGAAAATTCCTGGGAACGGCAACTCGGATGGCTCACCGGACGGGCGGCCCGCCACCCGTTCGCCGATCATCCCGTCGCCCCCGGCCCGCACGGGATTTAGCGTTTTCCCATGCGCGACGGACGTGGGGACGACCGCGTCGAGAGGGGATGGCGAATGTCTGCGTCCAAGCTGTCCGAGCTTGCCGAGGAGGAAGCGCGGCGGAGGAAACGCGCCCCGTGGGGCGTCATAGCGCTTGCCCTCCTGTCCGGCCTGGCGCTCATCAGGAACGGTTCCGGGGAGTTCGACGTCGGCCCGCCGCAGCCCGCCTCCGCGGCGGCCCCGGACACCCGCGCCACCCCGGGCTCCCTCGCGCCCGCGCCCGCCGCGCTGCCCTTCTCCCCCGTGCAGCGGGTGCGGATCCCGGCGATCCGGGTGGACGCGCCCGTGGTGCAGGTCGGCCTGGACGCGGACGGCTGGGTGGCCGCACCGCCGCCGGACAACCCCAACCTGGCCGGCTGGTTCACCGGCGCCGTCTCCCCGGGGGAGAAGGGCACCGCGGTCGTCGTCGGGCATGTCGACAACAAACAGGGCCCCGCCGTGTTCTACGGCCTCGGTGCGCTGCAGAAGGGCAACCAGGTCGAAGTCCTGCGTCAGGACGGGCGGACCGCGGTGTTCGAGATCTACGGCGTCGAGGTCTTCGCGAAGAACAACTTCCCCGGCGACCGCGTGTACGGCTCGAAAGGCACCCCGGAACTCCGGGTCATCACCTGCGGCGGCGGATTCTCGAAGCAGAACGGCTACGAAGGGAACGTCGTCGTCTTCGCCCGTCTGGCCGCGGTGGTCTGAACCGCCGCGGCCGGGACGCTGACCGTCACACGCGCCGGCGCGGCACGCTGATGCGGTATCCGGAGTCGATCAGGTAGGGCAGCCATTCCCGGATGGCGTGCACGGTCTGCGAGCGGTCGCCCCCGGCGTCGTGGGAGAGCACCACGACCCCGGGGGCGGCCCCCTCCTCGATCCGGTCCACGATGGTGTCGGTGCCCGGCTCCATCCAGTCGGTGGTGTCCACGGTCCACGCCATGGGCTCCATCCCCATGTCGGCCCCCAGTTGGAAGGCGGCGCGGTTCCAGGCGCCGTAGGGGGCGCGGAACCACTGCGGGCGCTCGCCGTACGCGTCCTCGATGGCGTCGCTGGTGCTCTCCATCTCGTCGCGGATCTCCCCCCGGTCGAGTTCGGTCAGCAGCGGGTGCGTCCAGGTGTGGTTGCCGACGACATGCCCCTCGTCGGCCATCCGGGCCAGCAGTTCCTTGTTCTCGACCACGCACTCGCCGCAGACGAAGAACATCGCCCGTACGCCGTAGCGGGCGAGGGTGTCCAGGATGTGCGGGGTGTACTCCGGGTGGGGGCCGTCGTCGAAGGTCAGCACCATGCGCCGGCCGCGCCCGGAGATCTGCAGGATGGGCTCCTCGCGCACCTTCAGCTTGCGGGGCGCGGCGCGCGGCGGGCCGTACCCGGTGAGCGGTTGGAGCCGGAAGGCGGAGGGCGCCAGCGCCTGGCGGGCCTGCGGGCCGGCGACGGGCGCCGCCGCGGTCCGGGCGGTCTCCTCGGTGCCGGCCAGGACGACTCCGGCGGTGCCCGCGGCTCCCAGGGCGGCCCCGCCGGCGAGGAGCATCCGGCGGCGCGTGAACAACTGATCCTTCTGCATGCCCCATCAGTCGCCCCGCCGGGCTCCGGCGCGTCCCAACGACACCGGTGGCGCTGCGGGAATGCACCCGGACAGCGGAGTGGACGCGGGTCCGGGCGAGGAGACGGGGCCGGCTCAGGGTTCCGGCCCCGTGCTCGCTCGGGCCCGGCCCCGTCCCCTCCGGCGAGGCCGGACACCGGCACGGACGGCGGGCCCGTCGTGCCGGCGGGCCGCCGTCCGGTCTCCGGGTGCCCTCTCGGCGTCCATGAACTCCACGAACTCCACATGTCCCGCGGTTCCGGTCACGGTGCATCAGGTGGGCGGGCCCGGACAGCCGGGGGAACCGCCGGTTCCGATAGCCTCACGGCCGTGACGGAACAGCACGAGCAGCACGAGCAGCACTCCCACCGGTTCGAACGGGGCAGGGACGGACCGAAGGTCATCCTGGTCGGCGTGGACGGCTCCGACTCCTCGATGCGCGCCGCCGCGTACGCGAGCGGGCTGGCCCGGCGCCAGCACGCGCTGCTGGCGGTCGTGTACGTGCAGCCGGTGCTCGCGGCGGGGGCGGCCCTCGGGGCGCCGGTGGCGGAGACCACCGACGAGATCGCCGAGGACCTGGTCGCGCAGATCCGGGAGGCGGCCGAGCGGCTCAGGGGGATCTTCGAGGTGCGCTGGGAGTTCCACACCTTCCGCGGGGACCCCTACAGCGGGCTGGTGCAGGCGGCGGACGAGCTGAAGGCGGACGCGGTGGTGGTGGGCGCCTCGGAGCAGGCCGGGCACCGGATCATCGGCTCGGTGGCGGTACGCCTGGTGAAGGCGGGACGCTGGCCGGTGACGGTCGTGCCGTAGGGCGCCACAGCGGCGGCGGGACGGCCGGCAGCGGGCACCGGACCCCGGGGCCGGCCGTGCGTGGCGTCTTCCCTGGGCGGCGGCCCTGAGACATCATGATCGGCCGTCAGCCGTTGCCGTGGGCGAAGAGGTGAGACGCATGGCCAGGATCCGCGCGGGTGAGGGAATTCTCCGCCGCAAACCCATCGAGCACATCGAGGAGACCGAGGTCGGCGAGGGCACCCGGCTGGACAGGTCGCTGGGGCTCTGGCAGCTCACCGCCATCGGCGTGGGCGGCATCATCGGCGCGGGCATCTTCACGCTGGCCGGCACGGTGGCGAACGGGACGGCCGGGCCCGCGGTGCTGGTGTCCTTCCTGGTCGCCGGTCTCGCGAGCGCCTGCGCGGCGCTGTCGTACGCCGAGTTCGCCGGGATGATCCCGAAGGCGGGGTCCGCCTACACGTACGGGTACGCGGTGCTCGGCGAGTTCGCGGGCTGGTTCATCGGCTGGGACCTGCTCCTGGAGTACACGGCGATCGTGGCCGTGGTGGCCATCGGCATCTCCGGCTACTTCAGCTTCCTCGTCGAGGAGCTGGGCGCCGGCCTGCCGCAGTGGATGCTGGGCGCGCCCGGGACCGGGCCCGGGCACCGGGTCGACCTGTTCGCGGCCGTGCTCTGCCTGCTGATCGCCTGGCTGCTGAACCTGGGCATCCGCAGCGCGGCCCGCTTCGAGACGTTCGTGGTCGGGCTGAAGGTGCTGGTGGTGCTGCTGGTGATCGGGGTGGGCGTGTTCCACATCAACACCGGGAACTACCACCCGTTCTTCCCCTACGGCATCAGCGGGGCGTTCACCGGCGCCGCGACGGTGTTCTTCGCGGTGTTCGGCTACGACGCGATGTCGACGGCGGCCGAGGAGTCGAGGGACGCCCAGCGGCACATGCCGAAGGCGATCGTCTACTCGCTGGTGATCTCCATGGTGCTGTACGTGGCGGCCTGTCTGGTGCTGACGGGCATGCAGAACTACCGGCACATCGACAAGGAGAGCGGCTTCTCGACGGCGTTCAAGTCGGTGGGGCTCGGCGCGCTGGCGGACGTGATCGCGGTCGGGGCGATCATCGGCATCCTCACGGTGATGTTCACGTTCATGCTGGGCGTGACCCGGGTGTGGTTCGCGATGTCCCGGGACGGGCTGCTGCCCCGGTGGTTCGCCAAGACGCACCCGACGCGGCACGTGCCGACCCGGGTGACCTGGATCGTCGGGGCGGCCTCGGCCGTCATCGCCGGGTTCGTCCCGATCGGTGAGGCGGCGCAGCTGACCAACATCGGCATCCTGCTGGCGTTCGTGGTGGTGTGCGCGGCGGTGATCGTGCTGCGTTACCGGCGGCCGGAGCTGCCGCGCACCTTCCGGACGCCGGGGATGCCGGTCGTGCCCGCCCTGGGTGTCCTGTTCTCGATCTGGCTGATCACGTTCCTGCAGTGGCAGACCTGGGTTCGGTTCGCGGTGTGGTTCGCGATCGGCTGCGTGATCTACTTCGGCTACTCCTACCGGCGCTCGGTGCTGGCCGACCGGCAGCCCGCCGAGTGACCGGTACGCCGGTCACTCCCCCATGACCAGGCCGTCCTGGGCGGCGCCGCGGCTGAGCACCACCTGGCGGATCCGGTCGCGCCGGGCCTGCAGTTCGGCGCCCCGGTCGATGGCCTGGTTGAGGTTGACGACCCGGCCGGCGTCGAGGTCGTACAGCTGCGGGACGAACTCGGCCTTCGTGACCCGCCAGGCCTCGCCGGGCCGGGCGGGCGGGGCGAAGGTGAAGCGGCCGAGGGTGGACTCGTTGCCCCGCGGGTCCTGGGCGCCCTCGCCGTTGTACATCTCGCCGGCGATCTGGTCGCCCATCCCGTAGATCACCCAGGTCCCGTTGACCTTCTCGTACGCCTGCGGGACGTGGGCGTGGGTGCCGAGGATCAGGTCGATGTCCCGGTGGCCGTCGGAGGCGGAGGCGGTGAGCCGCCGGGCGAGGGAGAGCTGGAGCCGGTCGGGTTCGTCCTGCCACTCGGTGCCCCAGTGCACCGAGAGCACGACCACGTCGGCGCCGGCCTTCCGGGCGGCACGGGCGTCGGCGATCATCCGGTCGGCGTCGATGAGGTCGACGGCCCAGGGCTGCCCGGGCGGCATCGGGTTGCCGTTGGTGCCGAAGGTGTACGACAGGTGGGCGACCCTGGCCGAGCCGGCCCGCAGCACCGTGGCCGTGCGGGCCTCCGCCTCGCTGCGGGCGGTACCGGCGTGCCGGAGGCCGGCCCGGTCCATGGCGTCGAGGGTGCGCCGGATGCCGGCGGCGCCGTCGTCGAGGGCGTGGTTGGAGGCGGTGGAGCAGCCGTCGTAGCCGGTGGCGGCGAGGCCGTCGGCGATCTGGGGCGGGGACTTGAAGACGGGGTAGCCGGCGTAGTCCCCGTCGGCCCCGTAGACGGTCTCCATGTGACACAGCGCCAGGTCGGCGCCGGAGACGACCGGTTGGACGCCGGCCAGCATGGGGCGGAAGTCGTGGCCTCCACCGTCGGCGTCGTAGGCGGCCCGTTCGATGACGGAGGTGTGCGGCAGCACGTCCCCTGAGGCGACGAGGGTGAAGCCGCGGGCCGCGGTGGGCCCGGATTCTCCTTGGGCGCCGGTATCCCGGTGCTGGTTCTGGCAGGCCGCCCCGGCCGCGAGGACGGCGGTCAGGGCCAGGGCCACCTGCTGTCTGCGTCCGATCATCAACTCACCCCAGGATTGTCGTATATACAGACGAAGCCGTGACGGGCATATGGGTATGAAGCTGATGAACCGGATAAACAGACCGGTGGGGTCATTAGCCCGTCCGGTGCCCTTCGGGTCCCGCCCGGCCGACCGTTCGCCGACGCGATCGACCGTCCGTCGCAGGGCCGGGACCGCCCTCTGTCCACCGGCCGCGCCCTGCGCTGCGATACGGCCATGACGGCCGGAACCACACTCACCCACCGGGCGACGACCGCCGAGCACGAGCTGGCCGCGCTCCAGCGCGAGCACGGCGGATTCCTGTTCGCCCTGCTGTACAGGCTCTGCGACGGAGACCGGCAGCGCGCCGAGGACCTCGTACAGGAGACCCTGGTGCGCGCCTGGCAGCATCCCGAGGCGCTGCACGCCGACGACTTCGACTCCGTACGGCCCTGGCTGCTCACCGTCGCCCGGCGGCTCGCCATCGACGCCCGGCGGGCCCGGCAGGCACGGCCGCCCGAGACCGGCGACGAGGTTCCCGAGAACGCCCGGGTGATCGCCGACCACGCCGAACGGGCCGCGGCGATGCTCGACGTCCGGGAGGCTGTGAAGACACTCACGCCGGAACACCGTGACGTCCTGGTGCTCGTGTACTTCCTCGGGGCCAGTGTGGCGGAAGCGGCGCAGACCCTGGGCATTCCACCCGGTACCGTGAAGTCCCGCGCGTACTACGCGCTGCGCGCCCTGCGCCGGGTCCTCCCGGGCTACGCGGCCGACCTGCGGTGAAACCGGAGCCCTGGCAAAGCCTTCGCAAAGCGCCTTGCTGCGGCCCGCGTTCGGCAATGGGCTGTCCTCATGCGCTCCGGTCGGGGGCCGGGCCCGGTGTTCGGGCGACGCGCAGGTACCGGAGGAAGGGCAGGAAGGGCATGCTGCACAGAGGTCACGACGGCACGGGCGGCACCGACGGCGACGAGCTGGCCGTCCCGATGGCCTGGCTGTACGCCGAGTACATCGCCGACGAGCTGCTGCGCACCGGCGATCTGATGCCGCCGACGTCCTTCGAGTTCCGGGCCGGCCGGGAGGCGCTGGCGCTGACCGTCTTCCTGTCCGACACCGACGGGGAGCTGTCCGGCATCCGGGTGATCTCCCAGCTGGAGAACTGGCTGTCCCTGACCGCCTACGACCAGCCGTGGCGGGACTGGGTGAGCGAGCGGATGGCCGAGCTGACGGACCGGGCGGCCCGCTCCGGCACCCCCGGCCCCGACCTGGCGCTGGCGGAGGACGCCTGGCGGTGGCTGGAGGAGACCGAGCTGCTCGCCCCGGACCTGGACGCGGTGCCCGGCGGCGGGCTCGGGGAGGACGACGGGCCGAAGGTCTGGACCCCGGCGTGGCGGCTCGGCCTGCCCCTCGGCCACCTCGCGATCCACCTCTTCTGAACGATCCGGGCCCCGGCCGGCCGGCCACCCGGCCCCGCGCTTCGGGACGTCCCCGGCCCACGACTTTCTGAACGTCCCGGAATTCACACCAATCCGCGGGCCGGGCCGCTCCGAATCTCCTGTCCGCGATTCTGCGCGCGGCTTGAGTGATTCGGCGGTCGGCTGCGTACGGGTGGGAGCAAGGAGTAACCCTTCCCCCACCCTTCGGCACGAGGATTCGGCATGAGGTCCCTGGAAAGGCATCGCGACGTCGGCGCGTACGCGCTCGGCGTGCTGGACGAGGCGGAGGCCTTCCGCTTCGAGGACCACATCATGGAGTGCCCTCAGTGCGCGGCACACGTGACCGAGTTCGGGCCCACGACACGGCAGTTGATGCTGTACCGCCGGGCCACGCCGCGTTTCGTGCACCCCATGGCACAGCCCGGTTCCCGGCTGCTGGACCGGCTGCTCGGCGACCTGGCGCAGCGGCGGCGCGCGCGGCGCCGCCGGCTGCTGTACGGCCTGGCCGCCTCGGTGGCGCTGGCCGTGGCCGGTCCCGGGATCGTGGCCTTCGCCGGCCACGGGGAGCAGGCCGCCCGGGTCACGGCGGCGACCGATCCGCGGACGGGGGTGTGGGCACGGGTCACCTCCGCGGACCAGGACTGGGGCAGTGATCTGCGGCTGGAGGTCAAGGACGGCTCCGGGGCGCACACCTGCCGGCTCGTCGCGGTCGGCCGCGACGGCACGGAACAGGTCGTCGCGGGCTGGACCAACCCCGGCGAGGGCTCCAGGCCCACCACCACGATGGGCGCCGCGTCGATGCACCCGGACCAGATCGCCCGCTACGAGGTGCGCACGGCGGAGGGAAAGCTGCTGGTCACGGTAGGGGCACGGTAACCGCACCAGGACTTGACCGAAGATTCACCTTAGGTGAGCCTTACCTGAGTTTTCCGTGAGTCTTCCAGGAGCAGTCCGTGTCCGTACCTTCCGAGCCCTCCATGTCCCCCCAAGCGCCCACCGCTCCGCGGCCAGGCCTGTACGACACCTGGTGGACCGTCGGCGCGGCCGGGGTGGGCGTCTGTCTGAGCCTGACGGCCTGTGCCTGGGTCTCCGCGCACCTGCGGGTGGACGCCACCCTGCACACCGCGGCGCTCTTCGTCCACCTCGCCTCCCTGGTGCTCGGCTTCGGTGCCGTCCTGGCCGCCGACTACCACGCACTGCTCTGGCTGACCGGCCGCTGCTCCCTCGCAGACGCCCTGGACGGCACCCACCGGCTGCACGTGCCCATCTGGACAGGACTCGCCGGGCTGGTGGCCAGCGGAGCCCTCCTCCACCCCGACCTCGGCGCCCCCCTCACGCGGACCAAGCTCGCCCTGGTCCTCGGTCTCACCCTGAACGGCCTGCAGGCCGGACGGCTCGCCCGGCGCATGCGGGCGCAGGGGAACGGGCCCGTGGCCCCGCGTCTGCTGGTTCGGGGCGCCTGCACGGCGCTGGTCTCCCAGGTGTGCTGGTGGGGAGCCGTCCTCATCGGGTTCCGCAACAGCCAGCGCTGAGCCCGGGCTCACTTCAGCAGACGGGACAGCCTGCGGTCGGCCAGGGGCTTGCCGCCCGTCTGGCAGGTCGGGCAGTACTGGAGCGAGGAGTCGCTGAAGGAGACCTCCCGGACGGTGTCGCCGCACACCGGGCAGGGCTCCCCGGTACGGCCGTGGACGCGCAGGCCGGTCTTCTTCTCCGCCTTCAGCCGGCCGGCCGCCACTCCCCTGGACCGCTCGACCGCCTCGGTCAGCGTGTCGCGCAGCGCCGTGTACAGCCGGTGGGTCTCCTCCGGGGTCAGGGAGGCGGCGAGTTTGAACGGGGACATCCTCGCGGCGTGCAGGATCTCGTCGCTGTAGGCGTTGCCGACGCCCGCGATCAGCGACTGGTCGCGCAGGGCGCCCTTCAGCTGCCGCCGTTCCTCCCGGAGCAGGGCGGCGAAGCGGTCCTCGTCGAAGTCGGCGGCGAGCGGGTCGGGGCCGAGGCGGGCGATGCCCGGGACCTCGTGCGGGTCCCGGACCACGTACACCGCGAGGCGTTTCTGGGTGCCGGCCTCGGTCAGGTCGAAGCCCTCGCCGGTCTCCAGCGCCACGCGCAGCGCCAGCGGGCCCTTGCCCGGCTTGGGCGGGCCGTCCGGCAGCCGGTCCCTCCACTGGAGCCAGCCCGCGCGGGCCAGGTGGGTCACCAGGTGCAGGCCGGTGTCCGTCGCGACGTCCAGGAACTTGCCGTGCCGGCGCACGGCCGTGACCCCGGCGCCCTCCACGGCGGTAACCGGGGGGTCGTAGGTCTTCAGGACGCTGACGGCGACCGGCAGCACCCGCACCAGCCGCCTTCCGACCAGGTGCTCGGCGAGGAAGTCCGTCAGCGCTTCTACCTCGGGCAGTTCCGGCATACGTCCAGAGTGCCATCCGGCACCGACAACGCCCCGCGGCGCCGCCCGGGCCGGTGACTACGGCACCCGGAACTCGCACCACACCGCTTTGCCGCCGCCGCGGGCCTCCACGCCCCAGACGTCGGCGAGCCGGTCCACCAGGAGCAGCCCGCGGCCGGAGACGCCGTCCTCCCCGGCCTCCCGGCGGCGCGGCAGCGCACTGGAGGAGTCCTCGACCTCGATGCGCAGCCGGCGGTCGCTTCCGACCAGGGACCGCAGGGTGACGATCGCGGAGCCCTCGGTGTGCAGGAGCGCGTTGGTGATCAGTTCGTCGGCGGCCAGCTCGATCTCGTCGGCGCGGTCACGGGCGCCCCAGGCGCGGACCGCGGCGCGGATCATGTGCCGGGCCTGGGTGAGCGCTTCGGGATCGCCGGGCGCGACGTGCTGCCGGAGCCGGCCGGCGGCGCGCGCGGTCCCGGGGGCGCTGCGGCGCAGCAGGAGCAGGGCCACGTCGTCGTCGCCGCCCTGCTCCTCGGACCGCTGGATCAGCAGGTCGGCGAGCTCGCACACCTCGTCCGGGCCGTCCGCGATGAGCGCGGCGAGGCCGCTCATGCCGTCGTCGAGATCGGTCCCGGGCCGTTCGACGAGGCCGTCGGTGCACAGCAGCAGGGTGTGCCCGGGGTCGAGTTCCAGGGTGGCGACCGGGTACTCCAGCCGGCCGAACTCGGCGGACAGGCCGAGCGGCAGCCCGCCCTCGACGGGGACCCGGACGCAGCTGCCGTCGCCGTGCCGGACCAGCGGGTCGATGTGCCCGGCGCGGACCATCTGGACGACCCCCGTGGACAGGTCGGCCTCGGCGTACAGGCAGGTGGCGAACCGGTCGGTGTCGAGTTCGTGCAGGAAGACCGAGGCGCGGGCCATCACGGTGGCCGGGGTGTGGCCCTCGGCGGCGTAGGCGCGCAGCACGATCCGCAGCTGGCCCATGACGGCCGCCGCGTGCGTGTCGTGGCCCTGGACGTCCCCGATGACCGCGCCGACCCGGCCGCCGGGCAGCGGGATCAGGTCGTACCAGTCGCCGCCGATGTCCCGGCCGAGGGCCGCCGAGCGGTAGCGGACCGCGACGTCGGCGCCGCGGACCCGGGGGATGGTGCGGGGCAGCATGGCCTGCTGGAGGCCCTGGGCGAGGTCTTTCTCCTGCTCGTAGAGCCTGGCCCGCATGAGGCTCTGCGCGATGCTGCTGCCGAGCGCGACCAGGACGGCGCGCTCCTCGGCGGAGAAGCCGCGCCGGTCGTCGTAGAGCAGGCCCATGGCGCCGATCGGGCGGGCCTGGGCGATCAGGGGCAGATAGGCGGCCGAGGTGATGTGCAGGTCGGTGATGTGCGGCCAGAGGATCGGGTAGTCCCTGGCGAACTCCTCCGGGGACTCGATGAACCGCGGGGTGAGCGTGCGGACGACCTCGCTCATCGGGTACGGCTCGTCGGTCCGGGTGATGCGGGTGCCGGGGACGGAGGCGCCCGCGGGTCCCTCGGCCACCAGCCGGATCCGGCCCGCCTCCACCAGACCCATCACCAGGCTGGCCGCGCCCAGGTGGCGGACGCCGTGGGTGTCCTTGAGGACGTCGATCACGTCCTGGACGCTGCGGGCGTGGGCGAGGGCGGCGGAGATCACCTGGACGACGCCGGTCTGCTGCCGGAAGGCCTGGTCCTGGGCGGCCCGCAGGCTGCGGGCAGAGCTGTCGGCGAGTTCCTCGGTGGCGTCGCGGACGATGCCGACGACCCGGCGCGGGCGGCCGGTGTCGTCGCGCCGGATGTAGCCCTGGGTGTGCGTCCAGCGCATGGTGCCGTCGCGGCAGCGGATGCGGAAATAGGCGCCGTAGTTCTCGCTGCCGTCCTTGATCGCCCGGGCGATCACGGCGTCCAGCCGGGAGGCCTCCGGCGGCGGTACCCGGACGGCCAGGGTCTCGGGGCGCCCGTCGTATTCCTCGGGCCGTAGGTCGAACACCTCGAACGCCTGGGCGTCCATGTGGAAGAGACCGGCGTCCAGGTCCCAGTCGAAGCTGCCCATGCGGTTGAGCGCGAGGATCGGGTCCGGGTGTGCGGGCCAGTCCTCCGGGAGGGACAGGGCGGCGCTCGCTCCCTGGTGGGCCATGGGCCCCAGATTGCCAGGATCCGGCGGATTATTCGACCTGATCGGCGGACGGGTCCGCGGGGGCCGCCCCGGAGGCTCTTCCGGCGGCCGTCCCGGCGGCTGTCCCGGGGGCGGCGAGCACGGTGCCGGCCGGGCCCGTGGCGGCCGCGGCGGTGCCGGTCGGACCGGGGGTGGTGACGGAGCCGGCGGGCGGCGGGTCGGCCGTGAGAGGGCCGGTGCCGTCGGAGAAGTCCGGGAGGCCGGGCGGGCCGAACTCGTCGGTGGGGCTCAGGGACGGGCCGGGAGGGAGGTCGAGCGCGGGGTCGACGGTGGGGTCGAGGGGCGGCGGCTGCGGGGTGGTCGTGGCGGCGCCGTCCGCGAGACCGGGCGCGCGGTCCGTGGGAGCGGCCGGGCGGCCCGGTGCGGTCGGGGACGGAGGAGCGCCGGTCCGGCCCGGGGAGACGGGCGGTGGGCTCTCCCCCGGGCGGGCGGCGGTCGGGCCGGTGGTGGCCGGGGCGGTCGTGGCCGGACGGGTGGGGGCAGGGGTGGCGGTGGCCCAGGCCGGCGGGGGCACCACCCGGTCCCGGCGCACGTCGGGGCCGATCCGGCGCTCGATCCAGGTGCGCCGGGCGGTGTCGACCAGGGTGATGCTGGTGACGGGCCGGGGCGCCGGGGTCACCACGACCACCTGGTTCGGCCGGTAGCCGGCCCACGGGGTGCCACGGGCGCCCGCCCCGCCCCGGGTCGGCGCGGGCGGCTCCAGCGGGTTGCCGCAGGCGCAGCGGACCCGGGGCAGACCCCGGTCGTCCACCAGGACGGCGGTCCCGGCCTGCAGCACGGCCTGGTAGCGGGCCGCCCGGCCGTCGCGGTAGGCGTGGCTGGTGACGCGGGTGTCGGCGCCGAGCACGACCGGGGTCAGGCCGCGCAGATAGCCGGGGAGCGCCGAGCGGGGGATGCCGGCCGCCTGGGCGAAGGCCTCGGCCCTGGCCGCGTCGGCCGCAAGGTACCGCGCGTGCCGCTCGGCGTCGCAGCCGGCGACGCGGGGGGTGCCCCGGTACAGGCCGGGCGTCGCGCCGGACAGGCTGCGGGTCGCACGCAGGGGCGCCTCGACGTCACCGGGCTGGACCCGGGCCGTGCTCCGCGGGGATCCGGTACCGGAGGCACCGGTGTCCGTGGGTTCGGTGAAGGGTTCGGGCCCTCGCTCGCCGGCGGCCTGCAGCCAGACCAGCTCCCCCGTCCTGGTCTGCTTGACGCCGGAGCCGGCGCAGCCCGCGGCCAGCGCCATGATGAGCGCGCAGGCCGTGGGGATGGATCGGGTGGGTATCCGCACCGCACACTCCGCATCACTGTGGGTGATTACGCCCTATTGTTGGCATTGCCCAGCTTTGCCTGGCAACTCGGGGAAGTCGTGAGGACAGCTGCGCCGGTGTAACCCGCACAGGAGGCACGCACAGCCGTGGACTGGTTCACCGCACCCGACTACTGGCTGAGCCGGCTGGTTCTGCAGCGGGCTCTGGCGGCCGTGTACCTGGTCGCGTTCCTGACGGCGGCCCTGCAGTTCCGGGCCCTGCTGGGCGAGCGCGGGATGCTGCCGATCCCCCGCTTCACCGCCCGGGTGCGCTTCCGGCGCGCGCCGAGCCTGTTCCACCTGCACTACTCCGACCGCTTCTTCGCGGGCTGCGCCTGGGCCGGCTGCGCGGTGTCGGCGGCCCTGCTGGCCGGGGCGGACTCCGCGCTGCCGCTGTGGGCGGGCGTCCTGCTGTGGCTGCTGCCGTGGGCGCTGTACCTGTCGATCGTCAACGTGGGCCAGACGTGGTACGCGTTCGGCTGGGAGTCGCTGCTGCTGGAGACGGGTTTCCTCGCCGCGTTCCTCGGCAACGACGAGGTGGCGCCACCGGTCGTCGTGTTGTTCCTGCTGCGCTGGATCCTGTTCCGGGTGGAATTCGGGGCCGGGCTGATCAAGCTGCGGGGCGACGAGTGCTGGCGCAAGCTGACCTGCCTCGACCACCACCACGAGACGCAGCCGATGCCGGGCCCGCTGAGCTGGTTCTTCCACCATCTGCCGAGGCCGCTGCACCGGGTGGAGGTGGCCGCCAACCACGTCACCCAGCTGGCCGTGCCGGTCCTGCTGTTCACCCCGCAGCCGATCGCCTCGGCCGCCGCCGCCCTGATGATCGTCACCCAGCTGTGGCTGGTGCTCTCCGGCAACTTCTCCTGGCTGAACTGGATCACCATCGTGCTGGCCCTGTCCGCGCTCCGGCTGCCGGTGACCGCGCCGCCGGTGCGGGCGGCCCCCCTGTGGTACGAGGTGCTGGTGCTCGCGGTCGCCGCGCTGCTGCTCTTCCTCAGTCACCGCCCGGTGACGAACATGGTCTCCCGCCGCCAGGTGATGAACCGCTCCTTCGACCCGCTGCACCTGGTGAACACCTACGGCGCGTTCGGCAGCGTCAGCCGGGTGCGTTACGAGGTGGTGGTCGAGGGCACGCTGGACGACACCCCGCGCGCGGACTCGGACTGGCGGGAGTACGCGTTCAAGGGCAAGCCCGGCGATCCCCGGCGCTGGCCGCGCCAGTTCGCCCCCTACCACCTGCGCCTGGACTGGCTGATGTGGTTCGCCGCGCTCTCGCCCGGCTACGCGGGGGAATGGTTCGGGGCCCTGGTGGAACGCCTGCTGGAGAACGACCGGGACACGCTCAGGCTGCTGCGCCGCTCTCCGTTCCCGCCGGACACCCCGCCCCGCTACGTGCGGGCCCGGCTGTTCCGGTACCGGTACACGAGCTGGCGGGAGCTGCGGGAGACGGGGGCGTGCTGGGAGCGGACCTTCGTACGGGAGTACCTGCCGCCGACGCGGCTGGCGGGGGCGGCCCAGAGGTCGTAGACGCGGGCCCCGGTGGTCTCGGACAGCGCGGTGCCCTGGACGCCGGTACCGGCGTTGTTCACGAGGATGCCGAGCCCGCCCGGCGCCTCGGCGGCCTCGGTCACGGCCGCACGCACCGAGGCGTGGCCGGTGGCGTCGGCGCGAGGAGCGGTGCGTCCACGCGGGCCGGCTCCAGGCCGAGGACGGCGACCCGGGCACCGCGCTCGGCGAGGAGTCAGGCGGTGGCCCGGCCGGTGCCGGACGCGCCACCGGTGACAGGGCGCGCAGGCCCGTGAACTCGCTCATGCGGCCTGCCCGTTGCCGGTGTCGGGGCCGGCGGCCCGGTAGGTGCCGCCGGGATAGGTGCGGCGCGCCACGGATTCCGGGCGCGGGGCGGCGGAGAAGCCGGACGCGGTGAGTGCCGCGCGGAGGCCGTCGCGGAGGCCGACCCGGGTGGCGGAGTGTGCGTGGAGGCGGTCGACGTGCTCGACGACCCGGTCCTCCGCCGTCCACCGCGCCCTCGCCGCCCGCGCCCCGCAAACGGCGCGGGCGGCGGCAGCGGCCCATGTGGCCGAGGTGGAGCGGTGGCCGCGGGCCCGGCTGGGCGGTCGGCGCCGGTCTCAGCCCCTCCGCAACCGCAGCGTCATCAGCTCGAACGGCCGCAGCCGTACGCCGATGCCCTCCCCCTCCACCCGTGGCGCCGGGGCCTGGGGCACGGGGCGTTCCAGCAGGTCGGTCACGGTGACGCCGGCGACCGGGAAGGTGGCCGTCAGCGTGGCCCGGGCCCGCCCGCCGTGGGCCTCGTGGAAGCGGACGACCACGTCCCCGCTGCCGTCGTCGGCGAGTTTCACGGCCGTGATCACGACGGCGTCATGGTCGACGGCGACCAGCGGGGCGACCTCCCGGGCGCCGGTCGTGTGCCGTTCCGGCAGGTTGATCCACCAGCCTTCGCGGACCGCGTCGGCGAGGGCCGCGCCGGGGAGCAGGGCGTGCCGGAACCGGTGGACGCCCTGGTCGGTCTCGGGGTCGGGGAAGCGCGGGGCGCGCAGCAGGGAGACCCGGACCGTCGTGGTCGTACCGTGGTCGCCGTCGGCGCGGACCGTGCGGGTGACGTCGTGGCCGTAGGTGGAGTCGTTGACGACCGCGACGCCCCAGCCGGGTTCCTCCAGGTGGACGAAGCGGTGGTTGCAGGCCTCGAACTTGGCCGCCTCCCACGAGGTGTTAGTGTGGGTGGGGCGGTGGACGTGCCCGAACTGGGTTTCGGACGCGTACCGTTCGGCGTGCAGGTCGAGCGGGAAGGCGAGTTTCAGGAACTTCTCCGTCTCGTGCCAGTCGACCTCGGTGTCGACGAGCAGCCGCCGCTCGCCGGGCGGCAGGGACAGCAGCTGGGTGACCCGGGAGGAACCGAAGACCCGGACGACCCGCACCGAGGCGCCGTCCTCTCCGGCCGTGACCGACTCCGTGCCGGTGAGGTCGGTGACGGTGTTGCGGTAGAAGGAGTCCACGTCCCAGGCGTCCCACATGTTCGGGAGGTCCGGGTGCAGCTGGAGGAGGTTCGCGGCCCGGCCGGGGGCGATCGTCTCGCGGTCGGCGGCGGGATCGTAGGCGGAGACGACCAGGCCCCGGGCGTCGACGGTGATCCGCAGCAGGCCGTTGTCCAGCGTGAAACCGCCGTCCTCGCGGGTGGCGAGCCTGGTGGCACCGGCACCGGCCGGGGTGGCGGCGCCGCCGGCCGGGACGCCGTGGCGGGCGTGCGGGGCCGCGTTGAAGACCAGTGGGGTCGTGCCCGCGCCGGCGAGCGCCCGCTGCGCGGCCTCGGTGATCGCGGTCAGTTCGGCGGCCACCCGCTCGTACGTCGCCCGCGCCTCCCGGTGCACCCAGGCGATGGAGGATCCGGGCAGGATGTCGTGGAACTGGTGGAGCAGCACCGTCTTCCAGATGCGGTCCAACTCCTCGTACGGGTAGGGGAACCCGGTGCGTACGGCGGCGGTGGCCGCCCACAGCTCGGCCTCGCGCAGCAGGTGTTCGCTGCGCCGGTTGCCCTGCTTGGTCCTCGCCTGGCTGGTGAGGGTGGCGCGGTGCAGTTCGAGGTACAGCTCGCCCACCCAGACGGGCGGGTCGGGGTACTCGGCTTCGGCCTTCTCGAAGAACGCGCGCGGTGGTTCCCAGGTGACGGTGGGCGAGCCCTCCAGGTCGCGCAGCCGGGCCGCCTTGGCGACCATCTCGCGGGTGGTGCCGCCGCCCCCGTCGCCCCAGCCGGTGGGCGCGAGGGAGTGCCGGGCCCGGCCCTTGTCCTTGAAGTTGCGGGCCGCGTGCGCGAGTTCGCCGGCCCTCATCGAGCAGTTGTAGGTGTCGACGGGCGGGAAGTGGGTGAGGATCCGGGTGCCGTCGATGCCTTCCCAGTGGAAGGTGTGGTGCGGGAACGTGTTCGTCTGCGACCAGGAGATCTTCTGCGTCAGCAGCCACTTGGAGCCGGCCGCCTTGATGATCTGCGGCAGCCCCGCGGCGAAGCCGAAGGTGTCCGGCAGCCAGGCCTCCTCGTTCTCGACGCCGAACTCGTCCAGGAAGAACCGCTTTCCGTGCACGAACTGCCGGGCCATCGCCTCCGAGCCGGGCATGTTGGTGTCCGACTCCACCCACATCCCGCCGGCCGGCACGAACCGCCCTTCCGCGACGGCCTTCTTCACCCGGGCCCACACCTCGGGCCGGTGGTCCTTCACCCACGCCCACTGCTGCGCCTGGGACATGGCGAACACGAACTCCGGTTCGTCCTCGATGAGCGCGGTCATGTTGGACGTCGTCCGGGCCACCTTGCGCACGGTCTCGCGCAGCGGCCACAGCCACGCCGAGTCGATGTGCGCGTGCCCGACCGCGCTGATCCGGTGCGCGGACGGCGCGGCGGGCGCGGACAGCACGCCGGTCAGCCGCTGCCGGGCCCGGTCGGCCGTGCCGTTCACGTCCTGGAGGTCGACGGCGTCCAGGGCGCGTTCGACCGCGCGCAGGATGTCGTGCCGGCGTGCGGAGTCCACGGGCAGCTCGGCCATCAGCTCGCCCAGCACCTCCAGGTCCAGCACCAGCTGCCACACGGTGTCGTCGAAGACGGCGAGGTCCATGCGGGTGAGCGTGTACTGCGGCTCCCGGCCGGCGGTGTCCTTGTCGCCGAGCGGGGTGGGGCGGAAGGGGTGGTAGCCCAGGATGACCGGGTTGGAGGCGGCCTCGATGTGCAGCCGCACCTCCTCGCCGCCCGCGACGGGCGCGCCGATGCGCACCCACTGGTTGCGCGGGTTGAGGCCCTTCACCGGGGTGCCGTCGGGCCGGTAGACCAGGCCTTCGCACTGGAAACCGGGCATGTTCTCGTCGAAGCCCAGATCCAGCAGCGCCTCGACGGTCCGCCCGGCCCACGCCTCGGGCACGGTCCCGGTCACCCGGAACCAGCTGGTGCCCCACGGAGCACCCCACCGGGCGCCCACCTCGATCGGCTCGGGCTCGGCGGCGAGCCCCTCCGCGACGGGGACGGGCTCGCCGGGCGCATGCCACACCGCTGCCCGGAGCGGCACGGACTCGGGGTACACGGCAGGGCGGATCCGTTCGTCGAGGACGCGCCTGAGACGGGCTTCCATCAGAGTGCGGTCGTCATGCATGCGGGGTGCTCCCTGCGGGTCCGGGTGTTTACCAGGGGTGGATGACGGTGGCGGGGGACGACGCGTTGTGAAGCTCCCCCACGGCGCGCACTTCGAACCGTGTCGCGCTCTCGTCCTGTTCGGGCCGAAGGCCGGTGACGTGGGTGGGCGCGCCGGCCGGTGGCGCCGAGGAAGCGGCGGGGGCGTCTTGGAGGAGGCGGTGGAGGGTGAAGTGGCGGACGGGGCGGGGAGCGGCGGTCCAGACGAGGCGGAGGTCGCCGCCGCCGGCGGTGACCCGGGCGCCGGGGAGGGCGGCAGGCACGGGCGGGTGCGGCGGGCGCGGGCGCGGGCGCGGGCACCGGAGAGGGTAGCGGGCGGGGGGCGGGCGCGGGCGGGGGGCCGTCGGGGCGGGCGGTGAGGCCGCCCCGACGGCCGGCCGGCGGGCCGGGCCCTGGGCCGCCGTGAGCCGGATGCCCGGGGTGTACGGAGGGCGCCGGACAGCCCTGTGAGCGGGGCGGCCACCGTCTTCCGGTCGTTGACCGACCGCACCGGAGCGCCACGGTTGACCGAGTTCACAGCGAGATACGCGTACGGCGGTGTCGTCCCCGGCGTACGCGGCTCGGCCGTCGCCATCGCCGGTTCGACGTCCACCTCCCCGGCGCCGCCCCGGAACGGCAGGTCGACAACCTTGTTCACACCGATGGCGCCACACCGGCCGGTGAGGTGCGTCCGCCCGGCGGGCCGGGCCCGGCGGCGAACCGGTCGGCCTCGTTGCCGACGGTCATGCCGAACCGGCAGCGGACATGCGGTCCTCTTGCAGTTGGGGGCTGGACTTCGTACGCGCCGGCCTCGACGCGGTCGCCGCCCCCCTGATCCGCCCTCCACCCTCGCCCGCGCCCTCGCCGCCCCCGCGGCGGAAGCACCGCTGGAGGCGGGTGAGGAGGACGGGCGGTGTCACGGCGATCACCGTTCCGGCGCGGGTCTACCGGACGGGATCACGCCAGAGCGAACTCATGCGTGACGCCCGTTGCCTTTGCGTTTCCACTCGCAGAGCAAGACCGACTCGATGTGGCGCCATACTTGTCCCGGGGAATGGGGGTGACCCAGTTGCCGTATACCGTGTACTTCGCCCCGTCGCTGCTGAAGCATTCGACGACTGCCCGGTACTTGTGCGAAGTAGGGCTGTTGGTGTACCCGCATTTGACATTCCCTACGGTACTGCCGTTCGACTTCCATTCCTTGCACGTAGGGACCGAAGCCGCTTCAGCCGATTGCGTTGCGATCATTCCGGACATCAAGGCGACTCCGGTGAAACCGGCGACAGCGGCCATCCTGACGACGCGCATCTTTCCTCCTGGGTTTGTGAACGGTTTCAAGGGTGGGCGGAGCGCACTCAGCCCGCGGGCAGGGACTTCTCGCCGGTCGTCATGTCGTCCTCCGTCACGAGTGGCCTGCGAAGACGCCCACTGCCGAGGACGGCAGTCGCGACGGCCAGTACGCTCGCGGCGCAGGGCACCGCGTACCCTGCCCGGGCGTCCGAGGCGTCCACGATCCAGCCCGAGACGGCGGAGCCGAGCGCGAGGCCCAGGGAGAGCCCGGTGCCGGTCCACGTCATGCCTTCGGTGAACTTGTCGCGCGGAACGTGCTGTTCGAGCAGAGCCATGGTGGTCACCATGGTCGGTGCGACGCACAGTCCGGCGACGAAGAGGAGAGCCGCCAACACATAGAGGTTGTCGGCCAGCAGCAGCGGAAACACGGTGATCGCCATCGCACACAGCCCTGCGAACCAGTTGACGAAGGGCGTGCCTTTGAGGTGGACCAGCCCGAAGACGACGCCGGCACAGCAGGAGCCGAACGCGTACGCGGCAAGCGCGTAACTCGCCGCGCCCATGTGGCCCTGTTCCTCGGCGAAGGCCACCGTGACGACGTCGAGGGAGCCGAAGATCCCGCCGATGGCCACGTACGCCACGACCAGGACCCGCAGGCCACCGGAGCCGATCGCCGTACCTCCCCGGCGACCGGTTGCGGGATGCACGCGCGGCTCGGTCGCGTGCTGGGCCGTCAGCCAGAAGACTCCGCCGAGGAGGAATCCCGCGGCCAGCAGGACCCCCGCCTGCGGGATCCACACGATGGACAACCCGATGGAGAGCATGGGACCGACGATGTAGCAGACCTCGTCGACGACGGCTTCCCACGAGTAGGCGGTGTGCAGCTCGCGTGGTGACTCCCGGTGGATCTCGGCCCAACGTGCCTTGACCATCGAGCCGACACCGGGCGCGCAGCCGATCCCGGCCGCACACGGAAAGAGGACCCATTCCGGAGCTCCCTGGTCGAGACAGACGAGGAACGCGGCCGCGGCGGAGGCGGCCACGAGGGCGGTGGGGCGCAGGACCCTGGCCTGGCCGAGCCGGTCCACCAGCCGCGACGTCTGGGGGCCGATGACGGCGGCGGACAGTGCGAAGGTCGCTGAGAGGGCACCAGCGGTGGCGTACCGGCCGGTGAGCTGGGAGACCACGGTGATGATGCCGACGCCCATCATGGTCAGCGTCAGACGCCCGAAGAAGCCGGCGGCGGTGAACGACGCCGTGCCGGGCGCGGCGAATATGTTCCGGTACGGGTTGGGCAACTCGGGCTCCGATTCAGAGGTGGGCGTCTGCCGCCGCCATCGCGGAGCTCAGAGCCGACGTGAGGAGCGGTACGTCGCGCGTGCGCGGAACGCTGATCCGGGCCCACCCGGAGAGGCCGAGTCCGGCCATGTCCCGGATGTGGATCCTGTGCCTGTCGGCGAGGCGTTCCACGATGGCCGGGGCGTCGTCACCGAGGTGCGCCAGGACGAAGTTGGTCTGCGACGGCAGGCTGTGGACTCCCATCGTCGCGAGTCTCGAGCTCAGCACCTGGCGGGCGACGGCGCAGTCGTTCACGACGTTCCTCAGATGGTCCTGGTCGGCGAGCGCCGCTGCGGCAGCGGCCAGGGCCACCCGGTTGGTGTTGTAGGGCAGGGCCGTGCGGATCGCTGTCATGGCGTCGATCAGATGCTCGTCGCCGAGCGCGTAACCGCAGCGGAGACCGGCCAGACCGTAGGCCTTGGAGAAGGTCCGCAGTACCACGAGCCCCGTGCCGTGGAGGTGCGGCAGACCGCTGCCGAACCGCGTCGCGTCGGCGAACTCCGCGTACGCCTCGTCGAGGACGAGCAGGGCCCCCGCGTCGTGGCAGGCCTCCACCAGGACCTTCACCTGCTCGGAGCCGAGGGCCGTACCCGTCGGATTGTGCGGGTTGCACACGATGACGCAGGAGGCGGCGGCCGCGGCCTCGCACACACCCTCCACATCGATCCCACCCGAGGTGGCCAGCGGCACGGTGGTCACCGCATGGCCGCTGATCTCGAGTGCAGCGGCATATCCGGCGAAGGTGTTGGCGGTGAGCACAGTGGGCTTGTCACCGCCGGACGTCGCGAGTGCGACGAGCATGATGATCTCGTCCACGCCGTTGCCGACGACGACTTTCCGCTCGGGTACCCCGTAGTGGGCGGCGAGCAGCCCGCGCAACGGTTCGCCGTCGGAGTGGGGGTACCAGTGGGTGTGCTCGATCTCGGCGTGCGCGGCGGCCAGGGCGTTCGGTGATGCGCCCCACGCGTTCTCGGACAGGGCGAGCCGCATGACGTCGCGAGGATCGTGGGCGACCGGGCTGGCCCGGAAAGGTGCCAGCGTGGCGAAGCTGCGTACTGCCTGTAAACCTTTGGACATCATCGTGCTTTCTCGACAGTGGGTCGTACGAGGGTCGTCATGGGGTGATCGGCCTAGAGGGATCCCTCGTCGAATGCGGCTCCCAGCCTCACGATGTAGTCCAGGACCGCGGTCATGTGGTGCTCCTCTATATGCGGATTGACGGCCATGAAACGCATCGGGTAGAGAGTCGCTCCGTACTTGAGGATGCCGTCGTCGTCAGGCAGCCCGAAATGGTGCAGATGCCATCTGCCGTCGGCCAGCATGCGCTCGTGGATACGAAGGTTGGCTTCGTTGATCCGCTCGATGTCGGGAGCAGCCACGTCGACATCTGCTGGTACGTACATGAACGTCACAGCCGTCATGTCCACCTTGTGCAGGCGAATCAACCGTTCATGCGAATCGACCAGCTCGGCGAAGCGCAACGCCTTCTCGACGCGGCTCTCCGCCAGTTCGGCGAGTCCCGACCGGCCGCGCGTTCGCATCATCATCCACAGCTTGAGCGACAGCCACGCCTTCGTCCCGATGAACGGCGTGACCTGACCGAAGTCGAAGTCGTCCCCCATGATCAGGCCGGAGTGACTGGAGATCGCCTTGAGACTGGCCGGGTCGCGGACCAGAAGGGCCCCGAGGCTGTGCGGGATGGCCATCACCTTGTGCGGATCCACCGTCACGCTGTCGTAGTCCTCGATGCCCGCCAGCTTGCCGCGCAGTCTGTCGCTGAAGGAGCACATCAGTCCCCAGCAGGCGTCAGCGTGCAGCCATATCCGCTCGTCTGCCGTGCGCACCACGTCGCGCACACCCCGCAGGTCGTCCACGGTCTGAGTACGGCTGTCGCCGGCGTACGCGACCACCGACATGATGCGGCCCTCGTGCTCTCGCAGCGCCCGCTCCAGCGCCCCGAGGTCGTAACGGAAGCCGTCCGTGTCCACCTCGATGACCTGGTAACCGAGGCCGATCCATTTCAGCGCGCTCTTCACGCTGTAGTGGCCGATGTCCCGCGGGACCACGATCGAGAACCGCTCGGGGTCGTGGACTCCCGTCTCCATGGTGCCCGGCACCTTGTGTTCCCGGGCGAGCATCATGGCGAGGGAATTGCTCATCGTCCCGCCGTGCGTGATGATTCCCCCGACATCGAAGACGGTCGTGAGGTCCTCGACCCGCGGGTTGGTGAAGCCGATCAGCTCCCGCAGCCACCGCAGGGCAGTGATCTCGACGAAGGTGGCGCTCGGCGAGTCGAAACTCTGGTTGATCAGGTTCTGCTGCGTCAGAAGGGCCAGGACGCCACCGGCGAGCGCGCCCACGTCGTCACCCGTGTCCCCGAAGCCCAGGAACTGAGGGCTCGCCTCGTTCTTGCACAGGGGCAGCATGGATTCGGCGAACTCGGCCAGGGCGTCCTCCACCGTGCCGGGATGGGCGGGTAAGGCGGAGATCAGCCGGTCCCGGGCCTGCACCGACGGAATGCGCTCGAGGAACACGTCCGGCTGGAGTTTGAAGTCGATCCCCAGCCGGAGCGCCTTGGTCAGTAGCTCGACCGTCTCGTCACGGTTTTCCGCGGTCAGCGAGCGTGTGTGGTCGGTCGTGGTGACAGGCTGCATCGCAACTCCTGATGATGGTTGATGTTTCTCGCGGGGCCGGCGATGTCCGCAAGGCGGCGCGGCGCTGCTTCAGGCGCGCCCGAACCCCGCTGCCACGAGGCACTCGCGTCATGCGTCGATCCGCGCCGAACGGTTTTCCCTCCATCGAAACGGAGGGGTGACCCGCGGTGGCGGAGCGGGCTCCGCCGATGCCGAGCGATCTGTGTCCGAGCGACGTGGCGAGTCGGCTCTTCCCCCGCCCGTGCCGAGGCCTCTGCTCTCGGCGTGCCGGCTTGTGTCTTCCCCTGGAGCCGAAGGCCGGTGGTCAGCGCGGCCTGCCCTCACCTTGATCATGGATCACGAGCACCTCCATGTCAGCGGCGAACCGCGTAAAGAAATTTTTGCCAATCTTGAGGCAACCAAGGGACGATGCTGACTTTCTGACGTGTCGCGTCCTGCGATCGCTAGGAGACACGAGATGAGACCGCATACCGCCAGGAGCAGCCCGCCTCGGACGCCGGCCTCGGGGAGGCTGCCCCGCTGGGCTTCGGCCACTGCAGCGCTGCTGGCCGTGCTGACGTCCTGTACCGGCTCCGCACCAACGGACGACGTCCCCGGGGCGGGGAAGCCCGGCGCGGCCGGCGTCGGGGACCGGCTGTTCCCGTCACTCGGCAACGGCGGCTACGACGTGCTGCACTACGGACTGACGTTGGACTACGCACCGGAGACCAACCGCCTGAAAGGTACGGCGGTCATCACAGCGCGCTCCACACAGGACCTGAGCCGCTTCAACCTGGACCTGTCAGGGTTGCGGGTACGCGGCGTCACGGTTCAGGGATCCAGGGCACAGGTCGCGCGCTCGGGCGACGAGTTGTCCGTCACACCGGCGAGGACGGTGAGAAACCACGAGGTCTTCAGGGCGGTCATCACGTACGACGGCGTCCCGCGCACGCTCAAGGGCGCTGATGGAGGGCTGGAAGGCTGGATGGAGACTGATGACGGCTCGACGGCCCTGGGCCAGCCGTCCGGCTCCATGACCTGGTTTCCGGGGAACCATCACCCGTCGGACAAGGCCACCTACGACATCACGGTCACGGTGCCCAAGGACGAGGACGGCGACCCCTATGACGTCATCAGCAACGGCAAGCTGGTCGAGGAGGAGGACGACGGCGGGACGGTGACCCGGCACTGGCGCACCGAGGAGCCCATGGCCAGCTACCTCGCCCACGTCTCCGTCGGCTACTTCGAGGTCCACAAGGGCTGGACGGACGGTGACGTGCCCGTCTACCTGGCCATCGACCCCGACGAGGCCGAGGACTCCGCTGACGTCGCGCGCCTGGTACCCGAGATCGTCGACTGGGCAGGCAAGCGCTTCGGCACCTACCCCCTCTCCTCGACCGGTGCCATCGTCGACCATCTGCCCGGTCTGGACTACGCCCTGGAGACGCAGACCAAACCCTACTTCGGCCAGGCGCCCGAGGAGGCGCTGCTCGTACATGAGCTGGCGCACCAATGGTTCGGCGACTCCGTCACGCCACGCATGTGGAAGGACATGTGGCTCAGCGAGGGGCTGGCCACCTACGCGGAGTGGCTCTGGGAGGAGGAGCGGGGTGGGCGGAGCGCCACGAAGATCTTCCAGGATTTCTACGACGGCACGGACGACGAGAGCGACGGCATCTGGGCCTTTCCGCCGGCGGATCCGCCCAGTGCGGGGCACGTCTCCGACCCGCCTGTCTACGGGCGCGGCGCCATGGCCGTGCACAAGCTGCGCGAGGCGGTCGGCGACCGGACCTTCTTCGACATCCTTCGTACGTGGACCCGGCAGCACCGGCACGGCAACGCTGACACCGGGCAGTTCATCGCCCTGTGCGAGCGCAAGTCGGCCAAGGACCTGACCGCCCTCTTCGACACCTGGCTTTTCGACGACGGGAAGCCCTCGCGGATGTGACGGGCTTCGGCCCGACGGGGGAAGGGCTCTCCCGGGGGAGAGCCCTTCTGCGGCCGGCCGTCTCACGCAGGCGGGTACACCAGCGTGATCTCGCGGTTCAGGCCGGTCTCGTCGGCGTCCGGATACATGGAGACCTCACCATCGGACCACCGCACCAGGAAATCGTCCGGGTGGCGGTTCTCCGTGTAGTCTCCGGCGCCCAGGATGGTGGCGTGCGTCCAGAGCCGGTTGGGCTTCTTGACCTGGATCTCGCCGTGGAAGCCGTTCTGGTCGAGATCCTTGTACAGGGTCAGTTCGCCGTCCGTCCAGCGCACCATGAGGTCGTGCTGGTCATTACCGGTGAAGTCGCCCGACGCGATGGTCGAGGCGTGTTCCCAGGTGCCGTTGGGCGCGGCCAGCTTCTTCTCGCCGTGGAACCCGTCCCGGTTGACGTCGGTGTACAGGGTGACCTCGCCGTCGCTCCAGCGAACCAGGAGATCGTCGGCCCACTTGTTGCTCGTCGTGTAACGGCCGCCGGTGATGGAAGTGGCGTGCTTCCACAGGTCGTTGGGTTTCTGCAGCTGGACCTCGCCGTGGAATCCCTTTTCGTCGACGTCGGGATAGAGCGTCAGTTCACCGTCCGTCCACCGGACGATGAGGTCATCGCGGTCGGCCCCTGTGAAGTCGCCCGCAGCCATGGTCGCGGCGTGTTTCCAGGTGTCGTTGGGGGCGGAGAGACGAATTTCCTTGTCGAAGTTGTCGGCTTCCTCACCGGCACCGCGATACAAGGTCAGCTCACCGTCGGACCAGCGCACGATCAGGTCGGAGTAGTCCCAGGTTCCCGGGTTGCTGTCGGTGAAATAACCACCGGCCATGACCTCGGCGTGCTGCCAGGTCTCCGCCTTGCCCAGGACACCGCGGCCCGCCGGCTGACGGTTCGCGACCGCGTCGTCGTACAGCGCTTTGGCATCGCCGTCGAGATAGGAGCTGTAGGAGATGTCGTCCTTGTCGCCGCCGGTCTTCCAACCGCCGATCACGCCGATGATGCCCCAGCCGCTGCCGCGTTTGACGAGGAATGGGCCACCGGAGGCACCACCCGAGTACTTGTCGCACGCGATACGCAGGAAGCTGCCCGGAATCTTGGGGTCGGTACTGTTGTAACGGACGGTCTTGTCCGTGCAGTCCAGCGGGCGCTTCTGGTTGGCCGGGTATCCGATGAGACGGACAGGATCGTGGTCGTAGCCCGCGTTGATCATCAACTCGGCGCCGCCGACGACGTCTTCGACGTTCTTGCCGCCGCGCGGTTCGAGCTGCAGGAAGTTGAAGTCCAGGTCGGCCGCGGCATCCGGGCCCTTGGCCAGGTAGCGCTTGTCGACGTAGATGCGTCCGGGCTTGACGGTGAAGGAACCGTGCGGCTTCTTCCCGTCGTCGTACTGCGGGACGAATGCGAGGTTCTTGCGCGCGTCCTGGTCGTCGAAGCAGTGACCGGCGCTCATGACGATGTTCTTGCCGGGGCTCTTGACGACTGTGCCACCACAGAAACGGCCGGTCTCCGTGCCGTCGTTCCAGAAGAAGGTGCCGACGACGGGCAATCCCTCGAACGGCCGGCTGGCGGCACGGTTCATTCTGGTCGGCGTGGGGAAGTGCTTGGCTTCCTGTTCCTCGACGGGCTTCGCGGCCCGCATGCGCTCCGGGGTCCAGTAGGCGTCGGCGTCAGCCGGCGTGAACCCGCGGGCGTCGTCGTCCCCGCCTGCCGGCACAGGGGTCGGCGGAATGGACGGCTGCTCCCCCGGGCCCGCGGTCGCTGAAGCGGAAGACGGCTGCGATGACACGGAAGCCGAGGGACGGGAGGGCGTTTCGGGGGCGGCGGTCGGCGAAACGGAAGCATGCTCCACCGGAGTACTCGGGAGGCTGTTTCCCGAGGGAGTCGGATCACCCTGGTCGGCGATCGCCGGAAATCCCGGCAGCAGAATGAGTGCCGCGGCCCCCGCCGCAGTACCCAGCGCTCTGCGTAACTGCATGGTTTTTTCCCCCACATGGCATCAGACGCATGTCACGCCGCCTGGCGTGGCTGCGTCAAGGTCAGTCATGATCGTAAGACCATTTCCGACAGGAGAATGCAGGTATGATCAACTTCACAGGGTCGTCCACCCGCGGCTGCCTCGCCGCCGTCACCGTGCCGTTAGTGCTGTTCGGGCTGTCCGGAGCGGCCCATGCCGATCAACTTCCCTTTCCCGAACAGGGCTATGGCTCCGCCGGCGGTCCCGCAGCGCCCGGCGGTGTCGTGAGCCTGACGGTCAAGGAACGCCCGGGCAATCCGCACCCGACATCCGTAACGGTTTCCAGCCCTGCGCTGACCGATGACACGGCCCTCGGCGATACGAAACGAGCCTGGGTGGGCGCCGGCCGAATCAAGAAATCCGTGAAACCGGGCACGTATCCGGTGACGTTCACGCTGCGGCACGAGAACGCCGACTGCGTGGCGGAAAAAGACCGCTCCTACGTGTGTGACTACCCCGCTGTCGTTGTGCGTTCCGAGGTGACGGTATCGGGCGCGGAGAAGACCACGGCATCCGACGAAGGGCCGGGATTCGACGGCGGACTGGCCATCGGTATCGCGGCGGGCGCCGTGGCGACACTGGCGGTGGGCGGAGTGGTGCTGCGCCTTCGCCGCGGCCGAACCGTCTCGTGAGCGTGTGCGCCGCACTCCTGAGAGAAGCCGCCCCGGACGTCATCCCCACGGACCGCTCCGGCGCGGAGGGCGCGGCGGTGACCCACCGGGCCATGAACTCCCCCGCGTCCCTGCCACGTTGTTCCAGGACAACGTCGCGGCGCGGGCGGCACCCGGACTGCCCCCGCCCCGTCAGCCGTCGCACCGGGGCCCCCACCGCCCGTGCCGGGGCGTGGTCGAGGGGGACCGGAGTTCACGGGCGGCCGTGCGGCCGAGCTCGGCGCCGTCGCACCGGCCGTCGGTCCCGGCCCGCTTGAAGCGGCCTCTCGACGTACTCCGTCCCCACCGTGCAGAGTTCTCCTACCCGTCGTCGTACCGATGAGTAACGAGGAGCGCCCGTGAGCAGCTGGGTCGGCCGGAGTGCCGTCGAGATCGCCGCCGCCGTCCGCGAGAAGCGGGTCACGCCCCGGGAGGTGGTGGCCGGGCACCTCGCGCGGATCGAACGGCTCGACGGCCGGATCGGTGCCTTCCGGAAGGTCCGGGCCGAGGCGGCGCTGGCCGAGGCCGACGCGCTGGCCACACGTGCGGATCTGGCCGAACTTCCGCTGGCAGGCGTCCCGTTGGCGGTCAAGGACAACCTGGCGGTGCACGGTGAGGCGCACCGCAACGGCTCCGCCGCGACCCCGGACGCCCCGGCCGCCGAGGACCATGTGACCGTGGCCCGGCTGCGGGCGGCCGGCGCGGTGGTCGTCGGGCTGACGAACGTGCCCGAACTGTGCGTCTTCGGTACCACCGAGGGCCCGTACGGCACCGCCCGCAATCCGTGGGACCTCTCGCGCACGGCGGGCGGCTCCTCCGGCGGCAGCGCGGCGGCCGTCGCCGCGGGCCTGGTACCGCTCGCGCTCGGCAACGACGGCATGGGCTCGCTGCGCATCCCGGCCGCCAACTGCGGGCTCGTCACCCTGAAGCCGGGGCACGGAGTGGTACCCGCGGGGATCGGTAACGGCGACTGGTTCGGCATGTCGGAGAACGGCCCGCTGGCCACGACGGTCGGGGACCTGCGGCTGATGCTGGCGGTCCTCGCGGGCACGGAGTTCGAACGCCCGCAGGAGCGCACCCCCCGGAAGATCGCCGCGGCGGTGCGCAGCCCGCTCGCCGGGGTGAGCGTGAGCCGTCCGTATACGACCGCGGTCCGGCAGGCGGCCGGCGTGCTGGCCCGGGCCGGGCACCAGGTGCGGCGGGCCGAGCCGCCGTACCCCCTCTCCCTCGGCGTGACCGCGCTCCGGCACTGGACGGCGGGTACGGCGGTGGACGCCGCCGGCCTGGACCCGGCGCGGCTGGCCCGCCGGACCCGGGTGCACGCGGCGGTGGGCCGCAGGTTCGTCGGTCCGGTGCGTACCGGCGACGCCCGTGAGCGACTGCGGGTCCGGCTGACACCGTTCTTCACCGAGCACGACGTACTGCTCACCCCGGCGCTGGCCCGCCGCTCCCCGCAGGCCGGCCCGTGGCACGAACGCGGCTGGCTGCGCAACGTCCTCGCCAACACCGCGTATTCGCCCTTCACCCCGGCCTGGAACCTGACCGGCTGGCCCGCGATGTCCGTCCCGGCCGGCACCCTGCCCTCGGGCGCCCCCTGCGCCGTACAGCTCGTGGGACGGCCCGGCACGGAGTCCGTACTGCTGGAGCTGGCGGAGGAACTGGAGCGGCTGAGCCCGTGGCGGCGGACGGCTCCTGGGACGGAGTGAGGGTGAGGCCGGGGGGCCGGCCGGGGACGCCGGCGGGACGGCCGTGGGGGGCGGCCGGGAAAGGGCTCCGGACGGCGGCCGGGAAGGCCACGGGGCGCGGGCCGGGACGGCCGTGCGGGGCGGCCGGGAAAGGGCTCCGGTCGGCGGCCGGGAAGGCCACGGGGCGCGGGCCGGGACGGCCGTGCGGGGCGGCCAGGAAAGGCCTCCCGTCGGCGGCCCGGAATGCCACGGGGCGCGGGCCGGGACGGCCGTGCGGGGCGGCCGGGGAGGGGCTCCGGTCGGCGGCCGGGAAGGCCGCGGGGCGCGGGCCGGGACGGCCGTGCGGGGCGGCCGGGAAAGGGCTCCGGTCGGCGGCCGGGAAGGCCACGGGGCGCGGGCCGGTACGGCCGTGCGGGGCGGCCGGGGAGAGCCGGGGGAAGGAGGGGAGCCCGGCAGGGGCGTGAGACGAGGCCTTCACGCCCGTGCGGGCGGCGATCGCGGAGGGTCCGGACCGGAGTCAGTCCACGCTCGGCAGGATGTGCGGCTCGGCGAGATCGTCCTCGTAGCCCGCGAGGCGGATCGGGGCGGACCGGGCCCACACGTCGAGGCTGCCGAGTTCTCCGGGCCGTCGGCCCGCACGCTCCGGGGGCTCCTCGGGGCGCTGTTCGCGATTCGTCTTCTCCGGTGTCACCGCGCACTCCTTATGTGTCGGGCTCACCCTCGGGGCGTACCGGACAGCATGTGCTCCGGTGCTCGACGCCCGCTCGGGTCTGGTTGGAAGGCCAGTTCGGACGCGGTGGCGCCGGCACCTCTGTCAGAGCAGGCCGTTGTCGACCGGCTCACCCCAGGACGGACGATGGGTGTGGGTGGGACCCGTTGGTGCTGTCCGTCCACTCCAGGTTAACCAAATGAGCGGGCATCCGCTCGATAGGGAATGCAAACAACGGGTAACCGATGCACTTCCGGCGGCTCCTCAATACCCCCTAATATGGGGCCTTTTGAAACAAGATGCTCACTCGGGCGACGCGCGGAATCACCCGCCTGGCCTACAGGTGCGAACGCCTCTTCAAGTGCCGTTGTCCGAGCCGCAAGCTCGCCATGGTCTGCTGGCGCCGCAACGGCTGTCTCGCGGAAGGACTGACGCATGGAGCTGCGCAGCGTCGAGGAGCTGATGGGCCTGCTGCACGCCGGCCGGCACCGGCACGCGCTGCGGACCGCCGCGCTGCTGCGCCGCGGGCGCCCCGCCGACAAGGAGCTTCAGGTGGCGGGACTGGTCCGGGGGATCGGGCCGGTGCTCTGCCAGGGGAGCGAGGCGGAGCGGGCGCGGGCCGCGGCCGAGGCGGTACGCGCCCTGCTCGGGGAGCGGGTGTTCCGGCTGGTGCGCGGGGACGCGGATCCCGGTGACGACGACGCGCTGCGGCTGCGCCAGGCCGAGGAGGAGAGCCGCACGGCCGGTGTCGACGCGGGTGTGCTGGAGGACTGGCGCACGGTGCTGGAGCTGGTGGCGGCCCGTCACGCGCCGCTCGGCGCGGCCGACTGAGGCCCGCCGCCGCCTCGCCTCTCGAACCCTTGCCTCTCGAACCCTTGTCTCTAGGGCGCCGCGTCACCCGTGCGGGGGCTCACCACTTGCCGGGCGCGTAGTCCTTCAGGAAGACGCCGTACACGTCCTCGCCCGCCTCGCCGCGCACGATCGGGTCGTAGACGCGGGCGGCGCCGTCGACCAGGTCGAGCGGTGCGTGGAAGCCGGCCTCGGCGAGGCGCAGCTTGTCGTAGTGGGGGCGCTCGTCGGTGATCCAGCCGGTGTCGACCGAGGTCATGAGGATGCCGTCGGCCTGGAACATCTCCTCGGCGCTGGTCCGCGTCACCATGTTCATCGCGGCCTTGGCGGCGTTGGTGTTGGGGTGGCCCGCGCCCTTGTAGCCGCGACCGAAGACGCCTTCCATGGCGGAGACGTTGACGACGTAGGCCCGTCCGCTCTCCGCCTTCCTCGCGGCGTCGGCCATGGCCGGGCGGAGCTTGCTGATCAGGATGAACGGCGAGGTGTAGTTGCACAGCTGGGTTTCGAGCAGCTCCACCGGGGAGATCTGGTCGATGGTCTGCACCCAGGTGTTGCTCTCGACGACGTCGGGGACCAGGCCGCCCGCGTCGATGGCGGTGCCGTCGAGGTGCCGGGCCACGCTGGCGTTGCCCGCGACGAGGGCGAGGTCGGCGACCTTCTGGGCGTCGAGGCCGCTGGTGCCGACGGGCAGTGCGGCCAGGCCGTCGACCGCGCCGGAGTTGAAGGCGCCGATCACGTGGTGGGCGGGCAGTTCACCGGCGGGCAGCGGGGCGCTCTCGCCCTCGACCAGGGCGGCGTAGGCGGAGGGCAGGCGGCGTACGGTCTGTGTGGCGTTGTTGACCAGGATGTCCAGGGGGCCGGCCTCGGCGACCTGGTCGGCCAGCGCGACGGCCTGGGCCGGGTCGCGCAGGTCGATGCCGACGATCTCCAGGCGGTGCATCCAGTCCGCCGAGTCCTCCATCGCCTTGAAGCGGCGGATGGCGTCCTTGGGGAAGCGCGTGGTGACGGTGGTGTGCGCGCCGTCCCGCAACAGCCTGAGCGCGATGTACATGCCGATCTTGGCCCGGCCGCCGGTGAGCAGGGCGCGCTTGCCGGTGAGGTCGGCACGGGCGTCGCGCTTGGCCCGGTTGAGACGGGCGCAGTCGGGACAGAGCTGGTGGTAGAAGTAGTCGACTTCCACGTACCGGGTCTTGCAGGTGTAGCAGGAGCGCGGGCGCTGGAGTATGCCCGCGATCTTGCCGGTCTCGACCTTGGAGGAGGGCAGGATGCCCTCGGTCTCGTCGTCGATGCGCTCGGCGGACCCGGTGGCGGTGGCCTCGGTGACGGCGCGGTCGTGGGCGGTCTTGGCGGCGCGGCGCTCCTGGCGGCGGCGCTGCTTGACCACGCGGTAGAGGTGCGCGGTGGCCCGGCGCACCGTGATCGCGTCGGGGTGGTCGACCTCCAGCCGGTCCAGTTCCTCCAGCACGCTCAGGCAGACGGCCAGGCGCTCGGGGTCGATACCGGGCCCGTGGACCACCTCGTCCACGGAGGTGTCCGTGGGCATGTCCATGGACGCCGAGCCGTCCTCTGTCACCGTCATCGCGCTGCCGCTTCCCTGATACCCGCGCAGCGCTCCGACTCGCGCCCGCTTTCGAACAGCGGATTTTACGGACCTCGGCCCCCGGGAACCAAACCGCTGCCCCGACAGCCGGCGGTCTCCATGGCCGACGGGCGGGGACGGCCTCCCCGGAACGCGCCCGCCGGTGGGAGGGCGGCGCCCCATGGGGGGACGGCGGTGGTGGGACGGCTGTGGCGCACGCGCCGGGAGTGACGACTCCCCACCCCCGGCCCCCCATCCCCTCCCCCACGCGCCCGCGGCCGGCGAGCGCCCTTCGCAGGGCCCACCCGCGCCCGGCGCCGCAGTGGCACCGGGGGACGGATGGGCGCCGCGGTTCCCGGGCTCAGCCCTCGCACACGGTCAGCAGGGTCCGCACCTCCGCCGACACCGCGTACGCGAACCGGTCCAGGTCGGGTACGGCCTCCGCGTCGGCGACCAGGCCGTAGTGCACGCGTCCGCGGTACGTGGAGATCGCGACGGCCAGTGCCTGGCCGGGGGCCAGGGGCGCCAGGGGGTACACCTCGGTCAGCTCGTGGCCGCCGAGGCGCAGGCCGAGCCCGGGCAGGGGCACGCTGCTGACCAGGATGTCGAACCACAGCCGGGCCGCCTGGCCGACCAGCGGTCCGCCGAGCCGGTGGCCGAGCGCCGGTACGTGGTCGGCGAGCAGCGCGACCGCGCCGGCGCCCCGGTTCGGCCCCGCGTCCTTGTTGCGGAGCATCGCGGTCCGCACCGTTTCGAGGCGGCCGAGGGGGTCGGGCTCGTGGACCGGGAGCCGTATCAGGTAGCCGGAGAGCCGGTTCCCCTGGGGCTGGGCGGTGTGCGGGCGGCGCCGGGAGACGGGGATCAGGGCGCGCGGCGCCACTCCCTTGCTGCCGTCGCCGCGTTCGTCCAGCCAGCGGCGCAGCGCGCCGGCGACGACGGCGATGAGGACGTCGTTCACGGTGCCGCCGGCGCTCTTGCGCACCCGGTGCACGTCGTCGATGTCGAGCACGACCCCGGCGGTCCGGCGGGTGCCGCTGGGCGCGGAGGTCAGCGCGGCGGTCGGGCGCATGCCGAGCGTGGACAGGGCCAGGGAGGCGCCGATGTCCAGGGCGCGGCCCATGTCGGACAGTGCTCCCCGGACCAGCCCGGGGACCAGTGCGGGCAGCCGGCGCACGTCGGAGAGCAGGCTCTGCGGCGGCTCGGCGGCGCGGGGCGCGCGCTCGGGCAGGTCGACGGGGTCCAGGACCCCGGCGGCGAGCTTCAGGGCCCGCAGCCCGTCGGCGAGGGCGTGGTGGAACTTGAAGAGGACGGCGAAGGACGTCCCGTCCTCGCCGGGCAGGACGTGCGCCTCCCACGGGGGCCGGCCGCGTTCCAGCGGACGCTCCATCAGCCGGCCGGCGGCCGCGTGGAAGTCGTCGGTCGGGGCGTGCAGCCGTACGTGGTCGAGCGGGTCGAAGTCCGGGTCCGTCTCGCGGGCGGCGCCGCCGAAGGCGAGCGGCTGCCAGAGGTCGCGGATGCGCATGCGCAGGCCCGGGACGGCGGCGGCGCGGGCGGCGAGCAGGTCGGCGGCGTGGGCTCCGGCGGTGGGCGAGTGCGCGGCGAAGACGCCGAGCGCGCCGAGGTGCATCGGGTGCCGGTCGGACTCCATGTTCCAGAAGGCCAGGTCGAGGGGAGCGAGCAGGTCGGAAGTCAAGGGCTTGCCTCACGCGTCGACAAGGGGTGGATCAGCAGTCAATCCCCGCTGGGCGATTACGGTCAAGTACGATCAGGCTACGCTCAGTTAAGGTCCGGTTAAGTCCCGCCGCCGGTGACGGAGACGGGACGCGGGCGACGACCGGGGTCACCTCAGGACGGGCGGCGCCGCTTCGGGTGACGTACCCCACTCCGACGGGCGCGGGCCGACCGTGAAGGCGAGGGAGCGCACGGAGCGCAGGGCGCCGGTGGTCAGGTAGGTGCGGCCGTGCGGTCTGCCGTCCGTGTGGACGGCACGGACGTAGCGGTCGGCGGCCGAGGTGCCGGGCGCGGTCACCGTCAGCCGGCCGGCGGGCCAGTAGCGGCGGTCCAGGTTCAGGTCGACGCGGTCGAAGACGGGGGTGGTCAGGCCCCAGGTGTCGTAGCCGGGCTGGACCGGGAAGAGGCCGATGGACGACAGGACGTGCCAGGCGGACATGGTGCCCAGGTCGTCGTTGCCGGTCATGCCGGCCGGGCTGTCGGTGAACAGGCCGAGTGCCGCGTGCACCACGTCCGTGGTCTTCCAGGGCTGGCCGGTGGAGAGGTAGGTGTAGGGGGCGATGAGGTCCGGCTCGTTCATCGGGTTGTACACGGCGGCGTTGTAGTAGGCGTACGGGTCCCCGTGCACCCACACCTCGCGGGCGGTCCGCTCCGGGTCGGCGAGCAGCCGGTCGTAGGCGAAGAAGGCGTCCAGGCGGGCGTTGGCCGCGCGGGTGCCGCCGATCAGGCCGACCATGCCCGGGATGTCCTGCGGGACGAGCCACTGGTACTGCCAGGCCGTGCCCTCGTGGAAGCCGGTGCCGCGGGCCGGGTCGGGCGAGCCGGTGAAGGCGCCGGAGGTGTCGCGGGCGCGGAAGAAGCCGGTGGCGGGGTCGAAGATGTTCCGGTAGTTCCGCGAGCGGGCGGCGTACCGGGCGGCGTCGTCCCGGTGGCCGAGGTCGCGGGCCATCTGGGCGAGCATCCCGTCGGCGAGCGCGTACTCCAGGGTGACGGAGGCGCCGTGGTGGTAGTCGGAGTCGCCCATCTTGGCGTACGGCCGGTCCTTGTCGAACGGCGCGAAGCCGTGCGCGATGTACTCGGCGTTGGCTTCCCGCCCCACGCCCGGGTACGCGGCGGGCGGCACGCCGTCGGCGTTCTTCCGCAGTGCCCGGTAGGCACGCTCCTCGAAGCCCTTCAGCAGCCCCATCCGGTAGGCGGTGGTCAGGAACGGGGTGACCGGGTCACCGCTCATGATGTTCGTCTCGACCGGGCCGTAGCCCCACTTGGGCAGCCATCCGCCGTCCTCGTCGACCGCGACCACCGACCGGGCCATGTCCCGTGCCTCGCGCGGGGCGAGCAGCGCGAGCAGCTGGGCCTGGGTGCGGTAGGTGTCCCACAGCGACCAGTTCTGGTAGTAGGTGAAGCCGCGGGCGCGGTGGGTACGGCGGTCCCAGCCGAGGTAGCGGCCGTCGGCGTCGCTGCCGATGTTGGGCGCGAGGTACGACCGGTACAGCGAGGAGTAGAAGGTGCGCCGGAGCGTGGGCGTACCGCCGCGCACCCGGACGGCGGCGAGCCGGGCTTCCCACTCCTCGCGGGCCCGGTGGCGTACGGCGTCGAAGGACCGGCCGCCCTCGGCGCGCAGGTTGCCCTCGGCGCCGCGCGCGTCGACGTACGACAGGGCCGTGGTCGCCTCCACCGTGCGGTCCCGGGTGGTGTCGAAGCGGACGTAGGCGCCGCCGGACCCGCTGCGGGCGCCCGGGGTGACCGTGCCGCCGTCCCAGGTGCCGTAGGCGGTGAACGGCCGGCTGAAGCGGGTGATCGTGTGGACGGTGTAGGGGCCGGTGTCCCGGCAGAAGCCGTGGCCGGTGATCTCGGTGCGCACGGTGCGGTCGTCCAGGATGCGCACCGTGCTGCTCACCGGCTTGTGCAGCGACTGCGCGGCGTTCAGCAGGACGTTGGCCCGGTCGGTGGCGGGGAAGGTGTAGCGCTGCACGCCGGTGCGGGCGGTCGCGGTGAGCTCGGCGCGGATGCCGGAGTCGAGGCCGACCCGGTAGTAGCCGGGGCTCGCCTCCTCGTCGTCGTGCGAGAAGCCCGCCGCGTACCGGGCGTAGTCCGTCCGGGTGACGTCGCCGGTGGTGGGCAGCACCGGCAGGTCCCCGCCGATGCGGCAGCCCACGCCGGAGAGGTGGACCAGGGAGAAGCCGCGGACACGGTTCTGCGCGTAGTCGTAGCCGGTGCTGTGCCCGGTGTCCGGGGAGAGCTGCACCATGCCGAAGGGCACGGCCGCGCCGGGGAAGGTGTTGCCCTCGTTCTGGCTCCCGATGAACGGGTTGACCAGGTCGGTGAGGTGGCCGTCGGTCCGCTCGGCGGCCCGTGCGGCGGGGGTGGCGATCAGCGCCGACGCTGCCATCACCCCGGCCAGGCAGAGGCGCGTGCGCCGGGTCCCTCTCATGTCGGATGACCTCCGCAGGTTGGACATCGATGGCTGCATCCTGGACGGCGGAGGCCGAAAACCCGGGCATTCGTGGATATTTCCATGGAGCGCGTCGCGCGCGGGCGCGGGATTCCCGGGCTGAGGGGTGGTCAGAGGGCAGACACGTCGGGGCCCTGCGGGGCGCCGGACGGAACACGAGTGCGAAGGCGGCGGACGTGCCGTCGGCCCCACGGCCTGCTACGGCACCCGCTGACCCTTGCCCAGCGCGATGACACCCCCCTTGGAGACGGTGTACAGCTCGGCGTCGCGCTCCGGGTTGACACCGATCGTCGCGCCGGGCGGCACCTCGACGTTCTTGTCCAGCACGGCACCCCGCACGACCGCGCCCCGGCCCACGTGCACGTTGTCGTGCAGCACCGAGCCCTGCACGACCGCGCCGGGGTCGACCCGTACGCCCGGTGACAGCACGGACCGGGTGACCTGGCCGCGGATCAGGCAGCCCGCGCTGATGATGGACTCGCTCGCGATGCCGCCCGCGTTGAAGCGGGCCGGGGACAGCTGGTAGGAGTGCGTGTAGATGGGCCACTGACGGTTGTAGAGGTTGAACGCGGGGCGCTCGGCGATCAGGTCCATGTGCGCCTCGTAGTAGGCGTCCAGGGTGCCCACGTCCCGCCAGTAGCCCTGGTCGCGGCTGGTCTCGCCGGGCACGTGGTTCTCGCTGAAGTCGTACAGCTGCGCCTCGCCGCGCGCGGTCAGCTGGGGCAGGATCGAGCCGCCCATGTCGTGCACGGACTGGCTGTCCTCGGCGTCCCGGTGCAGCGCCTCGATCAGGGCCTTGGTGGTGAAGACGTAGTTGCCCATCGAGGCGAACACGCACTCCGGGTCGTCCGGCAGGCCCGGCGGATCGGCGGGCTTCTCCAGGAAGCGCTCGACGGTACGGCCGTCCGTGCCCGGTGTGATCACCCCGAAGGAGGAGGACTCCGCGCGCGGCACCCGGATGCCGGCCACCGTCACCCCCGCACCGCCCTCGATGTGCTGCGCGAGCATCTGCCGCGGGTCCATGCGGTAGACGTGGTCGGCACCGAACACGGCGACGTACTCCGGCTGTTCGTCGTGGACCAGGTTCAGGGACTGCAGGATCGCGTCGGCACTGCCCAGGTACCAGCGCGGGCCGAGGCGCTGCTGGGCGGGGACCGGGGTGACGTAGTTGCCGAGCAGGCTGGACATCCGCCAGGTGGTGGTGATGTGCCGGTCCAGCGAGTGCGACTTGTACTGGGTGAGCACGCAGATGCGCAGCACGTCGGCGTTGACGAGGTTGGACAGGACGAAGTCGACGAGCCGGTAGGTGCCGCCGAAGGTGACGGCCGGTTTCGCACGGTCCGCGGTCAGCGGCATCAGGCGTTTGCCCTCACCGCCCGCCAGTACGATCCCGAGTACGGAAGGCCCTCCACGACGCATGCCCGCTCCCCTCACCGTGGTTGAACCATGGTTGCCCCGAGCAGACCGGACTAAGCCTGCTTGAGCACCTCCTCGTACAGCCCCGCCGTGCGGCGGGCCACCGCGTCCCAGCCGAACTCCCCCACCGCGCGGGCCCGTCCGGCCTCCCCCATCCGCCGCGCCGCCTCCGGATCGGCGAGGACGGTGTCCAGCGCCCGGGCGAGCCCGGGGACGAAGTCCTCGTCCGCCTCGACCAGCAGGCCGGTACGGCCGTCCGCCACGACCTCCGGTATACCTCCCACCCGGGACGCGACGACCGGTGTGCCGCAGGCCATCGCCTCCAGGTTGACGATGCCGAGCGGCTCGTACACCGAGGGGCAGACGAACACCGCAGCCCTCGTGAGGAGTTGGATCACCTCCGTGCGCGGCAGCATCTGCGGGATCCAGAACACGCCCTCCCGGACCCGGCGCAGCTCCTCGAACAGCTCCTGGAACTCCCGGTCGATCTCCGGGGTGTCGGGTGCGCCCGCGCACAGCACGACCTGGGCGCCGGGGTCGATGTCCCGTACCGCGCGCAGCAGATGGGGGACGCCCTTCTGCCGGGTGATCCGGCCGACGAACAGGACGTAGGGACGGCCGGGGTCGATGCCGTGCCGGTCGAGCGCGTCGGTGCCGTGGTCGGGCCGGTACAGCCGGGTGTCGATGCCGTTGTGCACGACGTGCACCCGCGCCGGGTCGAGGGCCGGGTAGCAGGCGAGGATGTCGTCCCGCATGGCGCCGGAGACGGCGACCACCGCGTCGGCGGCCTCGACCGCGGTCCGCTCGGCCCAGCCCGACAGCGCGTATCCGCCGCCGAGTTGTTCGGCCTTCCAGGGGCGCAGCGGCTCCAGCGAGTGGGCGGTGACCACGTGCGGGATGTCGTACAGGAGCTTGGCGACATGGCCGGCGAGGCCCGCGTACCACGTGTGGGAGTGGACGAGTTCACGGCCTTCGAGGGCGGCGGCCATGGCGAGGTCCACGGAGAAGGTGCGCAGCGCGTCGTTGGAGCCGTCGAGGACGGACCAGGGGCGGTGGCGTACGACGCCGACCCCGCGGCCCTCGCCCCAGCAGTGCACCTCCAGGTCCACCAGGGCGGCCAACTCGCGGGCGAGGAACTCCACATGGACTCCGGCGCCGCCGTACACGTCCGGGGGGTACTCCCGGCTCAGCAGTCCCACTCGCACCCGGCAACCCCTTGGTTTCGGCGGCAGGTCCCCTTCATGGTCACCCAGATGCGCCGCCCGGGGAAGAGCGCGGGAAGGAGCGGGGGGACGTGCGCGGGGCGGGGCGGGGCGGGCGGGTCAGGCAGCAGTCGCCGCAGAGCCCGCCGCCGGGGACGCGGTAGTACAGGCAGCAGCTGCGGCGCCGGAAGGAGGTGCCGGTGCGGGTGCCGGTGGCGTTCAGCAGGGGGTGGGCGAAGAGTTCGGCGGCGAGGGCGCGGGCGCGGGCCGCGACGTCGGTACGGCCGTGGGCGCGGGCCCAGCGGCCCAGCTCCCGGGCGGTCGCGGCGAGCGCGGAGCCCGCGTTGCCCCACAGGAGGCCGGCCGGGACGCCGTAGCGGGCGGTCAGCGTAGCGGCCAGCGGCTCCAGATGGGCGTGCAGGACGGTGGCGGTGAGGGTGGCCGCGTTCCCGGGCAGCGGGCGCAGCCCGATGAGCCACAGGTCGTCGGGGGCGGCGGCGCGGGCGTCCCAGCGCAGCAGGCACGGGTCCAGGTCGGGCTGCCGGCCGTACAGGGCGGCGCAGCCGAGGGCCACCGACCAGAGCCGGGCGGCCAGCCCCTGGTGGGCGAGGGAGGCGGCGACCCGCGGCTCGGCGGTGCGCAGCCGCTCGGCGACGGTGGCGACGCGCGAGGCCACCGGATCGCCGTGACCGTCCCGGGCGCCCCCGGCATAGCCGTCCGCGAGGGTGGGCAGCCGCGGTGGCCCGGCGGCTCCGGCCGTCTCGGGGAGGGTGCGCAGGACGAAGAAGCCGCCCAGCGGGCGCAGCGCGGTGAGTTCGGGATCGAGGTCCACGACAGGTACTCGTACCAGGTGCTTCGCGGGGACGGCCGGGCGGGTGCCCGCACGGCCGTCCCCCCTCCTGGGGATGATCACCTGGCCGGTGTACTCCATCGGCAGTAGGACGCATTGCGTGCTCAGGGACGACGACGGGAAGTGCGCGGGCGGGCAGAGTGTTGGCCATGGAAGCCGACCGCACGCCGCACCGGGCCCAGGACGCCCGGCGCACGCAGAGGAGACACCGATGAGCGCCGTGGCGTTGTCCGTGCTCCTGTCGTTCGTCTCCGCCCTCGCCTACGCGGGCGGAGCGATCGTGCAGGAGCAGGTCGCGGTGTCCGGACCCGACAGCGGGTACCTTCCGCTGCGCCGGCCCGGCTGGTGGGGTGCGCTCGCGCTGAACGGTCTCGGCGGTGTGCTGCACGTCGTGGCACTCGCCTACGGTCCGCTCAGCCTGGTGCAGCCGCTCGGCGCGCTGACCATCGTCTTCGCCCTGCCGATGGCGGCGCTGTGCGTGGGCCGCCGGGCCGGCGCGACCGCCTGGCGGGGCGCTCTCATGGCCACGGCGGGGCTCGCCGGTCTGCTCTCCCTGGTCGGCTCCTCCTCCGCGCACTCCCTCGACCCGGCCCAGCGGCTGGTGGTCGCGCTGGCCACCGGCGGGGCGGTGGCGGCGCTGATGTGCGCGGGCCTGGCCGTGCACCGGCATCCTGCGGTGCGCAGCGTGCTGCTCGCCACCGCGTCCGGCATCGCCTTCGGCATGTCCTCGGTGTTCACCAAGACCGTGGCCGTCGACTGGACCGAGGGGATCGGCCTGGGCGGTCTCTCCTCGCTCGCGGTGATCGGCGCGTTCGCGGCGGCCGGCGTGCTGCTGTCCCAGGCCTCCTACCGGGGCGGCGGCCTCGCCGCCCCGCTCGCCACGCTGACGGTGGCCAACCCGGTGCTGGCGGCGGCCGTCGGCATCCTCATGTTCGGCGAGACGTTCCGCTACGGCGGCACGGGCACGGTCCTCGCGCTGGGCTGCGGAGTGGCGGCGGCGGGCGGACTGGTCATGCTGACGACCGAGCGGATGGGACCCGCGGGGACGCCGGCGGCCACCGCACCGGTCCCGGTCGCCCCGGTCACAGCCGTCCCCGCTCCGGCCGCGGTGGAGGCGGGTGCGGCGCCTGCCGTGCTCTTCCCGGCCGGCGCCTTCGCCGTAGCCGACGGGCCGGCGGTTGCCGAACCGTCGGCCGCACGGGGCGCGGCGGCGGGGCCACGCACCGCCGTGCCCAGGCAGCGCGGGGCCGCGCACGGCGCGGCGGGCCGGGCCGGGGCCGGCGCCGGGGCGGGCGCGGAGGCGGGTGCCGGGCCGGCCGCGACGGTGCCCGGCGGGACCGCGACGGTGCTCGGCGAGCTGCTCCTGCCGGCCCCGGCCGGGAGCGGGGCGGGCGCCGCAGCGCTCCCCGCTCCGTACATGCCGCTGTCCGCGAGCTTCCACGTGCCGCTGCCGGTCCGGGACCGGCGGCGCGCCCGCGTCAGATCCTGACGCCGCCGGCCCGCAGGTAGGCGAGCGGGTCGACGTCCGAGCCGAAGCCGGGTCCCGTCCGCACCTCGAAGTGCAGGTGCGGACCCGTGACGTTCCCGGTGGCGCCGGAGCGGCCGATGCGCTGGCCCGTGGCGACGGTCTGGCCGGCCCGTACGGCGATGGCGGAGAGGTGGGCGTACTGCGTGTAGCGGCCGTCGGAGTGCCGGATCACCACCTGGTAGCCGTACGAGCCGCCCCAGCCCGCGGCCACCACCCTGCCGGCCGCCGCGGCCTTCACGGAGGTGCCGGTCGGCACGAGGAAGTCGACGCCGGTGTGGTAGCCCTTCGACCAGTGCGAGCCGGCGACGTGGTAGCCGGTGCCGACGGACGCGGTCACCGGGGCGACGAGGGCGTGCCGGGCCGGGGGCGGCGTGCGGTGCGTGGTGGGGTGCTCCGAAGGCGTCTTCTTCTTCGGCGACTTGGGGGGCGCGGTGCGGGTGTGCGTGCCGTTCAGGCTGAGCCGCTGGCCCGGCAGGATCATGTCGGGGTCGGCGCCGATCGTGGCGCGGTTGCCCGTGTACAGCGCCCGCCAGCCGCCCGGCACACGGTGGTCGCCGGCGATGCCGGAGAGGGTGTCGCCGTGCACCACCGTGTACATCTCGGCCCGGCCGGCCCGGGACTGCGGGGTGGTCTGCGGCTGTACGTCCTTGACCGAGCGGGACCGGGCGGGCGCGGACTCCGCGGCTCGCGTGGCGGTGCTCTCGGTGTGCACGTCCGGGGCGCCGCCGCCCCGGGCCAGCCCGGCCCGTCCCGAGCACACCGGCCAGGCGCCCGGCCCCTGCCCGTCCAGGACCTTCTCGGCGACGGTGATCTGCTCGGCGCGGGTGGCGAGGTCGGCGCGCGGCGCGTACCGGGTGCCGCCGTACGCCTCCCAGGTGGACTGGGTGAACTGCAGCCCGCCGTAGAAGCCGTTGCCGGTGTTGATGCTCCAGTTGCCGCTGGACTCGCACGCGGCGACCTTGTTCCAGGTGGCCGCGTCGGCGGCGTCCGCGGTGCCGGCGGCGACCAGCGGCAGCGCCAGGCCGGCGCCGCCCGCCGTGACGGTGAGTGAGGCGCGGTTGATCCTGTTCGGCTGGTACCGGCGATGCCGGCCGCGTACGGCCATGTCCGAAATCCCCTCGGCATGCGTCAGGAGCGGCAAAAGTAAGCGCCACGAACAGGCCATGACAAGACGGAAAACCGGCCTGGCGCCAGGACCAGTTGGCCGGAAGCGGCCCCTGCCCGAGCCGACGGGCCGGTGACTGAGGCGGAAGGCGGTCGCGCCGCGTACTCATGCGTGGCGGGTCGGATGTGCGCTCGCCGTAGCGGCACGTCAGGATGGGCGAGGACCCGTACTGACGGAGTCGTAGGACACGAGGCAACCAGGGAGCAGGCGGTATGAGCACTTCAGCGCAGATCGGCGTGACGGGCCTCGCGGTCATGGGCCGCAACCTCGCCCGGAACTTCGCGCGCAACGGCTACACGGTCGCCGTCCACAACCGTACGGTGTCCCGGACGAAGGCGCTGGTCGAGGAGTTCGGGCACGAGGGCGACTTCGTCGCGGCCGAGACCGCCGAGGAGTTCGTGGCGGCCCTGGAGCGTCCGCGCCGCCTGGTCGTCATGGTCAAGGCGGGCGGGCCGACGGACGCGGTGATCGAGGAGTTCGCCCCGCTGCTGGAGCCCGGCGACATGATCATCGACGGGGGCAACGCGCACTTCGCGGACACCCGGCGCCGGGAGCGGGAGCTGCGCGAGCGGGGCATCCACTTCGTCGGCACGGGCATCTCCGGCGGCGAGGAGGGCGCGCTGCACGGCCCGAGCATCATGCCGGGCGGTTCGACGGAGTCGTACGACTCGCTGGGCCCGATGCTGGAGAAGATCTCCGCGAAGGCCGCCGACGGCGCGCCGTGCGTGACGCACGTGGGCCCCGACGGTGCCGGGCACTTCGTGAAGATGGTCCACAACGGCATCGAGTACGCCGACATGCAGCTGATCGGCGAGGCGTACCAGTTGCTGCGCGACGTCGCCGGGTACGAGCCCGCGCAGATCGCGGACATCTTCCGCACCTGGAACACCGGCCGGCTGGACTCCTACCTCATCGAGATCACCGCCGAGGTGCTGTCCCACGTGGACGAGGCCACCGGCAAGCCGTTCGTGGACGTGGTGGTGGACCAGGCCGAGCAGAAGGGCACCGGCCGCTGGACCGTGCAGATCGCGCTGGACCTCGGCGTTCCGGTGTCCGGGATCGCGGAGGCGGTCTTCGCCCGTTCGCTGTCCGGCCACGCGGAGCTGCGGGCCGCCTCGCGGGACCTGGCCGGGCCGAAGCCCGCCCCGCTGAGCGAGTCGGAGGCGGCGGCCTTCGCGGACCGGGTGGAGCAGGCGCTGTACGCGTCCAAGATCGTGTCGTACACGCAGGGCTTCCACGAGATCGCCGCGGGCAGCGAGGAGTACGGCTGGGACATCGACCTCGGCGCCGTCTCCTCGATCTGGCGCGGGGGCTGCATCATCCGCGCGGCCTTCCTGGACCGCATCCGCGCCGCGTACGACGCCCGGGGCGACCTGCCGAGCCTGCTGTCGGACGAGACGTTCGCACGGGAGATCGCCGAGGCGCAGGACGACTGGCGCGAGGTGCTGATCGCCGCGACCCGGCAGGGAGTACCGACGCCCGGCTTCGCGGCGGCACTGGCCTACTACGACGCCCTGCGGGCGCCGCGCCTGCCGGCGGCCCTGACACAGGGCCAGCGGGACTTCTTCGGTGCGCACACCTACCGGCGGGTGGACCGGGACGGTTCGTTCCACACGCTGTGGGGCGGGGACCGCTCGGAGGTGTCCGCCTGAGGGCGCGTGGCGAAGCGCTCACGAGGCCTCACGAGGCCTCACGAGGCCTGACGAGGCCTGACGGGGGCGGGACCGGGGCGGACGCGTCCGGTGGGAGGCGTCCGGCCGGCGGGGCGTTGCCCAGACGGGGCCCTGTCGGGGTGTGATGACGTGCGGGGGGGCGACCGCCGCCGGTGTCATGGTCACGTGGCGGGGAGGACGACCGCCGCCGGTGTCACGGTCACGTGGCGGGAGCGCACATCGGCACGTCACCGCGCCCCTTCCGGGCAAGCCGGTCGTGTCGGTGAGGTGGAGCGCGGATCCGGTCGGAGGCGAGCGCCGGCGGGCCTCCGGGAGCGCGACGGGGTGCGGGGCGGGGCGGCTGCTCCTGTCACGTGGCCGAGCAGCGCATCGGCACTGCCCCGCCCCCTTTCGAGCACGCCCGTCGTCTCAGGTGAGGGGCGGGCCCGGTTCCGGATCGGGTACGGGTTCGGGGCCCGGCGGGATGGGCGAAGGCGAGGGCCCCGGCGGTCCGGGGTGCGGCGGGACCGGCGGCGGAGCCGGGGCGGGGTCCGGCGGGGGCGGGGTGGGCTGCGGGCCCGGCTCCGGCGGCGGGACCGGCGTGGGGTACGGGTCCGGCGGGGTCGGCTGTGGACCCGGGCCCGGTGTCGGGCCCGGCGGGACCGGGTCGGGGTGCGGGTTCGTCATGGTGTCCTCCAGGCAGTCACGGGACGTCGCCACTGGATCACTCCCCCGCCTACCCTTCGGCCGCGCGGCCACTCACCCGACGGCGGCACCGAACGGGTCCAGGCGGGTGGCCCGGCCCCCGTGGGTCGGGCGACACCGAGCCGGGGCGGAGGCCGGGACCGGGAGCACCGTCCGCGCGCTCAGAACCGTTCCGGGTGGGCGCGCAGCCAGTCCTTGGCGGCCGACAGCAGGGCCGGGTCGGCCGGCGGGGCCTCCTCGGGGTGGCGTTCGGCCCACTTCACGACGTACGGGCACAGCGGGGCCACCGGGACGCCCTCGCGCTCGGCGAGGGCGTAGAGCTCGCGGGCGAGCGACCCGGCGATGCCCTTGCCCTCGTGGGCGGGCTCGACGACGGTGTGGACGGGGACCAGGGCGCGCGCGGGCGCCTCCAGCACGAAGTACTCGATGCGACCGACGACTTCACCGCCGTCGACGGCCTCCAGACGGCCCGCCGCCCGGTCGTCGCGGATCTCCGTCTCGCTCATGGCACACACGCTCCTGGTCCTGTCGCTGCTCCACCGGCCGGCCACCCGGCCGTCAGGCCCCGACGGCCTGCGGACTGCGCTGCTGGTCCGACCCGGGCACCGGCTCGGACGGGTCGGCGCCGAGGGACACGATCCGGTTCTCGGCGTCGACGTGCACGACCCGGGGCCGCAGCGCGCGGGCCTCCGCGTCGGTGACCTGAGCGTAACTGATGATGATCACGAGGTCCCCGGGGTGCACCAGGTGGGCCGCGGCCCCGTTGATCCCGATCACCCCGGACCCGCGCTCGCCCTCGATGACGTACGTCTCCAGCCGGGCCCCGTTGGTGACGTCGACGATGTGCACCAGTTCCCCGGGCAGCAGGTCGGCCGCGTCGAGAAGGTCGGCGTCGATGGTCACGGATCCCACGTAGTGCAGGTCGGCCTGGGTGACGGTGGCGCGGTGGATCTTGGACTTGAACATGGTGCGCAGCATGTTGAACTCCTGGAAGACGGCTCCCTGCCTGCTTTGTGCAGGTCAAGGGCGGTCTTCACTGTACACCGGCACGCTTCGAAGTCGATGTTTGTGAGGAACATCGCTTTTCATTGGTGACAAGGCTCCTGCCTGGGCTTCGGCGCCAACCAGGCTGTTGTGGCCCCACCGACCAGACGCCCGTTCGGACAGCCTCTCAGGATGTTCGGGAGCTGACGCTGACCAGATGCTGACTTGCCTGACGATGTGCCAGGTGTGCGCTTCGTCGAGCATGGAACCACCGCCCGCATCGACCTAGAAGTCGTTCAACGCGCCCGGCAGCCCGGTCAGCACCCGCTCCCGGCTCCCGCCTGTGACCGATCGATCGTGACCACTGCCACCTGGTGAGCCGTTGCGTTCCGGCCGCCTGCCCAGACTGCTACGCCAAGCCGCAAGGCAACAGAAGGACATACCGGATGCGAGGCACCGTGCCCTCCCGCGGGGGATCTACGCCGACGCTCCAACCCGGACGGACTATCGTGTACCCCACCCACCCGACTGACAGCTCCGCCTCGGGGCACCCATCGGACGGCACCTGCTGAAGATGAGGGGCACACTCACCAGCAGCCGTACGGATCGTGTCACCTTCATGTATGAGTCACTGACCAGCGACGGGTCCATCTGCCACCCGTCCCATGATCATCGATTGCACCTCCGCCGCCGATGACCGAGACGGAGCGGACGAAAAACCACGACTAGGGCGGGCGTTTTCGTCGACCGAGGCGCTCTACCAGGACGGTCTGACAATCCAGGGGCGCCAGGTATCAGATTTCGCCGCGTTAGCGATGCTATCGGAGCCGCTTGTCATCCGCCCCGCTTCCTACCTCCGCAGTGCCGACGGCGAGCAGCCAGACCAAAGCCCTTGCATAACTATGCGCGCACATGGCTGGATTCCGTCCACACGGTCATCGGGAAACCTTCCCCAGCCTCAGCCTTGTCGGTGTCACAAGGCACCAAGGGGGAGGGGGACAGACGTGGTCGCTCTCGCTGCGGCGGTGCACACGCTGTTGGAGGATCCGGACGCACCTGTGGACGTGGAGGTCGCGACGCCGGAGGAAGCGGCGCGCGCCGTCCGGCTCTTCGATCAGGGGCTGCGCAGCGGGCGTGGGGTCCACCGCAGGATGGCCGAGGGCGCGTTGCACGGCGCCGAGACGCTCTCGACCGACCGGCACCAGGTCCTCTCCGAGTTCGTCCAGAACTCCGACGACGCGGGAGCCGGACACTGCGCGTCCTGTTGCGGTCCGACGACATGCTGGTCGCCCACGACGGGGACGGGCTGCGGCTGGCCGATGTGCTCCCGCTCGGCATGCCCTGGCTCACCGACAAGGCGGCCGATGCCGCGGCCACGGGCCGGTTCGGCATCGGACTGTCCACGCTGAGGGCCCTCTCGACCGTGTGGGAAGTGCACTGCCACCCCTTCCACGTGCGCTTCTCCGGGACCCAACTCGATCCCGCGCCGGCGCCCGAACTCCCCGACGAGATCTCCGGACCCGAGTGGACCGTCTTCCGTGTCCCGCTGGCCCCGGGAAGCTGACGTCGGCCCAGCTCCTCGCATGGTTCGACGACTGGAACGACGCTTCCCTGCTCTTCCTGCGCCATCTCCGCGCTCTGGAGGTGACGGCCGGCGGGCACAGTACCGGAATGACCCTGGCCTGGGCTGACGTGGCGCGGCATCGGCTGATGGTCCAGGGCGTGGAGCGCGAGGTGGAGGTGCGGCACGCCCGGACGACCGACGGAGCGGTGTGGCGTGTGTACACGACGGAGGTGGAGGCGCGGCCGGAATGGGAACGGAGCCACAAGGCACTGGGTTCGGTCGTGCCCGTGGGCGTCGCGCTCCCCCAAGCCGCCGTAGGCGACGTCCTGGAGAGGGTGGATCCCACGACGTGGCACCTGGTTCCGCTTCCCCGCCCGGCGGGCCCCGCACCGGCGCAACCGCTCCAGGACCGGATCTGCGCCGAACTGCTCGCGCGCGCCCGGCGGTCCCTCGCCGCCCAGCTGGCCCTGCCGGTCGCGGAGGGCGGTCCCGCGGTCCCCCGGGACAGTGACGGCCGCTGGCGGAACGTCCTCGCGGACTGGCGTGCGGCGGGCGCCGCGTCCCTGCGCGCGGAGGTGCGCGTCATGGACGCCCTCGCCTTGTTCTCCGACGACGCGTGGCAGGTCGTGACGCGGTTCGTACGGCTTGCCGCGGTCGCCCTCGAGGCGGGCCACAAGTACGTGCTGGCCAGCCGGACGTGCCTGGTCACCGCCGACAGGCGCCGCCTTCGGCCGCAGGCCGCGGGGTACGCGTTCGCGGACCCGTCCGGCGGGGCCGGAGGCCCCCTGGACGTGCTGGGCGCCGTGCTGGATCTGCAGCCCGCCTACGCGGAGGACACCGTCTGGGCGAAGACCGTCACCGCCTGGCTGCGTCGGCGGGGCGGTCCGGTGCGCCGCGACGACACGGCCGCCGTCCTGCGGATCGTCTCCTGGCTGGGAGAAGCCGGGAGACGGCTTGCCGACGGCGACGAGGCAACGGAGGCCGCCCGGCTCGTCGCCCTGCAGCAGGCGCTCGGTGAGCTGCCCAAGAAGCAGAGCGACCAGCTCGGTCCGGGTATCGGACAGGCCGTTCGTGCGGCCCGGCGCCGCCCAGGCCATTCGACAGGGCCCCGGAATCGGGGTCCTGACGGTGAAGGCGCGAAAACCCCCACGGTGGCAGCGGAAGCTGCAGGCAGTTGAGTGACACGTCGGGGAGAACGTTAGTTCCCCGGTCCTGCTGCCAACAGTGAGGGAGACGAGTAGAGATTTCCAGGAGGTGCGCCATGGCAGGTATGGCGGACGACGAACACGCGTTGGTGGTTTCCGACGCGCAGGGAAACTACTACTACCTGAGGCCCGAGATCCTCCACGCCTGCAAGGTGCCGGACGCGGCGATCGAGGCCGTTAGGGAAGCGGCTGCGGCCGGCCGGAGCCCGCGGTCAACGAAGGCGACCCGTGCCGAGGTGGTCGGATCGCTCCGGGTCGAGACGCCGCTGGAGGAGCTCAACCCAGAGGTGGCCGGGTCATTGAATACGGGGCGCACCACGATGTGCCCTTGGTAGTGGACCGTGCCGCGTGCGGTCGGCAGCGCTGGCCCTCCGCCAGGGGCCCGAAACGAGGCTTGTGGCCGAGGAGTTTAGTAGACGAGTGAAACTCCCGTGGATGGCCGCGGAGGCGAGGCAGTCGAGTGATACGTCCGGGAACACGTTAGTTTCCCCCTTGCTGCTGTCAACAGTGAGGGAAACGAACGCCGATTTCGAAGAGGTACACCATGGCAGGTAAGTCGGACGACGAACACGCGCTGGTGGTTTCCGACGCGCAGGGAAACTACTACTACCTGAGGCCCGAGATCCTCCACGCCTGCAAGGTGCCGGACGCGGCGATCGAGGCCGTTAGGGAAGCGGCTGCGGCCGGCCGGAGCCCGCGGTCAACGAAGGCGACCCGCGCCGAGGTGGTCGGATCGCTCCAGGTCCAGGTGCCGTTGGACGAGTCCAACCCGGAGTTGGCCCAGGCGCTGAAGGCTTCCACAGCGGTGAACACCGTCATGTGCCCTTGGTAGGGGAGCCGTGTCGCTGATGGTCGGTGGCCAAGGGCAGTCAGCCGGGAGGGGCGTCCATGGATAACCTGCTGGTGAGCCGTAAGAAGGTGCTTCTGCGGCTTCTTGCACGGCGGGAGGCGCAACGGTTGGGCATCGCTCCCACCTCTGCTGAGACCCAGGCGACGCTCGACGGTTTCCGCAGGGAGTTCGGTTTGCTCAGTGCCGACGAGATGGCGGACTGGCTTGAGTCGCAGCGGCTGACCACGGAATCCCTCGGACACGCCATGTACGACTTCACCCTAATTCGGAAGCTGGAGGAGTTGTACGGCCAGGAAATCGACCTTGAAGTGGCGGACCACGTAAAGGTCAACTCGGCCCGGCCGACAAACGGTGGACCCCCGGAATTTCGCACGTCCGGCTGGCTACAGGTGAACGTGGGGCTGTCACGAGACGGCCGGACAGCCGGGGAAAGCGCCCGGCAGCTGTTCGCCCGGCTCTCTCCCGCGCTCGCGGGATGGCGCGAGAGCGGGGCTCTGGAGTTGTTCTTCTTCATGCGTAAGACGCCGGATGTGCGGCTACGCTTGTTCGGTTGCGCAGTGGAGTCGACTGTGCTCCCGGCCCTTGACGAGCTCCTGTCCCAACTCGTAAAGGAAGGCTTCGTCACCCGGTTCTTCGAAAGCGTTTACGAACCTGAGATCTCCCTCTTCGGCGGCCGTGCGGCGATGAGCCAGGTCCACGCCCATTTCGACGCAGACACCACGACATGGACGGCCTTCAGCCAACTCGTCGCTGATGGCGTGCAATCACTCTCGGCCGAGACGCTCATGACGGCAGCACTGAACGACCTTTTCCTGCGTACCCTGTCCTGCCCCGCCGAGGTTTGGGACGTCTGGTGCCGACTCGCGGAGCTGTACCCGGCTACGGACCCGCACCCGGCACCCGAGGAGCCGACGGCCCGACCGGACCTCATCGAGTCGCTCCTTTCGCGGGCCTCCGCATGGGAGAGCACAATCCTGCGCGACCGCGTGCGGACCAACCAGGAACTGGCCGACGGACTGCGCGAAGTCTGGAGCCGTGGCGAACTGCAGGGCGGGCTCCGGTCCTTGCTGGGGACCATCGCGGTGTTCGACCTCAACCGGCACGGGCTGAGCGGTTTCCTGCCAACCATGGCCGACGGCATGCGGCAAGGCTGGGACCCCCGGCGCCTCCACACCCCCATCGGGACCGCCTGACATGGAAGACGGCCGCATGCGGCACGTGGACCTGGGTCCGGTGATCGCCCGTGTAGCTGGCTGGCCGATCGAGACCGTCGCTGAGTTGCACTCGGCGTCTTTGACGGTGCGCGTGGACCAATGGCTTCAGGCCGAGCAGTCCGTTCGCGCCCAGACCGCGGCCCTTTCCGAGGCCCTCTACGCCGTCGTTCCGACGATCTCGGACGCGGCGACGCGTGCCGACGTGCTGTTGCTCCGGCGTCACGTGCACAACTCCATGTCCCCCCTGCCTGACCGTCTGGTCACGGCCGTGACCTCGGCCGTGACAGGCCGACCGGCAGCAGAGCTGATCTGGCGGGAGAGCCGGGCACGGACCGCCCTCGCAGCCGGGTGGCGGGACCTAGAGACGGCCTACATGTCGTCGCTGGCTGCCGAGCAGGCGGAGCTCTATCGGATCGCCGAGCAGCCGACCTTCAGGAAGGCGCTGTTCATCGCGAGCCCTGCGGCGTTCGACGCAGTGGTGCGAGGGGAACAGAACGCCGGCAAGCCGAACCGGAAGTTGGTTGCCACCCTGCACTCCTATGTCATGCGCTCCGTCGGCCGCGCCACGCCCAACGGGCTATGGGCCGGCGTGGCCGCCGGGTCCTCCTGCCATCCGACGGAGGCCGCAACGCCACCCGTTCACGTGACACCGGGCACCGCCCGGGCTCTGTTCACGGTGGACCTGAGTCCCTTCGGCCGGGCTCTGCGGGCGCTGGCGTGCCAGAAGCCGTGGGCAACGATGCCTCTCCGACTGCATCCGAAGCTTATGTGGGGGGCTGCTGCAGCGCGGGACGTCCGCGATCGCCTCGGACGGGAACACGATCGGTCGCACATCGTCGACGAGACCCTCGTGACTCAGCTGGGGACTCTGTTCGACGCATCGCCCACCCGGCTGACGGAGGAAGTGCGCGACCACCTCCACGCCTGCAACAATGGCTGGCTCATCGAGCAGGCGGAGGACGCTGTAAACCGTCTGCTGCAAACCGGTCTCCTGTGCACCGCCGTCGAGTTCCCCAGCACCTATGGTGACGTCTGGGCCGCTCTCGACGGTCTGCTGAGCCAGGTACCCACAGCCGAACGACCGCATTGGGCGCGTGCAGTGCGCAGACTCAAGTCGCTCTGTGCCGGGCTCACCGGCGACTGTGACGCGATTACCCCCGACGAGCTCCAGACGGCCGCTGCAGCTGGCCGGGACTGCGTTAACGCTCTCTTGCGGCGCTACGGGGCCCCGCCCGTACCCGAAGACACCCACGTGCTGGTCGTCGACATGCATGCTCCGTTCCAGTTCTCCCTCTCGCCTGAACTGCAAACCCAAATAGGGCGATCGCTGCGCAGCTACTGGGACTTCGACTGGTACGGCATGGGAGAGCTCGGCGCCGCCATCGATCGGCGACGCTTCTTCGGGCCCTTTCGCCCCCACGAGGAAGTACCGCTGCAGGACTTCGTCCGGCGCCTAGAGGGACACCGCGCCGACCCCGCAGACCAGCGTCGGCACGCCGGTCCCGGCCCGCGTACCTCGGCCCGCGCTGGCGTCACCGCCGCTTGCTGGGAGGATGTGCTGCGTGCGACGGGCAACAGGACGCTCCAGTCGAAAGTGCAGTCAGGGTTCCAGCGGTGGTACGGCGAACTGAGTGGCGTGCATGACGACGAACGGTATCGGCTGCAGTGGCGCTCGGAAGGCCGTCCGACCACACCGCTGCCGCCCGGGTCCGGGCTGCTGCGGTTGGGGCGAGACGGGCAAGGCTGCGAGATCCGCATCGGTGCCGTGGTGCCCGACCCCTTCCTATTCTCCTCCCGCTTCGCGCCACTGCTCACGGGCGGGACCGACCGACGGGATCCCTGCACCGCATGGTGGCACCGGTCCCTGCACGGCCTCGGGCCGCTGTCACGACGACTGCGCTTCGTCGACCTGCCGGTCCGAGGCGCGACCAACCCGAACGCAGCCAGTCGACCAGACGTGTCCCATCGGTTGATCGACCCCCTCGACCCGGCCGACAGGGTGGCATCGAACGTTCTCATCAGCGTCGACGACGCGGGTTTGCCGAGCCTCCGACTCGTCGGCTGCCGCAGCCTGTTCATGCCCCTGCTGCGGTCCGCCGTGCTACTGGACGGTGCGGATCCGTTGACCAAGTGCCTGCAGGACATGTCGGCCCTCCAGGGGCGGCCGAGCCTAATGGCCCCCCTCCCGAGGTTCGCCGCCGAGACGGAGCGCTGGCACCACCTCCCCCGGCTGTACCTGGACGAGTCCACCGTCGTCAGCGCGCGTCGCTGGACGCCGACGACCGACACCGTCGCAGAACTGGCCCGCCGTTCCGGCCTCGACGCCTTCATCGCCTGGCGGCGCTTCGTGCGCCACGCCCGCCTGCCCCGGTACGTCTATGCGCGGTACGGGCCCCGCTGCACCGAAACACTGCTGTCCACCGACAGCGTCCTGGCCGTCGAGCAGCTGTGCCGGGTGCTGGCCGCGCACGGCGGCACGGCACTGTTCCAAGAGGCCTTTCCCCATCCGAGCGAGTCCTGGTTTCGGGACGCGGCGGGGCGGCACTACGTCGGCGAATTCGCTGTCGCCTGGCAGGGAGACACCATGTACTGGCGGCAGCGCCTGGACGAAACCGGCCACGGCGCGACCCATCTTCGATACGCAGGTGAGGAACGGAAATGAAAGCGACACTCATCTTTCCGCCCGCGACGGATCCGCGCGGCCCTCACCTCGCTCTGCCCTGCCTGGCCGCCTCGCTGCGCCGTGCCGGCGTGGAAACGGAGCTGCTGGACCTTGATATCAGTGGCATGCTGGCCGTCCTGCGGCCCGATCATCTCAAGGAGGCGGGCGCCCGACTGCGTGCCGGAGCCGTGCCTCCGTCGACCCGTGGGCGCGACGACCTCAGACGCATCACCGAACTGTCGGAGATACTGCCCGAGCGTATGGACGACGCCCTGGCCGTCCTCCGGGACCGGGAGAGGTTCTACGACCCCAACACGTTCAACAGCGCACGTGAGACCGTCTGTAATGGTCTCGACCTGGTGTCGGCGGCCTGCCGGTCCGGTGTGCGCTACAACATCGCGCCGATCGTCTATGACGTCAAAGGAGTCGACGTCCAGTCGCTGTCCGACCTTATCCGGGCAACGTCGGACGACGCCGGCGGTCTGTTCGACGACTACTGGGACACCCACGTGTTCCCGAGGCTCGATGCCCGCGGGCCAGAACTGATCGGCATCACGATCACCAATCGGCAGCAGATCCTTCCCGGACTGCGAATGGCACGCAAGCTGAGACGGCGCGGGCACTTCGTGGTGCTCGGCGGAACCGTCTACACCAAGTTTACCGAACAGCTGTGCAGGCTACCGGATTTCTTCGACCACTTCGCTGACGGAGTCGTCGCGTACGAGGGCGACACCGCGCTGGTGGAGCTCGTTCACCAGCTCAACGGGCCGCGCGACTTCACAAAGGTCCCCAACTACCTGTACGCGCACAACGGCGTGGTGCACATGACACGTGCCCACGTCGAGAACGTGGCCGCCTTGCCGACACCCGATTTCGAGGGCCTTCCGCTGCGGCAGTACCTGACCCCGGAGCCGGTCCTGCCGTTCTTCTACGGCAAGGGCTGTTACTTCAATCGATGCAAGTTCTGCGACATCCCCTACATCAACAACATCTCCAAGAAGGCGTATCGGGTCCGCCCGCCGGAACTCGTCGCCGAAGACCTGGTGCGCCTGCACGACCGTTTCGGAACACGGCACTTCGTCTTCACCGACGAGGCCCTGGCCCCGAGGCTCCTGGAGGGCCTGGCCGACGCACTCGAACCCCATAGGCAGCGAGAACTGCGGTTCGTCGGTTACGCCAGACTGGAGCCCGCCTTTACTCCTGAACTCTGCCAGAAACTGGCAGGGATGGGCATGAGCAAGATGTTCTTCGGTCTTGAGTCTGGGACTCAGGAGACCATCGACCACATGGACAAACGCATCAAAATCGATAAAGTCCCCGAGGTGCTCAAAAATTGCCGGGATGCCGGAATCCTTTTCCACCTTTTCTCGATCGTGGGCTTTCCAGAGGAGACCGAAGAGAGCGCGCGTGGAACCTACCGGTTCTTCGCGCAGAACGCCTCCGTGATCGATCATCCGGGCAACAGCTTCGACATCCACTCGTTCGGTCTGGACCTGAGGACGCGATACGCCGAGGAAGCCGACGCTCTCGGTGTACTCGTGCCTCCGGAAGCACTGACCAAAGAGTTCGTGATCGGCGTGGAGGAATGGACGAACAGCCGCGGTTTGAGCCGCGAGCGGGTCGAAGCGTTGCTGAGTGAGTTCCACCTGCTGCTGCGCAGTACCTACCGCAACTTCCACGCGTCCGCGCAGCAACTCTGGCCGGGCTTCGAGGAATTCGCGGTCCTGTACGCCGATCGCTACCGGGGGTCGGAGTTCCTTCATCGGACGTCACTGCCACCGCCCGACGACCATCGGGGCTACCGCCTGCGGTGGAACCCGTCATCACTGGTGGAGCACGTGAACGGGAACATGGTCATCATTAGCTCGCGGTACGGCCACGCGGTGCTGGAACGCAGCGCTTATGAACTGCTCGAGGGGGTCGAGTGGCAGTCGGGCGTAGACATCTTGGCCGAGAGCGGCGGTGGCGGTCATCAGACCCCGGTCACCGCGTTCCTGACCCGGCAGAGGATCGGGGAGCTGATCGAGAAGGCTCTGCTGCAGCTCGTGCCGCTGCAGGCAGGGCGAGACCCGCAAGGAGCTCCGTCGTGATCGTTCCGAGGCTCGCTGCCGAGACCCGTCTGTCAGTGGAGTACCGCGACGACACGCCGTTCGGGGCGCCGATGTCGCCGAAACTCGAAACCAACCTCCGCAGCGTGTACCGCACGGTCTTGCAGGCAGGCGAGCGGGACGGTCCGGTCGACGTCGTGCGACGGGCGCCGACGTTGCTGCAGGAGGTACGGGCGCAAGAAGGCTACCTACGCCTCCTCGACGGGCCCACGCTCAGGCACCAGGTGCTCTATCCGGACACCGATCTGGTGAAACCTTCCGCGCTGACCTTCAGCAAGGGACAGGCACACCCCGAGCTCAGGCTCGAGTTCCATCCCGAACTCCTGCCCGTGCTCCATGACATCGTCGCGGCCTTGTCCGGCGACGGAGGCGGCCTTCTGGAGCCCATGCCCGTGGGCATCAAGAGCGTCTACGACACCGTGCTGAGGGAACTCGAACAGCGCGACATGCTGGTGCGGGTGCCCGAGCATGAGGAGGTCGACCGGACTGTCCGCCGCCAGGGCGATGCGACGTTCGTCGGACACAACACGGTGGTGGTGCGGTCGGACACCACCCAGGTCGTCATCGATCCCTGGTTCCTGCCGACGGCCGTACACTACCCGGTCGACTACCAACCGGTATCGCGCCAGGAGATCGGCCCAGTCGACGCGATTCTGATCACGCATTCCCACCCGGACCACTTCGACCTCGGCAGCCTGCTCCAGTTCGGTTCCCACGTGAAGGTCTTCGTCCCGTACGTCGAGCGAGAGTCGCTGCTTAGCATCGACATGGCGCTTCGCCTGCGGCAACTGGGTTTCCAAGACGTACGGCGGATGCGCTGGTGGCAACGGGAACGGGTCGGCGACATTGAAATCGCAGCGCTGCCCTTCTATGGTGAACAGCCGACCACGAGCGAACAGCTATGCCCGGAGGTCACGAACGCCGGCAACGTCTACCTATGCCGGACCGCGCGCTTCTCGTGCGCCGTCCTCGCCGACTCCGGAAGGGACCGCCGAGGAGACGTGCGGGAGGTAGCACGCGAGGCGCACCGGCGCTGGGGGCCGATCGACGTCCTCTTCGCCGGGTACCGGGGATGGTCGCTGTACCCGGTCCAGTACCTCAGCTCTTCCGTACGGCGCTATCTGCTGTTCGTACCGCCGGACCAGTACGGTGTCCGGCAGACGATCATGAACTCCGCGGCCGAGGCCGTGGACACAGCCGAGAACTGGCACGCTGGTTATCTGGTGCCCTACGCCGACGGAGGGGCGCCGTGGTATTGGGAGGCCGGCCTGGGACCCGCGCTCGATGCAGACGGCCGGGAGCTCCAGGGGTGCGTCTACTTCGATCCGTTCCCTGAACGGTGCCTGGAAGAGCTGCGGGTGCGCTCAGCGCCGAGCCCCGACACGATCGTCGGCTCGCCCGTCGCGCCACTTCTGCTGAGACCGGGGCAGTCCGTGCACCTGCGCGACGGCATGGCCGGCGTCGTCGAAAGTGCGCGCCATCGGTGGCCCTGGGGCACCGTCCTTCTGGCACGACCGGGACAGCCCGACCCGCTGAAGGCTTCCGTGCCGATCTCGTGAAGGCGTATCTCCATGCAGCGACAACACAGGCACAGCACCCGCACGGGAGCCGACACGCCACTCGCGCTCGCCATCGAGCGGGGCGTCCGTTTCTTGCTCACGGCCCGGTCCCCCGACGGTGCCTGGCGCGATTTCCAACTCCAGCCCGGTGTGTCGGACAGCTGGGTCACCGCCTATGTCACCTCGTGCCTACTGCACGCCCTGCCCAGCACGACCGATGCAGCCGTGTCGCAATCCACCCTCGGCCGGTCACGGGACTGGCTGCGCCGGGCCGTCCAAGCGGACGGCGGATGGGCGTACAACGACCGCTGCCCCGTCGACAGCGATTCGACCGCGCACGCCGTGCTGTCACTCAGCGAGTGCGGGGACCCCGTGCCCGATGTCTGCTACGAACGGCTCCTCACCTTCCAGAAGCCCGACGGCGGGTTCGCCACCTTTGACCCGCGCACCCGCCACGACGCGTGGGGCATCAGCCATCCCGACGTGACCCCCGTGGTCCTCCGGGCGCTGCTGACCCGGCTGCCCCTGCCGGACCCCCGGATCCAGCGGGGGCTCCGGTACGTGGTGTCGCAACTCCAGCCGAGCGGACTGTGGCACTCATATTGGTGGACCACAGCCCTCTACAGCACCAGCGTGAACGTGCGGCTCCTGGAACAGACCGGCACTGCGTACGATAGGGAAAGGGTCGTGGCCGCGGTCCGGGCCCTGACCGCGCAGGATGATCCGTTCAGGTCGGCTCTGGTGGGCAACATCGTCTCCCACGTCTGCTCGGACAGCTCCCCGGCCGGGCTGATCAGCGATGCCCTGATGCGGTCACAGCACGCGGACGGCAGTTGGCGCGCCCTCACGCCGACGCTGAGGGTGACGTACGCCCGCTGCACGGAGCCGTGGGCCGCGGACGGATACGTCGGCTGCTCGACCGTCGACCACCGTCATCTCTTCACGACCGCCACGGTGCTGCGGTTCCTCGCCAGCCTCCGGCGGTGGTGACGGCCGGAGACCGGGAGAGATCGCCTTGGTCATCGCAGGAGTGAGTGTGAGAGGAACGCGCCATGTCGAGTGACACCGAGCCGTCGGCATCTGAGAGGTCCCGCGGCGAGGGCCAGTCAGTCGAGGAGGCACAGAACGGCTGCGACCTGCTCCGTCCCGAGAGCGTTGAGGCGCCCCCACTGCTCTCGCCCTCCCGTCCCCTGGCATCAGGCACCGTCTACGAATTCGGGTCCGTTCAACTGCGGCGACTGTGCGACGCCACCGGTCTCGACGAGCGGGCGGACCAGATCCTCGCGCTCTTCCGGGATCTGGTGAACCTGTGCGACGACCGCGACATCGGGTTGCCTCCGCGGTGGTCCGCCGTGGGCGCCGACTGCACGCCGTACGAGTTCTCGCTGGAGATCCAACCGGACCGGCTGGGCCTACGCTTCCTAGTCGAAGCCCAGGCCGACCCGGCATCGCCGCAGACCTACTGGTCCGCCGCAGACAGGCTGAACGCGTGGCTCGCCGAGAACTGCGGGGTTGACCTCGGCCCGCTCCGCCTCGTCGAGAACCTGTTCGCCCCGGTCGACGACGCCTTGCACGCGGCCACGGCGCACGCCGTCGGATTCGATGTCGACAGCCCGCCGCTGTTCAAGCTCTACCTCAACCCCCTGGCTCGGGGCCGGACACGCGCCGCGACGACGGTTTCCGAAGCCCTCGGCCGCCTCGGTTTCGACGCCGTGGTGCCGCCCCTACTGGCAATGTGCGGCCCCGAGGACGTGTTCAGCCACTTCTCGCTCGATCTCTTCGCCGGGCCGACAGCGAGAGTGAAGATTTACATCAAGCACTTCAACGCGACGCCGACGGAACTCGACGCCCGATGCGCGGCGGTGGATCCGTCCACACGGGGTGAGTGGGCGGCCTTCGTCGGAGCAGTCCTAGGCGAACAGACTTCCCTGTCGTGGCGCCCGGTCTACAGCGCCTACCACCTGACCGCGGAGGATCCCAACAGGCTGCAGCGCACCGCTCTGCACCTGCCGATCCAGCCGTACATCGACAACGATCTCATTGCCTACCACCGCATCAGGGACTTCCTCGTCCGGAGCGGTTTGCCGACCGAAGCGTACGAACAGTGCCTGAACGCCCTCGCGAGCCGGCCGCTGGAGCGCGAGCAGGGCATCCACAGTCACGTTTCCTACCAGCGGATGCAGGGCAGTCCCCGAGTCGCCGTCTACTTCGGCTCGCGGGCATACCACGACCGCTACGGCTGGCTCTCACTGGACCCGCAACGCCGCTGGCCGGAACTCTGTTGGCCGTCGCCCCTCCGCGCCTGACGGGTAAGGCGTCAGGCCCTAGCCTCGCGCTTTCACGACATGGCCTTCCAAGGCATGATCTCGGCATCCAGATCCGCACCCTCCCCGAGGTCATCGACCACCTCGGCGCCAGCGGAGAGACCGGAATCAATGACGGCACCGGGATCAGGACGTCCGTGCGCCGCTTCGCCCGACCGGGAAGCCGACGCGCTATAGCGGGTGGGCGCTCACCTAGTGACGGGTCGGCCACGTTCGAGTCCTCTCGCCCAGCGAAACACTCCTGCCGACGCTAGGAAGTTTGAGGTCGGACTGCTTCGGGCTGCGTGGCAGAGGTTGTCATGGCGCACCGGCAAGCCGCCTGTGTCAGCACCATGCGCGACCGCCAGCTGGTATGCCTCCACGAACAACCCAAGAGGCTGATGCTGACCGTTTGCTGACCAAACCCCGTCTCCACGCCACTGACTCGCGCAAACGTCCAAATGCTAGATCTTGGACTTGAACATGGTGCGCAGCATGTTGAACTCCTGGAAGACGGCTCCCTGCCTGCTTTGTGCAGGTCAAGGGCGGTCTTCACTGTACACCGGCACGCGTCGGAGTCGATGACTGTGAGGAACGTCGCTCCACTCGGGCAAGCAGGCTCCGGACCTCGGCCGCCGACCTGACTGACGCGGCATCAGGGGCACGAACGCCGGCAGGTCACTTCCCGGCACACAACCGGCGCCGGCAGGTCCGGGCGGCGATCACCGGTGACACCCTGCTGGGCACCAGCCGGGTCCTGTTGACCTGATGTGTACGACGCGTACGGAGCCCCTGCACGAGACGGACGCGGGCGCTCTCCGTCCCAGCGCCCCCACCGCCCGCCTCGCGCCCACCGCCGAACGGGGGCCGCGCCGGCGCTTCGCGCTCGCCGTGGACGGCGCCGAACGCGCCGCACCGTGACCGGTCCACCAGCTCGTCGAGTAACGAGGTGCGGGTCGGGGCCGCCGGGTGGCCGCATCCCGGATCGTTCACGACACGCCGAACAGACGTTCCGCGTTGCGCAGCGCGTGCCCTGCCACCCGCTTGCCGAGGGCGAGGCCGGCCACGTCGGCCGAGCGGGTGTGGATGCCGGAGTAGACGCGGGCGTCCTCGTTGTCCTGGGACAGCTGACTCCAGGCCGTGTAGGTGCGCGTCACTCCGGGGGCGGTGGGGCTGGTCAGCTCGAACGGTGCGGTCCGCGGCCCGGTGAGCTCCGTGAGGATCGTTTCCGCCGCGCCCGCATAGGTGTTGTGGCCGCTGGGGTAGTCGGGGTGGGCCGGCGTGACGTGCAGCGGCGTCCAGTCGGGGTCGGGGTCGATCGTGCCGGCGCGGACGGCCGTGACGGGGCGCCAGCGCAGGTACGCGTACTTGGTGTCGGAGGTGGCGATCTGCGTGTCCACCAGGGCGATGTGGAACAGCGCCACCAGCGCGGCCCGTGCGGGGACGGAGCGTGGCGACCGGGCCAGGGCCACCCTCAGCGGTTCGGTGTACAGCGTCAGTGAGGAGCCCAGCCAGAAGGTGGCGGTCTCGGTCTGCAGCGCTGTGCGCACGGTGCTGTCCACGGCCCCGTACGCCCGCACCTCGGCCAGGTCGGCACGGTAGCGCGCGGAGTCCAGGGCGGGCGGTGCGGGCAGCCGGTACTGGTCGGGGCCGTCCAGCAGGAAGGGTCTCGCGAGCCGGTTGCCGTACTGTGCGGCGGGGGCATAGGCGGGCGGCGTCGGCTGCCACACGCCGGGAGCCGCGGGCGGCACGGTGAAGGGCGCGTTGACCGAGGCCGGGTCGAGACCGTCGCCCTCGCGGGAAGCGAGGGCCAGCCGTGCTTGGCGCGCACCGGCCGCCACACCCTTCGACTTGGCCGACCCGTCCGGGACGCGGTCCAGAGTGGTTCGCAACGCGGCGTCCAGGTCCTGGGCGCGGGACGGGACCAGGGCCAGCAAGGCGTCGTGTACGGCGGACGCCAGGGCCGCGTCCTGGAAGTCCCTCCGGTCGACGCCGGGCGGCACCTCGCGGGTGGCTCGGGCCGCCGCGAGCCAACTGATGGCCCAGGTACGGTTGTTGGTGATCTGGGTGGCGGCGCCGGCGGCCGCGATGGTGGCGGCCGTCAGGTCGTACCAGTCGAGCGCCACGGACGGGCGCGAGGTGCGTTCGCCCGCCACGGCAGCCGTGGCGGACGGGACGGTGACGAAGGCGGCCAGCAGGGCGGCCGAGCCCAGCGCCCTCAGGGCGGAGCGGCGGGTGGTGAGCGGGTGCACGGGTACTCCCTCGCGGATGTGCGGTGACTGCTGTTGACCGGGGCGCAGGTGAGGGACAGTCAGTTACACAGCGCGGCGGCGACACGCAGCAGATCAACGGCGCGCCGCCGGGTGAACCGCAGGGAGATCGGCATGCCGGGGACGCTATCCACGCCCCAATCCCCGGTCAACAGAAGGAGATCGCCTCCCTGACATTGCAATCACGGCTTCGCGTCCCCGCCATACGCCCGTTACCGAGTACCTGTCGGGACGAAGTGACGGCTCGTCTCTCGGCATTGACGGGCCGCGACGGCGATGGGTAGCTTTTCAACCGGCATCGAGTGTCAGCGTCAAGCCCTGGCTTGCTGACCGGCAACCCTCCGGCGCGGTGGGGTGCTCCAGGTGAAAGCCCGGCCGGGTCGCCGATCCGGCAAGCGCGTGGCGCCGTGGCAGGGGCCTGGGACAGAGGGGTGAGCGTGTTGTACAGCAGCGTCCCCGGTCCCTCCCTCGTGTGTGCGGCGGCTTTCTCCCGGTTCTCCCGCCGACGCCACATCGATCTGCAGCGCATCACCAGCTGTCTGTGTCATGGCTGACCGCGTCCCGCCGGCTGTCTGAGGACGTTCAGCGCTGTTCGACGCCCGCGGCGCTCTTCTGTCGTGCCCGCCCCGGCCCCACGAGGGCTTTCGTGTTCACCCACCTCCGCCACAGCGACATCCGCGAGCTGCTCGCGGTGGTCCCCGCGGCCGCCATGCCACGGCCGCATCCCCGCCGATGCAAGCAAGGGAGCCCGCATGACCGTTCACGACACCACCGCAGACCTGTCCGCCTTCACCCGCGACTGGCAGGAATGGCACACGAGGCAGGAAGCTGGACTCGCCGCCCCGCACGGGTTCCTCGCGATCACCGGGCTGCACTGGCTGGGTGAGGAGCCGCAGCGTCTCCCGGACGCTCCGGGCGCCTGGTCGACCGGGGCAGACGGGGTCGTCGTCATCCTCGACGACGGTGAGGAACTGGTCGTGGACGGCGCCCCCGTCCGCGGCGAGCACCGCTTCGGGGTGCTCCCGGAGCGCGGCGGAGTCAACGCGGTCTGGGGCGACGCCGTGATCGAGGTGGCCAAGCGCGGCGGACACGACATCGTCCGTCCCCGGCACCCGGACAACCCCTTGCGCACCGCCTTCACCGGCACGCCCGCCTATGCCCCGCATCCCCGCTGGACGGTGACCGGCCGCTACACGGCCTTCGACGAGCCACGACCGACGACCGTGGGCGCGGCGGTCGAGGGCCTCGAGCACGTGTACGACGCGCCGGGCCGGGTCGAGTTCGAACTGGACGGGCGGTCCCACGCCCTCACCGCGTTCCCCGGACACAGCCCGGGGAGTCTGCTGGTGCTGTTCACCGACGCGACGTCCGGGGTGACCACCTACGCCGCCAACCGGGCCCTCGCCTCGCCCCCGCCCGCCGCCGACGGCACGGTCGTCCTGGACTTCAACCGGGCGGCGAACCTGCCGTGCGCCTACACCGATCTGGCCACCTGCCCGCTGCCGCCGGCAGAGAACCGGCTGCCCGTGGCGATCGAGGCCGGGGAGAAGATCCCCCGTGAGCGGGGCGGCTCCTGAACACCTTGCGCCACCGAGGGGACCACGACGTAGAGGGCGGACACCGCATGAGCACACCCACGATCAGCTCGCTGGCCTTTCTCACCCCGGGCAACTTCGCCGATGACGACCCGTACACCGGCCTGGAGGAAACCCTGCGGCTGTTCGAGTACGGCGAACGGCTCGGCTTCGACGGTGCCTGGATCCGGCAACGCCATCTCGAACACGGTGTCGGCTCGGCCGCGGTGTTCCTCGCCGCCGCCGGCCAGCGCACCGAGCGGGTCGAACTGGGGACCGCGGTCATCCCGATCGGGTACGAGAACCCGTTCCGCCTCGCCGAGGACCTGGCGCTCGCCGACGTACTGTCCCGCGGCCGCCTGCAGGCCGGCTTCAGCACCGGCATGCCGCACGCCGAACTCCTCGGTGACCTGGTCCACGACGGGGACTGGCACAGCTTCGACCTGTCGTACGGCAGGATCGCCCGTGTCATCGACCACCTGCGCGGCGACTATCTCGGCGACCCCGACACGGTCATCCGGTCGCCGGGCAACACCCAGCGGCCGCGCCTGCAGCCGCACGCCCCCGGCCTGGTGGACCGGGTCTGGTACGGCGGGGGAAGTCTGCGCTCGATCCGCTGGGCCGCCGAGCACGGCCTGAACCTGCTCAGCGGCAACATCGTGACGGGTGAGGGCACCGACGACTTCACCACGGCCCAGCTCGCCCTGCTCTCCGAACACCGGCGGTTGATCACCGGCGACCGCTCTCCACGGGTGGCGTTGGGACGGGTGATCGTGCCGTTCGACAGCGCGGACGCGACGACCCGGGCCCGCTACCGTGAGTACGCGGCCAGTCGGCACGCACGCACCCTGGCGCCGCAGGGCCCGAAGCGCACCCTGTTCGCCCCGGACGTGGTGGGAACCTCGGACCAGATCCTGGAGCAGCTGACCGCTGACCCCGTGGTCGCGGCCGTCTCGGAGCTGCGCCTGGAGCTGCCCTACGAGTTCGAACGGGCCGACTACGAGCAGATCCTGCACGACGTACGGCACTCGATCGCGCCCGAGCTGGGCTGGCGGCCCGCCTCCGCGCTGCTGCACGAGGCGGGCCGATGAGCCCCGGTCCGCGGGAGCCGCCGTGAGGCATGGGATCCACACCCGGGAGCCGTTTCGCCGACGGCCACCGCTTCCGCCGATGCCGGGGCGTACGAGGTGCCGGTGTGCTGGGCGGCTGCCGGGGCAGTGCTGGACCGTGCTCCATGCGTCCCGACGAACGACACTGGGGTGCCACCTCTTCGGCCGCAGAGCGATCAGGTCGCTGCGGAAGCCTGCCTGCCCGACGCCCTCGGCATCGACCGCTGGGCCCTGATGGCCGGCCGCACCATGGACGGCATGCACGGAAACTGGTGCAGCGCTTGGACGCCGGCAGCTGTGCGGTGCCGGCGGACGCCATGAACACCCACCACACGGGCCGCGGTCGCGGCGGTACGCGTCGACGCTCGTGCCTTTGACGCGCGCGTCAGGGATTAGCGTCTGGGCGCCGACAGCCGGAGCGGTCCGGCCGGCACGGCCCACGCTCACCCTCGAATCCGTTCAGGAGCCCCGACATGGCCGCTGTCCTGCCTTCCACGACCCGCGAGATCCTGCTGGCCGACCTGCCCGGCGGGCTGCCGGGGCCCGAGCACCTCACGATCACGGGGAAGCCGGTCCCCGTTCCCGGTCCGGGACAAGTCGTCGTCCGGAACCGGTACTTCCTCGTGTTCCGGGGCTGCGCGCGCCCGGCGCCCCCGGTCGGGCTGTCCGAGGCAGGCACTGCGCCGGCGCCTGCCGACGACGAGTCCCGCGTCGGCGGCCGGAGGTGCTGACCGGCAATGGCAGTGCGGCGGCGCCATCGACCCGCGTCAGCCGCCATGGGGCCCGTCCGCGGGCGAGACCGCCGGCTACGCCCCGCCCGCGACCCGCGCATGGACATGCGCAGGCCGCGGGCCACGGCACCGGACGCGCGAGTGGGCGGCGCGCAGAGTGCCGGTGAGGCGGCCGGAGGGCGGAACCGGCCGGCTCAGCCGCCGCTCTTACGCCTGAACGATCGCTGGTTCGCAGCCGGTCCGTGCGCTGCACGCACCTTGGACGCATCCGGGTTGGCGGCGACGTCGGCCGCGTCCGCCTGCGCACCGCGCTTGCGCGCCAGGGCTTCACGGAACTTGCGCTTGAGGTCGTAGTTGCCGTCGCTGTCCGGCGACAGGGGGGACGTCTCGGGGACTGCCGGCTCCGAACCTTCCGTGATGACGGGCTCTTCAGTCATGGTGACCTCCTGGGTTCGGGGGTGGGCCAGCACAGCTTGTCATGCCGGGCGGGGTGCGGGACGCCGGCACCGTCGTCCAGCTCCGTTTTGGCGGGTTTCCCTGTCGCGGCCGAGGGCGTTCGTTTCGTGGAGGGCACACAGGACGGGCTCAGGCCCGGGCCGGGAGCTGTCGATCCCGCGGCCGGGAGAGGCGCTGACGGAACACCGGCTCTCAGCCGTTGCGACGTACGAGGGCGGCCTTGCGGGCCTCGGCGAGCTTGCGCGCCTCGCCGGCCTTCCGGGACTTTCCGCCGACACCGCGGGGAGTGCCCTTGCTGGTGCCGAGGCCGCGGAAGGGAGCGTTGCCGTTCTTGGGCCGGGGGACGGCGGGGCCGCCGTCGAGCGGGGTGCCGGAGGGAGCCTTGGCGCCGGTGATCCGGCTCAGTTCCGCCTCGCCCGAGCGCACCTTGGTGACGGTCGGCTCGATGCCGGCTTCGGCCAGCATGCGGCTCGTCTCGCGGCGCTGGCCCGCCAGCACGAGGGTGACCACGCTGCCGGACTCACCCGCGCGGGCGGTGCGGCCGGCCCGGTGCACGTAGTCCTTGGGGTCGGTGGGCGGGTCGACGTTGACGACGAGATCGAGGTCGTCGACGTGCAGGCCACGGGCCGCCACGTTGGTCGCCACTAGCACCGTGATCTGACCGTCCTTGAACTGCGCCAGGGTCCGCGTGCGCTGTGGCTGGGGCTTGCCGCTGTGCAGGGCCCCGGCGTGCACCCCGCTGGCCCGCAGATGGCGGGTGAGCTGGTCGACGGCGTGCTTGGTGTCGAGGAACAGCAGTACGCGGCCGTCGCGGGCGGCGATCTCCGTGGTGACGGCGTAACGGTCAGGACCGTGGACGACCAGAACGTGGTGCTCCATCGTCGAGACCGTGCCCGCGGACGGGTCGACCGAGTGGACGACGGGGTCGTGGAGGTAGCGGCGGACCAACTGATCGACGTCGCGGTCCAGAGTGGCCGAGAACAGCATCCGCTGACCGTCGGGGTGCACCTGGTCGAGCACGTCGACGACCTGCGGCAGGAATCCCAGGTCGCACATCTGGTCGGCCTCGTCCAGCACGGTGATCCGCACCCGTCCCAAGCGGCAGGCGTTGCGCTCGATCAGGTCGTGCAGGCGTCCGGGGGTGGCGACGAGCACCTCGGCTCCCTCGCGCAGCGCGGTGACCTGTCGGCCGATCGACATGCCGCCGACGACCGTGGCCATCCGCAGCCGCAGCGCCTCGGCGTACGGCGCCAGCGCCTGGGTGACCTGCTGGGCCAGCTCCCGCGTGGGCACGAGGATCAGGGCGAGGGGCTGCTTGGGTACCGCGCGCCGCCCGGCCGTACGGGTCAGCAGCGGCAGGCCGAAGGCGAGCGTCTTGCCCGATCCGGTACGTCCACGCCCCAGGACGTCGCGGCCCTCCAGAGCATCGGGCAGTGTGGCGGCCTGGATCGGGAAGGGCTCACGCACCCCGAGCCCGCTCAGTGTCCGCAGCACCTCCGCCGGCAGTTCGAGATCGGCGAAGGAGGGGACCGGCGGATGCGCCGGAGTACCGGTCGCGTGCCGGGCGGGACCGCCGTGAGCGATGCCGGAGTCGTCGGGATGCTTCATGAACAGCCTTCCGCAGGGAAACGTACCGAGGAAGGCCCGGCAGGTTCGCACGGCCCACGCACAAGCGGAACCGAACAAGCAGAATCGCCCACCGCGACGACCACGCAAAAGCATGACCCTAACACATGGCACTCCCATGATCACGAGGGGCGGTCGCCGGTCCGGCACCGGACATCCGCCGCCCCTGGCCGACTGGCCCCCTGACGCAGCCCTGGTCTGCCTGGGACCGGGCGTCGGCAGGCAGGCCAGGGCGGTCCGCAGCCGGTACCGTGGCCGGCTGCCGCTTCAGTAGCCGATGGTGTGGCTGGCGATGATGTCTCTGGCTGTTCCCGTGGTACTCAGGGGAGGCGAGGCGGTGGGCCGGTCGGTCAGGAAGTACTCCCGGAAGTCCGTGCTGGCGTTGTCGGTCATCAGGCGGATGGTGCGGTCCCAGTTGCCGCCGTCGGGTCCGTTCGCCGCCCACAGGTCGAGCAGGGAGCTGCCGACCCGGCCCTGAACGGTGTCACCGGCGTCCCAGCCGGGGGTGGAGCGCCCGTTGGCGAAACTGGCGGAATTGCCATCGGGGTAGACGAAGCGGTAGTCGCCCAGAACGTAGGCGGCCACCGCGTCGGCGAATCCCTCGGTCCAGGCACAGGTGGTGGAGCTGCTCCTGTTGATGTAGTGCGGGTTGCAGTTGGTCACCTGGGGGAACCAGCGGTTGTACAGCTGCCACTGCAGCCAGTGGCCTGCCTCGTGCAGGACCAGGTGATGGGAGTCGGGCATGTCGCCGGCGAGGATGACGTACTTGGTGTTGCCGTAGTCCCAGTAGCCGCCGTCGCTGGTGTTCGGATCCCAGACCACGGTGAGCTGTTCGCAGGCACCGTTCGCCTGGTGGCTGGTCCAGCATCCGGAGACGGGATTGCTGCGGTTCCAGTACAGCAGGTTGAGCGTGTCCTCCACGTTCCAGGCGCCCTGCATCGAGGTGGGCACCTTGACCGTTCCCAGGTCCCGGCTGGAGGAGACGCCGGTCAGTGATGCGGTGGTGAACGAGTACGGAGTGCTCGACTGACGGTCCGGGATGACGCGCCAGGTCTGTGTGCTGGCGGAGAGGAACCTCATGTGGAGCTCGGGAAGGGGGCCGGTGGCCTGGTAGCAGGCGTTGAATTCCCCGCCGCCGACGCCGGTGATTCCGGCAGCCAGCAGGCGCGAGGCAGACCCTGGTGAAGTCTGGCCCCACAGTTCCCAGTTGGCATTGCGTGCCGGTGAGGTGACCCAGGGCTTGGCGGTCCCGGCCTCGGCGTCGCGGTGGTCGAATGCCAGCGACCCGGTCAGGCAGATGGGGGACGCCGCAGCATGCGCACGCGAGGTGGCCACAGGGGCGATGGCCAGGAGCAGACCCAGCACTGCGGGAGCCAGGCCACGGACGAGGACCCGTGTGCTTCGACGCCTGGTGCGGAAGGGAAGGGACCGATCCGCGGTGTGGGGCGCAGGGCTGGGTCGCGGTCTCCAAGGGGGTGGCAGAGCGGCGGTCCACGAAGAAGAGGACAGGTGGGGCATGTGGGGGTCCTCCTTGCAGTTGAGGAACGGAGGCGGTGCGTACCTGCACGCAGGCGGCACGGGTCGAGCGGACGAGCGGAGGCGCACGGTCTGCCGGTCACCCACCGATGACACGGAGGAGCTACGGCCCGGAAAGGCAGGCAGGCGGGCGGCCAGGGGGGAAGGGATCGCCTGCTCGCTGCGCGACGCACTGTTGAGCGGGTCCCTGAAGCGGTCGCGGGAGCGTGGGCGTGCGGCCGTCTACCTCCTTGTGGCCGCTGCCGGGGTTGCACAGGTGCCCGGGACGACTCCGGCAGGGAGAAATCACAGCGCACGCCGATATCCAGGCAAAGTGCCTGCCGGCACATCCTGGCCGATTGCGCGTGACCGGTTTACCTGGCACATGCCTGAAGCCCGACCGGGCGCTGTCCCTCTGCACTCCGGCCGCACACCACTCGGAACGCACGTGCCCCGCCACGACCGACCGTCTCACCGTGAACGACCGGAAGACCACCTCCGATGCGTCCGATGCATCATCCGCAGGAGGGAACAGCTGCTCTGCGAGTTGACGAATGCGCAGCGGCCGGACCGCGCGCGGGTCATGGTCGAGGCAAGGAGGTCGGCACCTGGTGGCCGCTCCGGGAAGAGGGCGCGGGCCGCTGCCGGTCCGGCCGCGTTCCGTTCGGCGTCACGATGTGCGGGGACACCACGTTCCACTTCGCCGACGGCGCCCCGGCCACGGTCCTCGCATGCACGGTCGCGTCTGATCCGGGCAGTGGCCTGCCGTCGGCGGTCCCGTGTCCGCAACCACCGTGGCCCCTGGGGGGTCGGCCTGACACGACGGGCGCCCCCGGGGCCAGGGCCGCGCCTCCATCAGCACCGGCGGGACATCTCCACGGTCCGTCCAAGTCGCTTTCTGCGGACGGCAGTCGACAGACAGTACCGATCACGGCGACGCCTTGCCCAGCCCGGCCACCCGGGGCGTGAGCACGTGACGGCCCCCGGGCCAGTGCGGAACTCGTGCCATGGCAGACAGGTGTGTGCGATGTACGCGCGACGTGACGGTGAGGACTCGGCCGGTGGCCCTGATCCGTCGCCGTCCGCTAAGAGGCGACCGTCCTCGTCGCGACCGTTAACGAGTGGCTGTGACCCGCGGTCTCACGCAGCGGATCCACGTTCCACGCCGTGGGCAGATTACTCCCGCAGAAGACGCAGACGAAGTCGTCCTCCCGCACGATGTCGTCTCGGCACCAGCCCGAGACCCCGGTCTCTGCTTCCTCCTCCCAGGGGGGTGCGACAGCCCTGGGGCCCACCCCGTCCATGCGTGTCCTGGCCCGTGCCGCCCGACTACGCGGAAGCCTCGGCCCCTGCGCTGGGGGCGAAGCCGCTCCCCTGCTCGGCGAACACCTTGATCGCCGCGCCCAGGAAATCCACCATCCCGGGGTGGTAGGAATCGTGGAACGCCCTCATGGCCTCGTCCTCGGCGTAGAAGAGCGACATGCCGACGTAAGCCTCCCTGGAGGGGGTGTAGAACCGGCTAACGATGTCGAAGTGCCTGCGGACGAGCTCCTGGATCTGCTGATCCCCTGGCAGGGAGCCGCCGTCCAGGAAAGCCGTGATCTCCCGGTACAGGACGTCCCAGTCCCGGTGGACCCGCTCCCTGTCCACATGTTCCCAGTTGTCGGTCCCGGCAAGGCTCTTCGCCTGCTCCTCGGCCAATGACCGGCGACACTCGTCCTCGTAACTGTTCCCCATGGCACGGGTTCCCATCGTTTCGCCCCCTCTCCGGTGGATCCCCGAGAGGCCGCCGACATGTCGACATCGACCGGCCGCCGATGATCAACTGCCGGTCCAGGCCGAACGGTGACACACAGCCACCAGGTCGGCAAACCATTTCTTGGACCCTCCGGCGCTCGTCCCGGTCAGCAGGCGGCGGAAAGGCACAGCTCGAACGGCGAGCCGTCGGAGCGGGGCGTCCAGCCGCTCGACCGCGCGACCCGGAGTCCCGCGGCGTCCTTGCGCGGCAGGAGGAGCTCGGCCGGCACCGGGTCCGGTTCCATGACGGCCGGTCGAACGGTCTCCGCGACGGCAACACGGCCTAGCGTCAACTGCACCACGCCGAGGCCCGTTCGGGCACCCGGCGGCCGTAGACGGACCGCACCCGCCGCAGGAACGACCGCGCCGGCTCCCGCGCTCGCGCGATGCCGGAGGCACCGCCCTCGCAAGCGGCGGTCACTTTGCGCACCGAGCGGCAGCGCCCCTCCGGCGTCGCAGGCAACCGGCACCACATGCCGACGGTGCCGCAACGGTCACCCCTCCCGGCCCGCGGGGAGGTCCAGTGCCCAGCCGAGTGGGTGCGGATCCGCCCCTCCGGTCGGAGCGGGCGGCTCCCCGCCGGCCTCGTTGAAGGCACCCAGCGCCTCCACGAGCGCCAACCGCTGCGCCGGCCGTAGGCGTTGGACGATGGCGGCGATCTCAGTCCGGCGCCGAGCCATCGCCGTCTCGACCGTGCGCCGTCCTTCCTCCGTCAACCGCAGCATGGTCTCGCGGCGATTGGCGGGATTGTGCTGCCGGTCAGCGAGCCCCATCGCGATCAACCGGTCCACCATGCGCATGGCCGTCGACGGCGCGACCTGCAACAGCTCGGCCAGGTCGACGAGCTTGGTGGCGCCACGGCTCGCCAGCACGACCAACATCCTGAACTGCGGCAGGGTGACCCGTTCCTCGACCTCGGCGAGCGAGAGCGCGGAGACCGCCACGAGCAAGCGGGAAGCGGTCAGCACCGCTCGCGTGACCGCGTCCACGTCATCCAAGTCCCCTGCCGGGGTTTCAGCCTCCGCCATACTTCCTTTCTACCGCCCCAGGCTGCGGCCCCCGGCCCACGCTTCAGCATCACCGAGACCTGGTCACCGCGCCCTGGCGGTCCTCGCCCCCAGTCTCGGGGCGGTGACCGAGCGCATTCGGGCATGGCCTGGGTGGCAGCCGGTATCGGCGCGTGAACGATCATCGGCGGCTCGACCGCGCTCTTCTCGGTGTTGGCCCGGCGGACGGCCCGTGAGGCGGACTGGCGGTTTCGCGGTGCGGGGGCCCGGTGGGGTTTCAGCGGCGAGCCCGTGGATGTGGCGGCGCGTCGATGCCGGGTACTCGGCCGGTCACGAAGGAGGTGGTGAGGTATGGCGCAAGGAGACGACTTCTACAACCGGGACCGACCGGAGAACCCGAGCCTGCCGGAGGACCGGCCGCGTGGCGGCGGCCCGGAGAGCCGGCCGGCGACCGGGCACCGACACGTGGCGCTCTGGTGGCTCCTGGCGGCGGTGGTGATTGTGGTCCTCATGATCATCTTCTGGTTCTGAAGGGCCCGCGGGCGCCTGCCTGCGGCGGAGGCACGTGAGCGCACTCCGCGCGGGCCGCCCGAAGGCGGGCAGGGAAAGCCCCCTTCAGGGGGTGTCGTCCGGTGTCTCCCCGTGCACGGGCTTCGGTGGTTCGTCGAAACGCACCCTGATCTTCTGGAACCCCTTGAACGCCTCGGTGGCGGCGTAGGACTTGTAGGCGCGGCGGTCCGCGGGGCTCAGGTACACCCGGTCCGTGAACGGCGTCAGCAGACTGCGCGGCCACAGGCTCAGCACCCGGACGGCCGCCACTTCGGCCGCCGTGACGAAGATGAGCGCGCCGACGTACAGCCAGGCGAACAGACCCAGGACGATGCCGAACATCCCGTAGGTCGCGGTTGCGCCGCGCAGGACGTGACTGACGTAGTAGGAGCCCGCCCACTGCACCCCCTCCCAGGCACAGGCCGCGCCCAGCGCGACGCCGGCCAGCCGGCGCAGCGGGAGCACCCGGTGGGTCAGCAGCCGGTACCCCAGGAGGAGCAGAACGGCGTTCAGGCACACGGACGCCACGGTGGCGAAGATCCGGTTCGCACCCTTCAGCGGCGCCCCGAACAGGTAGCTCTGCGAAGCCGCCACCGACAGCAGGGTGAACCCGGCCAGCCCGACGGCGAGGAGCAGGAGGAACAGCAGGCCTTTGAGCCGCGAGTGGAACGGGTCGGGACGTGCGTGCCGGGGGACCGCCCAGATCTTGTTGAGCGCGTACTGCGCGGCCTGCGCCACGCCGAGGGACCCGTAGACGCTGCCCGCGATGCCCACGGCGAGCGCGGCCCCGCTGCTGTGGAAGGAGTGGATGTTGTGCCCGAGCTGGTCCCCGATGACCGGGAACTCGCCCAGTGCCGAGTCCGTGATCCGCTGGCGCAGAGCGGGATCGTCGCCCAGGAAGGTGCTCAGGACGGCGAAGAGGATCAGGAGCAGCGGGAAGAGGGAGAGAAAGCCGTAGTAGGTGAGGAGGGCCGCGAGATAGGCGGCCTGATCGTCGTAGAACTTGTACACGACGGCCACCGGCAGCCCGACCCAGCGGTGCCGTCTCTGGAAGGCGTCGGCGCGCTTGAGCAACATCATGGCCGGCTCTTGCGGGGTATCGGTCCAAAGGACTGCGATGGCATGGGAAAAGGTCCCTCCGACGGGAGCGTGATCAGTGGGGCGTCCGCCATCCAGCGTGTTCGTCGTGTCAGGCGGTGGCAGGTCTGATCTCCGTCTCCTCCAAGCCGGTCCGGCACTCCGGCTCCCCGAACGTGGGGGCCGGCGGGCCCCTGGTCAGGACGCGGTCGACCTTCGCCGCCCGGGGTTCCTCCGGTGTGGAAGGCCGGCACCGGCAGGTCTCCCTCGGCGCGGTGGAGTGCCCGCTGCCGTACGCCGTGACGAGCCGCAAGCGGTCGAGCCGTCGCCGCGCAGACGTCGCACAGCTCGGGACGGACCGCACGGACCCGCTTCTTCCGGCGCTTTCTCATCCCGTCCCGCCTCCCCGGGGATCATGTGTGCTGGGCGATGTCACATCCGTTCGTTCAGCCCGAAGGCGAGACCGAGGCTCACCCGGCCGGTCACCTCGATCCAGTCCGCAGGTGTGCTGTGGGGCTCCAAGGAACTCACCTGCCGTCCCGTGGAGGATCCGACCGCGTGCCGTGTGGGGTACCCGCACCGAAGCACACCACGCGATCCACGACGCCGGCACCTCGTGTGCCGACGGGCCGTTTGTGCGGGACATTCGGTGCGCGGTGCCGGGGTGGGGCATGCGGAGGGCCGAAGCCTGCGCCCCCACGGTGCCTGTTCCGCCCGTCGAGGACTACCTCGCGGTCAGGGAGCAGGGGACGGCCCTCACCGCGATGGGACGGCCCTCACCGCGATGGGACGGCCCTCACCGCGATGGCGGTCTCCGCGCTGGACGTGTGCCGGCCCGCCCCACGTGTTTCTCCGGCATGACGACCTGCCGGCCCGCGGCCTCGATCGCCGCCCGGTCAGGTGCGCTCCTCGGCCTGCGGCGCCGCAGGCGCGGTGGCGGCCCGTCCACTGATCAGCTGCGCCAGTTTCGGGGTCGACGCACGGGGCGGCCGAGACGTCCCCGTGGGTGCAGCCGAGGCCGCTGCGACCGCCGGCGTGCACCTGGGCCAGGACGCGGGCGGCTCCGGTCGACGCCGGAGAACACCGACCCGTGCGTCTCGGGCGGCGACGGCTCGGCGTCCTCCCCCTGCACATCGCCCGGGATGATGATCGTCGGCACGGACCGCATCGTGGGGACGGTCCTGAAGGCGCGGTCGACGACGTGCCGGGCCTGCACGGGACGCGTGATCATCCGGCGGAAGCCGGAGACGTCCGCGAAGAGCCGTTCGAGCCCGATCTCCTGGGGCCGGCCGGGGCCGGGCGTGGTTCACCTGGTCGACGGTCCGTACGACGCCAGGCCGGACCACCAGTCGGTGGTCGCCGTGGTCGGCCGGCAGAAGCGGTTCGGCCTGGGCGCGCACTCGCCGGCCAGGAAAGCGGCCATCTCCTCGTGCCGCGTCCGGATGAACCCCGGTCCCCCGTTCGCCCGGCCGAAGGCGCCGAGCAGCCCGTTGGTCCCGTCGCCGGGGCAGCCGTGGAAGCGCTCGATCCCCCACTCCCGCAGGCGTCGCGGTACGTGGTCGGCCGTCAGCGTCATGGCGTCCTCCCCCCGACGGGCACCTGTGGCATCCGCTGGAGACGACCTGCGGCCGTGCCGCGTGAAGGACCAGTGATCCCGCTCCCCCGTCCGGCCGACGCGGCGCTCGTCCGCAGGGCTCTGCCCGGCTCGGACGGCGAGGGACACCTCGCCCCGGGCGGAGGGGCTCCTGCCTCCCGGCGCGGCCTCCACAGGACCGAGAGGGCGTGCTCCGCTGCCCCTTGCCGTGGACGTCCTTGCGGACGGGCCCCTCGTCCCGCACTCGGCCGTGGCCGTGACCGCTGTCGGCCTGCGCGGGGACGTGCCCGGCCCCCTTCGCCGCCGCCTCCGGGCCGGCACGGTTCTCGGCGAGGAGCGAAGGATCGAGATGCCCGAGCGTCTCGCGCAGTTGGGCCAGGCACCGGGCGAGCAGGCGGGACACATGCATCTGTGAGATGCCCACCATGGCCGCGATCTGCTGCTGCGTCTGGTCGTGGAAGAAGCGCAGCACCAGGATGCGCCGCTCCCGCTCCGGGAACCGCCTCAACGCTTCGACGAGTTCCACGCGCAGGGCGACGGTCTCCATCCGGGCGTCCCGGTGGCCGAACACCTCGCCGAACGCGGGCAGGGCCCCCTCCCGTCCCTCCCACGGCGCGTCGAGCGACCGGGGCCGTGCCGCGCCCGGCGAACGGATGGCCTCGGCCACCGCGTCCTCGGACAGGCCGCAGGCCCGGGCGACCTCCCCGAGCGAGGGCGGGCGACCGCCACCCGACTGTTCGAGCTCCCGCCACACGCGCCGGACCTGCTGCCTGGTCTCCTGCACGGAACGGGGCAGTCGTACGAGTCCTGTCCGGTCCCTGAAGTGGCGCTTCAGCTCCCCGGTGATCGTGGGCACCGCGTACGACAGGAAAGCGTGTCCCTGGCCGGGATCGTAGCCGTCGATGGCCTTGACCAGGCCCACGCAGGCCACCTGGAAGAGGTCGTCCTGCTCCTCGACACCGGTGTTGCGGTACTTGGCGGCGATCCGGCGGGCCACGGGGATCAGGGTGCGGACGGCTCGTTCCCGGGCCGCCTCCCGCTCGCGCCCCGGAGGGTGCCGGCTGATCCGGCCGACGATCTCGTCGATACGCAGGGACGTGAGCGCGCCGTCTGGGTCGTGCTTCCGCGTCGGGCGGAGGGTGGTCGGCGGATTCATGTGAGCCTCTGCGCTGGAGGGTCTTGCCGGGCTGCACCATGGGTCCCCCGATTCCTTTGGCCTATGCAAAGATCACCCGCTCGGCGATGACTTCGGGTGGAGTCGCGGGTGGAACGGGTCATTCTGGTTTCGGGTGCCGGGGCGAGGTCGTGGGGCTGCCGCCGCGGAGGGATCTTCGTCCGTCCGGTGAGGGCCGGGTGCGTACGGCACGTTCCAACCGGAACGACACCCCCAGGCCCTGCCCCGGCCCCCTGCCGCAGGCCGAGCCCCGTCGTGACTGCGCCGACCTCACCGCACACGCGGTACGCGCCGAAGCCGGCCACGGGCCCGCGGTGTCGTCTCCGCGAGCGCCGGACGAGGAAGGCGACGACGGCCGCCATGACCGCGGTCCGTATCGCGTGGGCGCCACCCTCACCGCGTCTCCGGGCGCCGAGCCGCGTCGGTGCCCGCGCAGGCGGGCGAGTACGGCCGCGGACACCGTCGTACGGCTGCTGGGTGCCCGCCACGTCGTGCTGGGGCTCGGCACGGCCGCGGGAGTCGTGCCGGGCGCGTGGGCCGTGGTGCCCGACGCCCCGCACGCGGCCGCGATGGCCGGCCTGGCGCCGGGCGGCAGGCAGTGGCGCACGGCAGCCTGCGTGGACCTCGCGGCCGACGCGGCCGACGCGGCCTTCCCGGCAGACGGGTTGAGCGCCGCCCGGACAGTGTGCTGGAGACGCCTTCGAGGTGACTGCCTCGCCGCCGGCCATTGGACCCGTGCCGCACCCTACGGGCGGCCTCGGACCGGCCGGTGCCCCGTCGGCCCGCGGCACCCGGCATCCGGCACCCGGCGCCGGGCGGCGAGCCGAACGCCGGCCGTGCGGGACCGGCCGTGCGGTACCGACGGTGGCGCACCGTCCGACGAAGGCGCCGCCCGGCCGTCCCACGCGCCTTCCGTTTCCCGACAACGTGGCCGGGAAACTCCCGTGCCATGACTGAGAAAGCCGGCAAGCAGACAGAGCTGGCGGAGGGCGTCTGCCCGCCGTGGGTGCTGCGGGAGTACGCGATCATCGCCGACGGCGAACGCGGCGCCGTGGTGGATCCGGAGGGGCGGATCGTCTGGCTGTGTGCTCCGCGCTGGCACAGTGACGCGGTGTTCTCCGCCCTGATCGGGGGCGGCGGGTACTTCGGCGTCGAACCGGTGGACCGCTGGCACGTGTGGGGTGGCTACTACGAGGACGGCACGCTGATCCGGGTCAGTCGCTGGGTGACCGCCGACGCCGTGATCGAGTGCCGTGACGCGCTGGCGATGCCGGCCTCCGTGGACCGGCTGCTCCTGCTGCGCCGGATGCGCGTCGAACGGGGGGAGGCCGCGCTGCGGCTGACCCTCGACCCGCGGCCCGGCTTCGGTGCCGGCCGGGTGCGCGACCCGCGTCTGGAGGGTGAGGTGTGGACCGCGGACGCGGACGGTCTGCGGCTGCGGCTCGCCGGCGCCCACCAAGCCGCGTGGAACCCCGGGTCCGGGCTGCGCGGGGAGTTCCGGCTGCGCAAGGGCGAGCACCACGACCTGGTCCTTGAGCTGTCGGAGCGTGAGCGCACCGAACGTCTGGAGCCGGACCGGCTGTGGGAGGCGACGGAGGACGCCTGGCGGCGGGCCGTGCCCGACTGCTCCGCCCTGGCCGCGCCGCGCGACGCCCGGCACGCCTACGCCGTGCTGCGCGGCCTGACGAGTTCCTCCGGCGGCATGGTCGCCGCCGCCACCACCTCGCTGCCGGAGCGCGCCAACGCCGGCCGCAACTACGACTACCGCTTCGCCTGGGTCCGCGACCAGAGCTACGCGGGCCTCGCGGTCGCCGCCCACGGACCGCACGAACTGCTCGACTCCGCGGTGCGCTTCACCGCCGAACGGATCCTGGCGGACGGCGAGGGGCTGCACCCCGCGTACGACGTCGGCGGCGGACGGGTCCCGGGGGAGCGCGGGCTGTCTCTCCCCGGCTACCCGGGCGGCAAGGACCGGATCGGGAACCGGGCGGCCGAGCAGTTCCAGCTCGACGCGTTCGGGGAGGCGCTCCAGCTGTTCGCCGCCGCCGCGCACCACGACCGGCTCACCCCCGACGCCGAGGAGGCGGTCGCGGTCGCGGTGGACGCGGTGGAACGCAACTGGAAACGGCCCGACGCCGGGCTGTGGGAATTGGACGAGCGCTGGTGGACCCAGTCCCGGCTGAGCGTGGTCCGCGGGCTGCGCCGGGTGGCCGAGGTGTTCAAGGGGCGGACCGCGCGGAGCAGCGCCGACCTCGCCGAGGCGGTCTTCGCGGAGACCCGGCGCCGGTGTCTGCGCGCCGACGGCCGGTGGCGCCGGGCCATGGACGACGACGGTCCGGAGGCCGCGCTGCTGATGCCGCTCGCCCGGGGCTGCCCGTCCGCCGACGACCCGAGCAGCGCGGTCACCCGCCGCTTCGTCGAGGACGAGCTGGCCGAGGACGGCTACCTCTACCGCTTCCGCCGGCCCGGCATCCCCCTGGGCGAGTCGGAGGGCGCGTTCCTGCTCTGCGGGTTCACCATGGCGCTGGCCACCGACCACCTCGGCGACCGGACCGGCGCGCTGCGCTGGTTCGAACGGACCCGGGCGGCCTGCGGGCCGTCCGGGCTGTTCGCGGAGGAGTACGACGTCCGTCAGCGCCAGCTGCGCGGCAACCTGCCCCAGGCCTTCGTCCACGCCCTGCTCCTGGAGTGCGCCGTGCGCCTCAACGACGCGTCGACGCTGCCCCGCTGAGCCGGGGGCCGGGGCCGGCAGGGCGACGGCGGTCCCGCCCGCGCCGAGCGCGCGGGCCGTGGCCCGGCCCGCCCCGGCGCTCGTACCGGTGACGGCCACGACCGGGCTGCCCTGCGCAGCGCCACCGCGCTGCGGACCAGCTCACTTCTCCCTTCGGCCGGGAAGGCGGTGTACGGCAGAAGATCACCGAGTACGCCGGGTAGCACAGCCGGTGAGGCGGACAGGTTTACCGACACGGCAGGGCGGCTAACCCGCTCGGGTTCGTCACGCATGCCGACTCGTCGGCGCACCGCCTGGAGGGCGCTCATGTCGAAGACGCACCCGGGGCCGGGCCAGGAAGAAGGCACCGCCCGCGGCCCCCGCGTGCAGACGGGTGAAAGGATCAGGGACTACCTGACGACCACCGACCACAAGAAGATCGGCCATCTCTACCTCGTCACGTCGTTCGGCTTCTTCCTGGTCGCCGGAGTGATGGCGATGCTGATGCGCGCCGAACTGGCGCGGCCGGGTCTTCAGATCGTCACCGAGCAGCAGTACAACCAGTTGTTCACGATCCACGGCACGATCATGATGCTGCTCTTCGCGACGCCCACCTTCACCGGTTTCGCGAACGCCGTCATGCCCCTCCAGATCGGCGCCCCCGACGTGGCGTTCCCCCGGCTCAACGCCCTGACGTACTGGCTGTTCCTCTTCGGGGGCCTCACGGTTCTGTCCGGATTCCTGGTCGGCAACGGTCCGGCCGACTTCGGCTGGTTCGCCTACTCCCCGCTGAACGACTCGGCGCACAGCCCCGGCCACGGCGGTGACCTGTGGGCGATGGGGCTCGTGCTCTCCGGCGTCAGCACCACGCTCGGGGGCGTCAACTTCATCGCCACGATCGTCTGTCTGCGCTGTCCGGGCATGACCATGTTCCGGATGCCGATCTTCACCTGGAACGTGCTGTTCACCTCCATCCTCGTGCTGCTGGCCTTTCCCCCCTTCACGGCCCTCCTGCTCGCCCTGATGGCCGACCGCCGGTACGGTGCGCACATCTTCGACTCGGCCTCCGGCGGAGCCCTGCTGTGGCAGCACCTCTTCTGGTGGTTCGGCCATCCGGAGGTGTACATCGTGGCGCTGCCGTTCTTCGGCGTGGTCACGGAGATCGTGCCGGTGTTCAGCCGCAAGCCGGTGTTCGGCTACGTCGGCATGGTCGGCGCGACCATCGCGATCACCATGTTGTCGGCCACCGTGTGGGCCCACCACATGTTCGCCACGGGTGCGGTGTTTCTGCCGTTCTTCTCCTTCATGTCCTTCCTGATCGCCGTGCCGACCGGCGTGAAGTTCTTCAACTGGATCGGGACGATGTGGTCCGGCAGTCTCTCCTTCGAGACACCCATGCTCTGGTCACTGGGTTTCCTCGTCACGTTCCTTCTCGGGGGACTCAGCGGTGTCGTCATCGCCTCACCCGCTCTGGACTTCCACCTGACCGACACCTATTTCATCGTCGCCCACCTGCACTACGTCCTGTTCGGAACGATCGTCTTCGCCATGTTCGGCGGCTTCTACTTCTGGTGGCCGAAGTTGACGGGCCGGATGCTCGACGAGCGCATCGGCAAGATCCACTTCTGGACGCTGTTCGTCGGCTTCCAGACCACGTTCCTCGTCCAGCACTGGCTCGGCGAGGGCGGAATGCCGCGGCGCTACGCCGACTACCTGGCCGCCGACGGGTTCACCGCCCTGAACACCGTCTCGACGATCGGTGCCTTCCTGCTCGGGCTGTCCACCCTTCCGTTCCTCTACAACATCTGGAAGACCGCCCGGTACGCGCCGATGGTGGACGTGGACGATCCCTGGGGCTACGGCCGGTCACTCGAATGGGCCACCTCGTGTCCCCCGCCCCGGCACAACTTCACGGCGCTGCCCCGGGTGCGGTCCGACTCACCGGCCTTCGACCTGCACCACCCGGAGTTCATGGAACGACTGCCCCGGCAGCAGCACGGAGCCGTCGAGGCGACCCCCGACCCCGAAGGGAACCAGAGCGAATGAAGTCCGAGTCGTACCTCTTCGCCGGCGTGGCCCTCTTCTTCCTGGTCACCGACGTCGCCTACGCCTGGGTCGCACGGGAGCCCGTCGGCATCGCGGCACTCGGCGTCTCCTTCCTCATGGCGTCGGTGATCGCGTTCTTCTCGATGGTCAACCACCGGCGCAAGGGCTCCCGTCCCGAGGACCGTTCCGACGCGGAGATCCGGGAGCGCAGCGGCCGCATCGACTTCTTCGCGCCGCACAGCCGGCATCCGGTGGTGACCGCCGCCGGCGCCACACTGGTCGCCAACGGGATCGTCTACGGTGACTGGCTGATCCTGATGGGTCTCGGGGTCCTGGGACTCGGGGTCTTCGGCATGGTCTTCCAGTACGCCGGACGCGAGAGCGGGTGAGGCGGGCGGCTCACCGGTGGTGCCGTGGCCGCTGAGCGGCCCTGTCACCCGGCTTCACGCGGCGGCGCGGCATCCCCGCGCCGCCGGCTCGCCGCCCCGGGTACGGTGGCACCCGCCGCGGCTCAGCCCGTCTCCTCCTCGTCCCCGATGCCGCCCGCCACCGGATCGGCGGTGCGGGCGCCGGCCTGGAGGCGCTCCTCCGCCGTGGCCGGCATGTCGACTCGCTCACCGTAGTACCACGAGCTGAGGGACGCCTGGATCCTGTCCCGCAACGGCGCCCGCTCCCCCGGGTGTTCCACCGGCCGCGGGATGTCCCGTACCAGCAGCTTGTAGCGCTCCTCCACGTCCAGGGGTGCGTGCCGCTCGCTGATCCCGCCCGCCACGTCCTGGTACACCTCACCGGTCTCCTCACCCTCCTCCAGCAGCTGCCGGTCATGCCGTTGCAGGGCCAGGCAGACACGCTTGGTCACCAGGAAGGAAAGGACCGGGAGGACGAACACGGCGACCCGGAAGATCCATGTCAGGGCGTTGACGGAGATGTCGAACCAGACGGTCATCACGTCATTGCCCCCCGCCATGAGCAGCACGGCGTACCAGACGACGGCGGCCACGCCGAGTCCGGTCCGGGTGGGCCGGTCCCGTGGCCGGTCGCACAGATGGTGCTCCACCATGTCCCCGGTCACCCAGCGCTCGAAGAAGGGGTACATGTAGAGCACCAGGAACAGCAGGGCCGGCAGCACGACGGCGGGCAGCAGGACGTTCCACATGAACGTGTGGCCGGCGATGTTCCATTCGACGCCGGGCATCAGCCGCAGGGCCCCTTCGAGGAACCCCACGTACCAGTCGGGCTGGGCGTCGGTGGAGACCTGGTCGGGCACGTAGGGGCCGAAGAGCCAGACGGGGTTGATCTGAGCGATCGCTCCCATGAGGGCGATGACGCCGGCGACCATCAGCGACAGCCCGGTCGACTTGGCGACGAACGAGGGGAACATGGGCTGGCCGACGACGTTGCGGTTGGACTTCCCGCGCCCGGCCCAGTGCGTGTGCTTCAGGTAGACGACCATGATCAGGTGCACCGTGATCAGCGCGAGGAGCGCGCCGGGGACGAAGAGCACGTGGACGATGTACAGACGCCGGTCGATCGCGGTGCCGGGGAAGGGGCCGTCCCAGAAGAGGAAGCTCAGGTATGTGCCGACGACCGGAATGGACAGGACGATGGAGTTGGCGGTGCGCAGACCCGTACCGGACAGCAGGTCGTCCGGCAGCGAGTAGCCGCAGAAACCCTCCAGCAGGGACAGCAGGAACAGGGTCACCCCGATGATCCAGTTCCCCTCGCGGGGCCTGCGGAAGGCGCCGGTGAAGAAGACCCTCAGCATGTGCACGCCGATGGCCGCCACGAAGACGAGCGCCGCCCAGTGGTGCATCTGTCGGATCAGCAGGCCGCCGCGCACCTCGAAACTGATGTGGAGGGTCGACTCGTACGCCTTCGAGACGAGCAGCCCCTGCAAGGGCTCGTACGAGCCGCTGTAGGGCACCTCGGCGAGGCTGGGATCGAAGTAGAACGTCAGGTAGGTCCCCGTCAGCACGAGGACGATGAAACTGTAGAGCGCGATCTCACCCAGCAGGAACGACCAGTGGTCGGGGAACGCCTTGCGCAGCAGCCGGCCGGCCAGTTCCGACACCGGCGACCGCCGGTCGGCCGCGACGTACGCCCGGAAGGCCGCCTGCCGTGCCCTTCCCCTCATCCTCTCCCTGCGCCGCCGTAGTAGCACGCCCGCACCACTCCTCTTCCGCCCGGCACTTCGTGTGCGCCGCGCGGGCCCGACGGCTCGCGCGACGGGCGCTCGGATACCCGAAGGCCTCTTTCCTCAACCAGCCGCGCCCCCGTGCCCGGAATGAAACGGGGGTGGGGCGGGCATCCAGGACCGACAGCTGCCGGTGACCGCCGGCGCCTCACCTTTCAGGGAGTGCGAGTGGGGAGTGACAGCGGCATCATCGAACAGCTCGCGGCGGAGCACCGCGGGATCCAGAACCTTCTCGACCGGGTGCGGTCCGCTCCGCCGGGCACCGACGAGCGCGCCGCACTCGTGGAACAGGCCGGCAGCCGCCTGGTGAGCCACCTCGTGGCGGAACGGGAGTGCCTGTACCCGCTCGTGCACCGTTACGTCGTGGACGGTGACAAGGGGGTGGACGCGCTGCTCGCCGTCGACGAGGACATCCAGCGGACGCTGAAGTCCCTCGAAGCCGTTCCGGCCCACAGCGAACGGTATGTGCGCCTCCTGCTGTGCCTCGTCTCGGGTGTCACCGCGCACGTGGTCGGGTTGGAGCAGCGGCTGTTCCCCCGCCTGCAGGTCATGGGCCCCGCTGACGTCCTGCGTGCCGCGGGGGCGGGGACACGGCGCGCGGAAGCCGTCGGCCCCACCCGTCCACGCCCTGACGCGCCCGACTCGCCGGCCCTGACCAGGCTCACCTCCGCCGTCTGGGGGCCCTGGGACCGTCTGCGTGACCGGCTGGGACGCCGCGGGCTTCAGTGAACCGCCGGCTCCCGAAGAGCGGGGCCTGCCCTCTCTCCCCCGCTGGGTCCCGTAAGCCGTTCGCGGGGCCGGCATCGGTTTCCGAACGGCCCGGTGCGCCCTGTGGCGCGGGGTGGACCGTCACGCTCCGGTCCTACGGGTGGCCGGCTGCTGCCGTGCCCGTGCGATGAGCAGAGCGACGTCGTCGTGGCCGCCCGGGTGCCGGAGGTGTCGCAGCAGCCGCTCGCAGGTGTCTTCGGCGGAGTGGTCGTGCCGTGCCAGAAGACGGAGGAGAGCGTCCAGGCGTTCGTCGATGGGGTCGTTGCGGGTCTCGACCAGTCCGTCGGTGTAGAGGACCAGTTGGAAGCCGGGTTCCAGCTCGACGGTGGTGGTCTCGAAGTGGACGCCGCCGACGCCGAGCGGGGCGCCGGTGCGGAGATCGAGGAGTTCCGGTGGTCTGCCGGGGCGGGTGAGGACAGGGGGCAGGTGGCCGGCCGAGGCCACCTGCAGACGGGCGTGGTGGGGGTCGTACACCGCGTACACGCAGGTGGCGATGTACGGGTCCAGGCCGAGCATGATCTCGTCGAGGTGGGTGAGGATGCGGGCGGGGTCGAGGTCGAGCTTGGCGAGGGTCGAGGTGGCGGTGCGCATGCGGCCCATCGTGGTGGCGGCCTGGATGCCACTGCCCATGACGTCGCCGACGGTCAGGGCGGTGCGGTCGTCCCCGAGGGGGATGACGTCGTACCAGTCGCCGCCGACCTCGCTGAACGCCTGGGCCGGCAGGTAGCGGGCGGCGACCTCCAGGCCGGGGTGCCGGGGCGACAGCTGGGGGAGCAGGCTGCGCTGGAGGGTCTCGGCGGCGCTGCGGATGTGATGGTGAAGGACGGCGTTGTCGATGCTCAGCGCCGCGGTGGAGGCGAGTTCGCCGGCGAGGGCGACGTCGTCCTCGTCGAAGGGCAGGGGGTTGCGCGCGCGGGCCATGCCCATGACACCGATGATCCTTCCCCGGGCGATGAGGGGGACCGCCAGATCGGTGTGGACACCGGTCTCGGCGAACAGGCGGGCGGCCTCCGGGTCGGCCGCGATCCGCGCGTGGTCGCCGCTCTTCAGGTGGCTGATCAGGTGGGGCTCGCGGGTGCGGACGACATGAGCCGCCGGGTGGTCCGCGGGGTAGGTGACGAGCCGGCCGGGCGCCACGATCGCCTGGGCCGCGTCGGTGGGGTACGCGGTCTTCACCGCCATGGCGCGGAACAGGGCCGGTCCCTCGCCCATGTCCGGGCGGCCCGACTGCAGGAGCGAGTCCAGGAGGTCCACGGCGACCATGTCGGCCAGCCCGGGCACGACGACGTCGGCCAGTTCCTGCGCGGTCCGCTCCGTCTCCAGGGTGGTGCCGATACGGGCCGAGCCGCTGGCCACCAGGCGCAGGCGCTGCTGGGCCCGGTCGGCCTTCCTGGCCGCCTCGTACCGGTCGGTGACGTCCACCACCACGTTGGCCAGGCCCAGCGCCCGTCCGTGCTGGTCCTCCAGCCGGTAGAACGACACGGTCCAGGCGTGGTCGTTCTCCGGGTCGGCGCGGGTGCGGCCCACCATCTGCTCGTCCACCACGGGGACTCCCGACGCCAGCACCCGTCGCATCACCGCCTCCGCGGCCTGGAAGGCCGCGCCGGGCAGGATCTCGGTGAACCGGTGTCCCACGTGATCTGCCTCAGGTACGCCGTGCATCGCCGCCAGGGCCGGGTTGACCTCCACGTACCGCAGGTCCGTGTCCAGGATCGCGATCCCGATCGGCGCCTGCGTGACCAGCCGGGTGGACAGCGCCACCTTGCGCTCCACCTGCCGCAGCGTGGACCGGTCGGTCGCCAGCCCCAGAGCGTAGTGATCGCCGAGGTTGTCCGTGAGCCGCATGTTGCGGAACTCGACCAACCGGGTGCTGCCGTCCTTGTGCCGCACGGGGAAGGCGCCGGCCCAGCCCTCGCCGGTCTCCATGACCCGGACGAAGTGCGTGATCGCCGCATCCTGGTGCTCCGGATGGAGGAGGATCGGGGCCGCGTAGCGCCCGATCACCTCGGCACCGGTGTAGCCGAAGAGCTGCTCGGCCTGCGGGCTCCACATGTCGATCCGGCCGTCGGCCTCCAGCAGCACCGCGGCGACGCCCAGCAGATCCATCAAGCCGCTCGGGCCCGTGGCGGCGTCCTCCGGATCGCCCGGCTGGTTCGGACGCTGTTCCGCTGAAGTCATCGCACCGGCTCCCTTCGCCTGCCGTGTCGGCGTGGCCACGTGACCGCGGCGATCGGATGAAGCTGTCTTCCTGCAGGTCAGCGTCCCCATTCAGGATCCGGTACGGGCAGCGGGAGGGCCAGTGGGAGTGACGGCCCGGCAGGACGCGGGCCGAGGGTCCGCGCCCCGAGGGGGCGAGGGTCCCCTCGCGGTGCGACAGGGGACGGCGGGGGGCGCGTGTGCGGCGCACTTCCCGCCCCGTGGCCCGCACGGCGCTACGTGCCCCGTAACCCGCACGGCGCTACGTGCCCCGTGACCCGCACGGCGCTACGTGCCCCACGGCCCGCGCGGCGCTGCGTGCCCCGTCTTACCGTCCGGATGACGATCGTCCCGCTCACGTCTCGCACGGTGAGTCCAGTACGTCGCCGAGCAGCTCACCGGCTACCCCGCCACGCAGCATGGCTGGGTCCAGTCCTACGGCACCCGCTACGTCCGCCCACCGCGCCCCGACAAACTCGGGAGCCCGCGCCTCGCTCACCGCCATGACTCACGCAGGTCTTGAGGTGCTGCTGGCGCATGCAGAGGGCGACCGTCCTGCTCGCCGTGGAGGGCGGTGCAGTAGGGGTGGGGGGCGGCCGGGCGTGGCTTCGGGTCAGTGGCGGGTGAGGTGGAGAGGCGTCCGGCGGTCAGCTGGGCGCCCCGGCGTGGGCGGTTCGGTGTCTCATGTGGGGGACGGCTCGGCGGTGGCGGCTCCGGCCGAGCCCCACGGGATGCCGGCGCGTTTTCGCTAGCGGCTTCCGTCATGCCGTTATAGCGTTGTGATCAGCAGTCGTGGTTCCGAAGTTCCGTTCGCCCGTGATCGCCTCACGGGCGTTCTTGCTGTTCAGCGCCTCTCCGGACCAGGGCGATCACCTCCCGGTCGCGCAGCGTGCGTGCCCGGTTTCCCTCAAAGGAGACAGTCATGGCCAAGGGCACAGTGAAGTGGTTCAACAGCGAGAAGGGCTTCGGCTTCATCGAGCAGGAGGGCGGCGGCCCCGACGTCTTCGCCCACTACTCCAACATCGCCAGCCAGGGCTACCGCGAGCTGCAGGAGGGCCAGAAGGTCGAGTTCGACGTCACGCAGGGCCAGAAAGGCCCGCAGGCTGAGAACATCCGCCCCGCCTGATCGCGCCCCGGTGAGGGGGCCCGGCATCCCGGCTTCGGGACGCCGGGCCCCCCTTACCGTCGCACGACGGTTCATCTGACTACGGGGTGCGGCCGGGCGCCGCAGACGCGTCTTACGGCAGGTATGGCGCTGGGCCCTGTGCGACCAGTAGTCGTGGCCTTCGCCTGCGCGAAGTCGAACGCCTCTGGACGTGTCTGAGGCGACCCTCGGCGACAAGCGAGTCCGAGCTCGGCGTGGAGTCAGCGGGTCGAGGTGCGCCTGGCTCGCTACTGCTCGTCGGTGACGTGCCGGCGTCGGCTTCGGCCCATGGCCGCTCTCGCACGTCATGACGCGTTCGCGAAAGACGCGGCATCGATGACGAACCGGTAGCGCACTTCGGAGCGCGGGACTCGCTCAGCTGCCCCAATCCGCGGGAAGGTGGGGTAGGGCTTCCTCCGCCGTGTGACCCCCCGAGCCGGGGCGGAAGCCCGCCCGCGCGCTCTCGTGGAGGTTGGGAGGCGGCGGGCCGCCGGTGAGGGCGGCCCGCCCGGCTCACGGGGTCGGCCGACGGGTCATACCGGGTCGATCACCCAGCGGGACGCCGTGCTGATGGTGGGCTGGAGGACGACCGTGGCCCCCACCTGTCCGTTCGCGTCCAAGTACTTGCCGCTCCAGTTGTGCCGGATGGACTTCGGGCTGCCGGACGTGGTCGTCCACTTCTGGTACGCGCCGCCGTTGCAGGGGAATGTGTAGACGTCCGCGCCGTTCCCGTCGAGGCAGTGGCCCGAAGCCGGGTTCCTGAAGACGCCGCCGCTGATCTGCCACACCTGCTTCGCGCTGCGGTCGCAGGTGCCGAGGACCAGGTCACCCTTGCCGCCCGAAATGTTGACCTGGAGACAGGAGTTGCTGCTGTTGCCGTTGATCACCTGGTAGTTCACGGCCGCCGCCTGGGCCGAGGCCGTGCCGCCCACCAGCAGGGCCGAACCGCATGCGAGCGCCGCGCCCGCGCCCGCGAGTCGGGTGAGGCTTGCCTTGAGTTCCATGGTTGATCCCCTCGTAGTTCAGGTCGTTGGCGTGCTGTCCGTGCCGCCGTCCACGTTGCCGGGTGGCGCCGCTCGGGCACGGTGGTCCCGGAGGAGCCCGGATCCACTGGGCCTTTCCGCTGGACGCGCCGCGTCCGCGGGCTCCGGAGTCCGGACGGTTCCGGAGAGCGGAGCGGGGGAAAGCCGCGTACATGAGGGGACCTGGCTCACCACAAAGCTGGTTCGTCAACCGGTTGCAGCGGTTGCGCACGTCCGCGGGCTCACCGGCCCAGGCGCTGTTGCTGGCCCACGACGAGCACAAGGTCCTCACCCGGTCGTCGCTGTCGGACCTGCTGGCGGGCAAGTTCAGCAGACCGCCCCCCTGGGAGCGGGTCGCAGCCTATGTGACCGCCTGCGTCCGCGCAGCGCACGCCGGTCGGATCGACCTCTCCTGCGAGGAGGAACTCGCGCGGCTGCGGAGCGACCACGCCACGCTCACCGACCTGTTGGAGACCGCTGGCGGAAAGGTCCGCGCGCCGGCTGCCCGCCCTCCGGGCCCGCGCTCCCGTCCGGCGACCTACCGGCTGCCGCCGCGCAACACCCACTTCACCGGCCGCGACGCCACCTTGCGCGAGTTACGGCAGCGCTTGACCTCGGGCGGCGAGGGCGCGATGCAGGTCGTGCACGGGCTGGGCGGCGTCGGCAAGACACAGCTGGCGGTCGAGTACGCCTACCTCTACCGGTCGACATACCGGTTCGTGGCGTTCGTGGACGCCGAGGACCCCGATCTGGTGTCCTCGCAGTTCGCTTCGCTGGCCCGGGAGCTGGGACTGGCGGAGGTGAACGGCGAACAGGTCGTCCCCCGGGTCTACGGCGAACTGCGGCACCACCGGCCCTGGTTGATCATCTTCGACAACGGCGGGAGACCCGGCACGCTCCTGGACGCGCTGCCGTCGGGTGATCTGGGCAGCGGCGGCCACCTCATCGTCACGACCAGGCTGCGCGGCTGGTCGGGCAGAGCCGGCGTCGTCGACCTGGACGTCTTCTCCAGGCAGGAGGCGGTGGAGCTGCTGACCCGGCGGGTGTCCGGCATGACCGCAGCGGTGGCGGACCGGATTGCCGAGCACCTGGGGGACCTGCCGCTGGCACTGGAACAGGCGGCCGGGTACATGGACTACCACCACACCGCGCCCGCGAGGTACCTGGCTCTGCTGGCGTCGCGGCTGGAGGACATGATCGCGCTGGGCGAACTGACCGACCGGCCCGCGGTGGTGGTCGCGACCCTGTGGCAGCTCAACGTGCGCCAGCTGCAGAGCCAGCGGCCGCAGGCCATGCGGCTGCTGGAGTTGTGTGCGCTGCTGGCACCGGAGCCGATCCCGCTGGACCTGTTCGGTGACGGCAAGGAACCGTTGATCGCGGCGGCTGCCGACCCGGTGGCGTGGGACACGACGGTCGGCGCTCTTGCCGGGCTGGGGCTCGCCCGGCGCGGCGCGTCCTCCCTGGTGCTGCACCGCCTGGTGCAGGCCGCCATCCGCGCCACGATGCCGGACGACGTGCGCACCGACGCGCGCACACGGCTGTGCCGGGCGCTGCTCGCGGCCGTGCCGCACGACATCCACGGTGACCCGCAGGCGCCGTCGCGATGGCAGGAACTGCTTCCGCACACGCTCGCGGTGACCAAGGACGAGCCGTCGGCCGAGTGCGCCGCCCAGACGGCGACGCTGCTGCGGCTGGCGTCCGCCTTCCTCCTCTCGATCGGGGAGCACTCGGTGGCACAGCCCCTGTGCGATCGGGCTCTCGCGATCGACGAATCGCTCGGACAGCGGGACGCGGAGATCGGCTTCGACCTGATCACCCTGGCGCAGATCCACCGGGACCGCGGCGCTCCGGAGCGGGCGCGTCCGCTGGCGGAACGTGCGCTTGGCCTGCACGAGTCCTGTCTGCCGGCGGACAGTCCCGCCATCGCGACGGACCTGGCCACCCTGGCCCGGATCCGCCACCTCCTCGGTGATCACGAGGCGGCGGTGCCCCTGGCCGAGCGGGCGTTGCGGATCGACGAGGCGGCGTACGGGCCGGACGACCCGTACGTGAGCTTCGACCTGATAGCCCTGGCCAGTGTCCACCTCGACCTGGACGAGCACGCCGTGGCCGTGCCCTTGATCTCCCGGGCGTTAAGGATCCGCGAGGCCAGTTACGCGCCGGACCACCTGTACATCGGGTACGCCCTGCTGCTCAAGGCCAGGGCCGTGCACGCGCTGGGCGACCCGACCGCGGCGGCCCTCGCGCGCAGGGGCGCACTGATCCTGAACAGCCGGCTGGGCACGTCCCATCCCAAGACGGAGGATGCCCTCGCTCTGGCCAAGCGCTTGCTGGAAGGCGGCAATTGCCGCGAACACGGGGAACGCTCCGCGGCCGCTCAGGCTCACGACACGGACGCCGCCGCGCCGGTCCCGGGCTCGCGTCCGTCACGGGCGCCGGGGCGGTGACGTGAGCCGTCGCGGGCGGTGACGTGCGGGGGGGGCCTTCCGAGACGGGGTGATGGAGCCGCGGATCGTGGAGGCCGGGACGCCCCCCGTCGCGCGCTGCCTACAGTCGAGGGATGGGCGCCGGTGCCCTGGTGGGGGAAGGTCGTCGCGGTGGCCGGCACGCGCGCTCCTTGGTGTGCGCTCGCGGTACGGCGCGAGCTCGTCGACAACCGCCCCAAGGCGATCGAACCCAAGCAGAGTGACACCGTTGAGGACGTGCGCTTCCGCCGACGTCTTCGCTCGATCCTGGAGCGGCTCCGATCCCGGCCACCCCTCCTGGCTCTCAAGGGGACATCCGCGCCCTGGAAGCCGGGCCTGGCTCGCACCTCGAGGCTCGACGAGGCCACGCGATAGACGAAGGGCGCGGCGTGATCATCGCGGTAGCAGGAACGGCCGGCGGCATGGGCCGCACCGTCACCGCGCTCGGCCTCGCCGGCGCAGCCGCCGCGAGCGGGCAGGACACCCTCCTCGTCGGCGGCGATCCATACCAGCACGACGCTGCCGCCGCCACCCGCAGCGTCAGCGAGCCGGCCACCCTTCTGGACCGTACTCCCCCGCTGCGGGTCCTCTCTCTCAACTGGGAGGAGACCGTCCGGTGGGCGCCCGGTGAGCAGAAGCCGGACCAGCTCGGCATCCTCGATCTGTCCAGCGTGGCCCAGGCCGGCGGAGCCGGCCTGGGCGCTGGGCGAGTACGCGCAGCGGGTGATGACGCCGGTCGGGCCCCCCGCCCTGGCGGGCGTGCGGCTGAGGACCGCGCTCAGCCCGCCGACCCGCTGTCTGAGCCGGGCGGGTTCAGACCTCCCCGCGCCACGCGCCGGTCTCAGCGCCGCGGGACTCGATGAACCTCTTGAAGCGCTTCAGGTCCCCGGTGGCCTGCCGCTTGACGAAGCCGAGCTTGTCCCCGACGGTCTCGGCCAGGCCCTCCGGCTCGTAGTCGAGCTGCAGCATGATCTTGGTCGTCTGGTCGTCGATGTAGTGGAAGGTGACGACGCCGGCCTGGTGGGCCTCACCGCCCACCGACGTCCAGGCCACCCGCTCGTCCGGGATCTGCTCGGTGATCTCCGCGTCGAACTCCCGCTCCACCCCACCGATCTTCGTCTTCCAGTGCGTGAGCGTGTCCGTGCGCTGCTCGATCCGCTCGACACCATCCATGAACTGCGGAAAGTCCTCGAACTGCGTCCACTGGTTGTACGCCGCGCTGACGGGCACGTGGACCTCGATGGATTCCTCAACCTGCGACATGGTCGCCCCTCTCCAAGAACCGTGACGTCTCTCGCCGAAAGCCGGGTTTCCAGCTCTGCCAGCAGTCATGCTTCCGATTCATCCGTCTCGCAGCCGCCGCCTGAGCGGCAAGGCCGGCAGTGTCGGCTCCTCCCGGAGAAGGCGCAGGCTCCGATGGGCAAGAGCCCCTGCGTACGGCAGGTGCCTACCGATGAACCACGACAGGTCCGAGCGGCGCCCAGGAGTCCGAAAGACCTCGCTCGCCTGCTCGCTCGTCCGGATGAACGCGGCGGAAACCGGAATGGCGAACCGTTCCACCAGGACAAAACGGACGACCAGCGTCTCTTGGTGCCGGCCGTCCGTAGCCTGCTCTGAGCCGACGAGCGTCGGAAAGTCTGTCTCTCCGCCAGTCAGTCACCCGTGATCGGCCAGGGGTCGGCAACGCTGAGCTGTCCGGACTTTGCGGCGTCGCTGCCCGCATCTGGGAGGCAGTGACGGCGAGTTCGTGTGTGGGGCAACTGTAGGCTCGTGCTCTCGGTTGTTGGGTAGATCGGCGCCGGGCTGACTGGTATGTCGCCTGCCGGCCTGCGCGTTCCAGTCTCTGTGGAGTGAGGAGAACTGATGGAGTCGGCAGAGATTCGCCGCCGTTGGCTGAGCTTTTTCGAGGAGCGCAAGCACACCGTCGTCCCTTCGGCCACACTCATCGCTGATGATCCCACGCTGCTGCTGGTCAACGCTGGCATGGTGCCGTTCAAGCCTTACTTCCTGGGTGAAGTCAAGCCCGAGTTCACCCGAGCCACCAGCGTGCAGAAGTGTGTGCGTACTCCGGACATCGAGGAGGTCGGTAAGACCACCCGGCATGGCACGTTCTTTCAGATGTGCGGCAACTTCTCCTTCGGCGACTACTTCAAGGAAGGTGCCATCAAACTGGCCTGGGAGCTGCTGACCACATCGGTGGAGCAGGGTGGGTACGGGCTTGAGCCGGAGAAGCTGTGGATCACGGTCTATGAGCAGGATGAAGAGGCCGAGCGGATCTGGCGCGACGTGGTCGGCGTGCCCGTCGAACGCATTCAGCGTCTGGGTATGGGCCCCAACTTCTGGTCGATGGGTGTCCCCGGTCCGTGTGGTCCGTCCTCGGAGATCAATTACGACCGTGGTCCGGAGTTCGGTGTCGAGGGTGGTCCGGCCGTCAACGACGAGCGGTACGTGGAAATCTGGAACCTCGTCTTCATGCAGTACAAACGGGGTGAAGGCTCGGGCAAGGACGACTTCCCGATCCTGGGTGACCTGCCGGCGAAGAACATCGACACGGGCCTCGGTCTGGAGCGTCTGGCGATGATCCTCCAGGGTGTCCACAACATGTATGAAACGGACACGCTCAAAGTCGTCATCGACAAGGCCACGGAGCTGACCGGCGTCGCCTACGGCAAGGTCCACGACAGCGACGTGTCGCTGCGTGTGGTCGCCGACCATATGCGTACCTCCGTGATGCTCATCGGCGACGGCGTCACCCCCGGCAACGAGGGCCGCGGATACGTGCTGCGCCGCATCATGCGCCGTGCGGTCCGCAACATGCGCCTGCTCGGAGCGACCGGCCCGGTCGTGCAGCAGCTCGTCGATGTGGTGATCGACACGATGGGCGAGCAGTACCCGGAGCTGGTCACCGACCGCCAGCGCATCGAGGCCATCGCGCTGGCGGAGGAGGCGGCGTTCCTGAAGGCCCTCAAGGGTGGCACGAACATCCTCGACACCGCTGTGACCGAGACGAAGGCTGCCGGCGGCACGGTCCTGCCCGGTGACAAGGCGTTCCTGCTCCACGACACGTGGGGTTTTCCGATCGACCTGACCCTGGAGATGGCCGCCGAGCAGGGCTTGTCGGTGGACGAGGACGGTTTCCGCCGGCTGATGAAGGAGCAGCGGGAGCGGGCCAAGGCCGACGCGAAGGCCAAGAAGACCGGCCACGCCGACGTCACCGCCTACAGGGAGATCGCCGATTCGAGCGGCGCTACCCAGTTCACCGGCTACACCGACAGCGAGGGCGAGACCACCGTCGTCGGCCTCCTGGTCAACGGTGTCCCTACGCCCGCCGCCTCCGAGGGTGATGAGGTCGAGGTCGTCCTGGACCGCACCCCGTTCTATGCCGAGGGCGGTGGTCAGCTGGCCGACCAGGGCCGGATCACACTGCACTCCGGCGCGGTCGTGGAGATTCGCGACGTCCAGCAGCCAGTCCCCGGTGTCTATGTGCACAAGGGATCGGTCCAGGTCGGTGAGGTGACCCTGGGCGCGACCGCCTACGCCGCCATCGACGTGCGTCGCCGCCGGGCCATCGCCCGCGCGCACAGCGCCACCCACCTCACCCACCAGGCTCTGCGTGACGCGCTGGGTCCCACAGCCGCCCAGGCCGGGTCGGAGAACTCCCCGGGCCGTTTCCGCTTCGACTTCGGCTCGCCCAACGCCGTCCCGGGCACGGTCCTGACCGACGTCGAGCAGAAGATCAACGAGGTCCTCGCGCGCGAGCTCGAGGTGCATGCCGAGGTCATGCCGATCACTGAGGCCAAGCGGCAGGGCGCCATCGCCGAGTTCGGCGAGAAGTACGGCGAGCAGGTCCGCGTTGTCACCATCGGTGACTTCTCCAAGGAGCTGTGCGGCGGCACGCACGTCCACAACACCGCGCAGCTCGGCCTGGTCAAGCTGCTCGGCGAGTCGTCCATCGGTTCGGGCGTGCGCCGTATCGAGGCCCTTGTCGGTGTCGATGCGTACAACTTCCTGGCCCGCGAGCACACGGTGGTCGCCCAGCTTCAGGAGCTGGTCAAGGGCCGCGCCGAGGAGCTGCCGGAGAAGATCTTCGCCATGCTCGGCAAGCTGAAGGACGCCGAGAAGGAAATCGAGAAGTACCGCGCGGAGAAAGTCCTCCAGGCCGCCGCAGCTCTCGCCGACTCCGCCAAGGACGTGCATGGCGTCGCTGTGGTCGCCGCGCGGGTCGCCGACGGCGTGGGCACGGACGAGCTACGCATGCTGGTCCTGGATGTGCGTGCCCGTCTGGGCTCGCGCCCGGCCGTCGTCTCTGCCTTCACCGTGGCGCACGGCCGTCCGCTGACCGTGATCGCTACCAACGAGGCCGCTCGCGAGCACGGTTTGAAGGCCGGCGAGCTGGTCCGGACCGCGGCTGAGACCCTGGGTGGTGGTGGCGGTGGCAAGCCGGACGTCGCCCAGGGTGGCGGCCAGAATCCGCAGGCCATCGGCGACGCCATCGCCGCCGTTGAACGGTTCGTCACCGAGACCGCCGCATAAGGTGCCACGGTCCTCCGGAGGCCCCGGTGGGTCAGCAGAGGAACACCTCAACACGCCGCGTTTCGGGTGCGCTCACCAGAGGAGTCCGGTGGGCGCACCCGAACAGGCCGTGTTCTTGCTCCGAGGCTGCCCCGGCTCACCGGCCCTGGGCCGCTGACGAGCGGGCCGTGCGGCCTCAGGACGCCGGGTCGGCCGCCGAATCGAGGACCTTGACGATCCAGGCCTCAAGGTCGCACTCGAGGCCAGCGGCTGCCGTCTTCCACCGCGACTTCTGGTCCTGGGAGATCTGCAGTTTGATGCTGTCCACGGCTGCGGGGACTTCTTCCGTGCCTGTCTGGGCGAGCTTCAGTCGTTGGCGGAGTTCGTTCCGCGACCAGTTGCCCTCCTCGGCCCTTGCCAGCCATTTGTCCTGCTCGTCCTCAGACAGTGCGGCCACCTCGGCGTGGTGTTGGAAGCTCAGGGCATTCCGTCGCCGGGACGCCGGAAACTTCCGTGCGATCCAGGCGTAGTTACGCAGCGTCTGGTAGTCGAGCGAGGTCTCAGCGATGGCACGGCGGTATCGCTCGGGGAACCTGTTCCGACCGTAGATAAGCCAGTCGCCCAGCCACCACGTTGACGAGTCGGAAATTCGGGAGAGTTTCTGACCAATTTCCTTCCACGATTCCAACTCCAGTCGCGGCGGCAGCGACAGCGAGGTGCGGAACGTCATGACCTGACCCTCGATGGGCCGCCCTCCTGCCCCCGACCGGACGGAGGTCTGGTTGCCGATACTTCTCGCGGTGCGCGTATCGGCATGCGGCAGAGTATGGTTCGACGCCCTTCGAGGCTTGGTTATTCGCGACATCTGTGTCTTTCGTCCTTCCTGATTGTCGCGTCGGTCGATTCCTCGTTCTCGTCGTGTACTAAGTGTGGGCAAAGCCTGGGGCGATGCGAGAGTCACTCACAGGTCCACGGACGTGCATTCGTCCAGCCGCCACCCCGCGAAGTAACCTGCCCCTGCGAGCACCCGGCCCATCAGCTGCCCCACCATGTCCCTGGCGTTCTCTCCGTCATGGGCGCGGACGAAGAATATGATGCTGAGAAGCCGGTGCTCCTCTTCCACCGTCAGATGCTCAAGACAGTCACGGGAGCCGGCGCACGCCCAGATGATGTCCTCGGCGACCGCAGGGTTGAGATGGAACCTCGCGGCGTGTATTGCGGGAACCATCCGCACGAACACCGGCATCATGGCTAATGACTCCTTGTCATCCCCAACCGAATCCGTCTGCCAGAACGACGGGCTTGTCGGGGGACGTCGCGCTCGGGTGCGCCACCGCTTCCGCGCCGACGGCGACGGCGGCGACCACGGTCAGTGCGAGCATGAAAGTTCCGACAAGGGTCAGAAGGCGGGACATGAAAAGGCTCCTCCAGTTGAGGGAAGGGATGCAACCGTTCGATCGCCGACCCGGCCGATCGAGCGATGAGACGAGTCTGTCCGCTGAGTGCCCACCGCTGAAGACCCTGCCGGTGGCATCAACTTCCTGCGTCTCTTGGTGCCAATCCAAACAGCCCCCACACCCGCCCGGACCTGCATGTTCAGCAGCTTGGCACGCACCTGCCAGGACACGAGTTGCCACATGGGAAGCCCTCAACCAGTCTGGCCGACTGTCGAGTTCGGGTGGAATGGCGCGGTTCGCCGGATTGGACCGATGAGGCACAACATGTGTTCAGCCTGCTGGGCGATCCTGCGCTCGGACCCGAGGTCGTGTACGCCGACTTGGACGCGTCTGTGCCCCCAGGGTCTCTGGTACACGCCGGCGAGGTCGGCCGGCGGCCCGCCCGGCCCATACACGAGAGGAACCTGCCGCGCCGACCCACCGACCCAACAAAGTGCACAATACAGCTATTTTTTTCATCGTCTGACCCTGCGTTGGTTGATCGGTTGTCCGTGATCAGTCATCATCACGGTATGGACCGATGACCAAGTGATTGCATGCGGATTCGGCGACAGCGGTTGCTGCCACGGAGTCCTCGCCCCCACGACAGTTGCCCCACCTCTGACGGATAAGGCGAAACAATGCTTGAAGCCCTCGGCTTAGACCCCGCAGCTGAGGTTGTCTACTGTTCACTCCTCGATTCACCACGATTGAGCATCGAGGAACTGTGTCACCGTTCGGGTCTCACCGAGAACTCCGTACGGGAGGCCCTCGACAAACTCGCCAGAATGTACCTGCTCCGCCCTGCCGAACCCGGGTCCGGCAGATTGCGCCTGGTCGATCCCGCCACCAGTCTCAGCGCCCTGCACTCACGTCGAGCGGCGGCCCTGGCTCGCCAGCAGAAGGAACTCGACGACGCCCGGCAGTCGATCACCCTGCTGGCCTCGGAATACGGCAGCTCCCGCCGGGACTTCGTACCCGAACTCGCCGAACGCCTCGTCGGCCTCGACATGGTCCGTGAGCGCTTGGCCGAACTGGCCGAGAACGCCAAGGAGGAGTGCCTGTCGTTCATGCTCGGAGGCCCGCAGAAGCCCGAGGACATGGAGGCGAGCAAGCCGCTGGACCAGGTTGCCCTGGAGCGGGGCGTGTCCCTCCGCAGTGTCTACCAGGACAGTTTGCGCAACGACGCCGCTACCACGCGCTACGTGCAGTGGCTATCCTCCCTGGGTGCTGCGAACCGCACCGTGCCCAGCCTGCCGATGCGGCTGGTGATCGTGGACCGCAAGGTCGCCCTCGTCCCGATGGTGCATCGCGACGCCGCTCAGGGGGCCCTCGTCCTGTACAGCGAGGGAGCCGTCATGGCGATGGTCGCCTTGTTCGAGGAGGTCTGGCGGCGCGCGACGCCCTGGGGCACTCCCCTGCGCAAGGACCAGCGTGGTCTGACCCCGCAGGAACGCGAGCTGCTCCGCCTTCTCAGCGAGGGCAACACGGATGAGATGGCCGCCCGTCAGCTGGGTGTCTCCCTGCGTACGGTGCGCCGGCTGGCCGCCGACCTGATGACCCGCCTCGAAGCACGCAGCCGCTTTGAAGCCGGTGTGCTGGCCACCCGTGAAGGCTGGATCTGAGTCGATGGTGTGAGGCCGGAAGCGTCGATCGGGGCCGGAAGCCTCCATGGTGAAAGGCCGGGAGCACGGCCGTCGGACCGCCGTCCAGCGGTCACGATGCCCGTGCTCCCGGCCCTTGGGAACTTTCTCCCCTGCCACACGGTCAGGACCGGCCGGGGCGACGCCCGGCGAGCAGTCCCCCCGGCGACATCTCACGCAACGAAGGCTTCCTCCCAGGTGGCGTTGAGAACGGACTCCCACCGTTCCTCAGCCGGAACCACGACGCGCCGGGTCTGCAGGCTCACGGCCATCAGGGTGCCGTCCGGAGTCCAGAGCCGACCGGACTCCAACGTCCAGCCCGCGCCGGCCTGTTCCGTCCGCACCTCGATGAGCGCCCATCCGTCAAGAGAACGTTCGGCGATCCGATCGGTGAACCGGACGGAGATCTCCGCCGAGGGAATCGGGAGCGGCCGGTCGAGCACCCCGTACAGCGCAGGCGGCATTGAATCGAGGAGCACCACTGCGGCCTCGGCCGGTTCCAGTTCGAGGTCTTTCAATCGGATCCACGCGCTGAGCCGAGCGTCGTCACCGCCTTCGAGGGTCCGGACGCCGGGGTCCATCCGGATCTCCAGGTGCCGGTCGAACCGGACAAGGCCCTCTGGCAGCTCCAACGGCGCGCAGTCCTTGACGGGCGGAACGCACGGATACCGGTGCCCTCGATAGTGCCCGATGTGCGTGTCCTCGGCGTCGCCGAACAGACTGGTCACCGTGACTGCGGGAACACCGGCCTGACGCATCATCGAACGGACGACAACACTCGACAGGTTCTGTTGTTCGGTCTTCGCCGACAGATGCAACGCGCCGGTTGTCACCGGCGAGAGGAACGAGGCGTGCAGGGACCGGGGAAGCATGGATCCGGTCCGCCGGGCGGCGTGCCGGAGGGCGATCGCGGCGAGCAGGCCGCCGTGCGCGGAGTGCCAGGACCACCAACTGGGGTCCAGAGGCGGCAGGTTGATGTCACTGTTGGCCCAAGTCGCCATGTGTGGCTCCTTCGCTCGTGAGATGTCGCTCTACCGTTCGTGATACGCGGGCGTCTGGTGCGACAGCCCTGCGTGGGCATCGATGAGGGCGAGGATCTCGCCCGGGGTGGCGGGAACAGCCGGCACCGCCTCGGATCCGCCGCCGCTCGCTGCGGTACGGGCCATGAGCCACAGTGACAGCATCGAGCGCAGCCGCAGTTCGACCTCCGTGTGCTCTTCCGCCCCGGGAGAGTGCCGGGACAGAAGCGTTTCGAGCCGATCGATCTCCTCGACGACGGATCGGCCGCCGGGCGTCGAGACCAGAACGTCGTGTTCTTGGGTGTCGGTGGTTTGGTGGTGGGGGGTGAGTTGTTCGGTGAGGTGGGTGGCGATGGCTTGGGGGTTGGGGTGGTCGAAGACGAGTGCGGGAGAGAGTCGCAGGCCGGTGGTGGTGTTGAGTCGGTTGCGGAGTTCGACGGCGGTCAGGGAGTCGAATCCGAGGTCCTTGAAGGGCCGGTCGGCCGGGATGGTTGTGGTGTCGGTGTGGCCCAGGACCGCGGCGACGGTGGAGCGGACCAGTTCCAGTGCGGCTTCGTAGCGTTCGGCGTGTGGGAGCGTGCGGAGAGTGTCGGCCTGGTGGGTGTGTGCAGGAGTGGTGGTTGCGGCGCGGCGCCGGCGGGGTGTGAGGGTTCGTAGCAGGGCGGGCAGGTTGTCGGGGTCTGCGGTGCGCAGGGCGGCTCGGTCGAGTGCGGCGGGGACCAGGTGGGGCCGGTCGGTGCGCAGGGCTGTGTCCAGGAGTGCCAGGCCGGTTGTGGTGGGCAGGGCCTTGATGCCGGAGCGGGCCAGGCGGGCTCGTTCGGTGGTGCCGAGTTGGCCGGTCATGCCGCTGTCCTGGTCCCACAGGCCCCAGGCCAGTGCGTGGGTGGGGAGTCCTTGCGCGTGGCGGTGGGCGGCGAGGGTGTCGAGGAAGGTGTTGGCCGCGGCGTAGCTGCTCTGTCCGGCGTTGCCGATCACTCCGGCGATCGAGGAGAAGAGTACGAATGCCTTCAGGGGCATGGCCTGGGTGTGCTGGTGCAGGTTCCAGGCAGCGTCGATCTTGGGCCGCAGGACGTTGCGCAGTCGGCCGGGGGTCTGTGCTTCCACCAGTCCGTCGTCCAGGACGCCGGCCGCGTGGATCACCGCGGTCAGGGGATGCTCCGCCGGGACGAGGGCGAGTGCCGCGGTGAGGCTGTCAGGGTCGGCGACGTCACAGGCGGCGAAACGGACCTGTGCACCGCAGGCAGCGAGTTCGGCTGCCAGGTCACCGGCTCCGGGGGCGTCCGCGCCGCGCCGGGAGGCGAGCAGCAGATGCCGTACTCCGTGCGTGCGGACCAGATGCCGGGCCACCACAGTCCCCAGAGTGCCGGAGGCGCCGGTCACCATCACCGTGCCCCCGGGATCCAGCGACACACTGCCGTCTCCGCCGGGCACGGAGGCCAGGCGGGGCGTCAGTACTTCCCCGCCACGGACGGCCAGCTGGTCTTCCGCGGCATGCCAGATCTCGTGCGGGACCGTCTCATGCGAGGCGGGGCCGAGGTCCACCAGGGTGAAACGACCGGGATGCTCCGATTGCGCGGTACGTACCAGACCCCAGACCGGGGCGGTGCCCAGGTCCAGCAGGCCGGGCTCTTCACCGCCGACGGCAACGGCACCGCGGGTGACCAGGACAAGCCGTGAAGCAGCCAGCCGATCTTCGGCCAGCCAGTCCTGGACCAGGCCCAGTACCTCACCGGCTGCCTGGTGCGCCCGCTCCACGACAGGACTGTCCGCAGGGCCGGCCTCGATCATCGTGATGACGGCGTCCGGCACGGGTGCGCCCGAGGCCGTGTCCGAGATCAGCTGACCGAGATCGTCGAACCGCTGCGCATCGGGCAGCCACGACAGCCCGTCACCGAGCACCGCGACCGAACCGGCCCGGCTGTGCGGCACGGGAGCGGTCCACGGCACCCACTCCACCGCGAACAACCCACCACCCGCACCAGCCGCAGCCGGCGCGGCCTCGGCCACCGGACGGGTGAGAAGGTTTCCGGCGGTGACGACGGGGTTGCCCGTCATGTCTTGAGCTGTCATCCGGCCGTCGTCGCTCCACGTCACGCGCAGCGCCCGCGACCCGGTCGCGTGTACTTCGACGTCCTTCCATGCGAACGGCAGCACAAGCCCGTCCCCGGATACCACCGAGGCGAACGCCAGCGGGTGGAGTGCCGCGTCGAGCAGCGCCGGGTGGATCCCGAACCGTTCGGCGTCCGCCCACAGTTCCTCCGGCAGCTCCACCTCGGCGAACCACTCCTCACCACGCCGCCACAGAGCACGCACCCCCTGGAACGCCGACCCGTACTCGTAACCCGCCTCCGCCAGCATCGGATAGATCTCATCGACGACCTGCGGCTCGGCACCCTCCGGCGGCCACACCACCGACGTTTCCGCCGCCGCGGTCGGGGCCCCGGCGTCGAGCCGGCCCCGGGCGTGCAGGGCCCAGGCCTCCGTCTCCTCTGAGTCTTCTGGCTGCGAGTAGATGCTCACCTCGCGGCTGCCGGCCTGGTCCGGCACGCCCACGGTCACCTGCAGTCGCACACCACCTACCGCGGGAAGCTCCAGCGGCGCCTCCAGCACCAGCTCCACGACACGGCCCAGGCCGGCGCGTACCCCGACCTCGGATGCCATTTCCACCAGCGCCGCACCCGGTACAAGCACCCGGTCACGCACCGCATGCCCTGCCAGCCACGGCTGGGCGTGCACGTCGAGCCGTCCGCTCACCAGCAGCCCACCGTCCGCAAGCGCCGTCGCCGCGCCGAAGAACGGATGACCGCCCTCGCGTAGTCCCAGCGCCGACACATCCCCCACGTCGAGGGGTGCCTGCAACCAGTACCGCTCCCGCTGGAAAGCGTACGAGGGCAGATCCACCAGCCGGCCACCCGGGAAGAACCCCGACCAGTCGACACCGGCCCCCCGCGCCCACACCTCACCCAGCGCGCCGAGCCACTGCTGTCGGCCGCCTCGGCCGCGACGCAGCGTGCCAGTGGCGATGCCGTTGCGTCCGGCCTCCGTGAGTGCGTCCTGGACTCCCGCCGCGAGCACAGGGTGCGGGCTGCATTCGATGAACACCTCGTGGCCCTGTTCGATCAGGGCGCGCATCACCTGGCCGAACTGGACGGTGTGGCGGAGGTTCCGGTACCAGTATTCCGCGTCGAGCGCGGCCGTATCGTCCAGCCGCCGGCCCGTCAGCGTGGAGTGGAAGGTCACCTGGCAACTGCGCGGCCGGATGTCGGCGAGAAGGCTGAGGAGCTGGTCGCGCAGCGCCTCGACTTGGGGGGAATGGGAGGCGTAGTCGACGGCGACCCGCCGTGCCTCGACGCCCTCCTGCTCGCAGGTGGCTATGAGCGCGTCGAGTGCCTCGGTGCCGCCGGAGACCACGGTCGAGGACGGTCCGTTGACAGCGGCCACGACGGCACGGTCGTGTTCCGGGCCGGTCTGCCGGGCCAGGAGACGCTCGCACACTTCCTGGTGTGGCAGCATCACGGCCACCATGCCGCCCTTCTTCGTCAGCACGGTGAGTGCCTGCGACCGCAGGGCGACGACCTTGGCTGCGTCCTCCAGCGACAGCGCCCCAGCGACCGTCGCCGCCGCGATCTCCCCCTGCGAGTGACCGATGACTGCTGCGGGCTTGACGCCATGCGACTCCCAGAGCGCGGCGAGGGCGACCATCACCGCCCACAGGGCCGGCTGGACGACGTCGACCCGCTCCAGCGACGGGGCGCCGGGCTCTCCCTGGAGAACATCGGTCAGCGACCAGTCCACATACGGCGCGAGGGCGTCCGCGCAGGCGTCCACACGATCACGGAAAACGGCGGAGCTGCCGTAGAGCTCTGTCGCCATGCCCTTCCACTGCGATCCCTGGCCGGGGAAGACGAAGACCGGTTTCGCTCCGAGGTCCGCCACGCCCTGTGCGACGACTCCGTCCCGGCGTGTCGCCGTTGCCCCGGCCACGCCACCGGCCCCCTCGGGTGCCAGGCCCTCCAGCGCGGCCACGAGCCCCCGGGTGTCCGACGCGACGACGACGGCCCGGTGCTCCAGCTCGGCGCGAGCTGCAGCCAGGGTGTGGCCGATGTCGGTGATGCCCGGCGCGCTGTCACCGGTCGCGGTCAGGAACGCGGCGAGCCGTTGTGCCTGTGCTCGCAGTGCTTCCGGGGTCTTCGCGGACAGGACGAGGGGCAGGGGCCCGTCGTCGCTCGTGTCGACCGCGGGGGCGGTGGTTTCCTCGCGGGGGGCTTCCTCCAGGATGACGTGTGCGTTGGTGCCGCTGATACCGAAGGATGACACCGCTGCCCGCCGTGGGGCGTGATCGTCGTTCCACTCGATCTGGTCGGTCAGCAGTCGAACGGCGCCTGCTTCCCAGTCGACGTGCGGGGTGGGTTCGTCCACGTGCAGGGTTCGCGGCAGTATCCCGTGCCGCATGGCCTGGACCATCTTGATGACTCCGCCGACGCCGGCGGCTGCCTGGCTGTGACCGATGTTCGACTTCAGTGAGCCCAGCCACAGGGGCCGCTCCTTCTGCCTCCCCCGGCCATAGGTCGCCAGGAGTGCCTGCGCCTCGATCGGGTCGCCCAGCCGGGTTCCGGTGCCGTGTGCCTCGACCACGTCGATGTCGGTGCCCGCCAGACGGGCGTCCGCCAGGGCTGCCCGGATCACCCTCTCTTGCGCGGGGCCGTTGGGTGCGGTCAGTCCGTTCGACGCGCCGTCCTGGTTCACGGCCGAACCCCGTACGACGGCCAGTACGCGGTGGCCGAGCTTGCGGGCCACCGACAGGCGTTCCACCAGGACCAGGCCCACCCCTTCGGCCCAGCCCGTGCCGTCCGCCGAGGCGGCGAAGGACTTGCACCGTCCGTCCGCCGACAGCCCGCGCTGCCGGGAGAACTCCACGAAGGTACTCGGTCGTGACATGACGGTCACACCGCCCGCGAGTGCCAGCTCACACTCACCGCGTCGCAGCGACTGCACGGCCAGGTGCAAGGCAACCAGAGACGACGAACACGCCGTATCCACCGTCAACGCCGGACCCTCGAACCCGAAGGAATACGCCAGGCGACCGGAGGCAACGCTGGGAATGCTGCCGGTGGACAGATAGCCCTCCAGCTCACCGGGGACCTGCCGCAGGCGTGTTCCGTAATCCGCGTACATGACGCCGGCGAAGACTCCGGTCTGTGAGCCTCGCAGCGTCGCCGGGTCCAGACCCGCGTGTTCGAACGTCTCCCAGGCGGTCTCCAGCAGCAGCCGCTGCTGCGGATCGGTGGCCATTGCCTCGCGCGGGCTCAGGCCGAAGAAGTCCGCGTCGAACTCGGCTGCGTCGTAAAGGAATCCGCCGGACCGGGTGTACGTCCGACCGACCGCCTCCGGGTCGGGGTCGTACAGTCGCTCGACGTCCCAGCCGCGATCTGCCGGAAAGTCTCCGACCGCGTCCACACCGCCGGCCACCAGATCCCACAGGCCCGCCGCATCCCCCACCCCTCCCGGATAACGGCAGGCCATACCCACGATCGCGATCGGTTCGTGCTCGCGCGCTTCCATGTCACGGATGCGCTGCCGGCTCTCGGCCAGCTCGTTCGTCGCCCGCCGGAGGTACGAGCGGATCTTGTCTTCGTTCGTCATGGAGATACGCCTTTCCTGACGGCTGACGTCATGGCCGACGTCGTGCGCAGTGAGCCGAGTGTTGAATGATTCGGAGCCGGGAACGGCGGACTGATCGCCGCCCCGGCGAACCCCGTCGAACGGCACTGCTCAGTGTTCGGAGTCGATGAAGGCGAAGAGCTCTTCATCCGTCGCGCTGTCGGAGATCGCGACCGCGACGGGCGCGTCATCGCCCTGGTCGCCGCTGATCTTCATCAGCGACTCCTGAACCCGCTTGGCGAGCCAGGCCCGATCATCGCTGCTGAACGAGGCGTTCATGGCGTCGGACAGCATCCGGTCGAATTCCGCGGCGATCGTCCGTGCGTCGGTGGTGTGGTGGTGGGGGGTGAGTTGTTCGGTGAGGTGGGTGGCGATGGCTTGGGGGTTGGGGTGGTCGAAGACGAGTGCGGGAGAGAGTCGCAGGCCGGTGGTGGTGTTGAGTCGGTTGCGGAGTTCGACGGCGGTCAGGGAGTCGAAGCCGAGGTCCTTGAAGGGCCGGTCGGCCGGGATGGTTGTGGTGTCGGTGTGGCCCAGGACCGCGGCGACGGTGGAGCGGACCAGTTCCAGTGCGGCTTCGTAGCGTTCGGCGTGTGGGAGCGTGCGGAGAGTGTCGGCCTGGTGGGTGTGTGAGGGAGTGGTGGTTGCGGCGCGGCGCCGGCGGGGTGTGAGGGTTCGTAGCAGGGCGGGCAGGTTGTCGGGGTCTGCGGTGCGCAGGGCGGCTCGGTCGAGTGCGGCGGGGACCAGGTGGGGTCGGTCGGTGCGCAGGGCTGTGTCCAGGAGTGCCAGGCCGGTTGTGGTGGGCAGGGCCTTGATGCCGGAGCGGGCCAGGCGGGCTCGTTCGGTGGTGCCGAGTTGGCCGGTCATGCCACTGTCCTGGTCCCACAGGCCCCAGGCCAGTGCGTGGGTGGGGAGTCCTTGCGCGTGGCGGTGGGCGGCGAGGGTGTCGAGGAAGGTGTTGGCCGCGGCGTAGTTGCTCTGTCCGGCGTTGCCGATCACTCCGGCGATCGAGGAGAAGAGTACGAATGCCTTCAGGGGCATGGCCTGGGTGTGCTGGTGCAGGTTCCAGGCAGCGTCGATCTTGGGCCGCAGGACGTTGCGCAGTCGGCCGGGGGTCTGTGCTTCCACCAGTCCGTCGTCCAGGACGCCGGCCGCGTGGATCACCGCGGTCAGGGGATGCTCCGCCGGGACGAGGGCGAGTGCCGCGGTGAGGCTGTCGGAGTCGGCGACGTCACAGGCGGCGAAACGGACCTGTGCGCCGCAGGCGGCGAGTTCGGATGCCAGGTCACCGGCTCCGGGGGCGTCCGCGCCGCGCCGGGAGGCGAGCAGCAGATGCCGTACTCCGTGCGTGCGGACCAGATGCCGGGCCACCAGAGTCCCCAGGGTGCCGGAGGCGCCGGTCACCATCACCGTGCCCCCGGGATCCAGCGACACACTGCCGTCTCCGCCGGGCACGCAGGCCAGGCGGGGCGTCAGCACCTCCCCGCCACGGACGGCCAGCTGGTCTTCCGCGGCATGCCAGATCTCGTGCGGGACCGTCTCATGCGAGGCGGGACCGAGGTCCACCAGGCTGAAACGGCCGGGATGCTCCGATTGCGCGGTACGTACCAGACCCCAGACCGGGGCGGTGCCCAGGTCCAGCAGGCCGGGCTCTTCACCGCCGACGGCAACGGCACCCCGGGTGACCAGGACAAGCCGTGACGCAGCCAGCCGATCTTCGGCCAGCCAGTCCTGGACCAGGCCCAGTACCTCACCGGCTGCCTGGTGCGCCCGCTCCACCACAGGACCGTCCGCAGTGCCGGCCCCGACCACCGTGATGACGGCGTCCGGCACGGGTGCGCCCGAGGCCGTGTCCGAGATCAGCTGACCGAGATCGTCGAACCGCCGCACCCCCGGCAGCCACGGCAGCCCGTCACCGAGCACCGCGACCGAACCGGCCCGGCTCCGCGGCACGGGAGCGGTCCACGGCACCCACTCCACCGCGAACAACCCACCACCACCCGCACCAGCCGCAGCCGGCGCGGCCTCGGCCACCGGACGGGTGAGAAGGTTTCCGGCGGTGACGACGGGGTTGCCCGTCATATCTCGGGCTGTCATCCGGCCGTCGTCGCTCCACGTCACGCGCAGCGCCCGCGACCCGGTCGCGTGCACTTCGACGTCATTCCACGCGAACGGCAGCACAAGCCCGCCCCCGGATACCACCGAGGCGAACGCCAGCGGGTGGAGTGCCGCGTCGAGCAGTGCCGGGTGGATCCCGAACCGCTCGGCGTCCGCCCACAGTTCCTCCGGCAGCTCCACCTCGGCGAACCACTCCTCACCACGCCGCCACAGAGCACGCACCCCCTGGAACGCCGACCCGTACTCGTAACCCGCCTCCGCCAGCATCGGATAGATCCCATCAACGACCTGCGGCTCGACACCCTCCGGCGGCCACACCGACCCGGACTTACTCACCGGCCTGCTCTCCTCTGCCTCGGTGAGCCAGCCCTGCGCATGCATGACCCATTCATCCGTCGCGTCGGTGTCTTCTGTCTGGGAGTAGATCCGTACTTCGTGGCCCCCGGCCTCGTCCGCGGTACCGACCACGACCTGTATCCGGACACCCTGGCCCGTGGGGAGTACGAGCGGGGATTCCAGGGTGAGTTCACCGACCCGGTCCGCACCGACACGTGCGCCGGCTTCCGCGGCCATCTCCACGAACGCGGCTCCGGGAACCAGCACCCGATCGCGGATCATGTGTCCGCCCAGCCACGCGTGGGAACGCAGGTCCAGCCGTCCGCTCAACAGCACGCCACCGTCCGGCAGGCCCGTCAACGCGCCGAAGAACGGATGACCGCCCTCGCGCAGTCCCAGCGCCGACACATCCCCCGCGTCGAGGGGTGCCTGCAACCAGTACCGCTCCCGCTGGAAGGCGTACGAGGGCAGATCCACCGGCCGGCCACCCGGGAAGAAGCCCGACCAGTCGACTCCGGCCCCCCGCGCCCACACCTCACCCAGCGCCGACAACGCGGTCGCCACTTCGGGCCGGCCCCGTCGCATGACCGTCACACACGCCAGCCCGGTGCCGGAGTCGGCGTCGCTGTCCAGGACCTCCCGTGCCAGCGCGGTCAGCACACCGTCCGGACCCAGCTCCAAGAACGTCGTCGCGCCCAGCTTCCGCAACGCGCGCACACCGTCGGCGAAACGCACCTCCTCACGGACATGGCGCACCCAGTGCCCGGCCGAGGCCGGATCACCGTCCGCCAGGTTCGACACCAGCTGAATCCGCGGCGCCTGATACACCACCTGCTCGGCAACCCGCCGGAACTCCTCCAGCATCCCGCCCATCAACGACGAGTGAAACGCGTGGCTTACCGTCAGACGGCGGACCTTACGACCCAGATCCGTGAAGTGCCGTTCGATCACGGCGACGTCGGCCTCACGGCCGGAGACCACCACCGCGCTGGGGCCGTTCACGGCGGCCAGATCCACACCCGGCACCAACAGCGGCAGGACTTCCTCCTCCGCGGCCTGCACCGCCGCCATCGCCCCACCGGCCGGCAGTGCCTGCATCAACCGGCCACGCGCGGCCACCAACCGTGCGGCATCCTCCAGCGACAGAACACCAGCGACATGAGCCGCCGCCAGCTCACCCACCGAGTGACCCGACACGAACTCCGGCCGCACACCCCACGACTCCACCAGCCGGAACAACGCCACCTCGACCGCGAACAACGCCGGCTGCGCGAACTCCGTCCGGTCCAGCACCCCGCCGTCCGACCACACCTCCATCAACGGACGCGACATGTGGCCGTCCAGGGCCGCGCACACCGCGTCGAAGGCCGCGGCGAACACCGGGAACCGCTCGTACAACTCCCGGCCCATCCCCACACGCTGGGCACCCTGCCCCGTGAACAGAACAGCCAGACGCCCACCCGGCACCACACCACCAGCAGCCGGCACCGAACGCAGACCCGCAACCGCACCCTCACGATCACCCGCAACCACCACCACACGGCAATCGAACACGCCGCGAGTCGCCGCCAGTGAGTACGCGGCATCCAGGAGTGCCGGAGCGTTCTGCTGTTCCAGCACGTCGGCGAGCCGTTGTGCCTGTGCTCGCAGTGCTTCCGGGGTCTTCGCGGACAGGACGAGGGGCAGGGGTCCGTCGTCGCTCGTGTCGACCGCGGGTGTGGTGGTTTCCTCGCGGGGGGCTTCTTCCAGGATGACGTGTGCGTTGGTGCCGCTGATACCGAAGGATGACACCGCTGCCCGCCGTGGGGCGTGATCGTCATTCCACTCGATCTGGTCGGTCAGCAGTCGAACGGCGCCCGATTCCCAGTCGACGTGCGGGGTGGGTTCGTCCACGTGCAGGGTTCGCGGCAGTATCCCGTGCCGCATGGCCTGGACCATCTTGATGACTCCGCCGACGCCGGCGGCTGCCTGGCTGTGACCGATGTTCGACTTCAGTGAGCCCAGCCACAGGGGCCGCTCCCTCTGCCTCCCCCGGCCATAGGTCGCCAGCAGTGCCTGCGCCTCGATCGGGTCGCCCAGCCGGGTTCCGGTGCCGTGCGCCTCGACCACGTCGATGTCAGTGCCCGCCAGACGGGCGTCCGCCAGGGCTGCCCGGATCACCCTCTCTTGCGCGGGGCCGTTGGGTGCGGTCAGTCCGTTCGACGCGCCGTCCTGGTTCACGGCCGAACCCCGTACGACGGCCAGTACACGGTGGCCGAGCTTGCGGGCCACCGACAGGCGTTCCACCAGGACCAGGCCCACCCCTTCGGCCCAGCCCGTGCCGTCCGCCGAGGCGGCGAAGGACTTGCACCGTCCGTCCGCCGACAGCCCGCGCTGCCGGGAGAACTCCACGAAGGTACTCGGTCGTGACATGACGGTCACACCGCCCGCGAGTGCCAGCTCACACTCACCACGGCGCAGCGACTGCACGGCCAGGTGCAAGGCAACCAGAGACGACGAACACGCCGTATCCACCGTCAACGCCGGACCCTCGAACCCGAACGAATACGCCAGGCGACCGGAGACCACACTGCCCAGGTTGCCGGTGAGGAGGAAGCCTTCAAAACCTTCCGGGGCTGTGCTCAGGCGAGAACCGTAGTCGTGGTACATGACGCCCGCGAAGACTCCGGTCCGTGAGCCTCGCAGCGTCGCCGGGTCCAGACCCGCGTGCTCGAACGTCTCCCAGGCGGTCTCCAGCAGCAACCGCTGCTGCGGATCGGTGGCCATTGCCTCGCGCGGGCTCAGGCCGAAGAAGTCCGCGTCGAACTCGGCTGCGTCGTAAAGGAATCCGCCCGACCGGGTGTACGTCCGACCGACCGCCTCCGGGTCGGGGTCGTACAGTCGCTCGACGTCCCAGCCGCGATCTGCCGGAAAGTCTCCGACCGCGTCCACACCGCCGGCCACCAGATCCCACAGGCCCGCCGCATCCCCCACCCCTCCCGGATAACGGCAGGCCATACCCACGATCGCGATCGGTTCATCGTCGACGGGAGCCTCGACGTCGCCGGCCACGGGCGCATACGAGGGTGTGGGATCGGTGACCCCGACGGACTCCGCCACGACGGTGCCGAGATAGGCCGCCACCAGTGTGGGCGTCGGGTAGTCGAAGACCAGCGTGGTCGGCACCCGCAGGCCGGTGGTGGTGTTGAGCCGGTTGCGGAGTTCGACGGCGGTCAGGGAGTCGAAGCCGAGGTCCTTGAAGCCGCGTTCCAGGTTGATGTCCGTGGCGTTGGCGTGCCCGAGCACGGAGGCGACCACGCCGCGCACCATGTCGGTGATCGTGCTCAGCCGGTCGGCCTCGGGCAGCGCGGCCAGCCGACCGAGCCAGCCGGCCCGCTCGCCGGTGTCAACCGCCGTCCGGGCCGACACCCGCCGGACCGGCATCCGGATGAGGCCACGGAAGAGGGTCGGTACCTCTCCGCCCGGATCGGAAAGAAGGTGCGCTTTCAGCACTGGCAGGTCCAGGCATGCCGGGACCAGCTGCGCCCGCGAGGTGGCGAGGGAGGCGTCGAGCAGCTCGAGTCCGCGTTCCGCGTTCAGCGGGGCGACACCGGTTCGAGCCCACCGTGCGAGGTCCGCCTCGCCCAGGCCGCCTGCCATGCCGCTGTCCTGGTCCCACAGGCCCCAGGCCAGTGCGTGGGTGGGTAGTCCTTGCGCGTGGCGGTGGGCTGCGAGGGTGTCGAGGAAGGTGTTGGCCGCGGCGTAGTTGCTCTGTCCGGCGTTGCCGATCACTCCGGCGATGGAGGAGAAGAGTACGAATGCCTTCAGGGGCATGGCCTGGGTGTGCTGGTGCAGGTTCCAGGCAGCGTCGATCTTGGGCCGCAGGACGTTGCGCAGTCGCTCGGGGGTCTGTGCCTCCACCAGTCCGTCGTCCAGGACGCCGGCCGCGTGGATCACCGCGGTCAGGGGATGCTCCGCCGGGACGAGGGCGAGTGCCGCGGTGAGGCTGTCGGAGTCGGCGACGTCGCAGGCGGCGAAACGGACCTGTGCGCCGCAGGCGGCGAGTTCGGCTGCCAGGTCGCCGGCTCCGGGGGCGTCCGCGCCGCGCCGGGAGGCGAGCAGCAGATGCCGTACTCCGTGCGTGTGGACCAGGTGCCGGGCCACCAGTGTTCCCAGGGTGCCGGAGGCGCCGGTCACCATCACCGTGCCCCCGGGATCCAGCGACACACTGCCGTCTGCGTCAGGCACGCAGGCCAGGCGGGGCGTCAGTACCTCCCCGCCACGGACGGCCAGCTGGTCTTCCGCGGCATGCCAGATCTCGTGCGGGACCGTCTCGTGCCGGGCGGGACCGAGGTCCACCAGGCTGAAACGGCCGGGATGCTCCGATTGCGCGGTACGTACCAGACCCCAGACCGGGGCGGTGCCCAGGTCCAGCAGGCCGGGCTCTTCACCGCCGACGGCAACGGCACCGCGGGTGACCAGGACAAGCCGTGACGCAGCCAGCCGTTCTTCGGCCAGCCAGTCCTGGACCAGGCCCAGTGCCTCACCGGCTGCCTGGTGCGCCCGCTCCACGACAGGACCGTCCGCAGTACCGGCCCCGATCACCGTGATGACGGCGTCCGGCACGGGTGCGCCCGAGGCCGTGTCCGAGATCAGCTGACCGAGATCGTCGAACCGCTGCGCATCGGGCAGCCACGGCAGCCCGTCACCGAGCACCGCGACCGAACCGGCCCGGCTCCGCGGCACGGAAGCGGTCCACGGCACCCACTCCACCGCGAACAACCCACCACCACCCGCACCAGCCGCAGCCGGCGCGGCCTCGGCCACCGGGCGCAGGGCCAGTTCCCCAACCCTCGCCACCACAGCGCCCGCGTTGTCCAGCATGGTCAGCGAGGCGCTCCGCTCACCGCCCGCACCCCAGTGCACCCGAACTTCGCGCGCACCCGTCGCGTATACCGCGACATCGCTCCATGCGAAGGGCAGCAGCAGCTCGGCATCCTCGGCGGCGGTGAGTCCGTGGACGAGAGGGTGGAGTGCCGCGTCGAGCAGTGCCGGGTGGATCCCGAACCGTTCGGCGTCCGCCCAGAGTTCCTCCGGCAGCTCGACCTCGGCGAACCACTCCTCACCACGGCGCCACAGAGCGCGCACGCCCTGGAACGCCGACCCGTACTCGTAACCCGCCTCCGCGAGAGTCGCGTAGAAGCCGTCGAGCCCCACGACCTCCGCCCCCGCCGGCGGCCATGCGGTCAGGGAGGTCCGCGGCGCCACCGGGTCGCCTACCTCGAGCCGGCCTGAAGCGTGCCGGGTCCACTCCTGGCCGTAGTCGTCGGTGTCTTCCGTCTGGGAGTAGATCCGTACTTCGTGGCCCCCGGTCTCGTCCGCGGTACCGACCACGACCTGTATCCGGACACCCTGGCCCGTGGGGAGTTCGAGCGGGGATTCCAGGGTGAGTTCGCCGACCCGGTCCGCACCGACACGTGCGCCGGCTTCCGCGGCCATCTCCACGAACGCGGCTCCGGGAACCAGTACCCGTTCGCGGATCACGTGGCCGCCCAGCCACGCGTGGGAGCGCAGGTCCAGGCGTCCGCTCAGCAACACGCCACCGTCCGGCAGGCCCGTCAACGCGCCGAAGAACGGATGACCGCCCTCGCGCAGTCCCAGCGCCGACACATCCCCCACGTCGAGGGATGCCTGCAACCAGTACCGCTCCCGCTGGAAAGCGTACGAGGGCAGATCCACCGGCCGGCCACCCGGGAAGAAGCCCGACCAGTCGACTCCGGCCCCCCGCGCCCACACCTCACCCAGCGCCGACAACGCGGTCGCCACTTCGGGCCGGCCCCGTCGCATGACCGTCACACACGCCAGCCCGGTGCCGGAGTCGGCGTCGCTGTCCAGGACCTCCCGTGCCAGCGCGGTCAGCACACCGTCCGGGCCCAGCTCCAAGAACGTCGTCGCGCCCAGCTTCCGCAACGTGCGCACACCGTCGGCGAAACGCACTTCCTCACGGACATGACGCACCCAGTGCCCGGCCGAGGCCGGATCACCGTCCGCCAGGTTCGACACCAGCTGAATCCGCGGCTCCCGATACACCAGCTGTTCGGCAACCCGCCGGAACTCCTCCAGCATCCCGTCCATCAGCGACGAGTGAAACGCGTGGCTTACCGTCAGACGGCGGGTCTTGCGACCCAGATCCGTGAAGTGCCGTTCGATCACGGCGACGTCGGCCTCACGGCCGGAGACCACCACCGCGCTGGGGCCGTTCACGGCGGCCAGATCCACGCCCGGCACCAACAGCGGCAGGACTTCCTCCTCCGCGGCCTGCACCGCCACCATCGCCCCGCCGGCCGGCAGTGCCTGCATCAACCGGCCACGCGCGGCCACCAACCGTGCGGCATCCTCCAGCGACAGAACACCAGCGACATGAGCCGCCGCCAGCTCACCCACCGAGTGACCCGACACGCACTCCGGCCGCACACCCCACGACTCCACCAGCCGGAACAACGCCACCTCGACCGCGAACAACGCCGGCTGCGCGAACTCCGTCCGGTCCAGCACCCCGCCGTCCGACCACACCTCCGTCAACGGACGCGACATGTGGCCGTCCAGGGCCGCGCACACCGCGTCGAAAGCCGCGGCGAACACCGGGAACCGCTCGTACAACTCCCGGCCCATCCCCACACGCTGGGCACCCTGCCCCGTGAACAGAACCGCCAGACGCCCACCCGGCACCACACCACCAGCAGCCGGAACCGAACGCAGACCCGCAACCGCACCCTCACGATCACCCGCAACCACCACCACACGGCAATCGAGCGCATCCCGGCGGGCCAGGGTGAAGCCGACGTCGGACAGGCTCAGGCCGCGGTTCTCCTCTGCGGCGAGGAAGTCGTGCAGTCGGTCTGCCTGTGCTCGCAGTGCTTCCGGGGTCTTCGCGGACAGGACGAGTGGCAGGGGTCCGCCGTCGCTCGAGTCGACCGCGGGTGTGGTGGTTTCCTCGCGGGGGGCTTCTTCCAGGATGACGTGTGCGTTGGTGCCGCTGATACCGAAGGACGACACCGCTGCCCGCCGTGGGGCGTGATCGTCATTCCACTCGATCTGGTCGGTCAGCAGTCGAACGGCGCCCGATTCCCAGTCGACGTGCGGGGTGGGTTCGTCCACGTGCAGGGTTCGCGGGAGTATCCCGTGCCGCATGGCCTGGACCATCTTGATGACTCCGCCGACGCCGGCGGCTGCCTGGCTGTGACCGATGTTCGACTTCAGTGAGCCCAGCCACAGGGGCCGCTCCTTCTGCCTCCCCCGGCCATAGGTCCCCAGCAGTGCCTGCGCCTCGATCGGGTCGCCCAGCCGGGTTCCGGTGCCGTGTGCCTCGACCACGTCGATGTCGGTGCCCGTCAGACCGGCGTCCGCCAGCGCTGCCCGGATCACCCGTTCCTGCGCCGACTCATTCGGGGCCGTCAGTCCGTTCGACGCGCCGTCCTGGTTCACGGCCGAGCCCCGTACGACGGCCAGTACGCGGTGGCCGAGCTTGCGGGCCACCGACAGGCGTTCCACCAGGACCAGGCCCACCCCTTCGGCCCAGCCCGTGCCGTCCGCCGAGGCGGCGAAGGACTTGCACCGTCCGTCCGCCGACAGCCCGCGCTGCCGGGAGAACTCCACGAACATGCCGGGGGTCGACATGACGGTCACACCGCCCGCGAGTGCCAGCTCGCACTCACCGCGTCGCAGCGACTGCACGGCCAGGTGCAAGGCCACCAGAGACGACGAACACGCCGTATCCACCGTCAACGCCGGACCCTCGAACCCGAACGAATACGCTACGCGGCCGGAGATCACACTGGCTGAGTTGCCGGTGAGCAGGTATCCCTCGGAGCCGTCGACCGACTCGTGCAGTCGCGGTCCGTACTCCATCGCGGTGGCACCGATGAAGGTGCCGACGCGCTTGCCCCGCAGGGACGACACGGCGATACCAGCGTCCTCGAACGTCTCCCAGGCGGTCTCCAGCAGCAACCGCTGCTGCGGGTCCATCGCGGCGGCCTCGCGCGGGTTGATGCCGAAGAAGTCCGCGTCGAAGGAGGCCACGTCGTCCAGGAAGCCGCCGTGCCGGGTCACGGACGCGTCGCGCTCGATCAGCGCGTCGAGGTCCCAGCCGCGGTCCGGCGGGAAGTCGCCGATCGCGTCCACGCCGTCGGTGACGATCCGCCACAGATCGTCGGCGGAGGCGACCGAACCCGGGTAGCGGCACGCCATGGCCACCACAGCGATCGGGTCGTCGTCGGCGCCGTCGTTCCCTGTCTCCGCCGGGTCGATCGCGCCGGACACCTGCGTGACGAGGTGGTCGACCAGTGCCGCGGGGGTCGGGCAGCGGAAGAGCAGTGTGCTCGGCAGGCGCAGGCCGAGTTCCTGGTTGAGGATGTTGCGCAGCTCCACCGCGAGCAGGGAGTCGAAGCCCAACTGCTTGAAGGTGAGGTCGAGTTCAATGGCCTCATCGGTAGCATCGCGCCCCAGCACCGCAGCCGCTCGGGTGCGAACCACCTCCGTGAGTTCGCGGGCGAGCTGGTCGGCCGCGAGCGTGCTCAGCGGGGTCGAGCTGCCCGTGGCCGACGCGTCAGTGGCGGACTCCGCTTCTGCTGCGGGCCCGGATCGCTCGACCGGGTGTGGAGCGGTGACTCCGTCGCCGGCGGCCGGGGCCTTCCAGTAGCTCTTGCGCTGGAAGGCGTAGGTGGGCAGGTTCACCGGCCGGGCCGGTGCGCCGGTCAGCCTCGGCCAGTCGACGGCGAGCCCACGGATGTGTACGGCCGAGGCCGCGGCGACGGCGGCGAAGCTCTCGGCGTCATCGCGCATCGCGGGCATCAGCACGGCGTCTGTGCCGTCGAGCGACTCCTGTCCCATGGCGGTCAGCACGCCGCCGGGTCCGATCTCGACGAAGGTCTCGACTCCTTCGGCGTGCAGGGCCTGGAGGGCGTCGGCGAAGCGCACGGTCGCGGCGACGTGCCGGACCCAGTACTGGGCACTGCACAGCTCGTTGGCCCGGCCGGTTCGACCGGTGACGGTCGACACCACCGGGATCTGCGGTGCGTGGTATGTCAGGCCGTTCGCGACGGCGGCGAACTCGGCCGTCATGGGTGCCATGAGCGGCGAGTGGAAGGCGTGGCTCACGGTCAGCCGGCGGGTCCTGCGGCCCGCTGCGCGGAAGTGCGCCTCGATCGCCAGAGCGTCCGCTTCGGTGCCGGAGACGACGGTCGAGCCGGGCGCGTTGACCGCGGCGAGGCCGACGGACGCCTCCAAGCCCTCGAGGAGGGGGAGCACCTCGGCCTCGGAGGCCTCCAGGGCGATCATCGCCCCGCCGGCCGGGAGCTGCTGCATGAGCCGGCCCCGGGCGACGACGAGGGCTGCGGCGTCGGGCAGCGACAGGATTCCGGCGACATGGGCGACGGCGATCTCGCCGATCGAGTGGCCGGCCAGGTAGTCGGGTCGTACGCCCCAGGACTCGATCAGTCGGTACAGCGCGACCTCGACGGCGAACAGGGCGGGCTGGGTGAAGCGGGTCTCGTCGAGCGCGGTGCGATCCGCGGCGTGCCACATGACCTCGCGCAGCGGCTGTCCGAGTCGGGGGTCGAGTTCTTCGCACACGGTGTCGAAGGCTGTCGCGAACACCGGATATGTCTGATACAGCTCGCGGCCCATGCCGAGGCGTTGACTTCCCTGGCCGGTGAAGAGGAAGGCCAGTCGGCTGGTGCCGGCCCGCCCGGTGAGCACGGCGGTCGACCGCTTGCCGTGGGCCAGTGCCTCGACGCCGGCGAGGAGCTGCTCACGGTTGTCGGCGAGGACGGCGGCGCGGTGGGTGAAGTGGGTGCGGGTGGTGGCGAGAGCGGCGGCGACATCGGCAGGGTCGACCGTGGGGTTGTCCGCCAGTGCGGTCAGCAGCCTCTCCCCCTGTGCGCGCAGGGCCGCTTCGGTCGTACCGGACAGCAGCCAGGGTATGGTCCCGGTCCGAGCGGGCGCGGCGTGCGCGCGACCGTCGGGCGTCGCCGCGGGAGCGCCGGACGGCCGGTCGGTCGGTGGTTGCTCCGCGACCACCAGGTGGCAGTTGGTGCCGCCCATGCCGAACGAGCTGACACCGGCGACGAGTCGGCTCTCGTCCTGCGGCCAGGGCCCGGACTCCGTGACCACCCGCAGGCGCAGTTCGTCGAGCGGGATTTCGGGGTTGGGCCGCTCGTAGTTGAGGCTCGCCGGAAGCCTCCGGTGCATGATGCCGAGGCCCGCCTTCAGCAGGCCCACGATGCCGGAGGCGCCTTCCAGGTGGCCGACGTTGGTCTTGGCGGAGCCGACGAGCAGCGGGGCGTCGGCGGGGTGGGCGCTGCCGATCGCCGCGCCCAGGGCCCTGGCCTCGATCGGGTCGCCCGTGGGCGTGCCCGTGCCGTGCATCTCGACGTACTGCACGTGCGCGGGGTCGATGCCGGCGTTGTGGTGCGCGAGTCGGATGACTTCCTGCTGGGCGCGTACGGACGGCCTGGTCAGCCCATCGGTGGCGCCGTCGCTGTTGACGGCGCCACCGAGGATCAGCCAGTGCACCTGGTTGCCGTCGGCAAGGGCTCGCGAGTACGGCTTCAGGAGCAGGACGGCGCCGCCTTCGCCGCGTACATAGCCGTTGGCGCGTTCGTCGAAGGTGTAGCACCGCCCGTCGGGCGAGAGGGCTCCGAACTTCTGGGTGCCGACGGTGGTCTCGGGCAGGATGTTGAGGCTCACACCGCCGGCCAGCGCCAGCGTGGACTCGCCGCGCGCCAGGCTTTCGCAGGCCATCCGGACAGCGACGAGAGCCGAGGACTGCGCGGTGTCGACGACCAGGCTGGGGCCGCGAAGGTCGAGGAAGTAGGAGACGCGGTTGGCGATGATGCCGCGGTAGGTGCCGGTCACAGTGTGCTGGGTGATGCCGTCCTCGCCCGCGCGGTCCAGCAGGCGCGCGTAGTCGTCGGCTATGGCGCCCACGAAGACTCCGGTGCGGCTGCCGGCCAGCTCGCCGGGCACGACCCGGCCGTTCTCCATTGCTTCCCAGCTGAGTTCGAGCATGAGGCGTTGCTGGGGGTCCATCATGGCGGCCTCACGCGGCGACACACCGAAGAAGCCCGCGTCGAACCGGTCCACCTGTTCCAGGAAGCCGCCGAACGGAGCCTGGATACCGGGGTGGTGCGCCCAGCGGTCGGCGGGTGATTCGGTGATCGCGTCCTCACCGGCGTCGAGAAGACGCCAGAACGCCTCGGGGTCGGGGGCGCCCGGCAGTCGGCACGCGATGCCGATGACGGCGATGGGTTCGTGGGTTCCGCCGGTGAGGGGCGTACGCGCCGTGTCACGGTCATGGTCCGCCGAGCGGCCCGTGGCAGGCGTGGTGGACTCGTTAGTGATCTCGACATCGCGCATGGTCGTGAACTCTGCCTATCGCACGGTTGAGGGGAAGGGGGACCACGTTGAGGGGAAGGGGGCACCACGGTCTTCGCCTGGGCCGAGGGCGGCCCAGGCGGAGCGGTCCGGCCGGCGGAGCAGCTCAAGACGGTGGGAGACTCGGTTGGCCCGCCCCCAGGGGCATCGGCCTTGCCGACGCGGCCTGTGGCTCAGAAGAGACTTTTCAGGGTCGCTTCGGTCTGGGCGACGGACTCGCTGTCGGGGCCTACCACGCAGTACTCGACGGCGCCGGACTGTTCGGTGTGGTCGCAGGTGATGACCACGCCGGACGAGTGCTCCGAGTCGTAGGCGAGCCCCTGGGATCGCAGCTCGGTGATCGCCGCGGTGAACGAGGCGACCTTCCAGTCGTTGTTGCTGACGAAGACTGTGCGGTCCGGGTAGCCTTCACCGGCTACGGCAAGGCCGAGCCAGTGGAGGTGGGTGGTGCCGCCCAGTCGGCCGTTGTACTCGGTGAAGCGCACCTCGCCGTCCGGCGAGACGATTCCGTCGATGTTGATCAGGCCTCGGTAGCCGAGGGCCTGGATGGCCTTGCCGAGCCGCTCGGCGGCAGCACGGAACTCCTCGCGCTGTGTCTTGGTGGTGGTCTCGCCCGGCAGAACGACTCCGTCGAAGACCGGGGTCATGCGCATCTCGCCGACGTGGTACACCGTCGCCCCGGTGTCATTGATGTCGACCTCGGCACCGAGCGGGATGCTGTCCGGAACGTAGTGCTCGACGACGACCTTGTTCCGACCGTCGTTGGAGTAGACGGGCCAGCGCTGGGCGAGGTGGTCGGCGAGTGCGCCGGGCCGGTCGAGAACGGTGAGGGCGCCCGCCCCGATCTGGGTGACGCCGACGGTGGGGGCGAGGATCTCGTTCCCGTGTCCGCCCTGGTGGAAGTCCTGCTTGACGATCACTGGGCGGCCGAGGGCGAACTGGTCCAGGACGAACCTCTGGGCGCGCTCCCGGGAGTAGGTCGCCACACCGTCGGCGGTCGCGACCCCGGATCCCGCCGCCAGCATCCGGAAGACGCTCTTGCTGTTGAGGAGTTCGCAGCCGCCTTCCTTCAGGAAGGCGAGGTTCGGTGCCGAGGTGTCGAGGCCGAGCATGTCGCAGATCCGCACGACGACGGTGTCGAAGACGTAGGGAAGCACCTGGTCGACGCCGCGTGCGCGGGCTTCCCTGAGCAGCAGCTGCTCGAAGGCGGGCTCGGTCATCCGGTCCGTGGTGAGGACGTCGGTGCCGAACTCGCCCGGCGGCGGCACGAGGATGGTGACCGAGTCCGCAGGGATGCCCTTGAAGTCCATGACGTACCCGATGAACTCGGGATTCACGGGCTGGGGCAGCACAACGAGATCACCCGGCTCAGCGAGCCAGACGAGCCGGAGCGAGATGTTGCCTCCGATCGTCCGCTCCAGCGGGTCGAAGGAGTTGAGATCGCCCACCAGGTAGTCGTTGAACGAGTTGCCGATGATCAGTTTGCTCATGGAGTGCTCCCTAGCGGGCGTGTGCCGTGGCGGCGACGAGGCGCAGAGCCCGCTCCAACCTGGCGATGAGGATGTCCAGTTCGGCTTCGGTGAGGGTGAGGGGCGGCGCTACGAGGATGGTCTGGGACCGTGCGTCCACCCCGGCCGGGTACAGCTGCAGACCGCATTCCATCGCGGCGGCGCAGATCCACGGTGCCAGCGGATTCGTGGCGTACTCCTCGGCGTCCTGCACGAGGGGTATGCCCTGGAGCAGTCCGCGGCCGCGCGGCGGCCGGGTGAACTCCAGTCCAGCCGTGACCCCGGCGAGCCGCTCGGTCAGCAGGGGGCCGAGCTTGGCGGCGTGGGCCACCAGGTCGTGCTCCTGCATGTAGCGGAGCACTGCCAGCGCGGTCGCGGCGGACACCGGGTTGCCGCTCATGGTGTGCCCGACCGCGGCGTCGACGGCCGATCGCCCCGGCAACACCTCCGGGCTCACCAGGCAGGCGCCGATGGGCGTGTAGCCGGCGCTCAGCCCCTTCGCGGTGATCACGAGGTCGGGGCGCACCCCGGAACGGTCGTGTCCGAACCATTCGCCGGTCCGGCCGAAGCCGGTCATGACCTCGTCGATCACCAGCAGGGCGCCGGACCGGTCGCACAGCTCGCGCAAGCCGCGAAGGGTCTCGTCCGGCAGCTCGGCGGCGCCGCCGGCGGCGCCGCCGACCGGCTCGACCACCACGGCGGCGATCCGCTCCGGGCCGATGGCGGCGAACCGCTCTTCCCACTCCGCCAGCCCGGGAAGCGGGGCGGCGGCGTCGTGGGCGGCGACAGTGCCGAGGCTCAGCCTGTTGTCGTGTAGCGGGTCGAGGTTGCGCCGGCGCTGCGGGTGTCCGGAGATACTCAAGGCACCGGCGGTCATTCCGTGGTAGCTGGGGAACTGGGCCAGTACGACGGTGCGGTCGGCGTCACCGCGAGCGGCGTGGTGGTTCAGCACCAGACGCAGCGCGGTCTCTGTGGCCTCCGACCCGGAGTTGGTGTAGACGACCTCCTTGAACCTGTGGCCGGTCACCCGGTGGATCTCCGCGGTGAGTTCGCGTACGGCCTCGCTGGCGAACTGGTAGCGGTGGGCGAAACCCAGCTGCTGTGCCTGCCGGGTCATGGCGGAGATGATCTCTGGGACCCCGTGGCCGATGTTGACGCAGATCGTCCCGGAGCTGCCGTCGAGATAGTCGCGTCCCTCCGCGTCATAGATCCAGCAGCCACTGGCCTTCACTGCGAGGGGCCTGGCCGCCCTGAGGTCCAGTCCTGGCGTGTCGAGGATGTCGTTTGCCATGTCCCTGCTTCCTCAGTCGGCCAGTCGGCTCGTGAACTTCTGGACGTCGATCACCGCTCGCTCGTGCGTACCGACGCTGATGGTCTCGCCGGCCTCGTCGAGGACCCGGAAGGAGAACTCCATCCGCCGGGCGACGGCGGGCGCGCTGATCTCGTACTCGACGGCGCGGCCGACCTTCACCGGAGCGTGGTGCCGCATCGTCGCGGACACTCCGACGGTCATCTGGCCGGCGTCGAGGTGCTTCTTCATCAGTGCGTCACACAGCACCTCGACGGTTCCGAGGATCGCCGGTGTCGACAGCACGGGCAGGCCGACGTTGCCCCAGCGCTCAGCCGAGTCCACGTCCGTCACCTGCCGGGTCTCCCTGAAGACCTCCGTTGAACCCATGGGTGGGGCTGCCTCTCTCGTTGGTGGACCCGGATCAGGCACGCGCGGTGCGGTGCTCCGCGAGCAGCTGGCTGAAGATGTTCTTCTTCTGCATCTCGTCGGTGCCGCCAGCGATCCGGAACGCCGCGGCATCGCGCAACTGGCGTTCGATGCCGAAGTCCCGGTCGAAGCCGAGGTGGCCGAAGAGCTGCAGGAGCTCCTGGCTCGCCGCGACGATGCCCTGGGCGGCTGCGAGCTTGGTGCAGGACGCCAGGCTGTTGGCCTGGGCGTCGTCGTTCTCCAGGGCGGACAGCGTGGCGTAGGACAGCTGGCGGGCGGTCTCCGCCGCGACCTTCATCAGTACGATCTTGTCCTGGATGTACTGGTGCTCGGCGATCGGGGCGCCGAACGCCTCGCGGGTGGTGGCCCGTTCCAGCGCCTGCGGGACGAAGGAGTCCATGTGCGCCGACGCGATGATGCCGAAGTTCAGCCGGTCGAACGCGAGGCACCAGTAGAGCATCTCGATGCCATTGCCGATCTCGCCGATGATGCGGCCGGGGGTGATACGCGCGGCGTCCATGGTGATCGGTCCGAGGGGGCTTGACCGCAGTCCGATCAGGTCCTCCGGCTCGCCCTGGGAGACGCCCTGCTGCCCGCGCTCGATCAGGAAGAGCGTGATGTCCCGCTTGCCGACGTCGGCGACCCGCCCGACGATCAGCGCGATGTCCGCCACGGGGGCGTTGGTGATGTGGCACTTCTGGCCGGTCAGCTCGAACTCGTCCGCGGAGAGGGCGCGTGCTGTGGTGCGGATCCCGGTCACGTGCGAGCCGCCGGTCGGCTCGGTGCACGCCGTGGCCCCGATCTCGCCGGACATCAGGCGCGGGATGTAGTGCTCCTGCTGCTCCTGCGTGCCGTACCGCAGCAGCAGCTGGATCAGCGAGCCGTGCGCGCCCACCGACACCATGTAACCGGGATCGTTGGCGCCGCGGCTGAGCCCTTCAAGGGCGGCGATGAAATCACTCAGCTCGCCACCGTCACCGCCGAGCTCCTTGGGCACCGATATCTTCCAGAACCCACTGTCGGCGATTTTTCGCCACAGGTCGAAGTCGAATTCCACGGTACGGTCGCGCCGAATGCTTCCCGGCGCGGCAACGGTCTTTCCGAAATCCATGAATTTCGCGCGGAGTGCGAGCTGATTGTCGTTCCACCGGTTGTCCATTACTGCCTCTCGGTCTGCATTCGGCGACTGACTGACGGAACACTAGGAAGGCGGCGTCCGGTTGGCAATTGAACCACACCCCCGGAAGAGGCCTCGCCACAACTTCCGTCCCGCCGGCGGGACAGCCCTGGGGAAGCCTTCGCGGACTGGCCCTTGCCCCTTCCCGGGTGCGGCTCATACCTTCCCGGAGACCCGCAAGAGAGAAAGGATTCCCGCTTATGCAGACCATGGAGCTCGATCTCATTGACCTGGATTTCTGGCGCAAGCCGCTGGAGGAGCGGAACCAAGTGTTCAGGCAACTGCGCGCGGCTCCACGGCCGGTGTTCTGCCCCACCGACGACGGCCACGGCTTCTTCGCACTGACCCGGTACGACGATGTCTTGACAGCGAGCCGCAACACCCAGGCGTTCAGTTCGGAGCCGATCTCGACCAGTCCGAACAACCCGTCTCCGGAGGTCCTGGAATTTGCGGGGTCGATCATCAGCCTGGACGCTCCCCAGCACACCCGGCTGCGTCGGATCGTGAGCCGTGCGTTCACCCCGAAGATGATCGGTAACCTCGCCGAGGACATCGCGGGCATCGCCCGCGGGATCGTCGACGACCTCATCGACAAGGGACCGTGTGACTTCGTCTCCGAAGTCTCGATGCTGATGCCCATGCGGGTGATCTGCCGCATGCTCGGCATTCCGGCCTCCATGGAGGACGAGGTGATCGGCCTCACCGACATGATCCTTGCGGCCGGCGATCCGGACTACGCGACGGCGGACGGGAACGACCGCGACGCCACGTTGGTGACCAAGTACACCAAGCTGCACGCGTTCGCCGCCGATCTGGCCGATGCCCGACGACGGCAGCCCGGTGACGACCTCGTCACGAAGCTGATCACCGCGGACATCGAGGGCGAGTGCCTGACCCAGAAGGAGCTGGGAAAGTTCTTCACCCTGCTCCTCGTCGCCGGCAGCGAGACCGCGCGAAACACGCTGTCACACACCCTCGCCCTGCTCACCGACCATCCCGACCAGCGCGCGCTGCTGCTGGACGACCTGCCGGGCCGTCTTCCCCGCGCGATCGAGGAGGTGCTCCGGTACGCCACTCCCACGACCTGGATGCGCCGCGACGTCAAGAGCGACATCGAGCTGTCTGGGCACACCTACCAGGCCGGTGACCGCGTGGTGATGTTCTACAACTCCGCGAACCGCGACGAGACCGCGTTCAAGGACCCGGACACCTTCGACATCACCCGCCACCCGAATCCCCACGTGAGCTTCGGCGCACCCGGCCCGCACTTCTGCCTCGGCGCCCACTTGGCCCGCCACCAGATCTCTGTGCTGCTCCGGGAGCTGTTCACCCGGCTCCCCGGCATCCACGCCACGTCGCCCGGCACTCGCCACCTGTCGAGCTTCGTCAACGGCCACCAGAGCCTGCCGTGCGCGTTCTAGCTGCTCGCCGACCGCTGCACACCGGGAGGCGCTGACATGCGACTCGGTATCAACCTCGGCTACTGGGGTGCCGGCGCCGACACGGACAACCTCGCCGTCGCCCAGGAGGCCGACCGCCTCGGCTACGCGGTCTGCTGGGCTGCTGAGGGGTACGGCTCGGACGCACCCACGGTGCTCGCCTGGGTCGCCGCCCAGACCGACCACATCGACGTGGGCACCGCCGTCCTCCAGATCCCGGCCCGCCAGCCCACCATGACCGCGATGACAGCCGCCACGCTCGACACGCTCTCGGGCGGTCGGTTCCGCCTCGGCATCGGCGTCTCGGGACCGCAGGTCTCCGAGGGCTGGTACGGCGTCAGATTCGACCGGCCGCTCGCCCGCACCCGGGAGTACGTCGAGATCGTCCGCCGGACGCTCGCCCGTGAACGGCTGAGCCACCAGGGCGAGCACTGGACGCTGCCGCTGCCGGGCGGCCCCGGAAAGCCGCTGCGTCTGACCGTCCATCCGGTCCGGGAGCACATCCCGCTGTACGTCGCGGCGATCGGCCCGAAGAACCTCGAACAGACCGGCGAGATCGCCGACGGTGCGCTGCTGCTCCTCACCGCGGCCGAGCAGCTGGAGGAGACCACCCTGCGGCACCTGCGTACCGGCCGCGCGCGGGCGGGCCGCACGATGGACGGCTTCGACGTCGCTCCGACGCTCCCCATCGCGGTCGGTGACGACCTCGGCCGTCTGGCGGACGGATTCAGGCCCTACACCGCCCTGTACGTCGGGGGGATGGGCAGCCGCAGCCAGAACTTCTACAACCGGCTCGTGCAGCGGATGGGGTACGAGAAGGAGGCGGCTGAGATCCAGGAACGGTACCTGGCCGGCGACAAGACCGGCGCGGCAGCCGCCGTCCCCCACCAACTGATCGACTCCACCACGCTCCTGGGCCCGGTGGAGCGCATCGCCGAGCGCATGACGGCGTATGCCGAAGCCGGCGTCAACACCCTCACACTGGCGCCCGCAGGCTTCGCGTTGGCACCTGGGGGTTTCACCTTGGAGGACCGGATCGCCGCGCTGCGAGCCGGTGCCGAGGCACTGGAACGCGCCGGCTTGGCCTCGTAGCGCCGCACCAGGCACCGGACCCTGTCCCAGCGGTCTCAGCCGTGGACGGCTCTCGCCTCCGCGGCCGAGTCGCGACCACCCCACCACCCAGGAGGACCAACGACGTGGACACTTCCGCGCAGGGCGACGTGAAAACCGCCGCCGACCGTATCGCCGGACCCGCCCGGCCCATCAACCACGCACCCTTGGACGACGGGCTCCCGGGGCACGAGGCCTGGCTGGCGCTGGACTTCCTCCCCACCACGCTCTTTGGCCGGGTGGAGCGCATCGCCGAGCTCATGACGGCGTATGCCGAGATCGACGTCAACGCCCGCACAGTGGCGCCCGGAGGCTTCGCGTTGGCACCTGGGGGTTTCACCTTGGAGGACCGGATCGCCGCGCTGCGAGCCGGTGCCGAGGCACTGGAACGCGCCGGCTTGGCCTCGTAGCGCCGCACCAGGCACCGGACCCTGTCCCAGCGGTCTCAGCCGTGGGCGGCTCTCGCCTCCGCGGCCGAGTCGCGACCACCCCACCACCCAGGAGGACCAACGACGTGGTCACCCTCACGCAGGGCGACGTGAAAACCGCCGCCGACCGTATCGCCGGACGCGTCCGGCCCATCAACCTCGTACCCTTCGACGACGGGCTCCCGGGACGCGAGGTGTGGCTGGCGCTGGAGTTCCTCCAGCACACCGGGAGCTTCAAGGCCCGCGGGGCCCAGAACTTCATCCAGGCGCATCGCGACGCCGGGACCCTACCGGACGCCGGGGTCGCCATCGCTTCGGGTGGCAACGCGGGCCTCGCATGCGCCTGGGCCGCCCGGCAACAGGGCGTACCCGCCACCGTTTTCCTGCCGGGCACCGCACCGCAGGTCAAGGTCGCCAAGCTCCGGAGGTACGACGCCGACGTGCGGCTGATCGGCACCGAGTACACCCAGGCCCTGGAAGCCTCGCAGGAACACGCGCAGCGGACCGGCGCGCTGCTGGCCCACGCCTATGACCACCCCCTCATCGCGGCCGGTGCCGGAACTCTCCTGGAGGAGATCCGGCACCGGATCCCCGACCTGGACACCGTAGTGGTCGCGGTCGGCGGCGGCGGCCTGTTCGCCGGGGTCGCCACCGCGGCTCGTTACCACGGTATCCGTACGGTGGCGGTCGAACCGGAACACTGCCGCGCGCTCAACGCCGCGATCGAGGCCGGCCGTCCGGTCGACGTGCCCGTGGACTCCGTGGCGTCGGACTCGCTCGGCGCCCGCCGCATCTCCGCCATGGCCCTGCACGCCGCCACCGATGACAGCGTGCGATCGGTACTGGTGGCCGACGCGGACATTCTCCGGACCCGCCAGGCGCTCTGGGACCACCACCGTGTCGTCGTCGAACACGGTGCCGCGACCGCGCTGGCAGCTCTGACGGGCCGGCAGGGACCGCCGACTCACGGCTACCGGCCGGCCGACGGTGAGAAGGTCTGCGTGGTTCTCTGCGGCGCCAACACCGACCCTGCGGACCTCGTCCGCCCGACGGACTCCTGACTTAGGAAAAGGACCCTGGCAACGCGGCCGTCCGCCGCGTTGCCAGGGTTTTCGCCGTTCCGCGTCGACCAGTTCCTCTTCAGTCGTCACCCAGCTCGATCCGGCGCGCGGCCCAGGTCAGGCAGCCCACACCGAGAACGAGCAGGTAGGCGGCATGCCCCGCCAGCATGAGCGAGAGGTGACCGAACGCCGCACCCCGGACCAGCTGCACCCCGTGGTACAGCGGCAGCAACCCCGCGAGGGTGTGGAGCGGCTCCGGATACCGGCTGAGGGGAGCGAAGGCTCCGGAGAACAGGAAGAGGCCCAGCTGGCCGACCACCACCATGTCGAAGTCCTGCGGACCGCGAAGCCGCGTCGCCACGACCATCCCCAGCGCGCCGAAGGCGAAGGAGACGAGGAGTCCCGCGGGGAGGACGGCGAGCGCGCGCGCCGGCGTGGTGACCCCGAACGCTGCGATGACGGCGAGGAAGACAGCGATGTAGCCGGCGCTGCGGACCAAGGCCCACAGCAGTTCCCCCGCGACGATGTCCACCGGGCGGATCGGTGTGGCCAGCATCCCCTCGAAGGTGTGCTGGTACCGGAGCTTGAAGAAAAAGTGGATCAGGGTCTCCGACACCGCTCCGGACATCGCGGCACTCGCCAGCATGGCCGGGGCGATGAACTGCAGGTAGGAGACCTCCTTCCCGTCCACGCTCCAGTGACCGGTCATCAGGGAGCCCAGTCCGACGCCCATCGCGAGCATGTACATGAGCGGCTCGAAGACACCGGAGAGGATGGTGACCCAGTACTCCGGCCCGGATCGCAGGGCACTGATGTTCCGGGACGTGATGGCCCGCACCCGGCTCGGGGAGGGAGCGAGAGTGGTCATGTCAGCTGTTCCCGTCGTAGACGCGGCGATGGAGGATCCTGGACGAAAGCACGTATCCCACGGCGCTCCACGCACCGAGGACCGCGATGTGCGCCCACAGCGGCCACTCGGGCCGCTGCCCCAGGGCGGCCGCCCGAGCGAGGTCGACCCCGTGCCAGAGCGGGGTCGCGTAGACCGTGACCGTCGCCCACTCCGGCAGCTTCGTCGGCGGGAAGAAGATGCCGGAGAACAGCACGACCGGGACCGTGATGAGGCGCGAGAGGGCCGGCAGGTACGTGTCGTCGGTGATGGTGCCGGCCAGCGCGGTCAGCGGCAGGGCCGTGGCGACCGCGACCCCGGCAGCCACCAGAGGCTCCGCGAAGATCCACCACGAGCGGACCGCCCCGAAGCACGCGGCGATCGCGAGGAAGCACACCGTCGAGAACTGCACCTTGACCATCAAGTACAGCAGCCGGCCCGCCAGGACGTCCCGCACACTCGCCGACGTCGCGACGATCGCGTGGACGGTGCGGGTGGTGTTCAGCTCGTGGAAGACGCGGGATGTGGACTCCTGGGCGGTCTGCTGGAAGACCGCGGAGAGCAGCAAAGGAGCGGCGATCCACGCCAGATAGGGCACACCGTCGACCTCGTCGACGAAGCCGCCCACCCCGACTCCGATGCTTACCATGAAGAGCACGGGCGTCAGGACGGCACTGAGCGCAGAGGACTTCCACAGGCGCCGGTAGGCGATCAGGTGCCGTTCCATGACGGCCAAGCTGGAGCTGGTCACCGGGCGTCCCTCCCGGTCAGCGCCAGGAAGGCGTCCTCCAGGCCGCACCGGCGGACCAGCACGCTCGACGGACCCAGCGCCCTGGCCCGTACTCCGGCCGCCACGTCGTCTCCCCGGTCGGTGTAGATGAGCAGGCGGTCCGGGAGCACCTCGACCCTTCCCAGGTCGTTGACCTTCTCGGCCATCTCGGGCAGGTCGTCCGAGGTGAACCTCAGCTCCACGACCTCGGGTTGGGTGTGCGTCCGGATGAGGGATGCCGGCGATCCCTCGGCGACGAACCGGCCGGAGCGCATGATGACCAGCCGGTCGCACAGCTGCTCCGCCTCGTCCATGTAGTGCGTGGTGAGGATCAGGGTGATGCCCCGGCGCTTCAGCTGGTGCAGTCGCTCCCACACCAGATGCCGCGCCTGCGGGTCCAAGCCCGTAGTCGGCTCGTCGAGCAGGACGATCTCGGGGTCGTTGATCAAGGCACGCGCGATCGTAAGCCGACGCTTCATGCCGCCGGACATCGCGGCAACCTTCCCGTGCGCCTTGTCCGCGATCTCGAAAAACTCCAGGAGCTCGTTCGCGCGCCGTCTGCCCTCGGCGCGTGGAATGCCGAAGTAGCGGCTGTAGGCGTACAGGTTCTCCCGGACAGTCAGGTCCGGATCCAGGTTGTCGAACTGCGGACACACGCCGATGCGCCCCCGGATGCGCGAGCCATCCTTGACCGGATCCATTCCGAGGACACTCAGCTCCCCGGAGGTCGGCCGGGAGACGCACCCGATCATCCTCATCGTCGATGACTTGCCTGCGCCGTTCGATCCCAGGAGTCCGAAAGCCTCACCGGACCGCACCTCGAAATCGATTCCCTTGACCGCCTCGAACTCGTCGTAACACTTTACAAGATTCCTGGCCGATATAACCCGTTCATCGATCACCGAGACTCTCCGTTCCCACACAACTCTCCATTCTCAGCGCATGCGTGGTCTCCACCTGTACCACGGGCCCTGACCCGCAGGTCAAGGGCGCAGGCGACGGCCAGAAATCCGCAGCGGAACACTTCGGACGGGGCACTGGCATAGTGCCGCCCTCGCGGGTTGTCCCGCCGGCGGGACGGCGGTTTCGTCGATTGACGGGCGAACGGAGCCCGTGCGACATTCGCACCTCCTTCACTGTGCACTATCGGCGAGAGAAATTCCCGAGAAAGGGCATCGCATGAAACTTGGAATTCTCGCATGGCACGCCGGGGAGGCGGAATCCGAGGGCATAGCGGCCGCGGCCCGGGCCAGGGGACACGAGACAACGGTTTTCGAGCTCTCGGACATCGCACTTCGGGAAACCCCTCTCGGCACGACCCCGACCATCGCCGGCCGGGACGCCGCCGACCTGGATGTGGTGGTCTCGCGCGCGCACGTCGGACTGAAGAACTGGCGCTATGCGGTCGAGCGGCTCTTCCTGCTCTCCAGTGTGTCCGGACTGGTCATGCTGGACCCGGCGGACGCCCACACGGCGGCGGTCAGCAAGGCGGTGATGCTGCACCGGGTGGCCCAGGCCGGCGTGCACGTTCCCAAGACCCGGATATGCCGCGGCATCGAGGACTTCGAGGCGGCCGTGGCGGAGTGGGGCGCCGTCGTCGTCAAACCCTCGGTCGGGCACCGCGGTATCGACGTCGACCGCTTCTCCGAAGGGCTTACCGACCGGGCCCGGACCCGCATGGAGCAGCTCCTCGACACCTACGGCGAACTCCTGTGCCAGGAGTACTTGAAGCACGACGGCGACTGGCGAGTCCACGTCGTCGACGGCCAGGTCACCATGTGCGTGCACGTCATGACCGAAAGTGATGGTCAGTGGAAGCCGATCTCAGGCGCCGAGACGAAGAAGCCGGAGGATATCCGGCGCGCCGACATCGAACTCGTGACGCCCGAAGACGACCTGGCCGACGCCGGCCTGCGCGCGACGGCGGCGACCGGTCTGAGCATGGCGGGTGTCGACATCGTCCGGCACGACGGCGAATGGGTCGTCATGGAGGTCAACGGGTGTCCCGCGTGGGCCTTCCTGGAGCCCTCGCTCCAGGAGCAGCGCTGCAACGAGGTCGTTGACCTCGCCGAACGCCGCCACCAGCAGGATGCGGCGCGGCGCGGGTGACCGAGGGGCCCGGTCGGAGGACACCGGGCCGGACCGCGCCCACCACCCCGAGAATCGAAAGGAAGCGATCGACCATGGCGACCACCCAGACGCCGCCGAAGAACCTTTCCGGGTCCGGTCCCGACCAGACGGCCCTCCTGTTCGACACCCTTACAACGGACCGGCTCGAACCCGACCACCTGCTGCGCCTCGGCGCCGGCGTGCTGGGCGCGATCCGCATCCGTGGCTTCTTCGACGCCGACCATTGCGCCCAGATCATGAGGGGGCTGGAGGGCTGCACGATGGGCAGCTACGACGAGGCCCTGATGAAGAAGCGGATTCCCAAGCTCGGCCCAGCGGTGTTCGACTACTACCAGCATGAGGACTTCCCCGCCGCGTACTGGGCCGACGTCGAGCGGTCGACGGCCGTGCGGGTCGGCCTGCTCGAGGGCGCCGACCCGCTGGACCTGGCCAAGGCGAAGCTCGCCGAGTCCTGGCCCGGCGGGGTCCGCGACCTCACGCTCGGCGGCCGGCCCATGTTCGCCGGGATGATCCGCGAGGTCAACGGGGGCGGCGGCGTCCACTTCGACGAGCTCGTGCGCGAGTTCCCGGGCATGGTCGACGAGACCCCGGTCTGTCAGCTCGCGTTCAACTGCCACATCTCGGTGCCAAGTTCGGGTGGCGAGCTGAACGTGTTCCGCCGTCGCTGGGAACCCCGTGACGAGATCCGGCGTGGCGGGAACTACTTCTACCCCGACGAGATGGTCGCCGAAGAGCCGTGCGCCAGTGTGCGGGCCTCCCTCGGCGACGCGGTCCTGTTCGACCCCCGCAACTACCACACCATCCTCCCCGCCGGGCCGGGCCGCCGCGTCGCCCTGGCCTTCTTCATCGGCATCTCCGGGTCCGGGGAGCTCGTCCTGTGGTCCTGACGGGACCAGCCCGTTCGTCATCACGAAGAGGAGTGTTCGCCGATGTACCCAGGAGCGCACGCCCCTGACCGGCCGGCGGTAGTGACCGCCGACGGCGCACGAACCCTGACATACGGCCAGCTGGAGGACCGCTCGCTGCGGCTCGCGGACCACCTGCGTCGGACGGGCCTGCGCCGCGGCGACACCGTCGCCGTACTCTGCGACAACGACCCGCGGATGGTGGAGGTCTACTGGGCCGCTCTGCGGTCGGGTCTCTACCTCACCGCCGTCAACCACCATCTCAGTGCCGAGGAAGCCGCGTACATCATCGACGACTGCGGTGCCCGGGTTCTCATCGTGTCCGGCAGCCTGACGGCACTGGGCTCCGCGGTCGTCTCGTCGGTGCCGCGCCACCTGACGGTGCTCGGCCTGGACGACGGGACGTACGAGGCAGGGCTCGCCGCGGCGTCCGCCGAACCGCCGGACTTCCAGCCGCGAGGCGTCGACATGCTGTACTCCTCGGGCACCACCGGCCGGCCCAAGGGCATCAGACCCGGGCTGCCCGACGGCGACGTCCGCACCGAGCCTTCGGCATTCACCCAGCTGTTCCAGCCGGCCTACGGGTTCGGACAGGACACCGTCTATCTGTGCCCGGCCCCCCTGTATCACGCGGCGCCGCTGCGGTTCAGCGGCATCGTGACAGCGACCGGCGGCACCGTCGTTCTCATGTCCTCCTTCGACGCAGAGGGTGCACTGGCCGCTATCCAGCGGCACAGGGTCACCCACAGCCAGTGGGTGCCCACCATGTTCGTCCGCATGCTGCGGCTGCCGGACGCGGTGCGCGAGCGCTACGACGTCTCCTCGATGCGGGTCGCCATCCACGCGGCCGCACCGTGCCCGGTCGAGGTGAAGCACCGGATGATGCGGTGGTGGGGGCCGGTCCTGTACGAGTACTACTCGTCGACCGAGGGCAACGGCGTCACCCTCATCGATCCGCAGCAGTGGCTGCGTAAGCCGGGCTCGGTGGGGGTCGCGGCGCTGGGATCAGTGCGGATCTGTGACGACGCCGGCCGGGAACTTCCGGCCGGGCACACCGGACTGGTCTACTTCGAGCGCGAAGAACCCCCGTTCGATTACCACAACGATCCCGAGCAGACCCGGCGGACTCGGCACCCTGATCACCCCCACTGGACGACAACCGGCGACATCGGTCACGTCGATGAGGACGGCTACCTCTTCCTCACCGACCGCAAGGCGTTCACGATCATTTCCGGCGGGGTCAACATCTACCCCCAGGAGATCGAGAGCGTCCTCGTGCTGCATCCCGCGGTCGCCGACGCCGCCGTGGTGGGGGTGCCGGATCCCGAGATGGGCGAGGCCGTCAAGGCCGTGGTCGAGCTGGAGAACGGCGTAGCACCCGGGCCAGGCCTCGCCGAGGAACTCGTCGGCTTCGTCCGGGGCCGCATCGCGCGCTACAAGGCGCCGCGTGTGGTCGAGTTCACCGCCCGTCTGCCGCGCACGCCGACGGGCAAGCTCGCGAAGTCGCCTCTGCGTACCGCTCCGGCCTCTGCACACACCTACTTCCCACCGTCTCACACGTCAGTTGAGGAGATATCAGCATGACCAGCACGCTCTTTCCGGCGTACCTTGACACGGCCTCCGCGTCGATGCAGCTCGCCGACCGCATCGCCCAGCAGCTCGCCTGGCCCGAAGACGTGTTCGAAGCCCACTACGCCGCCCCGTCCCGGACCGCCGAACTGGTGAACTCGGTCGGCGAACTCGGGGACGCGGCGGCGGTCGGCGACGCGGACGCCCAGTTTGCGCAGCAGTACCTGCTGTCCAAGATCTACGCCGTGCACACCCAGCTGCCGTTGGGGCCGACACCCGAGGGCTCCACCGCGCTGCACGCCGTGACCCGCAGGCTGGAACGGGACACCATCCGCAATGAGGACGCCTGGATCGACGACGCCGTCTACGCCTCGATACCGGACGACCCCGAAGCGTTCGTGCCCTGGCTCAAGGCCCTCACCCGGGAGCACCAGGCGTTCAAGCACCCTTACTACCGCTCCTTCATCCGGGACCACGCCACCGAGGAGGACTTCCGTCGTTTCGTGCTCCACGAGTCGTCCGTGGACGGCCGCTTCGACGACCTCCTGGCCATGATGCAGGTGGGCACCGACGGCGGTACCAAGATGGAGATCGCCCAGAACTTCTGGGACGAGATGGGCAACGGCGACCCGGAGATGGTGCACACCACGCTGTTCGGCCGGCTCATCGACTACTTCGGCATCACCAGCACCGAACTCACGGAGAGCCTGTCCACCGAGGCCCTGCTCAGCGGCAACCTCGCCGTGCTGCTGTGCCGCTACCGGAACACGTTCGCCGAGGCGGTCGGCCTTCTGGCGGTGACCGAGTGGATGGCGCCCGACCGCTTCTCCCAGGTACTGCATGGCTGGGAGCGACTGGGCCTGCCCGACGACGGCATCACCTACCACCGCCTGCACATCGGTATCGACGCACATCACGCCAGCGCGTGGTTCACGAACGTCGTCAAGCCGATGACCGCCGACCCCCGCAACCGCCGAGCCATAGCCCGGGGTGCCCTGTGGCGGCTCAACACGTCAAGCCGCTACCTCGACCGCATCATGGGCCTCAAAGCCGCCGGTTGCCGGCACTGAGCTCGGGACGTCGTATCGCTGCTCAGGCGGGTCTGACGGCCAGGCCGGTCTCGGCGAGGCAGCCGTCCACGAGGTGGCCGCGTACTGGATGTGACGTAGGCCGCGTCGGACGCGCTGGACGGGATCTTCGAGAGTGGAGGCGACGTTGAAGAGCCGGCTGCGCCACAGGAGAGACAAGCCCCTTCGACGGATCGAGGTCGGGCGCGTGGGGCGGAAGGCTGTCAACGGTCAGCCGAACCCGGCCCTCCACCCACCGCCGTAGGCCGGCTGTCTTGGACGGTGAAGTCGATCCGGGGCGCGGTTCCGGTCTCATCGACCGGTCCGTTGCCCCGGATCGCTTCCAGCTTCACCCCATTACCCCCATTTACGGACAAAACCGAGGTCAGCAATCATGCATGTGGAACTCGACGCGCCGAAGTGTGCTGCCTCCGGACAGTGCGTCATGGCCGCCCCCGACGTTTTCGACCAGCGCGACGACGACGGCATCGCCGTCCTGCTGACCGACCGGCCGGATGAAGAACTGTTCGACGGCGTACGGGAGGCGGCGGCGATCTGCCCCGCCGCCGCGATCCGTCTGGTCGAACAGTGAAGCGAATCGTCATCGTCGGTGCCTCGGCTGCCGGTCTGGCGGCGGCCGAGACGCTGCGCAGGGAAGGCTACGACGGCACCCTGACACTGATCGGAGACGAACCCCACGTCCCCTACGACCGGCCTCCGCTCTCCAAGCACCTGCTTGCCGGGGACTGGGAGCCCGACAACCTGCGTCTGCGCCGGCCGACGGACCTGGTCGCGCTCGGACTCGACCTGCGGCTCGGTCTCGCGGCGACCGGCCTGGACCTCACTACCCGTACCGTACGGATGGAGGACGGCACATCGTTGCCGTACGACGGTCTGGTCATCGCCACCGGCGTACGTCCGCGGCGGCTGCCCGGCGGGGGCGGCCACCAGCTGCGCACCCTCGACGATGCGCTGGCGCTGCAAGAGCGCCTCCGCCCGGGGCGGCGGCTGGTGGTAGTCGGTGCCGGTTTCCTCGGCGCGGAAGCAGCCGCCATGGCCTGGAAGCTGGGGTGCGACGTCACCCTGTTGGAACCTGCTCCCGTGCCGCTGGCGCAGGCCGTGGGCAAAGAGGTCGGACAGGTACTGGCCGACGTTCACCGCGACCGGGGCGTCGACTTGCGCACCGGGGTCACAGTGACCGAGGTGACTGAAGGCGGGGTGCGGCTGGCCGGGGGAGGAACCATCGAGGGTGACGAAGTACTGGTCGCAGTCGGCTCGTCGCCGAACACCGACTGGCTGGCCGTCAGCGGGCTCACTGTCGATGACGGCGTTGTCTGCGACGCGTACTGCCAGGCCGCGCCGGGCGTATACGCAGCCGGAGACGTGGCTCGCTGGCACAACCCGCTGTTCGGTGTCCAGATGCGGATCGAGCACCGTACGAACGCGTCCGAGCAGGGCATGGCCGCCGCCCGGAACCTGCTCGCCGCTCCTCAGGCCCGCAAGCCGTTCGCGCCCGTGCCGTACTTCTGGTCCGACCAGTACGACATGAAGATCCATGCCCACGGCTACCTGCGCGGCCACGAGGAAACGGCAGTTGTCGAAGGCTGCTTGGAGGAGCGCAGGTTCGTGGTCGCCTACCGCACGGGTGACCGCCTCACCGGAGTTCTCGCAGTTGGTATGCCGCCCAAGGGCGTCAGGCAGTGGCGTCAGGCGATCGCTGTCCAAGCCGGCTGGCACGACGCAGTCCCGAACCGGATGCCGGCATAACGGAAACGTCGGCCGGCAACCACTGAGCAGAGCTTCAGACGCCTCCGAGCCGTTGACACCTGCGATCGCGGGAGACCCGCCCGGTGCAGCCCTCCCCCTGTGCGGCGATCAGGGTCTCCAGGTCGTGGACCAGCCGTACGGTGCGTGTGGCCTGCTGGGCGAGGAACCGTACGGCTGGGGGATCCTGGCCGCTTGGTTCCTCCGCTCCTCGGCCGGGTGGTCCGCGTCCGGTCGGGCTGCCTGTCGTGTCGCCGTACGCGCTCTTCCGCCGGACTCGGTGTCCGAAGAACGCCGGAGGGCCCCCGGATGGTTCCGCGGGGCCCTCGGTCGTCCGGAAGGAATCAGTGCGCGGCCGGAACCGCGCTTCCGCCGGCGGCTGCCGGCCTGGGGTTCAGCAGGCGTTCCGCCAGTTCCCCGAAGAGCAGGCCGAAGCCGGCCCACAGGACGGACTGGACGGCCAGGGCGGACAGCCGGAACCTCCACAGCAGGGCGGCCGGGAAGTCCCCCGGCACCTCGTTGACGACCGGCAGGAACGCGTAGGCCAGGCCGATGACGACGGCGAAGGCGGCCACCGCGGCGACCGTCGCCCACCAGGTGCCCAGGGTGGGCGCGAGGCGCTTGCCCAGGATGGTGGCGGCGACCGCCAGGAGGACGCTGAGCAGCATCATCAGGAAGTACAGCGTGGTCCGTTCGCCGATGGTGCCGGGGTCGCCGACCGAGGGCGGGTTGGCCGGGTACTTCAGGAACGGCACGACGTACACGGCGAGCAGTGCGCAGCCGGACAGCAGCAGGGCGGTCGCCCGCGGGGTGAAGCGGCCTACGCGGCCGAGCGCGAAGCAGTAGGCGAGCGCGGCGATGCCGCCGAACGCGACTCCGTAGACGAGGACGCCGGTGGCCAGGCCCGCGGTGGACTGCAGGGAGCGGGAGACGACTTCCATCTCGTGCTCGTGGGAGTGCGCGTCCTCGAAGGCGATCGCCTTGTCGACGCTCGGCTCACCGAGGAGGTAGGCCGCGACGAGGGCGAGCACGCCGGCGACGAGGCCGGCGAGCATGCCCCGCACGAGAAGGTTCCGTACGGTTGCGGAGTTCATGGGCGGTGCTGTCCCCTCGCGTCAGTGGCAGGGGAAGCCGAGCAGGTGACGGGCGTCGTGCACCCACTCGTGGACGCCGGTGCCGTTGAAGACGGAGGTGGCGCCCTGCTCGGCGCCGACGAAGTAGAGCAGGACGAGCATCAGGATGCCGAAGAAGACCGCCCAGGGAGCCACCGCCCTCAGCGGCAGCTTGGCGGGGACTGCGGGAGTGGTGGCTGTCGGCCGGACGACGGTCTGCGCCATGGCAGGACCTCCTCTGGGAGTTCGCGTCCCATCTCGGTGGTGCACAGGACGACGGCCACGGGTCTGACTCACGAACACCCCTGCGGTGCCCGCACACAGTGGCGCGACCGTGCCGGATTCCCACCGGCTTCCGTCTCGCCGTCGTCGATATCGGACAGACCGTACCGCGCGGCGCGAGGATGGCCAAGACCGCCTTCGCCGGCGTGATCTTCTTCTCCCGCCGAGTGGGACGGTACGGGCTCCGTGGTTCTGCGGTGACGGAGCTCCGGCGGCGCGTGCGGGGACGAAGGCGACTGTGCTCTCCTGCCGGTCGGCGTTGGCCGAGCGGAAGAGGCTCCGTTCAGAGCGGACGCCTTCCCCGAGCGTGGTCCCGAAGGCCCGGTCGGCCTGCTTACTTCGCCATCGTTGCGACAGGCAGCGACATGCCGGCGACCCTCTCGGCGGCGGCCAGGGCTTCGCCGAGCAGGTCGTCGGTGGGGCCCACAGGGGAGACCGGTCCGGCTCGCTCGGCTTCGGCCGCGCCCATGGTGCGCCAGGGCGCATCCGGTGACCGTCGCCACGGTCCCCCGAGCGACCGGTGGGCGTGAGGTGCTGGTGCCGGCTGTCCACGGCTCGCTCCCGGGCTCTCGTTCCGACTTCCCCCAACTCGGTTCGTTTGGCCGTGGGCGACGGTACGGCCTCCAGCCTGCAGGAGCCGGTCATCCTGCGGATCGCCACGGTCCCGGTGATGATCAGGCCTGCGTGCGGGCACGTAGAGGCGACGAACGCGCTGTCGCGCGTCCCCTCGCCGCAGGTGTGGCTCTGCAGGGGCGGATGCGCCGGGTCCGGACTTCGTCGTGCCTGGGCACACTCAAGGAATCCCGGCGCCGCTTGATCTACGCGCTGATGCCGGCCACCGTCCCGCCGAAGCTCTGTCCCCCACCCTGCCCCCTGTGCGACGAACTCCTCAGACATCCGCCCCCGGACCCACTGTGGCGTTTCGGCTCGATCCCGCTCTTATGCGCTGAGCGCGCAGGGTAGTGCACTCAAGTGGTACCCCGGATCGCCGGGCTCGCGAGGGGGCGAGGGAGCTGTGACGTCGACGCTGAAGGCATACGGCCCGCCTGGAAACCTGATGGAGTACCTCCCTGATCCGTACGAACCGATCGACCGGTGGTACCAGGCCAGGAACGCATCAAATGTTCGCACCACGGCCCGAATAGTCCGGGATCTTTGTCCGGAGGCCGACCTGTTCGTGGACCCTCTGGCCGGCGGGGGGAGTTCGGCCTGCGCGGCACGCCTGCTCGGACTGCCCTTCTTCGGCATCGAGCTGGACCCCTTGCTGGCCTGCGTGTGTCTCGCCAAGTCGGTGGCCGAGTCCGATCATGCGAGGAACCTGCCCGCACAGGTGGACCCCGACCTACCGATGCCGTCATGTCTCTCAGTGGCTCGCCGGATGAGTACACACACCGAACACCCGGTGTCGGACGGCGACATGCTGGCGGATCTGAAGGGCAGCCCGTGCCCGTCTGCGACGTCGCACGTGCTGTGGGGCGACGCGACGCAGACAGAGGCTTGGGCTGAACTCCATGTGGAGGCCCGGCACGCTGTGCTTTACACCTCTCCTCCGTTCGGGCTCTCCTCTCCACGGCCCGCTGCCTCTCCGGAACTCCGGGCGGAGGCCGAGCTGGCCCTGACAGCGGCGGGGGCCGCTCGATCCGGCAACGGGCCCGGGAGCTTCGCCTCCTACGACCGGATCGCATCCGCCGTCGTCGTCCGAGCGGCGCAAAGACTCCGGCGACTCACCGTCATCCTTGAGCACGAGCCGGCCGACGACGGCTCCGATTCCCGCTTCCTGACGATCCGTCGACTGACCGACGCACTGGGCAACCGCATACGGAACGTCCGAATCCTGGAGTGCGGCGCCTACTCACCCCGTGGCCTGTTTTCCCTGATCGTCTGCGAGGTGGCTCAGTGAAAGCGCACTCGCCTTACTCACTCACCGCACATGAGTGGCCCGCCCTCGCCGCCGACACCATCAACCTGGCGGACGCGCACGCCCGTCATTCCCTGTCAGCGGACTCGGTCCGACGCCTCTCCGAAGTGACGCACGATCTCTTGGCCAACGCCGGGGCCGACTACTTCGAGGCGGAATCGTGGTTCCGCGAGGCTCTCACGCGACACACCGGCCAGCACTACCCGGTTCACTCCTCCTATCTGACCTACTCCGCTTCGATCGCCCTCGATGTGATCGCCAAGTACCTGCGGTCGGTGCCCGGGCCGATCGGCATGATCACGCCGACGTTCGACAGTGTGCCGGCGCTCTTCGCCCGGAGCGGCCTTGATCTGCTACCCGTCCCAGAGGACCGCATCCTCCCGGATTGCGACACCGACTTCCTCGACTCAATGGGGCTCAGCGCGCTCGTCGTCGTAGCGCCGAACAACCCCACCGGTGCCGTACTGGGTCCCGGCCAGGCGCTCACACTGCTCAAGTGGGCGGCCCGGCGTAACACGCTCCTGGTTCTCGACGCGTCCTTCCGCATGTTCGATCCGGGGTTGAAGCTGGACGTCGTCGACATGGGCAACGACATCGGAGCTGACGTCGCGACGGTCGATGACACCGGCAAGACCATCCCCCTGCACGACACCAAGGTAGGAGTACTCACAGCCACCCGTACCCTTGCCCGCGACCTCGGCTCCATCTGCACCGATGTACTCCTCAACGTCTCGGAGCTCAACATCAGGATGCTCGCGGCACTGCTGGAGGACGACGGACCGCATGGGGAGGCCGCCCGGGCTCGCGCTGTCGCCGCGGCCAATCAAAGACATCTGGAGCAACGCTTCAGTCTCACGCTGGACCAACCGCATGAGCACGCATTCCAACGGAGCGTGGCATGGCTGCATGTGGGGCGGCACCGGGACGCTGTCCTCGATGCCTGCCAGGCCCGGTCGGTGAACGTGCTGCCAGGCGACCGCTTCTACTGGAACAGTGAGGACGGAAAGACGCGGAATCCGGGATCGCAGTGGGTGCGCGTGCCGCTCCTGCGCGACGAGGAGTTGTTCGGTCGGGGCCTGGACGCCCTGGACAGCGCCCGTCGTTCCGCGGAATCCTCCGGGGAGTCAGGGTGAGCAGCGACGAGAGAATCGTGTTGGTGACCGGCACCAGGCTGGTCGTCCCGTCGGCGCTCCAGGAGGTCGAGGCCCGCGGGTACACCCTGCGCAGGCTTGATCAGGACGAGATCACCGCCGCCGAGCTGCACCAGGCGTTGCTGGGTGCGTCAGGGTACGTCATCGGCGGTTACGAGGAACCGGAAGCCGAGCACTTCGAGAAGGCGGACCTGCTGGAGGCTGTGGCTTTCGTAGGCACTGATTACCGTAGTTTCGTCCCGGGTTGGCGGCGTGCCGTGGATCTCGGTATCGCCCTGTCCGCGACGCCGGGTGCGAATGCCGACTCCGTGGCCGAGTTCACGGTCCTCCTGATGCTGGCTCTGGCGCGAGGGATCCTCGGATCGATCGCGCGTTGTGGAGCGGACGGGCTCATCGCACCCGAAACAATGGGTCCGGCTGCTGTGGAACTACGCGGGCTCACTCTCGGTGTCATCGGCCCTGGCCGTATCGGCACACGTGTGGCCGTGATCGCCTCAGCCGGTCTTGGCATGCGCGTCGTCTACACCGGCCCGCACCACAAGCCGGAGTTCGAGTCCGCTGCTTCGGCGCGATACCTCGACAAGCCGGAGCTTCTGGCGGTGTCGGACGTAGTGAGTCTGCACCGTCCCGGCCCCGTGCGGGGAGACCGGCCCGAGATCGGCCGTATCGAACTGGAGCAGATGAAGGACGGTGCACTGCTGATCAACAGCGGTCACCCGGACCTCTTCGATCCAGCCGCCCTGTACCAGGTCCTCGCCGACGACCGCGGGATACGGGCAGCGAGCGACGGGCTGCGCCGCTCGCCCGCCTGGCACCGTCTGGTCTCCCTGGGGCCCGAGCGTTTCCTGTGTCTGCCGCAGACGGGCTTCCACACCAAGGCGGCTGACCTGCGTGCGTCGTCGCTAGCCGTGCAGACGGTCTGCGATGTCCTGGCGGGCACGCACGCGGAGTCCGCGGTCGAGAACCCGGACTACCGCGAGGTCAGACAAGCGAGGGGACGGGTGATCGGGGGCCGCGCTTGAGGCCTGCGAGGGCCCCGTTCACAGGATCCGGCTCGCCAGCCTTGCGATCGCCATCCCGTCCTGGGTACACAGCAGCTGCCTGAGCCCACTCAACGCGGGCTCCAGGCGGGGGTCGTCGAGTCCCAGCAGTTCCAGCCCCGCTGCCCACGATGCGTCGTCCTCGGCCGCCGCCGCCAGTACGCCGAGTCCCCGGCCTCCTTCCACCCTGCGGTGCAACCGACGCTGCAACGCGGGCCATCGCACGATGATCTCGGCCACGTACACCAGCAGGCAGGCGCGTTCTACGGCCGCTTCGGAACGGGCCAACGGCTCGTCCACCATCAGTGCTCGTTCGTAGAGCTGCCAGACGTTCAGCATCCTCTTGGCCTCGCGGATCGACGGCTCCTCCAGCGCTGTGATCCGTTCCTTCAGGAGCTGCTGGATCCTGGGATGCTGTTCGAGGGTGCGGACGGCGAGGACCGCGGTGGGAGCGGGTCGGCGCACGTTTCCCGGCCCGTGTCCGCCGGCGGATACGGGTTCCGGCACCACCGGGGATGCGCTCCGGCCGGACGCCCCGGCGTGGGTACGGCCCCGTGGGGACGGAACGCGCACGGGTGCGGACGTCTGATGCGCGGACGGCAGACGTGTCACTGTTTCGACGAAGCCCGCGATCCCCTGGTCCGAGACCTGAGGCAGCACCACGGGCAGTTGCACCAGCTTCCGCAGAAATGCCCAGCCAGGGCTCGGGTCCTGAGCGTAAACACCTGGATGCGGGCCGATCGCACCGGTGTAGGCATCCAGGTGGCCGGCCACCACCGAGGGGTCGAGACCGATCACGAAGCGGGCACGCAGCCCATGCCCGGTGGCGATGCCGTTCAGGAAGAGATTCACGGCTTCGAACACCTCGGCGGCGGTATCGCTGCGGCAACGGTCCAGGTCATCGATGAAGACGACGAGTTCGTTGCCCGTGTCGGCGAGATCGCTCAGCAACTCCCCGATGTCGTGCTGCAGCAGGTACAGCGACCCGGCCGAAGCGCGAAGGAGCGGGTCAGCGACCTGGGCCGGGTTGTCTTGAACGCCCGGCTCCCTGCCGTCGTGTACCGGCATGCGCAGCATCGCGCCGGGGACGAAGCGGGACGCACGACCGACGCAGTACCGGGTGAGGGAGTGGGTCAGCGCCGCGAGCAGGAACACGACCGCGACGACGAACGAGACGTCCACTGCCGTCCAACCTGCGCCGAGAAGCTCCGAAGGCCTGTCCAATGCGGCAAGGCCCAGGAGGAAAGGCAGCAGCACGGTAACGATGCCGATGCCGAGCAGGGGGGAAACGGTGCGACGGAGCAGGAGCCGTCGTAGGGCGAAGCGGTCGACACGCTGCAGATTGCGGGTGAACCAGTAGCGCTCGCGTTCGCTCTCGCTCGGGTAGAGCACGGGTGCCACGGCTTCGATGATCTCCCCCGCCAGTCCCGCCCAGACCTGTTGCCCGGACTGGTAGAACCAGGGGTTGAACCAGGCGGTGACGATACCGGTTCGATCAGGGCCGGGTCCGGGTGCGGCTCGGCGTCTCCCCTGCCTGCCGATCAGACGCACGGCCTCCCGAACGGTCATGGGGCGCTCGCGGGGGCCGTTCGCGCTGGAGGGAACCGGACTCGGAGCCAGATCACGGACCAGGGTCATCAGAGTGCTTTTCCCGCTGCCCCAGGGCCCCTCGACGCTGATCACACTCGGTCCGCCCTCCCCTTTGGACGGGTCGATGGGTCGAAATGCCTGATGGGCGAGGGCACGGGCGAGAGCGTTGCGGCCGAGCAGGTCCGTTCGGGCGGGGGCGTCCGACATGCCCCACAGAGTGACTGGTCCGGTTTCGATCGTTCGGACCGCTTCTCCCGTCCGCGGATTCCACAGCCTCACGGTGCCGTCGTACCCGGCCGAGGCGATCCGGGGCTCGCCCGAGGGCGTGGTCCAGCTCGTCAGGGCCCAGACACCGGATGTGTGCCCCGCGAGAGGGTCGCCTGCGGCCCGCTGCGTTTGCGGGTCCCACACCCGGACGGTGTCGTCGTCGCTGCCGGTGGCCAGACGAAATCCGCCCTCGGTGTCCTGCCAATCGGTCAGGGCCCCGATACGTGCCGTGTGCCCTGTGAGCGGGCCGCCCATCGCGGTTCCCGTCTCCGCATCCCAGATCCGGACAACGGCGTCGAAGCCCGCAGAGGCGAGTGCGGGTCTTCCTTGGTCGGTGGTCCATACGGCCAGTGCTCGTGCCCATGCGGTATGACCGGCCATCTCCGCGCCGATCGCAGCGCCGGTCTCGGGGTCCCAGACCCTGATGCAGCCGTCGTCCCCGGCCGAAGCCAGTCGCTGCGATCCCTCCGCATTCGTCCATGCCACGAGGGCCAGCACCCACGGTGATCCGGACGCCCATTCCCGGACGAGTGTTCCCGCCTCCGGGTCCCAGACGCGTACGGTGCCGTCGGTTCCGCCGGACGCCAGGCGCCATTCTCGGTCCGCTCCCTGCCACGAGGCGAGGGCCGGTAACCAGGCCGCCTGACCCGGAAGCGGCTCGTGCAGCGCGGCTCCCGTGTCGGGATCCCAGACCCGGACGGTGCCGTCGTCACCGGCCGAGGCGAGTCGTGACCGTCCATCTGCGCGGGTCCAACTCGTGAGCGCCCAGATCCCGGCCGTATGCCCCGTCAGCGGCGTTCCGGCGGGCGTACCCGACTCGGGGTCCCAGAGACGGATGACCGCGTCGTCCCCCGCCGAGGCGAGGCGCACGGACCCATCGGCACTCTGCCAACTGGTCAGCGCCCACTGGCCGGCGACGTGGCCGATCAACGGCTGCATCACATCGAGACCGGTCCGGGGATCCCACAGCCGGATCGTCCCCCCGTCTCCAGCGCTGACCAGACGGGTGTCTCCGCGGTCGTCGGTCCACGCGGCGACGGCAGGCATCCACCCGAGATGACCGGGCGAGGGGGCTCCCACGGCGCTGCCGTTCTCGGCATTCCAGATGCGAACGGTACCGTCCGCGGCGGCGGACGCGAGCAACGTCCCGCCGTCCTCGCCGGCCCACACGGCGAAAGAGCGTACGGCTGCGGTGTGCCCGGTCATGGGCTCGCACACGGGATGCCCGTCGGCATCCCGGACCTGCACCGTGCCGTCCACTCCGCCGATCGCCAGCCGGGCCGCACCGTCGAGCCCCTGCCAGGCTTTGATCGCATAGACGCCCGCCGCGCACGCCTGGGGGATCCGCCCCGTGGCTTCGCCGGTTCCGGCGTCCCAGAAGTGCACATCGCCACCGTCGCCACCGGCCGCCAGTCGCACGGAGCCGTCGGCAAGGACGAGCGCCGCGACCGCCCACAGGCCGCCGGAATCCGCGATCAGCGGCTCCCCCACCGGCTCTCCGGTGCGGGCATCCCAGATCCGGACGGTGCGATCCGCGCTGGCGGAGGCGATCCGGACCCCGCCGTCCGGCGCGGTCCAGTTCGTCAGGCCCATGACCCACTCACTGTGGCCGGTCAGCGGCCCCGCGACGGGCGTTCCCCGGGCCGGATCCCAGATCCACACCGTGTGGTCCTCGCCCGACGACGCGAGGCGGTGCTCACCCGTGTCGTCCCTCCACTGGGTCAGCGCGCCGATGCAGGCCGTGTGGCCGACCAGCGGGGACCCCAAAGGGGTGCCGGACCTGAGGTCCCAGACACGCACCGTACGGTCCGCTCCCGCCGAGGCCAGACGCAATGCGCCGTTCGCCTCACGCCAGGTCACCAATGCTCCGACGCCGCCGGGCTGAGGATCGAGCCACGGGATGCCGTCCTCGGAGGGCGCGACAACGGGCACCGTCATTCCGGAGTACACCCTCGGACGAGTCGACGACCCCTCTGCGGAGCCATGGTCTCCGCCGGGGCACCCCAAGCGATGCGGAACCCGGCCTCATGAGCGATGGATGCTCTCATGGGCCTCAACGCGCAACCCACGAAACCCCCTCCAGAGCCGGAATCGGTTCGGGCGAGGGATGCCTACCCGTCGGGGGCGGCTTCATTCTCCGGGCTCTGCGCGTCCACCCGCACCCGCTTCAGTCGGGCAGGCCGCCGGCCTGGGGCACGCTGGCGCCGTGCAGGCGGAGACCATTCGCTCGCGTCTCGCCGCGGAGGGCGGTCTCCGGAGACCACAGCGATGCGTATGTCCGGTCAGCCCGCCGGATCACGAACCCCCGTGCGACGCCCGGGTCAGCTGCTTCTGTTCGATGAGGGTGGCGACGGCGTGCAGCCAGGTGGCCGCCGTGTCGTCGGCGGGGACTCCGCCGGCGAGTTCGGTGCCGGTGCGCAGCCACTGCCGTGCGAGGGCGGCCGCTTCCCGGCGGGGCAGGGGTTCGGGCAGGTCCGCGGCGCGGATGAGTCCGCCGGCGCGGACGGTGTCGGCGAGGAAGGCGACCGAGCGGGGCTCGGTGCCGAGGCGGTCGAGGGTGACGGCCGCGGCCGCGGCGCCGTCGCCGAACAGGGCGGTGCGGCGCGGGCCGGGTTCGGCGGTGAGGCCGTGGCGCAGCAGGGCGGTGACGTCGAGCCGGGCCAGCTCGTCGTCCGTGCGGTCGGGCGGGTGCGGGGCGTGGTCGTTCATGGCGGGGCCTCGGGTGTCTCGTCTCATCTGGCTGGTGCGCCGCGGCTCAGTCGACGGTGACGGTGTAGGTGATGCGCTCGGGGGCCTGGGAGGGGGTGGGCGCCCCCGTGGCCGGGGTGGCGGAGGGTCCCGTCGTCGCGGGGGGCAGGGCGGAGGTGTTGCCCTGGCAGGTGGTGAAGGTGCAGTGCAGCAGCGTGAAGCGGGTGGTCCCCTTGGCCTTGGCCTCGAAGGTGAAGGTGAGCCGGCCGCCGGCGCCGGCCGCCGGCTCGTCGCCGGAGTGCGGCGCGTAGGCGTGGCCGCGGCTGACCAGTACCGAGGTGTCGGGCCTGGGGTCGACCAGGTACCAGTACTCGCGGGTGGAGGCGTTCTGGTGGACGGTGAGCGTGAAACGCTCGCCCGGCTTCGCGGTGATGCTGGTGTCCTTCACCGAGTGGCTCGTCGGGGCGCCCGCGGTGCTCGTGGGTCCGCCGGCCGGGTCGTCGGTGCCCGAGCCGCAGCCCGTGGCGAGAGCGAGGAGCGCGGTCGCCGCGAGCGCGGCGCCGCCCCTGCTACCGCGGAAGATAGACGCTGTACGCATTGGGGAGATCACTGTTGGAAGCCTTGCCCATGTGGCCGTTGATGAAGTCGTCCTCGCTGACCCAGGTGGTCGAGCCCCAGGGGTTGTACACCTGGAGCATGTCACCCTCCTGGGCGATGATGGTCATGGCGTGGGCGCCCTCCTTGCCCGAGACGTCGACGGGCACCGGCCGTCCCTCCGCCACCGACTTCTCGACTTGGGTGAGGACGGCCCTGCGGTCGGCGGCGCTGTTCAGGTCCTGGCGCTCGTAGTCGGTGCCGGTGGCGCTGCCGACGGTGGAGTCGTTGATCCGCTCCTGGCCCTCGGGGCCCATGCCGCCCCAGTTCTTGCCGCCGTCGCCTTCGGTGTGCAGCCGGTGCTGCTCGGCCACCAGGCGCTGTTTGAAGGCCTCGGGGTCGTCCTGCTGCCCGTCGGGGCCGCCGGTGAGGTCGAGCGCGTAGAGGGGGTCGACCATGGCGCGGGACGTGACGGTGGACGAGGCCACGCAGGTGCCCTCGGAGCCGTCGCCGCCCTGGACCCACCGCTGGCCGTCGAACGTGACGTAGTCCTTGTTGTTGTTCGAGCCGTCCGACGCCTGGCCCTCGTCGTTCATGCTGTCCTTCCGGGTGACCACCGGAGTGAGGTGCCGGCGCAGCCAGGCGGGGTCCTTGCCGTGGATCTTGTTCTGGAACGTCCCGATCTCGGCGACGCTGTGGCCGGCGGCCAGGGCCTTCATCAGGTAGGCGCGTTCCTGCGGGCTGTCCGACTGCGCCAGCATCCGCTCCATGGCCATCTCGTCGTCCAGGTTCAGCTGGTCCATGCGGGTCGACGCGCGCGCCAGGTCGCCGGGCGTGAGGATCTCGTTCAGCTCGGTGTCGGCGTCCGCGACGCCGGTGTCGGCGAGCATCAGCTTGTCGACGGCGGTGAGTTCGCTGGTCTCCATCTTCCCGGCCCGTGCCTCGGCGGCCCACTTGTTCAGGTCCCGGGCCGCGACGCGGGTCGCCTCCTGCGCGTCGGCGACGGCGGTGTGCATCAGGTCGACCGCGAAGGAGCCGAAGTGGGCGGCGTTCTTGCGGTCCCACTCCTCCTCGTCGTTCTCGTGCAGGTCGTCGAAGAAACCGTCCTTGCCGCCGAGCGTCTTCTTCTGCTCCAGCAGCTGTCCGCGGCCCTGCTCGTCCTTGCTCCGCGCGGCGATGAGCGCGTCGGCCAGCGTCAGCAGCACCGACGCGCAGCCCTGGAACGCCTCGCTCATCTGGGTCGCGGACCGGCCGGCGGCGTTCACCGCGTCGGAGGCGAGGACACCGGTGTCGCCGACCCACACCTCCGGGAGGCCCTTGCGGCCCACCCGGTCGACCTGGTCGAAGACGCCGCCGACATGGTCGACCTGGCCGCGGTAGAGGCTCGCCAGGCCCTCCAGCAGGGCCGGGTCGCCGCCCGGTTCGGGCACCGAGAGGGCGTCGTCGATCAGGTCGAGGAGGTCGTTCTTGCTGCCGGCCTGCAGCATCTTCCTGGAGAGCCCGGCGAGCCATTCGAGGCGGAGGGAAGGGGAGTCGAGAGGAGAGGAGAAGAACGACACGGGCCCGCTCCTCAGTAGCTCGACAGGACCGAGGTCCGGCCGCCCTGCGTCGATGTGTCGGTGAGGCTGCTCGTGCCGCCGACGGTGACGCCGTCCGCGTGCTGCTTCACCAGGCCGTCGGTGCCGTGGTAGGTCTTCTTGGCCAACTGCACCTTGCCACCGAGTTCGTGCAGGGCCGACGCCAGTGTCCTGGCCTCCGCCTCCCAGGCCTTGACGAACGCGTTGAGCGCCGACGCGGCGTCCTCGCCGCCTGCGTCGTCGTACGAGTAGCTCATCCGCGCCTTGACGGCCGAGCTGATGGCGTCCATGTCCCTGCCGGCGTCGTCCAGTTGCCGGGCCTGGCCGGTCATACCCGCCTTGACCTGGTAGCCGTCCGATCCCACCGTGCCTCCCCCGTGTGCATCCGATCGCGACCGCGGGCAGGCTAACACGCAGCGTATGTGCGGACGATCACACGCCGATCCCCCCACACACCTCCTCTACATCACCCACCCAGGGCAGTCCCGGCCGCTCCCCCCGGCCGGGGTCGGAGCCGGTGCCCGTCACCCGGCGGGGAGGGTCTCCCGCATCGCCTTCGCCGTGCCGGCCGGGTCGTAGTCCTCCGGCACACCGGGGACCAGGACGATGTCGCCGGCGATGTGCCGCGAGCGCAGCGGGGCGATCTCCTGGTAGGCGGGCGAGTCCCACCAGGCCCGGGCCTCGGCGATCCCGGGGAAGGAGATCACCACGACGTGACCGGGCCAGCTGCCCTCCTTGACCTCGTGCTGTGCGGCGTGCACGAGGAAGCGGCCGCCGTACGGCTCGAAGGTGGCGGTGATGCGCTCGATGTACTCGGCGATCTCCGGGTGCGGGGCGGCTTCCTGCAGGTGCGCTATGGCGTAGGCGGGCATGGTGTCCTTCCGGTCGTGCGGGCTCCGTACGCCGACGATCGTGCCACGGGGGCCGGCCGGGATCGATGACCTGGGAGGTAAGGACGTTCAGAGGCGCGGGAGCCGGTGGCTGCCGGGATTCACCACGGCGCCGAGGCCGTTGAGCAGCAGGCGGGTGCCGCCGCGGAGGTGGGCGGCGTCCTGGGTGCCGTCTCCGCTGGGGACGAGCCAGGTGTACTGCTCGGTCCAGGTCAGGCGGGAGCCGGCGGGCCGGTCGGCGAGTTCGACGGTGACGAGGGAGATCCAGCGGGTGCTGCCGTCGACCTCGGCCTCGTAGACGTAGACGATGCGGGTGTCCGGCACGATGTGCAGGAACCGGGAGCGGTAGGCGAGGTGCTCCTCGGTGTCGCCGGAGACGAAGACGTTGCGGGCGGTCTCGCCGCCGCCGACCCGGAAGTCCAGCTCGTGCTCGGCGGTGGCGGATCTGCCGGGGAGGCGGAACCAGCGGCGCCGCAGGGAGGTTTCGGCGAATCCGCGGAACACCTCGGCCGGCGCTACCGTGAAGTCCCGGTCCAAGGAGAAGGAGCCGTGCATCGCGCGGGGTGCCGGGGCCGCGATCGGGGCGGGGTCGGCCGGGGAGCCGGGCCGGGAAGCGGCCTCGGAACCGGACCGGGAAGCGGCCGGGGGGTTCGCCGCCTCCGCCTGCGCGAGGTGACCTGCGTCCATTGGCTCAACCTAACACGGGCGGGGGCGCCTTCCCGGGCCCCCGCGCCCGCGGTCAGAGCCAGCCGTCGAGCGACTTCAGGAAGCCGTCGAGGTCGTCGCGGTGGACGCAGTGCCCGGTGTCCGGCACGTACACCACCTCGAAGCCGCGCCCGCGCAGCCGTTCGGCCAGCTCGTCCGGTACGAGGTGGTGGTCGCCGGCGCCCTGGACCAGCGAGGGCACCTCGGCACGCGCCGGGATCAGGTCCCGGTCGCTCTGCAGCCACTCGATGGCCCGCACGTCCCAGCGGGCGTACCCGGCCAGCTCCGCCTCGACGTCCTCGGCCTGCCAGCGCGGGCAGAGCCGGCGGATGCTCTCGGCGGTGGCCGACTTGGTGGCCTGGGCGAACTCCCGTACCTCGTCGACCGATTTGGCGCCGAGCTTCCACGCCGGGTCGCTGTAGACGACCTTGGCGGGCCGCAGACCGGGCACCGCCAGGGCGAGCACGGGTGCGCCGAAGGAGTGGGCGAGGGCCAGGTCGATGCCGGCCGGGACCGATTCCACGAGGTCGGCGGCGAGCAGTTCGGGGGTGTACGCGTCGGCGTGCGGGCTGTCCCCGTGGCCGCGCAGGTCCGGCATGATCACGCGGTAGCCGCGCTCGGCGAGGGCCGGCGCGACCCGGCGCCAGGTGTCGGCCGACGACATCACGCCGTGGACGAGGAGCACCGTCCGGTCGCCGTCGCCGACCTCGTGCAGTGCGAGCTTCATGATCGGGGGGTGTCCTTTCGACACACGGGGGGGGACAACGGTTCACGGGGTTCACCCGGTTCGCGCTCTTCGGCTGTTCCAGGGGTTCGGCGGTTCGGCTGTTCGACGGTTCAGCTGTCCGGCTCGGCCAGTTCCAGCAGCGCCTTCGCGGCCAGCCGGTAGCCCATCGGGCCCAGGCCGACGACGATGCCGGAGGCCAGCGGGGCGATCACGGACTCGTGCCGGAACCGCTCCCGGGCCCAGACGTTGCTCAGGTGCACCTCGATCCAGGGCCGCGGGTAGGCGGCGAGGGAGTCGCGCAGGCTCCAGCCGGCCATCATCAGCGCACCGGGGTTGACGATGGCGCCGACGGTGTCGTGGTGCCGGTTGATGTCGCGCACCAGGTCTCCCTCGGAGTCGTGCTGGAGGGAGAGCACCTCCCAGCCGGCCCCGCTCACCTCGGCGGCGACGGCCTTCTCGATGTCGGCGAGGGTGTCGGTGCCGTAGATCTCGGGCTGGCGGCGGCCCAGCATGCCGAGGTTGGGGCCGTTCAACAGGAGCAGAGTGCTCATGGGGTCACCTCACTGTTCGGCGTACCGGACGGTCCGGAGCCGTGCGGGGCCCGGGTGCGGGCGGAACCGGCGCCCTCCAGGCTGAGTTCGGCGTCGGCGAGTTCCTCGGCGCGGATCATCGCGGCCCGCAGGACGGGCGGCGTCATCAGCGAGGTCACGATCGCGACCAGGACGATGATGGTGTACGCGTCGGTGTCCAGGACACCGAGGCGCAGACCCGTCATCGCCACGACGACCTCGACCACGCCACGGCAGTTCATGCCGGCCCCGAGGGCGAGCGCCTCCCAGCGGTTGAGGCGGCTGAACCGGGCGCCTATGAAGGCGCCGGAGAACTTGCCGAGGACGGCGACGGCGAGCACGGCGAGGGCCGCGGCGAGGACGCCGGGGTGGCGCAGGCCGGTGAGGTCCATCCGCAGCCCGGCGGTGGCGAAGAACAGCGGGGCGAGGAAGCCCAGCGCGGTGCTCTTCAGCGGTTCCAGCTTCTCCCGGTCCAGGTCCTTGCTGGTGCCGACCAGCACGCCGACGACGAAGGCACCGAAGATCGACTCCAGCTTCATGGCCTGGGTGGCCGCGGCGCCGAACAGGACGAGGACGACGACCGTCATGATGGTGGGGGTGGCGCCCTCGGCCCGGCCCGCGCGGCGCAGCGCGGCGCCCACCAGCGGGCGGCCGACCAGCACGGCGAACAGCACGACACCGACCGGGTAGAGCACGGCCGTGGCCACGACTCCCGCGGTGAGTCCGGCGGTGGCCATCGCGGAGACCACGGACAGCAGGAACCAGCCGACGATGTCGTCCACGACGCCGGCGGACAGGATCAGCTGGCCGATGTCGCGGTGCAGCAGCTTCATGTCGAGGAGGGTCTTGGCGATCACCGGGATCGCGGTGACGCACATCGCGACGCCGAGGAAGAACGCGAAGACCGTGGGATCGACGCCGTCCGGCAGCAGGATGCCGCTCAGCGCGAAGCCGGTCGCGACACCGAGGCCCAGGGGCAGCACCAGGCCGGCGATGCTGACCCGGGCGGCGGTGATCCCGCGTTTGCGGACGAGGCCGAAGTTCAGCTCGGCGCCGGTGACGCCGACCAGCAGCAGCACGCCGAGCTGGCCGGTGGCGTCGAGCATGTGCATCTGTTCCGGCCGCTGGGGCAGCAGCCAGTGGGAGAAGGCGGGCAGCACGTGCTGGAGCACGGACGGGCCGAGCAGCAGTCCCGCGCACAGCTCGCCCACCACCGCGGGCATGCGGAAGCGCTCGGCGAGCCGGCCGAGGACGAGCGCGAGCAGCAGCAGGAAGGCGAGCTGGAGGAGGAAGACCAGCAGGGAGTGGGGGGCGATGGTCGGCACGGGGCCGGCGAGCGTCACCGGGCCGGCGGGCGTCGGAGGACTGGCGAGCGTCACGGGCTCTTCCCTCGTCGGAGCGGGCGGAGCGGTCGTAGCGGGCGGGGCGGGCGAGGCGGGCGGTGGGGTCAGCGGGTGGTGTCGGCGCCCTGGCCGGTCAGACTGCGGGTCAGGAGGCCGATGACCTCGGCGCTCCGCTCGACGTGGAAGAAGTGCCCGCCCCGGAAGACGTGGACGTCGGTCGGGCCGGTGGTGTGCTCCTCCCAGGCGTGGGCCTCGTCCAGCGTGGTCCGGGGGTCGGCGTCACCGGTGAGCACGGTCACCGGGCAGTCGAGCATCCTGCCGGGGTCGTGCCGGTAGTTCTCGATGGCGGTGTAGTCGCTGCGGATCGCCGGCAGGAACATCGCCAGCACCTCCGGGTCGGCCAGGATCGCCTGGTTGGGGCCGCTGAGGGTGCGCAGTTCGGCCAGCACCTGCTCGTCGCCGGCGGCGTGCACGCGTTCGTCGCGGTACCGGGAGGGGGCGCGCCGGCCGGAGGCGAACAGCCGCACCGGGGCGGGCAGCCCGGCCTCGCGCATGCGCAGGGCCACCTCGTAGGCGAGGACGGCCCCCATGCTGTGCCCGAACAGGGCGAGCGGCCGGTCGTCCGGGTGACGCAGGGCCGCGAAGATCTGGTCGGCGTAGTCGGGGATGTTGTCGATGCCGGGTTCGTGCCGGCGCGTCTGGCGGCCCGGGTACTGGACGGCGAGGACCTCGACCGCGGGCGCGAGGGCCGTGGCGACCGGGAAGAAGAAGCTCGCGGAACCGCCGGCGTGCGGCAGGCAGACGAGCCGTACCGCGCTGTCGGGCGAGGGGCGGAAGACGCTGACCCACTTCTCGAACTGTGCCGTTGCTCCAGGCATGCCGAATGGCTCGCTTTCACGTCGGGGAACTGCGCGGATCAGCGTCTGATACGGGACTTCGGCAGGTTAGGCCGAGCGGTCGCGGGGCCGGTATCCCCCAACCTGATAGCCCTCGTACGGATCACGGCCGCAACGGGCCGGCGGGCCGTACGCTCACCCCGAGTCACCCGAGCAGGGCCCGTCAGCAGGCCGTACCGAGGGGGTTTCCATGTCCGCTGTGTCACCCGACCACCCGATGGCGTCCGCGAGTTCACCGGACGCGGACGTACTCGTCGTCGGATACGGGCCGGTCGGCTCGGTGCTGGCGGTGCTGCTGGCGCAGCGCGGCCTGCGGGTGACGGTCCTCGAACGCCGGCGGCGGCCGTACACGCTGCCCCGTGCGACGAGTTTCGACGGGGAGACCGCCCGGCTGCTGGCCGGTACGGGCGTCGGCGCGGAACTGGGCGGGATCACCGAGCCGGGCACCGGCTACCAGTGGCGTACGGCGGACGGGAAGACGCTGCTGGACATCGAGTTCACCACCGATGGGCCGTACGGCTGGCCCGACGCCAACACCATGCACCAGCCGGCGCTGGAGGAGCTGCTCGCCGCCCGCGCCGCCGAACTGCCGGGCGTCACGGTGCTGCGGGGCCGGCGGGTCGTGGACCTCGCCGACGGCCCGGACGGCGTCACGGTGACCGCGGAGGACGAGGAGGACGAGGAGGGGGCCACACGGACCTTCTCGGCACGCTGGGTGGTCGGCTGCGACGGCGCGAACAGCTTCGTACGGGAACGGATGGGCGTGTCCGTCACCGACCTCGGGTTCTCCTACGAGTGGCTGCTGTGCGACGTGGAACTGCGCGAGCCGCGGGAGTTCGTGCCGACCAATGTGCAGCTGTGCGATCCGGCCCGGCCGACCACGCTGGTCGGGAGCGGACCGGGGCACCGGCGCTGGGAGTTCATGCGGCTGCCGGGCGAGCGGGCGGCCGACCTGAACCGGGAGGAGACCGCGTGGCGGCTGCTCGCGCCGTACGGCGTCACCCCGGAGACCGCGCGGCTGCTGCGCAGCACGACGTACATCTTCCAGGCGCGGTGGGCCGACGAGTGGCGGGCTGGACATGTGCTGCTGGCCGGGGACGCGGCCCATCTGATGCCGCCGTTCGCGGGGCAGGGCATGTGCTCGGGCGTGCGGGACGTGGCCGGTCTGGCGTGGCGGCTGGACCTGGTGCTGCGCGGTGCCGCCCCGCAGTCGCTGCTCGACAGCTACACCGAGGAACGCCTGACGCAGGTGCGGGAGTCGATCCTGGCGTCGGTGCAGCTGGGGCGGCTGATCTGCGTGACGGACGCGGCGGCAGCGGCGGAGCGGGACGCGACGGTGCTGGCGAACCGGCGCGGGCGGGGACCCGGCCGGCCGGACCCGGCCCGGCCGATCACCCGCGGCCTGCTGCACCGCCCGGACGGCGCCGACACCCGGGTGCCGCCCACGGGCGAGGTCCTGCCGCACGCCCGGCTGCTCGGGCCGTCCGACGCCCGGCCGCTGGAGGACCCGGTGCGCGGGGGGTTCGTCCTGTTCACCAAGGCGGAGACGGACACGGACCTCACCCCGGACCGGCTGTCGTTCCTGCGGGCCGTCGGTGCGCGGGTGGTCCGCCTGTGGCCGGCCGACGGCTCGTACGACGGCACGGGCGGCGCGGTGGACGCGGTGGACGCCGACGGGGTACTGCGCGACTACCTCGACCGGTACGGCGCCACCGCCCTGCTGGTACGCCCCGACTACCACGTCTTCGGCGCGGCGACCGGTCCGCGGAGGACGGCGCTGCTCGTGGACGACCTCCGCACCCGGCTCACCGCACCGACACCGGCACCGGCACCCGCGGGGCGCGCGGGCTGACCCGGGCCGGGCAGCCGCGGGCGAGCCCGGGAACCGGCGGCAAGGGCCGACGGGGGCAGGCGGACGACCGCCACCGGTCGACGGGACCTGCTGGCGCTCCGGGAGGGGCTCCGGGCAGCGAGGTCCGGGCGGGCCCGGGAACGGCGGCACCGGCCGACGCGGGGCAGACGGGGCACCGACACCGGCCGGCGGCACGGGTGGGCGGGCTGGGCGGGCCTCCGGGCAGCGAGACGCCCGGGTGGTCGCGGGCGAACAGGCGGGGAAACCGCCGGTGCAGCCGACGCCTTGCAGGCGGGCCACCGGCACCGGCACCCGCAGGGCGCGCGGGCCGACCCGAGCCGGGGGGCCGCGAGCGGGCCCGGGAACCGGCGGCACCCGCCGACGCCGGACAGGCGCACGACCGCCACCGGTCAGCGGTACCGGGTGGGGCTGCGGGCGGCGGAGGTGCCGCGGTGGTCACGGGCGAACGGGCGGGGAAACCGCCCGTGCAGCCGACGCCTTGCAGGCGGGCCACCGACACCGGCACCCGCAGGGCGCGCGGGCCGACCCGAGCCGGGCGGCCGCGGGCGGGCCCGGGAACCGGCGGCACCCGCCGACGCCGGACAGGCGGACGACCGCCACCAGACAGCGGTACCGGAGAGGGCTGCGGGCGGCGGAGGTGCCGCGGTGGCAGCGGGCGGACAGGCGGGGAAACCGCCGGTGCAGCCGACGCCTTGCAGGCGGGCCACCGACACCGGCACCCGCAGGGCGCGCGGGCCGACCCGAGCCGGGCGGCCGCGGGCGAGCCCGGGAACCGGCGGCACCCGCCGACGCCGGACAGGCGGACCACCGCCACCAGACAGCGGTATCGGAGAGGGCGCCGGGAGGGCCTCCGGGCAGCGAGACGCCCGGGTGGTCGCGGGCGGACGGGCGGGGGAACCGCCGGTGCAGGCCGACGGCACGGGCGGGCAGGCTGGGCGGCCGCGAGCGAGCCCGGGAACCGGCGGCACCCGCCGACGCCGGGCAGACGGACCACCGCCACCGGTCAGCGGTACCGGAGGGGGCTCAGGCGGCGGAGGTGCCCGGGTGATCGCGGGCGGGCGGGCAGGCTGGGCGGCCTTCAGGCAGCGGGGCGTCTATCGGTCGGCCGCGTGCCGGGCCGGGGAACCGCCGGTGTCGGCCGACCCCTTGCAGGGGGGCCACCGGCGCCCGCGGGCCGGGCGGTCGGGGGCCGGCCCGGAAGACCGGTGGCGCCGGCCGGTGTCGGGCAGGCGGGCCGCCGGCGGCGGCCGGCGGTGCCGGGAGGGGCTCCGGGCGGCGGAGCGTCGTGCGGTGGAGGTCAGAGGCCGTGGGCCAGGAGGACGGCGCCGCGTAGTGAGGACAGGCCGCCCAGCCGGGCGGGGGCGAGGGGTGGGGTGGGGTGGCCGGGGCGGGCGAGTGCGGTGAGGTGGGCGGTGACGGCGGGCAGGAGGGCCGGGATGCCCGCCGCGAAGCCTCCGCCCAGCACGGCTCGGTCGGGGTGGAGGAGTTCGGTGACGCTCGTCAGGGCCGTGGCCAGGGCGCGGGCCGTGCGGTCCAGGGCCGTCAGCGCCCAGGGCAGGCGGTCGCGCAGGCCGTCGCGTAGCTCGTCGAAGGTGACCGGGGCGCCGCGGAGCGCGGTGGCGTGGGCGAGGGTGGCCGGTCCGGACGCGGTCGCCTGGAGGCAGCCCCGGCGTCCGCAGACGCACTCGGGGCCGTCCTGGTCGATCGTCAGGTGACCGATCTCGAAGGAGCCGCGCCCGGGGCCGGGGCAGAGCGTGCCGTCCAGGACGAGTCCGCCGCCCACTCCGGTGCCGACGCCGACGTAGAGGAGGTGGGCGCTGCCGGCCGCGTCCGCCTCGGCGAGGGCGCCGAGGTCGCCGTCGTCGGCCCAGGCGACCGGTGTTCCGGGGAAGAGGTCGCGCAGGGCGGTGCCCAGGGCGAGCCCGGTCCACGCGGGGCGGCTGGGCCAGGCGGTGATCCGTTCGCCGGGGCCGACGGTGGCGGGCATGGCGACGCCGACGGCCCGTACGTCCGCCAGGGCGGGGAAGGCCTTCAGGTGTGCGGCAAGGGCGGCCAGGTCGTCCTCGGCGTCCCGGTGCGGGCCCCAGGTGAAGGCCGACTCCTCGGTCCGGCCGTCGTCGGTCTCCACGCGCAGGGCGACCTTGGTGCCGCCGATGTCGACACCCAGACAGCCGGGCGCCGGACGTGCGCCGGGCCGCCGGTCCCGGGGAGCCGGCACGCTCAGTCCCCCGGTACGGCCGGGCACAGGGCCAGCAGGTCGCAGGGGCGGCGCAGGACCGCGTCGGGCCCGGCGGAGAGCAGTTCCTCCTCGTCGGGGCCGACCCACAGGGCGGCGGCGGAGGCCACGCCGGCGTCGCGGGCGCTGGCCAGGTCGGTGGGCGCGTCGCCGACCATGATGGCCTGCTCGGGCGGCACGTCCAGCAGTTCCAGCGCGCGCTGCACGATGTCCGGCGCGGGCTTGGGCCGGGGCACCTCGTCGGAGCCGATGACGTGGGCGAAGAACGGCAGCAGGCCGAGCCCGTCGAGCAGCGAGCGGGCGCGGTCGCCGGCCTTGCCGGTGGCGACGGCCAGCCTGAGGCCGCGCACCCGCAGGGTCAGCAGGAGTTCGAGGACGCCGTCGAAGACCTCCACGCGGTGGGCGAGCCGGTAGCTCTCGCGGACGAAGGGCTCCTCCATCGCCGGCGGCAGCCCCATGATGCGCATGATGTCGGGGAAGTAGCGCCCCTGGTGGCGCACGTACTCCTCGAACGGGGCCGGGCCGTCGCCGACGACCTCGGCGTAGGCGACCGCGAAGGCCTCCCGCATGACGGCGAAGCTGTCGACGATCACCCCGTCCAGGTCGAAGACGACCGCCCGCCGGGTTGCCGTCAGGAGGGCGGCCGGGGCGAGGGGCCGGTCGGGCGAGTGGACTGTCATGGGGTCCTCATCTGCTGGTGGTCTGCTGGTACGCGGGCTCGCTCGGCCCGTCGCGTCCGGCCCGGGCGGAGGCGTAGAGGCGTTCCACGAGCCGTACGGTGGTGCGTGCCTCGGCGATGGCCCGGCCCCGGCCGGCCGGGTCGGCGAGGAGGGCGGGCACGCCGTCCAGCTGCCGTCCGTACTCCGCGCCAACGGGTTCGGCGGGGACGGGCAGCCGGCGGGTGGTGCCCTCGCGGGTGAGGGTGAGGACGGACTCGGGCTGCCGGTTGGGGCTGAAGCCGAAGGTGCAGCGCAGTTCGGCGGTGCCGGTGCTGCCCTCGATCCGGATCAGGGACAGGTCCGTCGCCTCGTGCGAGGCCCAACTGGTGTGCAGGGACACGGAGATGCCGTCCTCGCGGAGCAGGAAGCCGCGGGCGGTGTCCTCGACGTCGCCGGTGAGGGCCGCGGCGGGCCGCTCGCGGCGCCAGGCCGCGGACCACGCGCCGGTGTTGAGGAAGTCGTCCGAGACGGCGCCGACGGCCTGGTGGACCGGGGACGGGCCGAGCAGTGCGGTCAGGGTGTCCACGAGGTGCCACCCGAGGTCGACCAGGGCGCCGCCGCCGGCCTCGCTGCGCCGGGTGAACCAGCCGCCCGCCCGCGGCACCCCGCGGGCTCGCACCCAGGCCAGGTCGACGTGCCGTACCTTCCCCAACTCGGGCAGTACCGCGGCGAGTTCGAGGACGTCGGCGCGGTGGCGGGCGGCGCTGCCGGCCAACAGCAGGCCACCGGTCCGCTCGGCCTCGGCCAGGGTGTCGGCCTCGGTGCTCGACAGGCACACCGGCTTCTCCAGGAAGACGGACACGCCCCGGCGGAGCAGGCCGGCGGCGACCGTGGTGTGCAGGTGGTTGGGTACGGCGACGACGGCGAGGTCGACGGAGGCGGGGTCGAGCGCGTCCGTCCCGGCGTGGGCGGAGGTGCCCGTCGCCGCGCCGACGTCCGCGCGGGCGGCGGGGTCGGGGTCGACGACGGCGACCAGGTCGAAGTCCGGGTGGGCCCGCAGCCGGGGCAGCCACAGTTCCCGCCCCGCCCACCCGAGCCCCACCACGGCGGCTCGCACGCTCATATCGCGGCCACTGCGTCCGCGATGATCTCGGCCGTGATCTCCAGGGCGCGCTCGTCGGCGAGGAGCACCCGGTGGTGCAGCCAGACGCAGTCGCCGTTGATGGCCTCGGTGTTCGGGCAGCGCTCGGCGATCTGCTCCACGGTCTCGTCGGGGGCGCCGACCTCCCAGAAGGCGTCGGTGCGGTAGACGGCGCGGAACGCGGCGAACGCGGGCAGCCCGGCCTCGACCAGCCGGTCCACCAGGGCGTTGCGGTCCGCCTCGGTGATGCCGGGGATCCGGAACATGGCCATGTAGTGGGTGTTCTGGTCGGCGCGGACGTCACCGCCCTGCGGTACGACGCCGTCGACGGCGCCGAGCAGCCGGGACAGCAGCGCCCAGCGCCGGTCGCGCAGCTCCGTCTGGGCGGGCAGGCGGCGCAGCTGGGCGCGCAGCACGGCGGCGGAGAACTCGTTGAGCCGCATGTTGGTGCCGGCGACCTGGTGCTTGTAGTGCCGGTCGGTGCGCGGCCGGCCGCAGCTGTGCCGCAGGAACGCCGCCTCGTACAGGTCGTTCTCGGGGAACAGGACGGCGCCGCCCTCGCCGGCGGTCATCAGCTTGCCGTTCTGGAAGGAGAACGCGGCGACCGTGCCGAGTTCGCCGACCCGTTTGCCCTGCCAGCGGGCACCCTGGGCGTGGGCCGCGTCCTGCAGGATCGGTACTCCGGTGTCGGCGGAGAGCTTGCCGAGGGCGTCCATGTCGGCCATCAGACCGGCCATGTGCACGGGCATGACGGCGCGGGTGCGCGGGGTGACGGCGGCGGCCGCGGCGGCGACGTCGATGTTGTACGTGTCCGGGTCGACGTCGACGGGGACCGCGACGGCGCCGATGCGCTGGGCGGCCTGGGAGGAGGAGATGAAGGTGAAGGCGGGCACGATGACCTCGGTGCCCGGGCCGACGCCCATGACCTGGAGGGCGAGTTCGAGGGCGTGGGTGCCGTTGGTGACGGCGAGGGCGTGCGGGGCGCCGTGGAAGTCGGCGAACTCGTCCTCGAAGGAGGTGACTTCCTGCCCGCCCATGCGCCACCACTGGCCCTGTTCGAGGGCGCGGATCAGTCCGGTCCGCTCCTCGTCGTCGTACTGGGGCCATGTGGGGAATTCCGGTGCCGGTCGCGCGTTCATGGTTCTCCAAATCTCCGTCGGGAACGGGCTGGGCGGGATGAGCGGGCGAGGCGAAGGGGGTGACAGAGCCGGTCCGGACGGTTCGCGCGGTGCTGGCCGTCCTCAGACTAGGACGCGGTGTGCCGGGCCTCCCATCCCTCGGTCTGGTAGTCGGCCGGTGGCGGGCCGGTCAGGGTGTGTGCAGTCCGAAGAACGCGCGGTAGGAGTCGATCTGTCCGGTGAGCATGTGGCGTCCGTGGTGCACGGGGAGTCCGTGTGCGGCGGCCTCGCGCAGCAGCCGGGTCTCGCGGGGTTTCATGATGATGTCGGCGACGACGGCGCCCGGTGGCAGTGCCTGCGGCGGGAAGGGCAGCGGGTCGTCGGGGCGCAGACCGAGCGGGGTGGCGTTGACGGCGATGTCGCTGTCGGCCAGTGGCGGTTCGCCGGCCGTCCGGACGCGGCCGGGCCAGTGGGCGGCCAGCCGGTCGACGAGGGCGGTCAGCCGCGGGGTGTCGGGGTCGGTGATGGTCAGCCGGTCCGCTCCGGCGTCGAGCAGGGCCGCCGCGATGGCGCTGCCGGCTCCGCCCGCGCCGACGAGTGCCACGCGGGCGCCCTTCGGCTGGTGCCCGGCCCCGGTCAGACCGGCCACGAAGCCGGTGCCGTCGAAGTTCTCGGCCAGCCAGGTGCCGTCGGGTTCGCGGCGCAGCGCGTTGGCGCTGCCGGTGATCTCGACGGCGGGGCCGCGCCGGTCGGCGAGCTGTGCGGCGGCCGTCTTGTGCGGGACGGTGACGAACAGGCCGTCGAGGTTGCCGACGCGCTGGAGTCCGCGGACGACGGGTTCCAGGTCGGCGGGGCGGACGTGCACGGGGACGAGTACGGCGTCGATGCCGAGGCGGGCGAAGAGCGGGTTGAGCAGTCCGGGCGACTGGACCTGGCCGACCGGGTCGCCGAGGACGGCGTAGAGCCGGGTGGTTCCGCTGACCAGGGTCTGCTCGGGGGTGCCGGCGGGGGCCCGCCGCGGGGTGTCGGTCATCGTGCTGCCTCCGTGCTGCGCGCCGCCCCGGTCGCGTACGACTCGGCGACGGCGAAGGCGAGTTCCATGGACTGTTCGGCGTTGAGGCGGGGGTCGCAGGCGGTGCGGTAGCGGGCGGGCAGGTCGTCGTCGGTCAGGCCGCGGGCGCCGCCGGTGCACTCCGTGACGTCCTCCCCGGTCGCTTCCAGGTGCAGGCCGCCTGGGTGGGTGCCGAGCGCCCGGTGCACCTCCAGGAAGCCGGTGATCTCGTCGAGGATGTGGTCGTAGTGCCGTGTCCGGTAACCGGACGCGGTGGTGCGGGAGTTGCCGTGCATGGGGTCGCAGCTCCAGATCACCTGGCGGCCGGAGGCGGTGACCTTCTCCACGATCGGCGGGAGCACCTCGCGTACCCGGTCGTGGCCCATCCGGCTGATCAGGGTGACCCGGCCCGGCTCGCCGTGCGGGTCGAGGCGCCGTACGTAGTCGAGCGCCTGTTCCGGGGTGGTGCCGGGGCCGATCTCCACACCGACGGGGTTGGCGAGCAGTTCGGCGAAGGCGATGTGCGCTCCGTCGGGGTGCCGGGTGTGCTCCCCGATCCACAGGAAGTGGGCGAGTCCGCTGGACAGCCGGGGTTCGGGGCCGTCGGGGTCGGCCCACAGCAGGGTGCGTTCGTAGTCGAGGATCAGGGCCTCGTGGCTGGTCCAGATGTCGCCGAGCCGGGGTGCGGGGGCGCCGACGCCGGTGATGAAGCGCAGCCCGCGGCCGATCTCCGCGGCGCGTGCCCGGTGCCGGCGGCCTCCGGGCGTGGTGCTGACGAACCGGCGGTTCTCCTCGTGCAGGGCGTGTGCGTCGGCGAGGTCGCCGTGGGCGAGTCGGCGGACGACGGTCATCGCCTCCCTGGCGTGGCGGTGGGCGCGTGCCAGGCGTTCGGGGTCGGGGGTGCGGGCGGCGTGGCCGGGTTCGGCCGAGTTGACGATGTCACCTCGGTACACGGGCAGTCCGCGCGCGTCGAGGGCCGCGGAGCGGGGCCTGGCGTACTGTCCGGCGGCGCGCGCCACCGTGACCACGGGCAGGCCGGCGGCGTGGGTGAGGACCAGTGCCATCCGCCGGAGCAGGCCGAGGTTGGCCCGCAGGTGGGGTTCGGTGCTCTCGGCGAAGGTCTCGGCGCAGTCGCCGGACTGCAGCAGGAGGGCCTCGCCGCGGGCGACGGCGCCGAGCCGGTCGAGCAGCCGCCGGGTCTCGGCGGGTGTGACGAGGGGCTCGCCGGCGGTCAGCCGGCGGACCACGGCCCGGGCCCGGTCGGGGTCGGGCCAGCCGGGCTGCTGTGCGGCGGGCCTGGCCAGGGCCGCTTCGAGCCGGTCGGCGAGGGTGCGCTCGACCGCCCGCCGCCGGATCCGCCCGGGGGTGCCGGGCGGCCACCGTGGTGAGTACGTCATGTCACCGCCGCCTCCGTTCCCGCGGTGCCGGCCGGGGCGCCGGTGACGAGCCGGTCGAGGGGGGCGCGTTCCATCCGGGCCAGGGCCTCGGCGACCGCCGGCTCGGGCACGTCGGTGACGAGGTCCGCGCCGGACGGGCCGTCCAGGACGAAGGTGAGGCCCGAGCGGGCCTTCTTGTCCCGCCGCATCAGCCCGATCAGTGTGCCGGGGTCGGCGTCGTCGGGCAGTGCGGTGGGCAGGCCGTAGGAGGCGACGTGCGTGCGGTGTTCGTTCACCCGGCCGGGGCTGATCCGGCCGAGGAGGCCGGCGAGGAGGCCCGCGAAGACGGTGCCGATGGCGACGCCCTCGCCGTGCCGCAGGGCGAAGCCGGTGGCGGCCTCCAGGGCGTGGCCGAGGGTGTGGCCGTAGTTGAGCAGGTGCCTGCGGCCGGTGTCGCGTTCGTCGGCGGAGACGATGCCGGCCTTGAGGGTGACGCCGGCCGCGATCTGTTCGGCGAGCGGCAGTCCGTGCAGGCCGGGGGCGCCGATGAAGTGGCAGCGGGCGATCTCCCCGAGCCCGTTGCGCAGTTCGCGGGGCGGCAGGGTGGTCAGGTAGTCGGTGTCGCACAGCACGGCGGCGGGTTGCCAGTAGGCGCCGACGAGGTTCTTGCCCTCGGGCAGGTTGACGGCGGTCTTGCCGCCGACGCTGGCGTCGACCTGGGCGAGGAGGGTGGTCGGCAGGTGGACGACGGGGACTCCGCGGTGGTAGAGCGCGGCGGCGAGGCCGACGACGTCGGTGGTGGTGCCGCCGCCGACGGAGACGACGGCGTCGGAGCGGGTCAGTCCGAACCGTACGAACGCGGCGCACAGCGACTCCACCGTGGCGAGGTTCTTGTCCGGTTCGCCGTCCCGGGCGGGCAGCAGCAGCGTCTCCGCACCGGTGTCGGGCACCCACTCGACGGGGCGGGCCGAGACCACGGCGACGCGCCGGGCGCCGAGCCGGTCGATGATCCCGGGCAGGGCGGAGCGCACTCCGGGGCCGATGAGCACATCGTAGGACCGGTCGCCGAAGCGCACCGGGACTTGTCTTGTCACTTCCGTCTCACCTTGTTCGGTGGTGCGCGGACTCGGTCGGTCGCCCGGAGCCCGGCCGGCGGCGGCACACCGCGGCCGGGTCTCCGTGGCGGACGGGCCCCGGAGGGCTCGGGCCCCCGGGAAGGGTGTCACTGGCCGGCGGTCACCCGGCGGATGCGGGACTCGGCGCGCTCCTTGCGGTCCTGCTCGTCCAGGTGCGGATAGGACGGGCAGCCGTAGACCCGCTGGAACGGCTCGAAGGTGTCCCACTCGGGGCGCCGGCGCATCTCCTGGGCGACCGCGTTGTGCTCGCTCCAGAAGTCGCCGCCGATCAGCCGGATCAGGTAGCGCTCCAGCGTGTCGCGGTCGGTGGTGCGGCCGGCGTCGGCGGCGACCGCGACGAGTTCGCCGTCGTAGAAGGCGTGGATGAGCCGGATGTAGGTGTCGTAGCCGGTCTTGAAGAAGTTCTCGTACTCCGCGATCAGCCGGTCGGCGTCCTGCGGGTTCTTCAGGGCCCGGCTGAGGGCCTCGGCGGCGCGGACCGCGGTGGCGGAGGCGACGAGGACGCCGCCGGAGAACATGGGGTCGCCGAAGCAGCCGGCGTCGCCGACCATGACCCAGCCGGGGCCGGTGACGGTGTCGGTGTGGTAGCAGTAGTCGGTCTCGACCTTCAGGTCCATGACCGGCCGGGTGCCGGTCAGCCGGGTGGTGATCCGCGGCACCCGGGCGAGGTGCTCCTCGAAGACCTTCTCCGGGGTGGAGGCGCGGAAGACGTCGCGGGGCATGACGGTGCCGACACTGATGACGTCCTTGGACAGCGGGATGGCCCACACCCAGCCGTCGGCGTGCGCGCCCACCTGGATGTCGCCCTCGACGCCGAGGTTGTGCTTCTCGTTCAGGCCGTCGTAGTGCCGGAACACCGCGACCATGCGGAGCTTCTCCAGCGTCTTGCGCAGCCCGAACTTGTGGGCGATGCGCCCGGCGCGCCCGCTGGCGTCGACGACGTACTGCGCGCGGACCTCGTGCTCCTCGCCGTCCTTGGTGTAGCGGACGCCGACCATGCGGTCGCCCTCCATCAGCAGCTCGCCGACGGCGGCGCCGTAGTGGATGTCGGCTCCGGCCTTGCCGGCCTCGTCGACCAGCATGCGGTCGAACCTGGCGCGCTGGACCTGGAAGGCCCGGTCGAAGCGGCCCTCGCCCTGCTTGCCGAAGTCGGCGCGGAAGACGCCGGAGAAGAACTTGGTCTCGGTCGGGTCGATGAACTCGCCGCCGAACTTGGGGACGTAGCCGCCGCTCTCCACCGCTTCCCGCATGCCGATCCGGTCGAACAGGCCCATCATGTACGGCAGCAGGGACTCACCGATGTGGAAGCGCGGGTTCTCCTCGCGTTCCAGGAGCACCACGGAGTGCCCCTCCTTGGCCAGCGTGTAGGCGCTCACCGCGCCGGCGGGTCCGCCGCCGATGACGACGACGTCGGCCGAGTTCTTGCTCATGGGATGTCCTTCCGGTCGGTTGCTGGTGACGTTGGTCGGGGTGGTCCGCCGCCCGGTCACGCGAGGTCGGCGGGGTCGAGGTCGCCGGTGAGGAGGGCGGTGACGAGCCGGTGGTGCTCGGCGTCGTCCACGACGGTGCGGACGCGTTCACGGCCGTCCCGGACGACCAGGAACCGGCGGCCCTTCAGCACGGCCTGGCCGTCGGCGAAGGTTCTGCCGCACAGGGTGCCCTGGCCGTCGTCCGGGGCGGCGGTGGCGTGGTGGGCGCGGGCCCGGTCCTCCAGTTCCTTCCAGTCGTGCCACTGGCGGGCCCGGAGCCGGAAGGTGTAGACGGTGCCCCACCGGGTGACGCGCCCGCGCCGCTGCACGGCGACGGTGCCGTCCTCCTTGCTCACGAGCCGGTACTGGCAGCCGTACTGGGTCTGCACCTCGTCGCCGACGCGCAGCGGTTCGAGGTACGACGGTCCCGGGTAGCCGACGTCGACGAGCCACTCCTCGCCGTCGAGGACGGCCCGGAGGAACATGTGCTCGATCTCGGTGCCGAAGTTCTCGCGGCCCTCGGCGGTGCTCGCGGCCAGCAGGGACACCTCGTAGCCCAGTGCGGACAGGAGCCGGAAGAAGAGCCGGTTGAGCTGGAAGCAGGTGCCGCCCAGGCCTTCCATGATCCCGGTGCGGAACACCTCGTCCTCGTCCACGTCCACGAGGTTCACGCCGTCGGCGAAGCCCTGTCCGGCGACGTTGTACGGCAGGGTCATCAGGTGCTGTTTGTGCAGGGTGCGCAGGGTGGCCAGGTCGGGCCTCGGCGCTCCCCGCGTCCAGCCGATGCGGCGGAGGTAGGCATCCACGTCGAACATGCGGTCATCTGCTCCCTTCGGGGTCGGTGCGGTGGTGGACGCCTCAGACGGACAGGGCGACGGGCCCGGTGCCGTCCTCGCCGTACAGGCGTTCGGTCAGGTGGGCGACGATCCTCGCGGGGGTCGGGTGGTCGAAGACGAGACCCGCGCCGAGCTTGGTGCCGGTCAGCTCGCCGAGCCGGTTGCGCAGTTCGAGCGCGGTCAGCGAGTCGAAGCCGATCTCGAACAGTCCCTGGCCGGCGTCGACCTGGTGGGTGCCGGCGTAGCCGAGGACGACGCCGATCTGGGCGCGCACCAGCTCCAGGAGGGCCTCGGTCCGCTCCCCCGCCGGGAGTCCGGCGAGGCGTTCGGCGAGCCGGCGCCGCTCGTCCCCGGTGACGGCGGCCCGCGCCGACTGCCGGCCGGCCCGGACGAGTCCGCGCAGCAGCGGCGGCACGGCGGCCCCGCCGGTGGCGTCGGCGCGCAGGCCCCGCAGGTCCAGCTTGGCCGGCACGAGCAGGGTCCGGTCGCCGCCCAGCGCCGCGTCGAACAGCTCCATGCCCTCCTCGGGTGTGAGGGCGAGGACGCCGCCGCGGCGGCTGAGCCGGCCGCGGACGCGTTCGTCGGCGCCGGCCGCCATGCCGGTGGTCTGCTCCCACAGGCCCCAGGCGAGCGACCGCGCCGGGAACCCGGCCGCCCGGCGGCGCGCCATCAGCGCGTCCATGCAGGCGTTGGCGGCGGCGTAGCTCCCGGTTCCGGCGCCGAGGAAGACGGCGGAGACCGAGGAGTAGGCGATGAACGCGTCCAGGTCCGGGACGAGTTCGCGGGTCAGCTCGTCCAGGTGCCGGGTGGCCGTCACCTTGGGCGCGAACACCCGGGCCAGCCGGTCGGGTTCGATCTCGCCGACCACGCCCGCGTCGTACAGGCCGGCCGCGTGGACGACGGCGGTGAGGCGGGGCCTGCCGGTCTCGGCGAGCCCGGTGAGCAGTGCCGCGACCGCGTCCCGGTCGGTCACGTCACAGGCGGGTACCGCGACCGACTCGGCGCCCAGCGCCTCAAGCCCGGCCACCAGCTCCCGCGCACCCTCGGCCTCCGCGCCGCGCCGGCTGACGAGGACGAGGTGCCGGATGCCGTGCCGGGTCACCAGGTGCCGGGCCAGCAGCCCGGCCAGGGAGCCGGTGCCACCGGTGATCAGCACCGTGCCGTCCGGGTCGAGCGCCGGTTCCGCGGAGCCGGCCGGGGCGCGCCGCGCGAGCCGCGGCACGTGCAGCGCCCCGTCGCGGACCGCGAGCTGCGGTTCACCGGTGGCGAGGACCGCGCCCAGCAACTCCCCCACGTCTGCGAGGCGTTCGGCGCCGGTGTCGAGGAGGACGATCTGGTCGGGGTTCTCGGCCTGCGCGGCGCGGATCAGTCCCCAGACGGCCGCGCCGCCGGGGTCGGTGACCGTCTCGTCACCGCCCGCGGGAACCGCGCCCCGGGTGAGCACGACCAGCCGGCTGTCCTCCAGGCCGCCGCCGGCGAGCCAGGTCTGGACGACTTCCAGGACGCGCTCGGTCACGGCGAGCGGGGTGTCGTCCGGGCCTGTGGTCGCGGCCTCCACGACGACGGCGCGGGGCAGCCCGGCGCCGTCCTGGGCGTCCTCGGCGAGGGTCGCCACCTCCTCCGCGGTGGACAGCCGCAGCCAGGACGGGGCCTCGGTGCCCTGGGGCCGGGGCAGCGGCACCCAGTCGACGCCGAACAGCATGTCCCCGCCGCCGGTGCGCAGTTGCTCGGGGCTGACCGGCCGGAACACCAGGGAGTCCGCGCTGAGGACGGGGCTGCCGGTCTCGTCGGCGGCCTCCAGGGACAGCGCGTCCGGGGCGGGCCGGGCGACCCGGATCCGCAGGGCCGCGGCGCCGGCGGCGTGCAGGGTGAGCCCGTTCCAGGCGAAGGGCAGCATCGTGCGGTGCTCGCCGCTGCTCAGGAACGCCTTGGTGTGCAGGGCGGCGTCGAGCAGCGCGGGGTGGAGGCCGAACTCCGCGGCGGCGGCACGGTGCTGCTCGGGCAGGGCGATCTCGGCGAAGAGCTCCTCGCCTCGCCGCCACACCGCGCGCAGGCCGCGGAAGACGGGGCCGTAGCGGTAGTCGTGGTCGCGCAGTCCGGCGTAGAAGTCCTCCGGGGTCACCTCGACGCGTTCGGCGCCGGGCGGCGGCCAGGTGGTGAGGTCGGGGTGGGCGGCGGCGCGGGTACGGGGGGCCGGGGTGAGCACGCCGGTGGCGTGCCGGGTCCAGTCGCCGGTGCCGGCGGGGCCGTCGGGCGTGGAGTGGAGGGTGACGGTGCGGGCGCCGTGTTCGTCGGGTCCGCCGACGCCGACCTGGACGCGGACGCCGCCCTGTGCGGGCAGGACGAGCGGTGCCTCGATGACCAGTTCGTCCAGGGTGGCGCAGCCGGCCTCGTCGCCGGCGCGGACGGCGAGCTCCACCAGTGCGGTGCCGGGCAGCAGCACGACGTCGCCCACGGCGTGGTCGGCGAGCCAGGGGTGGCTGCGCAGGGACAGCCGTGAGGTGCACAGCACTCCGCCGGTGTCGGGCACCTCGACCACCGCGCCGACGAGCGGGTGACCGGCGCCGGCCAGGCCCAGCGAGGCGGCGTCCGCGGCGGCGGCCGGGGCGGGCAGCCAGTAGTGCTGGTGGTCGAAGGCGTAGGTCGGCAAGTCCACGCGTTCGGCGGCGCCCTCGGGCAGGACCGCCGTCCAGTCCACGGGGACGCCCTTGACGAACAGGTCCGCCAGGGAGGCCATAAGCCGCCGGGGGCCGCCGTCGTCCCGGCGCAGGGTGCCGGTCACCAGCACGTCGGCGCCGTCGGCGGTCTCGCTGATCGCCGGGGCCAGCACCGGGTGGGCGCCGACCTCAACGAACACGGTGTGCCCGGTCTCCAGCAGATCGGTGACGGCGTCGCCGAAGCGGACCGGCCGGCGCATGTTCCGGTACCAGTAGTCGGCGTCGAGTACACCGGCCCCGGTGACGCGCTCGCCGGTGACCGTGGAGTGGAAGGGGACGACGGGAGCCTGACCGCGGACGTCGGCGAACGCCTTGATCAGGGGTTCGCGCACCGCCTCCACGTGCGGGGTGTGGGAGGCGAAGTCGACGGCGATCCGCCGGGTCCGGACGCCCTGGGCCGTCAGCGCCCCGAGGACCTCGTCGAGGGCGTCCGCTTCGCCGGACACCACGACCGAGGAGGGGCTGTTGACCGCAGACACGTGGACGCGGCCCGCCCAGGGTTCGACGGCGGCGGCCGCCTCGGCCTCGGGCAGGGACACGGCGATCATGCCGCCGTGCCCGGACAGCCGCTCGGCGATCACCTGGCCGCGCAGCGCCACCAGCCGGGCGGCCTCCTCCAGCGGCAGCGCTCCGGAGACGCAGGCCGCGGCGATCTCGCCCTGCGAGTGGCCGACGACGGCGTCCGGGACGACGCCGGCCGCGGCCCACACGGCCGCGAGGCCCACCATCACGGCGAAGCCCGCCGACTGGCCGACGTCGGCACGCCGCAGCAGTTCGGGCGGTGTCCGGCCGCGCAGCACGTCCTCCAGTTCCCAGTCCACCCAGGGTTCCAGCGCCCGTGCGCACTCGGCGATCCGCTCGGCGAACACGGGCGAGCTGTCGAGGAGTTCGCCGCCCATGCCGGCCCACTGGGCGCCCTGGCCGGGGAAGACGAAGACGACCTTGCCGGCGCCGGCCGGGGCGGGGCCGCCGGTCACCACGGCGGGGCTGTGCTCGCCGCCGGCCAGCGCGCGCAGCCCGGTGAGGGCCTCCTCACGGGTGCCGGCGACGACCACGGCCCGCTCGGGCAGGACGGCCCGCCGGGTCACCAGGGCCGCCGCGACCTCGGCGGGCATCGCGCCGGTGCGGTCGAGGAACGCGGCGAGCCGTGCGGCCTGCCCGGTGAGCGCCGTGGTGCCCCGGGCCGACAGCACGAGCGGTACGACCCCGGCGGGGGCCGCCTGCGGCGCGCTCGCGTCCTCCTGATCCTCGTCGGCCTCCTCCAGGATGACGTGCGCGTTGGTGCCGCTGAGCCCGAACGAGGACACCGCGGCCCGGCGCGGCCGCCCCGGGTCGGCCCACGCGCGGGCCTCGGTGAGCAGGCGCACCGCACCGGCCGACCAGTCGACCTGGGAGGAGGGCGCGTCGACGTGCAGGGTGGCGGGCATCTCGCGGTGCCGCAGCGCCTGTACGGCCTTGATCACGCCGGCCACCCCGGCGGCGGCCTGGGCGTGTCCGATGTTCGACTTCAACGAGCCCAGCCACAGCGGCCGTTCGGGGTCGCGGTCCCTGCCGTACGTCGCGAGCAGGGCCTGTGCCTCGATCGGGTCGCCGAGGACGGTGCCGGTGCCGTGGCCCTCGACCAGGTCCACGTCCGCCGGGGTCAGCCCGGCCGCGGCGAGCGCCTTGCGGATGACCCGCTGCTGGGAGGGCCCGTTGGGGGCGGTCAGGCCGTTGGAGGCGCCGTCCTGGTTGACGGCCGAGCCGCGGATCACGGCGAGCACCGGGTGCCCCTTGCGGCGGGCCTCGGAGAGGCGTTCCAGGACGACGACACCCGCGCCCTCGGCCCAGCCGGTGCCGTCGGCGGCGTCGGCGTACGACTTGCACCGCCCGTCCGGGGCCAGCGCCCGCTGCCGGGAGAACTCCATGAACATGCCCGGACCGGCCATCACCGTGGAGCCCCCGGCGAGGGCCAGGGAGCACTCGCCGCCCCGCAGCGCCTGCGCGGCCAGGTGCAGGGCGACCAGCGAGGAGGAGCAGGCGGTGTCGACGGTCACCGCCGGGCCCTCGAAGCCGAAGACGTACGACACCCGGCCGGAGGCCACGCTGGCCCCGGCGCCGGTCAGCGCGAACCCGCCGACTTCTTCCGGGACTTCGCCGCCGGAGTAGTAGTCGACGCCCATGATGCCGCTGAACACGCCGACGTCGCTGCCCTTGAGCGCGGTCGGGTCGATACCGGCCCGCTCCAGGGCCTCCCAGGAGGTCTCCAGCAGCAGCCGCTGCTGCGGGTCCATGGCGACCGCCTCGCGCGGTGAGATCCCGAAGAACAGCGGGTCGAACAGCGGCGCCTCGTGCAGGAAGCCGCCCTGCCCGACGTACGACGTCCCGGCGTGCTCGGGGTCGGCGTCGTAGACCGCGTCGAGGTCCCAGCCGCGGTCGGCGGGGAACCCGCTGACACCGTCGCGTCCTTCCCGCACCAGTCGCCACAGCTCCTCCGGGCTGCCGACCCCGCCGGGCAGCCGGCAGGCCATGCCCACCACGGCGATCGGCTCGTCGGGGTCGTGCCGCACGGGCGCCGGCGCGGCGGCGGCCGGGGTCACGCCCTGGAACTCCTCGTGCAGGTGCCGGGCGAGGGCGAGGGGGGTCGGGTAGTCGAAGACGGCGGTGGCGGGCAGGTTGAGGCCGGTGGCCTCGCGGAGCCGGTTGCGTAGTTCGACGGAGGTGAGGGAGTCGAACCCGGCGTCCTTGAACGCCGTCTCGGCCCTGACCCGCTCGGGACCGGCGTGCCCGAGGACGTTCGCGACGTGGGTGCGGACGACGTCGAGGAGCAGTGCCTCCCGTTCGGCGGGGGCCAGCCCGGCCAGCCGCCCGGCCAGTCCGTCCCGGCCCTCGCCTCCGGTCCCGCGCGCGGCACGCCGGCCCGCGCGGACGAGCCCGCGCAGCAGCGGCGGCACGGTGGCCCCGCCGGTGGCGTCGGCCCGCAGCCCGCGCAGGTCGAGCCTGACCGGAACGAGCAGGGTGTGCCCGCTGCCCAGGGCCGCGTCGAACAGCTCCATGCCCTCCTCGGGGCGGAGGGCCAGCACGCCGCCCCGGCGGCTCATGCGGCTGCGGGACAGGTCGTCCAGGCCGGCGCCCATGCCGGTGGTCTGCTCCCACAGGCCCCAGGCGAGCGACCGCGCCGGGAACCCGGCCGCCCGGCGGCGCGCCATCAGCGCGTCCATGCAGGCGTTGGCGGCTCCGTAACTCCCGGTGCCCGCGCCGAGGAAGACACCGGAGACGGACGAGTAGGTGACGAACACGTCCAGGTCGGGGACGAGTTCCCGGGTCAGCGCGTCCAGGTGCTCCACGGCCGTCACCTTCGGCGCGAACACCCGATCCAGCCGCGTGGGGTCGATCTCCCCGACCACGCCCGCGTCGAACACACCGGCCGCGTGGACGACGGCGGTCAGCCGGGGCTTCCCGGGTCCGGTCAGCCCGGCCAGCAGTGCCGTCACCGCGTCCCGGTCGGTCACGTCACAGGCGGGTACCGCGACCGACTCGGCGCCCAGCGCCTCCAGCCCGGCCACCAGCTCCCGCGCACCCTCGGCCTCCGGACCGCGCCGGCTGACGAGGACGAGGTGCCGGATGCCGTGCCGGGTCACCAGGTGCCGGGCCAGCAGCCCGGCCAGGGAGCCGGTGCCACCGGTGATCAGCACCGTGCCGTCCGGGTCCAGCACCGGCCCAGCGGGGACGGCCCCGGCGGCCCTGGCGAGACGCGGCACGTACAACGCGCCGCCCCGGACGGCCACTTGCGGTTCACCGGAGGCCGACACCGCGTCGAGGTCCACCTCGTCCGTCTCGGTGTCGACGAGGACGATCCGGTCGGGGTTCTCCGCCTGCGCCGCCCGCACGAGCCCCCAGACGGCCGCCCCACCGGGGTCGGTGACCGCCTCGTCTCCCCCGGCGGGCACCGCGCCCCGGGTCACCACCACCAGCCGGCCGTCCTCGGCGGCCTGGTCGTCCGCGAGCCACGCCTGTACGGCCTCCAGTACCCGGGCCACCAGCGCCACCGGGGTCTCCCCGGCCGCACGGGCGTCGACCACCGACGCCACACCGGCACCGGCACCGGACACGGGCGGCAGCTCGCTCCACTCCACCCGGTACAGCGCGTCGGCGCCGGGTGCGCCGGCCGCCGCTTCGAGCTGTTCACCGGAGACGGCCCGCGAGACCAGCGAGTCCAGCGTCAGCACCAGGTCACCGGTGTCGTCCACGGCTTCCAGCGACAGCGTGTCCGGGTCGGGCCGCAGCAGCCGGACCCGGACCGCCGCGGCACCGGAGGCGTGCAGCGTCAGCCCGTTCCAGGCGAACGGCAGCCGCACCACCGCCTCCCGCTTTGGCACGGCACCGTCGGCGACCTCGGCGGCCGCGTCCAGGATGCTGGCGTGCAGTGCGGCGTCGAGCAGCGCCGGGTGCATGCCGAACCCGGCGGCGGCGTCCCGCTGTTCCTGCGGTACGACGACCTCGGCGAACAGTTCGTCGTCGCGCCGCCAGACCTTCCGCACGCACTGGAACGCCGGGCCGTACCCGTATCCCGCGCGCGTCAGCTTCTCGTAGCCGTCGGAGATGTCGACCTGCCGGGCGCCGGGCGGGGGCCAGGCGGTGAAGTCGAACGTGGCGTCCGCTGCGGGCGCGGTCGTGGTGAGTCTGCCGGAGGCGTGCCGGGTCCAGGCGTCCGGGCCGCTCTCCGTCCCGGTCTCGTGGCGGGTGGAGTACACCTCCACACCGCGGCCACCGGTCTCGTCCGGCCCGCCGACCGCGACCAGGACGCGCACGGCACCCTGCTCGGGCACGACCAGCGGAGCCTCGATCACGAGCTCCTCCAGCATTCCGCAGCCGACCTCGTCACCGGCCCGTACGGCCAGCTCCACCAGCCCGGTGCCGGGCACGAGCACCACTCCCCCGATGGCATGGTCGGCCAGCCAGGAGTGCGTGCGCAGCGACAGCCGGGAAGTGAGGACCAGTCCGTCCGACTGCGGCAACGGCACCACCGCACCGAGCAGGGGGTGGTCCGCCGGTCCCTGCCCCAGGGCGGTGGCGTCCAGGAGGGGGCCGGGGGCCGGGAGCCAGTAGTGCTGGTGGTCGAAGGCGTACGTCGGCAGGTCCACCTGCGCTTCGGTCGCGCCCTCGGGGAGCACGGCCGCCCAGTCCACCTTGGACCCGCGGACGAAGAGATGAGCCACGGCCGACAGGAGGGTCTGCGCCTCGTCACGGTCGTCGCGCAGGGCGGGCACGCTCACCGCGTCCTCACCCGCCGACTCCGCGATGGCGCCCGTCAGGGCGCCGCCGGGGCCGAGTTCGAGGAACACCGACCCGCCCGTGGCACCAATGCCCTCCGCGAACCGGACGGGACGACGGACGTGATCAACCCAGTACCCCGGATCCGACAACTGGCCCGGCTCCGCGAGCCCGCCCGTCACGTTCGACACCACCGGAATCGTCGGCTCGTTCCACGTCAGACCCGACAGGGCCTGGGCGAAGTCCGACAGCATCGGCTCCATCAGCGCCGAGTGGAAGGCGTGCGACACGGTGAGCCGCTTCACCCGACGGCCCTGCTCTCGCAGCTTCTCCGCCACGGCCGTGACGGCCCCCTCCTCACCGGAGAGCACCACCGAACCGGGCGCGTTGACGGCGGCGAGGTCGACACCCGCACCGAGGTGGTCCTCGACCTCCGCCTCGGTCGCGGCCACCGCGACCATCGCACCACCCGACGGAAGGGCCTGCATCAGCCGGCCCCGCGCCGCGACCAGCGCCGCCGCATCCTCCAGCGACAACACCCCGGCCACATGCGCCGCGACGACCTCACCGATCGAGTGCCCGGCCACCACGTCCGGCCGTACACCCCAGGACTCCACCAGCCGGAACAACGCCGACTCCACCGCGAACAACCCGGCCTGCGTGAACACCGTCTGGTCCAGCAGACCGTCACCCGCGTCACCGACGCCGAAGACCACGTCCTTGACCGACTGCCTCAGACGCAGCTGTGCGTCCAAGGCGGCACAGGCATCGTCCAAGGCCTGCGCGAACACGGGATACCGGTCATACAACTCCCGGCCCATACCCACCCGTTGCGACCCCTGCCCCGGGAACACGAACACCGTCTTCCCGCCGGCCCCCATGCCCGTGACCACCGAGGCGGCGGTCTCCCCCTCGGCCAGTGCCCGCAGCCCGGCCACCGCCTCCTCACGCGACCCGGCGACGACCACGGCCCGCTCGGACAGCACCGCCCGTCGCGAGACCAGCGCTCCGGCGACGCCGGCCAGCGGGGCTCCGGTGCCGGTCCCGCTGTCGGTCCCGGTCTCGGTGAGGAAGTCCGCGAGCCGTCCCGCCTGGCCGGCGAGCGCGGCGGTGTTCCGTGCCGACACGACGACCGGTACGGGGCCGTCGGTGGGGGCCACCGGCTGGGCAGGGGGCTCCTCCGGTGCCTGTTCCAGGATCACGTGGGCGTTGGTGCCGCTGACGCCGAAGCCGGAGACGCCGGCGCGGCGAGGCCGGTTCACGTCCGGCCACTCGCGGGCCTGCGTGAGCAGCCGTACGGCGCCCGCGTCCCAGTCGACGCGGGGGGACGGTTCGTCCACGTGGAGGGTGGCCGGGAGGACGCCGTGCCGCATGGCCTGGATCATCTTGATGACACCGGCGACACCGGCGGCGGCCTGGGTGTGACCGATGTTGGACTTCAACGAGCCGAGCCACAGGGGTTGTTCGCGGTCCTGGCCGTAGGTGGCGAGCAGGGCCTGGGCCTCGATGGGGTCGCCGAGGGTCGTGCCGGTGCCGTGGCCCTCCACCGCGTCGACGTCCGCCGGGGTCAGCCCGGCCGACGCCAACGCCTTGCGGATCACGCGCTGTTGTGCGGGCCCGTTGGGGGCGGTGAGGCCGTTGGACGCGCCGTCCTGGTTGACCGCCGTGCCGCGCACGACGGCGAGCACCCGGTGGCCCTTGCGCTGCGCCTCCGACAGTCGTTCCAGTACGACGACTCCGGCGCCCTCCGCCCAGCCGGTGCCGTCGGCGGTGGACGAGTAGGCCTTGCAGCGGCCGTCGGCGGCGAGGCCCCGCTGCCGGGAGAAGTCGATGAACAGGCCGGGGGTGGCCATGACGGTGGCGCCGCCCGCCAGGGCCATCGAGCACTCGCCGCGGCGCAGCGCCTGCACGGCGAGGTGGATGGCGACCAGGGAGGACGAGCAAGCGGTGTCGAGGGTGACGGCGGGACCCTCGAAGCCGAACACGTAGGAGACGCGGCCGGAGGCCACGCTGGACGCCGCACCGGTGCCGGTGAAGCCCTCCAGTTCGGGCGGGACGCTGCCGCCGGCGAAGTAGTCGACGCCCATGATGCCGTTGAAGACACCGACGTCCGTGCCCTTCAGCGACAGGGGATCGATACCGGCCCGCTCCAGCGCCTCCCAGGAGGTTTCGAGGAGGAGCCGCTGCTGCGGGTCCATCGCCAGCGCCTCACGCGGGGAGATCCCGAAGAACTCGGCGTCGAACCGGCCGGCGCCCCGCAGGAATCCTCCCTGGTCGACGTAGGAGGTGCCGGTCTTCTCGGGGTCGGCGTCCAGGAGGGTGCCGAGGTCCCAGCCGCGGTCGTCCGGGAAGCCCGACACCCCGTCGCGGCCCTCGGCGACGAGCTCCCAGAGCTGTTCGGGTGTGTCGGCGCCGCCGGGGAGCCGGCAGGCCATGCCGACGATGGCGATCGGTTCACGCGAGGCGGACAGCAGCTGCTGGTTCCGCTTCTTCAGCGTGCCGACCTCTTCGAGCGACTTGCGCAGCGCCTCGACAAGCTTCTCGTAGGAAGCACTCACTTTCCCTGCCCCAATCTGTCGTGTGCCGCGTCAGCCTTCGAGGGATTCGCTGTCGCCGAGCGCGAGGTGTACGAGGTCGTCGACGTCGAGGTCGGCCAGCGCGCCCCGTTCGGTGTCCGGATCGCCGGGCGTGGGTGCGCCGGGTTCCAGGGCGGTCAGTTCGACCAGCGCGTCCAGCAGGCCGGCCTCCCGGAACCGCTCCAGCGGGAGGGTGAGCAGCGCGTGGCGCAGCCGTTCCTCGTCGGCCTCCGCCGCCGGCCGCTGCCCGGCGGCGCCCTCGGGGGCGAGTCCGCCGTGCAGGTGGCGGGCGAGGGCGAGCGGGGTGGGATAGTCGAAGACGACGGTGGCGGAGAGGTTGACGCCGGTCGCGGCGCGCAGCCGGTTGCGCAGTTCGACGGAGGTGAGGGAGTCGAACCCGGCGTCCTTGAACGCCGTCTCGGCCCCGACGCCGTCCGCTCCCGCGTGGCCGAGCACACTGGCGACGTGGCCGCGGACGAGGTCCAGCAGCACGGCTTCCTGCCGCTCGCGGTCCAGTCCGGCCAGCCGGCGCAGCAGGGCGTCCCCGCCGTCTCCGGCGGCGGCCGCGCGTGCCGACTGCCGTCCGGTTCGCACGAGTTGGCGCAGCAGCGGTGGCACGCCGGAACCCGTGGCCGCTTCGGCGCGTACGGTCCTGAGGTCCAGCTTGACCGGCACGAGCAGCGTGTCGTCACCGGCCAGGGCCGCGTCGAGGAGGGCCAGACCCTCCTGTGGGGCCAGCGGCAGGATGCCGCCGCGCCGGTTGCCGCGGGTACGGGCCGCGGCCTCGGCGCCGCTGGTCATGCCGGTGGTCTGCTCCCAGGGGCCCCAGGCCAGGGACAGCGCGGGCAGTCCGGCCGCCCGGCGCCGGGCCATCGCCGCGTCCAGCCAGGCGTTGGCGGCGGCGTAGTTGCCCTGGCCGGCCGAGCCGAACAGACCGGAGGCGGAGGAGAACACGGCGAACGTCGTCAGGCCCCGCGCCCGGGTCAGCTCGTCCAGATGGCGTACGGCCACGACCTTCGGAGCGAAGACGCGGTCCAGGCGCTCCCGGTCGAGGGTGCCGATCACGCCGTCGTCCAGGACGCCCGCGGTGTGCAGGACGGTGGTCAGCGGGTGGTCGCCGGGTACGGAGTCCAGCAGGGCGGCGACCGCGTCCCGGTCGGCGATGTCGCAGGCGGCCACCCGTACGGTCTCCGCGCCGAGCCCGGTCAGCTCGCTGACCAGGTTCCGCGCGCCCTCGGCGTCCGGGCCGCGCCGGCTCGCCAGCAGCAGGTGGCGTACGCCGTGCCGCTCGACCAGGTGCCGGGCCACCAGCGCGCCCAGCGAGCCGGTGCCGCCGGTCACGAGGACCGTGCCGTCCGGATCCCAGTTCACGTCCTCGGCGGCGGGGCGTGCGGGGGTGGCGCGCACCAGGCGCGGTGCGCGGAGGGTCGTACCGCGCAGCGCCAGCTGCGGTTCACCGGCCTCGGCGGCCGCGGTGGCGGTGGCGAGGAGGGCGGCGAGGGAGGCGTCGTCGGCCGGCGGGAGGTCCGTGTCGACGAGCGTGATCCGGTCGGGGTTCTCCGCCTGGGCGGCCCGCACGAGTCCCCACACGGCCGCCCCCGCCGGGTCGGCGACGGTCTCCTCCTCCCCGGCGGCGGGCACCGCGCCCCGGGTCACGACCACGAGCCGGGAGGCGGCGAGCCGCTCCTCGGCCAGCCACGCCTGGAGGACGCCCAGCACCCGGGAAGTGCGCTCCAGCGGGTCGTCGTCCAGACCGTCGTCGTCCAGACCGTCGTCCTCCCAGCCGTCGGCCGGCACGGCCAGCACCTGCGGCAGGGTGTCATCGGCGGCCACCGCGGCGAGGTCGGCGGTGGTGGCGACCCACGCCCAGTCGGGGACCGGGCCGCCCGTGCGGACGGGCACGGTGACGTCCGCCCACTCCACGCGGAACAGCGCGTCCGCGCCTGGCGCGCCGGCCGCGGCCTCCAGTTGCTCGGCGCTGACCTCGCGGAACACCAGGGAGTCGGTGGTCAGTACCGGCGCACCGGTCTCGTCGGCGGCCTGCACCGTCACCGCGTCGGGCCCGGACGGCGCCACCCGTACGCGCAGCGCCGAGGCGCCCGCCGCGTGCAGCGCGAGCCGGTTCCAGGCGAACGGCAGGACCGTGCGCGGCGCGGCCCCGGGAGCGTTCGCGTCGGAAGCGGTCGGGCCGGAAGCGGTCGCGTCAGGAGCGGTCTCCTCGTGCGGGGTGACGAACCCGTTGGCGTGCAGGGCGGCGTCCAGCAGGGCGGGGTGGATGCCGAACCGGGCCGCTTCCTCTCGCTGCTCGTCCGGCACGGCGACCTCTGCGTACACCTCGCCGCCACGCCGCCACACCGCCCGCAGCCCCTGGAACACCGGGCCGTACGTGTACCCCTTCTCGATGAGCCCGGAGTAGAAGGCGTCGACGTCCACCTCGACCCGCTCGGCGCCGGGCGGCGGCCAGGCGGTGAAGTCGAACGTGCCGCCGGCCGCCGGGACCGTGGTGGTGAGGGTGCCGGTGGCGTGGCGGGTCCAGGCGTCGGCGCCGATCTCGCCGGCGGTGTCCTCACGGGCCGAGTAGACCGCCACCGTCCGCGCACCGTCCTCGTCCGGCCCGCCCACAGCGACCTGCACCCGGACACCACCCTGCTCGGGAACGACCAAAGGCGCCTCGATCACGAGTTCCTCCAGCACCCCGCACCCGGCCTCGTCACCGGCCCGCACCGCCAGCTCGACCAGCCCGGTGCCGGGCACCAGAACCACCCCGCCGACGGCATGGTCCGCCAGCCACGGATGCGTACGCAGCGACAACCGGGACGTGCACAACAGACCCCCGGTCTCGGGCACCTCCACCACCGCACCCAGCAACGGATGATCCGCGGTGCTCTGCCCCAAAGCCACCGCGTCCGTGGCGGGAGCCGTCCGCAGCCAGTAATGGCGGTGCTCGAAGGCGTACGTCGGCAGGTCCACCTGCGCCTCGGTCGCACCCTTCGGGAGCACGGCCGCCCAGTCCACCTTGGCCCCGCGGACGAAGAGACGAGCCACGGCCGACAGGAGGGTCTGCGCCTCGTCACGGTCGTCGCGCAGGGCGGGCACGCTCACCGCGTCCTCACCCGCCGACTCCGCGACGGCACCGCTCAAGGCGCCGCCGGGGCCGAGTTCCAGGAACACCGACCCGCCCGTGGCCCTGATCCCGTCCGCGAACCGGACGGGACGACGGACGTGATCCACCCAGTACCCCGGATCCGACAACTGGCTCGGCTCCGCCAGCCCGCCCGTCACATTCGACACCACCGGAATCGACGGCTCGCTCCACGTCAGCCCGGACAGGGCCTGGGCGAAGTCCGACAGCATCGGCTCCATCAGCGCCGAGTGGAAAGCGTGCGACACGGTGAGCCGCTTCACCCGACGGCCCTGCTCCCGCAGCTTCTCCGCCACGGCCGTGACGGCCCCCTCCTCACCGGAGAGCACCACCGAGCCCGGCGCGTTCACCGCCGCCAAGTCCACACCCTCACCAAGGTGTCCGGCGACCTCCGCCTCACTCGCGGCCACCGCGACCATCGCACCACCCGACGGAAGGGCCTGCATCAGCCGGCCCCGCGCCGCGACCAGCGCCGCCGCGTCCTCCAGTGACAACACCCCCGCCACATGCGCCGCCACGACCTCACCGATCGAGTGCCCGGCCAGCACGTCCGGTCGTACACCCCACGACTCCACAAGCCGGAACAGTGCCGATTCGACCGCGAACAACCCGGCCTGCGTGAACACCGTCTGGTCCAGCAGACCGTCACCCGCGTCACCGAAGAGCACGTCCTTGACCGACTGCCCCGCGCCCAGCTGCCCGTCGAGGGCGGCGCACGCATCGTCCAGGGCCCGCGCGAACACCGGATACCGTTCGTACAACTCCCGGCCCATACCGACGCGTTGTGATCCCTGGCCCGGGAACACGAACACGTTTCTGCCGCCGGTGTCCGTGCCCGTGACGACGAACGGGGAGGGCTCCCCGTTCGCCACCGAGCCGAGCCCGGCCACCGCTTCCTCCGGCGATCCGGCGACGACCACGGCCCGCTCAGTCAGGACCGCCCGCCGGGACACCAGGGCACCCGCGACGGCCGTGAGGGGCAGGTCCGTTCGGCCGACGAACTCCGCCAGTCGCCCCGCCTGCCCGGCGAGGGCGCCGGTGCTCCGCGCGGAGACGAGCAGCGGCACCACGCCATCGGCCGGGGCCACCGGCTCGGTGGCGGGCTCCTCCGGTGCCTGCTCCAGGATCACATGGGCGTTGGTGCCGCTGACGCCGAAGCCGGAGACACCGGCGCGGCGCGGCCGGTTCACGTCCGGCCACTCGCGGGTCTCCGTCAGCAGTTCGACCGCTCCGTCCGACCAGTCGACCTGGGAGGTCGGGGTGTCGACGTGCAGGGTGGCGGGCAGGATGCCGTGCCGCATGGCCTGCACCATCTTGATCACCCCGGCCACGCCCGCGGCCATCTGGGTGTGTCCGATGTTCGACTTCAACGAGCCGAGCCAGAGGGGCTGTTCGCGGTCCTGTCCGTAGGTGGCGAGGAGGGCCTGCGCCTCGATCGGGTCGCCGAGGACCGTGCCGGTGCCGTGGCCCTCCACCGCGTCCACGTCCGCCGGGGTCAGCCCGGCCGCGGCGAGTGCCTTGCGGATGACCCGTTGCTGCGAGGGACCGTTGGGGGCGGTCAGGCCGTTGGACGCGCCGTCCTGGTTCACCGCGCTGCCCCGCACCACCGCCAGGACCCGGTGGCCCTTGCGCTGCGCCTCCGACAGCCGTTCCAGTACGACCACACCCGCGCCCTCGGCCCAGCCCGTACCGTCGGCCGCGTCGGCGTACGACTTGCAGCGGCCGTCCGAGGCCAGACCCCGCTGCCGGGAGAACTCGACGAAGGTTCCCGGGGTGGCCATGACGGTGGCGCCGCCGGCCAGGGCCATCGAGCACTCGCCACCCCGCAGCGCCTGGGCCGCGAGGTGGATGGCGACCAGGGAGGAGGAGCAGGCTGTGTCCACGGTGACGGCCGGCCCCTCGAAGCCGAAGACGTAGGCGACGCGGCCGGAAGCCACGCTGCCCATGCCGCCGGTACCGGTGAAGCCCTCCAGCTCGGGCGGCACCGGGCCGGAGGTGCCGTAACCCTGGCCCATCAGACCGGAGAAGACGCCGACGTCCGTGCCCTTCAGGGAGAGCGGGTCGATACCGGCCCGCTCCAGCGCCTCCCAGGACGTTTCGAGGAGCAGCCGCTGCTGCGGGTCCATCGCCAGCGCCTCACGCGGCGAGATGCCGAAGAAGCCCGCGTCGAACAGGGCGGCGTCGTAGAGGAAGCCGCCCTGGCTCACGTAGGACGTGCCGGCCCGGTCCGGGTCGTCGCTGAAGAAGCCGCTCAGGTCCCAGCCTCGGTCGTCGGGGAAGCCGGACATCGCGTCGCGGCCCTCGGACACCAGCCGCCACAGTTCCTCGGGGCTGTTGACACCGCCGGGCAGGCGGCACGCCATGCCGACGATCGCGATCGGCTCGTCCGGGTCGGCGAGTGCGGGTGCCGTGACCGGTGCGGGGGCGGTGGCCGTCGTCTCGCCCAGCTCGCCGTGCAGGTGACGGGCGAGGGCGAGCGGAGTGGGATGGTCGAAGACGACCGTGGCGGCCAGTTTGAGGCCGGTGGCCTCGCGGAGCCGGTTGCGCAGTTCCACCGAGGTGAGCGAGTCGAACCCGGAGTCCCGGAACGCCGTGTCCGGCTTGACGCCCTCGGGGCCGGCGTGGCCGAGCACGGTCGCCGCGTGCGTGCGCACCAGGTCCAGCAGCAGCGTCTCCTGCTCCGCCGCGCCCAGTCCGGCCAGGCGGTCCGTCAGGCCGCCGCCGCTGTCGCCGGCCGCGGCCCGCACGGTCTGCCGGCCGGTGCGCACCAGGCCGCGCAGGAGAGTGGGCACGGCCCGGCCGGCACCGGCGTCGGTGCGCAGCTGCCGCAGGTCCAGTTTGGCCGGGACGAGCAGCGCCTCGCCGGTGCGCAGGGCGGCGTCGAAGAGGTCCATGCCCTCCTCGGGAGACATGGGCAGGACGCCGCCGCGCCGGTTCATCCGGCTGCGGGTGAGGTCGTCCATGCCGGCCGCCATGCCGCCGGTGGCCTGGTCCCACAGGCCCCAGGCGAGGGAGGTCGCGGGCAGGCCCGCGGCACGGCGCTGGTGGGCCACGGCGTCGAGGAATGCGTTGGCCGCCGCGTAACTGCCGGTGCCCGCACCGAGGAAGACGGAGGAGACGGAGGAGAAGACGACGAACGCGGCCAGCTCGGGGGCGAGTTCACGGGTCAGCTCGTCCAGGTGCCGTACGGCGGTCACCTTCGGCGCGAAGACGCCCGCGACCTGTTCGGGCCGGATGGTGCCGATCACTCCGGCGTCGGCGATGCCGGCGGTGTGCACGATCCCGGTCAGCGGGCGTCCGCCCCGGCGGGCCTCGGTCAGCAGGGCGGCGACCGCGTCGCGGTCCGTGACGTCGCAGGCGGCCACCGTGACGTCGGCGGCGCCGAGGCCGGTGAGTTCCGCGACCAGCTCTGCCGCCCCGTCGGCGCTTTGGCCGCGGCGGCTGGCGAGGACGAGGTGGCGGATGCCGTGGCGGGCGACCAGGTGCCGGGCCAGCAGTCCGCCGAGGGAGCCGGTACCGCCGGTGATCAGGACGGTGCCCTCCGGGTCCAGCGCGCGGAGCCCCTCCCCGGCCGCCTGGTCGGGACCGCCGGCTGCGACGGCACGGGCGAGCCGCGGGATGTACAGCGTGTCCCCGCGCAGGGCCAGTTCGGGCTCGGTGTCGGCCGACAGGTGGCCGAGGACGGGGGCGAGTTCGGGGATGAGGTGATCGAGGGTGAGCTGTTCGGGGGTGGAGTCTTGGGAGGTGAGGTGTTCGGGGGTGGGGTGTCCGGTGGTGAGGTGTTCGGGGGTGGGGTGTCCGGGGGTGAGGTCGGGGTGGGCAGGCGGGGCGAGGGCGAGGTCGGGGTCGAGGTCCAGGAGCACGATGCGGTCCGGGTTCTCGGACTGCGCGGCCCGGACCAGGCCCCACACCGCGCCTCCCGCCGGATCCGTGACCGCTCCGTCGGCGCCCGCCGGTACCGCACCCCGGGTGGCGACCACCAGCCGGGTCGGCTCCAGCTCGGGAGCGGCCAGCCAGGCCTGCACCGCCGCCAAAACCCGGTTCGTCAGCGCCAGGGCCGGGTCGTCCGCCCCCTGGTCGCGGGGTGCGCAGGCCTCCAGGACGACGAGCATGGGCGGCTTCCCCACGGCGCCCTCCGCGGCGCCCTTCACGACGCCCTCCGCCAGGGCGGCGACATCGGCGGCCGAGCGCACCCCGGCCCAGACCGGCTGCTCGCCCACCGGTCCGGCGGGCCCGGGCAGCGCGGTCCATACGACGCGGAACAGGGAGTCGTCGCTCGCCGTACCCGCGGCGGACTCCAACTGCGCGGCGGCGAGCGGCCGTAGCTCCGCCGCGTCCGCGCGCAGGACCAGCCCGCCGGCCTGATCGACCGCCTCCAGCGCCAGCGCGTCACGGCCGGACGGCGTGATCCGTACCCGCAGCGCCGTGGCGCCGACGGCGTGCAGCGCGAGGCCGCGCCAGGTCGGGTACTGCCACACCCGGGAACCGCCGTCGGCCACGGCCGCGTCCAGCAGCGCCGGGTGCAGGGCGGCGTCCAGCAGTGCCGGGTGGAGCCCGAACCGCTGGGCGTCCTCCCGCTCGTCCTCGGGTACGGCGACCTCGGCGAGGATCTCGTCACCGAGCCGCCAGAGTGCCCGTACGGCCTGGAAGGCGGGCCCGTGCTCGTAACCGCGACGGGCCAGTCCGCGGTACAGCGCCTCCACGTCGACGCGCTGGGCACCCTGCGGCGGCCAGGCGCCGAAGTCGCCCCGCGGGCTCTCGCCGGGCTTGGGCGTCGCCGACAGCACACCGGTGGCGTGCCGGACCCAGGCCTCCGCCCCGGCCACCTCGGTGGCGTCCTCGCGTGTCGAGTACACGGTGACCGTGCGGCAGCCGCTCTCGTCGGCGCCGCCGACCGCGACCTGGACGCGTACCCCGCCCTGTTCCGGCAGCACCAGCGGCGCGGCGACCGTGAGTTCGTCCACGGTTGCGCACCCCACCTCGTCACCGGCCCGCGCGGCCAGCTCGACCAGGGCCGCGGCGGGGGCGAGGACCACCCCGGCGACGGTGTGGTCCGCCAGCCAGGGGTGTGTGCGCAGGGACAGCCGCGACGTGCACAACACACCGCCGGTCTCGGGTACTTCCACGACCGCACCGAGCAACGGGTGGTCGGTGGGGGCCTGTCCGAGGGCCGTGGCGTCGGTCGCTCCGTTCAGCCGGAGCCAGTAGTGCCGGTGGTCGAACGCGTACGTAGGCAGATCGACGGGGGCGCCGCCACTGCCTCCGGGCAGCACGGCCGTCCAGTCGACGGCCACGCCCCGGACGAACAGCCCGGCCATCGACACCAGCAGCCGCCGCAGACCGCCCTCTTCACGCCGCAACGAGCCGGTGACGACGACGCCGGACTCCCCCGCCGCCTCGTCCACGATCTCGTTCACAGGCTGGACGAGGACCGGGTGCGCGCTGGACTCGACGAACACCGTGTGACCTTCGGCGAGGAGCGCCTCGACGGCCGGATCGAAACGGACCTGGTTACGGAGGTTGCGGTACCAGTAGCCGCCGTCGAGGACACCCGCCTCACGCACCCACTCACCGGTCACCGTCGAGAAGAACGGCACCAGCGGGGCCTGGCCGTGAATGTCGGCGAACGCCTCCGCCAGCGCGGTCTCGATCGCCTCGACATGACGAGTGTGCGAGGCGTAGTCCACCGCCACACGACGGACCCGGACACCGTCGGCCTCCAACGCGGCCAGCGCCTCGTCCAATGCCTCGGCGTCCCCGGCGATCACCACGGATGTCGGACTGTTGACCGCCGCGACCTCAACGCGCCTCTCCCAGGCGGCGATACGCGCGCTCGCCTCGGCCTCGGACAACGCCACCGACGCCATGCCGCCCCGGCCCGCCAGCTCACCGGCGATCACCCGACTGCGTACAGCCACGATCCGCGCCGCGTCCTCCAGCGACAGGGCACCCGCCACACAAGCCGCGGCGATCTCACCCTGCGAGTGACCGACCACCGCGTCCGGCACCACACCCACCGACGCCCACACCGCCGCCAGAGCCACCATCACCGCGAAACTCGCCGGCTGGACGACGTCCACCCGGTCCAGCAGATCGACGTCGCCGCGCAGCACGGCCGTCAAGTCCCAGTCCACCCACGGCTCCAGCGCCCGGGCGCACTCCTCGACCCGCTCGGCGAACACCGGCGAGGACTCCAGCAGCTCCCGGCCCATCCCCAGCCACTGCGCCCCCTGACCGGGAAACACCAGAACCGTACGGCCGGATGCCGCGCCCTCCGCGCCGGTCACCACCGCGGGATGGTTCTCGCCGCCCGCCAGCGCGGCCAGCCCGGCCACCGCCTCCTCCCGCGACCCGGCGACCACCACCGCCCGTTCGCCGAGCAGGGCCCGCTGGGAGACGAGAGCGGCCGCGAGGTCCGGGAGGGAGGCGTCCGTGTCGGCGGTGAACGGGGCCAGGCGGCCGGCCTGGGCCGCCAGGGCTGCCTCCGAGGCCGCCGACACCACCAGGGGGACCACGCCGTCGACCGGGGGCACCCGCTCCGCGGCCTGCGGTTCCTCCGCGGCCTCTTCCAGAATGAGGTGGGCGTTGGTGCCGCTGACGCCGAAGGAGGAGACGCCGGCCCTGCGGGGGCGGCCGGTCCGGGGCCAGTTCCGCTCCTCGGTGAGCAGTTCGACGGCACCGGCGGACCAGTCGACCTGGGAGGAGGGGGTGTCGACGTGGAGCGTGGCCGGGAGGACGCCGTGCCGCATCGCCTGGACCATCTTGATGACACCGGCGACACCGGCGGCGGCCTGCGTGTGGCCGATGTTGGACTTCAACGAGCCCAGCAGTAGCGGCCGTTGGCGGTCCTGGCCGTAGGTGGCAAGGAGGGCCTGTGCCTCGATCGGGTCGCCCAGGACCGTGCCGGTGCCGTGGCCCTCGACCACGTCGACGTCGGCCGGGGTCAGGCCGGCCTCGGACAGTGCCTTGCGGATGACGCGCTGCTGGGAAGGGCCGTTGGGGGCGGTCAGGCCGTTGGAGGCGCCGTCCTGGTTGACGGCCGACGCGCGGACGACGGCCAGCACGCGGTGGCCGTTGCGGCGGGCGTCGGACAGGCGCTCCAGGACGACCACGCCCGCGCCCTCGGCCCAGCCGGTGCCGTCGGCCGCCTCGGCGTACGACTTGCAGCGGCCGTCGGCGGCCAGCGCTCGCTGCCGGGAGAACTGCATGAACATACCGGGGCCGGCCATGACGGTGGCACCGCCGGCCAGGGCCATCGAGCACTCCCCGCGCCGCAACGCCTGGGCGGCGAGGTGCATGGCGACCAGGGACGAGGAGCAGGCCGTGTCCACGGTCACGGCAGGGCCTTCGAGGCCGAAGACGTACGAGATGCGGCCCGAGGCCACGCTTCCGGTGGTACCGGTGCCGGTGAAGCCCTCCAGCTCCGGCGGGACCGGGCCGCCGGTGGCGTAGCCCTCGTTGATGACGCCCACGAACACACCGGTGTCGGAGCCCTTGAGGGTCAGCGCGTCGATGCCGGCCCGCTCCAGCGCCTCCCAGGACATCTCGAGGAGGAGCCGCTGCTGCGGGTCCATCGCCACCGCCTCGCGCGGCGAGATCCCGAACAGTCCCGCGTCGAAGAGGGCCGCCTCGTGCAGGAAGCCGCCCTGGTCGACGTAGGACTTGCCCGTCTTGTCGGGGTCGGCGTCGAACAGCTCCTCCAGGTTCCAGCCCCGGTCGGTCGGGAACCCCGAGACGCCGTCGCCGCGTTCGCGGACGAGTCGCCACAGGTCGTCGGGGTCGGTCACCCCGCCGGGCAGCCGGCACGCCATGCCCACGATCGCGATCGGCTCCGCCTTCTCGGCCTCAAGTTCACGGACGCGTTGCTGGGAGCGGCGCGCGTCGGCGAGAACGCGCTTGAGGTAGTCGCGAAGCTTGCTTTCATCCGCCATTGCGGGTCAGCTCCTAGTGGGGCTAAGGCGTCAGGTGGACTGCGGGGGCGGGCGTGGACACGGCCGACCGGGTGGCCGGTGGCTGACGGCCGGGTGGCTGGTGGCTAGTGGCCGAACTCGGTGTCGATCAGCTCGAACAGTTCGTCGTCGGAGGCGGAGTCGAAGTCCACGCCGTCCTCGGCGTTCTGCTCGGCGACGTTCGCCGTGGACCAGGTGGTCAGCAGGCCCTGGAGCCGGGTGGCGACCTGGGCGCGGGTGGAGTCGTCGGGCGCGGTGCCGGCCAACAGCGTTTCCAGCTTGCTGAGTTCGGCGAGCAGGGGGTGCGTGGTCGGGGCGGCCTGGTCGCCGGGGGCCAGCCGGTCGTGCAGGTAGCGGGTGAGGGCGAGGGGGGTCGGGTAGTCGAAGACGGCGGTGGCGGGCAGGTTGAGGCCGGTGGCCTCGCGGAGCCGGTTGCGCAGTTCGACGGAGGTGAGGGAGTCGAACCCGGCGTCCTTGAACGCCGTCTCGGCCCTGACCTGGTCCGCCCCGGAGTGCCCGAGGACGGTCGCCACCTGGCCCCGCACCACCGTCAGCAGCAGGTTCTCCTGCTCGGCCGGGGAGAGCGTGGCCAGCTTGCGGGCGAGTCCGCCGGAGTCCCCGGCGCCGGCCCGGGCGGACTTCCGGCCGGTCCGGACGAGTTGCCGGAGCAGGGGGGCGACACCGGCGCCCAGCGCGGCGTCGGCGCGCAGCGCCCTGAGGTCCAGTTTCACGGGCACCACCAGCGTCTCGCCCGCCGGCAGGGCCGCGTCGAGCAGCTCCATGCCCTCGGCGAGCGTGAGCGGTACGACGCCTCCGCGCCGGCCGGTCCGGCTCCGTGCGGCCTCTCCGGCGTCCGTGTCCTGGCCGCCCGTCGGCTCCCACGGTCCCCAGGCCAGCGAGACGGCGGGCAGTCCGGCCGCCCGGCGCCGGTGGGCGATGGCGTCCAGGCAGGCGTTGGCCGCCGCGTAACCGCCGGTGCCCGCGCCCAGGAAGACGGAGGAGGCGGAGGACAGCAGGACGAACGCGGCCAGGCCGGGGGCGAGTTCGCGGGTCAGCTCGTCCAGGTGCTGGACGGCCGTCACCTTCGGGGCGAAGACCCGGTCCATCCGGTCCTGGTCCATCTCGCCGATCATCCCGGCGTCGAAGACGCGTGCCGCGTGGACGACACCGGTCAGCGGACGGGCGTCCGGTACGGCGGCGAGGAGCGCGGCGACCGCGTCACGATCGGTGACGTCGCACGCGACCAGGGACACGGTGGCACCCCGCTCCCCGAGTTCGGCGACGAGCCGGTCCGCGCCCTCGGCCTCCGCGCCCCGCCTGCTCGCCAGCAGCAGATGCCGCACGCCGTGCCGCTCGACCAGGTGCCGGGCGACCGCCGCGCCGAGCATTCCGGTGCCGCCGGTGATCAGGACCGTACCCTCCGGGTCGAGCGCCGGCGCCCCGGAGCCGTCGGCCGGGGACAGCCGGGCCAGCCGCGGCACGTACAGCGCCGAGCCGCGGACGGCCACCTGCGGCTCACCGGTCGCCAGGACCGCGTCGAGGTCCACCTCGTCCGTCTCGGTGTCGACGAGGACGATCCGGTCGGGGTTCTCCGCCTGCGCCGCCCGCACGAGCCCCCAGACGGCCGCCCCACCGGAATCGGTGACCGTCTCCTCACCCGCGGCGGGCACCGCGCCCCGGGTCACCACGACCAGCCGGCCGTCCTCTGCGTCCTCCTCCGCCAGCCAGCCCTGTACGGCCGCCAGCACCCGACCCGCCAGCACCACAGGCGTGTCGTCACCGCCGCTGCGGGCCTCGACCACCGTCACGTCCGGCACCTCACCGGCACCGGACACGGGCGGCAGCTCGCTCCACTCCACCCGGAACAGCGCGTCGTCCGCGCCGGTGCCGGCCGTCGCCGTCAGCTGCTCGGCCGGGACCGGCCGTAGCGTGACGGCCGCCGCCGTGACGACCGTGCCACCGGCCTCGTCGGCCGCCTGGACCGCGAGGGCCCCGGATGCGGACGGCGCCAGGCGCACGCGCAGTGCCGTGGCACCCTCGGCGTGCAGCTCCAGCCGGTTCCACTCCAGCGGCTGCCGGACCCGGGCGTCGTCCGTCGCCGTGACCTCCAGCAGCGCCGGGTGCAGAGCGGCGTCCAGCAGGGCGGGGTGGATGCCGAACCGGGCCGCCGCGTCGCGCTGTCCGTCCGGCAGCGCGACCTCGGCGAACAGTTCGTCACCACGCCGCCACAGTGTCCTCAGCCCCTGGAAGACCGGGCCGTATTCGTACCCGTCGCGGAGCAGTCGCTCCTCCGCGCCGGACAGGTCCTCCGCCTGCGCACCGGGCGGCGGCCAGGCGGTGAAGTCGAAGGCGTCGGCGGTGGTCGGCGTACCGGTGAGGATTCCGGTGGCGTGCCGGGTCCACGCGTCCGCACCGATCTCGCCGACGGCGTCCTCCCGCGCGGAGTGGACGGCCACCGGGCGGCGGCCCTCCGCGTCGGGGGCCTCGACCGTGACCTGCACCCGCACGCCACCCTGCTCGGGCACGACCAGCGGAGCCTCGATCACGAGCTCCTCCACGACACCGCAACCGACCTCGTCACCGGCGCGCACGGCCAGCTCCACCAGCCCGGCGCCGGGCACGACCACCACTCCCCCGACGGCGTGGTCGGCCAGCCAGGAGTGCGTGCGCAGCGACAGCCGCGAGGTGAAGACCAGGCCGTCCGACTGCGGCAACGGCACCACCGCACCGAGGAGCGGGTGGTTCGCCGTGCTCTGGCCGAGAGCCACCGCGTCCGTGGCGGGAGCCGTCCGCAGCCAGTAGTGGCGGTGCTCGAAGGCGTACGTCGGCAGGTCCACCTGCGCTTCGGTCGCACCCTTCGGGAGCACGGCCGCCCAGTCCACCTTGGACCCACGGACGAAGAGATGAGCCACGGCCGACAAAAGCGTCTGCACCTCGTCACGCTCGTCACGCAGGGCGGGCACGCTCACCACGTCCTCACCCGCCGACTCCGCGACGGCACCGCTCAAGGCGCCGCCGGGGCCGAGTTCCAGGAACACCGACCCGCCCGTGGCACCGATGCCTTCCGCGAACCGGACGGGACGACGGACGTGATCCACCCAGTACTCAGGGTCGGACAGCTGGCCCGGCTCCGCGAGCCCGCCCGTCACGTTCGACACCACCGGGATCGCCGGCTCGTTCCACGTCAGACCCGACAAGGCCTGGGCGAAGTCCGACAGCATCGGTTCCATCAGCGCCGAGTGGAAGGCGTGCGACACAGTGAGCCGCTTCACCCGACGGCCCTGCTCTCGCAGCTTCTCCGCCACGGCCGTGACGGCCCCCTCCTCACCGGAGAGCACCACCGAACCGGGCGCGTTGACGGCGGCGAGGTCGACACCCGCACCGAGGTGGTCCTCGACCTCCGCCTCACTCGCGGCCACCGCAACCATCGCACCACCCGACGGAAGGGCCTGCATCAGCCGGCCCCGCGCCGCGACCAGCGCCGCCGCATCCTCCAACGACAGCACCCCCGCCACATGCGCCGCGACGACCTCACCGATCGAGTGCCCGGCCAGCACGTCCGGCCGCACACCCCAGGACTCCACCAGCCGGAACAACGCCGATTCGACCGCGAACAAAGCGGCCTGCGTGAACACCGTCTGGTCCAGCAGACCGTCACCCGCGTCACCGACGCCGAAGACCACGTCCTTGACCGACTGCCTCAGGCCCAGCTGCGTGTCCAAGGCGGCACAGGCATCGTCCAAGGCCTGCGCGAACACGGGATACCGGTCATACAACTCCCGGCCCATACCCACCCGTTGCGACCCCTGCCCCGGGAACACGAACACCGTCTTCCCCCCGGTCCCCGTGCCCGTGACCACGAGCGGTGAGGGTTCGCCGGCCGCCGCCGACTCCAGTCCGGCCACCGCTTCCTCCGGCGACCCGGCGACGACCACGGCCCGCTCGGACAGCACCGCCCTCCGGGACACCAGGGCACCCGCGACGGCGGCCAGCGTGGCGTCGGTTCGCCCGACGAAGGCGGCCAGGCGCTCCGCCTGCCCGGCCAGTGCCCCGGTGCTCCGGGCCGACAGTACGAGCGGCGTCACACCGCCGTCCGGCAGGACCGGTTCCTGCGTGTCGGCCGCCTCCGGTGCCTGTTCCAGGATGAGGTGGGCGTTGGTGCCGCTCAGGCCGAAGGAGGAGACGCCGACCCGGCGGGGGCGTCCGGTGTCGGGCCAGTCATGTGCCTCGGTGAGGAGTTCCACGGCTCCGGACATCCAGTCCACCTGGGACGACGGCGCGTCGACGTGCAGGGTGGGCGGGAGGACGCCGTGCCGCATGGCCTCCACCATCTTGATGACGCCGGCCACACCGGAGGCGGCCTGGGTGTGACCGATGTTCGACTTCAACGAACCGAGCCACAGCGGTCGTTCCGGGTCGCGGTCGTTGCCGTAGGTGGCGAGGAGGGCCTGCGCCTCGATCGGGTCGCCGAGGACCGTGCCGGTGCCGTGGCCCTCCACCGCGTCCACGTCCGCCGGCGTCAACCCGGCCGCCGCCAACGCCTTGCGGATGACCCGTTGCTGCGAGGGCCCGTTGGGGGCGGTGAGGCCGTTGGACGCGCCGTCCTGGTTCACCGCACTGCCCCGCACGACCGCCAGGACCCGGTGGCCCTTGCGCTGCGCCTCCGACAGCCGCTCCAGTACGACCACACCCGCGCCCTCGGCCCAGCCCGTACCGTCGGCCGCGTCGGCGTACGACTTGCAGCGGCCGTCCGAGGCCAGACCCCGCTGCCGGGAGAACTGGACGAAGGCGCCGGGACTGGACATGACGGCCGCGCCGCTGGCCAGGGCCAGGGAGCACTCGCCGCTGCGCAGGGCCTGGGCGGCCAGGTGCATCGCGACCAGGGAGGAGGAGCAGGCGGTGTCCACGGTGACGGCCGGCCCCTCGAAGCCGAAGACGTACGACACCCGTCCCGAGGCCACGCTGCTGCCGGCGCCGGTGGTGACGAACCCCTCCAGCTCGGCGGGGATTTCCCCACCGGAGCCGTAGCCCTGGCCCATCAGACCGGAGAAGACGCCGACGTCCGTGCCCTTCAGGGAGAGCGGGTCGATGCCGGCCCGCTCCAGCGCCTCCCAGGAGGTCTCCAGAAGCAGCCGCTGCTGCGGGTCCATCGCCAGCGCCTCACGCGGGGAGATCCCCCAGAACCCGGCGTCGAACAGGGCCGCCTCGTGCAGGAAGCCGCCCTGGTCGACGTACGAGGTGCCGGCCTTGTCGGGGTCGGAGTCGAACAGGCCTTCCAGGTCCCAGCCTCGGTCGTCGGGGAAGCCGGACATCGCGTCACGGCCCTCGGACACCAGCCGCCACAGCTCTTCCGGGCTGTTGACACCGCCGGGCAGGCGGCACGCCATGCCGACGATCGCGATCGGCTCGTCCGGGTCGGCGAGTGCGGGTGCCGTGACCGGTGCGGGGGCGGCCGCCGTCGTCACGCCCAGCTCGCCGTGCAGGTGACGGGCCAGGGCCAGCGGCGTGGGGTGGTCGAAGACGACCGTGGCGGGCAGCTTGAGGCCGGTGGCCTCGCGGAGCCGGTTGCGCAGTTCCACCGAGGTGAGCGAGTCGAACCCGGAGTCCCGGAACGCCGTGTCCGGCCTGACGCCCTCGGGGCCGGCGTGCGCGAGCACGGTCGCCGCGTGCGTGCGCACCAGGTCCAGCAGCAGCGCCTCCTGCTCCGCTTCGTCCAACCCGGCGAGCTGACGGGCGAGTTCGCCGGTGGCGTCGCTGACGGCGGCCGCCCGTGCGACCTGCCGGCCCGCCTTGACCAGGCCGCGCAGCAGGGACGGTACGCCACGCCCGGCCGCCGCGTCGGCCCGCATGGACCGCAGGTCCAGTTTGATCGGGACGAGCAGGGGGTCGCCTGCGCGCACGGCCGCGTCGAAGAGGTCCATGCCCTCGTCGGAGGCGATGGTCTGGCTGCGGCTCCGGCTCACCCGGGCCTGGTCGGCGGTGCCGAGGTGGGCGGTCATGCCGGTGGCCTGCTCCCACAGACCCCACGCCAGCGACACACCCGGCAACCCGGCCGCCCGACGACGCTGTACCACCGCGTCCAGATACGCGTTCGCCGCCGCGTAGTTGCCCTGCCCCGCCGAACCGAACACACCGGCAGCCGACGAGAACACGATGAACGTGCCGAGGTCAGGGGCGAGTTCACGCGTCAGCTCGTCCAGGTGCGTGACCGCGCCGACCTTGGGCGCGAACACCCCGGCCAGCCGCTCCGACGACAACGCCCCGATCACACCGTCGTCCAGCACACCCGCCGTGTGCACCACACCCGTCCACGGGCGCTCCGCCGCCAGGGAGGTCAGCAGGTCCGCCACCGACGCCCGGTCCGACACGTCGCACGCCACCACGGACACCGACTCCGCACCCGACTCGGACAGCTCCGCCACCAACTCCGGGACACCCTCGGCCGCCGAACCCCGCCGGCTGGCCAGCACCAGATGCCGCACCCCGTACCGCTCCACCAAATGCCGCGCCACCAACGCACCCAGCGCACCGGTACCACCCGTGACCAGCACCGACCCCGCCGCATCGAAAACGACCGGCACCCCCGCCGACACCCCACGAGCCAGCCTCGGCACGAACAGACCACCCCCACGAACCGCCACCTGCGGCTCACCAGCGGCCAGCACAGCAGCGAGCGACGCCTCCACCTCCACGCCCTCACCCACATCGAGCAACACGAACCGCCCGGGATGCTCCGCCTGCGCCACCCGGACCAGACCCCACACCGCCGCAGCAGCCGGATCGGTCACGAACTCCACCCCGCCCGCCGGCACCGCACCCCGCGTGACGATGACCAGCTGGGCCGCGTCCAGACCGGGTGCGGCCAGCCAGGCCTGGACGATCTCCAGCACCCGGCCGGTGAGGGCCAGTGCCGCCGCGTCGTCCGCGGTCTCGGTACGGCCGGCTTCCAGCACCACCACCGGGGGCACGCCCGAGCCGTCGGTCAGCGCGGTCACGTGCGCGGGCTCGGTGATCGGGACCCAGGCGGGCGGCAGGTCGGTGCCCGGTTCCGCGGTCCCGGGCAGCTCCGTCCAGTCGACGCGGTACAGGGACTGCCGGCTGTCGTCGGCCGCCGCGCCGAGCTGGTCGGCGGAGACGGCCCGGGAGACCAGCGAGCGCAGGGTGAGCACGGGCGCGCCGGTCTCGTCCGCCGCGTCCAGGGACAGGGAGTCGGGCGCGGACCGGGTCAAGCGTACGCGCAGCGCCGAGGCGCCGGCCGCGTGCAGGCGCAGCCCGTTCCAGCCGAACGGGAGGTGGACACCGTTCCCGTCGTCGGTGCGGTTCTCGCCGTCGGGGTCGGCGAGTGCCACGTCCAGCATCGCGGGGTGGAGCGCGGCATCGAGCAGTGCCGGGTGGATGCCGAACCGGGCGGCGCCGGCCCGCTGCTCCTCCGGCAGGGCGACCTCGGCGAAGAGGTCGTCGCCGCGCCGCCACAGGGCTCGTACGCCCTGGAAGACCGGCCCGTAGCCGTAGCCTGCCTCGGCCAGCAGCTCGTAACCGCCGGAGAGGTCCACCTTCCGTGCGCCGGTGGGCGGCCACACGGCCAGGTCGGCGACCGGCTGGGCCGGGTCGGCCGCCGCCGACGCGGTCAGGGTGCCGGTGGCGTGCCGGGTCCAGGCGTCGACGCCGATGTCCCCGGCGGCGTCCTCCGGTGCCGAGTACACGGCGACCGTGCGGGTCCCCGTCTCCTCGGGACCGCCCACGGCGACCTGGACGCGTACCCCGCCCTGTTCCGGCAGCACCAGCGGGGCCTCGATGACCAGTTCCTCCAGGATTCCGCCCCCGACCTCGTCACCAGCGCGCACGGCCAGCTCCACCAGCCCGGTACCGGGCACGAGCACCGCGCCGCCCACCGCGTGGTCCGCCAGCCACGGGTGCGTGCGCAGAGACAGCCGGGACGTGCACAGCACGCCTCCCGTCTCCGGCACCTGGACCACGGCGCCGAGCAGGGGGTGGTCGGCACCCGCCTGCCCGAGGGAGGCGGCGTCCGCCGCGGGGGTGGGCTTCAGCCAGTAGTGCCGGTGGTCGAAGGCGTACGTGGGCAGGTCCACCTGCCCGCCGTCGGCACCGGCCGGCAGGACGCCCGTCCAGTCGACGGCCACGCCCCGGACGAACAGCCCGGCCATCGACGTCAACAACCGCCGCAGGCCGCCCTCTTCGCGCCGCAGCGAGCCGGTGACGACGGCGCCGGACTCCCCCGCCGCCTCGTCCACGATCTCGTTCACAGGCTGGACGAGGACCGGGTGCGCACTGGACTCGACGAACACCGTGTGACCCTCGGCGAGGAGCGCCTCGACGGCCGGGCCGAAACGGACCTGGTTGCGGAGGTTGCGGTACCAGTAGCCGCCGTCGAGGACACCCGCCTCGCGGATCCACTCACCGGTCACCGTCGAGAAGAACGGCACCAGCGGCGCCTGGCTGCGGACATCGGAGAACGCCTCGGCCAACGACCCCTGGATCGCCTCGACATGACGGGTGTGGGAGGCGTAGTCCACCGCGACCCGCCGGACCCGGACACCGTCGGCCTCCAGCGCGGCCAGCGCCTCGTCCAACGCCTCGGCGTCCCCGGCGATCACCACGGATGTCGGACTGTTGACCGCCGCGACCTCGACGCGCCCCTCCCAGGCGGCGATACGCGCGGTCGCCTCGGCCTCGGACAGCGCCACCGACGCCATGCCGCCCCGGCCCGCCAGCTCACCCGCGATCACCTGACTGCGGACGGCCACGATCCGCGCGGCGTCCTCCAGCGACAGGGCACCCGCCACACAAGCCGCGGCGATCTCACCCTGAGAGTGACCGACCACCGCGTCCGGCACGACACCCACCGACGCCCACACCGCCGCCAGAGCAACGTTCACGGAGAAACTCGCCGGCTGGACGACGTCCACCCGGTCCAGCAGATCGACGTCGCCGCGCAGCACGGCCGTCAAGTCCCAGTCCACCCAAGGCTCCAACGCCCGGGCGCACTCACCGACCCGCTCCGCGAACACCGGCGAGGACTCCAACAACTCCCGGCCCATCCCCAGCCACTGCGACCCCTGCCCCGGGAACACCAGAACCGTCCGCCCGGAGGTCCCCGCACCACCGCGCACCACCGCAGGATGGCTGTCACCGGCCGCCAGCGCGGCCAGCCCGGCCACCGCCTCCTCCCGCGACCCGGCGACCACCACGGCACGCTCCGACAGCACCGCCCGGCGGGCCGCCAGCGCACCCGCGACCTCCGCCGGCGAGGCGCCCGTGTCTCCGACGAACGCGGCCAGCCGCTCCGCCTGGCCGGACAGCGAGCCCGCCGACGCCGCCGACACCACCAGCGGTACCACTCCGTCATGCGGCTCACGGGGAGCGGCGGGCTCCTCCTCGGGGGCCTGCTCGAAGATGAGGTGGGCGTTGGTGCCGCTGAGGCCGAAGGAGGAGACGCCGACGCGGCGCGGACGGCCGGTCTCCGGCCACTGCCGGGCCTCCGTGAGGAGTTCGACGGCGCCGGCCGACCAGTCGACCTGCGGGGTGGGTTCGGCCACGTGCAGGGTCGGGGGGAGGACGCCGTGTCGTAGGGCCTCCACCATCTTGATGACACCGGCGACACCGGCGGCGGCCTGAGTGTGCCCGATGTTGGACTTCACCGAGCCCAGCCACAGGGGCTGTTCGCGGTCACGGCCGTAGGTGGCGAGGAGTGCCTGGGCCTCGATGGGGTCGCCGAGGGCGGTGCCCGTGCCGTGGGCCTCCACGGCGTCGACCTCGGGCGCGGTGAGCCCGGCCGCGGCGAGGGCCCGGCGGATGACCCGTTGCTGCGAGGGCCCGTTGGGGGCGGTGAGGCCGTTGGAGGCGCCGTCCTGGTTGATCGCGCTGCCGCGCAGCACGGCGAGGACGCGGTGGCCCTTGCGGCGCGCCTCCGAGAGGCGTTCCAGGACGATCACGCCGACGCCCTCGGCCCAGCCGGTGCCGTCCGCGGTCGAGGAGAAGGCCTTGCAGCGGCCGTCGGGGGCGAGGGCCCGCTGCCGGGAGAACTCCACGAAGGTGCCCGGGGTCGCCATGATCGTCGCGCCGCCGGCGAGCGCGAGGGAGCACTCGCCTCCGCGCAGGGCCTGGGCGGCCAGGTGCATGGCGACCAGGGAGGAGGAGCAGGCGGTGTCCACGGTGACGGCGGGGCCCTCGAAGCCGAAGGCGTACGAGACCCGGCCCGAGGCCACGCTCACCGCGGAGCCGGTGGCCGTGAAGCCGCCCAGCTCGGGCGGGATGTCGCCGCCGATGCCGTACCCCTGCGTCATCACGCCGGAGAACACGCCGACGTCGGTGCCCTTCAGCGCGGACGGGTTGACGCCGGCCCGTTCCAGGGCCTCCCAGGAGGTCTCCAGCAGCAGTCGCTGCTGGGGGTCCATCGCCAGCGCCTCGCGCGGGGAGATCCCGAAGAACCCGGCGTCGAACAGGCCAGCCTCGTGGAGGAAGCCGCCCTGGTCGACGTACGACGTGCCGATGGTGTCGGGGTCGGTGTCGAAGATGTCGTCCACGTCCCAGCCGCGGTCGGCGGGGAATCCGGAGATGGCGTCGCGGCCCTCGGACACCAGCCGCCACAGTTCCTCGGGGCTGTTGACACCGCCGGGGAGGCGGCAGGCCATGCCCACGACGGCGATCGGTTCGTCCGGGTCGGCCACGACGACCGTGGGGGCCGCCGCGCCGGTGGCGTCGCCGTTCGGCCCGGCCAGCTCGTCGCGGAGGAAGCGGGCGAGCGCGAGCGGGGTCGGGTAGTCGTAGACGAGGGTGGCCGGGAGGCCGAGCCGGGTGGTCTCGCGGAGCCGGTTGCGCAGTTGGACGGCGGTGAGGGAGTCGAAGCCGGCGTCCTTGAACGCCTTGTCGGCCTTGACCTTCTCGGGGCCGCTGTGACCGAGCACGGTCGCGACGTGGGCGCGGACCAGGTCCAGGAGCAGGGCCTCCTGCTCGGCCGGGGTCAGGCCCGCGAGCCGGCCGGTCAGGCCGCTGCCGCGTCCGGCGGCGATCCGGGCGGCGGCGCGCCGGCTGTGGGGGATCAGCGTGCGCAGCAGGGAGGGTATGGTGCCGCCGGCCGCGGCCTCGGCGCGTACGGCCCTCAGGTCCAGTTTGATCGGGACGAGCAGGGGGTCGCCGGCGCGCAGGGCCGCGTCGAAAAGGTCCAGTCCCTCGCCGGGGGCGAGCGCCCGGAATCCGCCGCGGTTCATGCGGGCCTGGTCGGCGGTGCCGAGGTGGGCGGTCATGCCGGTGGCCTGCTCCCACAGACCCCACGCCAGCGACACACCCGGCAACCCGGCCGCCCGACGACGCTGCACCACCGCGTCCAGATACGCGTTCGCCGCCGCGTAATTACCCTGCCCCGCCGACCCGAACACCCCCGCAGCCGACGAGAACACAACGAAGGCACCCAACTCCGGCGCCACTTCACGCGTCAACTCGTCCAGATGCGCGACTGCACTCACCTTCGGCGCAAACACACCCGCCAACCGCTCCGACGACAACGCCCCGATCACACCGTCGTCCAGCACACCCGCCGTATGCACCACACCCGCCAACGGCCGCTCCGCCACCACCGAAGCCAGCAACCCCGCCACCGACGCCCGGTCCGACACATCACACGCCACCACCGACACCGACTCCGCACCCAACCCCGACAACCCGGCCACCAACTCCGCGACCCCCTCGGCCGCCGAACCCCGCCGGCTGGCCAGCACCAGATGCCGCACCCCGTACCGCTCCACCAAATGCCGCGCCACCAACGCACCCAGCGCACCGGTACCACCCGTGACCAGCACCGACCCCGCCGCATCGAAAACGACCGGCACCCCCACCGACACCCCACGAGCCAGCCTCGGCACGAACAGACCACCCCCACGAACCGCCACCTGCGGCTCACCAGAGGCCAGCACAGCAGCGAGCGACGCCTCCACCTCCACGCCCTCACCCACATCGAGCAACACGAACCGCCCGGGATGCTCCGCCTGCGCCACCCGGACCAGACCCCACACCGCCGCAGCAGCCGGATCGGTCACGAACTCCACCCCGCCCGCCGGCACCGCACCCCGCGTGACGACGACCAGCTGGGCCGCGTCCAGACCGGGTGCGGCCAGCCAGGCCTGGACGACATCCAGCGCCCTGCTGGTCAAGGTGAGCGCCGCCGTGTCGTCGCCTCCGTCCGCCGTGCAGTCGAACACGGCGGCGGCCGGCGGTTCGGCGCCGTCCGTCAGTGCGCTCACCTCGCTCCGGTCGGCCAGCGCGACCCATTCCGGTACGGCCGGGGTCTGCCGGGGCGCGGGCAGCTCGGTCCACTCCACCCGGAAGAGCGCGTCGTCCGCGCCGGGGGCGGAGTCCGCCGTCGCCAGGTGGTCCGCGGGGACCGGCCGCAGGGTCACGGCGTCCGCGGTCAGGACCGGGCCGCCGGTCTCGTCGGCGGCCTCGACCGACACGACGCCGGCCGTGGACCGTACGAGCCGGGCGCGCAGCACCGTGGCGCCCGTGGCGTGCAGGACGACCCTGTTCCACTCCAGCGGCTGCCACACCTGGGCGGCGTCTCCGGCGACGGCCTCCCGGACGGCGGGGTGCAGGACGGCGTCCAGCAGTGCCGGGTGCACGCCGTACCGGTCGGCCTCGGTCTGGTCCTCCTCCGCCAGCGCGGCCTCGGCGAACAGTTCGTCGCCGCGCCGCCACAGGCCGCGCAGGCCCTGGAAGAGGGGGCCGTAGGCGTGGCCGTGGGCGATCAGCTCGGCGTACAGCTCCTCGGTGCCGGCCCGCTGTGCGCCGGGCGGCGGCCAGGTGGTGAAGTCGAAGCCGCCGGTCGCCGGGGCACCGGCCGCCGGCGTGAGGATCCCGGTGGCGTGCCGGGTCCAGGTGGCAGGCCCGTTCGTCTCGCCGGTGTCGTCGGGGGCCGCGTACACCTCCACGCTCCGGGCGCCGGCCCCGTCCGGCCCGCCGACGGTGATCTGGAGGCGTACGGCACCCTGTTCGGGCAGGATCAGCGGTGCCTCGACGACCAGCTCGTCCAGCACTCCGCAGCCGACCTCGTCACCGGCGCGTACGGCCAGCTCGACCAGCCCGGTGCCGGGCACGACCACCACTCCCCCGACGGCGTGGTCGGCCAGCCAGGAGTGCGTGCGCAGGGACAGGCGGGAAGTGAGGACCAGCCCGTCCGACTGCGGCAACGGAACCACCGCGCCCAGCAACGGATGCCCGGCACCGGCCAGTCCCAGGGCCGCCGCGTCGACCACCGACTCCGCCATGTTCAGCCAGTAGTGCTGGTGGTCGAAGGCGTACGTCGGCAGGTCCACGTGCGCTTCGGTCGCGCCCTCGGGGAGCACGGCGGCCCAGTCCACCCGCGTACCGCGGACGAACAGCTCCGCCACGGACAGCAGCAGCGTCTCCTCCTCACCGCGCTCGTCGCGCAGTGCGGGCACGCTCACCGCGTCCTCACCCGCCGACTCCGCGACGGCACCGCTCAGAGCCCCGCCGGGGCCGAGTTCCAGGAACACCGACCCGCCCGTGGCACCGATGCCTTCCGCGAACCGGACGGGACGACGGACGTGATCCACCCAGTACCCCGGGTCGGACAGCTGGCCCGGCCCCGCGAGCCCGCCCGTCACGTTCGACACCACCGGAATGGACGGCTCGTTCCACGTCAGCCCGGACAGGGCCTGGGCGAAGTCCGACAGCATCGGCTCCATCAGCGCCGAGTGGAAAGCGTGCGACACGGTGAGCCGCTTCACCCGACGGCCCTGCTCCCGCAGCTTCTCCGCCACGGCCGTAACGGCCCCCTCCTCACCGGAGAGCACCACCGAACCGGGCGCGTTGACGGCGGCGAGGTCGACACCCTCACCAAGGTGTCCGGCGACCTCCGCCTCACTCGCGGCCACCGCGACCATCGCACCGCCCGGTGCCAGGGCCTGCATCAGCCGGCCCCGCGCCGCGACCAGCGCCGCCGCGTCCTCCAGTGACAGCACCCCCGCCACGTGCGCCGCCACGACCTCGCCGATGGAGTGCCCGGCCAGCACGTCCGGTCGTACACCCCACGACTCCACCAGCCGGAACAACGCCGACTCCACCGCGAACAATCCGGCCTGCGTGAACACCGTCTGGTCCAGCAGACCGTCACCCGCGTCACCGACGCCGAAGACCACGTCCTTGACCGACTGCCTCAGACGCAGCTGTGCGTCCAGGGCGGCACAGGCGTCATCCAAGGCCTGCGCGAACACGGGATACCGGTCATACAACTCCCGGCCCATACCGACCCGTTGTGATCCCTGCCCCGGGAACACGAACACCGTCTTCCCGCTGGCCCCCGTGCCCGTGACCACCGAGGCGGCGGTCTCCCCCTCGGCCAGTGCCCGCAGCCCGGCCACCGCCTCCTCACGCGACCCGGCGACGACCACGGCCCGCTCGGACAGCACTGCCCTCCGGGACACGAGGGCTCCGGCGACGGCCGCCAACGGGGTGTCGCTGTCGTCGTCGACGAAGCCGGCCAGTCGTCGCGCCTGTCCGGCCAGCGCACCGGTGCTCCGCGCGGACACGACCACCGGCACGACACCATCGGCCGGTACCGGTGCCGCCGGCTCGGTGGCGGGCTCCTCCGGTGCCTGCTCCAGGATCAGATGGGCGTTCGTGCCGCTGACGCCGAAGCCGGACACGCCCACCCGGCGGGGCCGGTCGATGTCGGGCCAGGGACTGCTCCGGTGGAGGAGTCGGACGGCGCCGGCGTCCCAGTCGACTCGGGTGCTGGGTTCGTCGGCGTGCAGGGTGGCGGGCAGGATGCCGTGGCGCAGGGCCTGCACCATCTTGATGACGCCGGCGACACCGGCGGCGGCCTGCGTGTGACCGACGTTGGACTTCAACGAGCCGAGCCAGAGGGGCTGTTCGCGGTCCTGGCCGTAGGTGGCGAGGAGGGCCTGCGCCTCGATCGGGTCGCCGAGGACCGTGCCGGTGCCGTGGCCCTCCACCGCGTCCACGTCCGCCGGCGTCAACCCGGCCGCCGCCAACGCCTTGCGGATCACCCGTTGCTGCGAGGGACCGTTGGGGGCGGTCAGGCCGTTGGACGCACCGTCCTGGTTCACCGCGCTGCCCCGCACCACCGCCAGGACCCGGTGGCCCTTGCGCTGCGCCTCCGACAGCCGTTCCAGTACGACCACACCCGCGCCCTCGGCCCAGCCCGTACCGTCGGCCGTGTCGGCGTACGACTTGCAGCGGCCGTCCGAAGCGAGGCCCCGCTGCCGGGAGAAGTCCACGAAGGTGTGCGGGGTGGCCATGACGGTGGCGCCGCCGGCCAGGGCCATCGAGCACTCGCCGCGCCGCAGGGCCTGGGCCGCGAGGTGGATGGCGACGAGGGAGGAGGAGCAGGCGGTGTCCACGGTGACGGCCGGCCCCTCGAAGCCGAAGACGTACGACACCCGTCCCGATGCCACGCTGCCCGCGCCGCCGGTGCCGGCGTAACCCTCCAGTTCCGCGGGGAGGTTGCCGCCGAGGAAGTAGTCGACGCCCATGATGCCGTTGAAGACACCGACGTCCGCGCCCTTCAGCGACAGGGGATCGATACCGGCCTGTTCGAGTGCCTCCCAGGACGTCTCCAGCAGCAGGCGCTGCTGCGGGTCCATCGCCAGCGCCTCACGCGGGGAGATGCCGAAGAACTCGGCGTCGAACAGACCGGCGTCCCGCAGGAATCCGCCCTGGCGGGCGTAGGTGGTGCCCGTCTTGTCCGGGTCGTCGTCGAACAGGGCGTCCAGGTCCCAGCCGCGGTCGGCGGGGAAGTCGGACACGGCGTCCCGGCCCTCGGCGACCAGGCGCCACAGCTCCTCCGGCGTCGTCACGCCGCCGGGCAGCCGGCAGGCCATGCCGACGATCGCGACCGGCTCGTCCGCGCTCCGCCGGACCTGGCGGCGCAGGTCGTGCAGTTCGGTCGTGACGCGCTTGAGGTACTTGAGGAGTTCCTGCTCTGTGGCCATCTTCCATTCCTCACCGAGGGTTTGACGGTCCGCGACAACGTGACGGTCAGACGATTCCGAGTTCGTCGTTGATGAAGTCGAGGACTTCATCGGCGGAGGCGGACTCCAGTTGGTCCGCCACGGCGGACCCCCCGGGCTCCTCGACGGCTCCGTTGCACTTCGCGACCAGGCCCTGGAGGCGGAGCACGATGTCGGCCTTCTTGGACTCGTCGGAAAGCAGTCCGGCGATCAGTGACTCGATGTCCTCGATCTTCTCGTGCACCAGGGACAGGGTGTCGCCGGTGGTGCCCAGTTCCGCGTGGAGGTGGCGGGCCAGGGCGAGCGGGTTCGGGTAGTCGAACACGACGGTGGCGGCGAGTTTGAGTCCGGTGGTCTCACGGAGCCGGTTGCGCAGTTCGACGGAGGTGAGCGAGTCGAAGCCGGCGTCCTTGAACGCCGTCTCGGGGCCGACCTGCTCCGCCCCGGCGTGGCCGAGGACGGTCGCGACGTGGCCGCGGACGAGGTCCAGGAGCAGCGCTTCCCGCTCCTGCGGGGCGAGTCCGGCGAGCCGGCGGGTGAGTCCGCCGGTGCTGTCCCCGGCCGTGGCGCGGACCGGCTGGCGGCCGGTGCGGACCAGGCCGCGCAGCAGGGGCTGCACGGCGCGTCCGGCCGTGGCGTCGGCGCGCAGGGCCCGCAGGTCCAGCTTGATGGGGACCAGGAGGGGCTCCGCGGTGTCCAGGGCCGCGTCGAGGAGCGCCATGCCCTCGGCGGGGCCGATCGGTAGGACGCCGCCCCGGCTCATCCTGGCCTGGTCGGCGGCGCCCAGGTGCGCGGTCATGCCGTGGGTCTGCTCCCACAGGCCCCAGGCGAGGGAGGTGGCGGGCAGTCCGGCCGCCCGGCGCTGGTGGGCGATCGCGTCGAGGTAGGCGTTGGCGGCGGCGTAGTTGCCCTGGCCGGCCGAGCCGAACAGGCCCGAGGCGGAGGAGAAGACGGCGAACGCCGTCAGGTCCAGGCCGCGGGTCAGCTCGTCCAGGTGCCGTACCGCGCTCACCTTGGGGGCGAAGACACGGGCGAGGCGTTCGGGGGTGAGGGCGCTGATCACGCCGTCGTCCAGGACACCGGCCGTGTGGATCACACCGGTCAGGGGGTGCTCCGCCGGAACCGAGTCCAGCAGCTCCGCCACCGCCGTACGGTCGGAGACGTCCGCGGCGACCAGGGACACCGACTCGGCACCCGACTCCGCCAGCTCGTCCGCGAGTTCGGCGGCGCCCTCGGCGTCCGGGCCGCGCCGGCTCACCAGCAGCAGGTGGCGTACGCCGTGCCGCTCGACCAGGTGCCGGGCCACCAGCGCGCCCAGCGATCCGGTACCGCCGGTGACGAGGACCGTGCCCCCGGGCCGGAACGCCACCGCCGGTTCGCTTCCGGCCGCCCGCACCAGACGCGGCACCGACAACTCCGCGCCCCGCACCGCCACCTGCGGCTCGCCGGAGGCGAGGACCGGGGCGACGAGGTCGTCGGGGGGTGTGTCGGTGGCCGGGTCCAGGTCGAGCAGGACGATCCGGTCGGGGTTCTCGGCCTGGGCCGCGCGGACCAGGCCCCAGACCGCCGCGCCGGCCGCGTCGGTCACCGCGGCGGCTCCGCCCGCGGGCACCGCGCCCCGGGTCACCACCAGCAGCCGTGCGTCCTCGAACTCCGTGGCGGCGAGCCACGCCTGGAGGACCTCCAGGGCGGCGGTGGCCCGGGTGAGGGCCTCGGTGCCGTCACCGTCGTCGTCACCGGTGCCGGACAGCTCCAGGACGGCGGCCTGGGGCACCTCGTCCTTCAGCGCGGTCACCTCGGCGGCGGTGGTGACCCGCTGCCAGGTGAGCGCCGGCGCCGCGGCGGGTGCGGTCGATTCGGTCCAGGCGACGCCGAACAGGGCGTCGCGGCCCCGGTCCGCCGTCGCGGCGGCGTCGAGCTGTCCGACGTCCACCGGGCGGAAGGTCACCGAGTCGGCGGTGAGGACGAGTCCGGCGTTCTCGTCGGTCGCGGCGAGGGACAGGACGTCGGTGCCGCGCGGTGCGATCCGCACCCGCAGGGCCGAGGCGCCGGCGGCGTGCAGGACCAGGCCGTTCCACGCGAACGGCAGGACGTTGTGTCCGTCGTCGGGCTGGGCGAAGGCGTCGGTGTGCAGGGCGGCGTCCAGCAGGGCGGGGTGGAGGCCGAAGCGGGTCGCCTCGTCGCGCTGCTCGTCCGGCAGGGCGACCTCGGCGAAGATTTCCTCACCGCGCCGCCACACCGCGCGCAGGCCCTGGAACGCGGGGCCGTAGGCGTAGCCGTGGCTCGCCAGGTCGGCGTAGAAGGAGGCGGTGTCCAGGCCGACCGGTTCGGCGCCGGCCGGGGGCCAGACCGTGGTGTCGAAGGCGGGGGTGTCCGCGGCCGAGGGGGTCACGGTGCCGGTGGCGTGGCGGGTCCAGGCGTCGGTGCCGATCTCGCCGGCGGTGTCCTCGCGGGCCGAGTAGACCGCCACCGTCCGCGAACCGTCCTCGTCCGGCCCGCCCACAGCGACCTGCACCCGTACACCACCCTGCTCGGGAACGACCAAAGGCGCCTCGATCACGAGTTCCTCCAGCACCCCGCACCCGGCCTCGTCACCGGCCCGCACCGCCAGCTCGACCAGCCCGGTGCCGGGCACCAGAACCACCCCGCCGACGGCATGGTCCGCCAGCCACGGATGCGTACGCAGCGACAACCGGGACGTGCACAACAGACCCCCGGTCTCGGGCACCTCCACCACCGCACCCAGCAACGGATGATCCGCGGTGCTCTGCCCCAGAGCCACCGCGTCCGTGGCAGGAGCCGTCCGCAGCCAGTAGTGACGGTGCTCGAAGGCATACGTCGGCAGGTCCACCTGCGCTTCGGTCGCACCCTTCGGGAGCACGGCCGCCCAGTCCACCTTGGACCCACGGACGAAGAGATGAGCCACGGCCGACAGGAGGGTCTGCGCCTCGTCACGGTCGTCGCGCAGGGCGGGCACGCTCACCGCGTCCTCACCCGCCGACTCCGCGACGGCACCGCTCAAGGCGCCGCCGGGGCCGAGTTCCAGGAACACCGACCCGCCCGTGGCCCTGATCCCCTCCGCGAACCGGACGGGACGACGGACGTGATCCACCCAGTACCCCGGATCCGACAACTGGCCCGGCTCCGCCAGCCCACCCGTCACGTTCGACACCACCGGGATCGTCGGCTCGTGCCACGTCAGCCCGGACAGGGCCTGGGCGAAGTCCGACAGCATCGGCTCCATCAGCGCCGAGTGGAAGGCGTGCGACACGGTGAGCCGCTTCACCCGACGGCCCTGCTCCCGCAGCTTCTCCGCCACAGCCGTGACGGCTGCCTCCTCACCGGAGAGCACCACCGAACCGGGCGCGTTGACGGCGGCGAGGTCGACACCCGCACCGAGGTAGTCCTCGATCTCCGCCTCGGTCGCGGCCACCGCGACCATCGCACCGCCCGGTGCCAGGGCCTGCATCAGCCGGCCGCGCGCCGCGACCAGCGCCGCCGCGTCCTCCAACGACAGCACCCCGGCCACATGCGCCGCGACGACCTCACCGATGGAGTGCCCGGCCAGCACGTCCGGCCGCACACCCCAGGACTCCACCAGCCGGAACAACGCCGACTCCACCGCGAACAACCCGGCCTGCGTAAAGACCGTCTGGTTCAGCAGACCGCCGCCCGCGTTGCCGACGTCGCCGAAGACCACGTCCTTGACGGAGTGGTCCGCCCAGCCCGCGAGCCGGGCGTCCAGCGCGGCGCAGGCCTCGTCCAGGGCGCGGGCGAAGACCGGGTACCGGTCGTACAGCTCGCGGCCCATGCCGAGACGCTGCGAGCCCTGGCCGGGGAAGACGAACACCGTGCCGCCGGTGCTCTCGGAGCCGGTGACGACGAGCGGTGAGGACGCGCCCGCGGCCAGCGCCGCCAGTCCGGTCGCCGCCTCCTCGCGGGTGCCGGCGACGATCACGGCGCGTTCGGGCAGCACCGCCCGCCGGGCGACGAGCGCTCCGGCGACGGCCGCCGGGGAGGCGTCGGTCCTCTGGACGAACTCGGCGAGCCGTGCGGCCTGTGCGGCGAGGGCGCCGGTGCTCCGTGCGGAGACGAGCAGCGGCACCACGCCGTCGGCCGGGGCCACCGGCTCGGTGGCGGGCTCCTCGGGGGCCTCTTCCAGGATGACGTGGGCGTTGGTGCCGCTGACGCCGAAGGCGGAGACGCCGGCGCGGCGCGGGCGGCCGGTCTCGGGCCAGGCGCGGGCCTCGGTGAGCACCTCCACCGCGCCCGCCGACCAGTCCACCTCGGTCGACGGCTGGTCGACGTGGAGGGTCGGCGGCAGGACCGCGTGCCGCAGTGCCTCGACGGTCTTGATGACACCGGCGACACCGGCGGCGGCCTGGGCGTGTCCGATGTTGGACTTCACGGACCCGATCCAGAGCGGTTCCTCGCGGTCCTGGCCGTAGGTGGCGAGCAGGGCCTGCGCCTCGATCGGGTCGCCGAGGACGGTGCCCGTGCCGTGCGCCTCCACCGCGTCCACGTCCGCCGGGGTCAGCCCGGCGCCGGCCAGTGCCTTGCGGATGACCCGCTGCTGCGAGGGCCCGTTGGGGGCGGTGAGGCCGTTGGAGGCGCCGTCCTGGTTGACGGCGGAGCCACGCAGGACCGCGAGGACCCGGTGGCCCTTGCGGCGGGCCTCGGAGAGGCGTTCCAGGACGATGACGCCCGCGCCCTCGGCCCAGCCGGTGCCGTCGGCGGACGAGGAGAAGGCCTTGCACCGGCCGTCCGGGGAGAGTGCCTGCTGGCGGGAGAACTCCACGAAGGTGTACGGGTTGGCGAGCACGGTGGCGCCGCCGGCCAGGGCCATCGAGCACTCGCCGCCCCGCAGCGCCTGCGCGGCGAGGTGGATGGCGACGAGGGAGGAGGAGCAGGCCGTGTCCACGGTCACCGCGGGGCCCTCCAGGCCGAAGACGTACGACACCCGGCCGGAGGCCACACTGCCCGCGGAGCCGGTGGCGGTGAACCCGGCGAGTTCCGGCGGGAGTTCGCCGCCGAAGCCGTAGCCCTGGGTCATCACGCCGGAGAAGACGCCGACGTCCGTGCCCTTCAGCGACAGGGGATCGATACCGGCCCGCTCCAGCGCCTCCCAGGACGTTTCGAGGAGCAGCCGCTGCTGCGGGTCCATCGCCAGCGCCTCACGCGGCGAGATACCGAAGAAGCCCGCGTCGAACAGGCCCGCGTCGTAGAGGAAGCCGCCCTGGTCGACGTACGACGTCCCGACGCGTGCGGGGTCGGAGTCGAACAGGCCCTCCAGGTCCCAGCCGCGGTCGGAGGGGAAGCCGGACATGGCGTCCCGGCCCTGGGCCACCAGGTCCCAGAGCTCCTCCGGGCCGGTGACACCGCCGGGCAGCCGGCAGGCCATGCCGACGATCGCGATCGGCTCGCCCGGGTCGGCCGGGGCGGCTGCCGGTTCCGGGGCGGCCGGGGCGGCGGTGACCTGGCCGAAGTGGCTGTGCAGGTGGCGGGCGAGGGCGAGCGGGGTCGGATAGTCGAAGACGACGGTCGTCGGCAGGCTGAGCCCGGTGGCCTCGCGGACGCGGTTGCGCAGTTCGACGGAGGTGAGGGAGTCGAACCCGGCGTCCTTGAACGCCTTCTCGGCCCTGACCTGGTCGGCGCCGGAGTGCCCCAGGACGGTGGCGACCTGGCCGCGGACGACGTCGAGGAGCAGCGCCTCCTGCTCCTGCGGGGAGAGTCCGGCGAGCCGGTCGGCGAGGCCTCCGCCGCTGCGGTCCGCGGCGGTCGTCCGGGCGGCCTGCCGGGTGACCCGGACCAGACCGCGCATCAGGGGCTGGACCGTGCCGCCGGCGGCCGCGTCGGCGCGGGCGGCGCGCAGGTCGAGCTTGATCGGGACGACGAGGGCCTGGTCGGCGCCGAGCGCCGTGTCGAAGAGGGCCAGGCCCTCCTCGGGGGTGAGTGCGCGCACCCCGCCCCGGCCCATGCGGGCCTGGTCGGCGGCGCTGAGGTGGGCCGTCAGGCCGGTGTTCTGCTCCCACAGACCCCAGGCCAGCGACACGGCCGGCAGTCCGGCGGCGCGACGGCGGGCCATCAGGCCGTCGAGGTAGGCGTTGGCGGCGGCGTAGTTGCCCTGGCCGGCCGAGCCGAACAGGCCGGCGCCGGAGGAGTAGACGGCGAAGACCGCCAGGCCCAGGCCGCGGGTCAGCTCGTCCAGGTGGGTGGCGGCGTGCGCCTTCGGGGCGAAGACGCCCGCCATCCGCTCGGGGCTGAGGGCGCTGATCACGCCGTCGTCCAGGACACCGGCCGTGTGGATCACACCGGTCAGGGGGTGCTCCGCCGGAACCGAGTCCAGCAGCTCCGCCACCGCCGTACGGTCGGAGACGTCCGCGGCGACCAGGGACATCGACTCGGCACCCGACTCCGCCAGCTCGTCCGCGAGTTCGGCGGCGCCCTCGGCATCCGGGCCGCGCCGGCTCACCAGCACGAGGTGGCGTACGCCGTGCCGCTCGACCAGATGCCGGGCCACCAGCGCGCCCAGCGATCCGGTACCGCCGGTGACGAGAACCGTGCCCCCGGGCCGGAACCCCACCGCCGGCTCGCTCCCGGCCGCCCGCACCAGACGCGGCACCGACAACTCCGCACCCCGCACCGCCACCTGCGGCTCGCCGGAGGCGAGGACCGCGGCGAGCAGCGGTTCCACGGCGGTGCCGTAGGCGATGTCCAGGTCGGTGTCGGTGTCGATCAGGACGATCCGGCCGGGGTTCTCGGCCTGGGCCGCCCGCACCAGGCCCCAGACGGCCGCGCCGGCCGGGTCGGTCACGTCCGCGTCGCCTCCCGCGGGCACGGCGCCCCGGGTGAGGACGACCAGCCGGGACTCCTCCAGGGCGGGCGCGGCGGACCAGGCCTGGAGCACGGCCAGCATCCGGTCGGTCCGGGACAGGGCGGCGTCGGCGGCGCCGTCGGGGGCCGCGGCCTCGACCACGGCGACGAGGGGGCCTGTCGCCGCACCGGCGAGGAGCTCGACCTCGTCCGCGTGGAACAGCGGCACCCACGGTGGCACCTGCGTCTCGGCGGAGCCGGCGGGCAGCTCCGTCCACTCGACGCGGAACAGGGAGTGACCGCCGTCCCCGGTGGCCGCCGTCAACTGGTCGGCAGGGACCGGCAGGAAGCCCAGGGCGTCCAGGGTCACCACGAGACCGCCGGCCTCGTCGGCGGCCTCCAGCGCGAGCCGGCCCGATCCGGACGGGGCGAGCCGTACCCGGAGTGTGGTGGCGCCGGTGGCGTGCAGCGTGACCCCCTGCCAGGCGGCGGGCTGCCACAACCGCTGTCCGGTGCCGTCCGGGTCGGCCGTCGCCGCGTGCCGGAGGCCGGACTGCACGGCGGCGTCGAGCAGTGCCGGGTGGATGCCGAACCGCTCGGCGCCGGTCCGCTGCTCCTCCGGCAGGGCGACCTCGGCGAAGACCTCGTCACCGCGCCGCCACAGCGTCCGTACGCCCCGGAAGGCGGGGCCGAGGGGGTGGCCGAGGCGGAGCAGGTCGTCGTACAGCTCGTCGGCGTCGGCCGGGCGGGCGCCGGTGGGCGGCCACATCCTCAGGTCCGCGCTCGCCTCGGGAGGGGTGAGCGGGGCGGGGGTCAGCCGTCCGGTGGCGTGCCGGGTCCACGCGGCGGGCTCGGCGTCCTCGCCGGAGGCGTAGATGTCGACGGTGCGGGCGCCGGTGTCGTCGGGGCCGCCGACGGCGACCTGGACGCGTAGGGCGCCCTCCTCGGGGAGCACCAGTGGTGTCTCGACGGTCAGTTCGTCCAGCGTGGCGGCGCCGGCCTCGTCACCGGCGCGCAGGGCGAGTTCGACCAGGCCGGTGGCCGGGACGACGGTCGCGCCGCCGACGACGTGATCGGCCAGCCAGGGGTGCGTGCGCAGGGACAGCCGGGAGGTGAGGACCAGCCCGTCCGACTGGGGCAGCGGGACGACCGCGCCGAGCAGGGGGTGGTCGGCGGCGGACTGGCCGAGCGAGGCGGCGTCCGTGGCCGGGGCCGTCTTCAGCCAGTAGTGCCGGTGGTCGAAGGCGTACGTCGGCAGGGGCAGGGGGACGTCACCGGCGCCCTCGGGCAGCACACCGGTCCAGTCGACGGCCACGCCCTGGACGAACACCTCGGCCATCGACGTCAACAGCCTTCGCGGACCGCCCTCTTCACGGCGCAGGGAGCCGGTGGCCACCGCGTCCGCGCGGGTCGCGTCGACGATCTCGCTGACCGGCTGGACGAGGACCGGGTGCGCACTGGATTCGACGAACACGGTGTGACCCTCGGCGAGGAGCGCCTCGACGGCCGGACCGAAGCGGACCTGGTTGCGGAGGTTGCGATACCAGTAGCGGCCGTCGAGGACACCCGCCTCACGCACCCACTCACCGGTCACCGTCGAGAAGAACGGCACCAGCGGGGCCTGGCCGTGAATGTCGGCGAACGCCTCCGCCAGCGCGGTCTCGATCGCCTCGACATGACGGGTGTGCGAGGCGTAGTCCACCGCGACCCGCCGGACCCGGACACCGTCGGCCTCCAACGCGGCCAGCGCCTCGTCCAACGCCTCGGCGTCCCCGGCGATCACCACGGATGTCGGACTGTTGACCGCCGCGACCTCGACGCGCCCTTCCCAGGCGGCGATACGCGCGGTCGCCTCGGCCTCGGACAGCGCCACCGACGCCATCCCGCCCCGGCCCGCCAGCTCACCGGCGATCACCCGACTGCGGACGGCCACGATCCGCGCCGCATCCTCCAGCGACAGAGCACCCGCCACACAAGCCGCGGCGATCTCACCCTGCGAGTGACCCACCACCGCGTCCGGCACCACACCCACCGACGCCCACACCGCCGCCAGCGCCACCATCACGGCGAAACTCGCCGGCTGCACCACATCGACCCGGTCCATCAGGTCGGTGTCACCGCGCAGCACGGCCTTCAGGTCCCAGTCCACCCAAGGCACCAGTGCCCGGGCGCACTCCTCGATCCGCTCGGCGAACACCGGCGAGGACTCCAGCAACTCCCGGCCCATCCCCAGCCACTGCGACCCCTGACCCGGAAACACCAGAACCGTCCGCCCGGACGCTCCCGCACCACCGCGCACCACCGCGGGATGACTGTCACCGCCCGCCAGCGCGGCCAGCCCGGCCACCGCCTCCTCCCGCGACCCGGCGACCACCACCGCCCGTTCGCCGAGCAGGGCCCGCCGCCGCACCAGAGCACCCGCGAGGTCGGCCAGGGGCGCCTCGCTGCCGCCTACGAACGCGGCCAGCCGCTCCGCCTGACCGGACAGCGAACCCTCGGACGCCGCGGACACCACCAGCGGCACCACACCGTCCTGCGGCTCACGGGCGACGGCGGGTTCCTCGGGGGCCTGCTCCAGAATCACGTGCGCGTTCGTGCCGCTGATACCGAAGGAGGACACACCGGCCCGGCGCGGACGCCCCGTCTGCGGCCATTGCCGTTCCTCGGTCAGCAGCTCGACGGCGCCGGACGACCAGTCGACCTGCGGGGTCGGCTCGGTGACGTTCAGGGTGGGCGGGAGGATGCCGTGGCGCAGGGCCTCCACCATCTTGATGACGCCGGCGACACCGGCGGCGGCCTGCGTGTGGCCGATGTTGGACTTCAACGAGCCGAGCCACAGGGGCTGTTCACGGTCACGGCCGTAGGTGGCGAGGAGTGCCTGCGCCTCGATGGGGTCGCCCAGGGCGGTGCCCGTGCCGTGGGCCTCGACGGCGTCGACGTCCGTGGGCGCGAGCCCGGCCGTCGACAGCGCCCGGCGGATCACCCGCTGCTGCGAGGGCCCGTTGGGGGCGGTGAGGCCGTTGGACGCGCCGTCCTGGTTGACCGCGCTGCCACGCAGCACCGCCAGCACCTGGTGGCCGTTGCGGCGCGCCTCGGACAGGCGCTCCAGCACGACGATGCCGACACCCTCGGAGAGGATGGTGCCGTCGGCGCCGTCGGAGAAGGCCTTGACACGGCCGTCGGCGGCGAGGCCGCGCTGGCGGGACATGCCGAGCACACCGATGGGCGAGCCCATCACGGCGACACCGCCGGCCAGCGCGAGGGAGCACTCGCCCTGTCGCAGGGCCTGGGCGGCCAGGTGCATCGCGACCAGGGACGAGGAGCAGGCCGTGTCCACGGTGACCGCGGGGCCCTCGAAGCCGAAGACGTACGACACCCGGCCCGAGGCCACGCTGCCGGCGGTCGCGGTGGTGACGTAGCCCTCCAGCTCGGGGGGCATGTTGCTGAGGGACTCCAGGTAGTCGTGGATGGACACGCCGGAGAAGACACCGATGTTCGCCCCGCGGGTCGAACTGGGGTCGATGCCGGTGTTCTCCAGGGCCTCCCAGGTGGCCTCCAGCAGCAGCCGCTGCTGCGGGTCCATGGCCAGCGCCTCGCGGGGGGAGATGCCGAAGAACTCGGCGTCGAACTTGGCGGCGCCGTGCAGGAATCCGCTCTTGTGGACGTAGGAGGTGCCGGCCTTGTCGGGGTCGGCGTCGAACAGCTCGTCCAGGTTCCATCCGCGGTCGTCGGGGAACTCCGTGATGCCGTCGCGGCGTTCGAGGACGAGCCGCCACAGGCCGGCCGGGTCGGTGACGCCGCCGGGCAGCCGGCAGGCCATGCCGACGATGGCGACGGGCTCGTCCGGGTCGGAGGCGACCACGGTGGGGGCGACGGCGCCGGCCGCGCTCTCGCCGAGCTCCTCGCGCAGGTGGCGGGCGAGGGCCACGGGGGTCGGGTAGTCGAAGATGAGCGTGGCCGGCAGCTTGACGCCGGTGGCGGCGGAGAGCCGGTTGCGCAGTTCGATGGCGGTGAGCGAGTCGAAGCCGATGTCACCGAAGCCGCGGGTGCCCTGGGCGAGTTCGGGTCCACTGAAGCCGAGGACGGCGGTCGCCTCGGCCTGGATGATGCCCAGCAGGACGGCTTCCTGGTCGGCCTCGGGCAGCCCGGCGAGGCGGCGCAGCAGGCCGCTGCCGTCGCCGGCCGCGGCCCGGGCGGAGCGCCGGCCGGCCCGGACCAGGCCGCGCAGCAGGTGCGGCACGGCGGCACCGGACGCGGCGTCGGAGCGCAGGGCGCGCAGGTCCAGCTTGATCGGGACGAGCAGGGCGCGGTCGCTGTGCAGGCCGGTGTCGAGGAGGGCGAGGCCCTCGCCGGGGGTGAGGGCGAGGACGCCGCCGCGGCTCATGCGGGCCTGGTCGGTCTCGCTGAGGTGGGCGGTGAGGCCGGTGTTCTGCTCCCACAGGCCCCAGGCGAGGGAGACGCCGGGCAGGCCGGCCGCGCGGCGGTGGGCCATCGCCGCGTCCAGGTAGGCGTTGGCGGCCGCGTAGTTGCCCTGGCCCGCGGAGCCCAGCAGGGCGGCGGCGGAGGAGAACACCACGAACGAGCGGAGCGCTGGGGCGAGTTCACGGGTGAGCTCGTCCAGGTGCCGTACGGCGGTGGCCTTGGGGGCGAAGACCCCGGCGATCCGCTCCTCGGTGAGGGCGCTGACGACGCCGTCGTCGAGGACGCCGGCGAGGTGCACCAGTCCGGTCAGGGGGTGCTCGGCGGGTATGCCGCGCAGCAGGGCGGCGACCGCGTCCCGGTCGGAGACGTCGCAGGCGACGACGGAGACGGCCGCGCCGAGGCTGGTGAGTTCGGCGGTGAGCTCGGCGGCGCCGTCGGCGTCGGGGCCGCGCCGGCCGGCCAGCAGCAGGTGGCGTACGTCGTGCCGTTCGACCAGGTGGCGGGCGACGAGCGCGCCGAGCGATCCGGTGCCGCCGGTGATCAGGACGGTGCCGTCGGGGTCGAACGCGGCGGGGGGCTCGGGGGTGCCGGCGGGCTCGGTGGCGGACTCCTCGGTACCCACGGGCTCGGTACCCAGGGGCTCGGTGGCGGTGGGCTCCGTGTCGGCGGGCTCGGGGCGGATCAGGCGGGGCGCGGACAGGGTGGTGCCGCGGACGGCGAGCTGGGGTTCGCCGGTGGCGAGGAGCCGGCCGAGTACGGGGCCCGCGCCGGTGGCGGCGGCCGGGTCGAGGTCGGCGAGGACCAGGCGGTCGGGGTTCTCGGCCTGGGCGGCGCGGACGAGGCCCCAGACGGCGGCGCCTGCCGGGTCGGTGACGGAGGCGTCGCCGCCGGCGGCGACCGCGCCCCGGGTGGCCACCACGAGCCGGGCGGCCTCCAGTCCGGGGTCGGCCAGCCAGGCCTGCAGGACGCGCAGCACCCGGGTGGTGAGGGTCTGGGGGTCGGCGCCGCCGCTGTCGGCGTCGAGGATCGCGGCGGCGGGAGCACTCTCGCGGGCGGTGAGCGCGGTGACGTCGTCGGCATCGGTGACGGGCACCCAGGTGGGCGCGGGGGTCGCGCCTTCCGCGGCGGGCAGCTGCACCCAGTCGACGGCGAACAGGGCGTCCTGGTCGGCGCCGGCGGCGGCGCCGAGCTGTTCGGCCGAGACCGGCAGGGACACCAGGGAGTCCATGGTGAGGACGAGGGCGCCGGTCTCGTCGGCGGCCTGGAAGGAGAGGGCGTCGGGACCGGCGGGGGCGACCCGGACGCGCAGGGCGGTGGCGCCCTCGGCGTGCAGGACGAGTCCGTTCCAGGCGAACGGCAGGACGTTGCGGTCGTCGTCGGGGTTGGCGAAGGCGTTGGTGTGCAGGGCGGCGTCGAGGAGGGCCGGGTGGATGGCGAACCTGTCGGCGTTCTCCCGGTGGTCCTGCGGCAGGGCGGCCTCGGCGAAGAGTTCGTCGCCGCGCCGCCACACGCCGCGCAGGCCCTGGAACGCGGGGCCGTAGGAGTAGCCGCGGGCGACGAGGCCGGCGTAGAAGTCGTCGATGCCGACGGGTTCGGCGCCGGGCGGCGGCCAGGCGGCGTAGTCGACGGCGGGCGCGGTGAACGTCGCCGGCGTGCCGGACAGCAGGCCGGTGGCGTGCCGGGTCCACTCGCCGTGGCCGTCGCCGTCGGTGGCGTCCTCGCGCAGCGAGTAGACGTCGACGGTGCGGGAGCCGTTCGGGGTGGCGCCGCCGACGGCGACCTGGACGCGGACGGCGCCCTGTGCGGGCAGGACGAGGGGGGCCTCGATGACGAGTTCCTCGAGGATGCCGCAGCCGAACTCGTCGCCGGCGCGGACGGCGAGGTCGACGTAGACGGTGCCCGGGACGATGACGACGCCCTGCATGGCGTGGTCGGCGAGCCAGGGGTGGGTGCGCAGGGAGAGCCGGGAGGTGAAGACCAGTCCGTCGGACTGGGGCAGCGGGACGACGGCGCCGAGCAGCGGGTGGTCGCTGCCGGTGACGCCGAGGGAGGCGGCGTCGGTGCCGTTCGGGGTGAGCTGGATCCAGTAGTGGCGGTGGTCGAAGGCGTACGTCGGCAGGTCGGCGTGGGCGGTGCGGGCGGCCTCGGGGAGGATGTTGCGCCAGTCGACGGCGGCACCGGCCGCGAAGACCTCGGCCAGGGAGGTCAGCAGCCGGCGCAGGCCCCCGTCGTCGCGGCGCAGGGAGCCGGTGACCACGGCGTCGACGGCGGCGGCGTCGGCGATCTGGGTGAGGGGCTGGACGAGGACGGGGTGGGCGCTGGACTCCACGAACACCGTGTGGCCCTCGGCGAGGAGGGTGGCGGCGGCGGGGCCGAAGCGGACCTGGCGGCGCAGGTTGTGGTACCAGTAGTCGCCGTCGAGGGCGCCGGCCTCGCGGACCCATTCGCCGGTCACGGTGGACAGGAAGGGGATCGTCGGCGCCTGGCCGCGGATGTCCGCGAAGGCCTCGGTGAGGGCCTCCTGGACGGCCTGGACGTGACGGGTGTGGGAGGCGTAGTCCACGGCGATGCGGCGTACCCGCACGCCCTGGTCCTCCAGGGTGTCCAGGGCCTCGTCGAGGGCCTCGGCGTCACCGGCGATCACGACCGAGGCCGGCCCGTTGACGGCGGCGACCTCGACCCGGCCGGCCCAGCGCTCCAGCCGGGCGGTGACGTCGTCCTCGGTGAGCGCGACGGACGCCATGCCGCCGAGCCCGGCGAGCCGGCCGCGGATGACCTGGCTGCGGACGGCGACGATGCGGGCGGCGTCGTCCAGGGTGAGCGCGCCGGCCACGCAGGCGGCGGCGATCTCGCCCTGCGAGTGGCCGATCACCGCGTCCGGTACGACGCCGACGGAGGCCCAGACGGCCGCCAGGCCGACGGCCACGGCGAAGCAGGCGGGCTGGACGACGTCCACGCGGGTCAGCAGCTCGGTGTCGGCCTCGCCGCGCAGGACGGCCTTCAGGTCCCAGTCGACCCAGCGTTCCAGGGCCTGGGCGCACTCCTCGACGCGGGCGGCGAACACCGGGGAGGTGTCGAGGAGTTCGCGGCCCATGCCGATCCACTGGGTGCCCTGTCCGGGGAAGACCAGGACGGTCTTGCCGGCGCCGGCCGCGGTGGCGGCGCCGCGGACGGTGCCGGGTGCCTGTTCGTCGCGGGCGAGGGCGGTGAGTGCGGCGAGGGCCTCGTCGTGGGTCTCCGCGACGACGACCGCGCGCTCGCCGAGGACGGCGCGCCGGGTGGCGAGGGTGCCGGCGACGTCCGTGAGCGGGGTGCCGGGGGCGCTGTCCAGGAAGGCGGCGAGGCGGCCGGCCTGGCCGGTGAGGGAGGCGGCGGAGGCCGCGGACACGACCAGCGGCAGCACACCCTCGTACGGCTCGCGGGGGGTCTCGGGTGCCTGTGGTTCCGCGGTGTCCTCGGGGGCCTGTTCCAGGATCAGGTGGGCGTTGGTGCCGCTGGCGCCGAACGAGGACACGCCGGCACGGCGCGGGCGCCCGCTGTCGGGCCACCGCTGGGCCTCGGTGAGCAGTTCGACGGCGCCGGAGGACCAGTCGACCTGCGGGGTGGGGGCGTCGATGTGCCGGGTGGCGGGCATCGTGCCGTGCCGCAGCGCCTGCACCATGTTGATGACCCCGGCGACGCCGGAGGCGGCCTGGGTGTGGCCGATGACGGACTTGACGGAGCCGAGCCGCAGCGGCTGTCCGGCGGGGCGGTCCTGGCCGTAGGTGGCGAGGATGGCCTGGGCCTCGATGGGGTCGCCGAGGACGGTGCCGGTGCCGTGGCCCTCGACCATGTCGACGTCGGCGGTGGTCAGTCCGGCGCCGGCCAGGGCCTTGCGGATGACCCGCTGCTGTGAGGGGCCGTTGGGGGCGGTGAGGCCGTTGGAGGCGCCGTCCTGGTTGACGGCGGAGCCGCGGATCACGGCGAGGACGCGGTGGCCGCGCTCGCGGGCCTGGGACAGCGTTTCGAGGAGGACGACACCGACGCCCTCGGCCCAGCTGGAGCCGTCGGCCGCGGCGGCGTAGGACTTGATGCGGCCGTCCCTAGCGAGGCCGCGCTGGCGGGCGAAGCCGACGAAGCCGCCGGGCGTCGACATCACGGTGGAGCCGCCGGCGAGCGCCATGGAGCACTCGCCGCGGCGCAGCGCCTGCATGGCGAGGTGGATGGCGACCAGCGACGAGGAGCACATGGTGTCGACGGTGACCGCGGGCCCCTCGAGGCCGAGGGTGTAGGCGACGCGGCCGGAGGCGATACCGCCCGAGGTGCCGAGGGCGCGCTCCAGGCTGAGGAAGCCCTCGTGGCCGCTGAGGTCGGGGGCGTAGTCCTGGTGGACGATGCCGGCGAAGACGCCCGTGTCGCTGCCGCGCAGCGAGTGCGGGTCGATGCCGGCGCGTTCCAGGGTCTCCCAGGACACTTCGAGGAGCTGGCGCTGCTGCGGGTCCATGGCGAGGGCCTCGCGCGGCGAGATGCCGAAGAACGCGGCGTCGAACTCGCCGGCGTCGTGCAGGAAGGCGCCCTCGCGGACGTAGGTGGTGCCGGGGTTGTCCGGGTCGGGGTGGTAGAGGCCTTCCAGGTCCCAGCCGCGGTCCTCCGGGAACGCCGTGTAGACGTCGGTGCCGTCGGTCACCACCTGCCACAGGTCCTCGGGGGTGCGGATGCCCCCCGCGTACCGGCAGGCCATGGAGACGATGGCGATGGGCTCGGCAACGGCCGCCGCGAGCTTGGTGTTCTCCTGCTGCAGGCGCGCGTTCTCCTTGAGGGAGGCGCGCAGCGCGTTGACGATCTGGTCGTCCGGGCCCGACATATCCGTCCTCCGTGGTGCGTCCGCTGTCATGGGGTCAGCTCGTCCTGCCCAGAGCACGCTGCACGAGATCGGCAACGTCCATGGCGTCGATCAGGGTCTCGTCGTCCTCGGCCGGGTCCGCTCCCGCGGGCGTCCCGGACGCCGGGGCGTCCTCGGTGTCCACGAGGCCGAGCAGGGTGTCCAGGACGCCGGCGTCCCTGAACCGGGCGAGGGGGACGGTGGCGAGGGCTCGCCTGAGGTCGTCCTCCCGCCCGTCGAGCCCGTCGTCCGCGTCCCGGATCAGTTCGGAGCGCAGGTAGCCGACGAGGGCGTCCGGCGTGGGGTAGTCGAAGATGAGGGTGGCGGGCAGCCTGAGGCCGGTCGCCACGTGGAGGCTGTTGCGCAGGTTGACGGCGGCGAGCGAGTCGAAGCCGACCTCCTGGAAGGCCTGGAGGGGCCCGATGCTGTCGGCGCCGCTGTGGCCGAGGACCGTGGCGGCCTGTCCGCACACCAGCCGGAGCAGGATGCGGTTCTGCTCGGCCTCGGGGACGTCGCGCAGGGAGTCCACGAGGCCGGCGGTGGTGTCGCCGTTCTCGGTGTCCGGCTGGGTGGCCCGCAGCGCTTCCTGCGCCTCGGGCAGGTCGGCGAAGAGCGGACCGGGCCGGACGGAGGTGAACGCCGGGATGAAGGCGCCCCAGTCCATGTCGACGACCGTGACGGCCTTCTCCTGTGCCTGCACGGCCTGTTCGAAGGCGGTGAGGGCGATCTGCGGGGCCATCGGCAGGACACCGCGCCGGCGCAGCTGGGTGAGGGTGTCCTCGTCCATGCCGACGCCGGTCTCGTCCAGGGCGCCCCAGGCGATCGCGGTGGCCGCGTGGCCGTGGCCGCGCCGCCACTCCACGAGGGCGTCGAGGACGGCGTTGGCGGCGCCGGACGGTCCCTGGCCGCCACCGCCCCAGATACCGGCGATGGAGGAGAACACCACGAACGCGTCGAGGGGGGTGTCGGCGAACCGTTCGGCGAGCCAGCGGGCGGTGTCGACCTTCGCGGTGAACACCTCGGTGAGTTCGGGTGCGCCGGTGTCGTCCACGGTGCTGGTGAGGGCGATGTCGGCGGTGTGCACGACGGCGGTGAGGGGCTGGTCGCCGGGGGTGTCGGCGAGCAGGCGCTCGATGGCGGCGTGGTCGGTGTCGGCGCAGCTCTCGACGGTGGTGCCGGTGCCGAGCGCGGTGATGCCGGCGATGAGCGCGTCGAGCGCGCCGTCGGGTGCGCCGGCCGTGGTGGTGACGAGGAGGCGCCGGGCGCCGGACCGGGCGAGCCACAGGGAGGCGTGCCGTCCGAGGCCCTCGGCGCCGCCGGTCACCAGGACGGTGCCGGCCGGCTGCCAGCCGGGTCCGGCGGCCGGGTCGGGGGCGGCCTTGCGGAGCAGCCTGCGGGTGTGGACTCCGGACCGGCGTACGGCCAGCTGGTCGTCGTCGCCGGGGTGGCCGAGCGCGCCGAGGAGGTGGCGGACGGCGCGGGTGTCGAGGGTGGCGGGCAGGTCGATCAGCCCGCCCCAGCGGTCGCCGCGCTCCAGGGCGGCGGCCCGGCCGATGCCCCAGACGGCCGCCTGGGCCGGGGCCGTGACGGTGTCCTGGATGCCGGTGTTGACCGCGCCCCGGGTCAGGCACCACAGGGGCTGTGTGGCTCCGGTGTCGCCGAGCGCCTGGACCAGGGCGAGGGTGGCCGCGGTCAGCGGGACGGGGTCCTGTGGGCCGTCCGCGCCGCCGGGGTCGAGGGCCAGCAGGGACAGCACGCCGGTCACGCCGTGTTCGGTGAGGACGGCCGGCAGGCGCTCGCCGAGCCGGGCGCGGTCGGTGTCGGCCGTGGTGACCTCCAGCGGGAGCAGGTCGAGGCCCTGTGCGGCGAGTTCCCGCAGCAGCTCGTCCAGCGGCGAGTCCGCGGGCCGCCCGGCCGGTACGACGGCCAGCCAGGTGCCGCCGGGGACGCCGGTGCCCTCCTGGTCGAGGGGCCGCCAGGTGACGTGGTAGCGCAGCTTCTCGGCCGCCGACCGCTCCCGCCGCCGGCCGCGCCAGTCGGCGAGTACGGGGACGACCGTGCGCAGCGCGTCGCGCTGGTCGGCGGCGGCCAGGTCGAGGAGCCGGGCGAGGGAGTCGGCGTCGGCCTGTTCGACGGCGGCCCAGAAGTCGGTCTCGGCGCCCTCGGCGGCCGGGGTGCCGTCCGTCCCGGTGTCCGCCTCCCGCAGCCAGAAGTGCTGCCGGTCGAAGGCGTACGTCGGCAGGTCCAGGTCGGCGTCACGGGCTCCGGCGGGCAGGACGCCCGTCCAGTCGACGGCCACACCCCGGACGAACAGCTCGGCCATCGACGCGAGCAGCCGCCGCAGGCCTCCCTCTTGGCGCCGCAGGGAGCCGCCGGCGACGGCGCGGAGCCGGATCTTGTCGTCTTCGGCCTCGTCGAAGATCTCGTTCACGGGCTGGACGAGGACGGGGTGGGCGCTGGACTCGACGAACACCGTGTGCCCCTCGGCGAGGAGGGAGGCGATGGCCGGGCCGAAACGGACCTGACCGCGAAGGTTGCGGTACCAGTAGCCGCCGTCGAGAACGCCCGCCTCACGCACCCACTCACCGGTCACCGTCGAGAAGAACGGCACCAGCGGGGCCTGGCCGTGAATGTCGGCGAACGCCTCCGCCAGCGCGGTCTCGATCGCCTCGACATGACGCGTGTGCGAGGCGTAGTCCACCGCCACACGACGGACCCGGACACCGTCGGCCTCCAACGCGGCCAGCGCCTCGTCCAACGCCTCCGCATCCCCGGCGATCACCACCGATGTCGGACTGTTGACCGCCGCGACCTCGACGCGCCCCTCCCAGGCGGCGATACGCGCGCTCGCCTCGGCCTCGGACAACGCCACCGACGCCATCCCGCCCCGACCCGCCAACTCACCGGCGATCACCTGACTGCGTACAGCCACGATCCGCGCGGCGTCCTCCAGTGAGAGGGCACCCGCGACACAAGCAGCGGCGATCTCACCCTGCGAGTGACCGACCACCGCGTCCGGCACCACACCCACCGACGCCCACACCGCCGCCAGAGCCACCATCACCGCGAAACTCGCCGGCTGGACGACGTCCACCCGGTCCAGCAGATCGACGTCGCCGCGCAGCACGGCCGTCAAGTCCCAGTCCACCCAAGGCTCCAACGCCCGGGCACACTCACCGACCCGCTCGGCGAACACCGGCGAGGACTCCAGCAGCTCCCGGCCCATCCCCAGCCACTGCGACCCCTGGCCGGGGAAGACGAGGACGGTCCTGCCGGGGCCGCCGGAGCCGGTGACCGTTCCGGTCACGACGAGGGGGCTGCTCTCGCCCCGGGCCAGTGCGCCCAGCCCCGCCAGTGCCTCGTCGCGGGCGCCGGCGACGACCACGGCCCGTTCGGACAGCAGGGCCCGCCGGTCGACGAGGGCCCCGGCGACCTCGGCCGGGGAGGCCTCGGTACCGGTGACGAAGGCCGCCAGGCGTCCGGCCTGGGCGGCGAGGGCGGCCGGGCCGCGGGCCGACACCACCAGCGGGACGACACCGGCGGGCACCGCCGGCCGGGTGACCGGCTCGGTGTCGGGCGCCTCCTCCAGGATGACGTGCGCGTTGGTGCCGCTCGCGCCGAACGAGGAGACGGCGGCCCGGCGCGGCCGGCCGGTACGGGTCCACTCGCGGGCCTCGGTGAGGAGTTCGACCGCGCCCGCGGACCAGTCCACCTGGGGGGTGGGTTCGGCGACGTTCAACGTGGGCGGCAGGACGCCGTGCCGCATGGCCTCCACCATCTTGATCACCCCGGCGACGCCGGCGGCGGCCTGGGTGTGGCCGATGTTCGACTTCACGGAGCCCAGCCACAGGGGCTGTTGGCGGTCCTGGCCGTAGGTGGCGAGCAAGGCCTGCACCTCGATCGGGTCGCCGAGGACGGTGCCGGTGCCGTGGCCCTCCACCGCGTCCACGTCGGCGGGCTCCAGCCCGGCGGACGCCAGGGCGCTGCGGATCACCCGCTGCTGGGAGGGGCCGTTGGGGGCGGTCAGGCCGTTGGAGGCGCCGTCCTGGTTGACGGCGCTGCCGCGCAGCACCGCCAGCACCCGGTGTCCGTTGCGGCGGGCCTCGGACAGCCGCTCCAGCAGGACCACGCCGACGCCCTCGGCCCAGCCGGTGCCGTCGGCGGTGGACGAGTACGCCTTGCAGCGGCCGTCGGCGGACAGTCCGCGCTGCCGGGAGAACTCCAGGAAGGCGTCCGGGGTGGCCATGACGGTGGCGCCGCCGGCGAGCGCGAGGGAGCACTCGCCTCCGCGCAGGGCCTGGGCGGCCAGGTGCATGGCGACCAGGGAGGAGGAGCAGGCGGTGTCCACGGTGACGGCGGGACCCTCGAAGCCGAAGACGTACGACACCCGTCCGGAGGCCACGCTCGCGGCCGTACCGGTCATCGTGTATCCCTGGACGTCCTCGGGGACCTGGCGCAGCCGGGTGACGTAGTCGTGGTGGACGATGCCGGTGAAGACGCCGACGTCCTGGCCGCGGGTGGACAGCGGGTCGATGCCGGCCCGTTCCAGGGCCTCCCAGGAGGTCTCCAGCAGGAGCCGCTGCTGCGGGTCCATGGCGAGGGCCTCGCGCGGCGAGATGCCGAAGAGCTGGGCGTCGAACCGGGCGGCGTCGTGCAGGAAGCCGCCCGCCCGGGTGTAGCTGGTGCCGGGGTGGGCCGGGTCGGGGTGGTAGAGCCGGTCGATGTCCCAGTCACGGTCGGTGGGGAAGCCGGAGATGGCGTCGCGCCGGTCCATGACGAGCTGCCACAGGTCCTCGGGGCTGTGGACCCCGCCGGGCAGCCTGCTGCTCATGGCGATGATGGCGATCGGCTCGTCCGGGTCCGCGGTGGCGCGCCGGACGGGGGCGGGGGTCCGCGGGCGGGTGCCGAGGAGTTCGCCGCGCAGGTGGTCGGCGAGCAGGGCCGGTGTCGGGTGGTCGAAGACCAGGCTGCTGGGCAGGCCGACGCCGGTGAAGTCGTGCAAGCGGTTGCGGAGTTTGACGGCGGTCAGCGAGTCGAAGCCGAGGTTCTTGAACGGCTGCCCCTCGTCGAAGTCGTCCGCGTCCCGGTGGCCGAGGACGACCGCGGTGCTCTCCCGGACCAGGTCCAGCAGGACCCGGCGCTGTTCGGCGTCGGCGAGCCCGGCCAGCCGCGCGGCCAGCTCGTTGCCGTCGGCGTCCGGGGTGCGGCGGATGACGCGGCGGGCGGGTGCGGAGCCGGGCGAGGCCGGGACGGGACCGGTTCCGGGCACGGCGGCTTCCGGTACGACCGCCTCCCCTGCGGCGTCTTCAGGTACGACGGTCTGCCGTGGGGCCGCTTCGGGTGTGTCGGCCTCCGGTACGACCGTTTCGGCGGCCGTCAGCGTCACCGGGCCGAGCAGGGCCACGGGCCGGCCGTCGGGGTCGGCCAGCTCCACCAGGTGGCGGCCGTCGGCGTCCGGGGTGACGCGTGCCCGCAGCTCGGTGGCGCCGACCGCGTACACGGCGAGGGTGGCGCACTCGGTCAGGGTGACGTCGGCGTCCTCGGCCGCGATCCGCAGGGCGGTGTCGAGGAGCACCGGGTGCAGCGTGAACCGCTCTGCCTGGTCGACGAGTTCGTCCGGCAGTGTGATGTCGGCGAGGATCCGGCCGTCTCGCCGCCACAGGCCGCGCACCCCGGCCGGGGCAGCGTCCTCGGCGGGCTCGTCCGGCCAGGCGCGCAGGTCGAAGGCGTGTCCGGGGACCCCGGGCGTGAGGGTGGCACGGGCGTGCCGCAGCCACGGTTCGCCCTCGTGTCCGGCCGGCCGGCTGTGCACGGTGGCCGCGCGCGCCCCGTCGGGTCCGGGCGCGTCCACGAGGACACGGAGCTGGACGTCGCCGTCGGCGGGGACGACGAGGGGGGCGTCGACGGTGATCCGCTCGACGGTGCCGCCTCCGGTCTCGTCGCCGGCCCGGACCAGCAGCTCCAGCAGGACACCGGCCGGTACCACCCCTCCCCCGCCGGCGTGCAGGCCGGGGCTGCGCCGGGAGAGCCGGCCGGTGAGGACGACACCGGTGGCGTCGTGCTCGCCGGGGACCTCCACGACGCCGGCCAGCAGCGGGTGGCCCGCGGACCGGGCGCCGAGCGCCTCGGCGTCGGTGGCGGTGCCGCCCTCGACCCAGTACCGCTGGTGCTGGAAGGCGTAGGTGGGCAGATCGGGGCCGACGGCCGGGTCCGGGCGGCCGAGGACGGCGGTCCAGTCGACCGGCACGCCCCGCACGTGCAGTTCGGCGAGCGCGGTGGAGACGGCGGTGTCCTCGGCGGTGTCCCGGCGCAGGGTGGTGACGCAGCCGCGGGTCTCCGGCCCGAGCGTGCCGAGGACCATGGCGCTGAGCACGCCGCCGGGGCCGAGCTCCAGGTGGGTGACGGCGCCCTGGTCGCGCAGGGCGGTGACGGCGTCGGCGAACCGCACGGCGTGCCGGGCCTGGTCCACCCAGTACTCGGGGGTGGCGAGCAGCCCGTCCTCGGCGAGGGCGCCGGTGAGCGTGGAGACGACGGGCAGGGTGCCCGGCCGGTAGCGGAGGCGGGCGGCCACGGCACGCAGGCCGTCGAGCATCGGCTCCATCAGCGCGGAGTGGAAGGCGTGGCTGACGGTCAGCCGGCGGGTGCGGTGGCCGTCCTGGGCGAGGCGCGCGGCGACGGCGAGCACGGCGTCCTCGGCACCGGACAGAACCAGCGCGCGCGGCCCGTTGACCGCGGCGATCCCGACGGCGCCCGGTGCCCGCGCGAGCAGCGGGGTGACCTCGGCCTCGGTGGCCTCCACGGCGATCATCGCCCCGCCCTCGGGCAGCGCCTGCATCAACCGGCCGCGTGCGGCGACCAGTTCACCGGCGTCCGCCAGGTCCAGGATGCCGGCGGCGTGCGCGGCGGCGATCTCGCCGACCGAGTGACCCGCGACGAGGTCGGGCCGTACGCCCCAGGAGGTGAACAGCCGGAACAGCGCGGTCTCCAGGGCGAACAGGGCGGCCTGGGTGTAGAGGGTCTGGTCGAGCAGGGCGGCCCGTTCGGTGCCGGGTTCCGCGAACACCACGTCCCTCACGGGGTGTTCGAGAACGTCTTGCGCGTGCGCTTCCACGGCGGCGCAGGCGGCGTCGAACGCCTCGCAGAACACGGGGTGGGCGGCGGCGAGTTCGCGGCCCATGCCGGCCCACTGGCTGCCCTGTCCGGTGAACAGGAAGGCGAGCTTGCCGTCGGCCGGCCCGCCGGTGACGGTGTCCGCGTCGGTGGTGCCCTCGGCGAGCGCGCGCAGGGCGTCGGTGAGGCGTGCCCGGTCGGCGGCGAGGACGACCGCGCGATGGTCGAGGTGGGCGCGGGCGGTGCCGAGCGCGTGCGCCGTGGCCGCGAGCGGCGTACCCGCCCGCTCCGCCACCCAGTCCGCGAGCCGGGCGGCCTGACCGCGCAGCCCGGCGGCGGTACGGGCGGAGAGCGGGAACGGAAGGAGGAGACCACCGTCGTCCGGGGCCGGCCCCACCCCGTCGGCGGACTCCTGTCCGGCCGCGCGTGCCGGCCCGGCCACGGACCCCGGCTCGGCCACGAGCGCCTGCCCGGCCACGGACCCCGGCTCGTCCGCTGATGCCCGCTCCGTCCCCGTCGCCGTCGCCGGTGCCTGTTCCAGGACCAGGTGGGCGTTGGTGCCGCCGATGCCGAAGGCGGAGACCCCGGCGCGGCGCGGGCGGCCGGTCTCCGGCCAGGCGCGGGCCTCGGTGAGTACCTCGACCGCGCCCGCCGACCAGTCCACGTGGCGGGACGGCCGGTCCACGTGCAGGGTGCGGGGCAGCCGGCCGTGCCGCATCGCCATGACCATCTTGATGACACCGGCGACACCGGCGGCGGCCTGGGTGTGCCCGAGGTTGGACTTCACGGACCCGATCCACAGCGGCTGTTCACGGTCCTGGCCGTAGGTGGCGAGCAGGGCCTGCGCCTCGATCGGGTCGCCGAGGACGGTGCCCGTGCCGTGCGCCTCCACCGCGTCCACGTCCGCCGTCGTCAGCCCGGCCGCGGCGAGCGCCTTGCGGATGACCCGCTGCTGGGAGGGACCGTTGGGGGCGGTCAGGCCGTTGGACGCGCCGTCCTGGTTGACGGCCGAGCCCCGGATCACGGCGAGCACCTGGTGTCCCCGTCGCTGCGCCTCGGACAGCCGCTCGACCAGCAGCACGCCGACGCCCTCGGACCAGCCGGTGCCGTCCGCGCCGTCCGCGAACGCCTTGCACCGTCCGTCGGGGGCCAGGCCGCGCTGCCGGGAGAACTCGATGAACGTCTCCACGTTGCCCATCACCATCACACCGCCGGCGAGCGCCATGGAGCACTCCCCGTTGCGCAGCGCCTGCGCGGCCAGGTGCAGGGCGACCAGGGAGGAGGAGCAGGCGGTGTCGATCGTGACGGCCGGGCCCTCGAAGCCGAAGTGGTAGGCGACGCGGCCCGACACGACGCTGCCGGAGCCACCGGTGAGCCGGAAGCCCTCGGCGTCGGTCGCGTGGTGCATCCGCACGGTGTAGTCGTGGCTGTTGACGCCGACGAAGACGCCGACGTCCCGGCCGCCCAGCCCGGTGGGGTCGATCGCGGCGCGTTCGAACGCTTCCCAGGACGTCTCCAGCAGCAGCCGCTGCTGGGGGTCCATGGCGAGCGCCTCGTTCGGGGAGATGCCGAAGAAGGCGGCGTCGAAGCCGGGCGCGTCGTCGAGGAACGCGCCGTGCCGCACGTAGGTCGTACCGGGCTTGTCGGGATCGGCGTCGTAGAGCCGGTCGATGTCCCAGCCCCGGTCGGCGGGGAACTCGGTGACGGCGTCGACCCCGTCGGCCACAACCCGCCACAGGTCCTCCGGGCTGTGCACCCCCGCCGGGAAGCGGCAGGCCATCGCGACGATCGCGATCGGCTCGTCGGACGCGGTGACGGGGTTCGCGGGGGCGGGGGTGTCGGGGCGGGTGCCGCCGACGAGCCGGGTGCGCAGGTGCTCGGCGAGCGCGGTCGGCTTGGGGTAGTCGAAGACGACGGCCGAGGGCAGCGTGAGACCGGTGGCGGTCGCCAGCCGGTTGCGCAGCTCCACCGCGGTCAGCGAGTCGAACCCGGCGTCCTTGAAGGCCCGGTCGGCGCGGACGGCGTCGGCGCTGCCGTGGCCGAGCACGTCGGCGGCTTCGCGGCGGACCAGGTCCAGCAGCAGGGCGAGCCGGCCCGCCGGGTCCAGCGCGGTGACCCGGTCCCGCAGACCGCCCCGGTCCGCGCCACCGGCGGCGCGGGCCAGCGAGCGCGGTGCGGGTGCGAGGCCCCGCAGCAGGGGTGCCACGGGTGCCGTACGGGCCGCCGCGCGCAGGGCGGGAAGGTCCAGTTTGGCGGCCACCGGGGCGGCGGGCAGTGCGCTGCCGGGACGCAGGGCGAGATCCAGCAGGGCCATGCCCTCGGCCTCGGACAGCGCGGCCATGCCGAGCCGCCGGTTGCGGTGCAGGTCGGCGGCGCCGAGGTGCCCGGTCATGCCGCTGGCCCGCTCCCAGTAGCCCCAGGCGAGCGAGACACCGGGCAGCCCCTGGTCGCGGCGGCGGCGGGCGAGCGCGTCCAGGGCGGCGTTGGCGGCGGCGTAGTTGGCCTGGCCCGGGTTGCCGAAGACGTTGGCGGCCGAGGAGAACAGGACGAACGCCGCGAGGTCACGGTCCCGGGTCAGCTCGTCCAGCAGCAGGGCGGCGTCCAGCTTGGGCCGCAGGACGGTGTCGACGCGCTCCGGGGTGAGCGCGGTGACCACGCCGTCGTCCAGGACACCGGCGGTGTGCAGGACGGCCGTCAACGGGTGACCGGCGGGTACGGCGTCCAGGACCTCCGCGAGCCGGTCCCGGTCGCCGGTGTCGCAGGCGACGACGGTGACGGTGGCGCCGAGCGCGGTCAGCTCCTCGCACAGCGCGGCCGCGCCGTCCGCCTCGGGGCCGCGCCGGCTCAGCAGGAGCAGGTGGCGGACGCCGTGCTCGGCGACCAGGTGCCGGGCGGTGAGCGCGCCGAGCGTGCCGGTACCACCGGTGATCAGCACGGTCCCGTCCGGATCGAGCGCCCGGCCCGGCCGCGGAACGCCGTCCTCCCCCGCCGGAACGCCGGCCCGGACCAGCCGCGGCACCTCGGCACCGGCGGCGCGCAGACGGATCACCGGTTCACCGGAGGCGAGCAGCCCGGGCAGCGCGGCCCGTACCGCCGCATCACCATCCCGTCCCTCCCCCGGCGCTCCCGGCCCGTCGTACTCCACCAGCACGATCCGGCCGGGATGCTCGGACTGAGCGGACCGCAGCAGCCCCCGGACGGCGGCGGTGGCGAGGTCCGTGCCGTCCGCGCCGGCCGTCACGACCAACCGGGTCCGCTCCAGCGCGGGTTCGGCCAGCCACGCCTGGAGGACGGCGAGCGCGGTGGCGAGGGCCGTACGCGGATCGGTCACCGCCGGGTCGACGCCGTACAGCAGGACGTCCGCGTCCGCCGCACCGGCGTCCACGTCCCGGGCGGTCCGTACGGTGACGACGGCCGGCACCCCGTCCCCCGTCGGCAACGGCAGCTCCGTCCAGTCGACGCGGAACAGCGCGTCGTGGGTGAGTGCCTCGGCGAGTCCGGCGCGCGCCGGATCGAACGGTTCGGACAGCACCGCGTCGACGGTGAGCGCGGGCCGCCCGGCCGGGTCGGTCAGGTCGAGCCGGGTGCCCTCACCGGCCGCCCCCGCCGACCGTACGGTGACGGTGGTCGCCCCGGCCGCCACCAGGCGGACGCCGCGCCAGGTGACCGCGAGGCTCCCGGCGGGCAGTGCCGTCCGTACGGCCGCGTCGAGCAGGGTGGGGTGTACGCCGTACCGCTCGGCGTCCCCGGCGCTCTCACCGAGGGCCACCTCGACGCCGGACCCGCCGGCCGGCCGGTCACCGCGCGCCTCCGCCGGGGCGGCCGGCGCGAGCGTGCCGTGCGCGTGCCGGATCCAGGAGGCTTCCGGCGCGGAGTCGTCCGCGCGCGAGTACACCTCGACGGTACGCCGACCGCTGCCGTCGGCCTCGCCCACCACGCTCTGGACGGCCCGCCCGCCGCGCACCGGCAGGACGACGGGCCGCTCGACGGTCAGCTCCGCGACGAACGGCACGCCGGCCTCGTCCCCGAGCCGGACCGCCAGTTCCACGAGGGCCGCGTTCGGCACCAGCACCGCGTCGTCGCCGACGAGATGCTCACCGAGCCACGGCTGCGAGCGCAGGGACCACCGCGAGGTCGTCATGAACCCCCCGGAGTCCGGCCGCCCGACCACCGCGCCGAGCAGCGGGTGATCGGTACCGGTCTGCCCGAGGGAGGCGGCGTCCGCCGCGGGGGTGGGCTTCAGCCAGTAGTGCCGGTGGTCGAAGGCGTACGTCGGCAGGTCCAGGTCGGCGTCACGGGCTCCGGCGGGCAGGACGCCCGTCCAGTCGACGGCCACGCCCCGGACGAACAGCCCGGCCATCGACGTCAACAACCGCCGCAGACCGCCCTCTTCGCGCCGCAGCGAGCCGGTGACGACGGCGCCGGACTCCCCCGCCGCCTCGTCCACGATCTCGTTCACAGGCTGGACGAGGACCGGGTGCGCGCTGGACTCGACGAACACCGTGTGACCCTCGGCGAGGAGCGCCTCGACGGCCGGACCGAAACGGACCTGACCGCGGAGGTTGCGGTACCAGTAGCCGCCGTCGAGGACACCCGCCTCACGCACCCACTCACCGGTCACCGTCGAGAAGAACGGCACCAACGGCGCCTGACTGCGGACATCGGCGAACGCCTCCGCCAACGACCCCTCGATCGCCTCGACATGACGCGTGTGGGAGGCGTAGTCCACCGCGACGCGCCGGACCCGGACACCGTCGGCCTCCAGCGTGGCCAGCGCCTCGTCCAGCGCTTCGGCGTCCCCGGCGATCACCACGGATGTCGGACTGTTGACCGCCGCGACCTCGACCCGCCCCTCCCAGGCGGCGATACGCGCGGCGGCCTCGGCCTCGGACAACGCCACCGACGCCATCCCGCCCCGGCCCGCCAGCTCACCGGCGATCACCCGACTGCGTACAGCCACGATCCGCGCGGCGTCCTCCAGCGACAGGGCACCCGCCGCACAAGCAGCGGCGATCTCACCCTGCGAGTGACCCACCACCGCGTCCGGCACGACACCCACCGACGCCCACACCGCAGCCAGAGCCACCATCACCGCGAAACTCGCCGGCTGCACCACATCGACCCGGTCCATCAGGTCGGTGTCACCGCGCAGCACGGCCTTCAGGTCCCAGTCCACCCACGGATCCAACGCCCGGGCACACTCACCGACCCGCTCCGCGAACACCGGCGAGGACTCCAACAGCTCCCGGCCCATCCCCAGCCACTGCGACCCCTGGCCCGGAAACACCAGAACCGTACGGCCTGCGGTCCCCGCACCACCGCGCACCACCGCGGGATGGTTCTCGCCGCCCGCCAGCGCGGCCAGCCCGGCCACCGCCTCCTCCCGCGACCCGGCGACCACCACGGCACGCTCCGACAGCACCGCCCGCCGCCGCACCAGAGCACCCGCGAGGTCGGCCAGGGGCGCGTCGCTGCCGCCGGTGAACGCGGCCAGCCGCTCCGCCTGACCGGACAGCGAACCCTCCGACGCCGCCGAGACGACCAGCGGTACCACTCCGTCATGCGGCTCACGGGGAGCGGCGGGCTCCTCCTCGGGGGCCTGCTCCAGAATCACGTGCGCGTTCGTGCCGCTCACGCCGAAGGAGGACACACCGGCCCGGCGCGGACGCCCCGTCTGCGGCCACTCCCGTTCCTCGGTCAGCAGCTCGACGGCACCGGCGGTCCAGTCGACCTGGGAGGAGGGGGTGTCGACGTGGAGCGTTGCGGGGAGGACGCCGTGCCGCATCGCCTGGACCATCTTGATGACGCCGGCGACCCCGGCGGCGGCCTGCGTGTGGCCGATGTTGGACTTCAACGAGCCCAGCCACAGGGGCTCTTCACGGTCACGGCCGTAGGTGGCGAGGAGTGCCTGGGCCTCGATGGGGTCGCCGAGGGTCGTTCCGGTGCCGTGGCCCTCGACCGCGTCGACGTCGGCCGGGGTCAGGCCGGCCTCGGACAGTGCCTTGCGGATGACGCGCTGCTGGGCGGGCCCGCTCGGGGCGGTCAGGCCGTTGGAGGCGCCGTCCTGGTTGATCGCGCTGCCGCGGACGACCGCCAGCACCCGGTGGCCGTTGCGGCGGGCGTCGGACAGGCGCTCCAGGACCAGCATGCCCGCGCCCTCGGCCCAGCCGGTGCCGTCGGCCGCGTCGGCGTACGACTTGCAGCGGCCGTCGGCGGCCAGTGCGCGCTGCCGGGAGAACTCGACGAAGGTGCCGGGGGTGGCCATGACCGTGGCGCCGCCGGCCAGGGCCATGGAGCACTCCCCGCGCCGCAACGCCTGGGCGGCGAGGTGGAGGGCGACGAGGGAGGAGGAGCAGGCGGTGTCGACGGTGACGGCGGGGCCTTCGAGGCCGTAGACGTAGGCGAGCCGGCCGGAGGCCACGCTGGAGGCGGTTCCGGTGGTGACGAAGCCTTCGAGTTCGGCGGGGAGGGCGCCTCCGGAGCCGTAGCCCTGGCCCATGACTCCGGCGAACACGCCGACGTCCGTGCCCTTCAGCGCGTGGGGGTCGATGCCGGCCCGCTCCAGGGCCTCCCAGGACGTTTCGAGGAGGAGCCGCTGCTGCGGGTCCATCGCCAGCGCCTCGCGCGGGGAGATCCCGAAGAAGCCGGCGTCGAACTGCCCGGCGTCCGGCAGGAAGCCGCCCTGGTCGACGTAGGAGGTGCCGGGCCGGTCGGGGTCCGTGGCGAAGAGGCCGTCGAGGTCCCAGCCCCGGTCGGTCGGGAAGTCCGAGACGGCGTCCCGGCCGGCGGACAGCAGCTGCCACAGTTCGTCGGGTGTGTCGGCGCCGCCGGGCAGGCGGCAGGCCATGCCGACGATGGCGACGGGCTCCTGCGGGTCGGCGTCCGCGGCCGGCTGTCCGGCGTGCGCGGGGGTGTCGTCCAGGCCGAGGACGGCGGTGCGCAGGTGGGCCGCCAGTTCCCGGGGGGTCGGGTGGTCGAAGGTGACGGTGGTGGGCAGGCGCAGCCCGGTGTGCTCGGTCAGCCGGTCGCGCAGGGCGACGACGGCGACCGAGGTCAGGCCGAGGTCGCGGAAGGCGCGGTCGGCCGGGAGGGGGGCCGTGTCGGGGCCGTGCAGGACGGTGGCGGCCTGGGCGCGGACCAGGTGTTCGAGGAGGTCCAGTTGGGCGCGCTCGTCCAGGCCGGTCAGACGCGTGCGCAGGGCGGCGGTGACGGCCTCGTCGGGGCGGGACCGGGGGGCGGGCGGCTCGGTCAGGGCGCGGAGGATCGCGGGGGCCGGCCGGGAGGGGCCGGTCGGGGCCGGGCGCGGGGCGAAGAGGGCCGGGGCCCGGCCGGCGAGGAGGACGTCGAACGCGGCCAGGAGGTCGGCGAGGGGGGTCGTGTCGTCGTCCGCCGCCCAGACGAGGTGGCCGGCCGGGCCCCGCGTCCGGCGGGCGTGCGCCACCGCCTCGGTGAGGGCGCCGCGCACCGCCCGGTCCGGGTCACCGGGGGCGCCCAGCGTCGCGGAGGCGTCGGTGACGGTGACGAACCGGGCGGTGGGGGCGATGAGCCGGTCGAGAGCCCAGGCGAGGGCGGGGTCGTCGGCGGTGTGCACCGCCAGGCTCACCCCGGCGTCCAGGGCGGCGCCGAAGGCGGGCGCGTCGGCGGTGATGTCGCGGACGCGGGTACCGGCGGGCCAGGCGTCCGGGTCGGTGCGGTCGGTGGTGCCGGGCGCGTGGACGAGCAGCAGGTCCGTGGCCTGGTGCACATCGGCGAGGTGGTGGGCGAGCGCGGCACCGGCGGGCGTGTCGGTGCCGGTGACGACGACGGTTCCGGGGCCGGTGAGGGCGGCGGGGCGGGGCCGGCCGTCCAGGGGGGTGCGCAGCAGCCGGGGTACCAGCAACATGTCGCCGCGCACGGCGACTTCGGGCTCGCCGGAGGCGATCGCGGCGAACAGCGTCTCGGCGTCGGGGTCGTCGGTGTCGAGGTCGACGACGGTCAGTCCCTGGTGCCCCTCCGCCCGGAGCGACCGCACGGCGGCCCACAGCGCGGCGCCGACCGGGTCGGGAGCGGTGCCGCCGGCGGGTGCGGCTCCCCGGGTGAGGACCACCAGCGACTCTGGGCGGTTTGCGCTGGTCACCTGTGCGGTGAGGAGGCGGGCCTGGGCGTACGGGTCGGCGGAGGGGGGCGGGGGCAGCAGAAGGGCCGGGCCGGGGGTCGTGCCCGCCACGGACGCCGGGCCGGCGTGGAGTTCCACGTGGACGCCGGCCGCGCGCAGCGCCTCGGCCGGCCCGGTGGTGTCCTCGCCGACCACGGCGCACGCGGCCGGACGTGCGCCGCCGGGAGCACCCGTGCCGTCACCGGTGCCGGCCGGAGCGGGAAGCCACGCGGGGGTCAGCAGGGCGTCGTGGTGGCCGTCGGCCGTGTGGCGGGGCCAGTACGGCAGGGCGGCGAGGAGTCGGCGGACGATCTTTCCGGAGGGGGTGCGCGGGATGCCGGTGACCTCGTGGATCCGCTCGGGGATCTTGTACGCGGACAGCCGGGCGCGGCAGTGGTCGAGCAGGGCGGTCACGTCGAGGCCGTCCGGACCGGGGACCAGCCAGGCGACGGGCACCTCGCCCAGGGTGTCGTGGGGGGCTCCGGCGACGCCGGCGTCGGCGACTCCGGGGGCGGTGCGCAGGACCGCCTCGACCTCGTCGGGGTGGATGTTCTCGCCGCCGCGGATGATCAGGTCCTTCAGGCGTCCGCAGACGGTGAAGTAACCGGCCTCGTCGCGGCGGGCCAGGTCGCCGGTGCGGAACCAGCCGTCGCGCAGCGCGGCCTCGGTCGCCTCGGGGCTGTTGTGGTAGCCCACCATGACGTTGGGGCCGCTGACCCAGACCTCGCCCTCCTGCCCGGCGGGGACGTCGGCCCCGGTGTCGGGGTCGACGATGCGGACGTCGACGCCCGGGACCGGCAGCCCGCAGGAGCCCTCGACACGGGCGCCGTCCGGCGGGTTCATGGTGATGGCGCCGCACGTCTCGGTGGAGCCGTAGGCGTCGACCAGCGGGACGCCGAAGGTCTCCTCGAAGGAGCGGCGCAGCTCGGAGCCGGTGACGGCGCCGCCGACGAGTCCGATGCGCAGGTGCGGCAGGGCGAGGCCGGTGCGGCGGGCGGTGGCGACGAGGTGGTGGTAGGTGGTGGGGACGCCGGCGAGGAAGGTGGCCCGCTCCGTGCGGAGGAGGTCCAGGACGTCGTCGGCGGAGCTGCCGTCCGTGAGGCGGGCCGTGGCGCCCACGGAGGTCACGGCAAGCACGCAGGCGATGTGGGACAGGCTGTGGAAGAGCGGCAGCGGCCACAGCACCCGGTCGTCCTGGCGCAGGTCCGGGACGGGGACGTAGCTGGCCGCGACCGACCAGAGGCAGTTGCGCTGGGTGGACAGCACGCCCTTGGGGCGGCCGGTGGTGCCGGATGTGTAGAACATCCACGCCACCTCGTCCAGGGCGAGGTCGTCGGGGGCGGGTGTGCCGGGGTCGGTGGCCGCGAGGTCGTCGTAGGCGTGGGTGCCCGGGGGCACGTCGGCGGTGCCGGCCACGAGGACGGTGGTGCCGGTGGCCGACACCCCCTGCAGACTCTGCAGAAACGTCCCTGCACTGCTCGCCGCGACCAGGGCGAACCCCGCGCCGCTGTCGGCGAGGAGGTACTCCAGCTCGGCGGGGGCGGAGCGCGGGTTCACCGGCACGCCGACGCCGCCGGCGCGCACGACCGCGAGGTAGCCCTCCACCATGGCGACGGAGTTGCCGAGGCAGAGCGCCACCCGGTCGCCGCGGCGCAGCCCCAGGCGGACGAGGTGTCCGGCGAGCCGCCGCGTCCGCGCCTCCAGCTCCGCGTAGGTGACCGCGCGCCGGTCGTCGGCGAAGGCGACCTTCTCCGGGATGCGGAGAGCGTGCTCGTGCAGCGTGACCGCAAGCGGTGTGACCAGGTCGGGACGCACGCCTCGGACTCCTTCCACAGGGCGGCAGCGGGTACCGGGAGCAGCAGGTCGGGGGGCGGTCTCCGGACGCGGCGAGCGGCTGTACGACGGTGGACAGCCGGCCGTCGTCCGGAACGACGGGAGCAGACATCCCTCCGCCGCGGCGGTGCGCGCGGCGGACAGGCGCCCGGAAGGCGGGACCGGCCGGGCACCGCCGGGGCGGGGGCCGTTCCCACCGCTCCGGGACGGCCGGGAGGGCCGGTCCGGAGCGGCGACGGTGGCGACCGGCCCGCACGAGGTCGCGCGGAGGGCCGCCGTACCGCCGGACGTGGTTCGGAAGGACGGACGTACGGACGTACGGAGGTACGGAGGTACGGAGGTACGGAGGTACGGAGGTACGGAGGTACGGACTTGCTAGGGCGTACGGACGGCGTAGGACGGGCGTACGCGAGGGGCGCGCGGGGCGTACCGGAGTCGTACGGAACGTGCTGCGGACGTGCTGCGGTGCCGAGGGACGTGCCGACGTGCCGAGGTGCTCACCAGGCGACCGGGAGGCTCTTCACGCCGAAGACGGAGCCGCGGGTGCGCAGCGGAACCTCCTCGGCGGGGGTGGCCGCCCTCAGGTCGGGGAAGGCCTGCAGCAGGGCGCGCAGACCGGTGCGCAGTTCGAGGCGGGCCAGGTTCTGGCCGACGCACTGGTGGATGCCGTGGCCGAACGCCAGGTGGCCGGCGGTGTCCCGGTCGAGGTCGAGGTGGGCGGGGCAGCCGTACTTCGCCGGGTCGCGGTTGGCGGCCGGCAGGGAGACCGTGACGGTCTCGCCCTTCTTCACCAGTCGGCCGTCCAGCTCGACGTCCTCCAGCGCGGTGCGGAAGATCTCGTACTGGTTGACGGTGACGTAGCGGAGGATCTCCTCCACCGCCGCGTCCACGCGGGACAGGTCGGCGCGCAGGGCGGCGAGTTGCTCGGGGTGGTGCAGCAGCGCCATGACGCCGACGGTGAGAGCGCTCTCGGTGGTCTCGTAACCCGCGAACAGCAGCAGGGCCACGATGTTGCCGAGTTCCTCGTCGGTCAGTTCGCCGGCGGCCAGGAGCCGGCTGATGATGTCGTCGCCGGGCTGCCTGCGCTTGCGTTCGATGGTCTCCCCGATGAGCACGCCGACCTGCTGGAAGACGGCCATGGACTCCTCGGCGTCCCCGTCGGGGTCGTGGGTGATGGCGGGCGCGTCGGCGTACCGCTCGCGCTCCTCGTACGGCAGGCCGACCAGGTCGGACAGGACCCGCAGGACGAGCGGCTTGGCGAAGGTGGTGAGCAGGTCGGCGGGTGCGCCGTGCTCGCGCATCTCCTCGATCTGCCCGGCGGTCACCGACTCGACGTGCGGGGCGAGTTCCGCGATGCGCCGGACGGTGAACTCGCGGGCCAGCATGCGGCGGAACTTCGTGTGGTCCGGCGGGTCCATGTGGATGAACATGCCGGGCATCGCCGGGAACTGCGGTACGGGCGCGCCGTACTTGGTGACGGGGAAGTGCCCGATCTCCAGGCTGTGGCTGAAGCGGGGGTCGCTGAGGACCTCGCGGACGATCCGGTGGCTGCTGGCGAACCAGCCGATGTGGCCGTCCGGGTAGGTCATCCTGGCGAGCGGGCTTTCCTCGCGCAGCTTGTCGAAGATCGCGGGAGGGTCGAAGTGGTGGGTACGCGCCCACACGTCCTCGTAGGACAGCATCTCGGTCATGAGGCTCCTTCGAGGGCCAGCTTGCGCAGGGTCTCGCGGGCGTCGGCCAGGGACTTCTCGCCGAGCGGCTTCAGCTGCGCCATCGCGGGCACGAGGGCCGCGAAGGTGAGTTCGGCGTGCACGAACGTCAGGTTGTCGGCGAGGCCGATGGCGCCGAGCACGGCCTTCAGGTAGGGCTCCTGGTAGTCCCAGCCCTCACGCGGGGTGCCGGGGGCGTAGGAGCCGCCGCGGGCGGTGACGACGACGACGTTCTTGCCGCTCAGCGCGCCGGACTCGGCGCCCGGGGGCAGCATGTGGGCGGGGGTGACCAGCCGGTCGATCCAGGCCTTGATGGACGACGGGATCGTGTAGTTGTACATCGGGATGCCGAACACGATCGTGGTCGCCTCGTGGACCTCGGCGTGCAGGGCCTCGGTGAGCGCCTTGTCCCCGGGGCTGACGCCGTGCAGGTCGCCGGTGGGGTCGAAGAGCCATTCGCGCACCTCGTGCGTGATGTGGGGGATCGGCTCGGCACCGAGGTCGCGGTAGGTGTAGCCGGCGTCCGGGTGGTTCTGCCGCCACTGGGTGACGAACTCGGCGGTGAGCTGCCGCGTCACGGATTCGCCGGAGCGGATGCTCGCGTCGATGTGCAGAAGATGGGTCATGACATGACTCCTGGCCAATCGGTATGGCTGTTCCGGCAACCCGCCCGGTCCCTTCCGGCCGGCGCTCGCCGACGGGACGACACGACACGGTGAGCGGTGGTGCTTCCCTTGGGGAGGCTACGTGGGGGGAGGGCTGCCACGGCATCCCTCAGGTTGGTAGGGCGGTGGTGGTGGGGGCCGCGCGGAGTCGTCACCTGCGCTGACGGTTCCGCGCCGGCCGGTGGCTACCCGGCCTGCCGGGCCATGGAGGGGCGGACGAGGAAGTCGGGTTCGGGCGTGGTGGCGGGCCGGTCGGCGCGTTCCTCCACCAGGATCCGGTTCCAGGAGCGGGCCAGTTCCACCCGGGAGGTCACGTCGAGCTTGCGGAAGATCTTCTTCAGGTGGAACGCCACCGTGTGCGGGGAGATGTAGAGCTGGCTGCCGACCCGACCGTTGGTGAGGCCCTGGCTGACCAGTTCGGCCACGGCGAACTCGGTGTCGGTGAGCCTGCTGACCCGGGTCCGGCCGCGGGCCGGCCGGCCGCCGTGGTCGTCGAGTTCGCGCAGCCGGCTCTGGACCCGTGCGAGGTCCCGGGAGGCTCCCGCACCGAGGTAGGCGTCGGCGGCGCGCCGGAGCAGGCCGACGGCCCGGTCGCGTTCGGGGACGCGTACGGAGCGCACCCGGCTCGCGTCCTCCAGTGCGGAGGCCCGGGCCCAGGGGTCGAGGTGCCGTGCGGAGGCGGCCTCCAGGGCGTCCGCGTCGCGGGCGTACAGCCCGGTGGCGTGCTCGGCCGCGGCCTGGACGCTGCGGAAGCTGCGGTTCGTCAGGGCGAGCCGGTCCATGGTGCGGACGGTGCGTTCGGCGAGGTCGGTGTCGCCGAGGCGCTGTCCGGCCCGGACCAGCCAGGGGGCCGCGGCGGGCTGGGAGAGGAGCAGTTCGCGGGTGAGGACGTCGTCGTGGAGGATACCCTTCAGCAGGTGGGCCACGCTCTCCATGCCGTCGCGCGCCTCCAGGGCCTGTGCCGCGGCCCAGACGCACTGCCCCGGCATGAGGTTCTCCTGTCCGAGCAGGGCCGCGTCCCGGAGCCGGTTGGCGTACAGCAGGCCGGTCGTCAGGTCCAGGGAGCGGACGGAGCACACGGCCATGACCACGTGGCCGCGGGGTGGGAGTCCGCGGTTGCCGGCCTGGGACGCCAGCCGGAGTCCGGCTTCGGCCGCCGTGGTCGCCTCGGTGAGCCTGCCCCCGGCGAGGTGGATCTCCGCCTCGCACAGCAGCCGCGCCGCCAGGACCTCCGGCCGGTGCGGTCCGTGGGTGACGGTCTCCTCGCCGGAGAGGAGACGTTCGGCCGGCCGGAGGCCGCGGACTCGTGTCAGCAGCGTCGCGTACCAGACGCGCGCCTCCAGCGGCGCCTCGCGGGCGGGGCGTTCTCCCGTGGCCGGTTCCGACGCGGCGGCGGCTAACTCCATGCTTTTGCCGAGTCGTCCGTCGAGCCAGAAGAGTGCTGATTGTGCGACAGAACGGCCTGGTTCGGAAGACGATTCCAGAAGAGTTTGCTCGGATATGACTGAATATCGCGGGGGCACTACAACCTCTGACGTGTAATCGGGTGGCGTTCTGAACTAGTGGGGTAGTCGCGCTCTTACCCGTCGACCGTTTCTCCCGGACCGCGCACACGCTGCTCCCGTCGTCCCCGTCGCGCGTGTGGTCCGGCCGCTTCCGGCCGCCGGCGGTGCCCTGTCCCCTGGTACGGCAGTCCAGGGCCGGGCCCGGAATTGCCGAAAGGTGTCTTGCGTCCGCGCGCGTCCGCCGTCCAGCACGATCACGCACCTCACCGCCGGTGCGTCAGCGCCCGGTCGGCCTCGCTCCGGGAACGCACCGTCTGCGGAACCCGGCCCGGCACAACGCCCGTCGCCCGGAACAGTCCGAATTGGTGCAGGACATCAAGTAACCCCCCTGGCCCGTGACCCAGTTGTCCGTGTTGCCTACACGTGTGATGAACGCAGTCGCGCACGAACGTCACAAGGCTGGCGAGAAATAATGCTCCCGCCACCTACTCGTCGATCCTTCGCACAACGATACGTATTCATTCCGTGAAGCACCACGAATCGCTGTGACGCTGCCGTTAACGCTCCTCGACGACTGACACGGAGCACGCCCGGCCACGGTCGGCGTTCACCAATCCCCCACACAAGTCCCACCCCTGTGGGAGCGGCAAGGCGGCTCGCCGACCCGCGTGTTCCGGGGAATAGCCCTGCCCCGGTCGGCGCCGCCGTGAACGTGACCAACGCCACGGAGCCCGCCCGCCGTTCGGCCGGGGGTGGTACGGCGGGGTCCGGCCACCGTGGCCGAAGCGCTGCGCCGGTTCAGCGCACCCGGCCCGCCGCGCGGCCGGCCAGCAGGTCCCGGAGCTCCCGGGCGTTGCGCCGGCTCACGGCCAGGACCCGGTCGCCGACCCGGACGGTCAGGTTGCCGCCGTCCACGCGGAGTTCCTCGATCCGGCCGAGGGCGACGAGCCGGCTGCGGTGGATCCGCACGAAGCCGCGCGGACGCCACTGCTCCTCCAGGGTGGACAGCGGTATCCGCACCAGATGGCTGCCGCGGCCGGTGTGCAGCCGGGCGTAGTCGCCCTGCGCCTCGACGTAGGCGATGTCGGCCAGGGGCACGAACCGGGTCACGCCGCCCAGTTCCACCGGCACCTGGTCGCCGAAGGGCGACGCCGCGGGCGCGGGGTCCGCGGCGACGGCCCGGCGGGGCCCCTGGCCGGCCCGGACCAGCTCGGCGACCCGCCGTACCGCCTCGGCGAAGCGCTCCTCGCGCAGCGGCTTGAGCAGGTAGTCCACGGCTTTGAGGTCGAAGGCGCGCACCGCGAAGTCCTCGTGGGCGGTGACGAAGACGATCAGCGGCGGTGCGGCGAACCCGCCCAGCAGCCGGGCCAGTTCGAGTCCGCCGAGGCCGGGCATGTCGATGTCCAGGAAGACGACGTCGAAGCCCTCCGGGCCGTCCGGGCCGTCCGCCGCGGCCCGGCCCAGCAGGCGCAGCGCCTCGGTGGCCGACGGGGCGGGTACGACGGTGCCGACCCGGGCGTCCTGCCCCAGCAGGTACAGCAGCTCCGCCAGCGCGGGTTCCTCGTCGTCCACGGCCAGGACCCGCAAGGGCACGTCGGTCACCCTCATCTCCGGCAGCTCCTTCCGTCCTCGGCCGCTCCCCCATGGTGGTACCGCGGACGGGCGCCGTCGAGATCACGGACGGTGGTGTGTCCGGGCCGTGACCCGGTCATGATGCCCCTGTCCGCGCATCGACCGGCAGGAGGAGGCCCGGTGGCACGTCCGAAGCCCGAGGAGTGGGACGCCCACTACGCGCGCGGGGGCCGGTTCCGGCCCCTGGGCCCCGCCGAGCGCCGGCTGCTCGCCGCGCACGTCCCGGCGCCGGCGGACGGGCGCTGTCTGGACGTCGGCTGCGGCACCGGCGAACTCGCCCGGCAGCTGGCCCGGGACGGGTACCGGGTGGACGCCGTCGACCGGTCCGCAGCGGCCCTCACCGAGGCCCGGCGCAGCCCCGCGCCGGGGGTGGCGTACCGGAGGCTGGACATCGAGCAGGACGGTCTCGGCGGACTCCGGCAGGGACCGTACGACCTGATCACCGTCCGGCTCGTCTGGGCGTTCGTCCGGGACCGCACCCGGGTGCTGCACCGGCTGCGGGAGCGGCTGCGTCCCGGCGGCGCGCTGTGCGTGATCACACCGGTCGCGGACGCCGTACCGGAACGCGAGCGCGGCGTGGCCCTGGACGAGGAGGAGATCGAACTGCTCGGCACTGGCTGGGAGTCGGCCGAGCGGTACGACGCCGGCGGTCTGGCCCTGCTCGTCCTGCGGGGCCCCGCACCCGCCCCGCCGGTCTGCGCCGGCAAGGGCCGGCCGTCCCCGCACGCCCTGACCGGAGCGGGGGTGGTCGTCACGGATCCGGCGGGGCGGGTGCTGCTGGGCTGGTCGGTGCGGGGCGTGTGGGAACTGCCCGGCGGCAAGAACGAGCCGGGCGAGGACTTCGCCGCGGCGGCCGTGCGGGAACTGGAGGAGGAGACGTCGCTGAGGGCCGACCCGGCCGGGGTGCGGGTGCGGGCCGTTCTGATGGACGCGGTGCACGGCATCCCGCGGGTGACGGCCGCCGTCCGGGTCGGCCGGTTCACCGGCGAACCGGTCGTCACCGAGCCGCGGCTGGTCCGCCGCTGGGAGTGGCACGAGGTCGCCGACCTGCCCGGCCTGGGCCGCCCGCTGTTCACGCCGAGCGCCCACGTCCTGGACACGGTGTGGCCGGGCCTGCTGCCGGGCCTGCCGCCGGTGCACCGGTACCCGGTCGCGGGCGGTTGAGGGCTCAGTCCGGCAGCACCAGCCGCGCGGTCTCCCCCGGCACCACCGGGATCACCCAGTCCCGCAGCCGCACGTCGATGGGCGACTGGCCGGATTCGGGTACGGCGATCTCCAGCAGTCCGCTGCGCAGCCGCAGCCGCACGCCCCAGTGGCCGTGGTAGCGGATGCTGAAGCCGTAGGAGGACAGCTCGGGCAGCGGGACGGGGTCGAGGGAGAGGCCGCCGCCGCGGGTCTCCAGTCCGCTCAGCCCGCGCTGGACGAGGTCGAGGGTGCCGGCCATCGCGCCGAGGTGGATGCCCTCGCCGGTGGTGCCGCCCTGCAGGTCGGCGATGTCACCGCGCAGCGCCTCCTGGACGAAGCTCCAGGCGTCGGCGCGGCGGGCGCGGGCCAGGATCCAGCCGTGGACCAGGCCGCTGAGGGTGGAGCCGTGACTGGTGCGGTGCAGGTAGTGGTCCACGGTGGCCGGCCAGGTGTGCTCGTCCAGGTGGTGGCCCAGCTGCCGGAACAGCGAACGGAGTTCGGGCGGGGAGAAGAGGTAGCCGAGCATCAGGACGTCGGCCTGTTTGGAGGCCTTGTAGCGGTTGACGGTGTCCCCCTCGGCCTCCAGGATCCGGTCCAGGCGCCGGATGTCCCCGTACCGCTCGCGGTAGCCGTCCCAGTCCAGTTCGGCGAGGTCGCCGTAGCCGTCGAACTGGCTGATCACCCCGTCGTGGAAGGGGACGTGCAGGGCGCGGGAGACCTCCGCCCAGCGGGCCGGCTCGTCGTCGGCGAGGCCGGTGTGCGCGAGGAGTTCGCGGCGGCGCGGCTCGGGCAGGCCGTGCAGCAGTTCCAGGGCGCGGCTGAGCACCCACGCGGCGGTGACGTTGGTGTACGCGTTGTCGTCCAGGCCGGGACGCTCCGCGCCGGGATAGGCGTCGTGGTACTCGTCGGGGCCGACGACACCCCGGATGCGGTACCGGCCGAGGTGGCCGTCCCAGACCGCCGACCGCCCCCAGAAGCGGGCGATCTGCAGGAGCATCTCGGCGCCCTCGCCGTGCCGGAAGTCGGTGTCGCCGGTCGCCTCGCAGTACTGCCAGACGTTGTAGGCCACGGCCGAGCCGACGTGGTGCTGGAGCCGGGAGTGGTCCGGCAGCCACCGCCCGGAGCGCGGGTTGAGGTGCACCTGCTGGGTCTCCTCACGGCCGTCGCTGCCGCTCTGCCACGGGTAGAGCGCGCCGCACCGGCCGAGTTCCCGGGCCGCGTGGCAGGCCGCGTCCAGGCGGCGGTGGCGGTAGCGGAGCAGGGCGCGGGAGACCTCCGGCAGGTGGAGGTTGAGGTAGGGCAGGACGAAGAGTTCGTCCCAGAAGACGTGCCCGCGGTAGGCCTCGCCGTGCAGTCCGCGGGCGGGGACGCCGACGTCCAGGTCGGCGGTGTGCGGCGAGAGGGTCTGCAGCACGTGGAACAGGTGCAGGCGCAGGATGCTGCCCGCCTCGCCGGGCACGTCGAGCGCGGTGCGCCGCCACAGCTGCTCCCAGGCCGCGCGGTGCGACTCCCGCAGCGCGTCGAAGCCGGGTGCGGCGGCCGCCCGTTCGACGGCCGCGCGCAGGGGGTCGCTGATCGCCGGGTCGCGGGAGGTGTGCAGGGCGATGGTCTTGTCGACGGTGACGGTCCGGCCGGGCGGCAGCCGCAGCCGCACCCGCTGCACGGCGCGGTGGACCTCGTTGGCGTGGACGACCGGCGCCCGGGCGGTCAGCCGGGCGGCCAGTCCGAAGCCGATGTCGGAGGTGCGGGTACGGCAGCGCAGCCAGACGAGGCCGGGTGCGGCGGTGCCGACCTGGATGTGGCTGAGGTGCCGGCCGTCCAGGTCGCGGTAGCGGGCGACACCGGAGTTGGTGACACTCCCGTCGAGGGCGGCCTCCACCTCCAGTTCGACGGGGCGCCCTTCGGCGGTCAACTCGGTGCGCAGCGCGGCCAGATGGCGGTCGTCCAGATGGACCAGGCGCTCCTGCCGGACGACGAGGCCGGCGTCGGCGCCGAGGGGGTAGCGGGTGCGGCGCTCCAGCAGGCCGGGGTCGAGGTGGAGCATCTGGTGGTGCTCGCCGACGGGGGCGGTGTCCGGGGTGAGCCAGTCGCCGCCGGCCGGCCGGAAGCGCAGCGGCAGCCAGTTGGGCAGGTTGACCATGTCCTCGTTCTCGACCCGGCGTCCGGCGATCTCCGAGGTGAGCCGGTTGTAGCAGCCGGCCGCGTAGGTGCCCGGGTAGTGGACCTGGTCCGCGGTGCACTCCGGCAGGGCGCCGCGGGTGGCGAAGTAGCCGTTGCCGAGGGTGCACAGCGACTCCCGCAGGCGTTCCTCGGCGGGCCGGTACCCCTCGTACTCCCAGCTGGGCCCGTCCACCGTCAGCCCTCGGACAACAGGCCCGCGAGGACGCGGTCGGGGGTGAGGGGGAGTTCGCGGAAGCGGATGCCGGTGGCGTGGTGGACGGCGTTGCCGAGGGCGGCGGCGGTGCCGACGATGCCGATCTCGCCGATGCCCTTGCTGCCCATGGGGTTCAGGTGGGGGTCGTGCTCGTCGATCCAGTCGGCCTCGACGGCCGGGACGTCGGCGTGCACGGGCACGTGGTACGAGGCGAGGTCGGACTCGGGGAAGTCGCCGAACGCCGGGTCCAGGGTGCTGTGCTCGGTGAGGGCCATGCCCAGGCCCATGATCATGGCGCCGGTGAACTGGGAGCGTGCGGTGCGGGCGTTGAGGATCCGTCCGGCGGCGTACATCCCGAGCAGCCGGCGGACCCGGACCTCGCCGGTGACGGTGTCGACGGCGACCTCCGCGAAGTGCGCGCCGAACGCGTGCCGCGCGTAGGGGCTGTCGGCGTCGGCCGTCCCGGTGGTGTCCGCGCGGACCACCGGTCCCTGTTCGGGGTGCGCGGCGAGCCGGGCGCACGCCTCGTGCACGGCCCAGCCCCAGGAGGCGGTGCCCATGGAGCCGCCGGCCAGCGGGGCGGGCGGCAGATCGGTGTGCCCGATCTCGGTGCGCACCCGGTCCAGGGGCACGCCGAGGGCGTCGGCGGCCACCTGGGCGAGGACGGTACGGGCCCCGGTACCGATGTCGGACGCGTTGAGCCGGACGACGTAGGTGCCGTCGGGCCGGGCCTCGGCGGTGGCGGTGGACGGGGCGATCTGTACCGGGTAGGTGGCGGCGGCGACGCCGGTGCCGATCAGCAGCGGGCCCTCGCGGCGGACGCCGGGGCGCGGGTCGCGGCCGGCCCAGCCGAAGCGGCGGGCGCCCTCGCGCAGGCACTCCACGACGTGCCGGCTGCTGAACGGCCTGCCGCTCACCGGCTCCCGCTCGGGCTCGTTGCGGATCCTCAGCTCCACCGGGTCCACGTGGAGCGCGTCGGCGAGTTCGTCCAGGGCGGACTCCAGCGCGTACATGCCGGGTGCCTCGCCGGGGGCCCGCATCCAGGACGGGCTGGGCACGTCCAGCGGCACCACGTGGTGGGTGCTGCGCAGGTTCGGGGTGGCGTACATGACGCGGGAGACGACTCCGGCGTACTCCACGAACTCCCGGACCCGGGAGGTCTGGGTGGTGACCTCGTGCAGTACGGCGGTGAGCCGGCCGTCGGGCCGGGCGCCGAGCCGCAGCCGCTGGACGGTGGGGGCGCGGTGGCCGACGGTGGTGGGCAGGTCCCGGCGGGGGTAGGCCAGGGTGACGGGCCGGCCGGTGTGCCGGGCGGCGAGCACGGCGAGGACGACGTCGGGGCGTGGGGTCCCCTTGGAGCCGAAGCCGCCGCCGACGTGCTCGGCGACGACCGTGATCCGCTCCTCGGGCAGCCGGAAGAGCTGGGCGAGCGTGGACCGCACGGCCGTCCCGCCCTGGCTGGAGGTGTACACGGTGAGCCGGTCGCCTTCCCAGTGGGCCGTGCTCGCGTGCGGCTCCATGGGGTGGTTGTGCAGGGGCGGCACCCGGTAGGTGACGTCGACGCGGACCTCGGCGGAGGCGAAGGCGGCGCCGGGGTCGCCGTACTCGACGCGGCCGGGCTGGCCGCCCGCCTCCTCCGGGTCGTAGCCGCCCGGGTGGCCGTCGACGGGGCCGGTGTCGTGGGGGGCGGCGTCGTAGGTGACCCGGACGGCACGGGCGGCGGCGCGGGCGGTCTCCGGGGTGTCGGCGACGGCCAGGGCGACGCACCAGCCGCGGTGCGGCACGTCCCGGTTCTGCAGCACGGCGAGCGTGCCGTCCTCGGGGTCGGCGAGCCGGGGGGCGTCGAAGGGGGTGAGGACGGCGACGACGCCGGGCAGGGCGAGGGCGGCCGAGGTGTCGACGGCGCGGACCCGGCCGTGGGCGACGGCGGCGGGCACCGGCCAGGCGTGGGCGCGGCCGGGCAGGGTGTACTCGGCGGCGTAACGGGCGGCGCCGGTGACCTTCTGCCGTCCTTCACGGCGCTCGGCGGGGGCGCCCAGGGCGCTGCCGGTCGTGCCGGTCATGGGGTCCTCCTGCTCCTCCTGCGACGGCTCGGGCCGTGCCGGCGCGGGCTGTGACGGCTGGGGCTGTGACGGCTCAGGCCGGTGCGGGGGCCGGGGCGAGACGGTTCAGGACGTCGAGGGCGAGGTTGTGGGCGAGGGACACCTTGTAGGCGTTGTCCCGCAGGGGCTCGGCGTGCGCGAGTTCCAGGTCGACGGCCCCCTCGAAGGCGGCGTGACTGGCGGGCGCGCCCAGCAGGGCCAGCTCGGTGTGCCGGGCCCGCCAGGGCCGGTGCGCGAGCCCGCCGAAGGCGACCCCGACCTGGTCGACGACACCGTCCGCGACCCGCAGCACGACGGCCACGGAGGCGAGCGCGAAGGCGTACGACGCCCGGTCCCGGGCCTTGCGGTAGGCGGAGGGGACACCGGCGGTGGCGGCCGGGAGCAGCACGCCGGTGACGAGTTCACCGGGGCGGATCCAGGTGTCCCGCTCCGGGTGCTCGCCGGGCAGCCGGTGGAAGTCGGCCACCGGCAGCCGCCGGGGGCCGTCGGTGCCGTACAGCTCTACCTGGGCGTCCAGGGCGGCGAGGGCGACCGCCATGTCCGAGGGGTGGGTGGCGATGCACAGCTCGGAGTGGCCGAGGACCGCGTGGTCGCGGTGGACGCCGTCCCGGGCGCCGCAGCCACTGCCCGGCTCCCGCTTGTTGCACGGTTTGCCCAGGTCCTGGAAGTAGGGGCAGCGGGTGCGCTGGAGCAGGTTGCCGCCGGTGGTGGCGGCGTTGCGCAGCTGCGCGGAAGCGCCCGCGAGGAGCGCCTGGGACAGCGCCGGCCAGCGTTCGCGCACCCGTGGATCGGCGGCGAGGTCGCTGTTGCGGACGGTGGCGCCGACCCGCAGGGAGCCGTCGGGCAGCTCCTCGATGCCGTCCAGCGGCAGCCGGCCGACGTCGACGAGGAGGGCGGGCCGCTCCACGCCGAGTTTCAGCAGGTCGACCAGGTTGGTGCCGCCGGCCAGATAGCGGGCGCCGGGGTGGGCGGCGTGGGCCTCGACGGCCTCCTGGACGCTGCCGGGCCTGAGGTATCCGGGGCCGGTCACTCAGATCACGTCCTCGATCGCCTCGACGATGCGGGGGTAGGCGCCGCAGCGGCACAGGTTGCCGCTCATCCGCTCGCGGATCTCGGGCCGGTCCAGCGGCACGGGCTCCCCGGTGGGGACCGCCGGGTCGGTGACGTGGGAGGGGTGCCCGGCGGCGGCCTCGGCGAGCATGCCCACGGCGGAGCACAGCTGGCCGGGGGTGCAGTAGCCGCACTGGAAGGCGTCGCGGTCCAGGAAGGCCCGCTGGAGCGGGTGCGGCTCCTCGCCGTCGCCGCCGAGGCCCTCGACGGTGGTGACGTCGCTGCCGTCGAGGGTCACGGCGAGCAGCAGACAGCTGTTGACGCGGCGCCCGTCGACCAGCACGGTGCAGGCACCGCACTGGCCGTGGTCACAGCCCTTCTTGGAACCGGTGAGGTCCAGGTCCTCACGCAGCAGGTCCAGCAGCACGCGCCGGTGGTCGACGCGCAGGGTGTGGGGTTTGCCGTTGACCCGGAGGGTGACCTCGGAGTGGGGGGATGCGCTGGTCATGACGGGGAATGACCTTCCGGACGGACGGTGGAGCCGTGCACACCGCGTATCCAGGACACGCCGGGCTCACACGTCCGAAGGTCATCCCCTTCGTTCACGGGTGGTCGGTCACGGACGGTCGCTGCCGGTGGAGTGCTGGTCGACGCCGGTCGGTAGGGTCGCGTGAGCAGGGAGTCGGGCGTCGCGGGGGGACCCGGGACCGGGGTCGGGGCCGGAGGCCGAGGGCCGGGGAGGGTGTGGACGCTGTGGACGGCGCGAACGGCACGGGCGCCGTGAACCTGCCGGAGGACCGGGCGGCGGAGGACACGGGTGCGGGCGGGTGGACCGGGCAGACCGGGGGCACCCCGGCGCCCCACGGCACCGCGCAGGGCCCGGACATCCCCGCCACCGCGAGCCCCTTGGAGCGGTTGCGCGGCCTTGGGGCCGTGGACTGGGCCGCGTTGGAGCACAACTACGGGTCCGCCGCGGACGTGCCGGAGCTGTTGCGGCGGTGCGCCGGGCCGGACGCGGGCGACGCCGAGGACGCGTCGTCCGAGCTGCTCAACCTGCTCTTCCACCAGGGCGGCTGGATCTGCTCCGCCGCCCCGGCCGCGCTGCCGTTCCTGCTCCGCCTGGCCGCGAGGCCGGACGTGCCGGCCCGGCGCGGCCTGCTCGAACTGGTGGCCATGCTGGCGTACGAGGCCGGGCGGATCCCCGACCGGTTCCTGGACCCCGGATGGCCCCCGGCCTGGGCGGCGGCACTGCCCGCGGTGCTCGCCCTGCTCGACGATCCCGACCCGTCGGTCCGGTGCGCCGCCGCGGACGTGGTGGGAGTCGGCGCGAGCCCGGGAGAGTCGACGCTGCCCGCGCTGCTGCGGCGCTGGCGGCTGGAGGACGATCCGGTGGCCCGCCTGGACCTGGTCCTCGCCCTCGGCCGGGCCGCCCTGCGCGAGCCGGCCGGGGCGTACGCCGGCGAGGTGCGCCGTCTCCTGCGCGACCTGCTCGACGCCCCCGAGGCCCAGCTCCGGCTGGCCGCGGTGCACGCGCTGGCCCCGGCGGACCCGGGGCTGCCCGCGCGCCGGCTGGACCTGCTGCTGGAAGCGGTACGGGACCCCAGGGTCGCGCTGTGGCAGCGCACCAGCGCCGTGGAGGCCGGTGTCCAGGGTGTCCACCACTGGACCGCCGCACTGCTCGAAGGACCGGCCCCCGGCTTCACCCTCGGCCTGCTCGCCGACCACCCCGACGACGAGCAGCGGACCGGCGCGCTGGCCCAGGCGGGCGCGGTGCTGGCCCGGTGGCGTTCCCCGGCCGCCGTGCTGCTGCCGCGCGTCGCGGCCCGGCTGGACGACCCCGCCGCCGAGGTCCGGTACCGGGCGGCGGAGCTGCTCGCCTGCCTCGGTCCGGCCGCCGCGGCCCACGCGGACGCCGTCGCCGCGCTGCTCGGGGACACCGCCGGGGCGGCCCGCCACCAGGCTTCCGTCGGTGAGGCCGCCGTGTGGGCACTGGCCCGGATGAACGACCCGCGCTGTCTGCCCGCGCTGACCGGCCTGCTGACCGGCGAACAGCCCGGCGAGCAGCCCGGCGCACCGTCCGGGGAACGGTCCGGATTCGCGACGGCCGGTGTGCATCTGCCCGCCGGCGACTGGCACCCCGCGATGCTCCCGGCGCTCGACGAGGTCCTGGTACGTCTTCCGGACCACGCCGGGGCGCTGCTGCCGGCGCTCTGCGCGCGGCTGGACCCGGCCACGGACCCCCTGCTGCTCCGGCGCCTGTGCCGGGTGCTCGCCGAGTGGGGGCCGCGGGCGGACGCGGCGGTCCCCCGGCTGCTCGCCCTCCTCGCCGACGACCGGACCTGGACGTCCGCCGCGACGGCACTGGCCGGCATCGGTGCGGCGGGCGCCGACGCCGCGGAGCCGCTGTCGGCCCGCTCGGCCGGCGCCGGCGCGGACGCGGACCTCGCGGCCTGGGCGTACTGGAAGGTCACCGGGGAGCCCGGCCGGCTCCTGGAGCGGCTCCCCGTCGCCGGAGACCTCCCCCTGAAGACCCTGCGCCGACTGGCCGGCCTCGGCGCGCACGCCGCCCCCTGGGCGGACCGGCTCCGGACGCTGACCGCCGACCGCGAGCCCTGGGCCCGTGTCGAGGCGGCCCACGCCCTGTGGGCCGCGACCGGCGACACCGAGCACACGGTCCCGGCGCTCACCTCGGCCGTCCGGGGCCTTGCCGAGGGCTCGTACCTGCCGGTCATGCTGCCGGCGGTACGCCACCTGGCCCGGATCGGCCCCGCCGCCCGCGCCGCGGCCGGCCTCCTGCGCGCCGTACCGGCCCACGACGGCCGCTACCGCTCCGCCGGCGGCTGGCGGGGCTTCATCCAGGACGAGGAGTTCCGAGGAGCCGTCGGCGCCCTGCTGACCGCCTGCGACGGCCCTGCCTGACCGGCGGCGGCCCCCAACCGCCACCCTCGCTCACACCCCCGTCCCCGGCGCCGGGCCTGCGCTCACACCGCCGGCCCCGGCGCTCCCACCGCCGCCCCGGCCCTCTCACACCAGCGGCACCCCCGCCGCCCCCTCCGTCTCCTCCCGGTCCGCGAACTGGGTGCGGTACAGCTCGGCGTAGCGGCCCCCGCCCGCGAGCAGTTCCTCGTGGGTGCCGCGTTCCACGATGCGGCCGGACTCCACGACGAGGATCTGGTCGGCGGCGCGGACCGTGGACAGGCGGTGGGCGATGACCACGGCGGTGCGGCCCTCCAGGGCCTCGGTGAGCGCCTCCTGGACGGCGGCCTCGGAGGTGTTGTCGAGGTGGGCGGTGGCCTCGTCCAGGATGACCACGCGCTGGCGGGCCAGCAGCAGCCGGGCGATGGTCATGCGCTGGCGTTCGCCGCCGGAGAGCCGGTAGCCGCGCTCGCCGACGACGGTGTCCAGGCCGTCGGGCAGGGACCGTACGACGTCGGCGAGGCGGGCGCGGCCGAGGGCGTCCCACAACTCGTCGTCACTGGCGTCGGGGCGGGCCAGCAGCAGGTTGGCGCGAACGGTGTCGTGGAAGAGGTGGCCGTCCTGGGTGACCATGCCGAGGGTCGCCCGCAGGGAGGCGGAGGTGAGGTCGCGGACGTCGACCCCGCCGATGCGGACCGCGCCGGCGTCGACGTCGTACAGCCGCGGCAGCAGTTGGGCGATGGTCGACTTTCCGGCGCCGGAGGAGCCCACGAGGGCGACGGTCCGGCCGGGTTCGGCGCGGAAGGAGATGCCGTGCAGCACCTCGGAGCCACCGCGTGTGTCGAGCGCGGCGACCTCCTCCAGGGAGGCGAGGGAGACCTGGTCGGCGGCAGGGTAGGAGAAGCGGACGTCGTCGAACTCGACGGCGACCGGGCCGTCGGGCACCTCGCGGGCGTCGGGCTTCTCGGCGATGAGCGGCTCCAGGTCGAGCACCTCGAAGACCCGCTCGAAGCTGACGATCGCGCTCATCACCTCGACCCGGGCCCCGGCGAGCGCGGTCAGCGGGGCGTACAGCCGGGTCAGCAGCAGGGCGAGGGAGACCACCGCGCCGGGCTCCAGGGCGCCGCGCAGCGCGAACCAGCCGCCGAGGCCGTAGACGAGGGCCAGGGCGAGGGCGGAGACGAGGGTGAGGGCGGTGATGAAGAGCGACTGTGCCGTGGCCGTGCGGACACCGATGTCCCGGACCTGGGCGGCCCGCGCCGCGAACTCGGCCGACTCCTCCTCCGGGCGGCCGAACAGCTTGACCAGGGTGGCGCCGGGGGCGGAGAACCGCTCGGTCATCCGGGTGCCCATGGCCGCGTTCAGCGCGGCCGCCTCCCGCTGCATCCGGGCCATCCGGCTGCCCATGCGGCGGGCGGGCAGCACGAACACCGGCAGGAGGACGAGGGCGAGCAGGGTGATCTGCCAGGAGAGGGTGAGCATCACCACGAGGGTGAGCAGCAGGGTGACCAGGTTGCTGACGACACCGGAGAGGGTGTTGGCGAACGCCCGCTGGGCACCGATCACGTCGTTGTTGAGACGGCTGACCAGCGCCCCCGTACGGGTACGTGTGAAGAACGCGACGGGCATGCGCTGCACGTGATCGAACACAGCCGTGCGGAGGTCGAGGATGAGTCCCTCCCCGAGCGTCGCCGACAGCCGGCGGCCGAGGATGCCGAGCCCCGCCTCCGCGAGCGCCACGAGCGCGATGAGCAGGGAGAGCCGGACCACCGTGCCGGAGTCGTGGCCCGCCACGATCGCGTCGACGACGCGGCCGGCGAGCACGGGGGTCGCCACGGCGAGCAGGGCGGTCACCACCCCGAGCAGGACGAAACGGACGATGCCGGCGCGGTGCGGGCGGGCGAAGGCGGCGATGCGGCGCAGCGTGGCGCGGGCGAACGGGCGACGCTCGGACTGCGCGTTCATCACGCTGTGCAGCTGCGTCCAGGCGGTGGTCTCCATGCTCATGGAAGAGACCGTAGAACCTCAAGGTTCGTCGAGGTCAATGCCCCGCGACGGTTCACCCGCCGTCGGGACGTCCCGAAGACCCGGAACATCACCGTACGGCTGCCGCTGGTGCCGGTGCGGCTGAGGGTCGTCTGCGGCACAGTGGGGCCTTCGAGTCCCCTCCGAGAAGGAGCACCCACCGTGCCGGTCCGCACAGAACGCAAGGGGTACGTCACCACGGTCGTCCTGTCCCGGCCGGAGGCCCGGAACGCGGTGGACGGTCCCACGGCCGCCGAACTCGCCGCCGCTTTCCGGGCGTTCGAGGCGGACGACGGTGCCCGGGTGGCGGTGCTGTGGGGCGAGGGCGGCACCTTCTGCGCGGGCGCGGACCTGAAGGCGATCGGCACGGAACGCGGCAACCGGGTCGCGGAGGACGGCGACGGGCCGATGGGGCCGACGCGGATGCGGCTGTCCAAGCCGGTGATCGCGGCGGTGGCCGGGCACGCGGTCGCGGGCGGTCTCGAACTCGCCCTGTGGTGCGATCTGCGGGTCGCGGAGGAGGACGCGGTGTTCGGGGTGTTCTGCCGCCGCTGGGGCGTGCCCCTGATCGACGGCGGCACGGTACGGCTGCCCCGGCTGATCGGGACCGGCCGCGCCCTGGACATGATCCTCACCGGCCGCCCGGTCCCGGCCCGCGAGGCGTACGAGACGGGTCTGGTGAACCGGCTGGTCCCCGCCGGGCGGGCCCGCGGCGAGGCCGAGGCGCTGGCGGCGCGGATCGCCGGCTTCCCGCAGGCCTGCCTGCGCAGTGACCGTGCGTCGGTCCTGGAGCAGGAGGGGCGGGACGAGGAGACGGCGCTGCGCGGCGAACTCCGGTGGGGCACGGGTGTGCTGGCCGGGAGCGCGGAGGGCGCCGCCCGGTTCGCGTCGGGTGCCGGACGGCACGGGTCGTTCACGGACTCGTGAACCGCCGCTCCCGCCGCGGCCCCCGGCTCAGCCCGTGCTCACCCGTACCTCCCCGCCCGCGGGGTCGACGCGGTCGTGCCAGCGGGCGCCGAGGGTCAGGGTGCGGTCGGGCAGGGCGGTGGGACGGCGCTCCCGGTGGAGGAGGCGGCCGTCCTGGTGGACGTACAGGACCGGGCGGGTCAGCGGGATCGCGGTGCGCAGGACGTGAGGGGCCGGCGGGGCGTCCGGGGTGACGCGGTTCGGGGCGATCCAGCGCAGCGGCGCCTCGACGGCCACGGGGACGCCCGGGTCCGGCCAGGGCGCGCCCGCCAGGAAGTCCAGCACCGCGCCGGCCGCCCGGGCGCCCTCGCGGGCCGCGGTGCCGGCGGGCTCGACGGCGTGCAGGACGTTGCCGGCGGCGAAGACACCGGGGCGCGAGGTGTGCAGGGCGGCGCCGACGGCGGGTCCCCGGGTGCCCGGATCGAGGACGAGGCCGCCGCGCCGGGCCAGTTCGTGGTCGGGCACGAAGTCGCCGGTGAACACCACGGTGTCGCAGGGCAGTACGGTCGTACGGCCGTCCCGGTGGCGGACGCGGACGCCCGACAGCCGTCCGTGGCCGAGGAGTTCGGTGACGGTGGTGCCGGTCAGCAGGGGGACGCCGAGGCCCAGCCGGGCCGCCTGGGCGCGGACGCGGCCGGTCTGGGCGCACGGGTGCCGTGTGACGAGGGCGACGACCTCCGCGCCGGCCGTGCGGAGGGTGCCGGCCGCGGCGTAGGAGACGTCCGACGCGCCGACGACGACGGCGCGGGTGCCGATGTGCTGTCCGAAGAGGTGGACGGACTGCTGGAGTTCGCCGGTGGTGTAGACGCCGGCGGGGCGGGTGCCGGGTACCAGGCGGGCGGCGCGGGGGCGTTCGCGGGCGCCGGTGGCGAGGACGACCGCCCGGGCCTCGACCGTCTCCGGGCCGCCGGGTCCGACGGTGTGGAGCACGGGGCCCGCCGCCGCCCAGTCCAGCGCCGTCACCCCGGTCCGCAGGCCGGCGCCCGCGCGCTCGGCGGCCCGGGTGAGCAGGCGGGCGTATCCGGGGCCGGTCAGCGGGTGCGTCCAGGTGCCGAAGCCGCCGTGCGCGCAGTGCCGGGGCACTCCGCCGGGCCGTGCCTCCCGCTCCAGCACCTCCACGCGTCCGGCGCCCGCGGCGGCCAGCCGTGCGGCGGCGGCGAGCCCGGCGGGACCGGCCCCGACGACGAGGACGTCCACGGACCGCGGGGCCGTCACGGCCTCGCCCCCCGTTCGAACAGCTCCCGTACCGCGGCCCCGCAGAAGAAGCCCTGGCAGCGGCCGGCCCGGGCCCGGGTACGGCGGCGCAGGCCCTCCAGGCTGCGCGGCGGGACCGTACTGGCGAGGGCATCGCGGATCTCGCCGCGGGAGACGCGCTCGCAGTGGCAGACGAGGGTGCCGTACTCGGGGTCGGCGGCGACGAGGTCGGGCCTGAGGCAGGGGCGCGGGAAGGCCTCGCCGAGGTTGGGCATGGCCGGCGGCTCCGGCTCGCGGACCGGCCCCGGGTCGAGCCCGTTCTCCGCCAGCAGGCCCGTGACGTGGGCGGCGATGGCCAGGGACGCGGTCAGTCCGGTGGAGCGGATGCCGCCGACGGTGACGTACGCCTGCTCCGGGTGGGCGGTGATGCGGTAGTCCTCGTGTCCGGTGGCCGCGCGCAGCCCGGCGTACACCGCGGTGACCTCCTCCTCCAGCAGGGCAGGCAGGATGCGCCGGCCCTGGTGGAGGAGCGCGGCCGTCCCGTCGGCGGTGGATCCGGTGGCCCGCTTGTCGTCGAGGTCCTCGGCGGTGGGGCCGAGCAGGACGTTGCCGTGGACGGTGGGGGCGACCAGGACGCCCTTGCCGAGAGCGGTCGGTACGGGGAGGAGGATGTGCCGGACGAGGGGACGGGCGAGCTTGTCGTAGACCAGGAGCTGGCCGCGGCGCGGGGTGACGGTGAAGTCCTCGTGGCCGAGCGCGCGGTCCAGGGTGTCGGCGTGCAGCCCGGCCGCGTTGACCAGGTGGCGGGCACGCAGGGTGCCCCGGCTGGTGGTCAGCAGGTGCCCGTCCGCCGAACCGACGTGCCGTACGGCCGTGTTCAGGTGCAGGTGGACTCCGGCGCGGACCGCCTGGGTGGCGTAGGCGAGGGTGGTGGTCCAGGGGCAGATGATGCTCTCGCCGGGGACGTGCAGGGCGCCGAGCGCACCGGGGCCGAGGTGCGGCTCGCGGGCGTACAGCTCCCCGGGGCCCAGCAGGACGGCGTCGGGGTACGCGTTGCGCTCGGCCTTCTCGGCCAGCCGGGGCAGTGTGGCGAGCTGTTCCTCGTCCCAGGCGACCAGCAGGGCCCCGACCCGTTCCACGGGGATGCCGGTCCGCGCCGCGTAGGCGCCGAGCCGCGCGTGTCCCTCGCGGACCAGGCGGGCCTCCAGGGTGCCGGGGGTCGCGTCGAAACCGGTGTGCAGGATCGCGGTGTTGGCCTTGGAGGTGCCCTGGCCGACGTCGTCCTGGGCCTCGACCAGGGCGATGCGCAGACGGGGGTGGCGGGCGAGTTCGCGGGCGATGGCGCAGCCGACGACGCCGGCGCCGACGACCGCCACGTCGTACGGCGCCGAGGGCAGCGGGCCGGCCGCGGTGACCGTCACGAGCCGAGGAGGGCCGCGACGGCGGCACGGAACCGGGCGCGGCGTTCGGCGGCCCGGCCGGCCGGGATGCGGGGCTCGTACACGGCGGCGGGCTCCGCGTCGGGCAGGGCGTCCTCGACGCTCAGTCCGGGCTGTGCGCCGAGGCGGGCGAGGGCGGCGGCGCCGAGCGCGGTGGCGTCGGGCAGCGCGGACACCTCGACGGGGCGCTGCAGCAGGTCGGCCTGGGTCTGCATGAGGAGCGCCGAGCGGGTGAGGCCGCCGTCGACGCGGAGCGCGGTCAGGGGTGCGCCCAGGTCGCCCTCGGCGGCCTCGGCGAGTTCGGCGACCTGGGCGGCGATCCCCTCGCACAGGGCGCGCACCAGGTGCCCGGGGGTGGTGTCGAGGCCGAGGCCGGTGAGGGAGCCGCGTACGTCGCCGCGCCACCAGGGGGCGGCGAGTCCGGCGAGGGCCGGGACGAAGGTGACCCCGCCGCTGTCGGAGGCGGTGCCGCCGACCCGGTCGAGGTCGGCGGCGGAGGAGAGGACGCCGAGGTCGGTGAGCCAGCGGACGGCGGAGGCGGCCGTGTAGACCTGGCCGTCCAGGCAGTAGCTGGTGGTTCCGGCGAGCCGCCAGGCCACGCAGCTGACCAGGCCGGAGCCGCCGCGCCGGGGGCGGTCGCCGGTGTGCGCGAGGAGGAACGCGCCCGTGCCGTAGGTGCACTTGGCGGTGCCCGGGGCGGTGACGCGCTGGGCGAGCAGGGCGGCCTGCTGGTCGACGATCAGTCCGGTGAGCGGGATCTCGGGGCCGAACGCCCGGGTGGTGCCGACCGGTCGGGCCGCGTCGGTCACCTCCGGCAGGTCCTCCCCGGCCAGGCCGTAGAGGTCGAGGGCGCGGGGGGACCACTCGGCGCGGTCCAGGTCCAGCAGCTGGGTGCGGCCGGCGGTGGCGGCGTCGGTGGCGAAGGCGCCGGTGAGGCGGTGCACCAGCCAGGCGTCGGAGGTGGTGACGACGCCCTCGCGGGTGAGGTGGCGGCGGATCCAGGCCATCTTCGGCGCGGCGAAATAGGGGTCGATGGGCAGCCCGGTCAGCTGCCGCAACTCGTCCGCGTGGCCGGCGAGTCCGGCGCAGACGCTCTCGGCCCGCCGGTCCTGCCAGACCAGGGCGTCGGTCAGCGGTCGGCCGGTGGCCGGGTCCCAGGCGAGGACGGTCTCGCCCTGGTTGGCGAGGCCGAGCGCGACGACGTCCTCACCGGCCTCGGCGAGCGCGCGCCGGCCGGCCTCGACCACCGAGTCGTACAGCCGCGCGGGGTCCGCCTCGACCAGGCCGCCGGGCAGATGGCGGGGGCGGACCTCGGCGAACGCGCTGCCGAGGACGCCGCGTTCCGGGCAGACGACGAGGGCCTTGGTGCCGGACGTGCCCTGGTCCACGGCGAGCACCGGCCCGGTCATCGCACGCCCTCCGCTCCCGCCCCGAAGATCACCGCGCCAGCCTGCCGCCGCCCCGGGTCCGGAGTCAAGGTCTCCCCCGGATTGGCCAAGTAGGCGTGTTGATAGTTGACTTGGCAACAATGGCTCGTCGCAACGCGCACCTCTATAGTGACCGCCGACCACACGAGGTATCTCCGTCACCGCCCAGGGGAGGGCTGTTGCAACGTCACCCCGCCACCACGCCCGTGCGCCCGTGGCCGGGGGTCCGCGCCTGATGGCCAGAGACGGAGCCCGCCCCTCCTACGACCCCGCCGGCCCCGACCACGCCCTGCGCGCCGCCCTCCAGGATCTGCGCACCGGCCGCTGGATGGCCATGCGCACCCTGCTCGCCGAGACCACGCAGGGGTGGCAGTGGACCCAGCGCACCCAGGTGCTCGCCGCGGCCGCGGCCGGCACCGACGTGGTGCGGGCCTGGCTCGCCGAGGAGCCGGGCAGCCCCCACGCGGTGGTGATGCACGCCCGGGTCGGCGTGGAGCGGGCCCTGCGCGCCCGGCGGGAAGGGCACCGCCGTACCCACGAGTTGTGGATCGAGGCCTGGGACGCGGCCCAGTCGGCCACCGCGGCCGCCCCGCGCGACCCGGTGCCCTGGGTGTGCCTGCTGGCGCTGGCCCAGCTCGATCCCGAGCAGCGCTGGGAGGAGCACCGGGTCCCCGCTCCGGAGCCGCTGCTGCCGCCGGGCCCCTGGGGGCTGCTGGCCGAGGCCGGCCGGCGTGACCCGTTCAACCGCGAGGCCCACCACCGGATGCTGCAGTTCCTGTACGCGCGCGGTGGTTCGGGCCGGCTCGCCGAGGCCGCCGGGTACGCGCAGTGGGCGGCCGGCCAGGCCCCGCCCGGTTCCGCGCTGCACCTGCTGCCGCTGTACGTCCGGGTCGAGCGGTACCGCCGGGAGAGCGGGCACGACGCGGCGCTGGACCTGCACTGGGTGGCGGAGGAGGCGGCCCGCGAGGCACAGCGCGCACTGCACTCCTGGTTCGAGCGGACGGAGCCCGCCGAGCGCGCGCTGCCGGACCTCAACCATCTGGCCCACGCCCTGTGGGGTTCGCTCCAATTCCGGGAGGCGGCGCGGGTGTTCGAGGCGATCGGCCCCTGGTTCACGCCCCCGCCCTGGATGTACCGCACCCCGGACCGGGAGCGTGCGGTGGAGGTCTTCGTCCAGGCCCGGGCCCGCTGCCGGGCCGCCGCGGAGGATCCCCGCCCGTGAACTCCCGGCCGGCTCCGGCACCCGCTTCCCGCCGGCGCACGGCCGGTTGAGCACTCCCCGTTTCGCAAGCCTGTCGATTCCGGAGGTTTCCGCATGTCCCGCACCCCCGACCCAGCGCCGTCCCCCGGTCTGCCGCAGCAGGACGAGGAGCAGCGGCTGCGCGAACTCGGCTACCGGCCGGTGCTGGCCCGCCGCATGGGCGGCTTCGGCAACTTCGCGATCAGCTTCTCGGTGATCTCGATCCTGTCCGGCTGCATGACCCTGTACGGCTTCGGCCTGAACACCGGCGGCCCCGCCGTGATGCTGTGGGGCTGGGCCGGCGTCGGCCTGTTCGTGCTGTGCGTCGGCCTCGCGCTCGCCGAGGTCACCAGCGCCTACCCGACCTCCGGCGCCCTCTACTACATGGCGGACCGGCTCGGCGGCCGGCGCTGGGGCTGGTACACCGGCTGGCTGAACCTGCTCGGCCTGCTCGGTGCGATCGCCGGCATCGACTACGGCGCCGCCCTGTTCACCGGCGCGTTCGCCAACCTCCAGTGGGGCTTCGAGCCGACGCCCGGCAGAACCATGCTGATCTTCTGCGCCATCCTGCTGCTGCACGCGGTGCTGAACCTGTTCGGCGTCCGCCTGGTCAGCGTGCTCAACTCGGTCAGCGTGTGGTGGCACCTGGCGGGCGTCGCCCTGATCGTCGGCGCGCTGGCGGTCTTCCCCGACCACCACCAGTCGCCGTCCTTCGTGTTCACGAAGTTCGTCAACGAGACCGGCTGGCACAACCCGCTGTACGTCGCCGCGGTCGGCCTGCTCCTCGCGCAGTACACCTTCTCCGGCTACGACGCCTCCGCCCACCTGTCCGAGGAGACCTCGCACGCCTCGGTGGCCGCCTCCCGCGGCATCGTCCGCGCCATCTGGGCCTCCTGGCTGGCCGGTTTCGTGCTGCTGGCCGGTCTGACCTTCGCCATCCAGGACTACGACGCCACCCGCACCAGCGCTACCGGTGTGCCGCCCGCCCAGATCCTGCTCGACGGTCTCGGCACCGACGGCGCGAGCGCGCTGCTCCTCGTCGTCGTCGTCGCCCAGCTGTTCTGCGGGAACGCCGAGGTCGCCGCGGCCAGCCGGATGGTGTTCGCGTTCAGCCGGGACGGCGCGCTGCCCGGCTCGCACCTGTGGCGCAAGGTGAGCGGCCGCACCCAGACCCCGGTCGCCGCCGTCTGGCTGTCCGTCGTCGTGGCCTGCGTCCTCGCACTGCCGTCGCTGTACTCGGCGACGGCGTACAACGCGGTGACCGCCATCAACGTCATCGGTATCACCCCGGCCTACGCCATCCCGGTGTACCTGCGGCTGCGCGCCGGAGACCGCTTCCGGCCGGGACCGTGGCACCTGGGCCGGTGGAGCAGGCCGATCGGCTGGATCGCCGTCGTCTGGGTGGCCTGTGTGACCGTCCTGTTCTGCCTGCCCCAGGCGTCACCGGTCACCGTCGGCTCGATGAACTACGCCTCCGTCGCCCTCGCCGTGGTCCTGGTCCTCGCCAGTGTCTGGTGGTACGTCGCCCGCCGCTCGTACGGCACTCCCACCACCGCGGCGTACGGCAGCGACCGCGACCAGGCGGAACTCGCGGAGGGCATCGTCTGACGACCGCCCGAGGAGCGCCGTCCCGGTACGAACTGGCGTTCCGGATACGGCAGGATGAGCGAGCGCGCCGGTCAGCGGAGTTCCCCCGGCCGACGCGCTCGCACATTCCGGACTTCGAGCAGGTGACAACGTGACGAGACTTCACATACGGCTCTCCGCAGCGGCCGCGCGCCCCGGGGGTGACCGGTGAACCGTGCGCTGACCCTGGACGACCTCCTCCTCGCCGGGATCGCCCTGGCCGCCGGCCTGGTGCTCGCCTTCATGTCGCGCACCCTGCTGCGCTGGCTGGCCAAGCACGCCAAGCGGACCCGGTGGACGGGCGACGACGTCATCGTGGACGCGCTGCGCTCGGTCGTCCCGTGGGCGGCGATCGCGGGCGGCGCGGCGGCGGCGACGGCCGTGCTGCCGTTCACCCGGACCATCCAGCACCACGTCGACCAGGCCCTCCAGGTCTGGCTGATCGTCGTGGTGACCTTCTCCGCGGCCCGGGTGATCGCCGGCCTGGTCCGCTCGGTCACCCAGTCCCGCTCGGGGGTGGCGGGCTCGGCGACCATCTTCGTCAACATCACCCGGGTCCTGGTCCTGGCCATCGGCTTCCTGGTCGTCCTGCAGACCCTCGGCATCTCGATAGCACCGCTGCTCACCGCCCTGGGCGTGGGCGGTCTGGCGGTCGCCCTGGCCCTGCAGGACACGCTCGCCAACCTCTTCGCGGGCGTCCACATCCTCGCCTCGAAGACGGTCCAGCCGGGCGACTACATCCGGCTGAGCAGCGGCGAGGAGGGCTACGTCGTCGACATCAACTGGCGCCAGACGACGGTCCGCCAGCTCTCCAACAACCTGGTGGTCATCCCCAACGGCCAGCTCGCCAAGGCGAACATGACCAACTACACGCGCCCCGAGCAGGAGCTGACCGTCCTGGTGCAGGTCGGGGTGGGCTACGAATCCGACCTGGAGCACGTGGAGCGGGTGACCGCGGAGGTCGTCGCGGAGGTGATGAGGGACGTCACGGGCGCCGTGCCCGACCACGAGCCGGCCATCCGCTTCCACACCTTCGGCGACTCCCGGATCGGCTTCACCGTGATCCTCGGCGTCGGCGAGTTCAGCGACCAGTACCGGATCAAGCACGAGTTCATCAAGCGCCTCCACCGCCGCTACCGCGAGGAGGGCATCCGCATCCCGGCCCCCACCCGCACGGTCTCGCTCCAGCAGGGCTCGGCGGTGATCCCGCAGCAGCGCAGCGGGGAGGACGTCGTGGGCGGGGCGGTCCTGTCCGACTAGGAGCGGCGCGGCGGCGCCCCCTCGCCGGCCCCCTCGTGGGAGCCGTCGGTGATCTTGGGCATCCGTAGCCAGAGATCGTCGTCGCTGTCAGGAGGAGCCAGCATGACCATACCCGTGCGCCGGACCCGTCCGGCGGAGCGCCGGCGGCGCTTCGATCTGCGCAGCACCACGATGTTCTTCGTCCTGCTCGCGATCATCCTGTGCGTTCTGGCGTGGGTGGCGCGTACGGCGGCGGACATGGTCGAACGCCGCCCGCTGTGGGCGGGTGTGCTCGCGGTGCTCGGGGTCGCCGCCGCGCTGCAGTTCCGGTCGGGACGGCGCCGCTTCTCCGCCTGGAGGTACGCCCGCCGGGCCGCCCGGGCACTGGAGGAGGCCGCGGACAGGGCGTCGGACAGTCTCCGCGCCGCGGAGGAGGCGGCTGCCCGGCCGACCGAGGCCGCCGTGCCGGCCGGGCCCTCCGGGAGCACCGTGCCGGTGGCGGAAGCCACGGCTCCGCTCCCCGCGGCGGACTGTGCCGAGCTGGACCCCGACGGTTTCGAGCACGCCGTGGCGGAGCTGTGCGTCCGCTCCGACTGCCGTGACGTGGAGGTGGTGGGCGGAGCCGGTGACCTCGGCGCGGACGTCGTCGCGGTCGCCCCGGACGGGCGGCGCGTCGTCATCCAGTGCAAGTTCTACGCGGACGGCAACAAGGTCGGCTCCCAGGACCTGCAACGCTTCGGGGGAACCTGCTTCACCATCCACGAGGCCGATGTCGCCGCGGTCGTCACCACCAGCGACTTCACCGAGCCCGCTCTGGAGTACGCCCGTCAGTGCGGGATCGTCTGCGTGAACGGCGACGGCCTGCGGGCCTGGCACCTGGGCACGGGCCCCAGCCCCTGGCACCGGGCGGACATCGAGGCCTGACCCGGCCGGCGCGGACCGGGCCGGCGCGGACCGGGCGGCGCTCGCAGCGGCGTGACCGGCCGGGGCCGGGCTACGCTCGAAGCAGCATGACGTCCTCCCCCTCCTCCCCAGGCCCGACCGGGCAGCCGTCCGACCCGCGGTCCGCCGGGCGGGGCCCCGTCGGGCCCCGCGCGCTCGACCAGCGGCTCGACGCCCTCGCGCGCCAGCCGTTCCGGGCCGGGTTCCACCTGCGCGGGCGGGACCGGGCGACCGCCGCCCTGAAGGGCCCCGCGACCCTGCGGTGGCACGCGTACGACCTGATCGCCAAGCGCCTGGCGCCGGCCGAGCCGTACAAGGACGGCCGGCAGACGCCGTACCGCGGCCATCCCGTGTTCGTGGCCCAGCACGCGACCGCGACCTGCTGCCGGAGCTGCCTGGAGCGCTGGCACGGCATTCCCAAGGGGCGGGAGCTGACCCGGCCCGAACACGTGTACGTGGTGGAGGTGATCTGCCGCTGGATCGCGCGCGAGATGGCGGACGGGTCTTTTTCCGGCCCGGACCCCTGTCGAGCCGACCCCGATCACGAGATATCTTGATGTCGAGCAATGTTACAGACGTGGAGCGGAGCACCCGGTGACTGACTCGACCATCATCTACACCTACACAGACGAGGCCCCGGCCCTGGCGACGCATTCGTTCCTGCCGGTGATCCAGGCGTACGCCTCGCAGGCCGGTGTGCCCGTGGAGACGCGCGACATCTCGCTGGCCGGGCGCATCATCGCCGTCTTCCCGGAGTACCTGAACGAGGACCAGCGCATCCCCGACGCGCTGACCGAGCTGGGTGAGCTGGCCAAGACCCCGGCCGCCAACATCATCAAGCTGCCGAACATCTCGGCGTCCATCCCGCAGCTGAAGGCCGCCGTCGCCGAGCTCCAGGGCAAGGGCTACGCGCTGCCGGACTACCCGGACGACCCCAAGACCGACGAGGAGCGCGAGATCCGCGCCCGCTACGACAAGGTCAAGGGCTCCGCCGTCAACCCGGTCCTGCGCGAGGGCAACTCCGACCGCCGTGCCCCCGCCTCGGTGAAGAACTACGCCAAGACCCACCCGCACCGCATGGGCGCCTGGACCTCCGAGTCCAAGACCAACGTGGCGACCATGGGCGAGAACGACTTCCGCTCCACCGAGAAGTCCGTCGTCGTCTCCGAGGACGGCGCGCTGAAGATCGAGCTGGTCGGCGAGGACGGCACCACCACCGTCCTGAAGGAGTCCGTACCCGTCCTGGCGGGCGAGGTCGTCGACGCCTCCGTCATGCACGTCGCGGAGCTGGAGCAGTTCCTCGCCGCGCAGGTCGCCCGCGCCAAGGCGGAGGGCGTGCTGTTCTCCGTGCACCTGAAGGCCACGATGATGAAGGTCTCCGACCCGATCATCTTCGGTCACGTGGTGCGCGCCTTCTTCCCGAAGACGTTCGCGAAGTACGGCGAGACGCTCAAGGCGGCCGGCCTCACCCCGAACGACGGCCTCGGCGGCATCCTGAAGGGCCTGGAGAGCCTGCCCGAGGGCGCCGAGATCAAGGCCTCCTTCGACGCCGAGATCGCCGAGGGCCCGGACCTGGCCATGGTCGACTCGGACAAGGGCATCACCAACCTGCACGTGCCGTCGGACGTCATCATCGACGCCTCGATGCCGGCCATGATCCGCACCTCCGGCCACATGTGGGGCGCGGACGGCCAGGAGCACGACGCCCTCGCCGTGATCCCGGACTCCTCCTACGCCGGTGTCTACCAGGCCGTCATCGACGACTGCCGGGCCAACGGCGCCTACGACCCGTCCACCATGGGCTCGGTCCCGAACGTCGGCCTGATGGCGCAGAAGGCCGAGGAGTACGGCTCCCACGACAAGACCTTCGAGATCGCGGCCGCCGGCACGGTCCGCCTGACCGACCAGGCCGGCAACGTGCTGATCGAGCAGCCGGTCGCGCAGGGCGACATCTTCCGCGCCTGCCAGACCAAGGACGACCCGATCCGCGACTGGGTCAAGCTGGCCGTCACCCGCGCCCGCGCCACCGGCGACCCGGCGGTGTTCTGGCTCGACGAGAACCGCGCCCACGACGCCCAGCTGATCGCCAAGGTCAAGCAGTACCTGCCGGAGCACGACACCGAGGGCCTGGACATCCGCATCCTGTCCCCGGTCGAGGCCACCAAGCTGTCGGTGGAGCGCATCCGCCGCGGCGAGAACACCATCTCGGTGACCGGCAACGTCCTGCGCGACTACCTGACCGACCTGTTCCCCATCCTGGAGCTGGGCACCAGCGCCAAGATGCTGTCGGTCGTCCCGCTGATGGCGGGCGGCGGCCTGTTCGAGACGGGCGCCGGCGGCTCCGCGCCGAAGCACGTCCAGCAGCTGGTCAAGGAGAACTACCTGCGCTGGGACTCCCTCGGTGAGTTCTTCGCGCTGGTCCCGTCCTTCGAGCAGTACGCCGAGGCCACCGGCAACACCCGCGCCAAGGTCCTCGCCGACACCCTCGACCGCGCCACGGCGACCTTCCTCAACGAGGACAAGTCCCCGACCCGGCGCGTCGGCGGCATCGACAACCGCGGCAGCCACTTCTACCTGTCCCTGTACTGGGCGCAGGAGCTGGCGCGGCAGACCGACGACGCCGACCTGGCCAAGGCCTTCGCTCCGCTCGCCGAGACCCTCGCCGCGAACGAGCAGAAGATCGTCGAGGAGCTGAACGCGGTCCAGGGCTCCCCGGCCGACATCGGCGGCTACTACCAGGTCGACAAGGCCAAGGCGGACGCGGTCATGCGCCCGTCGGCCACCTGGAACGAGGCGCTGGCGTCCCTGAGCTAGTGCCCCCGGCGGCCTGAGCCGCCGCGGTGACGCGCCCTCCGCCCCGGCCGGGAACCCCCCGGCCGGGGCGGAGGCATGCCGGGAGCCTGCGGGCGGGGGGCGTTGTCAGTGCCGTATGGCACCTTGATCACGCAGGTGCCTCGCTCCTGCGCGCCCCGACCACCCAGGACCTCAGGAGCAGCCGGTGTCCCACCCCGCCCCCTCGTTCGACCTCCTCCCCGGTGCCGCCGACTCGCCGGTGCTGCTGCACGTGCCGCATTCCGCGCGGGCGATACCGGACGACGTGCGGGCCGGCATCGTGCTGGACGACACCGCGCTGGAGCGGGAGCTGGACCACATCACGGACGCGCACACCGCCGAGATCGCCGAGCGGGCCGCCGCGCTCGCCGGGCTGCGCCCCTGGCGGTTCGTGAACCGGCTGTCGCGGCTGGTGGTGGACCCGGAGCGGTTCCCGGACGAGCGGGAGGAGATGACGGCCGTCGGCATGGGCGCGGTGTACACGCGGACCACGCACCGGGCCGAGCTGCGCCCCGCGGACACCGATCCCGAGCCCCTGCTCGACCGCTACTTCCGGCCCTACGCGGCGGCCATGACACGGGCGGTGGCCGACCGGCTCGCCGCGACCGGCCGGGCCGTGATCATCGACGTCCACTCCTACCCGGCCGAACCCCTCCCGTACGAGCTGCACGGGAGCGGTCCGCGTCCGCCGGTGTGCCTGGGCACGGACGGCTTCCACACCCCGCCCGGGCTGGCCGAGTCCGCCCGCGAGGCGTTCGCCGCCTGCGGCGGGACCGGTCTGGACAGCCCGTTCGCCGGCACCTACGTACCGCTGGACTTCTACGGCACGGACGCCCGGGTCGGCGCCCTGATGGTGGAGATCCGCCGGGACACGTACATGACGGAGCCGGGCGGCCCCGCCGGCCCCGGCCTGGACCGGCTCGCCACCGCGCTGGCGGCGCTCGTGGACGCCCTCAGGCCCTGAGCCACTCCGTGACGATCAGCTCCGCGCGGGTCCGCAGCCGCAGGGCGAACGGGCCGGACGGCGGGGTGTCGCTGGTGAAGCGGCCGAGGGGATCGGCGGTGAGCGGGCGGCCGGCCTGGGGGCCGCCGAGCACCTCGATGCGGGCCGGCTGCGGTGGCAGCAGCTGGCCGATCAGACCGTCCTCGGTGACCTCCACGTCCACGGTCGTCCCGCCCGCGCGGAACGTCAGCATGCGCGGCGCGTCCCCGGCCCCCCGGACCGGCAGCGCGTCCACGAGCGAGTCGAAGCTCAGCTCGGCGAGCCGGGCGTCCAGGTCGTGCAGCGCGAAGGCGTCCAGGGCCGTCTGGAGCAGCTCGGCCGGGACCGGGTCCAGCACGGCGGCGGCCTGGCGCAGCTCCTCCTCCAGCACGGCGTCCGCGAACTCCTCCGGCCCCTCGGGCATGTGGTCGTCCTCGTTCACAGCGCACCCCGCGCGTTCATCCGGGCCCGCAGCCGGCGCAGACAGCGCTGGCGCAGCGGGCCGATGCTGCCGATCGCGATACCGAGCGCGGCCGAGATCTCCCCGTAACTGGGCGGCGGCGAGGCCATCAGCACACGCAGCAACTGCCGGCAGCGCTCGCCCAGTCCGTCCAGCTCCTGCCAGAGGCGGCGGACCCGCTCCGCCCGGTCCGCCGCCTCCTCCAGATCGATCAGCGTCTCCTCGGGCGTCCGGTCCTCGCTGGCCCGGTCCAGCACCCGCGGGTCGTCGGTCAGGGTCAGCCGCGCCAGGCCCTTGAGCACCTTCAGGCACTCGTGCCGGGCGGTACTGGCCAGCCAGGCACCGGCCTTGTCGGGTTCCCGGATCCGGCCCAGGTGCTGGGCGAAGCGGAACCAGGTGGTCTGGAAGACCTCGTGCCCGTCGGCGTCCGACAGCCGGTGTGCCCGCACCACCGACCACACCAGCGGACTCATCCCTTCCACCAGCGCCTTCCAGGCCGCGGCGTCCCCGTCGACGGCGGACTGGACCAACGCGCCGACCTCTGCTCGGTCCACGGCTCCACCCCTTGTGTACGGGCTGTCATCGTACGCCGCGGAATGGAGCGTTCCGGCCCTCACGCGGGCACGGCCGGGACGCCGGCCGGGACGGGTCGCCAGGTGGGCGGGCGGAGCGCCGGTACGTGCGCCCCGCGCACCTCGGCCCGGTCCGTGGCGGCCGCCAGCAGCGCGGCGCCGGCCGCCCGCGGGTCGCGCTCCCGGTACGCCGTCATCCGCGCGGCGACGAGTCCCGCGGCCACCGGGGTGGCGAAAGAGGTGCCGCTCCACTGCGCGAGGCCCTCGAACATCACCTGGTCCGGCTTGGCGCCCGTGCTCTCCCGGCCCTCGCTCAGCACGCCGGTGTGGCGCGGGTACCGGCAGGTGCAGGGGTAGTCGGCGGAGCCGAACCGGCAGGAGTCGTAGGTGGAGTGCTGGTAGACGTACGGCACGGGGGTGGTGAAGCCGGTGAGGGCGCTGGTGAGGCGTTCGCCGGGGGCGTGGACACGCACCCAGGGCCCGTGGTTGGTGAAGCAGGCACCGGCCTCGCCGTCCGCGCGCAGGGCGCCGACCGAGAGCACGCAGTCGGCGTACTCGGGCAGGGTGGCGTAGGCGGCGGGCCAGAACGGGGTCTCGCTGCCGTTGTTGCCGGCGGCGGCCACCAGCAGGGTGCGCTGTCCGCGCAGTTCGCGCATGAACGCGTCCAGGCCGATCAGACCGTCCGGGTCCGTGCTGGGCGTGCCCGCGGAGAGGCTGAGGATGTCCGGCCAGCCGTCCCGGTCGACGGCCTCGAAGAGCAGCCCGCCGAACTCGGACTCCAGCACCGCCCCGGCGTCGTTGAGCGTGCCGCGCACGGTGATGTCGGTGTTGGGCGCGACGGCCGCGAGGATCCCGGCGATGAACGTGCCGTGGCCGACGTACTGGCGGAGCACGCCGTCGCCGTCGGTCTCGGTCAGCTGGGCGTCGCCGGTGGTGTGGGAGAGCAGCGGGTAGGAGCGGTGGTCGTGCACCAGGCCGGTGTCGACCACGAGCACGCCGACCGCGGTGGCCGGGTCGTAACTGCCCTCGGCGGCGCCGGGGTTGGCGGTCTCGGTACGCGCCACGGGCACCGGCTCGTCGCCGGGGCAGGCGTTGACCGCGATGTGCAGCACATGGTTGCGGCCGGCGAGCCGGCGGCCCTGGCGCTCCTCGGCCTCCCGCACCGCCCGCAGCGCGTGCGGCACGGTGTCCTCGCCCCCGTCCGGGTCTCCGACCCGGATCCGGGTGACACCGGTGCGGCCGGCCCGCGGGCCGACGCGGCGCACGTGGTCGGGGACGAGACCCCGGGTCTCGGTGAAGTGGGCACGCACGGCGTCCTCGACGAACCGGGCCTCCTCGCCGTCCCGGACCAGGACGACACCCTTCTCGTAGAAGTGCCCGGCCGTGTCGTCCGGCCCCATGGTCAGGGGTACGTCCGGCAGGGAGCGCTGGATGTGGTGGAACTGCTCGTGGAAACGCTGTGGTGCCATGTGGTGTCCTCCCCCTCAAGACGGTGTCCGACAGTGAGAGTCGCGGGACCACCGTCTGATACAGCAGGCCACTACCATGCGAGACGTGACAGCGGGAAGCGAGCCGGTTCTCGAACTGCTGCCCTTGGTGTTCGCCGATCCCGGCGAGGCCCGGGCGCGCGCCGAACAGGTCCTGGGAGCCGGTTCGCCGCCGCTGCACGCCAGTGTGGCCCACCAGGTACTGGGCATCTGGCAGCGGGACTTCGGCGATCTGCGGATCGCGCTCCGGCACCTGCGGCGGGCCCGGGACCTGGCCGCGCGCGCCGAGTCGGCCGACCGGGAGGCCGATGTCCTGGCGACGCTGGGGGTCGCACTGGTGCACGCGGGGCGCACGCGGCAGGGGCTCGCGTCCTTCGAGCGGGGTGTCGCCCGCGGCGGCGGACACACCCGGGCCCGGGTGCTGTACCGGCGGGCGTACGTGTGGTGGGTGCTGGGACACCACCGGGAGGCCCTGGAGGACGTACGGCGGGCCCTTCCGGTCCTCAGGCAGGCCGCCGACGACATCTGGACCGCGCGGGCACTGACCCTGCGGGCCACCGTGCACCTGGCGCTGGGCGCGGTGGAGCGGGCCGTCGCGGACTTCACGGCGGCGGAGCGGCTGTGGGACACCACCGGCCAGGAGCACGACAAGGCGGACGCGGTGGAGAGCCGGGGGCTGGCCGCGTTCCGGTCCGGGGACGTCCCGGCGGCGCTGCGGCTGCTGGACGAGGCCGAGGAGCGCTACGCCAAGCTGGGCACCCCGACGTACAACCTGTCGATCCGGCGCTGCGAGGTGCTGATGGCGGCGGGGCTCGCCCCGGAGGCGCTGGTCGAGGCGGACGCGGCGATCGCGCTGCTGGACCGGATCGGCGGGCAGTCCACGCGCAAGGCCGAGCTGCTCCTCGCCGCCTCGTGGGCGGCCCGCTCGGCGGGCGACGCGCACACCGCCGTGGCCCGCGCCGCCGTGGCCGTGCGGCTGTTCGCGGCGCAGCGCCGGACGTGGTGGGAGACGCACGCCCGGCTGGTGCTGCTGGAGGCGCGGGTGGCGGCCGGGCGCCGGTCGGGGCGGATGGTCGCGGACGCCGCGGCGGTCGCCGAGCGGCTGGCCTCCTTCGGCTCGCCCGCCGCACCGCAGGCCTCGCTGCTCGCGGGCCGGATCGCGCTGGCGCTGGGCTGGACGGCGGACGCGGAGCGGCACCTGGCGGTGGCGGCGCGCAGCCGGCACGGCGGTCCGCCGCCCGCCCGGATGACGGGCTGGGCGGCGCAGGCGCTGCGGGCGCGGGCGGCCGGTTCCCGGCGCGGTGTGCTGGAGGCGTGCCGGCGCGGCCTGGACGTGCTGGACGACCACCGGATGACGCTGGGCGCCTCGGAGCTGCGTGCCCACGCGACCGCCCAGGGCGCCGAACTCGCCGCGCTGGCGCAGGAGGTGACCCTCGCCCAGGGCAGTCCGCGACGGCTGCTGGAGTGGAGCGAGCGGTGGCGCGCGACCGTGCTGTCCACACCGCCGACCCGGCCGCCGGAGGACCCGGCGCTGCTGAGCGGGCTGACCGCCTACCGGGAGATCGCGGCCCGCGCGGAGGCCGCCCGGATGGAGGGCCGCCCGGTGCCGGCGCTGGAGCGCGAGAAGCGGCGCCTGGAACGGGAGATCCGCTCCCGCACCCGCCACATGGGCGGGGCCGCCGCCGACGCGGGCGACCGGTTCGACGTGGGCCGGCTGCTGGACCGGCTCGGTGACGGGCGGCTGGTCGAACTCGCCGTGGTGGACGGCCGGGTGCACGTCCTGCTGTGCGGGCAGGGCCGGGTACGGCGGTTCGCCGGCGGTTCGCTGGCGGAGGCGGTGGCCGAGGCCGAGCACGTGCAGGCCGGACTGCGGCGGCTCGCGCACCCCGGGGCCGAGGCACGGCTGCCGCTGGTGGAGGCCGCGGGCCGGCGCCTGCAGGAACTCCTGCTGGCGGGGGCGGTGCCGCATCTCGGCTCGGGCGAGGTGGTGATCGTGCCGCCGGGCTCGCTGCACCGGGTGCCGTGGGCGCTGCTGCCGGCGCTGCGCGAGCGGGTGCTCAGCGTGTCGCCGTCGGCGGGCAGCTGGCTGCGCGCCCGCGAGACCCCGGCGCCGCCGGACGGCCCGCCGGTGCTGGTGCGCGGCCCCGGCCTCGCCACGGGCGGCGCGGAGGTCCCCGAACTGGCGGACCGGTACGGCGCGGCGACGGTCCTGGAGGACGACGCCGCCCAGGTGCCGCGGGTCCTGGCGGAACTCGACGGCGCGTGCCTCGCCCACCTCGCGGCGCACGGCACGTTCCGCGCCGACAGCCCGCTGTTCTCGGCCCTCCGGATGGCGGACGGCCCGCTGATCGTCCACGACTTCGAACGCCTGGCGCGCAGCCCGTACCGGATCATCCTCTCCAGCTGCGACACCGCCCGTCTCGCCTCCGTCGGCGCCGACGAACTCCTCGGCGTGGTCACCGCGTTGCTGCCGCTGGGCACGGCCGGTGTGGTGGCGAGCAGCGCACCGGTGAACGACGCGGCGGTGGTGCCGCTGATGCTGGCCCTGCACAAGGGCCTCGGCGCCGGCCTGTCCCTGGCCGAGTCCCTCCGCGACGCCCGCGCGTCCCTGCCGGGCGACGCGGTGCACCAGGCGACGGGGTGGGCGTTCGCGGCGTTCGGGGCGGCGTGAGAGGTGTCTTCTACGCCGTCTCCCTCCCGGTCGTGTCCACCAGCCAGGGCAGCGCCCCCCGGTCCCCGGTGCCCAGCCGCGTGTAGGCGCTGTAGAGATGGTTGCCGACCGTCCGGACGGACAGCGTCAGCTTCTCGGCGATCTCCCGGTTGCTCAGCCCCGCCGCCGCCAGCTCCACGATCTGCCGTTGCCGGGCGGTGAGTTCGCCGAGGACCAGCCCGGCCAGCGCCCGCGTACGCGCCCCCTCGCAGCGGCGGGCCAGGGCGGCGGCCCGGGTGCGCGAGAGCCGCGCGGCCCGCGGATCCCGGTGCACCCGTGCGGCCTGCGCGTGCGCCTCCGCCGCGTACAGCGCGAACCCGCGCTCCGCCAGCGCCTGCGCGGCCCGGTCCAGCCCGGCCCCGTCCCCGCGCGCGAGCGCGTCCGCGTGCCGCGCGAACACACTCCCGGCCGGCAGCCGCCCCACGGCCCGCCCGGGCTCGCCGAGGCGGACGGCCTCATAGGGCGCGAGGACGTCGTCCGGGTCGGCCCCCTCGCGCGGCTGCCCGTCGGCCCGCTCCAGTTCACGCCGGCAGCCCGGGTCGTCCGGTGCCTCCCGCAGCCCCTCCCGCGCCCATGCCGCCGCCTCCCGCAGCTCGCCGCGCAGCCGGGCGAAGCGGGCGCGGACCTCGGCGTACCGGGCCGGCGGCGGGCCGCCCTCCGCGAGCAGCCAGTCCCCCACCGGCGTGGGCACCGGCCGGACGTCGAGCTGGTCCGTCCGCCGGGCCAGGGTGCGCAGTTCGGCGGCGAGCGCGGGACCGTGGGCGAAGGGAGGACGGGCCAGCCGCCGGGCTCGCAGCCGGCCGGCCGTGGCGCGCAGCGCGGGCCCGTGCAGGGGATGGGCGAGGGTGACACCTCCTCGCTCGTCGACGTCGACCAGGCCGTCCGCCTCCAGACGTTCGAGGGCGTCCAGGTCCAGCTCGTCCGCCGGCATCGGCAGGGGTTCGGCGAAGGCCAGGCGTTCCAGGGCGTCCCGTTCGCCGGGTCCGGTCCGCTCCAGGGCGGGGGCCAGCCGCTCGCGGACGGCCGGGGTGACCGGCAGCGCGCCCCGCCAGGCCCGCTCCCCGGTGCCCGGGACGGGCGTCAGCCGGCCGGACCCGGTGAGCGCGGTCACCAGGTCGCGCAGCAGCCGCAGATCGCCCCGGCAGGCCTGGTGCAGCCGGCGCACGGTCAGCGGTTCCAGTCCGGTCCCGGCGAGGAGGCGGGCGGTGTCCTCGCGGGGCAGCGGGTCGAGGGCCAGCCGGGGCAGCAGCTCCCCGGTCCACAGCCGGGACACCGCGCCCGGCGCGGGCGTACCGTCCGCCGCGGCCACGAGCAGACGGGTACGGCCCCGCACGGCCAGCTGGTGGACCAGGGCGGCGGAGGTCTCGTCCAGCAGCTGGGCGTCGTCCACGACGAGGAGCCGTACGCCGGACAGCGCGCGGACGGCGCGGTGCAGCGAGACGGTGTCCGGGAGCAGGTGCGCGAAGGCGGCGAGGGGCAGGTCCCGGGCCTCGGGCGTGCCGGTCACCCGGGCGTGGTCCGTGCCCCTGACCGCCTCCGTGATCAGCCGGGTCTTGCCGCGGCCCGCCGGTCCGGTCACCACGATGCCGGGCCGGCCGGCGCCCAGCGCACCGCGCACCAGCTCCAGTTCGTCCGCGCGGCCGGTGAACGGCCACGGCAGCTCCAGGGTCTTCGCGTCCTGTCCGTAGGTCCTCACATCAGACAGAGCGCGTGTACTCAGGTCTGATACAGGGCGACTTGAGCAGCTCCCGACTCAGGCGGGCGGGCGGGGCTGGCGGCAGGCTGGCCGCATGACCCGACGCCTCTGCTCGCTCCCGCGGCAGCCGGCCCCGTCGTTCGCACCGGGGCTGACCGCCGAGCGGCTGGGCGCGCTGCTCGCCGGGCGGCGGATGTGGGTCAACGGCACGGTGCTGCACTACTGCTTCCTGGACGCCCCCACCGACGTCTCGGTCATCCCGGTCCCCGGGACCGGGGAGCTGCGCCGGGTGCCGTGGGCGGGCGGCGAGGAGCAGCGGGACGTGGTCCGCGGGTGCCTGCGCGAGTGGCAGGACCTCGGCATCGGCGTCACCTTCGCCGAGGTCGGCGACCGCCATGAGGCGGAGCTGCGGATCGGGTTCCAGGCGGGTGCCGGGTCCTGGTCGGCGGTGGGCCGGGAGGCGCTGTCGGTCGGCCGGGGCGAGCGCACCGTGAACCTCGGCTGGGACGTGACCGCGCCCGGGGAGCGCGGGACCGTCCTGCACCAGATCGGGCACGCGCTCGGCATGGTGCACGAGCACCAGAGTCCGTTCGCCGGGCTGCACTGGGACGACGAGGCCGTGTACGCCGAGCTGGGGGGCCCGCCGAACTTCTGGAGCCGGGAGACGACGTACACGAACGTGCTGCGCCCGCTGGACGCCTGCGAGGCGGGGGGCTCGGTGTGGGACCCGCAGTCGGTCATGACGCTGCCGTTCGGGCCGGGACTGGTGCTGGAGCCGGAGCAGTACCGCGGGGGGCTGTGTCCGTCCGGCGCCCCCTCCCCGGCCGACAAGGAGTTCGTGCTCCGCTGGTACCCGCCCGCCGCGCCCTCCGGGCCGGCCGCGCTGGTGCCGTTCCGGTCCGCTCCGCTCGGTCTCGGGCCGGGCGAGCAGGCCGACTTCACCGTCGAGCCGCCGGAGACCCGCGCGTACACCGTGGGCACCTTCGGCGACGCCGACACCGTGCTGGTGGTCTTCGAGGAGCGGGACGGGGAGCCGCGCTTCCTCGCGGGCCACGACGACGGCGGCGGGCCGGACACCGCCGCCGTCCGGGTCCGGCTCGTCAAGGGCCGCCGCTACGTCGTCCGGGTCCGCCTGTACTCCACGTGGGGGGCGGGAGAGACAGCGGTCATGTGCTGGTGACAGCACACGGACGGCGGGGAGCCACGGTCCGGCGCCGGGGGAACGGGCGTGGACGTCACCTACGGGGGAGGTGACGTCCACGCCCACGCCGTCGGTTCCGGGCCCCGTGCCGGGGCCGTCGGCTCGCCGGAGAACACCGCCTGGGGTACGAGTGCTACGGCGGGCACACCGAGTGGTTCAGCGGCGCGGACGGCCGGCGGCTGACGGACCGGCTCAGCCGGCGGTGCGCAGCGGTTCCACGCCGATGACCTTGCGGTACACGCGGGCGCCGTCGCCGTAGTCGTCCACGGCGTAGTGCCAGGTGGCCTGGTTGTCCCAGAGGACGAAGTCGCCGGGCCGCCAGCCGAAGCGGATCGTGTAGTCCGGCGAGGAGGCGTGCCGCAGGAGGTGGTCGAGCAGGACGCGGCCCTCCTGCGGGGTGACACCGGTGAGCCCGAGCGCGGAGGAGCTGAGGAAGAGTCCCTTGCGCCCGGTGAGGGGGTGTTCCAGGACGACGGGGTGCTCGACCGTCGTCTCACCGATCCCCGTCTTCCTGCTGCCCTGCGCGTAGTTCGCGGGGTTCCCGTCGTAGACGGCGTTGACGTCGGCCAGCAGCGCCTTGAACGGCTCGGACAGGTCGTCGTAGGCAGCCTGCAGATCCGCCCACAGGGTGTGCCCGCCCAGTTCCGGCACCTCGTCATAGGTCAGCGACTCGATGGCGAAGGCCGGGCTGCGCCACAGGCCTCCGATGTGCCAGGTGCTGGCCTTGCCGGTCTGCCGCACGTTGTACGGGTAGACCAGCGCGTGCTCCGGGTGCCGCACGGCGGTGGGGTGGTCGAAGACGTCGGAGAACAGCCGTACCGCTTCCACGTGCTGGTCCGGCGTCAGGTGCTGGTCCCGGAAGACCAGCACCTTGTGGTCGCGGAAGGCCCGGCGCAGCGCGTCGGCGGTGGCCTCGTCGACGGGGCGGGTCAGGTCGACGCCGGTCACCTCCGCGCCGAAGCGCGGTCCGGCGCGGTGGAGGGCGAGGTGCGTCTCATGGGTGGTGACAGTGGGCATGTCCATCTCCTTGGAACGCCGTGCGGACGGCGCCGTGCGGACGGGACACCCCTGGGCGGACGGCGGGAGGAGCGGCAGCTCGGGACTGCCCGCGGGCCCGGGGTGATGGAGGGATGTCAGGCGTGTCGACAGACCGGCGCGCCGGTGCGCGCCAGGTCCACGTGCGGTCTGCGGGACAACGCCGGGGCGGTCACCTCACCACGGTAGGCGGGTGACACCGCCCCGGACCAGTCTCCACCGTTGCACTCACATGAACTCTCACCGCGGTCCCGGCCGCCCGGGTCGTCCGGGTCGTCCGGGGCACGGTGACGGCATGCTCGTCGTTCTGCGTGGCCTCCCCGGGGCGATCGCGTGCGGCAGGTCCGTGCGTACCCCGGTGCGCCGGGGCGGAACCGCTCCTGCTACGGCCCCGGCACCCCGGTGACCGGGTGGGGCCGGGACTCGGTCGGGGCGGCGGCGAGGCCCGTCACGACGCGGCCCGCTCGGGCGCGGCACCGGTGCCGGCGTCGGGGTGGGCGAGGCCCAGGTGGTCGCGCAGGGTCGTGCCCGCGTAGTCGGTGCGGAAGACGCCCTGTTCCTGGAGCAGCGGGACGACCTTGTCGGCGAACGGGTCGAGTCCGCCGGGGGTGATGTGCGGGACGAGGATGAAGCCGTCGGAGGCGTCGGCCTGCACGAAGTCGTTGATGGTCCGCGCGACGGTGGCCGGGGCGCCGACGAAGGTCTGCCGGTTGCCGGTGTGGATGACCAGGTCGCGGATGGACCACTTGTTGGCCTCGGCGAGCTGCCGCCACTCGCGGGCGATGGCGACCGGGTCCCGGTACATCCGCACCTGGGCGCGGCCCCGGGATATGTGCTCCTCGCTCACCACCGGGTCGACGTCGGGCAGCGGACCCTCCGGGTCGTACGCCGACAGGTCCCGGTTCCAGACGAACTCCAGGTGCTTGATGGCGGTGGCGCCGCTGACCTGCTGCCGGCGGACCTCCCGGGCGAGTTCGGCGGCCTCCTGGTCGGTGTCGCCGAGGACGAAGGTCGCGGCGGGCAGGATCAGGAGCTGGTCGGGGCGGCGGCCGTACCGGGCGAGGCGGGACTTGACGTCCGTGTAGAAGGCCTGGCCCTCCTTCAGCGTCGCGTACCGGCTGAAGATCGCGTCGGCGCTGGAGGCGGCGAACTCGCGGCCCTCCTCCGAGTCGCCGGCCTGGAAGACGACCGGGCGGCCCTGCGGGGAGCGCGGGACGTTGAACCGGCCGTGGATGTCGAAGTGCTGCCCCTGGTGCACGAAGGCGCCGGCCCGGGCGTCCCTGAGGAAGGTGCCGGTGGCCTGGTCGGCGAGGATCTCGTCGCCGCGCCAGGAGTCGAACAGCTCGTGCGCGGTGGCGAGGAACTCCTTGGCGCGGGAGTAGCGCTCCTCCTGTGGCAGGAAGCCGCCGCGCCGGAAGTTCTCGCCGGTGAAGGCGTCCCAGGAGGTGACCACGTTCCACGCGGACCGGCCGTCGGAGAGGTGGTCGAGGCTGGCGAACTGGCGGGCCACCTCGTACGGCTCGTTGAAGGTGGAGTTGATGGTGCCGGTCAGGCCGAGCCGGTCGGTGACGGCGGCCAGGGCGGCCAGCACGGTGAAGGTGTCGGGGCGGCCGACGACGTCCAGGTCGTAGATCTCGCCGCCCTGTTCGCGGAGCCTGAGCCCCTCGGCGAGGAACAGGAAGTCGAACTTGGCGCGTTCGGCGGTGCGCGCGAAGTGGACGAAGGAGCTGAACTCGATGTGGCTGCCGGCGGCCGGGTCGCTCCACACGGTGGTGTTGTTGACGCCGGGGAAGTGGGCGGCGAGGTGGATCTGCTTCAACGGCTTGCTCATGGGGTGCGGTCGTCCTCTCCGGCGTCTCAGGCTGCTGCGTAGCGGTTGGCGGGCCGGGTGAGGCCGAGGTGGCCGCGCAGGGTGCCGGCCTCGTAGGCGTCCCGGAAGCGGCGGCGGCGCTGCAGCTCGGGGACCAGGTCCCGGGTGATCCGCGGCAGGTCGTGGCCGGCGACCGCGGGCCGCAGCCGGAAGCCGCTCAGCCCGGCGGCCGCCAGCTCCTCCAGCAGGTCGGCGAGTTGGGCGGCCGTGCCGGTGAAGATCCGGGCGTCGCTGGTGTACGGCTCGCCCGCGAGGGTGTCGAGGCGGTCCCGGCGGTCCTCCGCCTCGGCCCGGCTGTCGTCCAGGAGGACGACGAGGTCGCCGAAGACGTGCAGGGTCTCCCCGGCACGGCCCGCCGCCTCCTGCTGGGCGCGGATCTCGGCGACGATCGCCCGGGCGTGGTCCGCGTCCCGCGGGGTGACGTAGCCGATGTCGGCCTGGCGGGCGACGAGCCGGTACGGGACGGTCCGGTGGGCGAGGGCGGTGACCAATGGCTGGCCCTGCGGCGGGCGGGGCGTGATGGAGGGACCCCTGACGCTGAAGAAGCGGCCCTCGAAGTCGATGTAGTGCAGCTTCTCCCGGTCGATGAAGCGGCCGGTCGCCGCGTCCCGGATCTCGGCGTCGTCCTCCCAGCTGTCCCAGAGCCGGCGGACCACTTCCACGTGGTCGGCGGCCTCGTCGAACAGCTCCGTGATCGCCTCCTGGGCGTCCGGGCCGTCGAAGCCGTCGAGCCGGGGGACGGTGCGCCGGCCGAAGTGCGCGGCCTCGTCGGTGCGGAAGGTGGTCCGCACCCGCAGGCCCGCGCGTCCGGCGCTGACGTAGTCGAGGGTGGCGATCGCCTTGGAGATGTGGAACGGCTCGGTGTGGGTGGTCACCACGGTCGGCACCAGGCCTATGCGGCGGGTGAGCGGGGCGACGCGCGAGGCGATGAGGACCGCGTCGAGCCGGCCGCGGACCTGGTCGGTGCGCTCGTCGGGCGCGAAGAGCAGGGAGGACTGCGGGCCGAGGCCGTCCTCGATGGTGACGAAGTCGAGCAGGCCGCGTTCGGCCTCGGTGATCAGGTCGGTCCAGTAGCCGGCGGTGAACAGGTCGCGGGGGCGGGCGACCGGCTCGCGCCAGGACGCGGGGTGCCAGCCGGTGCCGTCCAGGGCGACGGCGAGGTGCAGTGGTGCGGGGGAGGTCGAGGACACGTCGGTGCCTTCCTTGATGTCCGTACGAGAGCACCGGCACGCGGTGCCGACGGCGGCCGGGACGGGCGGCGTCGGCCACGGGCGGGCGCGGCAGCAGGAGGAGACCCGGGCCGGGGGAAGAGGGCCGGGGTGAGGTCAGGGGCGACAGAGCGCGGCGGACACGCGCTGGAGGTCTATGTGCGGCCGGGAGTGCAGACGGACGGAGCGGTACGCGGGCACGGGGCGCGGCGGGCGTGCCCGCCGGGGCGCTCGGGTCACGGCCGTCACCTCCCTGCGTCGGACACGGCGGGCCGGGCCGGCGGCCGCCTGCCGGATCTCGTGTCGGATGCCTTCGTGACGTTCAACGCCCGGCCGGCGCCGCTTGTTCCCGGACTGCGGCACCTGCACGATGCGGGAACGGCGGCGCGGGGTGAACCCGATCGACTCGTAGAGCCGGACGGCGGACGTGTTGTCGGCGGCGGCGTGCGGGAACGGGGTGTGCCCGCGCTCCCGGATCCCCGCCGCGACCGCGCGCACCAGCCGGGTCGCCGGCCCCCGGCCGCGATACGCGGGGTCGGTGCACACCGCGCTGATCTCGGTCCAGCCGGGCAGCCGCAGTCTTTCCCCCGCCACGGCGACGAGCCCGCCGTGGTGCCTGGGGCCGAGGTAGGTGCCCATCTCGGCGGTCCGTCGCGGGAACGGCCCGGGCCGGGTGCGGGCGGCCAGGCCGAGGAACCCGGGGACGTCCCCGGGCCCCGGGCGCACCGCCTCCGGGGCCGGTTCGGCGCGCAGCGCGGTGTCGACGAGCTGGACGCCCTCGCCGTCGCCGAGCGTCTCCCACCCGTCGGGGACCCGCCCGACCGGCTTGCCCCGTACGGTGGTTCCCGGTCCGACGAGCGTGCGCAGGTCGTCCCGGGCCGCGGGGTCGGCCGGGTCGGCGACAGCCGCGAAGGCGCAGGTCCTCGGCCGGTAGCGGGCCGCGCGCCCGAACCGCTGCGCGAGGTGGGCGTGCGGGCCGTCGAGGGCGGCCCGGACGGCGTTGCCGAGGGCGGGGGCGTCGGGCGGGAAGGGACCTGCGCCGACGCCGGGCACGTGATCGCGCATCAGGAGTTGTCCAGCGGCAGCCCGGGCGGGTTGACCTCCGACTTCGGCAGGGACTCGTTGGAGAGGTTGTAGGCGGCCAGCAGCTTGCCGTACTGCCCGTGCTCGACCAGGTAGTTGATGGCCTCGGCGACCGGCTCGGCCAGGTGGCTGTCCTTCTTGGCGGTGGCCGCGATCAGGCCCTGGAGCGTGGCGCCGGCGCCGGAGAAGGTGCCCGCGTTGCGGGTCGGCTGGGAGGACTTGGCGGTCTGCCGGACGCGGTAGGAGATCGTGGGGTTGGGGCCGAAGTAGGCGTCGATCTTGCCGCTCCTGAGGGCCAGGTTGATGGAGTTCTGGTCCGGGAAGTACTTGACGGTGAGCTTCTTGCCCTCCTTGGCGAGTCTCGCCTTCCACTCCAGCAGGATCTTCTCCTGGTTGGTGCCGGCGCCCACGCTGACCGTCTTGCCGGCGAGGTTCTGGTACCGGCCGTCGAAGTTCCAGGGGTTCTTCTTCAGCACCTCGAAGGCCAGGTTGTCCTTGCGGTAGGAGGCGAACTCGTACTTCTTCTTGCGCTCCTCGGTGACGGTGACGTTGGAGAAGGCGACGTCGACCTTCCCGCTGTCGATGCCGACGAAGAGGTTCTCCCAGGTGGAGTTCCTGACCTCGGGCTGGAGACCGAGGACCGCGGCCACCAGGCGGCCGAGGTCGGGCTCGGAGCCGGTGAGGGTCTTCTGGTCGCTGCCCAGGAAGGTCAGCGGCGCGGATCCCGAGGGCAGGGCGCCGACGCCGATGACGAGCTTGCCCCTGCTGCGGACGGAGTCGGGCAGGTGAGCGCTGATGGACTTCACTTCGGAGACCTTCAGCGCGGTCTGCGTGGCGGCTCCGTTGGACAGCCGCCCCACGGTCACCGTGCCCGCGGAGTCGGTCGTGGCGGCGGCCTCGCTGTCACCACCGCAGGCGGTGAGCGCGCCGGCGAGGGAGAAGGCAGCGGTGGCCGCGGTGAGGCCGCGCAGGAGGCCGCGTCGGGAGAGGTGGCTGGGCATGGCTGTCCTTGTCGTTCGCGGAGTGGTTGTGGTGGCGGGTCCGGGTTCGCGTCGCGAGCCGGTGAGGGTCAGAGCACCTTGCCGAGGAAGTCCCGGGTCCGCTGGTGCCGCGGGTGGTCGAGCACCTGGCCGGGCGGGCCCTGTTCGACGATCCGGCCGCCGTCGATGAAGACGATCCGGTCGGCGACCTCGCGGGCGAAGCCGATCTCGTGGGTGACGATGACGAGGGTGGTGCCGCTGGTCGCCAGGTCCTTGATGACGGCCAGCACCTCGCCGACGAGTTCCGGGTCGAGTGCCGAGGTCGGTTCGTCGAAGAGGATGATCCCGGGCCGCAGGGCGAGGGCGCGGGCGATGGCGACACGCTGCTGCTGGCCGCCGGACAACTGCCGGGGATAGGCGCCGGCCTTGTCGCCGAGCCCCACGCGGTCGAGCAGTTCGCGGGCCAGCGCCACGGCCGCCGCCTTGGTCAGCCGGCCCGTGGCGACGGGGGCGGCGGCGACGTTGTCGAGGACGGTCAGGTGCGGGAAGAGGTTGAAGTTCTGGAAGACGAAGCCGATCCGGCCGCGCTGGGCGAGGATGGCGCGCTCGCTGAGTTCCTTCAGCCGGTCCCCGTGGCGCTTCACCCCGATCAGCTCGCCGCCGACGCTGACGTGACCGATCTCGGGCTTCTCCAGGTGGTTGATCACCCTGAGCAGCGTCGACTTGCCGGAACCGGAGGGCCCCAGGACCACCGTGACCTCGCCGGGGCGGACGGTCAGGTCGATGCCGTCGAGGACGCGGTGGGCGCCGTACCACTTGTGGACGCCGTGCACTTCCAGCGCGGCGGGGGCGGTCTCCGGAAGGGTCGGTGCGGTGGTCATACGGCGGCCTCCCTGCGCAGCCGGTCCCGCAGCGAGGCCAGGCCGGCCCGCGCCTTCTGCAGGGGTGTGGGGGGCAGGGTGCGGGTGGCGCCCCGGGCGTGGTACCGCTCGACGTGGAACTGGACGACGGACACGGCGCTGGTGAGGATCAGGTACCAGACGGTGGCGACCAGCAGCAGCGGCACGACGTCACCGGGGTAGGTGCTGCTCATCGACTGGACGGTGCCGAAGATGTCGAGCAGGGACACGTAGAAGACGAGGGACGTGCTCTTGACGAGTCCGATCAGCTGGTTGACGTAGTTCGGGGTGATGGACCGCAGGGCCTGCGGGAAGACGATCCGGCGGAACTGGTAGCCCTTGGGCAGGCCGAGCGCGGCGGCCGCCTCGTGCTGTCCCTGGTCGACGGAGAGGATGCCGCCGCGCACCACCTCTGCGGCGTACGCCGCCTCGTTGAGGCTGAGACCGATGACGGCGATCGTCATGTCGGTGGCCAGTTTCGACTCGTCGAAGGTGACGAAGGCGGGGCCGAAGGGCACACCGAGGCTCAACGTCTTGTACAGGGCACTGAAGTTGTAGAGGAAGATCAGCACCACGATCAGCGGCACGGAGCGGAACAGCCAGGTGTACGTCCAGCTGACCGCGCGCAGCACCGGGCTGCCGGAGAGCCGGCCGAGGGCCAGCAGGATCCCGCCGAGGAGTCCGAGGACGGCGCTGAGCGCGGTGACTTCCAGGGTGACGAGGAGGCCGTCGAGGACGGTGGGGCGCACGAACCAGTAGCGGAAGCGGTCCCACTGGTAGAAGGGGTTGGTGACCAGCCCGTGCAGGATCTGCGCGACGAGCACCAGGACGACGGCGGTGACGATCCACCGGCCGGGCCGACGCAGCGGCAGGACCCGCTGGGCGGCAAGGGGTTTCGACGGGGTGTCGGTCGGTGTCGGCGGCGCCTCGGCCAGCGAGACGGCGGCGCCCGGCGGTTCACTCATGGCAGGCTCCGGCGGAGTCGGACACCCCCGGGTGCCGCGCACGGGCGGGCGTGGGCCACGACGGCACTACGGCACGAGGCGGCGCACGGACAGGCACGGGACCGGGGGCTGGGCGGACAGCGGCACGCCTCGGGGACGGCGTGCGGCGGGAGTGCGGGGGCTGGGAGGAGAGGTCAGCCCTGACAACGGGCGGAGCCCGGTGCGGTACACAGTGCGCTGTTCACGCGGAGCAGGTCGACGGCGCGGTCGGCGACGAGGAGACCGTCGTACGACGGTACGCAGCCCTGGGGGCGGCTCGCGGCCGTCCGGGGAGCTGCGTACATGGCGTCACCTGTCACTGTTCCGGGCCCCGGGGGGCCTCGCGCTTACCGAAACGTCATCCGGTCCGGTCGTCACCTGGGGCACCCCACCGCGGCGCGAGGGTTGCCGGTCAGCGAGCCAGGGCTTGGCGCTGACGCTCATGACCGTTCTTGAGCCGTAAGTAAGGCAGTTGCCCGTTCGATTGTCAACGGCCGTCCGCCCACCGGACATCGGCGGCCCGCTCTCACCTGCGGGAAGCGTCCGGGGCTTCCGCGGCGTGGGCCGCCCAGTCCAGGATCTGGACAGCTGCTCCGGCGGCTTCCAGGCCCTGGCAGCGGCCGTGGTGGCGGCGGGCGATGCCGTCGAGGTCGAGCCGGCGGCCGAACGCGGGGTGCGCGGCCAGCCGGCGGGCGTAGGCCCACAGGGCGCGGTGGCCGGCGATGCGGTGCACGGCGGAGGCGTCGAGATGGCAGCGGTGGACGGTGTCGAGCTGCACGAGGGTCACCCACAGTTCGATGTCGGCGGCGGTGAGCCGGTCGTCGACGAGGTACGACTCCCCGTCCAGCCGCCGCTCCAGCCGGCCCAGGGTGTCGAGCAGCACGTCGAGGGCGGCGGCCCGCTCCGCCGGGTCGGCACCGGCCCGTCCCGCGCGCTGCGCGGCCTCCTCGATGCCCTCGGCGCACATCCGCTCGACGGCCTCGATCACGGACTCCAGCCCGGAGGGGTACAGGCGGGCACCGCCGCCCGGACGGAACCGGTCCAGGTCGCGCAGGATGTCGGGCGTATGGGTGCTGACGATGCGTCCGGACCAGTCGTCGCTGAGCACGGGCCCGAGCGCCGGTCCGGTGTGGTGGTGGGCGCTCGCCTCGTACAGCGGGCGCAGCACCGAGTGACCGGCGTCGGGACAGTCCGGGACGGCGGGCAGGAGGGTGACCGGACAGACGGTGTCCAGATCGAGCAGGCGGTGGCCGACGGCGAGGCGCAGCCCGTCGGGACAGGCGGTGGACAGATGGAGCCGGTAGCGGTGCGGCACGGCGTAGTGGCCGCTGCGCGCGTCCCGGCCGATCCGGCCCCGGAAGGCGGGGGCGGTACGAGGGGCGGCGGACGGCACGGCGGCGAGCGGAGCGATGGACATGCGTCTCCCCGGAGGTGGGTGTGCGGACGGACGCGCCGGCGCGGAGGGGGGCCGGTCGGTGGCGGTGGGGGCGGCCGGGTCAGCGGTGGCGGCTGATCGCGCTGCAGACGCGCTGCAGGTCGATGTGACGGCGGGAGGTCAACAGGGGGGCGCGCAACGGCGTCCGGCCCGTGCGGCCGGTGCCCGTCGCGAGGCGCGTCATGATTCCCTACCTGTTCACTAGGATTCCCTCCCTGGAGTGTCGATCCGGGGTGGTACGACGTCAAGAGGGTGTCCACGCCCGGTACTCGGGCTCGGCCGTGACACGGGCCGGCCGAGGGCTCCGGCTCGGCGCGGGGGACTCCTCAGACACGGGAACATGTGACATAGTACTGGCGTGACGAAGCGACTGACCTGCGATGTCGTGGTCGTCGGGGCCGGAATGGTGGGCGCCGCCTGCGCCTGGTACGCCGTGCGCGCCGGACTCGACGTGCGCCTCGTGGACCGGGGCCCGGTGTCGGGCGGCACCACCGGCGCCGGCGAGGGCAACCTCCTCGTCTCCGACAAGGGACCGGGCCCGGAACTCGCACTCGCCCTGCTGTCCGCCCGGTTGTGGGCCGAGCTGGCGCGGGAGCACGGCACCGCGATCGAGTACGAACCCAAGGGCGGCCTCGTGGTCGCCTCCACTCCCCCGGCCCTGGACGCCCTGCGGGACTTCGCGGCGGGCCAGCGCGAGGCCGGCGTCACCGCCGTACCCGTGGACGGCGGAGGGCTCGCCGAGCTGGAACCGCACGTGGCGCCGGGCATGGCGGGTGGCGTGCACTATCCGCAGGACGCCCAGGTCATGCCGGCGCTCGCCGCCGCCCACCTGGCCCGCGCCTCCGGTGCCGCCCTGCACACCGGGCAGGCCGTGACCGGGGTGCTGCGGACGGCGGGCGGCACGGTGTACGGCGTCCGCACCGACCGGGGCGAGATCCACGCACCGGCGGTGGTGAACGCGGCCGGCACCTGGGGCGGCGACCTCGCCGCGCTCGCCAGCGTCCGGCTGCCCGTCCTGCCGCGGCGCGGCTTCGTGCTGGTCACCGAGCCACTGCCGCGAATGATCCGGCACAAGGTGTACGCCGCGGACTACGTCGCCGACGTGGCCAGCGACTCGGCCGGCCTGCGCAGTTCGCCGGTGGTGGAGGGCACGCCCGCCGGCCCGGTGCTGATCGGCGCCACACGGGAGCGGGTGGGCTTCGACCGCTCGCTGTCGCTGGACGCGGTTCGGGCGCTCGCGGCCGGGGCGGTCGGACTGTTCCCGTTCCTGGAGCGGGTCCGCGCGCTGCGGACGTACGCGGGCTTCCGGCCGTACCTGCCCGACCACCTGCCGGCGATCGGGCCCGACCCGCGGGCGCCCGGCCTGTTCCACGCCTGCGGGCACGAGGGCGCCGGCATCGGACTCGCCCCCGGCACCGGACAGTCGATCGCGCGGGTGCTCACCGGGAAGGCGCCCGAGCTGGATCTCACGCCGTTCCGTCCGGAGCGGTTCGACACCGAGGGAGGCGACGTCCGGTGAATCCGCTGAAGCTGACCCGCGCCCGCCCGCGCGAGGCCTGCACCGTCACCTTCGACGGCCGGCCCCTGTCCGCGCTGCCGGGCCAGACGGTCGCGGCGGCGCTGTGGGCGGCGGGCGTGACGGCCTGGCGCAGGACGCGCGGCACCGGCGAGCCGCGCGGTGTGTTCTGCGGGATCGGGGTGTGCTTCGACTGTCTGGTGACCGTCAACGGCCGTCCGAACCAGCGGGCCTGCCTGGTGCCGGTGCGCCCGGGAGACGTGATCCGCACACAGGAGGGGACGGGCCCCGGCGATGACTGAACCACCGCGACTCACCGTCGTCGGCGCGGGCCCCGCGGGTCTCGCCGGGGCGCTGGCGGCAGCGGCACGAGGTGTCCGCGTGACCCTGGTCGACGCGGCCGAGCAGGCCGGCGGGCAGTTCTACCGGCAGCCCGCCCCGGCCCTCGGCGCACGTCGGCCGGGGGCCCTGCACCACCAGTGGCGCACCTGGGAGCGGCTGCGGGACGCGCTGGCCCGGCACCGCGCGGCCGGCCGGATCACCCACCTGACCGACCACCACGTGTGGTGCGTGGAGCGGCGGTCGGACTCCGGGCCGGTCACCGTGCACGCCCTGCGCGGCCCGGCGCAGCAGGAGGGCGTCACCGTCCGGGCCGACGCCGTGCTGCTCGCCACCGGCGGGTACGAGCGGGTGCTGCCGTTCCCCGGCTGGACACTGCCCGGGGTCGTCACGGCGGGCGGCGCGCAGGCCATGCTCAAGGGCGGCCTGGTGCTGCCCGGCCGGAGGGTGGTGGTGGCCGGGACCGGGCCGCTGCTGCTGCCGGTGGCCACCGGGCTCGCCGCGGCCGGCGCCCGGGTCGCCGCGCTGGTCGAGTCCGCCGATCCGGCCGCGTTGCCGCGCCGGGCGCCCGCCCTGGCCGCACAGCCCGGCAAACTCGCCGAGGGCGCGGGGTACGCGGCCCGGCTGCTCCGGCACGGCGTGCGCACCCTGACCCGGCACACCGTCGTCGCGGCGCACGGCACCGGCCGGCTGGAGGCGGTGACGGTGGCCGCGCTCGACCGGGACGGCCGGCTCCGGCCCGGCAGCGCCCGGCGCATTCCCTGCGACACCCTCGCCGTCGGCCACGGCATGCTGCCGCACACCGACCTCGCCGAGACCCTCGGCTGCACCCTGTCCGGCACCTCCGTACGGGTCGACGCCGAGCAGCGCACCGACGTGCCCGGTGTCTGGGCCGCCGGGGAGGCCACCGGCGTGGGCGGCGCGGCGCTGGCGCTCGCCGAGGGGCACATCGCCGGGAGCTCGGCCGCCGCCCGGCTGCACGGCACAGTCCCCGACCCGCGCCACTGGGCCGCCGCCGACCGGGCCAGGACCCGGCTGCGGGCGTTCGCCACGGCCCTGGACGAGGTGTACGCGCCGCCGGCCGGCTGGGCGGACCGGATCCCGGACGCCACGGTGGTGTGCCGCTGCGAGGAGGTCACCGCCGGACGGGTGCGGGAGGCCGGTGAGCTCGGCGCCGGGGACCTGCGCACGGTGAAGCTGCTCACCCGGGCCGGGATGGGCTGGTGCCAGGGCCGGATGTGCGGGCCCGCGGTGGCGGGCCTGGCCGGCTGCCCGCTCACCGCCGGACGCCGGCCGTTCGCCCGGCCGGTACCGCTGGGCGTCCTGGCCGCCCTGCCGGAGAGGGAGTGAGACCGGCACCGCCCGGACGACCCGCACCAGCACGCCCTGCGACTCACACCAGCACGCCCACGGCTCGGACCCGGCTCGGACCGGCACCCGAACGGCTCGGGGTCCGGCACCCCACTCAGTACTATGTCACACGCCACGAATGAGGGAACATCCATGACCATGGCACAGCACCGTCCCTGGCGCGGCATCCTCGTCGCCACCGCCCTCCCCCTGCGCGCCGACCTCTCGGTCGACCACGACCGCTACGCCGAGCACTGCGCCTGGCTCGTGGCGAACGGCTGCGACGGCGTCGTACCGAACGGCTCGCTCGGCGAGTACCAGGTGCTCACCCCGCAGGAGCGGACCCGGGTGGTGGAGACGGCCGTGGCCGCGGTCGGCGGCGAGCGGGTGATGCCGGGGGTCGCCGCCTACGGCTCGGCCGAGGCCCGCCGCTGGGCCGAGCAGGCGGCCGAGGCCGGGTGCGGGGCGGTGATGCTGCTGCCGCCCAACGCCTACCGCGCCGACGAGCGGTCGGTGCTCGCGCACTACGCGGAGGTCGCGAAGGCGGGCCTGCCCGTGGTGGCGTACAACAACCCGATCGACACCAAGGTCGACCTGGTGCCCGAACTCCTCGCCCGGCTGCACGGCGAGGGGCTCGTGCAGGCCGTCAAGGAGTTCTCCGGAGACGTCCGCCGCGCCTACCGCATCGCCGAACTCGCGCCCGAGCTGGACCTGCTGATCGGCGCCGACGACGTGCTGCTGGAGCTGGCGGTGTCCGGCGCCAAGGGCTGGGTGGCCGGCTATCCGAACGCGCTCCCGCGGGCCTCGGTGGAGCTGTACCGCGCCGCGCTGGCCGGCGACCTCACCACCGCGCTCCCCCTGTACCGGCAGCTGCACCCGCTGCTGCGCTGGGACTCGAAGGTGGAGTTCGTGCAGGCGATCAAGCTCTCCATGGACGTCGTCGGGCGGTACGGCGGCCCGGTGCGCCCGCCGCGGGTGCCGCTGCTGCCCGAACAGGAGGCCGCGGTCCGCGCGGCCACCGAGAAGGCCGTCGCCGCGGGCCTCGCGTAAGGGAGCCGGACCATGCGCAGCACACTCGTCCTGCACGCCGTCGACTCGCACACCGAGGGCATGCCGACCCGGGTGATCACCGGCGGGATCGGCACCATCCCGGGCGCGACCATGAACGAACGGCGGCTGTGGTTCCGTGAACACCGCGACGGCGTCAAGCGGTTGCTGATGAACGAGCCGCGCGGCCACTCCGCCATGAGCGGCGCGATCCTGCAGCCGCCCACCCGCCCCGACTGCGACTGGGGCGTGGTCTACATCGAGGTCTCCGGTTATCTGCCGATGTGCGGGCACGGCACGATCGGGGTGGCCACCGTGCTGGTCGAGACCGGGATGGTGGAGGTCACCGAGCCGGTCACCGTCATCCGGCTGGACACCCCGGCGGGGCTCGTGGTCGCCGAGGTCGCGGTGGAGGACGGCGCCGCACGCGGCGTGACGCTGCGCAACGTCCCCTCGTTCGCGGCCGGCCTGGACCGCGAGGTCACCCTGCCCGACGGCCGTACCGTCACCTACGACCTGGCCTACGGCGGCAACTTCTACGCGATCCTGCCGCTCGACACCTTCGGGCTGCCCTTCGACCGGGCCCGCAAGGACGACATCCTGGCGGCCGGACTGTCCCTGATGGAGGCCGTCAACGAGCAGGCGGAGCCGGTGCACCCGGAGGACCCGTCCATCCGCGGCTGCCACCACGTCCACCTGTACGCGCCCGGTGCCACGGCCCGGCACTCCCGGCACGCCATGGTCATCCACCCCGGCTGGTTCGACCGCTCCCCGTGCGGCACCGGCACCAGTGCGCGGATGGCACAGCTGCACGCGCGCGGTGAACTGCCGCTGCACACCGAGTTCGTGAACGAGTCGTTCATCGGCACCCGGTTCACCGGCCGGCTGCTGGGGACGGCGGAGGTCGCCGGGGTGCCGGCCGTGCTGCCCAGCTTCACCGGGCGCGCGTGGATCACGGGCACCGCGCAGTACCTGCTGGACCCGACCGACCCGTTCCCGGAGGGCTTCGTGCTCTAGGGGGTCCTCTAGACTCACCCGGTGATGCGTGACATGGCACAGAATACGGCTCAGGGCGCGCGGGACGCGGAGCTGCCCGCCCTCCCCCGGCTGGGCGGCCGGCGGAGCAGCTACCGCGAGCGGGTCGCGGACGCGCTGCGCGCCGCGCTGATCGCGGGCGAGCTGCGGCCGGGCGAGGTGTACTCGGCGCCCTCGCTCGCCACCCGGTTCGGCGTCTCGGCGACACCCGTGCGGGAGGCGATGCTCGACCTGGCCAAGGAGGGGCTGGTCGACACCGTGCCCAACAAGGGCTTCCGGGTCACCGTCGTCTCCGACCGGCAGCTGGACGAGTACACGCACGTCCGGGCGCTGATCGAGATCCCCACCGTGGTGGAGCTGGCCCGCACCGCCGACCGCGTCTCCCTGGAGGCGCTGCGCCCGGCGGCCCGGGAGATCGTCGCCGCCGCGGCGGCGGGCGACCTGATCGGCTACGTCGAGGCCGACACCCGCTTCCACCTGGGGCTGCTCGCCCTGGCCGGCAACGCCCACCTGGTCGAGGTCGTCGCCGACCTGCGCAAACGCTCCCGCCTCTACGGCCTGACCGCACTGGTGGAGGCGGGGCGGCTGCTGGCCTCCGCCGAGGAGCACCTGGAGCTGCTGGACGCGCTGCTGGAGCGCGACGAGAAGGCCGTGCACGCGGTCATGACCCGGCACCTGGGACATGTGCGCAGCCTCTGGGCGGCACCGGACTGACCGCGGCCGGCCCCCGGAGCGCCCCGCGGGAGGCGCCGGACATCTGGCGGCGCGGGGGCCGTGCCACGACGCTTTTTCCGTGATCAAGCGGCCCGCACAGAACAACAAACGGCGATTTTGAGCCACATCGGTGCATCCCCGACCATGGGCCCGTCCCGGCGATCCCGGGAACGTCAGTTCCATGAGAGGCGCACCACCGATGCACAGCACCGGAACCGTCCCGCAGTCGGCTCCGGCCCCCACGGGGGTCCCCGCCACGTCCCCCGATCTCCCCGCCGAGGACCGGCACGGCGACACCGGCAGGCATGCCCGCCGGTTCGGCCTGCCCGTCGCCACCGCGCTGGTCATGGGCAACATCATCGGCGGCGGCATCTTCCTGCTCCCCGCCTCCATCGCCCCGTACGGCACGGTCAGCCTGGTCGCCTTCGGCGTGCTGACCGTCGGTGCCATCGCACTCGCCCTGGTCTTCGGCCGGCTCGCGGCGCGCGACCCGCGCACCGGCGGACCCTACGTCTACGCCCGCGAGGCGTTCGGCGACTTCGCGGGCTTCCTCGCCGCCTGGTCGTACTGGATCACCACGTGGGTGTCGAACGCCGCGCTCGCCGTGGCCGCCGTCGGCTACCTCGACGTCCTGATCCCGGTGAACGGGCACCGCTGGACCGCCTGCCTGGCCGCGCTGGCCCTGCAGTGGCTGCCCGCGCTCGCCAACTTCGCGGGCACCCGGTACGTCGGCGCCGTCCAGCTGGTGTCGACGGTGCTGAAGTTCGTACCGCTGCTGCTCGTGGCGGTCGGCGGGCTGTTCTTCTTCGACCCCGACCGGCTGGGGCCGTTCAACACCAGCGGCCAGGGTGCGGTCGGCGCGGTGTCCGCCTCCGCCGCCCTGCTGCTCTTCTCCTACCTGGGGGTGGAGTCCGCCGCCGTCAGCGCGGGCGAGGTCAGGAACGCCCGCCGCAACGTGGGGCGTGCCACCGTGATCGGCACCGCGGGTGCCGCGCTCGTCTACCTGCTCGGCACGCTGTCCGTGTTCGGCACGGTCGCGCACGACCGTCTGGTGACCTCCACCGCGCCGTTCTCGGACGCCGTGAACGCGATGTTCGGCGGCAGCTGGGGCGGTACGGCGGTGGCGCTCGCCGCCCTGGTGTCGATGACCGGCTGCCTCAACGGCTGGACCCTGCTGAGCGCGCAGACGCCGTACGCGGCGGCCCGTGACGGCCTGTTCCCGAGCGCGTTCGCACGCCGGCGCCGTGGCGTGCCCACGGTCGGTGTCGGCGTGACGGTCGTGCTCGCCTCCCTGCTCACCGTCTACAACTACGCCTCCGGCTCGGGCAAGGTCTTCGAGATCCTCGTCCTGGTGACCACGTTCACCGCGACGGTCCCCTACCTGCTGGCCACCGCGGCGCAGATCTTCCACCTGGTCTCCGGCCGCGGCGGGACGGTGGACCGGGCACGGCTGGTCCGGGACTCGGTGGTCACCGCGGTCGCCGCCGCCTTCTCCGTCTGGCTGATGGCGGGCGCGGGCTACGCGGCGGTGTACCAGGGCGTGCTGTTCCTGTTCGTCGGCATCATCGTCTACGCGGTGATGGCGGCACGGCGGCAGCGGAGGCAGGCCCAGGACGGCGGGGCCGGGCTCCCGTCGGGCGGGACCGCCGGTCACCCGTGAGCGGCTCGGTGACGTGAGGACCGCGGTGCTGCCCCGCGGTACTTGGGGACGCGCATCGTGATCTTCATTCCGGCACCGACACCGGTCTCGATGACCAGTCCGTGCTCGTCGCCGTAGACCTGGCGCAGCCGCTCGTCCACGTTGCGCAGCCCGATGCCGGCCGAGGGGCTGCCCTCGCCGCGCAGGATGCGGCGCAGCCGGTCCGGTTCCACGCCGACCCCGTTGTCCTCGATGACGATCCGGGCCGTCGCGCCCTCGTCCTGCGCGGTGATGGCGATGCGGCTGCGCTCGACGCTCTCCTCCAGCCCGTGCTTGACCGCGTTCTCCACCAGGGGCTGGAGGCAGAGGAAGGGCACCGCCACGGGCAGCACCTCGGGGGCGATCTGCAGGGTGACCCGCAGCCGCTGTCCGAACCGGGCGCGGACCAGCTCGAGGAACTGCTCGACGGAGCGCAACTCCTCGGCCAGCGTGGTGAACTCACCGTGCCGGCGGAAGGAGTAGCGGGTGAAGTCGGCGAACTCCAGCAGGAGCTCCCGGGCCCGTTCGGGGTCGGTCCGCACGAACGAGGCGATCGCCGCCAGCGAGTTGTAGACGAAGTGCGGTGAGATCTGCGCGCGCAGCGCCCGGATCTCCGCCTCGATCAGCCCCGTGCGGGTCCGGTCGAGTTCGGCGAGTTCGAGCTGTACGGAGACCCAGCGCGCCACCTCCTCGGTGGCCCGGCCCACGGACTCCGATTCCCCGGTGCTCAGCACGACGAGCGCGCCGAGCACCCGCCCGTCGACGGTGAGCGGGGCGACGGCACCCCGGCGTACCGGGCAGGCCGGGTCCGGGCAGCCGACGGTGAAGGTCTGGGCGCGGCCGGTGTCCAGCACCTGGCGGACCCGCTCCAGGGCCGTGTCCGCGTGGTGCCGGCCCGGTCCGTCCCAGGCCAGCAGCCGGTCCTCGGCGGTGAGGCCGAGCGCGGCCGTGGCGAACAGCGGCCGGAGCCGTCGTACCGCCTTGCGGGCCGCGTCCTCGGTGAGTCCGGCGCGCAGCGGGGGCGCGGCCATGGACGCGGTGTGCAGGGTGTGGAAGGTGGCGCGTTGCACGGGGGTGCCGTGGTCCGTGCCGTCCGGGTCGGCCCTGCGGGCCAGGAGTCGGCCGGCGCCGAGACCGGCGGCGAATAGCACGGGGGCCCCGGCGGCGAGGAGGACGAGCCCGTTCACGCGGGGGTCCCGGCGTCGGCGGGCCGGCGGCGGATCGTCATGGGGCGGTCACTCCTCGGCGAGCGGCGGGCACGTCGTGGCCGGCGGGACGTTCGGGCAGGTGGAGGCGGGCCATGACGGCCTCGGTGCCGGCCGGGATCCGGTCCCGGGTGGCGAGCGAGACAAGGATCATGGTCAGGAAGCCGAGCGGTACCGACCACACGGCCGGCCAGGCGAGCAGGGTGTGCGCCCAGCCGTCGGACAGAGGACCGGTCAGGGGTCCGGCGATGGTCAGGGCGACCGCGGTGAGGGCGCTGCCGCCGCCGGTGAGCAGTCCCGCGATGGCGCCCGGCGGGGTGAGGCCGCGCCACCAGATGCCGAGGAGCAGAAGCGGGCAGAAGGAGGAGGCGGCCACCGCGAAGGCGAGTCCCACGGCGTTGGCCACGGGGAGTTTGCCGGCGGCCACGCTCACCGTGGCGGGTACGGCGACCGCCAGGAGCGTCGCCGGCCGGAAGCGGTGCACGCCGAGCGAGGGCAGCACGTCCTGGCTGAGCACGCCGGCGACGGACAGGGTGAGCCCGGAGGCGGTGGACAGGAAGGCGGCACAGGCGCCGGCGGCGACGAGGGCGCCGAGCAGGTCGCCGCCGAGGCCACCGACGAGACGTTCGGGCAGGACGAGCACGGCGGCGTCGGTGGTGCCGGTGAGCAGCAGGTCGGGGGCGTAGATCCGGCCGAGCAGGCCGTACAGGGGCGGCAGCAGGTAGAAGCCGCCGACCAGGGCGAGCACGATGACGGTGGTGCGCCGGGCGGTGCGGCCGTCGGGGTTGGTGTAGAAACGGACGAGGACGTGCGGCAGCCCCATGGTGCCGAGGAAGGTGGCGAAGATCAGCCCGTACGTCGCGTAGAGCGGATGACCGTCCCGGCCGCCCGGCAGCGGCGCCGCCCAGCCGGAGGCCCCGTCCCGCCGCCCGTCCCCGCTCTCGCGCTCGGGCACGGGTGTGCCGGGCGCGAACCGGAGCGTCGTCCCGCCCCGCACCTCGTGCACGCCGGCGTCCAGCACCAGGCGGCCGTCGTCGTACCCCCGCCCGTCCACGGCACCGGTCACGACGGCCGGCAGCGGCGCCGCGATCCGGATCCGGACGGTGGTCTCGACGGTGACCTGCGTGTGCCGGCGGAAGGTGGGCGGCTCGTCGAGGGCGCCGGCGGGCCGCGGGTCGCCGTGCCAGGCGAGGACCAGGAAGACGGCGGGCACCAGGAGCGCGGTCAGTTTCAGGCAGTACTGGAAGGCCTGGACGAAGGTGATGCCGCGCATGCCGCCGGCGGTCACGGCCAGGGTGACGACGACGGCGACGAGGACCCCGCCGAACCAGTGCGGTGCGCCGGTGACCAGTCCGAGGGTGAGGCCCGCGCCCTGGAGCTGGGGCAGCAGGTACAGCCAGCCGACACCGACGACGAGCGCTCCGGCCACGCGCCGGGCGGCGCGGGACTCCAGCCGTGAGTCGGCGAAGTCGGGCAGCGTGTAGGCCCCGGAGCGGCGCAGCGGGGCGGCGACGAAGACCAGCAGGACGAGATGGCCGGCGGCGTAGCCGACGGGGAACCAGAGCATCTCGACGCCCTGGGCGGCGACGAGCCCCGCGATGCCGAGGAACGAGGCCGCGGAGAGGTACTCGCCGCTGATGGCCATGGCGTTGAGGTACGGCGGGACGGTACGGGAGGCGACGTAGAAGTCGGAGGTGGTGCGGGAGATGCGCAGTCCCGTCGCACCGATCACCAGGGTCGCGACGACCGCCGCCGACACGGCCACGATGCCGTACGCCTGGTTCACCCGGCCGCCCCGGACGCGCGGCCGGACCGGTCACGCCGGACGCCGGTCACCGTCAGGCTCCTTCGGTGCGGTCCGCGGCGGCCCGTTCGTTGCGTTCGGCGCGTACGACGTACCACCGGCCGATGACGACGAGGGCGGGATAGGCGGCGACACCGAGGACGGCCCACACGATCAGCGCGCTGCCCGGCGAGTCCGCCGGGTCGGGCAAGGCGGTGAAGGCGAGGGGCAGCAGCCCGAGCAGGGCGACGAGCACACCGAAGGCCGTGAGGGCGAGGCGGAGTTGACGTCGCATCAGAAGCCGCAGAGTGAGGGGGTCCACAGCGGAACCGGGCCCCGTACTCCCTGCCCGGACCACACGGCCGCCGCGCGGGACCCCCGTGACCACTTCACGCCGAGGAGTCCCAGGTGCACCCATGCCGCGTCCTCCGACCGCGATGATCACACTTCGCAGTGGAGTGTACGCACCCCCCGGCCAAAGCAACAGCTCCTGTGCCGACGCCCGCCGGCCCCACCCGTCAGGGATTCCGTGGGGATGTGGGGCCCCGGGGAACGACCAAGGGTCCTGCCTCACCACGGTGAGGCAGGACCCTTGTCTGCGACCTCGGAGCGTCGCTCCCGTCGGGACGACAGGATTTGAACCTGCGACCCCTTGACCCCCAGTCAAGTGCGCTACCAAGCTGCGCCACGTCCCGTCGCGGTCTCACGCGTAGTTCCGCGTGATCGCGCAGGTCAACACTACCGCACCCGGGCGGGTGCCCGTGTCGGGGCCGGTACGGGGGCCGTCGTGGCGGGGGCGCGGCGGACCGGGACCAGGAGGGCGGCGCCGGACGCGGCGCTCGGCCGCTCCGTCGGGACGCTGCCGACGACGCGGTCGGCGTCGAGGCGAATGCGAAGGCGAAGGCGAAGGCGAAGGCGATGCCGGAGGGACCGGCCGCGACGGGCGTCTGCCCCTGCGCGTCATGCCACGGCGTGAGGAGTCCGCAGGCCGGCGCGCCGAGGGCGGCACCCGGGGTGGGCAGCGTCTTGGCGCCGGCGCGCGGCTCCGGAACGACGCCCGGCGCGACCCGGCCCCGCCGATCGCCCCGGACGGGCTCCGCACCGCCCGCCGAGTGCGTCCGGCTACTTGATCAACGCGTTCGCCACGACCACGACCAGCCCCAGCAGCGCGTCCCCCAGTCCCACGAGGACGGCGACCGGCCAGCTCCGTGCCGACCAGCGGGCGGTGACCAGGCCGAGCCCGAAGAGGATGACGATGTTGAGGACGAAGGCGGCGTACTCGACACCCTTGGCCGGCCACCACCCCCAGCGCGCGCCCGCGAGCAGGAAGACCGTGGGCAGCACGGCCGTGACGAGCGGCCACTCGTTGCGCATCGCGAGCAGGGCGTCCCCGCGGCGGTGCGGGGTGCGCTCGGCGATGTAGTGGGCGTAGCCGTGGGCGAGGGCGGAGGCGCACGCGGTCACCAGCACCCAGGCGGCGTCGTAGCCGCGGACCTCGGCGGAGGTGTGCCCGTACTGCGTGAGCGCCGCGACCATCGAGCTGGCGAGGACGGCGCCGTACACCCCGCCGAAGAGGACGATCTCGCGGGTGTCGTGCTGCCGGGGCGGTGCGGTACCGGCCGCCGTGGAGTCAGCCATCTCCCCACGATCACCCGCGCCCCGCGCCCCCGCCACTCCGCCCGTTCCCCTCGCCGCGCACCCCGCCGCGCACCCGGCCGCTCCGGGCGGTCCCGCCTCGTCCCGCCCGACGAAGTGTCCTCCCACCACGCCCGACGCCCCACACACTGTCCACGGCGGCACGCCCCGCACGCCCACTAGGGTCGGCCCCATGACGCACAGCTTCGCGCTCCACATCCCCGACGCCGACCTCGAACCCGAGCCCCTGGACCCGGGGCAGATCGTCTCCGGGAGCCCGGAGGTGACCGGGAAGGTGGTCTGGGAGTCGGCGGACGGCCGGCAGGTCCGCGGGATCTGGCAGATCACCCCGGGCGTGGTCACCGACACGGAGGCGGACGAACTCTTCGTGGTGATCAGCGGCTCGGCGACGATCGAGGTGGCGGACGGACCGACGCTGACGGTGGGACCCGGCGACATGGCCGTGCTCCGCGCGGGCGACCGTACGACGTGGACCGTGCACGAGACACTGCGCAAGGCCTACGCCGTCAACCTCTGAGGCCGTCCCCGGGCGGCCCCGTCGTCCCCCGGATCTCCAGGGCCGGCACCGCCAGCTGCACCCGCCCCTGGCCCGCCGGCGCGTCGAAGCGGTCCAGCAGGCAGCGGGCGGCGCGTCGGCCCATCTCGTGCGGCGAGGTGTCGACGGTGGTCAGCCAGACGTGCCGGAGCCGGGAGATGCCGGTGTTGTCGTACCCGGTCACCGACAGGTCCCGGGGCACCCGCAGCCCCAGCTCCCCGGCCGCCGACAGCGCCCCCACCGCGGCCATGTCGTTGACGGCGAGCAGCGCGGTGGGCCGCTCGGGGCGGCTGAGCAGGCGTACGGTCCCGCGGTAGCCGCCCTCCTCGGTCAGGTCGCCGGGCTCGACCAGCGGTCGGGCGCCGTGCGCCCGCATCGCCGCCTCGTAGCCCCGCCGGCGCAGTGCGCCGACGGCGCCGTGGCCGGCGAGGTGCGCGATCCGGCGGTGGCCGAGCCCGAGGAGGTGCTCGGTGGCGAGCCGGGCACCGCGTTCGTCGTCACCGGCGACGACGTCCACCTCCGGCGGCTGCTCCTCGCGCGCGCCCGCCACCACCACCGGCATCCGCCGCGCGAGCGCGCCGAGCGCACCCGCGTCCGGGACCGTGCCGACGACCACCAGGCCGTCGACGCCCAGGTCCAGGAAGGGTTCGGCGAGGTCGTGGCCCATCCGGCGGTTCAGCCGGGCGTCGGCCAGCAGCATGTGCAGACCGGCCGCGCGCAGCGGGGCGTTGAGCCCGTCGAGCAGTTCCACGAACCAGGGGTTGCGCAGGTCGTCCAGGAGGACGCCGACCGTGCGGGTGCGCTGCTCGCTGAGGCTGCGGGCGGCCGCGTTCGGCCGGTAGCCCAGCTCGCGCACGGCCCGCAGGACGGCCTCCCGCTTCTCGGGCCGCACCGGGCCGGACCCGCGCAGCACCAGGGACACGAGCGACTTGGACACGCCGGCGCGTTCCGCCACGTCACGGATGGTCGGCGGTCTCACGGCAGGAACCTCACGGCATGGACCGTTCCACGCGACGTGCCGGGCTGTCAAAGGGTTGACACCCAGGCCATGTCCGAACAAAGGTGGCCCCTGAGCGAGATGGACCGGTCCAAACAGGCCAGAGAGAGGGCTGTCATGGTGGATGCGCTCGGTGTCGCCGTCATCGGTTTCGGCTGGATGGGCCGGGTCCACACCCAGGCCTACGCCCGCCTCCCGCACCACTACCCGAAGCTCCCGCTGCGACCCCGGCTGGTGTCGGTCGCCGAGGAGGTGCCCGGGCGGGCGGAGGAGGCCGCCGAGCGGTTCGGGTTCGCCTCGGCGACCCGCGACTGGCGCGAGGTGGCCGCCGACCCGCGCGTCCGGGCCGTGAGCGTCACCGCGCCGAACTTCCTGCACCGGGAGATCGGCGTGGCGATGGCCGAAGCCGGCAAGCACCTGTGGATCGAGAAGCCGGTGGGCCTGACCGCCGGGGACGCCCGCGCGGTCGCCGACGCCGTCGCCGAGGCCGGCGTCCAGGGGACGGTCGGCTTCAACTACCGCAACGCGCCCGCCGTGGAGGCCGCCCGTGAGCTGATCTCCTCCGGCGAGATCGGCACCGTCACCCACGTGCGCATCCGCCTCTTCAGCGACTACGCCGCCCATCCGGAGTCCGCCCTGACCTGGCGGTACGAGCGTGAGCGCGGCGGCAGCGGGGTGCTCGGCGACCTCGCCTCGCACGGCACCGACCTGGCCCGTTTCCTGCTCGGCGACATCGCCTCGCTCACCGCCGACACGGCGGTCTTCGTCCCGGAACGCGCCCGCCCGGGCGGTGCCACGGCCGGTCACACCCTCGCCTCCGGCGGCGAGCCGGGGCCGGTCGAGAACGAGGACTACGTCGGCTGTCTGTTCCGCTTCGCCTCCGGCGCCCGCGGCGTCCTGGAGGCCTGCCGGGTCTCGGTCGGCGAACAGAACGCCTACGGCTTCGAGGTGCACGGCACCCGGGGCGCGGTGTTCTGGGACTTCCGCCGGATGAACGAGCTCAGGGTGAGCCGGGGCACGACGTACCAGGACCAGCCGGTGAGCACGGTGTACGTCGGCCCCGGCGCCGGCGAGTTCGCCGCGTTCCAGCCGGGCGCGGCCAACGCGATGGGCTACGACGACCTCAAGGTGATCGAGGCCTACCGTTTCGTCCGCTCCATCGCCGAGGGCACGCCCCACGGCACCACCCTGGCGGACGCGGTGCGGGCCGCCACCGTGCTCGACGCGATGGCGGAGTCGGCGGCGAGCGGCCGGTGGGTCAGCCTGCCGGGGTCGTAGGCAGGTTGTACGGCGTGACCACCTGGATCGCGGACGGCAGGACCGGTCCGGCCGGCGGCAGGGCACCGTGGAAGCGCATCACCTCGTGGCAGGCCTCGCGCAGATCGTGCCGCAGGTCGTGGTGGAGCACGGCGGACAGGCGGTGTTCGCGCAGCAGGCGGGTGTTGTCGTGGTCCAGGTCGTGCGCGACGTACACCGCGCAGTCGCGGCCGAGGTCGGCGAAGGCCCGGAGGGTGGCGTTGTTGCCGCCGCCGATGGAGTACACCGCGCGGATCTCCGGGTCGCGCCGGAGGGCGGCGCGGACCAGGTCGTACTGCGTGGCGTCCAGGCCCTGCCCCTCGGCGATCTCCACCAGCGCGCGGTGCGGGTGCCGTACCCGCATCACGCTGCGGAATCCCATCTCGCGCTCCTCCTCGTTGCGGAAGAAGCCGCTGCTGAGGCTGGTGAGGACGTTGCCGGGCCGGTCGCCGAGCCACTGGCCCATCAGGTAGGCGGCGGTCGCGCCGGCCGCCCGGTTGTCGATGCCGACGTAGCCGACGCGTCCGCTCGCGGGCAGGTCGGTGACGAGGGTGACGACCGGGACGCCGGCGGCGGCGAGCCGGCCCACGGCCGCGGTGACCTCCGGCACGTCCGGCGCCTTGAGGATCACGCCCTGCGATCCGCGCCGGGCGATCCGGTCCAGCGTGCCGGCCAGTTCCCGCACCGGGCCGGTCTCGCGGAAGTGGAAGCGGGAGCGGACGACGGCCGGGTGCAGGGCCGGAAGTTCGGCCTCCAGGGCGGCGCGGACCGCGGTGGTGAACCGCTCGGGCGCCTGCGCCACGATGTCGACCATGAAGGTGCGGCCGACCAGCCGGACCTGGGTGCGCTGGCGGTCGAGGTCGGCGATGGCCCGGTGCACCTCGCGCGCGGTGCTCTCCCGCACTCCTCCCCTGCCGTTCAGCACCCGGTCCACGGTGGCCTCGCTGAGACCGGCCTGACGTGCGATCTCCCGGATCGGGAACGGGTGGCCCATGGACGGGCTCCTCTGCTGCGTGAGGGGTTTTTGATGGCTCGCTGCTGGTTGTTCGAGGGGTTTGTACTGACAAGAATGGCAGGGCCGCGCCGTCCCCCTGGCCGAAAGCGCTCCGGTGGGCCCACGGACGGCGACTGAACGCCGGGGCAGCCGAGGCCGGTCATGGGACGTCCACTGGACGACAGGCGGCCCGGTCGCCCGGCGGCCCCGACCACAACTGCGCACCCACCCAGGAGCAGCACCGCATGCGTATCGGAATCCTCGGCCTCGGCCGTATCGGCGCCTTCCACGCCGAGACCCTCTACGGCCTCGACGCCGTCGAGTCGCTCGTCGTCGCCGACCCGTTCGCGGACGCGGCCGAGGCCGCCGCCGAGCGGTTCGGGGCCGAGGTCGCGGACTCGCCGCAGGCCCTGCTCGCGGCCGGCGTGGACGGCGTCGTCGTCGCGGCGGCCACCGACGCCCACCCCGCCCTGATCCTGGCCGGTGTCGAGGCCGGCGTCCCGGTCTTCTGCGAGAAGCCCGTCGCCAGGACGATGCGCGAGGGCGTCGAGGTCCTCAAGGCCGTCCAGGGCAGCGACGTGCCGATCCAGATCGGCTTCAACCGGCGGTTCGACGCGGGCTTCGCCGCCGCGCGGGCCGCCGTACAGGCCGGCGAGCTCGGCACGCTGCACACCGTCCGGTCCACGACCCTGGACCCGGCGCCGCCGCCGGCCGCGTACGTCGCCGCGTCCGGCGGCATCTTCCGCGACTGCTCGGTGCACGACTTCGACATCATCCGCTGGGTGACGGGCCGTGAGGTCGCCGAGGTGTACGCGGTGGGCGGCAACCGGGGCGCCGACCACATCAGGGCGGCGGGCGACGCGGACACCACCGGGGCCCTCCTGACCCTGGACGACGGCACCATCGCGGTGGTGTCCAACTCCCGGCACAACGGGCGTGGTTACGACGTCCGCATGGAACTGCACGGCTTCGCCGACTCCATCGCCGTGGGCCTGGACGACAAACTGCCGCTGCGCTCGGTCGAGCCCGGTGTGAGCTTCCCGCCCGGCCCCCCGCACGACTTCTTCATGGACCGTTTCGCGGACGCCTACCGCGCCGAACTGACCGCGTTCACGGAGGTCGTGGCCGGCACCCGGCTCTCCCCGTGCACCGTCGAGGACGCCCTGGAGGCCGGCTGGATCGCCGAGGCCTGCACGTTGTCCCTGCGCGAGCACCGCCCGGTGACACCGGCGGAGGTCCGGCAGGGCTGAGCCGGGACGACGGCGCCGGGCGGGTGCCCGGCGCCATCCGTGTGCCGGCCGGCCGTGGTCCGCCCGCCGAACGGCCCTGGTGCGCCTTCCGGTCGGCCGCGGGTGGGCGCCCCGGTCAGCCGCAGTACCGGATCAGCCACTCGTCCGGGTTGTAGGTGTCCCGCGCCGGGTCCGGCGCCGTCGCCGGCCTCGTCTCCACCGTGTCCTCGGGGCGTATCCGCTCGGGCAGCGCGCCGAAGCGGTCGCGGCGCAGGGCCGCGGCGTCGGCGGGCTCCTGGGGGGTGCTGCGAGCTTCCGTACGGTGTGTCATCTCGTCCTCCCGTCTGCGCGGGCGTTCCCCGTTGTCTGTCAGAACGCCCGCGTGCCCCCGTTGGTTCCCGGCCACCCGGTGCCCGAATCTTCAGGAACAGCGAAGGAACCGGGCCGCGGTCCTCACCGGGGCCCGGTTCCGTCCGGCCGGCCGGCGCCTCAGGCCCCGCAGGACCGCAGGAAGCGCCGGGTGCGTACGGCGATCGGCAGCGGCTTGTCCGGCTCGCAGGGGTACATGTCCTGCTCGACGATCGCGAACAGCTCCACGCCCAGCCGCTGCGCCGCCTGGAGCACCGGCCCGAGTTCCGGGACCCCGCCGGGCGGTTCGCACATCACCCCGCGCCGCACCGCGGGTCCGAACGGCACCCCGCCCGCGACGACGTCGGCGAGGATCTCCGGGTCGACCTGCTTGAGGTGCAGGTACCCGATGCGCTCGCCGTAGGTCTCGATCAGCTTGACGCTGTCCCCGCCGCAGTAGGCGTAGTGTCCGGTGTCCAGGCACAGGTTGACCAGCTCGGAGTCGGTCGAGTCCAGGAAGCGCTCGACGTGCTCCTCGGTGTCGATGTGGGTGTCGGCGTGCGGGTGCACCACGATCTCCAGGCCGTAGTTCTCCCTGACCTCGTGGCCGAGCCGTTCCATGCCCTTGGTCAGGAGCGCCCACTGCTCGGCGGTCAGCTCGGGCGGCTCCAGGATCTCGGCGGTCTTGTCGTCCCGCCAGAAGGAGGGGATCACCACCAGGTGCCCGGCGCCCATCGCCTGGGTGAGCGCGGCGACCTGGCTGACGTGTGCCCAGGTCTCCTCCCAGACGGCGGGGCCGCGGTGCATGCCGGTGAAGACCGTGCCCGCCGAGACCTTCAGGTTCCGCCTGGCCACCTCGTCGGCGAGGCGGGCGGGGTCGGTGGGCAGGTAGCCGTAGGGGCCCAGTTCGATCCAGTCGTAGCCGGCCTCGGCGACCTCGTCCAGGAAGCGTTCCCAGGGCACCTGCTGCGGGTCGTCGGGGAACCAGACGCCCCAGGAGTCGGGGGCGGATCCGACCCGGATGCGGTCGAGGGCGTGGGGCATGGTCAGGAGGTCCCTTCGGGGGTGGTCGCCACGGGTGCGGTGAGGTCGCCCTCCTCGGGCAGCTCCTCGGTGTCGACGCCGCGCACCTGGGCCAGTTCGTGCTTGAGCGCGGCGAGTTCGGCGCCGCCGGCCATGTGGTTGGTGAGTTCTTCGAGGCTGATCCCGCTGCGTTCGGCGCTCAGTTCCAGGGTGCCGAGGCGCAGGACGCTGAAGTGGTCGCCGACCATGTAGGCGTGGTGGGGGTTGTGGGTGATGAAGATGACGCCGAGGCCGCGGTCACGGGCGGCGGCGATGTACTTCAGGACCACGCCGGACTGCTTGACGCCGAGGGCGGCGGTCGGCTCGTCCAGGATGAGGACGCGGGCGCCGAAGTAGACGGCGCGGGCGATGGCCACGCACTGGCGCTGGCCGCCGGAGAGCGTGCCGATGGGCTGTTCCAGGTCGTCCAGGACGATGCCCATGTTGCGCAGTTCCCGGTCGGCGGTCTCCTTCATGCGGGCGATGTCGAGGCGGCGCAGCGGCCAGGGGCCCCTGGTCATCTCGGAGCCGAGGAAGAAGTTCCGCCACACCGGCATCAACGGGACGGTGGCGAGGTCCTGGTAGACGGTGGCGATGCCCCGGTCGAGGGCCTCGCGCGGGGTGGAGAAGCGCACCGGGGTGCCGTCGACGAGGAACTCGCCCTCGGTGTGCTGGTGCAGCCCGGAGATGATCTTGATGAGGGTGGACTTGCCGGCGCCGTTGTCGCCGAGCACGCAGGTGACCCGGCCGGCGTGGACCGTCAGGTCGACGCCGTGCAGGGCGCGGATGTTGCCGTAGGACTTGCCGGCGCCGCGCAGTTCGACGAGGGGGCCGCCGTCGGCGGGCGGGGAGTCCTTCAGGACGGTGCCGTGGGTGGTGTCGTCGGTCATCGTTTCACCTCCGGGTCGCCGTGCGCTGGACCCACAGATTGATCAGGACGGCGCCGAGGAGCATCACGCCGAGGAAGGCCTTGAACCAGTCGGGGTTCCAGCCGGCGTAGACGATGCCCTGCTGCACCATGCCGAACATGAAGGCGCCGAAGACCGGGCCGATCGCGGAGCCGTAGCCGCCGGTGAGCAGGCAGCCGCCGATGACGGCCGCGGCGATGTAGATCAGCTCCTGGCCGACGCCCTCGCCGGACTGCACGGTGTTGAACGAGAACAGGTTGTGCATGCCGACGAACCAGGCGCCGAAGCCGACCAGCATGAACAGCGAGATCTTCGTGAACCTCACCGGGACGCCGACCGCGCGGGCGCTGTCCTTGCTGCCGCCGACGGCGAAGATCCAGTTGCCGTACCTGGTGCGCAGCAGCACCCAGGTGGCGAGCGCCGCGAAGACCAGCCACCAGACGATGGTGATCTTCACCTGGACCCCGCCGACGCCGAAGGTGGAGGCGAAGACCGCCTTGGCCTGGCCGAAGCCGTCCATGTCGCTGATGTCGTCGGTCGCGACGTTGCCGGTGACCAGCTTGGTCACGGCGAGGTTGGCGCCCTGGAGGATCAGGAAGGTGCCGAGGGTGACGAGGAAGCTGGGCAGCCCGGTCTTCACCACCATCCAGCCGTTGAAGGCGCCGATCGCGAGGGACACGGCCAGGGCGACGATGACACCGGTCCACACGTTGAGGGTCAGCTGGTAGCTGAGCATGCTCGCGGTGAGCGCCGAGGAGAGCACGGCGACTCCGGAGGAGAGGTCGAACTCGCCGCCGATCATCAGCAGGGCCACCGGGAGGGCCATGATGCCGATGGTCGAGGACTGGTAGAGGATGTTCGCCATCGAGCTGCCGTCGCGCACCGGCGGAGCCGTGATCAGGAAGAAGACCAGGACGGCGACGGCGCCGAGGAAGACACCCACCTCCGGCCGGGCCAGGAGCCCGAGGACCGGCGAGCGCCGGGCGGTGCGGCCGTCGGTCTGCTGCGGACCGGACGCCGGCGGCCTGTCCACCGCCGGCTCAGCCTGATGGGTCATGCTCATCACCGGGTGCCCTTCGCGGCGTACTCGGCGACCTTGTCGACGTTGGACTTGTCGACGAAGGCCGGGCCGGTCAGCACCGGCTTCTCCCCGCCGCCGCTGTAGTTGCCGTTGTTCTTGTAGAGCCACAGCGAGTCGACCGCCAGGTAGCCCTGGAGGTAGGGCTGCTGGTCGACGGCGAACTCGACGGTCCCGTTCTGCACCGCCTTGACCAGGTCTTTGTTGAGGTCGAAGGTGGCCACCCGAGCCTTGCTGCCCGCGTCGCCCAGCGACTGCACCGCGGTGAGGGCGAAGGGGGCGCCGAGGGTGACGACCGTGTCGACGTCCTTGTCCTGCTTCAGCTTGGCCGTGATGGTCGACTTCACGGACGGCATGTCGGTGCCGTTCACGTACAGGGTCTCCGTGGTGCCGGCGAAGGTCTTCTTCACGCCGTCGCAGCGCTGGGTGAGGCCCACGTTGCCCTGTTCCTGGATCACGCAGACGATCTTCTTGGCGCCCGTGGTGTTCAGCTTCTTGCCGAAGGCCTCGCCCGCCACGCTCTCGTCCTGCCCGAAGAACTCCAGCAGGCCGAGCTTCTTCCAGTCGCTCAGTCCCGAGTTGAGGCCGACCACGGGTATGCCGGCCTGTCCGGCCTTGCCGATCACACCCTTCATCGCGTCGGGCTTGGCCAGGGTGACCGCGATGCCGTCGACCTTCTGGTCGATGGCGTTCTGCACGTAGTTCGCCTGGTTGCCCGCGTTGGGGTCGGCGGAGTAGACCAGCTTGACGTTGTCCTTGGCGGCGGCGGCCTCGGCCCCCTTGCGGACGGTGTCCCAGAAGGTGTCACCGGGCGCCTGGTGGGTGACGAGCGCGACGGTCATGCGCGGGGTGTCCGCCTTGCCCGCGGAGGCGTTCGCCGCTTCCTCCTCGGCCTTCTTGCCGCCGGAACTGCTGGAACAGCCGGCCAGGGTGAGGGCTGCCGCGGCGGCCACGGCCACGAGGGGGGCCGTTCTGCGGGAGCGGGGTCGAGAAGAGCGGTCCATCTTTCCTGCACCTCACTGTGCGTGCGACGGGGCAAGGGACGCGGGGTGGCGTCGGGACGGGATACAAGCCGCTGGCGGGTCCGCTGTCAATACTTTGTCAAGACATCATTTCACGCGGTGGTCCGAATGTAAGTACAAATGAGGGGCTCTTCCCTCGCGCCGGCCTCACCCGGGAGCCACGAGCCCAGTAGACCGCACCCCGCGCCGAACGGCACCGGGCGCGTCCGCCGGCACCGGGGAACCGTTCCGCCGGGACGGCCCGGACGGCGAGGATCACGTTTCAGGCAAGAGACCTCCCGTTGCGACCGGACCTATTGACGCGTGAGCGGACATGGGGCTGTTATTACGCCCACGCTGTTCGGTCGAGTTGGTTTCTGATCGGTTTCGGAGAGCTTTCGGTGATCAACTCATCCCCTTGGCCGAACCCTGCATTCCTCAGGAGCCGCCATGCGCCTCTCGCCCTCCGGTCTTTCCGTCCCCGGTCCCAGCCGGCGCTCCCTGCTCCGCGGAGCGGGCGGTGCCGCCCTGCTCGCCGGGGCCGGCACACCCCTGCTGTCCGCCTGCGGAGGCAGCGGTTCCGGCTCCGACCCGAAGACCGTCACCGTCGGTTCGAACGCCTCGGACGCGGTGCCCAAGAAGGCGTTCGAGAGTGTCTACGCGGCCTTCAGGAAGCGGTCGGGCCTCACCGTCGATGTGAACACCAAGGACCACAACACCTTCCAGGAGCAGATCAACTCGTACCTGCAGGGCACTCCGGACGACGTGTTCAACTGGTTCGCCGGTTACCGCATGCAGTTCTTCGCGGCGAAGAAGCTGGCCACGCCGATCGACGACGTCTGGGCGAAGATCGGGGACGACTTCCCCGAGGCGATGAAGAAGCTCAGCAAGGGCGAGGACGGCAGGTACTACTTCGTGCCGATGACGACGTACCCCTGGGCGGTCTTCTACCGCAAGAGCGTCTTCCGGCAGCACGGATACCGGATCCCCGCCACGTGGGACGAATTCGTCGCGCTGTGCAAGCAGATGAAGAAGGACGGTCTGGTCCCCCTCGCCTTCGGCGACAAGGACGCCTGGCCGGCGATGGGCACCTTCGACCAGATCAACTTCCGCCTCAACGGGTACGACTTCCACGTCCGGCTGATGGCGGGCAAGGCGTCCTGGACCGACGCCAAGGTGAAGGACGTCTTCGACCACTGGGCCGAGATCCTCCCCTACCACCAGGACGGCTTCATGGGCCGTACCTGGCAGGACGCCGCACAGACCCTGGTGGCGAAGAAGGCCGGCATGTACCTCCTCGGCTCCTTCGTGGCCCAGCAGTTCACCGACGCGGCGGACCTGGACGACCTCGACTTCTTCCCCTTCCCGGAGATCAACTCCGCGTACGGCCAGGACACCGTCGAGGCGCCCACCGACGGCTTCATGGTCAGCAGGTCCCCGAAGAACCACGCGGGTGTCGTCAAGCTGCTGGAGTACCTGGGCAGCCCGGCGGCCGAGGAGCTGTACCTGAAGACCGACCCGAGCGTGGTGGCCGCCTCCGGCAAGGCCGACACCTCCGCCTACTCGCCGCTGCAGAAGAAGGCGTTCGACATGATCGGCGGCGCCAGGAGCCTCACCCAGTTCATGGACCGCGACAGCCGTCCCGACTTCACCTCCACGGTGATGCAGCCCGGCCTGCAGAAGTTCCTCCAGGATCCCAAGGGCGTGGACGGCCTGCTGTCGTCCGTCGAACGCCAGAAGAAGCAGATCTTCGCGTCCTCGTGAGCGGCCCGATGACCACCGACACGACGACGAAGACGCCGCGGCCGGCGGCCGTGCCCGCTCCGGGGGCCGCGCCCGGGAAGAAGGTCACGGCGGGTCACCGGCGCCTGCTGACCCGCCGTGACCGGTTCACCCTCGCCGTGATGGCGGGCGTGCCCACGGTCCTGCACGTGATCCTCGTCTGGGTCACCGCCCTCGCCTCGATCCTCCTCGCCTTCACCACCTGGGACGGCATCGGGTTCGACGCGATCAGGTGGGTGGGCCTGGACAACTTCCGACAGCTCTTCACCGACAACCCGCAGTTCTGGCCGGCCGTCCAGCACAACGTCGTCTGGTTCGTCGTACTGATCCTGCTCCCGACGCCGTTCGGTCTGTTCCTCGCCGTCCAGCTGGACAAGCGGATCCGGTTCAGCCGGGTCTACCAGACCGCGTTCTTCCTGCCCGTCGTCATCTCGATGGCGTGCATCGGGTTCGTCTGGCAGCTGGTCTACAACCCGGACACCGGCCTGATCAACAGCATCATCGGCGCCAACGAACCCGGCCACTACATCGACTGGATCGGCGACCCCGACCTCAACCTGTGGGCCGTCCTGATCGCCGCGTCCTGGCGGCACACCGGCTACATGATGATCCTGTACCTGGCCGGTCTGAAGAGCGTCGACCCCTCGCTGCGCGAGGCCTCCGCCCTGGACGGCGCGAACGAGTGGCAGACGTTCAAGCACGTCGTCTTCCCGACCCTGCGCCCGACCAACACGGTGGTCCTCGTCGTCACCATCATCGAGGCCCTGCGCGCCTTCGACCTGGTCTTCGTCTTCAACAAGGGCGCCCAGGGCACCGAGTTGCTGTCGATCCTGGTCACCAACAACATCATCGGCGAGTCCAGCCGCATCGGTTACGGCTCGGCCATCGCCGTCGTCCTGCTGGTGATCTCCCTCGCCGTGATCGTCCCGTACCTGATCGCCACCTTCCGGAAGGAGCGGCGCGCATGAGCACCGTGAGCGCGCCGGGGAAGAGGCGTGCCCCGATCCGGCCGGCCCGGGTCCTGCTGCACGTTTTCCTCGCCGGCACCGCCCTGGCCTGGCTGGCGCCCCTGCTCTGGGCGGTCTTCTCGGCCCTGCGCCCGTACGGCGAGACCAGCGCCAAGGGCTACGTGTCCTGGCCGGACACGCTGAACCTCGACAACTTCACGAACGCCTTCCGGCAGTCGGACATGCTGCACTACTTCGGCAACACGCTGGTGATCGCGGTCCCGGCGGTGCTGCTGACGCTGTTCCTGTCCTCCTGCGTCGCCTTCTACGTCAGCCGGTTCGACTTCCGTCTCAACCTCGCGCTGCTGCTGGTGTTCACGGCCGGCAACCTGCTGCCGCAGCAGGTCGTCATCACCCCGCTGTACCGGCTGTACCTGCTCACCGACCTGCCGGGCATCACCGCGAGCGGCAAGCTGTACGACTCCGCGCTGGGCCTGGTGCTGATCCATGTGGCCTTCCAGTCCGGGTTCTGCGCGTTCGTGCTGAGCAACTACATGCGCTCGCTGCCGCACGAGCTGACCGAGGCCGCACTGGTCGACGGCGCCTCGGTGTGGCGGCTCTACTGGCAGATCACGCTGCCGCTGTGCAAGCCGGCGATGGCCGCCCTGGCGACGCTGCTGTCCATCTGGATCTACAACGACTTCTTCTGGGCCCTGGTGCTGATCTCGACGGGCGAGAACATGCCGGTCACCTCGGCGCTGAACAACCTCTCCGGCCAGTACTTCACCGACCCCAACCTGGTCGCCGCCGGCTCCCTGCTGACCGCGATCCCGACCCTGGTCGTCTACTTCGCGCTCCAGCGCCAGTTCGTCAGCGGCCTGACCCTGGGCTCCAACAAGGGCTGAGGCGCCCGCACCCCGAAGAGACCACCGTGCGGCGCGCCCTGTCCGTCCCCGGTCCCGCCCACGGCGACGACGCGGCCCGGCGGTTACCCGGGAGCCTTCCGGGAGGCGCCGGGCGTCCGCTCCGACGAACCGTTCCCGCTGCTGCCCGGGGACCGGCCGGGATGACCGGCGCGGTGCCGGACGGGGGCGACGGGGACGCGGTGGTCGGAGCGGCCGCGGCCGGCGGGCGCCGGGACGGTCGTCTCGTTCGCGGCGCCCCCTGACCGGTGTCCCCGCGGTGACCCGCCGCCCGCACGCTCCGGCGGCGCCTGGCACCCGGCCACCCTGCAGGACCCGGCCGCGCCGGCCGCGCGGCTGGACCCCATCCGTGCGGAGGCGGGCGTGGCGCCGGCCCGCGCGGCCCCACCCGGTGTGGAAGCGGTCCGCCGGCGCGGTCCGGAGGCGGACCTCCTGTCCGTGCTCGACCACACCGGGCACGGTCCGGGTGGCACCGGGCGGGGTGCCGTGGTGCGCGAGCCGCACGCGCGGTGAAGTCCCGCTTCCCGCACGGGTCTTGAAGGTTCGCGCCGTGACTGGTGGGATGCGCGGCAACACCTGCCCCACCGGTCCGGGAGGTTTTCCGTGCTGCGAGCGATCCTGACGGCGGGGGCGGCCGTCGCCGCCCTGCTGGCCCCCACCGCCGCCCACGCCGAGGAGGCCGGGCCGGGCGTCCCGCCGGCAGGGGCGGGTGCTCACCCTGCACGGCTGGAACATCGAGGACAAGACGCACCGGGGCGAGGCGGCCCTGACCGGCATCACCGAACGCCACCTGCGCGACATGCGGGCCCAGGGCTTCGACTTCGCCCGGCTGCTGGTCTTCTGGGACGACCTGGAGCCGCGACCCGGGCAGTACAGCCGGGGTTACCTCCGCAAGGTCGAGCGCGTCCTGGACTGGGCCGAGAAGTACCACCTGAGGGTGGTGCTCGACGCCCACCAGGACGTCTTCGGCCCCGCCTTCGGCCACCGCGGCATACCCGAGTGGGCGACCAGGACCGACGGACTGCCGTTCACCGCGCACCCGGACGACTGGTTCGCCGAGTACTTCGAGCCCGCGGTGCAGCGGGCCTTCACCCATCTCTACGAGGACGCGGACCTCCGGCGCGCCCAGGCCGCGATGTGGCGGACGCTGGCCGCCCGCTTCGCCCGCCATCCGGCCGTGCTCGGCTACGACCTCGTCAACGAGCCGATGGGCGAGCAGAGACCCGGTGAGGACCTCCCGACGGCCGCGCGCCGCGTCGAACGCGACCAGCTCACGCCGATGTACAACCGGCTCGCGGACGCGATCCGCACGGTCGACCAGGACGACTGGCTGTTCGTCGAACCGACCCCGATCGTGGGCGAGGGCGTGCCCACCGGCCTGGGCCGCGTGGCGGATCCCCGGGTCGTGTACGCGCCGCACTTCTACGACACCGCCATGGAGGCGGGCGCCGACTACGATCCCGGCGCGGGCTGGATCGAGGCGTACGAGCGGGCCGTCACCGCGTACCCGAAGCGGTACGGGGTGCCGGTGGTGGTGGGCGAGTGGGGTCCGCCGGACAGCGGCCTGCCGCACATGAACCGCTTCTACCGCGACGCGATGGCCTCCCTGGGCCGCTACGCCTCCGGCTGGGCGGGCTACGTGTGGTGTTACGGCGGCGGGTACTGCGCGGTGGACGACACGGGCGCCTTCCGCCCCAACAAGGAGCTGACCGTCGAGCCGTACGCGGAGACCGTGGCGGGCACGGTCCGCTCCGCCGGGTACGACTCCGCGTCGGGCGTGTACCGGCTGTCCTACCGCGCGGCTTCCGCCGGGCCGCGGGTGACCACCCTGTCCCTTCCGCCCGGCACCTGGCGGGTCACGGCCGAGGGCGACGCGACCGTCGTCCGCGTCACGGACGGCCGGGCCCGGGTCCTGGCCGGCCGGGACGGCCTGGTGAGCGTGACCGTGCGGCGCGGCTGACCACTGGGTGTGGCCCGCCCCCGTCGGCGCGGGGGCGGGCCACGGCGCGGTGGCGGGTCAGGGCGTCCCCGGCTGCGTCTCCTGCTCGAAGCGGGCGTGGAACCGGCGGTTGTGGTCCACCTGGCGTTCCGGGCCGGTCAGGGTCACCGTCGCCGTCAGGCGGGCGTCGGTGCTGGACGCCGCCAGACGCAGGTGCAGCTCGCCCGGTTCGACGACCCGCCGTCCGTCCCGGCCGGTGAAGGACGCCAGATCGGCCGGCACGGTCACCCGCAGCCGGTGCGCCTCGCCCGCTGCGAGCGCGACCCGGGTGTAGCCGACGAGACGCTGCACCGGCTGGACGACGGAGGCGACCGGGTCGTGCAGGTAGAGCTGGACGACTTCGGTGCCGGCCCGCTCCCCGGTGTTGCGCACGGTGAAGGCGAGGGAGAACTCCCCGCCGGTGTCCGCCTGCGGCCGGTCGACCGTCAGGCCGTCCCAGGCGAAGGACGTGTAGGACAGGCCGTGCCCGAACGGGAAGGCCGCCGTGGGATCGATGCTGGACACGTCGCTGGCCTGGGCGAGCCGGGCCCCCAGGTAGGTGGCGGGCTGGCCGCCGGTGTCGCGGGGCACGCTGACGGGCAGCCGCCCGGACGGGTTGATCCGGCCGCTGAGCACGCCGGCGATGGCGGTGGTGCCCTCCGCCCCGGGGAAGAAGGACTGCACGACGGCGGCGGCCCCGTCGGCCGCGCGGCCGAGGGCGTAGGGCCGGCCGGCGAGCAGGACCGTCACCACGGGTGTGCCCGTGTCGAGCAGCGCGTCGAGCAGTCGCTGCTGGGCGCCGGGCAGGGCCAGGGACTCCGCGTCGCAGCCCTCGCCACTGGTCCCCCGGCCGAAGAGGCCGGCGCGGTCGCCGAGGGCCGCGACGACGACGTCGGCCCGACGCGCGGCGTCGACGGCCTCGGCGATGCCGAGGATGTCGCCGTCGTCGACGCCGGTGCCGCGTACGACGGTGAACTCCGCGTCGGGGAACTCGCGCCGCAGGGCGTCCTCCAGGGTCGGCAGGTCGATGCCGGGCGGGGTCCCGGGGTGGTGCACGCCGACGTGCTGGGGGAAGGAGTAGCAGCCCAGTACGGCCGTGGCCTCGGTCGCGTTGGGGCCGATCAGGGCGATGCGGTGCGGCCGGCCGAGGGGCAGGGTGCCGTCGTTGCGCAGCAGGACGACCGCTTCCTCGGCGACCGTTCGGGCCAGTTCCCGGTTCCCGGCGGAGTCCAGGTCGACGGTGCCGCGCAGGGCGTCGGGGTCGTCCAGGTCCGCTCCGCCGAGGGCGGCCGGGACCGGGTTCCAGTCCGCGTCGAGCAGGCCCAGCCGGGCCTTCTGCAGGAGGACCCGGCGCAGCGCGCGGTCGATCAGCGCCTCCGGGACCCGGCCGGCGGCGACGGCCTCGGCGAGGGGCGCGCCGAACGTCTTGACGGTGGGCAGTTCCACGTCGACACCCGCGCGCAGGGCCGTGCCCGCCGCGTCCGCCCAGTCACCGGCGACGCCGTGCAGGATGCGGAGGAAGGCGATGCCGAAGTAGTCGGCGACGACCGTGCCCTCGAAGCCCCAGGTGTCCCGGAGCAGCCCGGTGAGCAGGTCCTCGTCGGCCGCCGAGGGCATGCCGTCGGTGTCGGTGTAGGCGTGCATGACGGAGTCCGCCGCGCCTTCGCGCACCGCCATCTCGAAGGGGGGCAGGAGGACGTCCGCCCGCTCGCGCGGACCCATGCCGACGGGGGCGAGGTTGCGCCCGGCGCGGGAGGCGGAGTAGCCGGCGAAGTGCTTCAGGGTGGCGACGACACCGGCGGACTGCAGGCCCTGGACGTAGGCGGTGCCGATGCTGCCGACGAGGTAGGGGTCCTCTCCGATGGTCTCCTCCACGCGGCCCCAGCGGGCGTCGCGCACCACGTCGAGGACGGGCGCGAGGCCCTGGTGGACGCCGACGGACCGCATGTCGCGGCCGATGGCGGCGGCCATCCGGCGGATGAGGGCGGGGTCGAAGGTGGCGCCCCAGGACAGCGGGACGGGGTAGGCGGTGGCGCCCCAGGTGGCGAACCCGGCCAGGCACTCCTCGTGGGCCAGGGCGGGGATGCCGAAGCGGTTCGCGGCGGCGATCCGGGTCTGGGTGCGCAGCAGGGAGAGCGCGCCGAGCGCGGGGTCGACGGGCGCCGTGCCGAAGGGGCGGGTCAGCTGGCCGAGCCCGGTCGGCAGGAGCGCGTCGAGGTCGACGGCCTCCTCCATGTCGTGCTGGTGCGGGGCGACTTCGCCGCCCTCGTCGGACGCGCCGACCCACACGCCGTACAGCTGGGCGATCTTCTCCTCCAGGGTCATCGCGGCGATCAGCGCGGACACGCGGGTGCCGATGTCCTGGGTCGGGTCGTTCCAGAGGGGGATCTCGGGGGTGGTCTCTACGGCCACGTTGGTGGTCACTTTCCTCCCATGCCCATCAGGCCCTGGACGAGGGCGCGGCGGGCGAACAGGTAGACGAGCAGGACGGGCACCATGGACAGCGTCACGGCTCCCAGCAGGCCGGGGATGTCGATCCCGTGTTCGGTCTGGAAGTTGTACAGACCCAGGGTGATGACCTTGGTCGAGTCGGACTGGGTCAGGACGAGCGGGAACAGGAAGCCGTTCCAGGCCTGGAGCGCGGAGAACACCACGATCGTGGACAGGCCGCCGCGCGAGAGCGGCACGACGAGCTGGAAGAACATCCGCCGCGGGGTCGCTCCGTCCACCGTCATGGCCTCGAACAGCTCGGGGGAGATGTCGCGCATGGAGCCGCTGAGGATCAGCGCGGACATCGGCAGGCAGAACGCGGCCGTGGGCAGGATGACGCCGAGGAGGTTGTCGTACAGGCCCGCCTCGCTGATCAGGTAGAACATCGGCACGATGACGGCCTGGGCGGGGATGGCGAGGCCCAGCAGGAACAGCCGGAAGACCTGCGAGGTGACACGGCTGCGGCTGCGTACGATCGCGTAGGCCAAGGGCGGTACGAGCAGCAGCACCACGGCGACGACGCAGACGGTGACGATGATGGTGTTGAGGAAGTACTGGCCGAAGCCCGAGTCGAACGCCCCGGTGTAGTTGTCGAGGGTGAAGTCGCCGGGGAAGGAGAGCGGGCCCTTCTTCGCGTAGTCCTGCCGGGTGCGCAGGGTCGCGGCGAGCATCACGTACAGCGGCAGACCCACCAGGACGAGCCAGACGATCGAACCCGCTCCGGCCAGGTGGTTGGGGCGGCGCCTCATGACACCCCCTCCATGTCGCTGCGCATCTTGTCGTAGCCGGAGACGCGGACCACGACCAGCGAGACGACCGTGGCGGCGACGACCAGGCACAGGGCGATGGCCGAGCCCGCTCCGAAGTCGAAGCCCTTGAAGGCCTTCTGGTACATGTAGTAGGCGCTGATCGTGGTGTCGGTGCCCGGGCCGCCCTGGGTGAGGATGAGGACGGTCTCGAAGGTGGTCAGCCCGCCGACGATCATCAGGATCATCGAGGTGACGATCGAGTTGCGCAGCTGCGGCAGGGTGATGTGGAAGAACTGGCGGTAGCGTCCCGCGCCGTCGATCTCCGCCGCCTGGTACAGCACCGGCGGGATCGCCCGGGCGGCGCCCTGGTAGATCAGCGTGTGGAACGGCGTGAACTGCCAGGTGCTGACGAAGGCCAGCACCCCGATGGCGGAGGCCTGTTCACCGAACAGGTTGCCGTCCCCGAACAGCCAGGTCATGCGCGCGGGGATGCCGAAGTTCGGGTCGAGCAGCGCCCGCCAGAGCACCGACACCGCGGTGGAGGACAGCAGCAGCGGGATGAAGTAGATCGCCGAGAGGACGGCGCGGTTGCGCTGGTGCCCCGCGGCCCAGACGCCGAGCACGATGCTCAGCGGGGTCTGGATGACCACGCCCAGGGCGGTGAGCAGCAGGGTCAGCCAGATGCTCTTGATCATGACGGGGTCGTCGAGGATGCGCTTCCAGTTGTCCGTCCCGACGAACTGCGGTGACCCCAGGCCGTTCCAGCTCATGAAGGACAGCACCGCCACCATGATCAGCGGTGCGAGGGCGAAGAGGGCGAAGAACAGGGTGGCGGGCAGCGCCCAGCCGAAGCCGGGGCGCGTGCCGCGTGCGGAGTAGGAGTCCTCCGGCCGCCGCCGGGCCTTCCTGGAGGGCACGGCGGTGGGCGGAGCGCTCGTGAGCTGTGTCGTCATGAGCGGATCATTCGGTCGGGAGGGCCTGCATGGCCTTGACGAAGCCGTCCGTGTCGAGCTGTCCGTTGAAGAACTGCTGGACGGCCTGGTGGATCGGCGTCATGGCCGACGGCGGGAAGGCCTGGTCCCAGGAGAGCTGGAAGGACTTGGCCTTGGCGACGAGGTCGTACTGGAAGCGGGAGTACGCGGGGCTGGCCGAGGTGTCGAGGAACTTCGGGGTGTTGGTGGTGGTGGGCAGGTTGCCGATGGCCATCTGTGCCTTGACGAACTCGTCGGAGTACATCAGCTTCAGGAACTCGGCGACCGCCTCGGGGTGTTTGGTCTTCTTCAGCACCGAGTAGAAGTTGTTGGTGTTGCCGACGACGTCGGACGGGTCGCCCTTGCCGCCGGGGACCGTCGGGAACGTGCCGTAGCCGAGGCCCTTGGCGGCGAAGTCCTTGGCGTCCTGCTGCTGTTGCGCGTAGTACCAGGACCCCATCAGCTCGAAGCCCGCCTTGCCCTGGGCCACCAGTGCGGGCGAGGCGCCGTTGGTGTACTTCACCGAGTCGTAGTTCTTGCCGAAGGCACCGGCGTCGACCAGTTCCTTGAGCATGCCGAGCGCCTTCTTGCTGTCCGCGCTCGCCCAGGCGTCCTTGTCGCCGCTCAGGGCCTTCTGGAACAGCTCCGGGCCGGCGACGCGGTCGTAGACGTACTCGAACCACATCAGCGTCGGCCACTGGTCACCGCCGCCCAGGGCGATCGGTGTGACGCCCTGGGACTTGAGCTTCTCGACGGCGTCGAGCAGTTGGTCCCAGGTCGCCGGCTGCTTGACGCCCGCCTTGTCGAGCACCTCCTTGTTGTCGAACAGCAGCACCGGCTGGGTGCCGCGCATGGGGATGCCGTACGGCTTCCCGTCGACGACCGCGCTGTTGTAGACGCTGGGCAGGAACTTGTCGTCGAGGTTCGGGTCCTTCTTGACGAAGTCGTCCAGCGGCATCAGCAGCCCGGCCTTGACGAACGGCTGGATGCTGCCGCCACCCCAGTTGAAGAAGATGTCCGGCGCCTGCGGTGTGTTGATGATCGTCTGCAGCTTCTGCTGGTAGTCGGCGCCTGGAATGGTGTCGAGGACGGCTTTGACCTTCGACTTCCTGTTGAAGGTGTCGACGATCTGCTTCTCGACCTTGTTGCTCGCGTCCCCGTAGACCAGCACGTGGATCCTGCCGTCGTCCGAGGAACCTCCGCTTCCGTTCCCGCACGCGGCGAGACTCGCCGCCAGGGCGAGCGTCGCTCCGCAGGCGAGCACCCGGGGCATCCGTGTACGCATGGTCATCCAACCTTCCGAAAGTTTCGGATTCTTAGCCGAAAGTCCTGCGGCTGGACAGTAGGAGGCCGAAGAAGAAATGGTCAACGGTCGTGCGTGTACGCAGCCAAACCGTTACCCGCGTCGTGGCCTATGCTGCGCCCATGCGTGAAGAAGCCCAGGTCGGTCGCAGAGTTACCTTGGCAGCCGTGGCCAGAGAGGCCGGCGTCTCGCTTCCGACAGTTTCGAAGGTTCTCAACGGTCGTTCGGATGTCTCCCCCACGACCCGAGCCAAGGTGGAGCGTCTTCTGGAGAGGCACGGCTACCGCCGACGGACCGCCGGACCACCGCAGGCCCCCCTGATCGAGATCGTCTTCCACGAGCTGGAGAGCGTCTGGGCGATGGAACTGATCCGCGGTGTGGAGAACGTCGCCAAGCGGAACGACGCGACCGTCGCGCTCACCGAGAGCGGGACCCGGCAGGCTCCCGGGCCGGAGTGGATCGAGGGCGTGCTGCGCCGCCGGCCCCTCGGCGTGCTGCTGGTCTTCTCCACCGTGCCGGAGGAGGTGAAGAGGCAACTGCGGTCCCGGGCCATCCCGTTCGTGATCGTGGACCCGGCGGGCGACCCCGACCCCGACGTCCCCTCCGTCGGCTCCGCCAACTGGGCGGGAGGCGTGGCCGCCACCCGTCACCTCACCGACCAGGGACACGAGCGCGTCGCCATCATCACCGGCCCCGAGGACCTGATGTGCTCACTGGCCCGGCTGGACGGATACCGTTCGGCGATGGCGATGGCGGGCCACGAACCGGACCCGCGGCTGGTGCGTTTCGGCGACTTCCACGTCCAGGGCGGCTTCGAGCACGCCATGGACCTGCTGCGGCGCCCGGACCGCCCGACGGCGATCTTCGCCGGAAGCGACCTGCAGGCACTGGGCGTCCTCGAGGCGGCGCGGGTGCTGGGCCTGAACGTGCCCGGGCATCTGTCGGTGGTGGGGTACGACGACGTACCGCCGGCCCGGTGGTCGAGCCCGCCCCTGACCACCGTGCAGCAGCCGCTCCAGCGCATGGCCGAGGAGGCGGCACGGATGCTGCTGCGCCCCACCGACCCCAGGAAGACCGCGCTGCGCATCGAACTCGCCACGCACCTGGTGGTACGACAGAGCACCGCGCCGCCCGCCCTCGGCTGAACCCGCGTGCCGGGACCGGCGCGTCGCGAGCGCACGGCGTCGGCCGCACGGACCGGAGCGGCACAGTGCCTCACCCGCCGTCGACGGGCGTCGGCCCGCGGGCGGAAGGCGCGCCACCGGGATCGCTCCGGCGGTGCGAGGAGGGCGCACGGATCCGGCGGAGTCTCCTGCCGGACCCGTGCGCCGGGTCAGGCGTGCACGCGGGCGGGCGGCCGGAAGCAGGCGATGACGGTCTTGCCGTGCGGGCAGGGCCGGGCCTCCCAGCGGTCGGCCAGGGCGTCCATCAGCAGCATGCCGCGCCCGCCGGGCTGGAGCGCCCCGGGCTGCCGGGGCTCGGGCAGCGCCGAGGAGGTGTCGTGCACCGCGATGTGCAGGCAGTCGTTGTCCCAGGACATCACCAGCTGGGCGGTGCTGTGCGCGTGCACGTGCGCGTTGGTGACCAGTTCGGACACCACCAGCAGCACGTCGTCCACCGTCTCGGGGGCCGTGCGGGTCCAGCCGAGTTCGGCCAGGTGGGCCCGTGCCCAGTCGCGTGCCGTCTTGACCTGACTGTTGAGCGGCAGTGAGCGGGCCCAGCCCACCGCGCGAAGCGAACGTCCGTCCACGTTCCTCCTTCTGTGCCGACCGGACCGTTTCCGTCCTTCCGGCTACCCGCGCACGGCTCCGCTACTGCTGCGACTTCGTTCCCGGGCGGCCGCCCGTCGCTATCCGGCCGCTCCGGCCCGCGCCCGGCCCGCGAGCTCGGCCTGGAGAGCGCGGTACGCCGGCTTCGGGCGGTAGTCCTCGTCGAAGAGGTTGGCCGCGCCCTCACCGGGGAAGGTGTCCGGGACCCAGGAGTACCGGTCGGTGAAGCCCCACACGGTGAACGAGACGCAGCGGCGGGTGGCCAGACACGCGTCGAGCAGCCGCCGGTACCCCTCGGCCTGGGTGGCGAGCTTGCCGGGGTCGGCCGGCACCGGCATGCGGACGTCCGCCTCCGTCACCGCGGTGGCCAGACCGAGCCTGCCGAAGCGGGCGAAGTTGGCCGCCATGCCGGTGGGCAGGTCGTACCGGATGCTCAGGTGCCCCTGGAAGCCGACGCCGTCGACGGGTACGCCCTCGGCACGCAGGCGGCGGACCAGGTCGTAGACGGCATCGCTCTTCGGTCCGGTCCACTCGGTGTTGTAGTCGTTGTAGAAGAGCAGGGCGTGCGGGTCGGCCTCGTGCGCCCAGCGGAAGGCGTCGGCGATGTAACCGGGACCGAGCTTGCGCAGCCACAGGGTGTCGCGCAGCGTCCCGTCCTCGTTGAACGCCTCGTTGACGACGTCCCACTGCCAGATGCGGCCCCTGAAGTGCCGCACGGTGTCGGTGATGTGCCGGCGCAGGACGGCGCGCAGCTGATCGGCGTCGAGGTCGGCCGAGGTGAGCCAGGACGGCAACTGGTTGTGCCACACCAGGACATGGCCGCGTACCTTCTGCCCGTGCCGGTGCGCGAAGTCCACCAGACGGTCGGCGGCGGCCCAGTCGTACTCGCCCTGGCGGGGTTCGAGGGACTCCCACTTCATCACGTTCTCCGGGGTGACGGTGGAGAACTCGGCGCCCGTGAGCCGGCGGTAGTCGGCGTCGTCGGCGAGCGCGGAGACGTCGACGGCGGTACCGACGCGCAGGTGGTCGTCGGCGGCGAGCTGCCGCAGCGGGCGGTCGGGCACCGCGGGTCCGCCGGACGCGGCGGAGGGGCTCGCGGCGGCGAGCGGAAGGAGAGCGAGGCAGCAGGTCGCCGCGAGGAGGCGGGGCAGGTTCACGGGCACTCCCGAAGAGAGTCGAAAGTTTCGTCACGCATTACGAGCGTTGCGTCACGCTAGGCAGACGGCTCCCGCGCGTCAACCACCGCGTACCGAGCCCTTTCCCGGACCCGTTCGCCCCATGGCGAAAGTTTCGCCCTATCACCCGCGCAATAGCCGCCAAGTTTCGATGAAGTTTCGGAAACAGACGCATTGACCGTCGTTTCGGGGCGGCCGCATACTCTCCAGCAATCGAGCCCTCCCCCGTCGGGGACGATCCTCGTAGGCCGCATGACGCGATCATGCCAATTCGTGTCGAACGCTCTCGTCCAGGAGGACGCCATGGACAACGACCACGCCCTTTCCCGCCCGATGAGCCGCAGGGGCTTCATCAACCGTGCCGGCGCCCTGGCGCTGGCCACGTCCGCCTCCGGGCTGCTGCTGCCCGGCACCGCCCACGCCGCCACGACCATCACCACCAACCAGACCGGCACCAACAACGGCTTCTTCTACTCCTTCTGGACCGACGCACCGGGCACGGTGTCCATGACCCTGAACTCCGGCGGCGGCTACAGCACCTCGTGGCGCAACACCGGAAACTTCGTCGCCGGCAAGGGCTGGAGCAACGGCGGGCGCCGGACCGTTTCCTACTCGGGCGGTTTCAGCCCGTCCGGCAACGCCTACCTGGCCCTGTACGGGTGGACCTCGAACCCGCTGGTGGAGTACTACATCGTCGACAACTGGGGCACCTACCGGCCCACCGGCACCTACAAGGGCACGGTCACCAGCGACGGCGGCACGTACGACATCTACCAGACCACCCGGTACAACGCCCCGTCCGTCGAGGGCACCAGGACCTTCAACCAGTACTGGAGCGTCCGCCAGTCCAGGCGCACCGGCGGCACCATCACCACCGGCAACCACTTCGACGCCTGGGCCCGCGCCGGCATGCCCCTCGGCAGCTTCAGCTACTACATGATCCTGGCCACCGAGGGATACCAGAGCAGCGGCAGCTCCACCATCACCGTGAACGGGTGACCGTCCCGCCCCGTCCCATCGCGCCCCGGCGCGGCCACGCCCGCCCCCGAGGAGGACCCACCCGCATGCGCGCCGCACCCCGCTCCCTGCTGACCGGCCTGGCCGTCGCCGCGACAGCCCTGGCCGGCACCGTCACCTCCGCCGTCGACGCCGTCCCGGCACACGCGGCCGCCTGCACCGGCTACGTCGGCCTCACCTTCGACGACGGCCCCTCGGGCGACCACACCCCCGCCCTGCTCAACGCCCTGACGCAGAACGGTCTGCGGGCCACGATGTTCAACGAGGGCCAGTTCGCGGCGGCCTATCCGGCCCAGGTCCGGGCCGAGGTGAACGCCGGTATGTGGATCGGCAACCACAGCTACACCCATCCTCATCTGACCCAGCTGAGCCAGGCGCAGATCGACTCCGAGGTCTCCCGCACCCAGCAGGCGATCGCCGCGGCCGGCGGCGGTACGCCGCAGCTGTTCCGTCCGCCGTACGGCGAGACCAACGCCACCGTCCAGGCCGTGGAGGCCAAGTACGGGCTGAAACAGATCATCTGGGACGTCGACTCCCAGGACTGGAACGGCGCGAGCACCGACGCGATCGTGCAGGCCGTGTCCCGGCTGACCAACGGGCAGATCATCCTGATGCACGAATGGCCGGCCAACACCCTCGCCGCCGTCCCGCGCATCGCCCGGACACTGGCCGGCAAGGGCCTGTGCGCCGGCCGCATCTCCCCGCAGACCGGCCGTGCCGTGGCCCCCTGACGGTGCGCACCCGCCGGGGCGGGCGGAGCCGCCGTCCCCGGCGGTCCGCGCGAACGGGTCGGGGATGGTTCGCCGTTCCTGCGGAACCACCCCCGACCCGGGGCCGGTCCGTCACCGCACGGGGTGAGGACGGAAGGGCCTCAGTGCTCGCAGAGGGAGAACTCTCGTTCGTAGAGCTGCTCGTTGTGCTCGTCGACGAAGAACTGGCGTTCCCGCATGAGCTGTTCGCGGTAGTTCCTGGCCTCGTCGAGCGTCATGGTCGATGTTTCGGACCACGGCTGCTGCGGTGGCACATCGGACGTCGAGACGATCCTTTCCGACGGGTCGACGAGGAAGAACGCGAGGATCTTGCGATGCCCCGGGCGGGTGGGGTCCACGAGGCGGAACGAGTCGACGCGGTGCTGCAGGATGTTGGGGAACGCCAGGCAGCGGCCCGCGGGGGTCGGTACCGACCCCCACACCTGGTTGAGTGCGTCCTCGTCCTCCAGGCCGTAGACCTCACGCAGACCGTTGTCGTCGTTCTGTTCGTAGCGGGGGTCGTCGAGCGCCGCCCGGAAACCCAGCCGGCTTTCGGTGATGTTCTCGCTGTCCCAGTAGTAGATGCCGGTCGAGACGATCCGCTCGTTCAGCATCCCCTCGACATGCCAGGAACCGCCGGGGTACTCGGGCTTGTCCGGGGTGAGGTGAACGGTGGCGAGCTTGACGATGACCTGAAGACGGCGGCCGCGCAGGTCGACGCGGGCGGATGCGTCGGGCACCGTGGGCGGGGTGAAGGGAGGGGCGTCCGGGATGACCGGACGGCGGTTCTCCCACCAGTCGTCGTGGGCCTCCTCCCACGCGCGGACGGCTTCGGCGTAGGCCTCCTCGTCGCCGTGGGAGGCCCTGTCCGGATACTCCGGTTCCGAGTCGTACCACCCGAAGGGATCGGCCTCGATCCGCGGGGGCCGCGGATGGCGCAGATCGGTGAGGACGTTCTCCAGGAGCGGGCGCATGCGCGCGAACACGTCCGGCAGGACCGAGAGCAGTTCGCGGTGGGTCTCGGGGTGGAGGTTGTTGACGTACGAGCGGAAGGTGACCTCACCGTCGTCGCTGACGTCGACGTCCGTGGGCAGCCACTGGAACTTCTCCGAGAACTCGTACTTGGAATAGTGGTTCGTGGGGTTCTGCCAAGCCCGCTCGGGCGCGCCGCTCACGTCTCTCACCAAGCAGAACAGGGAGGGATGGACCAGGTCCAGCACCTGGCCGTCGGATCCGGGATGCCAGTCCCGTTCCGCTTCGGGGACCTGCTCCAGCACCCGGACCGCCTCGCGCAGCCGGGATCCGAGAGGGTCGTCGACCAGGGTGTCCGACTGCCACACCCCGTCGACGGCGGACACCTCGATGCCGGTTCGTCCGTCCCGCAGCGCGGCGTAGTACCCGAGTTCGGCGAGCACGTAACGCACCTGCGCCTCGGTGAGGCCCTGGGCGAGCGCTTCCCGCGTCCACCTGGCCACGATGTCGGCGTCGTTCATCTTGTCGAACCACCCCGGCTTCGCCCGGATGTGCGCGCTGCACCGCATCATCTGGAGTTCCCGCAGCGTTCGGGGTTTCGCGAAGGACAGGGAACGGGAAGCTTGAAAGGGCAGCGGAAAAGGGGACAGGCCGGTCAATTCTCTTGATCCTCCGCGTCGTTGTACTGCGGCCGGAAGGATAGCCGGGCACACTGACATCGCCCTCGTGGCCCCTGTCACCAGGTGAGTTCTCCGAAACCTCGCGTTCACGACGGCGGGCGCCGACGGCAACACCCGCTTCCTAGCGTGACCGGCCGTGGGATCGGAGTCGTGTACACGGCCGAACGGAACACACGAAGGTCCGTCGGCTCCCCGTCCTGCCGATGACGCCAAACGGGGCCTCCCCTCCCACCCAGGCACCCGCACCAGCATCTTCGGGAGGCGCGGCATGAGCACCACCGAGTCACGGACACCGACGGCAGACGCGCCGGAGGCCGCCGCCGATCAGGCGGTCAGGGAGACGTTGGAGGACTACACCCTCCGTTTCGCTCCCCGCAGCTACCGCCGCTGGACCCCCATGGTCGTGGCGACCACCGCGCTCGGCGGCATCGCGTACATGGCCGACTTCTCCATCGGTGCCGGCATCGGCCTGGCGCACGGCACCGGCAACGCCCTCGTCGCCATCGCGGTGGCCGCCGTGGTCATCTTCATCACCGGCTTCCCCCTCGCCTATTACGGCGCCCGCTACAACATCGACCTCGACCTCATCACCCGCGGCGCGGGCTTCGGTTACTACGGGTCGGTCCTCACCAGCGTCATCTTCGCCAGCTTCACCTTCATCTTCTTCGCCCTCGAAGGCTCGATCATGGCACAGGGCCTCAAACTCGGCTTGGGGCTGCCCCTGTGGCTGGGCTACCTGATCTCCACGCTCATGGTCATCCCCCTGGTGATCTACGGCATGAAGGCGCTCAGCAAGCTCCAGGTGTGGACCACCCCGGTCTGGCTGCTGCTGATGGTCGGCCCGCTGGTCTACCTGATCGCCACCGACCCCGGCACCGTCGACCGTTTCCTCGGCTACACCGGCACGGACGGCGACGGCGGCGTCGACACGGCCTCGGTCCTGCTCGGCGCCGGCGTCTGCCTCTCCCTCATCGCCCAGATAGGCGAGCAGATCGACTACCTGCGCTTCATGCCGCCCAAGACCGAGACCAACAAGCGCACCTGGTGGACGGCCGTGGTCATGGCGGGCCCCGGCTGGGTGGTGCTCGGCGCGCTGAAGCAGGCCATCGGCGTCTTCCTCGCGGTGTACGTCCTCGCCAAGGTCGGCCCCGCTGCCGCGACCGAGCCCATCCAGCAGTTCCGCGGCGCCTTCGACGCGATGATGCCCTCCTGGATGGTCATCCCGCTCGCCGTGGCACTGGTGGTCATCAGCCAGATCAAGATCAATGTCACGAACGCCTACTCCGGCTCTCTCGCCTGGACGAACTCCTTCACCCGGGTCACCCGGCACTACCCCGGCCGCATGGTCTTCGTTCTGATCAACCTGGGCTTCGCGCTCGCCCTGATGGAAGCCGACATGTTCAGCTTCCTCAACAGCATCCTGGGCTTCTACTCGAACTGCGCGATCGCCTGGGTGGTCACCGTCGCCACCGACATCGGCGTCAACAAGTACCTGCTGAGGCTCTCCCCGCTCCAGCCGGAGTTCCGCCGGGGCATGCTCCACCCCGTCAACCCGGTCGGCGTCGTGGCCTTCGTCGCCGCCTCCGGCCTGTCCATCGCCATGTACTTCCACCTGCTGGGCGACGCCCTCCAGCCCTACTCCCCCGTCGCCGCCGCCGTCATCGCCTTCGCCCTCACCCCGGTGACGGCGATCGCCACCCAGGGCAGGTACTACCTCCGCCGCACCGACGACGGCATCGACGAGCCCCTGCTGGACCCGGACGGCAACCCGAGCGCGGCCATCCTGGACTGCCACGTCTGCCACCAGCCCTACGAGCGCCCGGACCTGACCGCCTGCGCGACTCACGACGCGGCCGTCTGCTCCCTGTGCCTGAGCACGGACAAGATCGGCGACCACGTGCTGCCTTCCCCTGCTTAGCCGGCGGCCTGGCCGCGTGTGCGGGCAGCCGAGTGCAGGGCCGGGCCCCCGGGGTCCCCGCTTGGCGCTTCAGCGCGGCACCTCCTGACGGACATGGGCTGACAGACCACACAGCACCCGGCCTGCCCACCCGGCCGGGCAGGCCCCGTGTGCCGAGGCGGCGCGGAGAACCGCGCTTCCCCGGCACACGCCGGGGAGCCTCGGACACCGCAACGCGGCCGCAGCCTCGCGGGGGGCGCCGACCGGATGGCGTGGGCCGAATGAGTGCGGGCCCTGCCGCGCGAGCGGGCGACGGCCGCTCAGCTCCTCGCCCCAGCCCCATCGCTCCGGCCGCAGCGCTCGAGACGGTGGCCATGCCCTCGGAGCGTGCCGATGTGAGGCGACCGGCATGGGCGGCCGGACTCCTCGGCGGCGCTGCCTCCGCACGTGGCCGTCGTCCTACCGGGAGCTGTAGGGCAGGAGCGCCATCTCGCGTGCGTTCTTGACGGCCTGCGCAATCCGCCGCTGCTGCTGACGCGTCACGTGGGTTACCCGACGACTGCGGATCTTGCCGCGGTCGGAGATGAACTTCCGCAGCACGTCGGTGTCCTTGTAGTCGATGTAGGTGATGCCGGCGGCGTCCAGCGGGTTGATGCGCTGACGCTGGACGGTCTGACGCCGCATGCCTGTGCGTCGGGACATGGTGAGGTCGGTCCTCTCTCTTCAGGTCACGGGGTCGAGCAAGTCGTGGAAGGCGTGAGGGAGTTGCTTCCAGTGGTCACTGCCCGCCGCGTACTCGTCGTCGGTGAGCAGACATGAGTCGAGCAGGGCCTGTAGGCCGTCGCGGTCCAGGCCGGGCGAGGTGAAGGTGAGGTACTGGCAGCGGTCGCCGTGTGCGGGGTGCCAGTCCACGGAGGCGGCGAGACGGCGTTCGGCGGGCACCATCTCCCAGGCGGCGTCGGGCAGAGCCGCCAACCAGGGCCCGGCCGACTCCACGCACAGCGCGCCGCCGGCGGCGTCCCAGGACAGCAGGGTGTCGGGGCGGTCCGCCAGCCAGAACCGCCCCCGGCTGCGCGCGGCGGCGCAGGTGAGGTCCTCGAGCGCCGCGTACAGGCGCTGCGGATGGAAGGGCCGTTCACGCCGCCAGACGAAGGTGCCCACACCGTGCTCGTCGCACGACTGCGGCAGCAGCGCGCTCGCCGGATGCACCCGGGCGGCGGCCGCTGCCACGTCGAAGCCCGCCGACAGCGCTGCTCCCAGGGCACCGCCGCTCTCCACCCGTACGCTTCGTGCGCCCGGCGTCAGCTGGGCAAGCAGGGCGTGGTCGGTGTCGTCGGCGCCCTCCCCGCGGGAATCGTCGTGGCCGAGGGCGATCACCGTGGGGTACTCCAGCTGCCGGGCGAAGGTGTCGGCGACCGTGCGCTGGTCGGTCGGCGCGGCGGCGAGACCGACGTCGGCCAGGTCGTCGCCGTTGGCCAGGTACGGCAGGACGAGTGCAGGGTCGACCGCGGTGGCGACCCCGGTCAGGGCCAGCGGTGCGCCGGTGGCGGCGATGACTGCGGCCATGGCCTGGGGCTCGACGGAGTCCCACAGTTCCACGACGGCCAGCCGGTACCTTCCCTCCTGGGCGAGCCGCAGCAGTTCGGGAACGAGATCCTCGCGCAGCGCGCAGCACGCGCAGTCGTTCACCAGGGGCGCGTCGCCCCTGCCCAGCAGGCCGTGGGCATCGCGCACCGTCCGGTGCACCGCGCCGTCGACGGCGGACGTCAGGTCGTGGTGCAGTGCGACCGAGCCGGGGACCGTACGCAGGATCTGCTCCACGGCGGCCCGGCGGGCGTCGGCGTGCAACCCGGCGACGATCGCGACCGGCAGCCGTGCCTCGTCCCGGTTCACGGCTTGCTCCGTCCGCGTCCGTACCGCCGCTCGAAGCGCTCGACCCGCCCCGCGGTGTCCAGGACCCGCTGGGTGCCGGTGTAGAAGGGGTGACTCGCGGAGGAGATCTCGACGTCGACGACCGGGTAGGTGGCGCCGTCCTCCCATTCGATGGTCTTGTCGCTCGTTGCCGTGGACCGGGTGAGGAAGGCGTAGTCGGCGGCGCGGTCGCGGAAGACGACCGGGCGGTACTCGGGGTGGATTCCGGGCTTCACGGCTCTCAGCGCTCCTCACGGAAGTCGGCGTGGCGGCCGGCGACCGGGTCGTACTTGCGCAGGGTGAGCCGGTCCGGGTCGTTACGGCGGTTCTTGCGGGTCACATAGGTGTAGCCGGTGCCGGCGGTGGACCTCAGCTTGATGATCGGGCGCAGTTCGTTACGGGCCATGGACAGCACCATACATGAGATTGATTTTCATTTTCATCTGACGCTAGTGTGCTGCTCCAGCCACTCCAAGGAGGAACAGTCATGTCCGCCCACTGCCAACTCACCGGCCGACAGCCCGGCTTCGGCCACCGCATCTCCCACTCGCACCGGCGCAGCAAGCGCCGCTTCGACCCCAACATCCAGAGCAAGCGCTACTGGCTGCCGAGCGAAAGCCGCCACGTCCGGCTCACGCTCTCCGCCAAGGGCGTCAAGACCGTCGACGCGATCGGCGTCGAGGCCGCCGTGGCCCGTATCCGCGCCCGGGGAGGAAAGGTCTGATGGCGAAGAAGAGCAAGATCGCGAAGAACGACCAGCGGCGCCTCGTCGTGGTCCGATACGCCGCGCGCCGGGCCGCGTTGAAGGCGATCGTCTCGTTCCCCGGAAGCTCCGACGAGGACCGCGCAGCCGCCCGGCGGGAACTGCGCCGGCAGCCCCGCGACGCCAGCGCCACCCGCCTGCGCAACCGTGATGCCGTGGACGGGCGTCCCCGTGGCCATCTGCGCGCCTTCGGCCTGTCTCGCATCCGCGTGCGCGAGATGGCCCACGCGGGCGAGCTCCCCGGCGTGACCAAGAGCAGTTGGTAACCCGGCACCAGGGGCACAACGGGCGCGCCGGCGACGCGGCCTGACTCTGTGCACGAAGGAGGCGCTGCACCTCGTCGGGGACACCGGCCGCCAGGCCCCGGGCGAACTGGGCCGGTTGCTCGGTGCCCTGCGCGAGGCCGACGGTCCGCCGGCCGAGCCCACAGCCCGGTCTCACGGACATCGACGCGCCGTGCGAGGGAGCGCGCGCCGCCGGCCTGGAGGTCGTCTGCCGTACGGCCGGAGACATCGACGCCCTGGACAGCGGGGTGCAGTTCGCGAACTACCGCATCGTGCGGGAGGCCCTGACGAACACGGCGCACCGTCGGCGCACGTGAGCGTGCCGCGCTGCCCGCCGAGTCCGAGCGTTGTCACGCGCCGGCGCGGTCAAGGTCGCTGTGCACAACCGGTCCCGCGAAAACGATCAAGGGCTGGTCTCGGAATCCTCCGAAACCAGCCCTTGATCCACGACTCTCGCAAGTCGGGACGACAGGATTTGAACCTGCGACCCCTTGACCCCCAGTCAAGTGCGCTACCAAGCTGCGCCACGTCCCGTTGCTCTCACTCGCGGTGCCCCGCGTGATCGTGCGAACAGAACTTTACCCCACGCCCGGGGGTGCGCCGAAGAAGCCCGGGTGGGTCGGGGGACAATCGGCGGTATGACGAACGCGGGCGGATCGGATGCCAGGGACCGGGACCCCACCGGGCGGGCCCGCAACGCGCGGCCCCGGGACGGGCTGGGGCGCCCGCTGCCGTACGGCGCCGAGGGGGTCCCCCGGCAGCCGGAGGGCATTCTGCGGGCGCCGCAGGACACGGTCGCCGAGGCACAGGAGCTGCTGGCCGCGGGGCGGCCGTTCCACGCGCACGAGGTGTTCGAGGACGCGTGGAAGGCCGGCCCGGAGGACGAGCGCGCCCTGTGGCGGGGGCTGGCCCAGTTGGCGGTGGGGCTCACCCACGCGGCCCGCGGGAACGCCGTCGGCGGTGCGCGGCTGCTGCGGCGGGGTGCGGGCGCGGTCGAGGAGTGGGCGGTCGGGCGGGGCGAGGACCGGCCGTACGGGCTGGACCTGCCGGGCCTCGGCCGGTGGGCGCGGGAGCTGGCCGGGCGGGTGGAGCAGGGCTCGGGGCCGGTTGACCCGTGCGCGGAGGCACCCCGGCTGGGCCCCTGACCGGGCCCAGGCGGGTCCGGCACCCCCGGCCGGTGGCCGTCGCAGCGCGTGCGGAGGCGGTGGACGCGCTGTCAGTGGCATGCGGCAGACTCGGGGCGTGCGAACAATTCATGTCATCGGTATCGGCGCGGGCGACCCCGACCAGCTGACCCTCCAGGCGGTCAAGGCGCTGCGGAGCACGGATGTGTTCTTCCTGCTCGACAAGGGCGAGGTGAAGAGCGATCTCACCCAGCTCCGCCGGGACATGCTGGACACCCATCTGCCCGAGGGGTCGTACCGGGTGGTGGAGGCCCGGGACCCCGAGCGGGACCGGGCGGCGGGCGGGGCCGCCTACTCGCCGGCCGTCGGGGACTGGCGCAGTGCCCGCGCCGGGATCTACGAGCGGCTGATAGCCGACGAACTGGACGAGGACGGCACCGGCGCCTTCCTGGTGTGGGGGGATCCGGCGCTGTACGACAGCACGCTGGCGATCCTGGAGGAGGTGCTGGAGCGTGGGGCGGTGCGGTTCGAGTACGACGTGGTGCCCGGCATCAGCAGTGTCTCCGCGCTGGTCGCCCGGCATCGCACGGGACTGAACCGGGTCGCCCGGCCGGTGCAGATCACCACCGGGCGGCGACTGGCCGAGGGCTTCCCGGAGGGCGTGGACGACGTGGTCGTGATGCTGGACGCGCACCAGGCCTTCCGGCGGTACGCCGGGGAGGACATGGACATCTACTGGGGCGCGTACATCGGCACGCCGGACGAGATCCTGGTGTCGGGGCCGATCGCGGAGGCCGCTCCGCGCATCGAGCGGGTCCGGGCGGAGGCACGGGAGCGGAAGGGCTGGATCATGGACACCTATCTGCTGCGCCGGCGCCCCGAGCGGGACCGGCCCGCCCGGGAGGGCTGACCGGGAGGGCCGACCGGGCCGGTACCGCCCCGGTGCGGCCTGGGCGGCGGAGTGCGGTGGATGCGGTACCGAGGCGCGGTGGTCAGCGGTCGGGCCGGGCTTCCGGTGCCGCGGTCCCCGCGAAGCCCAGCCGGGCCAGCACGCTCGGCACGTCCGGCTCGGCCCGCACGCCCTCCGGGAGCGGGGGCCGACGGACCACGACCACGGGCAGACCGAGGTCGCGCGCGGCGGTCAGTTTCGCGGCCGTGGCCTCACCTCCGCTGTCCTTGGTGACCAGGACGTCGATGCGGTGGGCGCGCAGGAGTTCGGTCTCGTCGGCGACCGTGAACGGGCCGCGGGCCAGGAGGACGTCGGTGTCCGGCGGCAGGGGCGGCTCGGGCGGCTCCACCGACCGGACGAGGAAGTGCAGGCCGGTCGCCCCGGCGAAGGCGGCCAGGCCGAGGCGCCCGGTACTGAGGAACACCCGGCGGCCCAGTCCGGGCAGGGCCTCGGCGGCCCCGGCCAGGGACGGGACGTCGTACCAGCGGTCTCCGGGGCCCGGCCGCCAGCCGGGCCGGCGCAGGACGACGGCGGGGACGCCCACGGCGCGCGCCGCCAGGGCCGCGTGGGCCGTGATCGACGCGGCGAAGGGATGGGTGGCGTCCACCAGGGCGTCCACCCCGTGGGCGCGCAGCCAGTCGGCGAGCCCCTCCGGCCCGCCGAAACCGCCGGTCCGCACCTCGCCGGGCAGCGCCGCCGGCCGGGTGACCCGACCCGCGAGCGAGGTGGTGACGCGGACACCCGGTCGCGCGGCGAGGTCGGCGGCGAGACGACGGGCCTCGGTGGTGCCACCGAGGACGAGGACGTGCGTGGGCGCGGGCGCGGCGGGTGCGGGCGCGGTGGGTGCGGGTCCAGCGGGTACCGGGCCACCGGCCGGCACGGGAGCGGACGGCACCGAAACTGCGGGCGGCGGACCGTCGGCCGGTACCGGAGCGGACGGCACCGGGGCGGCGGGCGGCGGGCCCTCGGCCGGCGCGGGGGTGGCGGGCATGGATGTGAGCGTACGAGGTCGTGCGGGGCGGTGCGGTGCCCGGGTCGCCGCGGAGACGCACGAGCGGGCGAGCGGCGCCCCGGGCCATGTGGTGGTCCCCGTCGCGGACGTGCCGCGCCTGCCGGGCTAGCGGAGCAGCAGTTCCAGTCCGCCCACGACCGTCGCCGCGATCACGAGTTGTTCGAAGAGGCGCTGGTTGATCCGGTCCACGGCCCACTTGCCGAACAACGCACCGGGCACGACGAACACCACGAGCGCGGCGTCGAGGAGCAGGGAGCGTCCGTCGATCAGGCCCAGGCCCGCGCTGAACGGCACCTTCGAGACGTTCACGATGAGGAAGAAGAAGGCGGAGGTACCCAGGAAGCCGAGCTTCCGGAAGCCCGCGGAGAGCAGGTACATCGACATCACCGGGCCGCCCGCGTTGGCGACCATCGTCGTGAAACCGCCGAGCACCCCGTACGAGCGGGCCTTCATCCGGCCCGCTCGGGTGCCGACCGCGTCCGGTTCCTCCGGGGTCTCGGCAGTCCGCCGGCGCCACACCGTCACTCCGGCCATCAGCAGCAGGATCGCGCCGATCGAGGTCCGTACGATCCCGTCGTCGGCCCACACCAGGAACAGCGTGCCGGCCACCACACCCACCGCCACGGCCGGGAACAGCCGCCACAGCGTGGGCCAGTGCGCGTGCCGCCGGTAGGTGAGGACGGCGAGCACGTCACCGGCGATCAGCACGGGCAGCAGCACGCCGGTGGAGGCGCGGGCGGGCAGCACCGCGGCGAAGATCGCGAGGCTGACCGTGTTGGCCCCGCTGACCGCCGTCTTGGAGAAGCCGACGAGCAGGGCCGCGACGGCGAGCGCCGCGAACCCCCAGCCGGACATGTGCCAGAGCGTCATCGTGTTCATGGAGTGACCGATGCTATGCGCACGCATCCACATGACGTAAGCGGCGTCCCGCCGACCGGCCCCGGCGCGGCCACCCGCTCACCACCACCGGGCCATGCACCACCCACCGGCCCGTGGACCACCGAACCCGCCGGGCCGGCGCCCCCGTGGACCACCGAACCCGCCGGGCCGCCGCCCCCGTCGACCACCGAACCCGCCGGGCCGGCGCCCCCTAACGGCCCGTGTACCGCGCCCGCAGCTCCCGCTTCAGCACCTTCATGCTCGGCCCGAGCGGCAGCGCGTCCGTGAACTCCACGCGTCGCGGGTACTTGTGCTTGCCGAGGTGCTCCTTGCACCAGTCGGTGAGCGCGGCGGCGTCCGGCGTGGTGCCCTGTGCCGGGACGACGACGGCGCACACCTCCTCGCCGTGCAGGTCGTCGGGCAGGCCGATGACGGCGACCTGGGCGATCTCCGGGTGGCGCATCAGCACCTCCTCGACCTCGCGCGGGTAGACGTTGTAGCCGCCGCGGATGATGACGTCCTTCTTGCGGTCGACGATCCGCAGGAAGCCGTCGTCGTCCTTGGTGCCGAGGTCACCGGTGCGGAACCAGCCGTCCACCAGGGCCTCGGCGGTGGCCTCGGGGCGGCCGAGGTAGCCGGAGAAGACGTTGTGGCCGCGGATGACGACCTCGCCCAGTGCCCCGGGCGGCAGCAGCTCGATGCGGCCCTCCACGTCGGCGCGGGCGATCTCCACGTCGACGCCCCACAGGGGGTGGCCGATGGTGCCGGCCCTGGTGCCGAACACCGGCTGGTTGACGGTGGCGGTCGGCGAGGTCTCCGACAGCCCGTACCCCTCGTAGATCTTCGCGCCGAACGCGGCCTCGAACCGCTCCAGGACGGCGACCGGGAGCGAGGCCCCGCCGGAGATGCACACCCGCAGCGCGGGGAGCCGGGCGGCGTCGGCCGCGGCCGCCGCGAGCGCGACGAACATGGTCGGCACGCCGTGGAAGGTGTTGACGCCCTCCTTCACCATCAGCTCGATGGCCCGGGCCGCGTCGAAGCGGGGCAGCAGCACGAGCGTGGCGCCGGCCCGCCAGGTGGAGTTCAGCGACACCGTCTGGCCGAAGGCGTGGAACAGGGGCAGCGCGCCCAGGGCGATGTCGTCGGCGCGGATGTCGTTGGCGTCGAAGGCGTTGACGGTCGCGTTCATCACCAGGTTGAGGTGGCTGAGGACGGCGCCCTTGGGGACGCCGGTCGTACCGCTGGTGTAGAAGACGACCGCGGGGTCGTCGGCGGCCCGGGTGACGTACGACGGGAGGGGCTCGGCGTCGGCCGCCAGCTTCTCGAACTCGCCGCCCAGCGTGACGACGCGGACGCCGGCCGCCCCGGCCGCGGCACGGCCGGTCTCCGCCTGCCCCGGGTGGACGAGCAGCAGGGTGGCCCCGCTGTCCCGCAGGACGTGCTCGACCTCGCCGGACGACAGCAGCAGGTGCACGGGGACGACGACCCCGCCCGCCGCCGCGATCGCGTAGTAGGCGACCGGGAACTCGGCGGTGTTGGGCGCCATGAGGGCGACCCGGTCGCCGGGCCGGACGCCGAGGCCGGTGAGCGCACCCGCCTGGGCCAGCGCGCGCTGCCAGACCTCGGCGAAGGTGAGCCGCAGATCGCCTTCGACGAGGGCGGCCTTGCCGGGGCGGCGCCGGGCGTTCTCGGCGAGGATGGTGGCGACGGACAGGGTGGCCATGGAGTGCTGCTCCGTTTCCTTGCTGCTGCGGCTCGTGTTGCGGATTCCCTTGTCGAAAGCCCCCCGTCGGTGACGCTCTAGGGCCTCTCGACCAGCACCGCGGTCCCCTGCCCCACGCCGACGCACATGGTCGCGAGTCCGCGCTCCGCGCCCGTGCGCCGCATCCGGTGCAGCAGGGTGGTGAGGATACGGGCGCCGGAGCAGCCGAGGGGGTGGCCGAGGGCGATGGCGCCGCCGGTGGGGTTGACCAGGTCGGGGTCGATGCCGAGTTGGTCGACGCAGGCCAGTGCCTGGGCGGCGAACGCCTCGTTGAACTCGGCCTCCTGGAGGTCGCCGGTCTCCCAGCCGGCCCGGGCCAGCACCTTGCGGGTGGCGGGTACCGGGCCGAGGCCCATCACGTCGGGGTGGACGCCGGCGGAGGCGCCCGCGACGTAGCGTCCGAGGGACTCCAGGCCCAGCTCGTTCAGCGCGTCCTCGCTGACCAGGAGGAGGCCGGCCGCACCGTCGTTCATCGGCGAGGCGTTCCCGGCCGTCACGGTGCCCCCCGCACGGAAGACGGGCTTCAGCCGGGAGAGCTTCTCCAGCGAGGTGTCCTCGCGGACGCACTCGTCCTGCTCGACCACGATGCCGTCGGGGCGCTCGACGGGGAGCAGTTCGTCGTCGAAGTGGCCGTTCTTGCGGGCGGCGGCGGCGAGTCGGTGACTGCGCAGGGCGAACTCGTCCTGGCGGGCACGGGAGATGCCGTGCCGGGCGGCGACCTCCTCGGCGGTCTCCCCCATGGAGAGCAGGCCGTGCAGTTCCTTCATGGCGGGGTTGACCAGCCGCCAGCCGAGCCGGGTGTCGTGGGTCTCGATGCGCTGCGGCAGCGCCTCGTCGGGGCGGGGCAGCACGAAGGGGGCACGGCTCATCGACTCGGAGCCGCCGGCGATCACGATGTCGGCCTCGCCCGCGGCGATGGTGCGGGCGGCGGTGGTGACCGCCTCGAGTCCGGAGGCGCACAGCCGGTTGACGGTGGCGCCGGGCACGGAGTCGGGCAGTCCGGCGAGCAGGGCGGCCATGCGGGCGACGTTGCGGTTGTCCTCGCCCGCCTGGTTCGCGGCACCCCAGTAGACGTCGTCGATCCGGGCCGGGTCGAGCGCGGGCACGCCGGCCACCAGGTGGCGGATCACGGTCGCGGCCAGGTCGTCGGGGCGGACGGAGGAGAGGGCTCCGCGCAGCTTGCCGATGGGGGTGCGGCGGGCGGCCGCGAAGTGGACGGGACGCACGGCTGGGACTCCTGACCTACGACGCTGTGGATCGGACTGCCTGCACAGCACTCTTAATTAGCACTGCTAGTTTTGGACTATAGACCCCCGACCGCCCTGCTGGGAAGATCCCCCAGGACCTTCACCGAGGCAGCTGGAGGAGAGATGCCCCACGCCCGCGCGCACGTCCTCGACGGTACTCACGGCCCCCTCGCCGTCCACGAGTGGCCGCACCCGGCACCCCGCTTCCTGGCCGTCGTGGTGCACGGGTACGGCGAGCACGCCGGCCGGTACGCGGAGCTGGCCGGCGTGCTCACCGGGCACGGCGCCGCCGTGTACGCGCCGGACCACGCCGGCCACGGCCGCTCGGCCGGGGAGCGGGTGCTGATCGAGGACTTCGAGGACGTGGTCACGGACGTGCACGCCGTGGCGGAGCTGGCCCGGACCGCACACCCCGGCCTGCCGCTGGTCCTGGTCGGCCACTCGATGGGCGGACTCGTCACGGCCCGCTACGCCCAGCGGTACGGAGGCGAGCCGAGCGCGCTGGTCCTGTCCGGCCCGGTGATCGGCGCCTGGGAGCTGCCGGGGCGGCTGCTGGCCCTGGACGAGATCCCGCACACCCCCGTCAGTCCCGCGGCACTCTCCCGGGACCCGGCGGTGCGCGCCGCGTACGCGGCCGACCCGCTGGTCTGGCACGGGCCGATGAAGCGGCCGACGGTGGAGGCGTTCGCCCGGACCCTGGAGACCGTGGACCGGGGCGGTGACGTCGGCCGGCTGCCGCTGCTCTGGCTGCACGGCGACGACGACCGGCTGGTGCCGCTGCCCGGCAGCCGGACGGGGGTGGAGCGGCTGAGCGGCGGGGCGCTGACCGAGCGGATCTTCGCGGGAGCCCGGCACGAGGTGTTCCACGAGACGTGCAGGGCGGAGGTCTTCGCGGAGGTGCGGGCCTTCCTGGACCGGGTGCTGCCCCGCTGATCAGCCGGTTTGCTCCCCCCGCCCAACGGGCACCCGCCCTTTCGGACATGACCGTGGAGACATGACGAAAGGGGACACGCACACCATGACCGTGGTCAAGAGCACGCTGCCCGAGGAGGCGCTCGGTGTCACCGGGACCGCCCTGCAGGAGACCCTCATCGATCTGCTCGGGCTGTCGCTGATCGGCAAGCAGGCGCACTGGAACATCGTGGGCCCGCGGTTCCGGTCCATCCACCTCCAGCTGGACGAGGTGGTCGCCACGGCCCGGGCCCACTCGGACACGGTGGCCGAGCGGGCCGCCACGCTGGGCGTGCCGCCGGACGGCCGGCCGGAGACCATCGCGGCGACCTTCGCGCTGCCCGGCACCAAGGACGGCTGGCTGCGCGACACCGAGGTGGTGGAGCTGATGGTCTCCTCGCTGGAGACGGCCGTCGGACGGCTGCGCGAGCGGATCGAGGCGACCGAGAAGGCCGACCCGGTCACCCAGGACCTGCTGATCTCCGTCACCGCCGACCTGGAGAAGCAGCGCTGGATGTTCCAGGCCGAGAACCACCCGCGCGACGACGCCGCCAGCTGACACACCGGAGAGGGGAGACCCATGGCCGACTCCCGGGAGATCGAAGCACTCTGGGAGGACTTCCACCGCGTCGTGAACATGACCTCGGCGGAGCTCTCGGCCTGGCTGAAGGTCCGGGACGCGGACGAGGAGACGGAACCGCTGCCGGAGCAGGCGGGCACGCCCACCGGGCAGCACGTCCTCGCCATCCTGCAGAAGCGCCGCACCGACCTCACCGACGCCGACATCCGGGTCATGCACAAGGTCGTGGACACCGTCGGGGACCTGGCCGACCTGGAGAACGAGCCCCAGCCGGAGCGGACCGCGGAGGACACCCGCCGCCGGCACCGGCTGATGACGCTGGGCCACGACCCGCTCAAGCCCTAGCCGGAGCGCCACCGTGAACCGGGACGAACGGGTCGTGCACGCGCTGGTGTCCGAGTACGGGCGGACCTACGCCGAGGAGGCGGGCATCCGTCTGAAGGACACCCCGCAGCCGCTCTACCGGCTGCTGGTCCTGTCGCTGCTGCTGAGTGCCCGGATCCGGGCCTCGGTGGCGGTGGCCGCCGCCCGGGCGCTGCACGAGGAACGCCTGGACAGCCCCCGTCGGATGGCGGAGGCCGGCCGGCAGCAGCGGGTGGACGCGCTCGGCCGCGGCGGCTACCGCCGTTACGACGAGCGTACGGCCACCCAACTCGGCGACGGTGCCGAGCTGTTGGCCGAGCGCTGGGGCGGTGACCTGCGCCGGCTGCACCGGGAGGCGGAAGGCGACGTCGGCACGCTCAGGGAACTGCTCCAGGAGGAGCCGGGCATCGGGCCGGGCGGCGCCGACATCTTCCTGCGCGAGGCACAGCGGGTGTGGCCGGACGTCGCTCCCTACCTGGACGCCAAGGCCCTGTCCGGCGCGGAACGGCTCGGCCTGCCGAAGGACCCGGGCAAGCTGGCCGAGCTGGCCGGGGACACCCATCCGGCCGTGCTGGCCGCCGCGTTGGTGCGGGCGGCCCTCGACAAGGAGGTGGCCGAGGACTGCCTGCGCCGCGCCGCGTGATCGTGTCAGACTGCTCCCGCACGTCCCGGACCGACCACCGGGACCCCAGGCGGTGAGGAGCGGCGCGTGACGGGGACCGGCCCGGAGACCCAGGAGACCATCGACACGAGCCGGCCCCACCCGGCCCGGGTGTACGACTGGTTCCTCGGCGGCAAGGACAACTACCCGGTCGACGAGGAACTGGGCCGCAGGATCGCGGCGATCGACGGAGGCGCCCCGAAGGCCGCCCGCGCCAACCGGGCGTTCATGCGCCGGGCCACGCGGGCGCTCGCCGCGGAATCGGGGATCCGCCAGTTCCTGGACATCGGCACCGGCATACCGACCGAGCCGAACCTGCACCAGATCGCCCAGTCCGTGGCCCCGGACGCCCGCGTCGTCTACGTCGACAACGACCCCATCGTGCTGGCCCACGCGAACGCGCTGCTGCACGGCACCCCGGAGGGCGTGACGGAGTACGTGCAGGCCGACGCCCGCGATCCGCACGCCATCCTGCGACAGGCCGCCGGCGTCCTGGACTTCGGCCGCCCGGTGGCCCTCTCCCTCGTCGCCCTGCTCCACTTCGTCGCCGACGAGGACGGCGCGCACGACCTGGTGGACACCCTGGTCGGCGCGCTGGCACCGGGCAGCGCGCTGGTCCTGTCCACCATGACCGCGGACTTCGAGCCGGAGAACGTGCAGCGGGGGATCGCCGCCTACGCGGCGGGCGGGGTGACGCTGGTGGCGCGCTCGCACGCGGAAGTGGGCGCCTTCTTCCAGGGACTTCGGCTGCTGGAGCCCGGGATCGTCTCGGTGGCCGAGTGGCGGCCCGAGGACGAACCGGACGGACCGGTCTCGCTGTACGGCGGCGTCGCGATCAAGCCCTGACGCTCAAGCCCCGACCCCGTCGTACGGAAGGCCTAGCACCCGGGCCACGGTCCGCAGCACGCCGTCGTCGTTGTTGGACGGGGCCAGGTGGCGGGCCCTGCGGATCACCTCCGGGTGGGCGCCCGCCATCGCGAAGGACCACTCGGCGGCGTCGAGCATCTCCAGGTCGTTCAGGTAGTCGCCGAACACCATGGTCTGCGCGGGCGTGATGCCGAGCGCCCGCTGGAGCCCGCGCAGGGCGGTGCCCTTGTTGACGGTCCGGTTCATCACGTCCACCCAGTGCTCGCCGGTGACGACGACCTGGTGGGTGGCGGCGAACGCGGCGAGGGCCGGGGCGGTGGTGTGCTCGGCCGGACCGAAGTCGAAGAGCGCCACCTTGATCACGTCGTCCTCGACGGCGGTGACGTCCTGCACGACCCGGTGCTCGACGTAGTACTTGCGCACCTCCGCGAGGAACGCCTCGTCGGTCCGCTCCACGTACGCCGCCCGCTTGCCGCAGACCACGGCGCCGACGTCGGCGCCGCCCGCGACCAGCCGCCGTACGGTCCGGGCGACCCCCGCGGCGACGGCCCGGTCGAGCGGGTCCGAGCTGATCTCCACGCCGTCGCGGACCACGTACGTGCCGTTCTCGGCGATGAACACCATGCCCTCGGCGACCTCCGCGAACTGCCGGTGCAGCGTCGCGTACTGGCGGCCGCTCGCCGGGCTGAACAGCACCCCGCGGCGGCGCAGTTCGGCGAGCATCGGCCACAGCCCACCCGGAATCCGCTTGTCGTCGTCCAGCAGCGTGCCGTCCATGTCGGTGACGATCAGCCGGATGTCGGCGGGGCCGGCGGGCGGGCGGGAGGGGTCGAGGAGGGACGTCGGCATGACGGGCGTGTCCTGCTTCCGGTCGGGGGCGGGGGTACCGGCCCAGTGTTCCTCACCCGCTCCGCGCGCCCGGAACCGCCCAGCCTGCCCGTTTCCCGGGACAGCGCGATCACCGGAGGGCACAATGACGACGGAGCACCGCGTGCGAGAAGGCGAGAAGGGCGGACAGGTGAGCGAGGGTCATTCCCCGGCGGCCGGACCGGCCCGGCTGGACACCGGCGTGGCGCACAACGCGCGGGTCTGGAACCACTGGCTCGGCGGCAAGGACCACTACGAGGTGGACCGGCAGGTGGGCGAGCGGGTCGCCGGGATGTTCCCGGTGATCCGGGAGGTGGCCCGCGCGGACCGGGAGTTCCTGGGGCGGGCGGTGCGCCTGCTGGCCGCCGAGTGGGGGATCCGGCAGTTCCTGGACATCGGCACGGGCCTGCCGACCGCGGAGAACACGCACGAGATCGCGCAGCGGATCGCCCCCGAGTCCCGGATCGTGTACGTCGACAACGACCCGATCGTGCTCGCGCATGCCCGCGCCCTGCTCACCAGCTCCCCCGAGGGCGTCACGGACTACCTCGACGCCGACGTCCGCGACCCGGACCGCATCGTGCGGCGCGCCGCCGAGACCCTGGACCTGAGCCAGCCGGTCGCGGTGCTGCTGCTCGGCGTTCTCAACTTCGTACCGGACACCGCCGAGGCCGGCGAGATCGTACGGAGGCTGATGGCGGCGGTGCCCGCCGGGAGCCCTCTCGTCCTCACCCATCCGACGTACGACCCCGACGTGGGCGGCGAGGGGAACGTGGCGGCCATGGAGTTCTGGAACGCCCACGCCACCCCGCCGATCACCGCGCGCAGCCGGGACGAGATCGCCGGGTTCCTGGACGGCCTGGAGCTGGTGGAGCCGGGCCTGGTGCCCTGCTCCCGGTGGCGCGCGGAGCCGGCGTCCGCCGCGCCGGTGCCGCAGTTCGGCGCGGTCGCCGTGAAACCCTGAGCCCGGCCGCGCGCGCCGCCGAGCCGGCCGGTCCACCGAGCCGGCCGAGCCCGCCGAGTCCGCCGAGTCCGCCGAGTCCGCCGAGGAGGACGTATGACGACGCTCGCCGACCCCGTGCCCGGCGGACGGCCCGGGGAACCGCGCCGGGCCGCCGCCCTCACCGCCGACCTGTCCGCGCGGGGCGTCCACGGGGTCGTGCTGGCGTACGTCGACACGGCGGGCGTCGGCCGGGTGAAGACGATCCCCACGGCCCGGCTGGGGGCGGCCGTGTCCTGGGGCGTCGGGATGTCCCCGGTGTTCGACACCTTCCTCGCCGACGACTCCACCGTCCGCACCGACGTCCTCGGCTCCCCCGACGGCGACCTGAGGCTCTACCCGGACCTGGACCGGCTGGTGGTCCTGGCCGGGCAGCCCGGCTGGGCCTGGGCGCCGGTGGACCGGATCACCCAGGAGGGCACCCGGCACCCCGGCTGCGCCCGGACCTTCCTGCGCCGGATCGTCTCCGGTGCCGCCGAGCGGCACGGCCTCGCCTTCAAGGCGGCGATCGAGATCGAGTGGGCCGTCGGGCTCGGCTCGGCACCGGCCGGGGAGTTCGTGCCGGCGGTCTCCGGTCCGGCGTACGGCGCGGTCCGGCAGGTCGAGCTGAGCGACTACGGCGCCGATCTGCTCGCCGCGTGCGCCGCGCAAGGCGTGGACGTCGACCAGCTGCATCCCGAGTACGCGCCCGGACAGTTCGAGATCTCGGTGGGCGCGCGGGACCCGGTGGCCGCGGCGGACCTCAGCGTGCTGGTCCGCCAGACCATCCGGGCGGTGGCCCGGCGACACGGCCTGCGGGTGTCGTTCTCCCCCGCGGTGTCCGCCGAGGGCGTGGGCAACGGCGGCCATCTGCACCTGTCCTGCTGGCGCGACGGAGTGAACCTGCACGCGGGCGGCGAGCGCCGGTACGGCATGACGGCCGAGGCGGAGTCCTTCGCGGCCGGCGTCCTCGCCCGCCTCCCGGCGCTCACGGCGGTCACCGCGCCGAGCCCGGCCAGCCACCTGCGGCTGAAGCCCTCGCAGTGGGCCGGGGTCTTCACCGCCTGGGGACGCGAGACCCGCGAGGCCGCGCTGCGGCTGGTCACGGGCACGGCCGGCCGCCACGACCAGGACGCCAACATGGAGGTGAAGCCCGTGGACCTGGCCGCCAACCCCTATCTGGCCCTCGGCTGTGTGATCGCCGCCGGGCTCGACGGCATCGCGGCGGCCCGGACCCTGCCCGACGAGATCACCGGCGATCCGGTCCGCTACGGCCCCGAGGAGGCGGCGGCCCGGGGCGTACGGCGGCTGCCGCGGTCGCTGTCCGAGGCCGTCGAGGAGTTCCGCGCGGACCAGGTGCTGCGCGAGGCGCTGGGCCCGGTCCTCGCCGACGCGGTGACCGCCGTACGGCTCGGCGAGGCGGCGGCCGTCTACGGACTCGACCCCGACCGGGTGGCCGCGGCCTACCGCTGGGTGTACTGACATGAGCGCCCCGGGACCGGTCCACGAGGCGCTCGCCGCGCTGCCGCTGGTGGACCACCACTGCCACGGCGCCGTCACGGCCGACCTGGGCGCCGGGGAGTTCGCGTCCCTGCTCACCGAGGGCACGGCCTGGCCGGGCGTCTCCCCCTTCGACAGCCCCGTTGGGGTGGCCGTGCGCCGCCACTGCGCGCCCCTGCTGGACCTCCCCCGGCACGCGCCGCCCGCCGACTACGTGGCCAGGCGCTCGGCACTCGGCTGGCAGGAGGTCAACCGCCGCTTCCTGACCGCCGCCGGAGCCGGGGTGTTCTGCGTGGACACCGGCTTCGCCGCGCACCCGCTCACCACGCCCGCCGAACTGGCCGCCGCGGCCGGCGCGGCCGCCTGCGAGGTCGTACGGCTGGAGGGGATCGCCGAGTCGGTGGCGGCGCGGGGTGTGACCGCGGGCGGGTACGCGGCCGCGTTCCGGGACGCAGCCGAGGACGCCGTACGCCGGCCGGGCGTGGTGGCGGTGAAGTCGGTCGCGGCGTACCGCTCGGGTTTCGCGCTGGACCCCGAGCGCCCGGGCGCGGCCGAGGTGACGGCGGCGGCCGGGCGCTGGCTGGCCCGGGGCGGACGCCTCGCCGACCCCGTGCTGGTACGGCACCTGCTGTGGACCGCCGTCGAACTGGAGCTGCCGCTGCAACTGCACACCGGCTTCGGTGACGCGGACCTGCGGCTGCACCGCGCCGACCCCGCCCTGCTCACCGACTGGCTGCACCGGACCACCGGCACGGTCCCGGTGCTGCTGCTGCACTGCTGGCCGTACCACCGCCAGGCCGCGTACCTGGCCGCGGTGTTCGAGCAGGTGTACCTGGACGTCGGTCTCGCCCTGCACCACACGGGCCCGGCGCGCTGTCGTGCGGTGCTGGAGGAGGCGCTGGAGATCACCCCGTTCCGGAAACTGCTGTACAGCTCCGACGCCTACGGTGTGGCCGAGTTCCACCACCTGGGCGCGCTGTGCTTCCGGGAGGGCCTCGCCGCTCTGTTGCAGGACCGCGTGGACGCCGACGAGTTGAGCCTGGCCGACGCCCTGCGGATCGTCGCCTGGACGGGCCGCGACAACGCCCGCCGACTGTACGGACCGCCCGTATCCGAACCGGCCCGCGATTCCAGCGGGCGCCCCACCCGGAAAGTATGATCAAGCAATGTCTGACATGACCGAAACCACGCCCGGCTGGCTGACCACGGACGAGCTGGAGATGGCAAGGGCCCGGATGCCGATCCTGTACGTCGAGGCCGTGCCCGTGCGCGTGGACGACAGCGGTGAGGTCACCAGCATCGGGCTGCTGCTGCGCATCGGACCGGACGGTACGGTCAGCCGGACCCTGGTCTCCGGCCGGGTCCTGCACCACGAACGGGTCCGGGACGCGCTGCTGCGCCACCTGGAGAAAGACCTCGGCCCGGTCGCCCTGCCGCGCGTCCCCGCCTCGCTGCAGCCGTTCACGGTCGCGGAGTACTTCCCGACGGCGGGCGTCACGCCGTACCACGACCCGCGCCAGCACGCGGTCTCCCTGGCCTACGTCGTGCCGGTGACCGGCGACTGCCGGCCCCGTCAGGACGCCCTGGACCTCGTCTGGTTCAGCCCGCAGGAGGCCGCGTCGCAGGCGGTGCAGAGCGAGATGCCGGGCGGGCACGGGGTGCTGCTGAAACAGGCGCTCGCGCATGTGGGGCTGGCCTTCTGACCGCTTCGACGTCGCCCTCTCTTCCGTGGGGAGGGTGCTTGTCCCGCGCCCTTCGCACGGAAGAGGAAGCGACTATTCCATAATTCCCGGGAAACCGGACTTCCACGGCGGCCGCCACGAGGTGAAAGGGCGGCCGCCCAGGAAAAGCACCAGTTTTCCCGGGAAGGGTTTTCCATGTCTGTGAGCCGCACGCTAGCCGCATCCGTGATCTGGGCGACCGCCGCCGTGGGCGCCGCGGGATGCTCGGACGACGGATCGTCGGACCAGCCGTTCAAGGGGCAGAGCGCGGACCAGGTGGCCGCCAAGGCGGTGACCGCCACCCGGAACGCCTCGTCACTGCGCATGGCCGGCAAGGTCTCCGCGGACGGACAGCCCCTCACCGTCGACTTCCACGTCGACACCCAGAAGAACTGCAAGGGCCGGATGGCGATGGACCAGGGCTCGGCCGACGTCATCCACGCAGGCCAGGCGACGTACATCAAGGGCGACAAGGAGTTCTGGGCGAACGCCGCCAAGGACTCGGCCGGCGGGGGGAAGGAGGCCCGGGCACTGACCGGCCGTTGGGTGAAGGTACCGGTCGGCGACTCCCGTACGACGGGACTGTGCGACAAACAGGGATTCCTGGCCGAGATGGACGGCGACAAGTCCGAGCGCAAGGGGATGACGAAGGGCGACGTCACCACGGTGAACGGCCGCAAGGCGATTCCCCTGAAGAAAAAGAAGGGCGGCGAAACCATCACCATGTACGTCGCCGCGGAGGGAAAGCCGTACATTCTGAAGCTCGACCAGTCCGGCGGTGAGAATCCCGGCACGGTCGTCTTCTCGGACTACGAGAAGCCGGTCAAGGCGACGCCTCCGCCGGCCGGACAGGTGGTCGACGGCACCAAGGGGAACAAGACGGCTTCCTGACCCGTCTAAGGGCTCCGCACGGCAGCGTGACGGACGCCTCTACCGAACGTGCGAGGGCCGGTTCCGGATGCTTCCGGAACCGGCCCTCACCGCCGACTCTCACAAGTCGGGACGACAGGATTTGAACCTGCGACCCCTTGACCCCCAGTCAAGTGCGCTACCAAGCTGCGCCACGTCCCGGTGCCGTTTGACCTGGGCTTTCCCCGGCCGAACGCGCAGGGAAACAATACCGCACTCGGCCCGTTGATCGCGCGCCCCTTCCCTTGTTGACCTCAAGTTTGGTCGAGGTTGCACGATCGTCGGCATGACGATCGCAACGGACCGCAGCCGCACGTACGGCTACGACGACCTGCCCCGCCTGATGGGGCTGATGACCGGTGACGAGAAGCACGGACCGGCGGCCACCTCCACGCTCGACGTGCTGTGGGTGCTGTACGACCGGGTGCTCCGGGTGACCCCGCAGCGGCGGGACGACCCCGCCCGGGACCGGTTCCTGCTGAGCAAGGGGCACGGACCCATGGCCTACTACGCCGTGCTCGCCGCGAAGGGGTTCGTGCCGGTGGAGTGGCTGCCGGGGTTCGGGTCCTACGACTCCCCGCTCGGGCACCACCCGGACCGGGTGCTGGTGCCGGGCGCCGAGATCGGCAGCGGGTCGCTCGGGCACGGCCTGCCGATCGCCGTGGGCACCGCGCTGGGGCTGCGGGCCCAGGGCCGGCCCGATCCGGCGGTGTGGGTGCTGATCGGGGACGCCGAGCTGGACGAGGGCAGCAACCACGAGGCGATCGCCTTCGCCGGGCCCTCGGGACTGGACCGGCTGCACACGGTCGTGATCGACAACGCCTCCGCCAGCCATGCGCGGCCCGGCGGGATCGCCGCCCGGTTCGAGGCCGCGGGCTGGTCCGCGGTGACCGTCGACGGACGCGACCACGAGGCGCTGTACGCCGCGTTCACCGCGCCGCATCCGGGCCGGCCGCACGTGGTCGTGGCCCGCGTCGAGCCGAAGAACGCCTGACTTCCCCGGAAAGGGTCTCATCGATGGACACCATGCGTGAACGTTTCGCCCCCGTCGTCTCCCGGCTGCTGGACGAGGACCCCCGGGTCGCGGTCGTCCTCGCCGAGATCGGTGTCGACGGCTTCCGGGACGCCATGAGCCGGCACCCCGACCGGGTGATCAACGTCGGCATCCGCGAACAGCTCCTGGTCGGGGCCGCGGCGGGGCTTGCGCTCACCGGGCTGCGGCCGGTCGTGCACACCTTCGCCAGCTTCCTCGTGGAGCGGCCGTTCGAGCAGCTCAAGCTCGACCTGGGGCACCAGGACGCGGGGGCGGTGCTGGTCAGCGCCGCCGCCTCCTTCGACTGGCCGGCCGGCGGGCTCACCCACATGGCTCCGGGGGACGTGGCCCTCCTCGACACGCTGGACGGCTGGACCGTGCACGTGCCCGGGCACCCCGACGAGGCCGACGCCCTCCTGCACCACGCGGTCGCCGCGGGTGACGACAAGGTGTACGTGCGGCTGTCGGTGCAGTCGAACCGGCAGGGCCGGGTGATCGACGGGCAGCACTTCAACACGGTCCGCGAGGGCCGCTCGGGTGTGGTCGTCGCCGTCGGCCCGACGCTGGACGCGGTCCTCGCCGCCACGGAGGGCCTGGACGTCACCGTGCTGTACGCGACGACCGTACGCCCCTTCGACGCGGCCGGACTGCGCCGGGCGACGGAGGCCGCCGGCACCGACGTGGCACTGGTCGAGCCGTACCTGGCGGGAACGTCCACGGCCGCGGTGAACGAGGCGCTGGCCGACGCGCCGCACCGGGTGCTCGGCCTCGGCGTCGCCCGCCGCGAGCTCCGCCGCTACGGAACGATCGAGGAACACGTCGCCGCCCACGGGCTGGACCCGGCCTCCCTGCGGGAACGCATCGGCCACTTCCTGGGCGCCGGGCAGCCGGCCACGGGCCGCGGGTGAGCCCCGCGGCCCGGTGAGCGGCGGGCGCGGGCGGCGCGTCGGCCCGGGCGCCCGCCGCTACGGCCCGCCCCGCGCGAGCGGCGCGGCGGCTCCTCGGCTCCGGGCAGGTGCCGGTCGCCGGCCCGGTGAGCTGGTGGGACCCGGCCTGCCCGGGCCGCTCCCCCACCGCATTCGTCAGGCCCCGGGCGGCAGCCCCACCTCGGGGTGGGCGTCCAGGAGTCCGGGCGGGGCGGCCTGGCGCCAGGAGTCGGCCAGGATGTCCCGCAGCTCCTCCTCGTCCTCCAGCGCGGCGAGTCTCGCTCTCACCCAGGCGAACTGCGCCTCGTGGTCGGCGATCCAGAACTTCTCCGGCTCGGCCAGCGCCAGTTCGTCGCGCTCCTCCTTGGGACAGCGCACGGCGATGGACGTCTCGTCCCCGGGCAGGGTCGCGAACATCTTCCCGGCGACCCGGAACGTGGGCATGCTCCAGGCGATCTTCTCGGTGGTGTCCGGCAGGGACAGGGCGATTCGGCGTACGTCTTCTGCATCCGGCATGCCAGGCAAGGTAGCCCCTGCCACTGACAGTCATCCTCCGGGTGACAGTCACCCTCCGAGCCGCTTGTAGTACAGCGTCGTCGGCCGCAGCTCCCCCGTGGGAGCGGCCGCGTAGTCGGGGATGGTGCCGACGGCGGTCCAGCCGGCCGAGCGGTACAGGTGCTCGGCGGGGCTGCCGGTCTCGGTGTCGAGGTGGAGCAGGGTGCGGCCGGCGGCCGCGGCGGCCTGTTCGACGGTGGTGAGGAGGAGGCGGCCGAGGCCCTGTCCGCGCGCCGAGCGGTGCACCATCAGCTTGACCAGCTCCGCGCGGTGGCCGCTGTTCGGCTTGTCGGGGAAGGCCAGCCCGACGGTGCCGGTGACCCGGTCCGCGGGGTCCAGGGCCGCCCAGACGGCGAGTTCGCCCGCCGTCGCGGCCGCCGCCCGTTCCCGCCACCAGGCGAGGGCCTCCGCGTGGCCGAGCGGTGCGAGGAAGCCGACACTGGCGCCCGAGGCCACGGTGTCGGTGAGCAGCTGCGCCAGGTCGTCGGCCCGGTCGCGCACGTGGGTACCGGTCCAGCGCTCCACCCTCATGGCCGCACCACCGCCGGGACGCGGCGGGCCGCGTCGGGGCCGGGGCGGCGAAGGCCGGTCGCGCCGGTGACGCGCGGCCACGGGCGGTCGCCCGCGTCGAGCCGGTGGGCCTGTCCGCCGACGGTCGCCTCCCGGGCTCCGGCCGGCGGCCACGGGTTCTGTCCGAGGCCGGGTGCGGGCGGGCGGTCACGCGCGATCTCCGCGCCCGGGACGAGCCGGCCCGCGACGGGTTCGCCGCACGGTCGGGTGTGCGGCGGGGGCACGGAGCGGCGGACGGAGGCGGGGGCACGGCCTTCGTTTCTCACGACCGGGACGCTATCCCCGGTGTGAGACGGCGCTGTTACGGACGCCTCACGCCTGCGCCGCCTCGCCGAGCGCCTGGAGCACCGGGCGGATCAGCGGGTGCCCCTCGGCGCCGCGCCGGACGGCGGCGAAGACCCTGCGGGTCGGCGCGACGCCGTCGACGGGACGTACGACCACGCCGGTGAGGTCCACGCCGCGCAGCGCGGAGCGCGGGACGAGCGCCACCCCGGCGTCGGCCGAGGCCAGGGCGACGACGGCGCGGAAGTCGTCGGAGGAGTGTTCAAGGCGGGGCTGGAAGCCGGCGCTCTCGCAGGCGAGCACCACCACGTCATGGCAGGGGTTGCCCGGGTACGGGCCGATCCAGGGGTCCTTGGCCAGTTCGGCGAGGGGCACCTCGAGGACGTCGGCCAGGCGGTGACCGAGGGGTACGACGGCGTCGAACGGCTCGGCGTAGAGCGGTACGTGGGTCAGCCGGGGGTCGTCGGCCGACGGCGCGCCCCGGTACTCGACGGCGACCGCGACGTCGACCTGCCGGTCCAGCACCATGGGCAGGCTCGCGTCGCCCTCCGCGTCCTGGACCCGGATCCTTATGCCGGGGGCGGAGCGGGCGAGGCCGGCCACGGCGGGGGCCACGACCTGGGCGATGCCGGTCGCGAAGGCCGCCACGGTGACCGTCCCCGCCTCGCCCGAACCGTAGGCGGCCAGTTCGGCCTCGGCGCGCTCCAGCTGGGCGAGGACCGCGTTGGTGTGGCTGAGCAGGATCTCGCCGGCCGGGGTGAGCCGTACGCCCTTGGCGCCGCGCTCGACCAGGCGGTGGCCGGTCTCCTGCTCCAGCGCCGTCAGCTGCTGGGAGACGGCGGAGGGCGTGAGGTACAGCGCGGCGGCTGCCGCCGTGACCGTGCGGTGGTCGGCCACCGCACGGAGGATGTGGAGCCGCCGTGCCTCGATCATGTCCCCATTATCCCAGGGCGTCCGCCCTGGTCAGGCCGCCAGCTCGGCACGCGCCGCGATGAACGCGTCGACCGCGCGGTCGACGTCGTCCGTCGAGTGCGCGGCGGACAGCTGCACGCGGATGCGGGCCTGGCCCTGCGGGACGACCGGGTAGGAGAAGCCGATCACGTAGACCCCGCGCTCCAGCAGCAGCTCGGCCATGCGGGCCGCCTGCGCCGCGTCGCCGATCATGACGGGGGCGATGGCGTGGTCGCCGGGGAGGACGTCGAAGCCCGCCTCGGTCATCCGGCTACGGAACAGCTTGGTGTTCTCGGCGAGCCGCACCCGCAGGTCGTCGGCGGACTCCAGCAGGTCGAGGACCTTCAGGGAGGCGGCGGCGATCACCGGGGCGAGGGTGTTGGAGAACAGGTACGGGCGGGAGCGCTGGCGCAGCAGGGCGACGATCTCGGCGCGGGCGGCGACATAGCCGCCGGAGGCGCCGCCGAGGGCCTTGCCGAGGGTGCCGGTGATGATGTCGACGCGGTCCATCACGCCGTGCAGCTCGGGGGTGCCGCGGCCGGTCGGGCCGACGAAGCCGACGGCGTGCGAGTCGTCGACCATGACCATCGCGTCGTAGCGGTCGGCGAGGTCGCAGATCTCGGCGAGCGGCGCGACGTAGCCGTCCATGGAGAAGACGCCGTCGGTGACGATCAGGCGGCGCCGCGCGTCGGACGCCTCCTTCAGCTTCGCCTCCAGGTCCGCGAGGTCGCGGTTGGCGTAGCGGAAGCGGCGGGCCTTGGACAGCCGGATGCCGTCGATGATGGAGGCGTGGTTGAGGGCGTCGGAGATCACCGCGTCCTCCTCGCCGAGCAGGGTCTCGAAGACGCCGCCGTTGGCGTCGAAGCAGGAGGAGTACAGGATCGTGTCCTCCTGGCCGAGGAACGCCGACAGCCGGGCCTCCAGCTCCTTGTGGACCTCCTGGGTGCCGCAGATGAAGCGTACGGAGGCCATGCCGTAGCCCCAGCGGTCCAGGGCCTGGTGGGCGGCGGCGATCACCTCGGGGTGGTCGGCGAGTCCGAGGTAGTTGTTGGCGCAGAAGTTGAGGACCTCGCCGGGGCGGCCGCCGGCGGTGACGTTCACGGTCGCGGACTGCGGCGTGCCGATGACCCGCTCGGGCTTGTGCAGGCCGGCGGCGCGGATCTCGTCCAGGGTGGCGCGCAGGTCGTCACGGACGGTGTCGAACATCGAAGAAGCTCCTAGAGTGCTTGCGCGGAAGGGGATGTGCGTCGCTCACGCGGTCCAGTCGAGGATGACCTTGCCGCCCTTGCCGCTCGCCGCGTCGGCGAAGGCCGCCTCGAAGTCGCGGTAACCGTAGCGGCCGGTGATCACGGGGGCGAGGTCCAGGCCGCCCTCCAGCAGAACCGACATCGCGTACCAGGTCTCGAACATCTCCCGGCCGTAGATGCCCTTGATGGTGATCATCGAGGTGACGATCCGGGACCAGTCGACCGGGAACTCCTCGGCGGGCAGGCCGAGCATGGCGATCCGGCCGCCGTGCGTCATGTTGGCGATCATGTCCCGCATGGCCTCGGCGCGGCCGGACATCTCCAGGCCGATGTCGAAGCCCTCGCGCAGGCCCAGTTCGCGCTGTCCGTCGGCGATCGTGGACTCGGCGACGTTCAGGGCGAGGCTCACCCCTATCTTCCGGGCGATGTCCAGGCGCTCCTCGCTGACGTCGGTGACGACGACGTTGCGGGCGCCGGCGTGCCGGGCGACGGCGGCGGCCATCAGACCGATCGGGCCCGCACCGGTGATCAGCACGTCCTCGCCGACCAGCGGGAAGGAGAGCGCGGTGTGCACGGCGTTGCCGAACGGGTCGAAGATCGCGGCGACGTCGAGGTCGACGGGGACGCGGTGCACCCAGACGTTGGACGCGGGCAGGGCGACGTACTCGGCGAACGCGCCGTCGCGGCCGACGCCGAGGCCGACGGTGGCCCGGCACAGGTGGCGGCGGCCGGCCAGGCAGTTGCGGCACTTCCCGCACACCAGGTGGCCCTCGCCGCTGACCCGGTCGCCGATGCGGATGTCGGTGACGTCCCGCCCGGTCTCGACCACCTGCCCGACGAACTCGTGGCCGACCACGAGGGGCGTGGTGATGGCCTGCCGGGCCCAGCCGTCCCAGGCCCGGATGTGCAGATCGGTACCGCAGATACCGGTCCGCATGACCTTGATCAGGACGTCACCGGGGCCGATGGCGGGCTCCGGGACGTCCGTCAGCCAGAGTCCCGGCTCCGCCTTCTGCTTGACCAGCGCCTTCAACGCTACGGCTCCTGTGGGTGAGGCCCGGCCCGCGGGCAGACGTAAGAGACCCGCACCGGGTCAGAGGGGTGGAATCACCCTGCAATCTGCCGCATGCGCGGTCCCGGGTCCATCGAGCTTTTCTTAACCGGCGCCTCAGCTTTCCTACACGCCTTCCCGGCGTGTCAGAAACACCCTTCCGGCGTGTCAGAGCGGCAACCCGTCCTCCGCACTCCGTTCGAGGCGTACGACGAGATCGGCGGCGAGCGCCTTGATGGTCTCCAGTCCGGGTTTGCCCCAGGCGCGGGGCGCTGTGTCGGCGGCACAAACGGTTCCCAGAGCCATGCCGTGGCGGTCGATGAGCGGGGCGCCGAGGTAGGAGCGGATGCCGTACGCGTCCACGACCGGGTTGCCCGCGAACCGGGGATAGTCGCGGACGTCCTCCAGGACCAGCGCCTTGTGGCGCACCACCACATGGGGGCAGAAGCCGTGGTCGCGCGGCAGCACCCGGCCGATCTCGGCCCTGGTGCCGTCGTCCCGGACGACGGGGGCCGTGGCGGGGGCGCTCAGTCCCGCGAAGAACTGGTGGTCCTCGCCGATGAAGTTGACCATGGCGTAGAGCGCGCCGGTGAGCTGGGCGAGGTGCGCGGCGAAGGCGTCGAGCACCGGGTCGGGCCGGTCGGCGAGGCCGAGTCGGCGCAGCCGGTCGACACGGGCGGGGGCCTCCTTGTCCTCGGGGGTGAGCAGCAGACCCCGGACCGGCCGGGGCGGCTCGTAGCTCATGGCCGGGCTCCGTCGCGGTGGGCGTACCTCATATAGCGGCTCCGTGGGCGGTAGTACGGGATCACATGTGGGCGCCGTGGCTGGGCGCGGTCGCCGGGGTGTGGGCGAGGAGGTGGCGGACGAGGACGAGCAGGGTCTGGACGCCGGAGCTGGAGATCCGGGCGTCGCAGCGCACCACCGGGATCCGCGGGTCGAGGTCGATGGCGGCCCGCACCTCCTCCGGGTCGTAGCGGTGGGAGCCGTCGAACTCGTTGACGGCGACGATGAAGGCGAGACCGCGCTCCTCGAAGAAGTCCACGGCGGCGAAGCAGTCCTGGAGGCGCCGGGTGTCGGCGAGGATCACCGCTCCGAGGGCGCCCTCGGACAGCTCGTCCCACATGAACCAGAACCGCTCCTGCCCGGGTGTGCCGAACAGGTACAGCACGTGTTCCCGGTCGAGGGTGATCCGGCCGAAGTCCATCGCGACCGTGGTCTCCATCTTGTTCTCGACGCCGTCGAGACTGTCCGTGCCGACACTGACCGTGGTGAGCAGCTCCTCCGTGCTGAGCGGCGCGATCTCGCTGACCGCGCCGACGAAGGTGGTCTTGCCGACCCCGAACCCGCCCGCGACCAGGATCTTGAGCGCGGTCGGGAACGGGTCAGAGCTGTCGTCGTAGTCCATCGAGCACTGCCTCCAGCAGAGACCGGTCAGTGGGAGTGTGGTGGTACACGGGCGGCTTGGTGGTCAGCGCGCCGCAGTCGACCAGGTCCGAGAGCAGCACCTTGGTGACCACGGCGGGCAGTTTCAGCTGGGCGGCGACCTCGGCGACCGAGACGGGCGCGCGGCACAGGTCGAGTGCCTGGGCGTGCTCGGGGCCGAGGTAGCCGAGCGGGGTGACGCCGGTGTCCATCACCTGCGACATCAGGTCGAGGGCGATGCTGGGCTCGGTCCGGCCGTTGCTGACCGCGAACGGCCGCACCAGCCGCCCGGCCGCGTCGTCCAGCCAGGGCCCGTCGCCGGCTGCGGCCACGCTCAAGGCCTCGTCGCCGTGGGTTCGACGGCGTGCTGCCGGGGCGCGGTCACCAGGTAGGGGCGGACGCTCTTGACCAGCATGGCCATCTCGTAGCCGAGCACGGCCGCGTCGGCCTCGCGGGCGGCCAGCACGGCGAGGCAGGTGCCGGATCCGGCGGTGGTGACGAACAGCAGGGTCGCGTCGAGTTCGACGACCACCTGGCGGACGTCGCCGCCGTCGCCGAACCGGGCGCCCGCGCTGCGGCCGAGGGAGTACAGGCCGGAGGCCAGGGCCGCCATGTGGTCGGCGCTGTCGGTGTCCAGACCGTGCACGGACTTCACCAGTCCGTCGCAGGACAGGAGCACCGCGCTGGTGGTGTGCGGCACGCGCTGCACGAGGCCGCTCAGCAGCCAGTCGAGGTCGCTCGCGTGGACGGTCGGCGCATCGCTCGCCATGGTGGATCGACTCCTTGGGGGTACGAGGATCCGCGCGGGGCGCGGGGGGTGGGGGCGGGGGTGGAGCTGCGGCGCACGGGGGCCGGGGGTGGTCATCCGGCCGGGGTGCTCCCCTCGGACCGGCCGATGTCGTGGACGCCGTCGGACGCGGGTGCGGGGGTGTGCGTCCGGGATATGGGGGCCGGGGACATGTCGTCGTGAGACATGTGTGTGCCGGACATGTCTGCGCGGGACATGTGGGGGGCGGCCATGGGGGTGGGGTCCATGTGGTCGGGTCCCCTGTGGTGCGTGTCCTGGTGGGGGGCGCCGGCGGGTTCCGTGCCGCCGCCGTGTTCGGGGCGCGTGCGTACCGGCTCGCTGGTGTCGGGCGCGGAGGCCGGAAGGTGGGCGCCGTGGCCCGGGGTGCCGTACGCCGAGGAGTCGTGGCCGGAGGTGTCGTACGCCGACGCGTCGTACGCCGACGACGTCCCGTACCCCGGTTCCCGGTACTCGGACTCCAGGCTCTGCTGGGCCTCGGCGAGGCCGATGCCGCGTTGGAAGGCGGCCATCAGGCCGGGATCGTGGCCGACGACGGTGCCGGCGTCCTGACGGGGGGCGGGGCCGCCGCGCAGTTGGGGCACGAGGTGCTCCTGGGCGCGTCGGCGGGGCAGTCGCGGCTTGTCCATGGTGCCGCGGACCGTGCCGACGCGCGGGGTGGGCAGGACGCCCGTGTGTGCCTCGACCACCGCCCGGTCCTCGGCGCTGACGCCGGGGGCGGCGTCGGAGGGGGTGGGCCGCGCCTCCTGGGCGCCGCGCACGGGCAGCGGGGGCGGGGCGGTGGCGTGCCGTCCGTGCGCGCCGCTCTCGGTCCCGCGCCGTCCGGATCCGCGCTGGGCGTGCCGCCGCCGGCCGGCGCCGGCACCGGTCTCGGAGCCGTCCCTCGCCTCGGCCCCGCCCGCAGCGGCGTTCACGGCCGGGCCGATGTTCCCGGTCCTGTCGGTGCCGCCGGTGCCACCCGCGCCTGGGGTTCCGGCGGCGTCCCCGGTTCCGGCAGCGCCCGCCCGTCCCGTCGCACCCCCGGCTCCGGTCCCACTCCCTGGCCCGGTCGCACTCCCTGGCCTGGTCGCGGTTGCCGGTCCGGCGGCAGTGGCGGCACCGGTCGTGTCTCCGGCCCCCGCACCGCTCCCGGCCCCCGCCGCACCCCCGTTGTCCGGCGTCTGCGCGAACGGCGGCACGGGGGTCCCACCGGTTCCGGCGGTCCCGGCGGCTGCCTCCGGCACGCCCAGTGCGTTGCCCAACAGCGCCTGCGGGACCACGAGTACGGCCTGCACACCGCCGTAGATGTTGGTCTGCAGCCGCACATGGATGCTGTGCCGGCGGGCGAGCTGCGAGACGACGTAGAGGCCGATGCGGCCGTCGGCCAGCAGGCTGGCGACGTTGACCTGGTCGGGGTCGGCGAGCAGGGCGTTCATCCGGTTCTGCTCGGCGACGGGCATGCCCAGCCCGCGGTCCTCGACCTCCACGGCGAGCCCGGAGGTGACGAGGTTGGCGCGGAGCAGCACCTGGGTGTGCGGAGCGGAGAACACGGTGGCGTTCTCGATGAGTTCGGCCAGCAGGTGGATGACGTCGGCCACGGCGTGCCCGCGCAGTTCGCCGTCGATGGGAGGGACCAGCTTGACCCGGGAGTACTGCTCGACCTCGGCGATGGCGGAGCGCAGCACCTCGGTCATGCTGACCGGGTTGCTCCACTGGCGGCGGGAGACGGCCCCGCCGAGCACGGCGAGGTTCTCGGCGTGCCGCCGGATGCGGGTGGCCAGATGGTCCACGTGGAAGAGGCCCTTGAGCAGGTCGGGGTCCTCGATCTCGTTCTCCAGGTCGTCGAGGATCGAGATCTCCCGGTGCACGAGCGACTGGAGCCGGCGCGCGAGGTTGACGAACACCTCCAGCTTCTGTTCGCTGCCGGTCTGGCTGGAGAGCTGGGCCGCCCGGACGACGGCGGTGACGGCGCCGTCGTACGCGCGGGCCAGGTCGGCGGCGAGGAGCTCGAAGTCGTCGGCGTCCGCGGGCGGCCGGCGGCGCGGCCCCCGCTGCGCCGGGGCCTCGCCCTGGCGCAGCGCGTCGACCAGGGCGTGCAGGTCGGCCTCTCCGCGCGCGGCGGTGCGGCGGAGCGCGTCGACCCGGTCGGCGACGGAGCGGGCGGCGCGGTCGGCGGCCACGGCGGCGATCAGGATGCCGGCGACGGTCACGGCGACCGCTCCGGCGAGCACGGCCCACAGGAGGGGGCCGGTGCGTGCGCCGGAGGAGCGGACGCTGAAGATCACCGCGGCCGCGGAGCTGAGCGCGACCGCGAGCGGCGGCAGCACGGCGAGCCGCATGAGCTGGGGCCGTATGTGCCTTTCGGGCAGTGCGGGAGCGGGTCGCGCTACCGGCCGCCCGTGCCGGCCGCCCTCGCGGCGGTCGGCACGGGCGGCCGGTGCTCGGAGGTGAGACATCTGCGTCCTCGTACTGGTCCGTCGGGCCTGTGTCCTCGCGGTGCGCGGTGCGGGCATGCGTCGATGCGGGCGTGCGTCATCGCGGCGTCGGCCGGCGGGACCGGGGCCCGGCCGCGCGTCGACCGACGGACACTCACCGTAGTTGGCCGAGCATCATGTGCGGTGGGCAGTTGACAAAGTCCCCCGAGCAGCGTCCCGCTCTGGTATGAGGTGTCGCACGCAGGTCCGATGACCGCTGTGCGACGTACGATCGCACCCCGGAGCGGTCCGGTCCGACCTGGTCAGAACCGGTCGCCAACGGAACGGCGGACCGATCGCTCCCTGCGCCGCGGGTGCCCCGCCGAGAGGCCCGTTCCCGCGCGGGCGACCCCCTCGCGACCGGCTCCCGGGCTCCCCTCCTCCGGTCCCCCCGCACGCACGGCCATCACTCAGCGTGCTCACTCTGGCCTTGGCTTCAGTGCGGGCCGGCGCTCAGTGCGCGTGACCGCCCGTGCCGCGCGTGGGCGGCTCCGCGACGAAGGCCCCGACCGAGCGCCAGGTGCGCCGGACCTCCCCGGACACGCCCCGCCACCACGCCTCGGCCGGCAGCTTGCCCGCCGGTTCGAAGGGCTCCCCCGGCCGGGGCAGGGCCACGGCCTGGCCGGCCTCCTCGGCGGCCTCCTTGGTCCACTCCCCCGGCTCGGCCCACGGGTGCGGTGCGAGGTTGAAGGTGCCCCAGTGGATCGGGAGCAGCACGCCGTGCGGCGCTCCGCCCTGCAGGTCGAGGTGGGCGCGCAGGCCCTCCTCGGGGGTCATGTGGATGTCGGGCCAGAACTCGCTGTACGCGCCGATCTGGATCATCGTGGCGTCGAACGGGCCGTGTACGGCCCCGATGTCCGTGAAGCCGTCGAAATAGCCGGTGTCGCCGCTGTGGTAGACGCGGTGTTCATCGCCGGCGACGGCCCAGGACGCCCAGAGCGTGTGCTGGGTGTTGCGGAGCCCGCGGCCGCAGAAGTGGCGGGCCGGGGTGGCGGTGAGGGTGAGCCCGCCGATCCGGGTGGACTCGTGCCAGTCGAGTTCGCGCAGCCGGTCCGGGGAGACGCCCCAGTGCTCCAGGTGGGCGCCGACGCCGAGCGGGACGGCGAACAGGGTGTCCGTCCCCGCCAGCGCCTTGATGCTGGGCAGGTCGAGGTGGTCGTAGTGGTCGTGCGAGATCACGACGACGTCGACGGGGCCGAGCGCGGCCAGCGGCAGCGGCACCGGGTGCAGCCGCTTGGGCCCGGCGAACGGGAACGGGGAGCAGCGCTCGCCCCAGACCGGGTCGAACAGCACCCGGTGGCCGTCGATCTCGGCGAGCACGCTGGAGTGGCCCATCCAGGTCAGCCGCAGTCCCGTCGCGGGTGGCTTGGCCAGGTCGGCGAAGGTCGTGGGGTGGACCGGGACGGTGCCCTGGGGGGCGCGCAGCGGGCGGGTGTCCTTGTCCAGGAAGACCTTGGCGAGGTCCATCGTGGAACCGGACGGCCGGGTGCGGGCCGGGCCACCGGGGTTCTGGAAGACGCCGTCCTGGAAGTGCGGGGAGCGGCGCATGCGTGCCAGGCGCTCACCGCCGGGGTCCGCGCCGAAGGCAGCAGGCCGCAGCGCGCGGAGTCCGGTGCTCGGAGAACGCAGACCGGTCACGGTACCTCCCGGTGGAGTGGGTGAGGGCCTCCATTATGGTCGGCCCCCGCTACGGTCCGGGCGGTCGGCCCCCCGCGACCGGCCTGCGCACTCCGCACCCCGGGCCGTGTCCGGCCCGCGCCGCCGGCCGGCCGCGGGCCGTGGTGTCCGCCCGACGGCCCGAAGTCCACGGCGCGGCCACGACGCCGCCGGCCTCGCGGTGCGGTGCCCGGGCGGTCGTGAACTGCCGGGCGGATCCCGGGTGTCCGCGGGGGCGGGGCGCCGCCGGCCGTGCACGACCTGGTCCGCGACCAGGCGGCGGTGGTCGCGGAACGCTTCGACGTATAACGGTGACGGACCGCTTCTGATCGGTACCGCTCGCATGCGATCGACTACGACTAGGGTGAGCGCGTGGCGAGAGTGCGGTTGAGCGTGGCGGAGCGGCGGGAGGAGCTGCTGCGGGCAGCCATCGAGCAGATCGAGGCGCGGGGCGTGGCGGCGGTGCGGATCGCCGACGTGGCCGCGTCGCTCGGGGTGAGCAACGCGCTGGTGCTGTACCACTTCTCGACCAAGGAGAAGCTGGTCGCCGCCGCGTTCGCGTACGCGGCCGAGGACGACCTCGCGCACCTGCGCAAGGTGGTGGGCCGGCGGACCACCGCGCTGCGCCGGCTGCGGGCCGCGGTGCGCTGGTACGCGCCGACCGGGCAGGCCAAGGGCTGGCGGCTGTGGATCGAGGGCTGGGCCGTCGCCCTGCGCGAGCCCGCGCTGCGGGAGGTCACCCGGGAGCTGGACAAACAGTGGAAGGCGGCCATCTCCGAGGTCATCGCCGAGGGCGTCGCGGCCGGTGAGTTCGCGTGCGCCGACCCGGCCGGTACGGCGTTGCGGCTGACCGCGCTGCTGGACGGCCTGGCGGTGCAGCTGACGTCGTACCCGGGCGGGGTGGCCCGGTCCCGGGCGCAGGAGTGGGTGGACGAGGCCCTCGCCCGGGAACTGGGCCTGGAGCGCGAGGCGTTGACCGACCGGGAGCGGTGAGCGCACGCACGCCCGCGCCCCGGACCGCGCAGGCGGGCGGCGCGGACGGGGGCCGCAGGCGGCGGTGTCAGGCCACGGAGGCGATGCGCATCTTGATGTCGTCCGGGGACAGCGTGCCCTTGGCGGTCACGTGGTCCCCCGAGGACTCGCCGCGCAGCCGGCGTCCGATCCAGGGGACGAGGAACTCGCGGGCCCACTGGACGTCGTCGCGGCGGACGTCCAGGGTGCCCCGGGGCGGCAGCGGCGGCCACGGCTGCTCCGGGTCGGCCGGTACCTCCAGACCGAGGACCTGCCCGGCGCGCAGCGCCACGCGCGTGTGGCCCTCGGGCGACAGGTGCAGCCGGTCGCTGTCCCAGGCCCTGCGGTCCTGCACGGACTTCAGGGACCACAGGTCGAGGACGGGGCAGCCGTACCGGTCGGCGATGGCCCGGACGTGTCCGTTGTAGGTGGCGATCTTGCCGCGCAGGTGCTTGAGCACCGGGACGCCCCGGGTGTCGAAGCCGGTCGTCACCATCACCGTGCCGACGGCCTCGGTCAGCCGGGACACGGCGCGTTCGAAGCGTTCGGCCACCTCGTCCGGGTCGGTGCCGGGGCGGATGATGTCGTTGCCCCCCGCGCAGAAGGAGACCAGGTCCGGGGCCAGTTCGACGGCCTTCGGGAGCTGGTCGGCCACGATCTGGTCCAGCAGCTTCCCCCGCACGGCGAGGTTGGTGTACTGGAAGTCGCCCTCGGGGCGCCGGTCGGCGAGCAGCACCGCGAAGCGGTCGGCCCAGCCTACGAACGCCCCGTCGGGCCCGGGGTCGCCGACGCCCTCGGTGAAGCTGTCCCCCACCGCCACGTACGACCCGATCACTGATGTGTCGTCATTCTTCGAATCGTCTGCCACGTCGGACCATGATTCACCTTCCGATGTGACCTACGCGACCGTAGGGCGGGGTTGACGAACGGTGAGATGAGACACCCTTAAATAATTTGCCAATCCAGGAATAGGCAGGGCGGGTGTCAGCCGACGGCGACTCCGTGCGCGCGGAGGTAGGCGACCGGATCCACGTCCGAGCCGTAGTCGGGCGTGGTGCGGATCTCGAAGTGCAGGTGCGGTCCGGTGACGTTGCCGGTGGCGCCGGACAGCCCGACCCGCTCTCCCGCGGTCACGGTCTGGCCGGCCGAGACGGAGAGCTGCGAGAGGTGGGCGTACTGGGCGTAGTGGCCGTCGTTCAGCCTGAGGACGACCTGGTTGCCGTACGCGCCGCCCCAGCCGGCGGAGACGACGGTGCCCGCGGCGACCGCCTTGAGGGGGGTGCCGGCGGGGACGACGAAGTCGACGCCGGTGTGGTGGCCGCTGGACCACATGCTGCCGGCGACGTGGTAGCCGGTGCCGATGGTGGCGCCGGCCACCGGCAGGACGTGGTCGGCGGAGGCGGCCTGCGGGGCGCCGGAACCGGAGGCCTGCGAGGCGGGGGCGGGCCGGGACGGCTTCGGGGCGGCGGACTCGGTGCGGGCCGGCGCGGCCTCCGCGCCGAGGGTGAGTTTCAGGCCTGGGTGGATGAGCGCCGGGTCGGCACCGATGGCCTGCCGGTTGTCGTCGTACAGCCGCTGCCAGCCGCCGCCGACCCGCTGGTCCTCGGCGATCTTCGAGAGGCAGTCGCCGCCGCGCACGGTGTAGGTGCGCACGCCCGCGTCCTGCGGGGCGGCGCTCTGCCGCGCGGTGTCCGGAAGGGACCGCACGGCCGTTCCGGACACGGGGTGCGCGGGGGTCGCGGCGTGCGCTCCGGTGGTCCCGACGAGCGGGAGGGCCAGGGCGGCTCCGCCGGTTCCGGCGACGGCGAGGGAGCGGGAAAGACGCGGGGTCCTGGGGCGTCGGTGCTTACCCTTGGCGGGCATGGCGCGATTCCTCTCCGGCGCCTGCGGGGTCGGCTGCCGGGGGCGGGCTGGAGCCGCCGGGCCGTGTGCGGCACGGCAGCACCCCTGGCCGGTCGCGGAGACCGGGACGGGCAGTCGTACCCGGTGGGTCCCCCGCTCCTGCCGACGCGGGTCATGTGTGGGGACTCCGGGCGGCGGCAGGATCAGGCGTTCCGTCCGGATGGGTTCGGAACGTAGGCGAGCGGGACGCGGCGGAACAAGCAGCCGCTTCCCGCTGTTCCCGTCCGGGGTGATCCACTGCCGGAATTCGCGGTCACCCAGCGTGAATTCCGGCGTCGTCGGCTTTTCGGTTTCCCTTTTCCGTCCGGGCATTACGTGGACATGACCGGCAACGCTCGGTCACGGCTATGACACTCCTCACGCCGCGTCCCCCCAGGGGCCCTTCCTCCACGGCGAATAGGAAAGAAGAGCCCGATAAAGGAGAGAAGGGTCAGATGCGGCGAAGGCGGATCACCGTCGCATCCAGGTCACCCTTGAGGCCGGTGCGCAGTCCGTGGTGCAGCAGGACGGCACCTCGATGCACTTCGCCCGTTTCACGGCATGCGTACGACGCCGTCGGGTCGAGTCCGCGCAGCCGCACCGCCGGCACCGGCTCGCCGTGGCTCTGGGCCTGCAGCCAGGCGAGGACGACGGCCTCCCCGCCCCGGAGGTACTGGACGGCGCTCAGGCCGCCCGTCGGGGGCCGCAGCCGGTACAGCTCGCCGTGCTGCACGACCGGGCGGATCTCCTTGTACAGCTCCACCCAGCGGCGGGCCTCGGTCAGCTCCTCCGCGGTCCACCGCGTCAGGTCGCCGCCGACCCCGAGCACGCCGGCCATGGCGCTGACGAACCGGAAGCGCAGCGAGCTGACCCGGCCGTTGAGCTGGGTGTTGGGGCTGTCCGTGACCCAGGCCGCCATGACGCGCGCGGGGTGGATGTGGGTGAAGCCGTGCTGGATGGCGAGCCGGTCCAGCGGGTCGGTGTTGTCGGAGGTCCACACCTGGTCGGTGCGGCTCAGCACCCCCAGGTCGATCCGGCCGCCGCCGCCCGAGCAGGACTCGAAGGCGACCCGGGGGTGAGCCGCGCGCAGCCGGTCCAGCAGGGCGTACAGGCCGCGGACGTGGTCCACCCACAGGCGCTGCGGGTACGGCTCGCCCGGCCAGCCGGCGTCGGTGAAGCAGCGGTTGAAGTCCCACTTCACGTAGTCGATCGGGGCGCCGGCGAGCAGGGCGTCCAGCTGCTCCCAGAGGTACTCCCGGACGTCCTCGCGCGCGAGGTTGAGCACGAGCTGATGGCGCAGCTCCGTACGCTTTCGCCCCGGTTGGTACTGCACCCAGTCGGGGTGGGCGCGGTACAGGTCGCTGTCCGGGTTGACCATCTCGGGCTCCACCCAGATGCCGAACCGCATGCCCAGGCCGTGCACCTGGTCGGCGAGGGGCCGCAGGCCGTGCGGGAAGCGGTCCGGGTTGGGCGTCCAGTCGCCGAGGCCGGCGCGGTCGCTGGTGCGGGCGCCGAACCAGCCGTCGTCCACCACGAACAGCTCGACGCCGATCTCGGCGGCCCGGCGGGCGAGGGCGAGCTGCTGTTCCTCGGAGATGTCGAAGAACGTCGCCTCCCAGGAGTTGAACAGCACGGGCCGGTCCCGCTCGGCCTCCGGGATGACGTACGCGCGCTGGTAGGCGTGCCAGGCGCGGCTCGCGCCGCCGAAACCGCCGTCGCTCCACAGGCCCGCGAAGACGGGGGTGGTGTACGACTCCCCGGGCGCGAGGAGCAGCAGGCCCGAGTCGTCGTAGCCTGCGCCGCCGGTGATCTGCACGCGCGCGTCCGGGAGCTGGGCGACGGCGATGCGCCACGAACCGGACCAGCCGAGCGCGCAGCCGTAGACCTCGCCACGCTCCTCGGTGGCGTCGGTGTCGAGGGCGACCCAGGGCAGGTGCTGGTGTCCGGTGTGGCCGCGGCGGCTGCCGATGACCTTCTCGCCGTAGGTGAGGGGCGCGGTGGTGAGCCGGGACTCGGCGGCCCAGCGGCCGTGCAGCTGGGACAGCCGCCATCCCTCGCGGTCGGGGAGGGTCCAGGTGGCCGCGTCGGCCCGCAGCAGCTCCACACGCGTGTGGCCGCCGTTCTCGACGGTCACCCAGCGCTCGACGACGTCGCCGCGCATCCGGTAGTGCAGCGTCGTCCCCACACCGTCGTCGTCGAAGCGCAGCCGCAGTGCACCGCCCTCGGTGTCGTACGACACGAAGCGCCACTCGGTGCCGCGCCGCTCCTCGGTGCGGACGGACAGGGCGGGGCGGACGAAGCGGGGGCCGCCCTCGACCGGATACTCCTCGCGGCCGTCGAGGGGGGACTCGAAGGGCCGGTCGGGCAGGGGGCGCTCGGCGAGGGCCTCGGCGTCGGGGAGGGCGATCCGCGGGCCCCAGTGGAGGTGGAGCAGTTCGTCCGCGTCGGTGAGATGTACGGCGTAGCTGCTGTAAGGGCCCGACAGGAGCCAGGTACGACCGTCTTCGGCGATGTCCACCATCGAGACCTCACAGGTGCCAACAGATCCGCGCAAGTGCCAACATCATCAAGGGCCGCCGACCCGGTGTCCATGCCTGTGGACAACTCATTGCCCAAGGAAATCGATGCCGTATGGTCGTCACAGGCGCCCGCCGACGAGCCGCGACGGCGGGGAACGACCGGGAGGAGCCCCCGTGACGCAGCAGGTCCCGTCGACCGAGCCGGAGCTGGCCGGAGTGCGCAATTTCCGTGACGTGGGCGGCCTGCCGACCACGGACGGGCGGCGGGTGCGGTACGGCGTCCTGTTCCGCAGCGGGCACCTGGCGCACGCGACCGGCGAGGACGCGGCCTTCCTCGCCTCCCTCGGCCTGCACACGATCTTCGACTTCCGCAACGCGGCCGACCAGAAGCTGGAGGGGCCCGACGTCGAGCTGCCCGGCGTGCGGAACGTGAACCTCCCGCTGAGCGACCCGGCGGACGGCGCCGAGTTCTGGCAGATGGTCCGCGACGGCGACCTCGACCAACTGCGCGCGATCCTGGACGACGGCAAGGGGGCGGCCCGCATGATCGCCTCCTACCGGAAGATCGTCACCGAGCGCACCGCCGAGCACTCCCGGGTGCTGCACGCGCTCGCCGAGGACAGCGTGCCCGCGCTGATGCACTGCGCCGCCGGGAAGGACCGGGCGGGCATCTCGATAGCGGTGACGCTTCTCGCCCTGGGCGTGGAACGGGACGCGATCATCGCCGACTACCTGGAGTCGGCCGCCAAGCACCGCCGCTACAAGGTCCGGCGCAGCGGCAGCGCGGACACCGCGTACACCCCCGAGGTGATGGAGCTGCTCAATCCGCTCTTCGACGCGCGCGCCGAGTACCTGGAGGCGGCCTTCACGAGCATCGAGGACACCTGGGGCGACACCGACACCTACCTGGCCCGGGGCCTGGGCCTGTCCCCCGACTCCCGCGAGCGCCTGCGCGCACGCCTGCTGGACTGACGGGACGAGGGCGGTTCACCCTCCTGCGCCCGCGCGGTGTCAGGACGCCCAGGGCAGGCGCACGGTCTCGATCCCGGCGTCCCGCAGCAGGGCCTCGACGGCGCGGCGGGGCCCGGCACCTTGGTGGCCCACAGGTCGTAGTCGGTGCACAGGGCCGAGGAGCGGTCCTCGGCCCCGCGGTTGGACGGGCTGAAGTCCCGTTCGGTACATGCGGGTCGCCGAAGTCCGGGGCCCTCAGCTCCCTCGGCATCAGCGGGCCGTAGCAGGCCGGGCAGCGGGTGTCCGGACCCTGCGGGCCGTGTTCGGCGGCGCCGGTCAGCCGGTTCCAGGTCCCCCGGTCCGGGCCGCCCTCGGTGGGCGGCGCGATGCGCAGCGGCCGGCTGCCGTCCCTCCTGGCCGACGCCAGGCACCGGTACGGCGGCAGCAGCCCCTCGGGCACCAGCGGGTCGCCGGTCCGTGCGGCGAGTTCCGCCCGGCGCAGCCGCCGGCCGGGGCCGGGGTGCCCGGCCCGGACCGGCGCGCATCCGGGCGCCGCGGCCGTCGTCGGCGGGCAGCGGATCACCGTCGCCCAGCTGGAGAACCGGGTCGAGGAGGTCCGCCGGGCCCAGCGGGTCCCGGTGCCGGACGAGACGCGGCGCGCCGGTCGCCGTCGCCACGCCGGACAGGTCGGTCCCGCCGGCGGCCCCCCGTCCGCGCCCGCCCCCCGCCGCCCGGATCCGGTGGTGGTCGTCGTACGTCACGTCGGCCGGGAGCCGGCCGCGCTCGTCATGGCGCCCAGAACCCAGGACCCAGGCCGCGTCCGGCAGCGGCGGCGGCATGAACCCGGCGACCCCGTCGCCGGCCAGCTCGCGCGGCCTGTCGGCCGTGCGGGGCGGGGCCAGCGGCGGGCGGGCGGTGACCGGGTCGGGCGGCCCGGAGATCCGCGCGTCCTGCCACGCGGTGCGCCGTGTCAGCCCTTGCCGCCCACCGCGAACAGCAGGTAGAGGAACGCGGCCAGGACGTGCCCGAGCGCGATGTAGATGATCAGCCGGATCCACAGGGAACGCGGGAACTTGGTCTCGTAGTCGCTCATGACGGCTCTCCGGTCAGCGGGCCCAGGCACAGTGCGGCCGTGGGGCTCTGCAGCAGGGTGTGGACGAACAGCAGTTCCACGCCGTCGTGGTCCTCGGCGGCGAGGCGGTGCGGGGTGAGCGAGTCGAAGTGCGCGCTGTCCCCGGGGCCGAGCAGGTGGGCGGTGTCGCCGAGCCGCAGCCGGAGCCGCCCCTTGAGGACGTACAGCCACTCCTCGCCGGGGTGGACGCGCACGATGTCGCCCTGCGAGCCGTACGGCACCCGCACCCTGAGGGCCTGCATGCCACGGCCGGGCGCCCCGGCCTGGAGGTACGTCCAGCCGCCCGCCCGGGTCGGCTCCATGTCGGCGGCCCGTACGATCGCGTCCCGGTCGGCGACCGTCTCGCCGAGCAGCTCGGAGACGGTCGTACCGTAGATACGGGCGAGCGCCAGGAGCATCGGCAGCGAGGGCTGGCGCTGTCCGGTCTCCAGGCGGGACAGATGGGCCGCGGAGAGCCCGGCGGCACGGGCCGCCGCCTCCAGGGTGAGGCCGGCGCGCCGCCGCAGGGCGCGCAGCTGCGGCGCGACGGCGGGCAGGCCCTCGTCCGGGGCCGGATCCGCCGGCGGCCCGGCGTCTGAGGCGTTCATGCCTCCATTGAGCCCGATCCTTACCTCTCGGGCAATTTTTTTGCCTGGCAGGCAAATACGGTCCGCACGGGTGGCGAGCCGCCGGCCCTTCTCCGCCCCTGTTACGATCAAGCCGAGGATTTGAACACGTTCAAACCACGGGGGATCCCATGCCTGCGCACACCACGCCCGACCGAGCCCACACGCCCGCCGACTCACCCGCCGGGGCCCTCGGCCCGACCGCGCTCGTACTGGGCGTCATGGCCGCCGCCTGCATGTGGCCCACGCTCATGCTGCTTCCGGTGATGTTCCTCGCCGGAGGGCTCGCCGTCACGTTCGGACTGATGGGCCTCCATTACGCCCACCGCGGCATCGGCCGGATGTGGACCGCCGTGACGGGAACCGTCCTGGGCGCGATCGGGCTGTTCTTCCCTCTCGTGTTCCTCCTGGCGCCCTAGGGCCCGTCTGACGGTTCGCGGCGGACGGGAACGGCCGGACAGGCCCTGGGCACCGGCTCTCAGCGGTTCGCCACCGCCTGCTTGATCAGGGTCTTGCCGAAGTCCCACATCAGGCCGCCGCCGCTGTGCGCGTCGTCCATCACCGCGGTGAAGGCGTCCACGAACCGGTCGACGTCGGCCTCGTCGACGACCAGCGGCGGGATCAGCTTGATCACTTCCAGGTGGTCGCCGGAGACCTGGGTGAGGATCCGGTGCTTCTGCAGCAGCGGTACGACGACCATCTGAGCGAACAGGCCCTTGCGCGCGGCCTGGAGCATCGTCCAGCGGCCGCGCAGCTTCAGCGAGGAGGGCCTGCCGAACTCGATGCCGATCATCAGGCCCCGGCCGCGGACGTCGGCGAGCAGTTCGTACCTGTCGATCAGCGCGGCCAGCCGGGACTTCAGCCGCTCGCCCGTGCGGCGCACGCCGGCGACGATCTGCTCGTTCTCCATGACCGACAGCACGGCGAGGCCGCACGCCATCGCCTGGGCGTTGGACCCGAAGCTCGCCGAGTGCACCAGCACGCGGTCCATGGACGAGTAGACCTTCTTGAAGATCCACTCCTTGCCGAGGGTGGCGCCGACGGGCACGTAGCCACCGGACAGGGCCTTGGCCACGCACACCAGGTCCGGCTCGACGCCGTCCTCGTGCTGGTAGGCGTAGAAGTCGCCGGTACGGCCGAGGCCGGTCTGCACCTCGTCGGCGATGAGCAGCGCCTTGTGCTTGTGCAGCAGCTCCTGCGCGGCCCGCAGATAGCCGGGCGGCGCCTCGTGCACGCCCTTGCCCTGGATCGGCTCCACGATCAGCGCGGCCACGTCGCCCTTCGCCAACTCCCGTGCCAGGGCGTCGAGATCGCCGAGCGGTACGGCGGTGTCGGGCAGCAGCGGGGCGAAGCCGTCCCGGAAGCCGCGCTCGCCGTTGACCGACAGCGAGCCGGTGGTCAGCCCGTGGAAGGCGTGGTCGCAGTAGAGGACACGAGGCTTGCCGGTTGCGTACCGGGCGAACTTCAGGGCCGTCTCCACCGCCTCGGTGCCGCTGTTGCCGAAGAACACCCGGTCCAGGTGCGGGCTGTGGGCCAGCAGCCGCTCGGCGAGCAGGCCGGGCAGCGGCTGGCAGTCGAAGCGGGTGAGGTCGGCCAGGTCCAGGTCCAGCACGTCGTGCAGCGCCTTGCGGACGACCGGGTGGTGGCGGCCCAGGCCCATCACTCCGAACCCGGCGAGCATGTCCAGGTAGTCGTTGCCGTCCGCGTCGAAGAAGTGGGCTCCCTCGGCACGTTCGTAGACCTTGTCGAAGCCGATGGTGTGCAGCATGCGCGGGAGCTGCGGGTTGAGGTGCCTGGCGTGCAGCTCGTAGCGTTCGGCTCCGCGCTCGGCGAGCAGGGCGCCGAGGTCGAACTCGGTGGTCATTCACTCTCCTTGGCTGTGCCGTCGACGTCCTTGACGGCCAGGCTCGCGCTGATCCGCCCGGCGATCTCGACGGGCGTGAGGCCGATGTCGGCCAGCACCTCGCTGCGCTTGGCGTGCGGCAGGAACTGCTCCGGTATGCCGAACCGCCGCACCGGCACGTCCACGTCGGCGTCACCGAGGGCCAGGGCGACGGCCGAACCGACCCCCGCGGCGCGGCTGTTGTCCTCCACCACGGCCACCAGCCGGTGTCCGGCCGCCAGACCGGGCAGCTCGGGGTCGACGGGCTTGACCCAGCGCGGGTCGACCACCGTGCAGCCGATCCCGCGGGCCTGGAGCAGTTCGGCGGCCTGGAGGCACACCGAGGCCATGACGCCGACGGCCACCAGCAGCACCTCGGGGTGTTCGGCGCGGTGCAGGACGTCCATGCCGCCGACCCGGTCGACGGCCGGGACCCGCGGGCCGGCGGTCTCCTTCGGGAAGCGGACCAGGGTGGGCGCGTCGTCCACGGCGACGGCCTCGCGCAGCTGGGCGCGCAGTTGGCCGGCGTCGCGCGGGGCGGCGATCCTCAGGCCGGGGACGACCTGGAGGACGGACATGTCCCACATGCCGTTGTGGGAGGCTCCGTCGGTACCGGTGACGCCGGCCCGGTCCAGGACGAAGGTGACCCCGCAGCGGTGCAGGGCGACGTCCATCAGCAGCTGGTCGAAGGCCCGGTTGAGGAAGGTGGCGTAGACGGCGACGACCGGGTGCAGGCCACCGGTGGCCAGGCCCGCAGCGGAGACGGCCGCGTGCTGTTCGGCGATGCCCACGTCCCACACCCGGTCCGGGAAGCGCTCGGCGAACTTCCCCAGCCCGACCGGGTGCAGCATGGCCGCCGTGATCGCCACGACGTCCTCGCGCTCCTCGCCGATCCGCACGATCTCGTCACCGAACACCGACGTCCAGGACGGGCCGCTGGACGGCGTGAGCGGCTCGCAGGTGAGCGGGTCCATCACGCCGACGCTGTGGAAGTGGTCCTCCTCGTGCGCGAGGGCGGGCTCGTAGCCGCGGCCCTTCTCGGTGAGGCAGTGGACCAGCACGGGGCCGTGGAAGCGCTTCGCGCGGCGCAGCGCGGACTCGACGGCCTTGATGTCGTGGCCGTCGATCGGGCCGAGGTACTTCAGGCCCAGGTCCTCGAACATGCCCTGCGGCGCGAAGGCGTCCTTGAAACCCTTCTTGGCGCCGTGCAGGGACTCGTAGAGGGTGCCGCCGACGACCGGGGTGCGCTGGAGGACCTCCTTGCCCCAGGCGAGGACCTTCTCGTAACCGTCGGTGGTGCGCAGCGTGGCCAGGTGGTTGGCGAGGCCGCCGATCGTGGGCGCGTAGGAACGCTCGTTGTCGTTGACCACGATGATCAGCGGCCGGTCCCGGGCCGCGGCGATGTTGTTGAGCGCCTCCCAGGCCATGCCGCCGGTCAGCGCGCCGTCGCCGATGACCGCGACCACATGGCCCTTCCCGCCCTGTACCTGGCGGGCCTTGGCGAGGCCGTCGGCCCAGCCGAGCGCGGTGGAGGCGTGGCTGTTCTCGATGACGTCGTGCTCGGACTCCTCGCGCGAGGGGTAGCCGGACAGTCCGCCCTTGCCGCGCAGTTTCGAGAAGTCCTGACGGCCGGTCAGCAGTTTGTGCACATAGCTCTGGTGGCCGGTGTCCCACAGGATGCGGTCGACCGGCGACTCGAAGACCCGGTGCAGGGCGACGGTCAGTTCCACCACGCCCAGGTTCGGGCCGAGGTGGCCGCCGGTCCTCGACACCGCGTGCACCAGGAACTCACGTATCTCCTCGGACAGTTCGCCGAGTTCCGCCTCGGACAGCGCCTTCAGGTCGCGTGGTCCCCGGATGTTCTCCAGAATGGTCACGCTCGGGCCCCCTCTCGGTCCGTGCCTCTGCCTCAACTCAACTGTCTGCGGGGGTCGTCCGCTCGGCGATCTTCATGGCCTCCTCGATGAGGGTCTCCACGATCTCGGACTCGGGGACGGTCTTGACGACCTCGCCCTTGACGAAGATCTGGCCCTTGCCGTTGCCGGAGGCGACGCCGAGGTCGGCCTCGCGGGCCTCGCCCGGACCGTTGACCACGCACCCCATCACCGCGACCCTGAGCGGTACCTCCATGCCGTCCAGGCCCGCGGTGACCTCCTCGGCGAGCTTGTAGACGTCGACCTGGGCCCGGCCGCAGGACGGGCAGGAGACGATCTCCAGGCGCCGCTGCCGCAGCCCCAGCGACTCCAGGATCCGGATGCCGACCTTGACCTCCTCGGCGGGCGGCGCGCTCAGCGAGACGCGGATGGTGTCGCCGATGCCCTGGGAGAGCAGGGCGCCGAAGGCGACCGCCGACTTGATCGTGCCCTGGAAGGCGGGGCCGGCCTCCGTGACGCCCAGGTGGAGGGGGTAGTCGCACTGCTCGGCGAGCCGGCGGTAGGCCTCGATCATCACGACCGGGTCGTTGTGCTTGACGGAGATCTTGATGTCCCGGAAGTCGTGCTCCTCGAACAGCGACGCCTCCCACAGCGCGGACTCGACCAGCGCCTCCGGGGTGGCCTTGCCGTACTTCCGGAGCAGCCGGCGGTCCAGTGAGCCGGCGTTGACGCCGATGCGGATCGGGGTGCCGTGGTCCTTGGCGGCCCTGGCGATCTCCTTGACCTTGTCGTCGAACTGCTTGATGTTGCCGGGGTTCACGCGGACCGCGGCGCAGCCGGCCTCGATGGCCGCGAAGACGTACTTGGGCTGGAAGTGGATGTCCGCGATCACCGGGATCTGCGACTTGCGCGCGATGGTCGCGAGGGCGTCCGCGTCGTCCTGGGTGGGGCAGGCGACGCGGACGATCTGGCAGCCGGACGCGGTCAGTTCCGCGATCTGCTGCAAGGTGGCGCCGATGTCCGACGTACGCGTCGTCGTCATCGACTGCACGGACACCGGGGCCCCGCCCCCGACCGCCACCGGCCCGACCTGGATCTGCCGCGACACCCGCCGCGGCGCGACCGGACGGGCCGGTACCTCGGGAACGCCCAAGGGGACGGCGGTCACCGCGTCACTCCCGGTTTCCGGAGACGGTCTCGCGCATGGCCCGCAGGGACTCCTTCAGGGAGCCCATGGTGGCGAGGACGGCGGTGGGCTCGTAGCCGCAGTGCGCCATGCAGTTGTCGCAGCGCGGGTCCTTGCCGCGCCCGTACTTGTCCCAGTCGGTCTCCTCGACCAGCTCCCGGTACGTCGGCACGTACCCGTCGCTCATCAGGTAGCAGGGGCGCTGCCAGCCGAAGAGCGAGTAGTTCGGGATCGCCCACGCGGTGCACGGGAAGTCGACCTTGCCCTCCAGGAAGTCCAGGAAGAGCGGGGAGTGGTTCAGCCGCCACTTCTTGCGGTTGCCGCCCGCGAAGGCCTTCTTGAACAGCTCGCGGGTCTGCTCGACGCCGAGGAAGTGATCCTGGTCAGGTGCCTTCTCGTAGGCGTAGGCGGGCGAGATCATCATCTCGTCGACCTTGAGGTCGTCGTTGAGGAAGTTGAGCACCTCGATGATGGTCTGCGGGGTGTCGGTGTTGAAGAAGGTGGAGTTGGTGGTCACCCGGAAGCCACGCCGCTTGGCCTCCTTGATGGCCTCCACCGCCTCGTCGAAGACGCCTTCCTTCGCCACGGACTCGTCGTGCCGCTCACGCAGCCCGTCGATGTGCACGGCGAAGGCGAAGTAGGGCGAGGGGGTGAACTTGTCCATCTTCTTGCGCAGCAGCATCGCGTTGGTGCACAGGAACACGTACTTCTTCCTGGCCACCAGCTGCCGCACGATCTCGTCGATCTGAGGGTGCATCAGCGGCTCGCCGCCGGCGATGGAGACCATCGGCGCACCGGACTCCAGCACCGCGCCCACCGCCTGGGCGACGGGCATGCGCTGCTTGAGCACCCCGGCCGGGTGCTGGATCTTGCCGCAGCCCTCGCACTTCAGATTGCAGGCGAACAGCGGTTCCAGCTCCACGATGAGCGGGAACTTGTCCCGCTTGCGAAGCTTCTGTTCGGCCAGGTATGTAGCGACCTTGATGGACTGGCGCAACGGCATGGCCATCTGGCTCACCTCCGAGGGAGCAGCAAAGAACGGTGCCATTCGAAAAATGCGGGAAGGATGGAACGGAGAACGCGGAAAGCGGATATTCCACCGCGCAGCGTGCCGATCCGGACGAGTTCGTGTTCGGGAGCGTCCACGACCACGCGGACGGCCGCGACCGGACGGCCGCCCGGGCGGACGGCGGCCAGCAGAGTGGCCGCCGACTCCATGTCGACCGCGATCGCGCCGGTGGCGAGCAGATCGGACCGCTCCGGGCCCCGGACCACGTGGTCGGAGCCGGTGAGCGGGCCGGTGTGGACCGTGCGGCCGGGCAGCAGCCGCACGAGTTCCTTGACCAGGAGTTCGGTGCCCACGCACGGGACGGTCCCGCGCGGGTCCCGGGTCTCCTCGGCGACGACCAGGTCGCCGGGGTGCATGCCGGGGGCGAGCCCGGCACAGAAGCCGGTGGCCAGCACGGCCGCGTCGGCCGCCGCCGGGCCGGCGAGGTGCCGGGTGACGGAGCGTTCCGCCGCCTTCGGGCCCATGCCCGTGCGGACGACGGTGTACGGCCCGCCGGCACCGCCGCGATCGCCGGTGCGCAGGGCGAGGTGCTCGATGCCGAGCGCGCAGGCGATCAGCAGCGGGGCCGGGGCGGGCTGGTTGCTCAAGCTCTGTTTCCCCCCGCCTCGGTGCGCGGTTTCCGGCTCAGCAGGTTGCGCTCGAAGGGGTCCCCGTGCAGGTACCGGCCGAGCGCGGTGAGCGGGAACACCTGCCGGTACAGGTGGTAGTTGATGGAGAAGTCCCAGGGGAAGCCGGTGCCGGTGAAGTACGGCTCGTCCCAGGAGCCGTCCTCCCGCTGGGTCCCGGCCAGCCACTGGACGCCTCGCTCGACGGCCTTGGACTCCTTCTCGCCCGCCGCGAGCAGCGCCATCAGCGCCCACGCGGTCTGCGAGGCGGTGGAGGCGCCCCGGCCGCTCCACTCCTTGGCGTACTTGTAGGAGCGCAGGTCCTCGCCCCAGCCGCCGTCGTCGTTCTGGACGCTCTCCAGCCAGGCCACGGCCCGCCGGATCGCCGGGTGCGAGCCGGGCAGTCCGGCCGCGGTGAGGGCGGGGACGACCGAGCCGGTGCCGTAGATGTAGTTGACGCCCCAGCGGCCGAACCACGAGCCGTTCGGCTCCTGTTCGGCGAGGAGCCAGTCGATGCCGCGCCGGGTGCGCGGGTCGTGGGCGAGGCCCTCGGCGGCGAGCATCTCCACGACGTGCGCGGTGACGTCGGCGGACGGCGGGTCGATGACCTCGCCGAAGTCGCAGAAGGGCAGCCGGTTGGGGAAGGGGCTGGTGTTGTCGACGTCGAAGGCGCCCCAGGCGCCGTTCTTCGACTGCATGCCGAGGTTCCAGCGGACGCCCCGTCCGATCGCCCTGTCCACCCGCTCCGGGTCGTGGTGCCGTACCCGGCGCAGCGCGAGGGCGACCTCGGCGGTGTCGTCGATGTCCGGGTAGTTGTCGTTGTGGAACTCGAACGCCCATCCCCCGGGCGGCAGCTGGGGTCGCCGCACGGACCAGTCGCCGGGCCGGACGATCTCCTCGCCGAGCATCCAGTCGGCCGCCTTGACCAGTTGCGGGTGGTCCACCGGCAGACCGGCGTCGACGAGGGCGATGGTGGCCAGGCAGGTGTCCCAGACCGGGGACTGGCAGGCCTCGATCATCCGGGCGCCGTCCTCGCGCCAGACGGCGAAGCGGTCCAGCGAGGCGAGGCCCTCGCGCAGCACCGGGTGCTCCAGGTCGTAGCCGAGCAGGTGCAGGGCGATGACCGAGTACACGGCCGGGGGCTGGATGCCGCCCCAGCAGCCGTCGTTCTCCTGCCGCTCGATGATCCAGCGGGCCGCCGAGTTCATCGCGGCCCTGCGCAGTCTGCGCACGGCGACCTTCCGGTAGCCGCGGACCACCTTGTCGAGCCGCTGGAAGACGCCGTCCCAGCTCGCCACGGGAGCGAGCGGCTGCGGCGGGTTCGGGTTCGCCGGGTCGGTGTGCAGCTCGTCCAGGGCGAAGGGGGCCGGGCGCACCGGGCGCTTGGCGGAGACGATGGTGAGCGGCACGATGGTCTGCCGTGCCCAGCACCCGAAGTTGTAGATGTTGAGCGGGAACCAGGTGGGGAAGTAGATGAGCTCCGGCGGGAGTTCGGGCAGGTCCTCCCACTTCCACCAGCCGAACAGGGCGAGCCAGATCCGGGTGAAGACCCGGGCCGCCGCGATGCCCCCGCGCTCGCGGATCCAGGCGGAGGCCCGCGCCATGTGCGGGGCGTCGGGCGCGTCGCCGGCCAGGCGCAGCGCGACGTACGCCTCGATGGTGGTGGACAGTTCGCCGGGCCCGCCGTAGAAGGTGGCCCAGGTGCCGTCCTCGCGCTGCTCGCCGCGGATGAACTTCGCGGCGGCCTGCGCCGTCTCCTCGTCGAGGATGCCCAGGAACTGGCGGAGCAGCAGGTCCTCGGCGTCCATGGTGACGTTGGTCTCCAGGTCGCCCTTCCACCAGCCCTGGGTGTCCTGCCTGGCGAGCAGGAAGTCGGTGGCGCGCCGAGCGGCGTGTGCTGCGGCTTCTTGTACCCCGGCCGCCTCGGGGGTGGTGAGGGTGGTGTCGCTGGCCGCGGCAGCGCGGGACGGCAAGGTCGCCCCGGTGCTTCCGTCGGTCGTCGCTGTCATGGCTTCCCCTTCGTGCAGTCGTGCGAGTCGTGCTGCTGTGGGTCCGCCGTCGGCCGGTGTCCTGATCCCTTCGACACCGGCCGGCGACTACGCGAGGCTTATCAAGCCAATGGTGATCATCTCTTTCGTACGACGACGAAGTCGGCGAGCGCCGTGAAGGAGTCCCGCACCCGGTCGGGCATGTCGACGGCGTCGAGGGCTTCGATGGCGATGGTGTGCTGGCGGCGCGCTTCCGCGGCCGTCCAGTCGCGGCCGCCCGCCTCCTCGATGAGGGCGGCCCGGCTCGCGAACTCCTCCTCGGAGAAGTTCTCGAAGTCGCTGCTCTTGGCGTCGGCGGCGAGGATCTCCCCGAGCCGCTCGGAGGCGGGGCCGCCGGCCGCGAGCGCGGCCACCACGGGCAGGGACTTCTTGCGCTGGCGCAGGTCGCTCCAGGTCTGCTTGCCGGTGGCGTCCGGGTCGCCCCAGATGCCGAGCAGGTCGTCCACGGCCTGGAAGGCGAGGCCGAGGTGGTAGCCGTATCGTTCCAGCGCGTCGGCGGTGGCCTCGTCCGCGCCGCCGAGGACGGCGCCGATGGAGGAGGCGCAGGCGAGCAGCGCGCCCGTCTTGTTGCCCTCCATCTCCAGGCACTCCTCGACGCTGACGCGGTCGCGGTGCTCGTAGGAGATGTCCTGGGCCTGGCCGTCGATCAGGGCGCGGGAGGCGGTGGTCAGGCGGCGGGTGGCGCGGCCTGCCTCGACCGTGCCGAGCTCCAGCAGCACCTCGTTGGCGAGGGCGAACAGGGCGTCCCCGACCAGGATGGCCTGGGCGGGGCCGTGCACCTTCCAGACGGTGTCGCGGTGTCGGCGCTGCTCGTCGCCGTCCATCAGGTCGTCGTGCAACAGCGAGAAGTTGTGCACGAGTTCGACGGCGACCGCGCCCGGGACGCCCGTCTCGGGCGCGGCGCCGGTGACCTCGGCGGAGAGCACGGCGAGCGCGGGGCGGACGGCCTTGCCGCCATCGCCGTCGGCGGGGTTGCCGGCGGCGTCGATCCAGCCGAAGTGGTAGGCGGCGACGGTGTCCATGGGAGGCGCCAGGCGGTCGACGGCCGCCCGCAGCACCGGTGTGGCCAGGGTTCGTCCGCGCTCCAGCAGCGCGGTCACGTCCACCGCGGCCCGTGGAGCGGGCGTCGAGGCCGGGGGCACAGTGGGCACAGTCTCTCCTCTTGTTGCGGTACCGGGGGTGCGGGGGCTCGCCGCCTGCCGATGGGGCATCAGGCCGCCTCCTCGAACTCGAAGAGGTGGCGGGGGCGGGGCCGGCCCAGGGCGCCGAGGGCGGCGTCGGCCGCGCTCACTCCGCTGCGGACCGCACTCTCCATGGTCGCGGGCCACCCGGTGGCGGTCCACGCTCCGGCCAGGTACAGGCCGGGGGCTTTGGTGCGGGCGCCGGGCCGCAGCCGCCCGACGCCGGGGGTGGGGGCGAACGTCGCCGTGCGCTCCCGGGTCACGAAGAAGTCCACCACCTGGGCCGCGCGCGTACCGGGGATCAGTCGTTCGAGCTCGGGCAGGTAGCGGGCGCGCAGGTCGGCGACCGGGGTGTCGATCTCGTCCTGCGCGGCCGACTGCGACAGCGCCAGGTACTGCCCCGTGCGCAGCCCGGAGGCGTGGGTGCGGTCGAACACCCACTGCACCGGGGTGCCGAGGGCGGCGAAGAAGGGCCGCGCGAGCACCTTGCGGTCGTAGACGACGTGGACGTTGAGGATGGGCGCGTTGCCGATCTCCAGCAGCCGGGCGGGCGCGTCGAGGGCGCCGGGCGGCAGCAGGTCGTGGGCCTCGCGCTGGGGTACGGCGAGGACGACGGCGTCGGTTTCGAGGCGCTCGCCGGGAACCTGAACGCTCCACGTCCCGTTCTCGTTGATAGAGACGGAGGTGACGCGTGTACGGACCTCGGTACGGACGCCCGCGGAGTCGAGCGCCTTGCGGGCCAGCCGGTCGTGCAGTTCGCCCAGCGGGACGTGGGCCCAGCCGATGTCGGCCGCGCCCGGTTCGGACAGCAGACCGGTCTTGAACACCATCGCGGCGAGCCCCAGCGAGGCGTCGCCCGCGACCGCGTTGAGGGTGGCCACCCCGACCAGGTCCCACAGGGCCTCGACGGCGCGCGCCGACTGGCCGTGTGCGGCCAGCCAGCCGCCGAAGTCCTGGGTGTCCAGGGCCGGGTCGGCGAGGTCGAGTCCCTTCAGCGCGAGCGCGGCGCGCCCGACGGAGGCGCGCTCGGCGAGCGAGAGGTGCGGGTAGGCGGCCAGGCTGCGTCCCAGGTGGAGGGGGACGGGCAGCGGGTCGCGCCGCAGCCTGCCGAGCCGCCGTCCCTCGGGCTTGGCGACGTCGACGACGGGTACGTCCAGGCGGTCCTGCAGCGGTGCCAGCGCCGCGCCCTCGATCCGGTCGAGGAACCAGCGGTAGGCGGTGCAGCAGCGCAGGTACACGTGCTGGCCGTTGTCGACGGTCAGTTCGCCGCGCTGGAAGGAGAAGGCGAGGCCGCCCAGCCTGGGCCTGCCTTCGAGCAGGGTGACCTGGACGCCGGCGTCGGCCAGGGCGAGGGCCGCGGTGATCCCGGCGAGGCCGCCGCCGACCACGACGGCGCTCCGGCGTGCGGTGCGCGGGGTGCCGGGCCGGGGTGGTACGGGTGAGCTGTCGCTCATCGTGCGTCCTTCCGTGCGAGCGCTCCGCGGGCGGGGCCGGTGAGGGCCGCCTCCCGTCCGCGGCCACGTCGTGGCTGGGCGTGCCCACCCGGCGGTAGCCGCACGTCGGACACGGCCCCGCGTCCCTTCGGGGCGCGAGCCTGGTGGTTGAACGGTGCACGCCCGGCCGTCGCAGTCAGGGACGCCACGCCGCGGGAGAGGGTTGCCTCTCGCATGCCGTCCGGTGCGGCCGGCCCTGGTTCGGTGCGCTGCATCAGGCGCGCCTCCGGACGGAGCGCCGGGAGACGGGGCGGGTCACGTGCCGGGTGTCGAGGCCGGACAGGCCGCGGACGGCGACGTAGGCCTTCTCGTGGCCGGGCAGCGAGACGCGGCCGCGCAGCACGGCCTCCGGGTCGCGTTCGATGCGGTCCAGCAGCCGCCGGTAGATGCCCGCCATCGCGGCCACGCAGGCGCCGCTGCGCCGGTCGAGCATGGGCAGCAGCCGGTAGCCCTCGGCGAACAGGGCCCGGGCGCGCCGCACTTCGAAGTGGACGAGGCCGGCGAAGTCGGAGCCCTCCGGCGGGGTCGGCCCGTCGAATCCGGCCGAGCAGCCGAACTTGGCGAGGTCGTCGGCGGGCAGATAGGTACGGCCGCCGGCCGCGTCCTCGCGGACGTCGCGGAGGATGTTGGTGAGCTGCAGGGCCAGGCCCAGCGTGTCGGCGTACTCGGCGGCGCGCTCGGCGCCCCGGGCTCCCGGCTCGGTGCCGAACACGCCGAGCGAGAGGCGGCCGATGGCACCGGCGACACACCGGCAGTAGACCTTGAGGTCGTCCCAGGTCTCGTAGGTCTCGCCACGCACGTCCATCTGGACGCCGTCGATCAGCTCGTCCAGGCCGCCGAGCGGGATCGGGAAGGCGCCCGCGGCATGGCTGAGGGCGACGGCCACCGGGTCGGTGTCGTCCTCCTCCACCTCGCCGTCCCGGACCCGGGCGAGCAGTGCCCGGGTGTCCTCCAGCCGCGTCAGCTTCACCTCGTCGGCCAGGTCGCCGTCGCCGATGTCGTCCACGCGCCGGGAGAACGCGTACAGCGCCGACATGGCGCGGCGCTTGGCCGTCGGCAGCAGCCGGATGCCGTACGCGAAGTTACGGGCCTGGTGCCCGGTGACGGCCTCGCAGTAGCTGTAGGCGGCGAGTACCGGCGCGGACACGTGCGGCGCAGACTCCACGGTCCGGATCACCCCTCTCCTCGCAGGATCACGCCCGCCTCACGCAGCAACTGGACCTTGCCGGGTCGGGGCGGGCCGGGAAGTACGTCGTATTCGGCGGCGGCGATCGCCCGGATCGCCGCTCTTCCCCCCGCCAGGAACCCCGCGAGCAGCAGCTTCAGCCTGCCGTGGACGCTACCCACCAGGGGGGCGCCTTCATTCAGCAGATCGCCGGCGCGTTGTGCTTCGTATGCAACCAGGGCGCGCACCGATGCGCTCGCGTTTTTCGCTGCGAGGTCCGCTTCCTGGACGTGGAAGCGTTTCATGTCCTCGACGGGGAGGTAGATCCGGTCGCGGCCGAGGTCCTCGGCGACGTCCTGAACGTGCTCCACGATCTGCAGTGCCGTGCAGATCGCGTCGGAGAGCCGGATCCGCTCGGGGGTGGCGGTGCCGGTGACGGCGAGCACGAGGCGGCCGACGGGGTTGGCGGACAGCTCGCAGTAGGCGAGCAGGTCGTCGTAGGTCTCGTACCGGGTGACGAGCTGGTCCTGGCGGTTCGCGGCGATCAGCCCGAGGAACGGCTCGGGGGTGAGGCCGCGGCGGCGGACGGTGGGCTGCAGGCGGCGCAGCAGCGGGTGGCGCGGGGTGCCGCCGAAGACGCGGCGCAGATCGGCCTCGAAGGCGTCGAGGAGGGCCAGCCGGTCCTCGGCCGCCGCGGGCGACACGCCGAGCAGCCTGGCGTCGCCGCCGCCGGGGGCGAGGTCGCCGTCACCGATGTCGTCCACGAGGCGGGCGAAGCCGTAGACGGCCATGAGGTCGTCGCGCCACGCCCGGGGCAGGAAGAAGGGGGCCACGGGGAAGTTCTCGCTCGCGGCCTTGTCCAGCGTGGCGCGTTCCAGGTCGGGCACCTCGGCGGCGGCCGTCATCGGGCGCTGCCCGGGGCGGAGACGGCACATGCTCCACCGAGCAGGGGAGTTTCCGTAGCCATTGCCGTCACATCTCCCGTTCTACACTGCCGACCCAATACACACTATTTCGGACACGCCGCCCCGCGCCGCGCGGGGGCGCCCTGCCGCAGGGTGTCGCGCATTATCGCCCCACTTGCCGGTTTCCGGCACCGGTACAGCTTACGTTGTACAACGCGGCACCGGCCGTCGGGGTGTCCTGCACATCACAACAACACACCGATTGGCTCCAAGATTCCTACGAGCGGCCCGAGTTGACGTTTCCTTTGCAGACGCAGGGCCCCGCCGGACGCATTCCGACGGGGCCCTGGCCGAAAAGGGTCACTTGCCCGTGAACTTCTCGTACTCCTTCAGGACCTCGTCGGTAGGTCCGTCCATGCGCAGCTCGCCGCGTTCCAGCCACAGCACCCGGTTGCAGGTGTCGCGGATGGACTTGTTGTTGTGACTGACCAGAAAGACCGTTCCGGCCTCCTTGCGCAGTTCCCGGATGCGGTCCTCGGAGCGCTTCTGGAACTTGCGGTCACCGGTGGCCAGCGCCTCGTCGATCATGAGGACGTCGTGGTCCTTGGCGGCGGCGATGGAGAAGCGCAGGCGCGCCGCCATGCCGGACGAGTAGGTGCGCATCGGCAGGGTGATGAAGTCGCCCTTCTCGTTGATGCCCGAGAAGTCGACGATGTCCTGGTAGCGCTCCTTGATCTGCTCCCGGGACATGCCCATGGCGAGACCGCCGAGGATCACGTTCCGCTCGCCCGTCAGGTCGTTCATCAGGGCCGCGTTCACGCCCAGCAGGGACGGCTGGCCGTCGGTGTAGACCTTGCCCTTCTCCGCGGGCAGCAGGCCGGCGATGGCGCGCAGCAGGGTGGACTTGCCGGAGCCGTTGGAGCCGATGAGGCCGATGGCCTCGCCGCGGTAGGCGACGAAGGACACGCCGCGCACGGCGTGCACCTTGCGCACCCCGCGGGCCGCGTCGTCGGAGCCGCGCCTGAGGATCCGGCTCAGGGCCGCCGTCGCGCTGCCCTTGCCGGTCTTGGCGCCGTTGACCCGGTAGACGATGTGCAGGTCGTCCGCGATGACCGTCGGACGGTGATCCTGGGTGTTCTGCTCAGCCACGGCCGTACCGCTCCTCCGCCTTCCAGAAGTACACGAAGCCGCCCACGGCGAAGAGCACGGCCCAGCCGCCGGCCGCGGCCCAGACGTGGTCCGGCAGGTCCCCGGAACCGTAGCCGTCGATCAGGGCGAAACGCATCAGGTCCATGTAGATGGCGGCCGGGTTCCACTGCAGGACCGTCGCGATCCACTGCGGCTTGTCCGCCAGCATGACCGGGATGGAGAACATCACCCCGGACGCGTACATCCACGTACGCATCACGAACGGCATGAGCTGGGCCAGGTCCGGGGTCTTCGCGCCGGCGCGGGCCATGATCAGCGCGAGCCCGGTGTTGAACAGGAACTGCAGCGCCAGCACCGGCACGATCAGCAGCCAGGACAGGCTCGGGTAGCTGCCGAAGCCGATCGCCACGATGAACAGCACGAGCATCGAGAACAGCAGCTGCTGGAGCTGCTGGAGCGAGAAGGAGATCGGCAGGGAGGCGCGCGGGAAGTGCAGGGCGCGCACCAGGCCGAGGTTGCCGGAGATCGCGCGGACGCCGGACATCACCGAACTCTGGGTGAAGGTGAAGACGAAGACGCCGGTCACCAGGAACGGGATGTAGACGTCCCGGGACATGCCGCGGCTGGCGTGCAGGATCACACCGAAGATGAAGAAGTACACGGCCGCGTTCAGCAGCGGCGTGGCCACCTGCCAGAGCTGGCCCAGCTTGGCCTGGCTGTACTGGGCGGTCAGCTTCGCCTGGGAGAAGGCGAGGATGAAGTGGCGGCGCCCCCAGAGCTGACGGACGTACTCCACGAGCGAGGGCCGGGCGCCGCTCACGGAGAGCCCGTACTTGGCGGCCAGCTCGGCCGCCGTCAGTCCCTCGTCGGGCGACGGGGCCGCGGTCACCGCGACCGTGCCGTCGTGCGTGGTCTCACTCACAGGTGGAAACTTTCGTCTTCGGGTTCGCGTGTTCTGTTCGTCGTCCGGTACGCCCGGGCGCTCAGGGACGAGCTTGTCAGATGACCGGGGGACGGCCCAGTCGGGTGAGTCGCCACACGGTACGCCAGCGCATCGGGCGGCGCGGACCGCAGGGCGTGGTCCAGCCTTCCCGGAAGCCGCCGAACCAGGCCTTCAGGGCCGGCCGCGAGGGGCGGCGGAGCAGGGTGAGCAGCAGCCAGACGCCGAGGTAGACCGGGACCAGGAGGGCGGGGAGGTTGCGGCGGGCGAGCCAGACGCGGTTGCGGGCGACCATCCGGTGGTAGACCGCGTGCCGCGAGGGCGCGGTCGTCGGGTGGTACAGCACCATGTCGGACCGGTAGTCGATCATCCAGCCCGCGTCGAGGGCCCGCCAGGCCAGGTCGGTCTCCTCGTGGGCGTAGAAGAACTCGTCCGGGAGCCCGCCCACCTCGGCGAAGACCCGGGTGCGGACGGCGTTGGCGCCACCGAGGAAGGTGGTCACCCGGGAGGAGCGCATCGGGTCGGAGGCGCGCAGCCGGGGGACGTGCCGGCGCTGGGTCTCGCCGGTGTCGGGGTCGGCGATGCGGAAGCTGATGATGCCCAGCTCCGGGTCGGCGGCGAAGGCCTCGCGGCACAGCTCGGCGGTGTCGTGCCGGGCGAGCAGGCCGTCGTCGTCGAGGAAGAGCAGTATGTCGACATCGCGGCCGCCGGGACCGAAGGCCTCTATGCCGACGTTGCGGCCGCCCGGGATGCCCAGGTTCTCGGGCAGCTCCAGGGTCCGCACGCCCTCCGGCACGTCCGGGACGGGCGAGCCGTTGCCGACGACGACCACCTCGACCGGGTCGCCGTCCTGCCTGGCGACGGAGTCGAGCAGGGCGCGCAGCTCCTCGGGACGGTTGCCCATGGTGATGACCACGGCGCCGACCTTCATGGGCGCGCTCACTTCAGCCTGCTGGAGGCGAGGATGGACACCAGGTGCAGCAGCGTCTGGAGCATCGCGATGCCGGCGAGCACGGCCGTACCGAGGCGGGTGAAGAACAGGTCGCCGCGGGCCTGGTCCAGGATCGCGAGGACCACGATGAGCAGCGAGGCCTCGATGCCGAGGATGAGCCGGTGGAACTTCAGCGCCGACGCGGCCCGCCGGGCCAGCGCCATGCCGGAGGAGCGCGGCTCGGAGGCGGCCTCCTGCACCGGGGGCCTGCCGGTCTGGTGCCGGGCGACACCGACCAGGTCGGTCTCGGCCTTGATCAGGATGGCGCCGAGCGCGGCGAGGGTGCCGAGGAAGGCCCACAGCCAGTCGATCCGGCCGGTGCCCCACAGGTCGGCGGCGCGCAGACCGAGTCCGACCAGGACGGCCGCGTCGGTGAGGTAGGCGCCGACGCGGTCCAGGTAGACCCCGCCGAGCGAGTACTGCTTCTTCCAGCGCGCGATCTCGCCGTCGACGCAGTCCAGCAGCAGGTACAGCTGGGTGGCGACCACGCCCAGCACGGCGCCCGCGATCCCCGGCACCAGCAGGGCCGGGGCCGCGAGCACACCGCAGACGGTCATCAGGTACGTGAGCTGGTTGGGCGTGACCCTGGTGTTCACCAGGTAGCGGTCGACGCGCAGGGACACCTCGCGCATGTAGAGGCGTCCCGCCCAGTGCTCACCGCTGCGCCGGTCCTTCACCCCCGCGGGGTGGACGACCGGACGGAGTTCAGCTACCGATGGCCTTGACATAGTCGGCGTAGATGTCCTTGATCTGGTTCGTCTTGAGGTCGAGGTGTTCGAGGATCGTGTAGCGGCCGGGCCGGGTCTCGGGGGCGAACTCCACGGCGCGGACGAACTCGTCCAGCGTGAAGCCGATCTCGTCCGGGGTGACCGGAAGCCCGTGCCGGCGCAGCACCTCGGCCATGTACGCCGACTCCTCGTGGGCGCCGCGCAGGTACATCGCGAAGGCGGCGCCGAGGCCGCACTGCTCGCCGTGGGCCGCGGCGCGCTTGGGGTAGAGCAGGTCGAAGGCGTGGTTGATCTCGTGGCAGGCGCCGGAGGACGGGCGGGAGTCGCCCGACACCGACATGGCGATGCCGGTGAGGACCAGCGCCTCCGCCAGCACCTGGAGGAAGCCGTCGTCGCCGACTCCCCCGGGGTGCCGGAGCACCGCCTCGCCCGCCTGGCGGGCCATGGCGGCGGCCAGGCCGTCGATCTTCTCGCCGTTGACCCGGTTGGCCAGCTCCCAGTCCGCGACCGCGGAGATGTTGGAGATGGCGTCACCGATGCCGGAGCGGACGAACCGGACGGGTGCCTCGCGGATCACGTCGAGGTCGATGATGACCGCGATGGGGTTGGGCACGCCGTACGAGCCGCGGCCCGCGTCGTTGTCGAGGGTCGCGACCGGTGAGCACAGGCCGTCGTGGGCGAGGTTGGTGGCGACGGCGACCAGCGGCAGGCCGACCCGGGCCGCCGCGAACTTGGCGCAGTCGATGATCTTCCCGCCGCCGAGCCCGACGACCGCGTCGTAGTGGCCGGCCTTTATGTCGCCGGCCAGCCGCACCGCGTCGTCGATGGTGCCGCCGCCGACCTCGTACCAGGTGGCGCCGGGCAGGGTGGGCGCGATCCGTTCGCGCAGCCGGGCGCCGGAGCCGCCGCTGACGGCGATGGCGAGCTTGCCGGACTGCGAGACGCGCTCGTCGGCGAGGACCGAGGCCAGGTCGTCCAGGGCACCCGGGCGGATGTCCACGACGACCGGCGAGGGGATCAGCCGGGTCAGTACTGGCACGCGATCTCCCGTCCGCGAGCGAGATCGTCGTGGTTGTCGATCTCCACCCACTTGACGTCGCCGATCGGCGCGACGTCGATACGGAAGCCGCGGTTGACCAGCTCCTGGTAGCCGTGCTCGTAGAACTGCTGCGGGTCGGTCTCCCAGACCGTCTTCAGCGCGTCCGCCAGCTCCGGCGCGGCGTCGCCCTCGATGAGGGTGACGCCGATGTACTCACCGGTGGCCTCGGCCGGGTCCATCAGCTTGGTGATCCTCGTCATGCCCCGGTCGGGGTCGACGACGACCTTCATCTCCTCGTCGGCCAGGTCCTTCACCGTGTCCAGCGCGAGGATGATCTTCTTGCCGTCGCCGCGGGCGGCGAGCAGGGTCTTCTCGACGGAGACCGGGTGCACGGTGTCGCCGTTGGCGAGGATCACACCGTCCTTGAGGGCGTCACGGCCGCACCACAGGGAGTAGGCGTTGTTCCACTCCTCGGCCTTGTCGTTGTCGATGAGGGTGAGCTTCAGGCCGTACTTGGCCTCCAGGGCCGCCTTGCGCTCGTACACGGCCTCCTTGCGGTAGCCGACGATGACCGCGACCTCGGTCAGCCCGATCTCGGCGAAGTTGCCGAGCGTGAGGTCCAGGACCGTCGGTTCGCCCTCTATGCCCGCGGGCCCCACCGGCACCAGCGCCTTGGGCAGGCTGTCGGTGTAGGGGCGCAGACGCCGTCCGGCGCCGGCCGCGAGCACGAGGCCGATCATGCGGGTTCTCCTTCGTCGTGTACGGCGGGCGCCCCAGCGGACACCCAGAAGCGGATGCTCTCGACGAGCACCAGCAGGGCGACGGCCACGGCGAGGACCGTGAGCGCGGCCTTGAACTGCGAAGCGGTGAGCACCGCGGCCAGGACGGTGACGAGCAGCGTCCGCCCCTCGTGCCCCCCGATGGCGCGCACCAGCCAGGCCGGAGGCGCTCCGGCGTCGCCGCGGATGCGGTACACCGTGTCGTAGTGATGGTAGGCGACGGCCGCCACCAGGCCGAAAGCCGCGGGCAGGGCCCCGTTCACGCCCGCTTTGCCTGCCAGGGCGAGGACGGTGCCGTACTCGGCGGCCCGGAAGAAGGGCGGGACCAGCCAGTCGAGGGCGCCCTTGAGGGGGCGGGCGACGGCGAGCGCCGAGGTGAGGACGTACACGGCGGCACCGGCCACCGGAAGCACGCCGCCGAAGCCGGTGAGGGCCGAGGAGGCCACCACAGCGGCGCCGCCGAGCAGGGCCGCGGCGGGCACGGCGAGCCCGGGCAGACCGCGCCGGAACACCCGCCCGACCGCCGCGGCGAGCGGGCCGGAGTCGGCGAGGTCGGCCAGGGCCTGCGCGGCCCGGTCGGTGCGCCGGGCCCTGCGGGTCACCGAGCGCAGCACGCGACCGGCCGTGGTGTAGGTCGCGGCGAAGGCGCAGCCGGCGAGCAGGACGTAGAAGGTGATCCGCGGGGTGGTGGCCGCGGTGAGGACCGCGATCATCGCCCAGCGCTCGCCGATCGGCAGCACGATCATGCGGCGCACCCAGACCGTCCAGCCGACGCTGTCGAGCTTGTCGGAGAGGGCGGCGGTGGGGCTGGTGTTGGCGGTGGCGTCGTGGTTGGCCTCGTTGAAGGAGAAGTCGACCACGTGCCGGCAGGTCTGCAGGATCATCGCGCCGAGGGCGAGGGCCCACACGTCGTCGCCGCCGCGGGCCGCGCCGAGGGCGAGGCCCGCGTAGTAGGCGTACTCCTTGGCCCGGTCGAAGGTGGCGTCGAGCCAGGCACCGAGGGTGGAGTACTTCAGGGCGTAGCGGGCGAGCTGGCCGTCGGTGCAGTCCAGGACGAAGGAGGCGATCAGCAGCACACCGGCCGCGACGAACCCGCCGCGGGTGCCGGTGGCCGCGCAGCCGGCCGCGATCAGCGCGGTGAGCAGCGAGGCCGTGGTGACCTGGTTGGGGGTCAGGCCGCGGCGGGCGCACCAGCGGGCGATGTAGCGCGAGTAGGGGCTGATGAAGAACGTGGTGAAGAACCCGTCACGGGACTTCACGGCCGACTTCAGGCGGACGGCCTCGTCGTCCACGGCGGCGACGGCCTGCCGGGCCTCGTTGCGGGTCTGCGGGTCGTCCGGCACCGTGGCGACCAGGCTGCCCAGCTCCGGCCGGTGCACCGCGCCGGCGTCGGCCTCCAGGGCGGTGGCGACGCGGTCGGCGAGGCTGTCCACGGCGAGCGCGGGAGCTCCGCCGGACCCGGCGGTACCGCCGTCGGCGGAGGTCTCGCGGGCCACGGCCCGGGTGAGGGCCTGCCGGGCGGCGGGCTGGGCGGTGACGGCGCCGGGCACGGCGGCGAGCGGGAAGCGCGGGTCGGTCAGGCCGAGGCGCAGCGCGTGGAGGTGGCCGACGAAGCGGGCGTCGACCAGGGCCACGCGCCGGTCGGCCGGTACGGCGGCGAGCAGGGACTCCGTCTCGGCGGCGTCGGCGGCCACGCGCACGTCGAAGCCGAGGGACCGCAGATCGTGCTCCAGTGACGATCCGGGGACCGGCTGACCGGTGACGATGGCCGTCGACAACCGAATTCACTCCCTGGGTGCCGGCGCACGGGCGCCGGTCGTCTGCGTGGTGGGGCGCCCCTGCCTGCGGCACCCGGGCGGCATGTCGGCAGAGGCTATCGGATGGGCCGGAGCCGGTGTTCACCGGCCGTTCACGGCCCGGCTCACGAGGGCTGTCCGGACCTTTGCCACGATCATCATCGGGGATCCGGGGCCCGGCCCACAAACTCATGGGGCAGACCCGGGCAACCAGGACACCGGAGCGACTCGGCATAGGGTGGACGACCATGACGTGGCTGATCACCGGCGGAGCCGGATACATCGGGGCGCACGTGGCACGGGCCATGGCGGGCGCCGGGGAGAGCGTCGTGGCGCTGGACGACCTGTCGGCCGCCGTGCCCGCGCGGCTGCCGGCCGAGGTGCCGCTCGTGCCCGGCTCGACCCTGGACGGGGACCTGCTGAAGCGGGTCTTCGCCGAGTACGGCGTGACGGGCGTCGTCCATCTCGCGGCGCGCAAGCAGGTCGCGGAGTCGGTGGCGCAGCCCACCCGCTACTACCGGGAGAACGTGGGCGGCCTCGCCACCCTCCTGGACGCGGTGGCCGAGGCGGGCATCGGCCGGCTGCTGTTCTCCTCGTCGGCCGCGGTGTACGGCAACCCGGACGTGGACCTGATCACCGAGGACACCCCGTGCGCCCCGGTGAACCCGTACGGCGAGACCAAGCTGGCCGGGGAGTGGCTGGTGCGGGCGGCGGGCCGGGCACACGGGATCTCCACCGTGTGTCTGCGCTACTTCAACGTGGCGGGCGCGGCGGCGCCGGAGCTGGCGGACACGGGCGTGTTCAACATCGTGCCGATGGTCTTCGACCGGCTCACCCGGGACGAGGCGCCGCGGGTGTTCGGTGACGACTACCCGACGCCGGACGGCACCTGTGTCCGGGACTACATCCACGTCGCCGACCTCGCCGACGCCCACCTGGCGGCGGCGCGGCGGCTGGCCGCCGGGGAGATCACCGGCGATCTGACGCTGAACATCGGCCGGGGAGAGGGCGTCTCGGTGCGTGAGCTGCTCTCCGTCATCGGGGAGGTCACCGGGGACCGCCGGCCGCCCGTGGTGGAGGACCGCCGCCCCGGCGACGCGCCGCGCGCGGTGGCCTCGGCGGATCGGGCCGCGGAGGTACTGGGCTGGCGGGCCCGGCGCGGAGTGCGGGAGATGGTCGAGTCGGCGTGGGAGGGCTGGCGACTGCACCACGGCGGCTGACACGGGGCCGACGGCTGACATGGGGCCGACGGCTGACACGGGGCGTGGGCGGGCCGTGGGCTGTGCCACGGCGACCGACGCGGGGCCGGGGCGACCGGCGGCCGCGTCACGGCGGCTGACGCGGAGCCGGGAGCGGCGGCTGACACGGGGCGTGGGCGGGCCGTGGGCTGTGCCACGGCGACCGACGCGGGGCCGGGGCGACCGGCGGCCGCGCCATGGCGGCTGGCACGGGGCGCGGGCGGGCCGGCGGCCGCGTCACGGCGACCGACTCACGCTGACGAGGGGTGGGGGCCGACGGCTGCACACGGCGGCTCTCCAAGCGGGCGGACCGGCGGCCGGGGGCAGCGGCTCACGAAGGACGCGGACCGACGGCCGCCCACGGCGGCTGACGCGGAGCACGGACGGGCCGACGACCGCGTCACGGCAGCCGCCGAAAGGCCGGAACGGCTGCACGCAGCGACTCACGCCGACGAAGCACCCAGGGCCGACAGCTACCCACGGCGACTCCCCAAACGGGCGGACCGGCGGCCGGGGGCAGCGGCTCACGAACGACGCGGGCCGACCGACGGCTGCCCACGGCGGCTGACGCACGAAGGGCCGGAACGGCTGCACGCAGCGACTCACGCCGACGAAGCGCCTGGGGCCGGCGGCTGCACACGGCGGCTGACGCAGGGCGCGGACGGGCCGACGACCGCGTCACGACGACCGACGAAGGGCCGGGGGCAGCTGCACACGACAACTCACGCCGACCAAGCGCCCAGGGCCGACAGCTACCCACGGCGACTCCCCAAACGGGCGGACCGGCGGCCGACGGAAGCGGCCGGCGAAGGACGCGGGCCGACCGGCGGCCGCCCACGGCGGCTGACACGGAGCGCGGACCGCCCGACGACCGCGTCACGGCAACCGCCGAAAGGCAGGAACGGCTGCACGCAGCGACTCACGCCCACGAAGCGCCTGGGGCCGGCGGCTGCACACGGCGACTCCCCGAGCGGGCGGGCCGGCGGCAGGCGGCAGCGGCCGACCAAGGGGTGCGGACTGTGGCCGGGCCCCGCTGGCGGAAGCCCCCGGCCCCAGCGGCAGGCGCCACCCAGCCCCCTGACCTGCGGAACGTTTCCGCAGGTCAGGGCACATGACAACGGTGTTCAATGCCGCGTTGCCTCATACCCCCTGCCCGTAGTTGACTGGCCTCCGGGCAGGCACACGGAAGGCGGTTGGCATGGGGGCAGGGCACGACCACGGGCACGCGCACTCCCACGCGCCGGCCCCGGGTACGGCCACGGCCGCGTACCGGGGCAGGCTCCGGATCGCGCTGGGCATCACGCTCACGATCATGGTGGTCGAGATCATCGGCGGCCTGGTCGCGGACTCGCTCGCGCTGATCGCGGACGCCGCGCACATGGCGACCGACGCGGTGGGCCTCGGCATGGCGCTGCTCGCGATCCGCTTCGCGGCCCGCCCGGCGAGCACCAACCGCACCTTCGGTTACGCCCGCGCCGAGATCCTGGCGGCCCTGGCCAACTGTCTGCTGCTGCTCGGGGTCGGCGGCTACGTCCTGTACGAGGCGGTCCAGCGGTTCGTGGAGCCCGCCGGGACCCGAGGCGGCCTGATGGTCGTGTTCGGTCTGATCGGCCTGGTCGCGAACTCCATTTCGCTGGTGCTGCTGATGCGCGGCCAGAAGGAGAGCCTCAACGTGCGCGGCGCGTTCCTGGAGGTGGCCGCGGACGCGCTGGGCTCGGTGGCGGTGCTGATCTCGGCCGCGGTGATCCTGACCACCGGCTGGCAGCCGGCGGACCCGGTCGCCTCGCTGGTCATCGGACTGATGATCGTGCCGCGGACGCTGAAACTGCTGCGCGAGACGCTGGACGTCCTGCTGGAGGCGGCACCGAAGGGTGTCGACATGGCCGAGGTCCGGGCGCACATCCTGGCGCTGGACGGCGTGGAGGACGTGCACGACCTGCACGCCTGGACGATCACCTCGGGCATGCCGGTGCTGTCGGCGCACGTGGTGGTCAGCTCCGAGGTGCTGAACGCCATAGGCAACGAGAAGATGCTGCACGAGCTGCAGGGCTGTCTCGGCGACCACTTCGACGTGGAGCACTGCACCTTCCAGCTGGAGCCGGGCGGCCACGCGGAGCACGAGGCCCGGCTGTGCCACTGAGGGCACGCACTGCCGTTCGGCGCATCCCCGGACGGTTCCCGTAGGCCGGCGCCGGGCACGATGATCTACCGGGTCCGGCTCCCGGTGCCACGCCGCGCGCGGACGTGCGGGCGTGCCGGGAGTGCCGGATTCGTACGGCAGACTTGGGGTGCGAAGACCGAGGCGAAGGATGGGTATGCCGATCACACCTGCCACCGCGACGCACAGCTCGTCGGAGGGCACCGAAGAGGCGATTTTGCTGGAACTGGTCGACGAGAAGGGTGTGACGACCGGTACGGCGGAGAAGCTCGCCGCCCACCAGCCGCCCGGGCAGCTGCACCGGGCGTTCTCGGTGTTCCTCTTCGACGAACGCGGCCGGCTGCTGCTCCAGCAGAGGGCACTCGGAAAGTACCACTCCCCCGGTGTGTGGTCGAACACCTGCTGCGGCCACCCGTACCCGGGCGAGGCGCCGTTCGCCGCGGCGGCCCGGCGCACCTTCGAGGAGCTGGGCGTGTCGCCGTCGCTGCTCGCGGAGGCCGGCACGGTCCGCTACAACCACCCGGACCCCGCCTCGGGCCTGGTGGAGCAGGAGTTCAACCACCTGTTCGTCGGCCTGGTGCAGGCGCGGCTCGCGCCGGACGCGGAGGAGGTCGCCGAGTACGCCTTCGTGACGGCGGCCGAGCTGGCCGAGCGGCACGCCCGGGACCCGTTCTCGGCCTGGTTCATGACCGTCCTGGACGCGGCCCGCCCGGCGATCAGGGAGCTGACGGGCCCGTCCGCGGGCTGGTGACCCCTTCTCCCGTCCCGTTACGGCAGCGCCGCGGGCTTGAGCGGCAGGGCGGCCCAGATCACCTTGCCGCCGCTCGCGGTGTGCTCCACGTCGACCACCCCGCCCGCCTCCCGGGCCACCTCGCGGACCAGGAGCAGGCCCCGGCCGCCGGTCTGGCCGTGGTCGGCCTCCAGGGCGGTCGGGCGGTAGGGGTGGTTGTCCTCCACGGACACCCGCACCCACTCGGCTCCGACGGCCACCTCCACGGCGAGCACCGGCGACAGCAGCGCCGCGTGCCGGACCGCGTTGGTGACCAGCTCGGAGACGATCAGCAGCAGGCCGTGCACCAGGTCGTCGGAGACCGGCACCCCCTGGCGCAGCAGCAGGTCCCGCACCGCGTGCCGGGCCTGCGGGACCGAGGCGTCCACCGCGGCCGCGGTGAACCGCCAGACACCTTCGTACGGCAGGGGCTCCGGCGGTTGTTCGCCGCCGCCCCCCGCTGGGCGCGGGCCGTCCCCACGCCCGTGGTCGTCCATCGTCCGGTCGCCACCCTCGCGCTCGATTGTCACCACACGTCGAGTGTTGGTAAAGATGCGCTCCGGCCCGGATGTCTGAACAGAAGTCGGCGGGTATCGAACGGTTTCTGACCGACTGCGTATGACCTGGTCGCAGGCGGGACCGCTCCTGTCCCCCGGGCGCCGGTTCCCGAACTAGTCGGGTTGTACGGGTTCGGCCTGCCGCCGCGGAATCACCCTCCGCTACGATCCGCCGCATGGAGCCCCAGCTGTCGCACCAGGTCACCGACTCCGTCGCCACGGTGGTGATCCGTCATCCCGCCAAGCGCAACGCCATGACGACCGCGATGTGGCGGGCCCTGCCCCCGCTGCTGGACGCGCTGGCCCGGGACGCCGGGGTACGGGCGCTGGTGCTGACCGGTGAGGGCGGCACCTTCTGCGCGGGCGCCGACATCTCCACCCTCCAGGGCTCGCCGGAGGAGGCGCAGTCCCTCGCGGTGGCCGCCGAGGAGGCCCTGGCCGCGTTCCCGAAGCCGACGGTCGCCGCGGTGCGCGGCCACTGCGTGGGCGGCGGGGCGCAGCTGGCGGCGGCCTGCGACCTGCGGCTCGCGGAGGAGGGCGCGCTGTTCGGGGTGACCCCGGCACGGCTCGGTGTCGTCTACACGGCGTCCTCGACCCGCCGGCTGGTGTCCCTGGTCGGTCCGGCCACGGCCAAGTACCTGCTGTTCACCGCCGAGTTGATCGACGCCGGGCGGGCGCTGGGCGCCGGACTCGTGGACGAGGTGCTGCCCCGGGGGGAGCTGGACAAGCGGGTCGCGGAGCTGACCCGGATCCTGGTGTCCCGCTCGCAGCTCACCCAGGCCGCCGCCAAGGAGTTCGCCGACGGCCGCACGGACCGGGACGCCTACTGGACCGCGCAGGCACGCGGCAGCGGCGACACCGCGGAGGGGGTCGCCGCGTTCCTGGAGCGCAGGCAGCCGCGCTTCACCTGGAGCGTGTCTACGTCAGGCTGAAGCGGGTGTGGAACGCCTCCACGACGTGCGCGGGTGCCTTCTGCGGGGATCCGGCGTCGTAGGGCGGCTGCGGGTCGTACTCGACCAGCAGCTGGACCGTCTGGGCGTGTTCGTCCCCGGCGAGGGCGCCGACCAGTGTGAGGCCCATGTCGATGCCGGCGGAGACGCCGGCCGCGGTGACGTACTTGCCGTCGGTGACGACCCGCTCGCCCGTCGGCTCGGCGCCGAACCGCTTCAGCACGTCCAGGGCGCCCCAGTGGCTGGTGGCGCGCCGGCCCTTCAGCAGGCCAGCCGCGGCGAGCAGCAGCGATCCCGAACAGACGGAGGTCGTCCAGGTGCTCGTCGCGTCGACCGCGCGCAGCCAGTCCAGGAGGGCCGGGTTCTCCATCTGGGGCAGGGTGCCCGGGCCGCCGGCGACCACGACGATGTCGGGGCGTGTCACCTCGTGCAGCGCGCGGTCCGCGGTGACGGCGAGGAAACCCGTGTCGGTGCGCACGGGGCCGGGCCTCTCGGCGACGAACACGACCTCGGCGTCGGGCAGCCGGCTGAGGACCTCGTAGGGTCCGACGACGTCCAGGGCGGTGAAACGGTCGTAGACGACCATGGCGATCTGCATGGGAGCAGCCCCTTTCCTGTGGGCGGATGACGGTGTGGTGATGCCGGTGTGCGTGCGGTGCCGGCGCGGATGCCCGCCCGGGTGCGGGTGTCGGTGCCGGTGTCAGTGCGCGGGCGACGGGTGGAAGCGCCTGCGGTACTCCAGGGGAGGGGTGCCGAGCGACCTGACGAACGCGCGGCGCATGGCCTCGGGCGTGCCGTAGCCGCTGGCCCGAGCGATCTCCTCGATGCCGTCGGCCGTGTCCTCCAGCAGGCGGCGGGCGTGTTCGAGGCGGACCCGGTCGACGTACCGGCCGGGTGTCATACCGGTCTCGGCCTGGAAGGCGCGGGCGAAGTGGCGCGGGGAGAGGGCGGCGCGGGCGGCCAGCGCCTCGACGCCGAGGTCGCCGTCCGGGTGTTCGGTGATCCACTGCTGGACGTCCCGGAGGGGTTCACGACAGGCCGTCTGGGCGGCCAGCTGGGCGCTGAACTGGGCCTGGTTGCCCGGCCTGCGCAGGAACACCACGAGATGGCGGGCGACGGTCAGCGCCGCCCGCCGGCCGAGGTCCTCCTCCACCAGCGCGAGGGCGAGGTCGATCCCCGCGGTGACCCCGGCCGAGGTGGCCACGTGCCCGTCCCGCACGAAGATCGGGTCGGGGTCGACCCGGACGGCGGGGTAGTCCCGGGCGAGCGTGTCGCAGTGCGCCCAGTGCGTCGTGACCCGGCGGCCGTCCAGGAGTCCGGCCCGGGCCAGCGGGATCGCCCCGGTGCAGACCGAGACCAGGCGCCGGACCCGCGGGGCCCGCCCGCGCAGCCACTCCACCAGCCACGGGTCCGGGTCGAGGGCGCCCTCCCCGCCGGGGACCAGCAGGGTGTGCGGATCCTCCGCGTCCGCGAGGGATCCGTCCGGTACGAGGGTGAGCCCGCCGGAGGTGCGCACCGGCCCGCCGTCCACCGAGGCCGTACGGATCCGGTAGGACCCGGGAACGAGCTTCTCGGCACCGGCGAAGACTTCCAGGGGGCCGGTGACGTCGAGGCTCTGGAGGTCGTCGAAGACGGTGACAAGAACGGTCCGCTGCGTCATGGCCTCGATTCTGGGCGCCCCGGCGGAGGGCAGCAACGACGGATTCCCCACCTTTTCGGCCATGGGATGTCCCGCACCGTCCCGAGGTACCCGTACCGGAAGCCGACGGCGGAAGGAGAACCTCCCGTGTTCCGTGCCCTCGCCGACGTACTGCGGCAGATCGGCGGCGCCCTCGCCACCGTGGTCACCCTGCCCTTCCGGGCGCTCGCCCGCCTGTTCGGCGGAGCGGCGTCCTGCGCCCGCGGCGGCCGGGCCCGACAACCGGCCCGCCGCCTCGCCGGATGCCGCCCTGATCCCCGGTTGCCGGCGCCACCTGCCACAATTGCCGCGCAACCTTGAGTGGAGAAGGCGGTACCGGATCGTGACCACACCCGGGTCCCTCGGAGCAGGGTCCATCGAAGGCAGGATCGCCGAGGAGCTCGGCGTACGCGAGCGGCAGGTGAAGGCCGCGGTGGAGCTGCTCGACGGCGGCTCCACGGTGCCCTTCATCGCTCGCTACCGCAAGGAAGCGACCGAGATGCTCGACGACGCGCAGCTGCGCACCATCGAGGAACGGCTGCGCTATCTGCGGGAACTGGAGGAGCGGCGCACCGCGATCCTGGAGTCGGTGCGCGAACAGGGCAAGCTCACCGAGGAGCTGGAGGCCCGGATCCGCGGCGCCGAGACGAAGGCGCGCCTGGAGGACGTCTACCTCCCCTACAAGCCCAAGCGGCGCACCAAGGCGCAGATCGCACGCGAGGCCGGCCTGGAGCCGCTCGCGGAGGGGCTGCTGGGCGATCCGACGGTCGAACCACTGGCCGCGGCCGCCGCGTTCGTGGACGCGGACAAGGGCGTCGCCGACCCGCAGGCCGCGCTGGAGGGCGCACGCGCGATCCTCACCGAGCGGTTCTCCGAGGACGCCGACCTGATCGGCGAGCTGCGCGAGCGCATGTGGGCGCGCGGGCGGCTGGTGGCGAAGGTGCGGGAGGGCAAGGAGGAGGCGGGCGCCAAGTTCGCCGACTACTTCGACTTCGCCGAGCCGTTCACCGAGCTGCCCTCGCACCGGATCCTGGCGATGCTGCGCGGCGAGAAGGAGGAGGTGCTCGACCTCGTCCTGGAGCCGGAGGAGGCGACCGACGGCCCGTCGTCGTACGAGGGGATCGTCGCCGCGAGGTTCGGGATCGCCGACCGGGGCCGGCCCGGCGACAAGTGGCTGACCGACACGGTCCGCTGGGCCTGGCGCACCCGGATCCTGGTGCACCTCGGCATCGACCTGCGGCTGCGGCTGCGTACGGCCGCCGAGGACGAGGCGGTCGACGTCTTCGCGGCCAACCTGCGCGACCTGCTGCTGGCCGCCCCGGCCGGCACGCGCGCGACGCTGGGCCTGGACCCCGGGTTCCGTACGGGCGTGAAGGTCGCCGTGGTCGACGCCACCGGCAAGGTGGTGGCGACGGACGTGGTCTACCCGCACGTCCCGGCGAACAAGTGGGACGAGGCGCTCGCCAAGCTGGCGCGGCTCGCGGAGCGGCACGCGGTCGAGCTGATCGCGATCGGCAACGGCACGGCGTCCCGGGAGACCGACAAGCTCGCCGGTGAACTCATCGCCAAGCACCCCGAGTTGAAGCTCACCAAGGTGATGGTGTCGGAGGCGGGCGCGTCGGTGTACTCGGCCTCGCAGTACGCCTCGCAGGAACTGCCGGACATGGACGTGTCGCTGCGCGGCGCCGTCTCCATCGCCCGCCGGCTCCAGGACCCGCTGGCGGAGCTGGTGAAGATCGACCCGAAGTCCATCGGCGTCGGCCAGTACCAGCACGACCTGTCCGAGGTGAAACTGTCCCGTTCGCTGGACGCCGTCGTCGAGGACTGTGTGAACGGCGTCGGCGTGGACGTCAACACGGCGTCCGTGCCGCTCCTCGCGCGGGTGTCGGGCATCTCGTCCGGGCTCGCGGAGAACATCGTCGCCCACCGGGACCAGAACGGTCCGTTCACGTCCCGCTCCGAGCTGAAGAAGGTGGCACGGCTCGGCCCGAAGGCGTTCGAGCAGTGCGCGGGCTTCCTGCGCATCCGCGGCGGCGACGACCCGCTGGACGCCTCCAGCGTGCACCCCGAGGCCTACCCGGTGGTCCGCCGCATGGTGAAGACCACGGGCCAGGAGGTGGCGTCCCTCGTCGGCAACACGGGCGTGCTGCGCTCGCTGCGGCCGGCCGACTTCGTGGACGACACCTTCGGTCTGCCGACCGTCACCGACATCCTCAAGGAGCTGGAGAAGCCGGGCCGCGACCCGCGACCCGCCTTCCGGACGGCCACTTTCAAGGAGGGCGTGGAGAAGATCTCCGACCTGTCCCCGGGGATGGTGCTGGAGGGCGTGGTCACCAACGTGGCGGCCTTCGGCGCGTTCGTGGACGTCGGTGTCCACCAGGACGGTCTGGTGCACGTCTCGGCGATGTCGAAGTCGTTCGTCAAGGACCCGCGCGATGTGGTGAAGCCGGGTGACATCGTCAAGGTGAAGGTCCTGGACGTCGACATCCCGCGCAAGCGGATCGCGCTGACGCTGCGGCTGGACGACGAGGCCGCGCCGCAGGGCCAGGGCGGCGGCCGGCAGCAGCGCGGCGGCGGTGCGCGTCCGCCCCAGCAGCGCCAGGGCGACGGCCGGCGGCAGGGCGGCGGCCAGCGGCAGGGACGGGGCGGCGGCGACCGCGGCGGCCGGCAGGCCCCCGCACCGGCACCGGCCAACAGCGCGATGGCGGACGCGCTGCGGCGTGCGGGCCTGCTGGACCCGAAGAAGCGCTGAGGAAGGGCGGCGGGGGGGGGGGGGGGGGGGGGTCCCTCGCCGACCCCCCCCCCCCCACCAAAAAAACAGGAGAAACACCAGTGTTCCTCCCCGCCTTTTTCCCCTCCTACAGCAGCCC
>NZ_JBVHWQ010000001.1:873133-1242875 GCF_055564315.1 Streptomyces sp. NPDC029151
AGGGTGGGGGGGGGGGGGGGGGGGGGGGGGGGGTTGGGTGGGAGGGGGGAGGGGGGGGGGGGGGGGGGGGGGGGGGGGGGGGGGGGGCCCCCCCCCCCCCCCCCCCGCCGCCCCCGGAAAAACCGGTGGACACGCGCCGGTTGCCCGTCAGACTCGTCGCATGACCGGACCGGATCCCAGAGCCGACCTCCTGGTGTACCTCCAGGACGCCCGTGACGTGCTGCTGTGGAAGCTCGACGGCCTGCCGGAGTACGACATCCGGCGGCCCCTCACCCCCACGGGCACCAACCTGCTGGGCCTCGTGAAGCACCTCACCGGCGCCGAGGCGCTGTACTTCGGCCTGACGTTCGGCCGGCCGTTCCCCGGCACACCCCTGTGGATCACGGGCGACGCCGAACCGGACACGGACCTGTGGGCACGGGCCGACGAGACCCGCGAGGACATCGTCGGCCGGTACCGGCGGGCGTGCGCCCACGCGGACGAGACCATCGCCGCGCTCCCCCTCGACGCGGTCGGCCGGACACCCGGTGCGCCGGGTGACACGACGCTGCACCGGGTGCTGGTCCACATGGTCGCCGAGACCCAGCGGCACGCCGGGCACGCGGACATCGTGCGGGAACTCGTCGACGGTGCGGTGGGGCAGCGTCCCGACGGCCTCAACGTGGCGCCCCACGACCCGGAACACCTCGCCCGGGTCGAACGGGCGGCGAAGGAGGCCGCCGCGCGCCTCGGCTAACGCTCCGTCACCTTGCCGTCCGCCACCTCCAGGCGCCGGGTCACCCGGACCGCGTCCAGCATGCGCCGGTCGTGGGTGACCAGCAGCAGGGTGCCCGTGTAGGCGTCGAGGGCCGACTCCAGCTGTTCGATGGCCGGCAGGTCGAGGTGGTTCGTCGGCTCGTCCAGGACGAGGAGGTTGACGCCCCGGCCCTGGAGCAGGGCGAGCGCGGCGCGGGTGCGCTCGCCCGGGGAGAGGGTCGCCGCCGGCCGCAGCACATGGCCGGCCTTCAGACCGAACTTGGCCAGCAGCGTGCGGACCTCGGCCGGTTCGGTGTCCGGGACGGCCGCGCAGAAGGCGTCGAGCAGGGTCTCGGGGCCGTGGAACAGCCCGCGGGCCTGGTCGACCTCGCCGACGAGCACCCCGGAGCCGAGGGCCGCGTGACCGGAGTCCGGCGGGACCCGGCCCAGGAGCACGCCGAGCAGCGTGGACTTCCCGGCGCCGTTGGCCCCGGTGACGGCGATCCGGTCCGCCCAGTCGACCTGGAGCGACACCGGTCCGAGCCGGAAGCCGCCGCGCCGCACCTCGGCGTCCCGCAGCGTCGCCACGACCGCGCCGGACCGCGGGGCGGACGCGATCTCCATCCGCAGCTCCCACTCCTTGCGCGGCTCCTCGACCACGTCCAGGCGCTCGATCATGCGCTGGGTCTGCCGGGCCTTCGCGGCCTGCTTCTCGCTGGCCTCGCTGCGGAACTTGCGGCCGATCTTGTCGTTGTCGTTGCCGGCCTTGCGCCGGGCGTTCTTCACGCCCTTGTCCATCCAGGACCGCTGCATCTGGGCGCGGTCCTGGAGCGCGGCCCTCTTGTCGGCGTACTCCTCGTACTCCTCGCGGGCGTGCCGGCGGGCCACGTCCCGCTCCTCCAGGTAGCCCTCGTAGCCGCCGCCGTAGAGGTTGACCTGCCGCTGGGCGAGGTCGAGCTCGAGCACCTTGGTGACCGTGCGGGTGAGGAACTCGCGGTCGTGGCTGACGACGACCGTGCCGGCGCGCAGGCCGGTGACGAACCGCTCCAGCCGCTCCAGGCCGTCGAGGTCCAGGTCGTTGGTGGGCTCGTCCAGGAGGAAGACGTCGTAGCGGGACAGCAGCAGGGAGGCGAGGCCGGCCCGGGCCGCCTGGCCGCCGGACAGGGCGGTCATCGGGTGGTCCAGGCCGACGGCCAGGCCGAGGGAGTCGGCGACCTCCTCGGCCCGCTCGTCCAGGTCGGCGCCGCCCAGGCCGAGCCACCGCTCCAGGGCGGCGGCGTAGGCGTCGTCGGCGCCGGGCGCGCCGTCGACCAGCGCCTGGGTGGCCTCGTCCATGACCCGTTGGGCCTCGGCGACCCCGGTGCGGCGGGCCAGGAACTCCCGTACGGTCTCGCCCGGCCGGCGCTCCGGTTCCTGCGGGAGGTGGCCGACGGTCGCGGCCGGCGGGGAGAGGCGGAGCTCGCCCTGCTCGGGCGGGGTGAGGCCGGCGAGCATCCGCAGCAGGGTCGACTTGCCCGCGCCGTTGGCGCCGACCAGCCCGATCACGTCGCCGGGCGCGACGACCAGGTCGAGCCCGGAGAACAGGGCGCGGTCGCCGTGTCCGGCGGCGAGGTTCTTGGCAACGAGGGTGGCAGTCATCAGGACGTCGATCCTAGTGGCGACGGGCACGCGCCCGCGGACCGCGCAGGGCCTATCGTCCTGACGTGGACAGTGAGCCGAGAGACGAAGTGATCGTGGTCGGAGGCGGGATCGCGGGGCTGACGACGGCCGTACTGCTGGCCGAGTCGGGGCGGCGGGTGCGGGTGTGGGCGCGGGAACCGGCCGAGCGGACGACCTCGGCGGTCGCCGGCGGCCTGTGGTGGCCGTACCGCATCGAGCCGGAGCCCCTGGCGGGTGCGTGGGCGCTGGCCTCCCTCGGTGTCTACGCGGAGCTGGCGGACCGCCCGGAGGAGACGGGGGTGCGCCTGGTCGACGGCGTGCACCACGGGACCCGGCTGGACGGGCTGGGCGCGTGGGCGGGCCGGGTGCCGGGGCTGCGGGCGGTGGCCGAGGGGCTGGCGGCGCGGCTCCCGGTGATCGACATGCCGGTGCATCTGGCCTGGCTGCGGGAGCGGCTCGGCAAGGCGGGAGGCGCGGTGGAGGTCCGCGAGGTGGCCGACCTGGCCGCCGTGCCCGCCGCCGTGGTGGTCAACTGCACGGGCCTCGGTGCCCGCTCCCTGGTGCCGGACCCGGCGGTACGCCCGGTGCGCGGGCAGCTGGTCGTGGTGGAGAACCCCGGCGTCACCGCCTGGTACACCTCCGTCGACCACTCCTCGGCCGCCTCGACGTACTTCATCCCGCAGCCGGACCGGCTGCTGCTGGGCGGCACGGCCGAGGAGGACGACTGGTCCCTGGAGCCGGACCCGGCCACCGCCGCGGCGATCATCGCCCGCTGCGCGTCCGTCCGCCCCGAGATCGCCGGCGCGCGGGTGCTGGCCCACCGGGTGGGCCTGCGGCCCGCCCGCCAGGCGGTGCGCCTGGACCGGCAGCCGCTGCCGGACGGCCGCGTACTGGTCCACAACTACGGCCACGGCGGCGCCGGCATCACGGTGGCCTGGGGCTGCGCCGGAGAGGCGTCCGCCCTGGCGTTCCCCGCCTCCTGACCGTCCGCCCGGGGGTTCGGCGCCACGAGGAACCGGGCGCGGCCCCGCACCCCCCAGGGGGCGCGGGGCCGCGCCGGCAAGCGGCTCCGTCACGGGGACGCGGCCAGCCTCGCCGGGACGCCGTCGCCGGCTCCGTGAGGCACGCGGTGCTTCAGTCCGCCGGCACGTGCCGCAGCCGTGGAGCGGCGACGCCCTTCAGGACCGTCGGCTCGGGGGGCGCCGCGTGCCCGGCCGTGGCGCGGGTGAACGCCGCGGCGCCGCCCACCAGCGGGAGCCTCGCCGTCGTACGGGAGAGGTCGACGGTGAGCGTCGGCCGGGTGGACGGAGGGTCGATGAGGTCCTTGTCCGTGCCGGCGAGGATCAGTGCCAGTCGGTGCCCCGCGGGGACGACGTGGTCGGTGGCCGCGAGGTCCAGGGTGAGGGTGTACGCGCGGCCCGGGGTGAGCGGGCCACCGGCTGCCGGCCAGGCGTGGTGGCCGAGGTCGGCCCAGCCGCGGCTGACGACGGTGTAGCCGACGGCGGCCGTCTTCGCCCGGGTCTCCTTGAAGCAGGCGCTGTCCCCGGCCGTGCTCTCGCCCCAGCAGGTGCGGTCGGTGAGGGTGGTGATGCCCTCGGCCCGGTCGGCGTAGTCGCGGATGGTGTCCGGGCCGACGTCGACCAGGACGGCGGACAGGTGGGCGGAGGCGGTCGTCGGGGTCGCGGTGACCGTCACCGTGGAGGAGCCGGCCAGGCGCAGGCCGTGGGTGAGCGGGGCGGTCAGGAAGCCGGCCTTCTCCGGTGTGGACGTGGTGAGGCGCGCGGCCCAGTCGGTCTCGCTCAGCGCCGGGTCGTCCGTGAAGCTCTCGGTGCCCGCCGCCGGCCGCAGGCCGAGCGTGCCGACGCCGGCCCGGCTGCCGGAGGCCGGGTGCAGGACGGCGGTGCCGGTGCCGTGCGGGGGCCAGGCGGCCGAGGTGACCCACTGGTCGGGGTGGCGTTCGACGTCGGCCATCGGTTCGCGGTCGATCCCGTTGTCGTAGCCGAGGAGTTCGTGGTCGAACCAGCGGTGCAGCGTGTCGACCCAGGCGCCGCGCCGGTAGTCGAACGGGTCGACGTGACCGGTCTGGGACAGCCAGATCTTGCGCTCCACGCCGTTGCGGGCGAGCGCGTTCCACCACTGCCCGACGTGCCGGGTGCGGACGTTGAGGTCCTGCATGCCGTGCACCAGGAACACGCTGGCGCGTACCTTCGCCGCGTCCTTGACGTAGTCCCGTTCGGTCCACAGCGGTGTCCAGTCGCCGCTGCGCGGACTGCCCTCGGCGAGCCTGCGCTGGACGGCCGCGCAGTGGGCCTGCGCGTCGGTGCTCTCGACGTAGCCGGCCAGTTCGTCGGGGCCGCCCTCGTAGAGCGGGGCACCCTTGGCGAAGTAGTAGTCGTACCAGGAGGAGATGGCGCTGATCGGGACGATCGTCCGCAGTCCCCGGACGCCGGTGGCGGCGACGCCGTTGGCGATGGTGCCGTCCCAGCTCTTGCCGATCATGCCGGTGCGGCCGTTGGTCCAGCCGGCCTTCACCGCGGTGCCGCCGGTCCGGCTGGTGTACGCCCTGCCGCGGCCGTTCAGCCAGTCGACGACGGCTTTGGCGGACTGGACGTCGGAGCGGCCGCCGACGTCGACGCAGCCGTCGGAGCGGTTGGTGCCGGCGAGGTCGACGCCGACGAAGGCGTAGCCGCGGGGCACGAAGTAGTTGTCGTAGAAGAGCGGCATCTGGACGACACGGCCCTGCGCGTCGTACGTCTTGCGCTGGCTCTCGTTGCCGCGTCCGCAGCAGGAGTAGTAGGGGCTGGCGTCCATGATGACCGGCACCTTGCGGCCCTGCCGGGCCGGTTCAAAGGGGCGGACGATGTCGGCGGCGACGCGGTCGGTCCTGCCGTCGCCGTCCTCGTCGAGGCCGGTGTCCACCCATACGGACTCGCGGACGGCGTCGGCGTACGAGTAGACGGGTCTGCTCTCCCGCGGCGCGGCCCGGGTGGTGGATCCGGTCGCGGACCGGGTCGTGGAGGGGGGCGCGGCCTGGGCGGTGGCCCGGGGCGCGGCCTGGGTCGCGGCCGGGGTCATGAAGACGGCCGTCAGGGCGGCCGCGGCGGCGGTCACGAGCGTTCTCCGGATCGTGGAGCGCATGCGTTTCGGCATGCGCGGACGCTACAGCTGTCAAGTCCCCGACAGAAGAGGGCCTCGCGGGGCGCGTGTCGGCTGAATGGCGATCGTGTGACAGCAGTGGCCATGGACAGGTCAGGAGCCACAGGGACTGAATAGGCTCCGGACAGTGTTCTCCGAACGGACTTGCAGTCCTGACGACTTGGAGCTGACGTGCACCGCAGAATGATCGCGCCGGGCGCACTGGCGGCGGCCTCCGTCCTGCTGGCGATCCCGGCATCGGCCGCGAGCTACTCCCCCGGCACACCGGGCATCGGCGACCCCTACTACCCGTCCTACGGCAATGGCGGCTACGACGTCTCCCACTACGACCTGAGGCTGCAGTACCAGCCGAAGACGGACGAGTTGCAGGGCACCGCGACGATCCTGGCGACGACCACCCAGGACCTGTCCCGCTTCGACCTGGACTTCCTGCTGGACGTGAGCGAGGTCCGGGTCAACGGCGCCAAGGCGTCCTTCACCACGTCCGGCGAGCACGAACTGGTCATCACCCCGAAGACCCCGCTGGCCAAGGGCACCCGGATCACGGTGGTGGTCCGCTACAGCGGGGTGCCGTCGGCCAAGAGCGCCTACGGGTTCACCTCCTGGCACCGCACGCCCGACGGGGGCGTGGCGGCCAACGAGCCCGAGGCCGCCTGGTGGTGGTTCCCGAGCAACGACCACCCGACCGACAAGGCCACCTACGACGTGTCGGTGGCCGTGCCGGACGGCACCCAGGCCCTCTCCAACGGCACGCTCCAGTCGGCCACTTCGAAGCTGGGCTGGACCCGCTACAACTGGCGGCAGAACAAGCCGCAGGCCACCTACCTGGCCACGCTGGCGCTCGGCAGGTTCGACATCACCACCGGCACCTCCGAGGGCGGGGTGCCCGTCGTCAACGCCTACAGCAAGGACCTCGGTGACACCGACGGGGCCGCGCGGGCCAGCGTGGAGCGCACCGGGGAGATCGTGGACTGGCTGAGCGGCTACTTCGGGCCCTATCCGTTCAGCACCGCGGGCGGCTACGTGCCCAACACCAAGACCGGGTACGCCCTGGAGACGCAGACCCGGATCTACTACAGCCCGAGGCAGTTCGCGAACGGCTCCAACACCTCCGTGGTCGTGCACGAGCTGGCCCACCAGTGGTACGGCGACTACGTGTCGCTGAAGGGCTGGAAGGACATCTGGATCAACGAGGGTTTCGCCCGGTACGCGCAGTGGCTGTGGTCCGAGCACGAGGGCGAGGGCACCGCGCAGGAACTCGCCGACTACGTGTACGCCTCGCACCCGGCCGACGACGCCTTCTGGACCGTGAAGCCGGGTGACCCGGGTCCGGACGAGCAGTTCGGCAGCGCGGTCTACGACCGGGGTGCCCTCGCCATCCAGGCACTGCGCAACGAGATCGGCGACGACGCGTTCTTCGCGGTCCTGAAGGGCTGGCCGAAGGAGCACGCGTACGGCAACGCCTCGGTGGCCGACTTCCAGAAGTACGCCGAGCAGGTGTCCGGCAAGCCGCTGTCCGCGCTGTTCGACACCTGGCTGTTCCAGCCGGAGAAGCCGGCCGCGCCGTCGGTCCGCGCGCTGGTGAAGACGGGTACGGCGGTGGCACGGCCGAAGTCGTGGAAGAAGATCGAGGCGACGAACGGGGTGCACGGGCACTGACCGGCGAAGGCCGCTGACCTTCCGGGGGCACCGGCGTCGGGACGCCTCGGTGTCCCGGCGCCCCGGTGCCTCAGCGGTCGGCCACGGCCGCCCGTCGCAGCAGCTCGTCCCGGCCTATCGCGTCCGCGCGGGCGGCCGGGACGGTGCACGCGTACGCGCCCGCGACCGCGCCGTACCGGGCGCACCGCTCGGGCGGTTCGCCGCTGAGCCGGCCGTAGAGGAACGCGGCGGCGAAGGCGTCGCCCGCGCCGTTGGAGTCGACCACCGGCGCGGGCGGTTCCGCCGCCGGTATCCGGGTCAGCTCCCCGTCCGCGAGCAGATGGGCGCCCTCGGCCCCCGCGGTGGCGACGACGGTCCGCGCCCGGCCCCGCTCGGCGATGCGCCGCATGGTCCGCTCGGGGTCGGCGAGGGCGGCGGCCGACAGGAAGACGACGTCGGCCGCGTACGCGAACGGCTCGTGGTACGGGTTCTCGCCGTCCCAGTCGTGCAGGTCCGTGGAGAGCGGCACGCCGGTCTCCCGCAGGACGGGCAGGGCGTGGGCGCACGGCTGGGTGATCGTCACGTGCACGTGCCGGCTGGTGGCGGCCAGCGCGCGCAGCGTGGCCTCCGGGAAGCGGTCGCCGGGGTGGGCGCGGCTGGTGTCGTAGAGCGACAGGCGGCGGCCGTCCGGGCCGACGAGGTTGACCGCCCGCTTGGTCCCGGCGGGCTGCGGGAGCGCGGTGAGGGCGATGCCGTGCTCGTGGTGCAGGGCGCGGACGAGGTCGCCCTCGGGGTCGTCGCCGAGCAGGTCGAGGTGGTGGGTGCGCAGGCCGAGCGCGGCCAGCCCCAGGGCGACGAAGTCGCCGGTCTGCCCGGCGCGCGTGCGGATCCCGGAGTCGATCATGTAGCTGTCGGCGTAGGGCAGGGGCAGCTCGGGGACGTGGATGATCGTGTCCACGCCGGCCCCGCCCAGCACCAGCACCTCGGCCGCGTCCGCCCGCCCGCTCATCCGCCGTCCCCCTCGTGGTCGTACCGTCACGGCGATCCCCCGCCCGACGAGCCTCCCGGTGACGAACGGCTCCAGGCGGGACCACCTGCCACCCGCAAGACCGCAGCCTATGCGGGGCATGAGCACGGACGCGCCGAGTCCGGTCACTTCGCCGTCGAGGTCCCCGAGCCGCTCGTCACCGGCGGCCTACCGCGCCCGGCACCGCGACGCGCGGTGGCGTCATCCCGGAGATGTGTGATCTCCGGCATGACGCCACCGTGGGCGATGCCACCGACAGTGGCGCCGAGCCGCTACTTCGACAGCTCGGTCAGCTCCTGATCGGTGTTCTGCGACACCCGGCGGCGCACGCCGAACCAGCCGGCGACCAGCATGACGGCGATCACCGGGATCAGCAGGATGGTCCTCCGGCCGACCTCCGGGTCGTTCCACATCATGCCGAGGCAGACGAACAGGAACACGATCGTGGCGATCTCCGTGACCGGGCTGAACTTCAGCTGGAAGTGCGGCCGGGTCGCGAGGCCCGCGCGGGCCCGGCGGACGAAGATCATGTGGCAGATCATGATGATCACCCAGGTGCTGATGATGCCGAGGGAGGCGACGTTCAGCACGATCTCGAAGGCCTGGCTGGGCACCAGGTAGTTCAGGCCGACACCGAGCACGCAGACCGCGCAGGTCAGCAGTATGCCGCCGTAGGGCACCTGGCTGCGGTTCATGCGGGCGGTGAACTTCGGCGCCGAACCGGCCGTGGCCATCGAGCGCAGGATGCGGCCGGTGGAGTACAGGCCGGAGTTGAGCGAGGACATGGCGGCGGTCAGCACGACCAGGTTCATCACGTCGCCGGCCGCCGGCACACCGATCTTGGACAGCACGGTCACGAACGGGCTCTGGTCGGCGGAGTACACCGAGCCGGGCAGCAGCAGGGCGAGCAGCACGACCGAGCCGACGTAGAACAGGCCGACACGCCACATGATCGAGTTCACCGCGCGCGGGACGACCTTCTCCGGCTCGGCGGTCTCGCCGGCCGCGACACCGACCAGCTCCAGGGCGGCGTAGGCGAAGATCACGCCCTGCATGACCAGGACGACCGGCATGGCGCCGTGCGGGAAGAGTCCGCCGTGGTCGCTGATGACGCCGAGACCGGGGGTGTGGCCGCCGACCTTGTGCTGGGTGGCGAGCAGGAAGATGCTGATCAGCATGAAGCCGACGATGGTGGCGACCTTGATGATCGCGAACCAGAACTCCATCTCGCCGAAGAACTTCACCGAGACCAGGTTCACGGCCAGGACCACCGCCAGGGCGATCAGGGCGAGCACCCACTGGGGAATGCTGGTGAACATCGACCAGTAGTGCGTGTAGAGCGCGATCGCGGTGATGTCGGCGATGCCGGTGGTCGACCAGTTCAGGAAGTACATCCAGCCGGCGACGTAGGCGCCCTTCTCGCCGAGGAACTCGCGCGCGTACGACACGAAGGAGCCGGAGGACGGCCGGTACAGGACCAGCTCGCCCAGGGCCCGGACGACGAAGAAAGCGAAGACGCCGCAGACCAGGTAGGCCAGGGCGAGCGCCGGTCCGGCGTTGTGCAGGCGGCCGCCGGCGCCCAGGAGGAGTCCGGTGCCGATGGCGCCACCGATGGCGATCATGTTGACGTGGCGGGCCTTGAGGTCCTTGCTGTAACCGGCGTCGCCCGCGTCCGCGGGCGTCTGGGCCACCTGGGGGTGGGTGGTGGCCGGTGCCGATTCCACGGCTTCCTTGCTCACGGGTGGTTCCATTCCTGGTGCGCCCGGACCTCATGGGTCCGGGGTTCGTGCAGGTCTTGGCCCGCACCACCCTCGTGTTGCGGCACAGACCAAGGCAGCAGCTTCCCAGAGGGATCAGCCGGTACGCGGTGGTCCACGTCACAGAGCGGTTCTTCTCACATGGTCGCCGCGGCCTCCCGGCGGGTTTCACACTTTTGGTGAGACAGCGATACTGCTGCACATGAGCACCGGTACCGAGGAGACGCCCCTCACCATCGACGAGCTGGCCGCGCGGGCGGGCGTCACCGTCCGCACCGTCCGTTTCTACGGCAGCAAGGGGCTGCTCCCGCCGCCGGTGCTCGGTCCGCGCCGGGTGGGGCACTACGGCCCCGGGCACGTCGCCCGCCTGGCGCTCATCGAGGAGCTGCGGCAGCAGGGCATGACGCTGGCCGGGATCGAACGGTACCTGTGTCGGCTGCCGGCGGACCTCACCCCGCACGACCTGGCCATCCACCGCGCGGTGGTCGCCTCCTGGGCGCCGGACGCGGTGGAGACGGTGTCGCGCCGGGAGCTGGAGCGGCGGGCGGGCCGGCCGCTCGGCGAGGAGGACGTGGAGCGGCTCGCCGCGATGAACGTCGTCGTGCCCGCCGGCGGGGACGGCTTCCGGGTGGACGCCGGGCTGCTGCGGCTCGGCGTCCGGCTCCTGGACGTACCGCTGTCGCAGGAGGCGATCCTCGCGGCGCGCAAGGTGCTCGTGGAGCACTCGCGCGCCGCGGCCCACGAACTTTCCCGGCTCTTCCGCGGCGAGGTGGAGGAGCGGGACGCCAGGGACGTCAGGTCCCTGTCGGCGCACATGCACCCCCTGGTGGTGCAGGCGCTGCTGACCACCTTCCAGCGCTCGCTGCGGGAGGAGCTGGGCGAGTGGCTCGGCGGTTCAGGAGCGGACTGAGTCGCTGAACGGCTCTCCCCTCTCCCCCTTCTCCGTCTTCTCCGCCTTCGCCACGAGCAGGGCGGGCGGGGCGAACCGCTCGCCGTACCGCTCGGCCAGCTCGCGCGCGCGGGCCACGAATCCGGGCAGGCCCCCTTCGTAGCCGTTGATGTACTGGAGCACACCGCCGGTCCAGCCGGGGAAGCCGATGCCGAGGATCGAGCCGATGTTGGCGTCGGCGACGGAGGTGAGGACGCCCTCCTCCAGCAGGCGCACGGTGTCGAGCGCCTCGGCGAAGAGCATGCGCTCCTGCATGTCCCGGAACGGGATCTCGTACCCGGGCTTCGTGAAGTGCTCGCGCAGTCCCGGCCAGAGCCCGGCCCGCTTCCCGTCCTCGGTGTAGTCGTAGAAGCCGGCGCCGCCGCTGCGGCCGGTGCGGCCGAACTCGTCCACCATGCGGTCGATGACCGCCTCCGCCGGGTGCGCCGTCCAGGTGCCGCCGGACTCCTCCACGGCCCGCCTGGTCTCGTTCCGGATCTTGCGGGGCAGGGTGAGGGTCAGCTCGTCCATGAGGGAGAGCACCTTCGCCGGGTAGCCGGCCTGCGCGGCGGCCTGCTCGACGGAGGCGGGCTCGACGCCCTCGCCGACCATGGCGACGCCCTCGTTGATGAAGTGGCCGATCACCCGGGAGGTGAAGAAGCCGCGCGAGTCGTTGACGACGATCGGCGTCTTGTTGATCTGCCGGACCAGGTCGAAGGCGCGCGCGAGCGCCTCGTCTCCGGTGCGCTCGCCCCTGATGATCTCGACCAGCGGCATCTTGTCGACCGGCGAGAAGAAGTGCAGCCCGATGAAGTCGGTCTGGCGCTGCACGCCCTCGGCGAGCGTGGTGATGGGCAGCGTGGAGGTGTTGGAGCACAGCAGCGCGTCGGGGGCGACGACCTGCTCGATCTCCTGGAACACCTTGTGCTTGAGGGCGGTGTCCTCGAAGACGGCCTCGATGACCGCGTCACAGCCCGCGAGGTCGGCGGCCTCGGCCGTGGGGGTGATCCGGGCCAGCAGCGCGTCCGCCTTCTCCTGGCTGGTGCGGCCCCTGGCGACGGCCTTGGCGCACAGCTTCTCCGAGTAGCCCTTGCCCTTGACGGCCGCCTCCAGGGAGACGTCCTTGAGGACGACGTCGATGCCCGCGCGGGCGCACGCGTAGGCGATGCCGGCGCCCATCATCCCGGCGCCGAGGACGGCGACCCTGCGGACCTGGCGGGGCTCGACGCCCTTCGGGCGGTTGGCGCCGGAGTTGACCGCCTGGAGGTCGAAGAAGAACGCCTGGATCATGTTCTTCGAGGTCTGTCCGGCGGCCAGCTCCACGAAGTAGCGGGCCTCGATGACCTGGGCGGTCTCGAAGTCGACCTGGGAGCCCTCGACGGCGGCGGCGAGGATGTTGCGCGGCGCCGGGTAGGGGGCGCCGTTGGTCTGCTTGCGCAGGCTGGCCGGGAAGGCGGGCAGGTTCGCGGCGAACTTCGGGTTGGCCGGGGTGCCGCCGGGGATCCGGTAGCCCGGCTTGTCCCAGGGCTGCTGGGACTCGGGGTGGGCGTCGATGAACGCGCGGGCCTTGGCGAGGAGTTCCTCGGAGGTGGCGGCGACCTCGTGGACGAGGCCGTTCTCCCGGGCGCGCCGCGCGTTGTACTGCTGGCCCTGGAGAAGCACCTTCAGCAGGGCGTCCGCGATGCCCAGCAGCCGGACGGTGCGGACGACACCGCCGCCGCCGGGGAGCAGACCGAGGGTGACCTCGGGGCATCCGATCTTGGTGCCGGGGGTGTCCAGGGCGACCCGGTGGTGGCAGGCGAGGGCCAGTTCGAAACCGCCGCCGAGGGCCGCGCCGTTGATGGCGGCGACGACCGGCTTGCCGAGGGTCTCGATGCGGCGCAGGTTCCGCTTGATGGCGAGTCCGCCGTCGAGCAGCTCCTGTGCGGTCTCGGGCGTGACCCGGATCAGGTCGCGCAGGTCACCGCCGGCGAAGAAGGTCTTCTTCGCCGAGGTGAGGATGACACCGCGGATCGAGTCCCGCTCGGCCTCCAGCCGGTCGGTGATCACGGCGAGGGAGTCGCGGAACGCCTGGTTCATGGTGTTCGCGGACTGGTTCGGGTCGTCCAGGACGAGGGTGACGACACCGGTGTCGTCCTGCTCCCAGCGGATGGTGGTGCTCTCGGTCATGACAGTCGTCTCCGTTGAGGTCGGCGGTCGCTTGGTCCGCGGGGAGTTCAGATGCGCTCGACGATGGTGGCGATGCCCATGCCGCCGCCGACGCACAGCGTGGCGAGGCCGTAGCGCTTGTCCTGGCGCTCCAGCTCGTCGATGAGCGAGCCGAGGATCATGGCGCCGGTGGCGCCGAGCGGGTGGCCGAGGGCGATGGCGCCGCCGTTGACGTTGACCTTGTCCAGGCTGAGGCCCATGTCCTTCACGAAGCGCAGCACGACCGCCGCGAACGCCTCGTTGATCTCGACCAGGTCGATGTCGTCGATGGTGAGGCCGGCCTTCGCCAGGGCCTTGCGGGTGGCGGGGGCGGGGCCGGTCAGCATGATGGTCGGCTCGGAGCCGGAGACGGCCGCGGAGACGATCCGCGCGCGCGGGGTGAGTCCGTGGCGCTCGCCGACCTCCCTGGAGCCGATCGCGACGAGCGAGGCGCCGTCCACGATGCCGGAGGAGTTGCCCGCGTGGTGGACGTGGTCGATCTTCTCCACCCAGTGGTACTTCTGCAGCGCGACCGCGTCGAAGCCGCCCAGGTCGCCGATGTCCGCGAAGGACGGCTTCAGCTTGGCGAGGGAGTCGGCGGTGGTGCCGGGGCGCAGGTGCTCGTCGTGGTCGAGGACGACCAGGCCGTTGCGGTCCCTGACGGGGACCACCGAGCGGTCGAAGCGGCCCTCCTTCCAGGCGGTGGCGGCACGCTCCTGGGACAGGGCCGCGTACTCGTCCACGTCCCGGCGGGAGAATCCCTCGATGGTGGCGATCAGGTCGGCGCCGATGCCCTGCGGCACGAAGTTGACGGCGAGGTTGGTCATCGGGTCGTTGAACCAGGCGCCGCCGTCCGAGGCCATGGGGACGCGGGACATGGACTCGACACCGCCCGCGAGGACCAGGTCCTCCCAGCCCGAGCGCACCTTGGCGGCGGCCAGGTTGACGGCCTCCAGGCCGGAGGCACAGAAGCGGTTCTCCTGCACGCCCGCGACCGTGTCCGGCAGTCCGGCGGCGATGGCGGCGATCCGGGCGATGTCGGAGCCCTGGTCGCCGACGGGGCCGACGACACCGAGCACGATGTCGTCGATCGCGGCCGGGTCGAGGCCGGGAAAGCGGTCGCGGATCTCGTGGATGAGGCCGACGACCAGGTCGATGGGCTTCGTGCCGTGCAGGGCGCCGTTCGCCTTGCCGCGGCCGCGCGGGGTGCGGATCGCGTCGTACACGTACGCTTCGGTGCTCACTGGGGTGCCTTTCGGGAGGGTGGGCCGAGCGGGTGGGCGGGGTCAGCCGCCGTCGGTGACCAGGTCGTCGGGGTCGTCGGTCGGGTGCGCCGGTGTCCCCCAGTCCCGGGCGACCGCCGCCGTGTCCGCGCCGGGCAGGGCGGGGCCGGTGCGGATGGCGGTGGGGGTGACGGAGAAGCGGGGGGCGGGGGCGGGCTGGGTGATGCCGCCGTGGTCGGTGAAGGTGCCGCGGGCGGCCAGGTGCGGGTGGGCGGGGGCCTCCCGCAGGCTCAGCACGGGGGCCACGCAGGCGTCGGAGCCCTCGAAGACGGCCGTCCACTCGTCGCGGGTGCGGGACTTGAAGGCGGCGGCGATCCGGTCGCGCAGCTCGTCCCAGCGGGTCCAGTCCTTGCGGGCGGAGGCGAGGTCGTCCAGGCCGAGCAGGTGCAGGAACTCCGTGTAGAACTTGCCTTCCAGGGCGCCCACCGCCATGTGCCGGCCGTCGGCGGTCTCGTAGGTGCCGTAGTAGGGGCAGCCGCCGTCCAGGAGGTTGGCGGCGCGGCGGTCCTGCCAGCCGCCGGCGGCGAGCATGCCGTGGATCATCGTGGACAGGTGGGCGGTGCCGTCCACGATGGCCGCGTCGACCACCTGGCCGGTGCCGGTCGCGCGCGCGTGGTGCAGGGCGGCGAGGACGCCGACGACCAGGTAGAGGGAGCCGCCCGCGTAGTCCCCCAGGAGGTTGGCGGGGACCGCCGGGGGCTCGTCGGGGCGGCCGATCATGCCGAGGGTGCCGGTGAGCGCGATGTAGGCGACGTCGTGGCCGGCGCGCTGGGCGAGCGGGCCGTCCTGCCCCCAGCCGGTCATCCGGCCGTAGACCAGGCGGGGGTTGCGGGCGTGGCAGTCGGCGGGGCCGATGCCGAGCCGCTCGGCGACGCCCGGGCGGTAGCCCTCGACGAGGATGTCGGCGCGCTCGGCGAGGTCCAGGACGCGGGCGGGGCCGTCCGGTGCCTTCAGGTCGACCACGACCGAGCGTTTGTTGCGGTTGGTCACGTCCTGGGCCGGGGGGACGGCGAGGTCCGTGCCGCCCGGGCGGTCCACCCGGACCACGTCGGCCCCCAGGTCGGCCAGGAGCATGGCGGCGAACGGGCCCGGCCCGATGCCGGCCAGCTCGACCACGCGCACGCCCGAGAGCGGGCCGTCGCCCGGCGTCGGCGGTGTCCCTGCCGTTGTCATCGTCCAGCCCCCAGGCCTGTGTGACAGCACTGATGTAACACCGGTGATGCTAAGAACGCGTTCCACCGGACACAAGACCTGAACGAGCAAGCGCTTAGCCAAGTGCCCGGAGCGCCGAGTATCACCCGACCGAGTGATCCCCGGCCGCCGGCGCGGCGCGGACCGTGCGCCCCGCGTGTGCTTTCTCCCGCTTCCTCACGGCATTCCTGCCTACGGCCACCGCTGCCTCCGGGCTGGTCGTCGGGCCCCGCTCTCCTCACGCTAGCCTCGGCCACCCACAGCGGCGCGGCTGCGCGACGGGCCGCGCACCGCACGTACCAAGGGGTGTCATGAGCAGGATGAGCAGGACGGACCGTCCCTACGACCTCGTTCTCTTCGGGGCCACCGGCTTCGTCGGCACGCTCACGGCCCGTTATCTCGCCGCGCACGCGCCGCGGGACCTGCGCTGGGCGGTGGCCGGACGCGACCCCGGGCGGCTGGAACGGCTGCGCGAGAGCCTGCCCGGCGGCGCGGACGTCGGTGTGCTGCGCGCGGACGTGGCCGAACCGGCCACCCTGCGCGCCCTCGCCGAGCACGCGCGCGTGGTCGCCACGACCGTGGGGCCGTACGTGCGGTACGGCGAGGAACTCGTCGCCGCCTGCGCCGACACCGGGGCCGACTATCTGGACCTCACCGGCGAGCCGGAGTTCGTGGACCTGATGTACGTCCGGCACGACGCACGCGCGCGTGAGACGGGCGCCCGCCTGGTGCACGCCTGCGGTTTCGACTCCGTCCCGCACGACCTGGGCGTGTACTTCACGGTCGGGCAGCTCCCCGAGGGCGTGCCGCTGACCGTGGACGGCTACGTGACCGTCGACGCGGCGTTCTCCGGCGGCACCCTCGCCTCCGCGCTGACCCAGGTGGCCCGCGGACGGCGGATGCTGGCCGCCGCGCGCGAGCGGGCCCGGTACGAGCCGCGGCTGCCGGGCCGCCGCGTGCGGGCCGTGGCGGGCGGGCCGCGGTTCGCCGGGGAGGTCGGCGCGTGGGCGCTGCCGCTGCCCACCCTGGATCCGCAGATCGTGCGCCGTTCGGCGCGGGCGCTGGAGCGGTACGGCCCGGACTTCCGGTACCGGCACCACGCCGCCGTGCGCCGCCTGCCGGTCGCCCTCGGCGGGATCGCGGCGGTCGGCGCGGCGGCGGCCGCGGCCCAGCTGCCGCCCGCGCGGCGCTGGCTGTCGGACCGGCTCAAGCCGGGCGACGGACCGAGCGCGGAGAAGCGGGCGAGGAGCTGGTTCACCGTGCGTTTCGTCGGCGAGGGCGGCGGACGGCGGGTGTGCACCGAGGTCGCGGGCGGCGACCCGGGCTACGACGAGACGGCGAAGATGTTCGCCGAGGCGGCCCTGTGCCTGGCCTTCGACGACCTTCCGCCGACGGCCGGGCAGGTCACCACGGCGCAGGCGATGGGCGACGCCCTGACCGACCGGCTGCGCGCCGCGGGGATCACCTTCCGGGTGGCGGCGCGCCGCTGACCGGCGCCCGCCCGCTCCACGGCCCGGCCGGGAGTGCGCCTGAGACGATGGCGGCTCGTGCCCGACGAGGCGAGGAGGCGGAACGGACGTGAAGTTCGTACTCGAAGTGACCGTGGACGACGGCGCGGTGGCGCGGGACCGGGTGGCCGAGCTGGAGCGCATCCTGCGGTACTGGGGTGGCAACCTGCGCCATTACGCCCTCGAACCCGGTGAGGGTTCGGCCGTGTACGACTCGGCGTATCAGGAGGTCGGCGCCTGGCGCGTCGTGGAGTCCTGAGCCAGGTGACCGGCCAGGCCCTGTGCCGCGTCGCGGAGCGCGCGCCGGCACAGGGCGTCCGCCCGCCGCGTGGTCTCCGGCAGGCGGAACCGCGGGGTCAGTGCGAGGGTGTGCGCCAGCGCGTTGCCGAGGCTCACCCGGTGGCCGACCGAGACGAACACCGGCTTGACGCCGTCCCGGGTGCGCAGGGCGCGCCCGACCTCCTCGGCCCCGGCGAGCAGCGGCGCGGAACCGCCCCGGGCCGGCTCGGGGTCGTCGTAGGTGAACGTGAAGGGGTTCTTGGCGACGCCGACGGTGGGCAGGTCCATGAGGACGCCCAGGTGGCTCGCCAGGCCGAAACGGCGCGGGTGGGCCAGGCCGTAGCCGTCGCACACGACCAGGCCGGGCGGGCACGGCAGCCGGTCCAGGGCGGCGCGGACGGTCGGGATCTCGCGGAAGGCGAGGAGCCCGGGCACGTACGGGAAGGAGACCCGGCCGACGGCCGTCGCCTCGGCGACGACGTCCAGGGTGGCGGCGTCCAGCACGACGGCCGCCGCGGCGACCAGGTCCAGGCGGTCGTCGTAGGCGACGTCGACCCCGGTGACCAGGCCCGTCCCCGGCGGGGGCCCGGGCTCGTCCAGCACCACCCGCCCGCGCAGCTCGTCCTGGACGGCGCGGGCCTCCTCCTGGGTCGCGGGCCAGCCCGCGGGTACGCCGATGATCGTCATGCCGGGTGACTGTACGGGCCGGGCGCGGGCGGCCGGGCCGCCGGGGGTAGGGTTCTGATCATGTTCGTACTGGAGCTGAGCTACACCGCGCCGCTCGACGCCGTGGACGCCGTACTCCCGGCCCACGTCGTCTGGCTGGAGGAGCAGTACGAGAAGGGCTTCTTCCTGGCCTCGGGACGCAAGAACCCCCGCGACGGCGGGGTGATCCTCGCCGTCGCGGGGGACCGGGCCCGGATCGAGGAACTCGTCGCGACCGACCCGTTCGTCGTCGCCGGCGTGTGCGCCTACCGCGTCACCGAGTTCATCGCGACCAAGACGTCCCCCGAGCTGGCGCGTCACCGGCAGACCCTCGACTGAGCCGAGGGGGCCGGTCCTGTGGGGCGTCCGGCCTCCGGCCGTCAGCCCTTCTTAGCGTTCAGGGCGCGCTGCAGCTCGTCCTTGTTCATGTGCGAACGACCTTCGATGCCGCGCTGCTTCGCCTCGTTGTACAACTGGTCACGCGTCGGCCCGTGCGAGCCGGCCCGGTTGCCGGACCGCTGGCCGCCGCGCTTGCTCGACGACATGTCCTGCGTCGAGCTGCGACTGGCGGTCTTGGACTCGCCGGAGCGGGCGCGTTCCTTGTTCACCGTTCGCGCGGCGATCTCCTTGGCGCGCCCGGCGCTCTCGCCCCGGTCCTGCGCGCTCTCCTTGATGTGCTCGTACTGGCGCTCGCGCTTGGGGCTGGAACCGGCTGGCATGATCGCTCCCTTCCTTTGCGTCAGGGAACGAGTACCCGCCTCGCGGCGGGTTACGTCACCGTTCCAGCCGTGCCACGCGCCCCTGTTCGCCGGCCGCCCAGCAGCTCAGGTCGCGGGTGCAGGCCACCGTGTCGTACGAACCGGTGTCGAACGTCCGCCAGGTGCGGCCGCCGTCGGTGGTGAGGTCGGTACCGGTCGGGCCGACGGCCAGCGCGGCGGTGCGGCCGTGCGGGAGCCAGGCGGCGCCGGAGCGGTACGCGGGCGGCGCGGTGGCGGCGGGGCGCCAGGTGCGGCCGCCGTCGGCGGTGACCGCGGCGGCGCGGGGAGACGGCCGGCCGGGGCGGTAGTCGCCGCCGACCGCGATGCCGTGGGTGCGGTCGCGGAAGGCCAGCGCGAAGACGCCCTTCGCCGGGTCGCCCGCGGGGACCGGGGTGTCGGCGGCCGTCCAGGTGAGCCCGCGGTCGGCGGAGTGCAGCACGCGCGCGTGGGCGCCGCCGCCGGTGGCCAGCCAGACGTCCTTCGGGCCGGAGGCGACCAGGCACTGGCCGCTCGCGGCGAAGCCCGCCTCGCCCTCCAGCGCCGGCGGCATGCCGTCCGCGGGCAGCACGCGCCAGGACCGTCCGCCGTCGGCGGTGGACAGCAGGCGGAACCTCCCGTCCACGGGGTCGCTCAGGGCGAGGCCGTGGCGGTGGTCGAAGAAGGTGAGGCAGTCGTAGAACGCCTTCGGGTCGGTGTTGCGGAAGGACTCCGTCCAGGTCGTGCCGCCGTCGTCGGTGCGGTAGACGCGGGACGCCTCGCCCTCGCCGATGGCCAGCACCACCGCGCGGCGCGCGTCGAACGCCGTCACGTCCCGGAACTGCGCGTCGGCCGCACCCGGCGGAGAGACGTTCCGCCAGCTCGCGCCGCCGTCCGTCGTACGCAGCACCGTGCCGCCGGTGCCGGCCAGCCAGGCGGTGTGCCGGTCGACGGCCGCGAGGCCCCGGAAGCGGACCTGCGGGGTGCCGGTGTCCTTCGCCGCCCAGTGCACGCCGCCCCGGAGGGCGTCCCCCGGGCCGGCGCCGGCGCCCGGTGCGAACGGGCGTGCCTCGGCCGCCGGAACCGTCAGGGCGGCCAGTGCCGCCCCGCACGCCACTCCCGCCGCCAGCAGCCGGCCGGCCCGTCCCCTGCGTCGCGTGCTCCCCAAGCGCCTCATGGCGGGCGAAGCTAGCCGCACTCCCCCGGCGCCGTCCAGAGCGCCTCCCCTGCCGCGCCGAACGCACGGACGCACGGGAACGGCCGTGCGTTCCGGCGTGCATGAAGGCGGTGACCGAGGTCACTCGTCGAGGGTGTGCACGCATCGGCCGATTCCGTCGTCTCTTCCAGTGCCGGGGGTCGCACACCGGCGCGTCGTCCAGCCGTCACGAGGGAGCAAGGCGTTGTCCACCGTCATCGAGCAGCCCGTAGAGGCCCGTCTCGTCGCCGCAGCACCGCGCATGCCGAGCATTCCCGCCACACTGCGCTACGACCGGCGTGACCCGTTCGCCGTCCGCATGACGTTCCCGGCGCCGGCCACCCTGGAGGGCGTCGACGTGTGCTGGACCTTCTCCCGCGAACTGCTCACCGCCGGGTTGCGGGGCCCCGAGGGCCAGGGCGACGTCCGTGTCCGGCCGTACGGGTACGACCGCACGGTGCTGGAGTTCCACGCCCCGGAGGGCACCGCGATCGTGCACGTGCGCTCGGGCGAGATACGACGGTTCCTGGAGGCGGCCGACGCCCTGGTCCCCGTCGGTCTGGAACACCTCCAGCTCGACCTGGACCACGATCTGGCCGAGCTGATGCGGGACGCCTGCTGAGCGCCGCCGGCTGGACGCCACGCGCGCGGAGCGCCGCGCGTCAAATGCGTTGACAGCCCTTCCAGCCCCCTCGTACTGTCGACGACGGTTCTGTTGCCGTCGATTGGAGAAGGACGTTGCTCGTCTGAGGTCCTGAGACACCGCGTATGCACTGGTGAGCTATGCACCGGTGAGGTGTGCGCGGCGTGCGACCTCGGCGTCCGAGCCGTCCTCCGGCACAGGCCTTTTTTCGTGGCCTTCCTGCCCAGACCCTTCGGTTTCCGCCTCGCGGTGTCTCGACACGCGTCCACCGAACGCTCACACCCCCTCGCGAGGCGCCCATGTCTGCTTCCCTCACCTGTACCTCCCTGTCCTTCGCCTGGCCCGACGGCAGCACCGTCTTCGACGGGCTGGACATCGCCTTCGGCCCGGGCCGGACCGGTCTCGTCGGCGTCAACGGATCGGGCAAGTCCACCCTGCTCAAGCTGCTGGCCGGGGAACTCGTCCCGGCCGACGGGACGCTCAAGGCGGCCGGCGAGATCGGCTACCTCCCGCAGAACGTCACGCTCGACACCACGCTCCGCGTCGACCAGGCCCTCGGCATCGCCGAACGGCGGGCCGCCCTGCACGCCATCGAGGCGGGCGACGCCGCCGCGGAGCACTTCGAGACCGTCGGCGACGACTGGGACGTCGAGGAGCGGGCCCTGGCCACCCTCGGGGAACTCGGCCTCGGCCACATCGGCCTGGACCGGACCGTCGGGGAGGTGTCCGGCGGCGAGTCGGTGCTGCTGCGGCTCGCCGCGCTGCTGCTGCGCCGCCCCGACATCCTGCTGCTGGACGAGCCCACCAACAATCTCGACCTGTACGCCCGCCGGCGGCTGTACCAGGCCGTCGCCTCCTGGCCGGGCGTCCTGGTCGTTGTCAGCCACGACCGGGAACTGCTCGACCTGGTCGACCAGATCGCGGAGCTGCGCTCCGGGGAGGTCGCCTGGTACGGCGGCAACTTCTCGGCCTACGAGGAGGCCCTGGCCGTCGAGCAGGAGGCGGCCGAGCGCATGGTGCGCGTCGCCGAGGCCGATGTGCGCAAGCAGAAACGCGAACTGGCCGACGCCCAGGTGAAACTGGCCCGCCGCAAGCGGTACGGCCAGAAGATGTACGAGCAGAAGCGCGAGCCGAAGATCGTCATGGGGGCACGCAGGCGGGCCGCCCAGGAGTCCGCGGGCAAGCACCGCATCATGCACGAGGAGCGGCTCGCCGAGGCCAGGGAACGGCTGGACGAGGCGGTGGAGGCGGTCCGGGACGACGACGAGATCCGCGTCGAGCTGCCGTACACGGCCGTGCCGCCCGGCCGGCAGGTGCTCACCCTGGAGAACCTGGAAACGGCCTACCACGCGCGCGTGCAGGGCATCCTCGACCTGCGCGGCCCGGAGCGGATCGCGCTGGTCGGCCGCAACGGCGCCGGCAAGACGACGCTGCTGCGGACGATCGCCGGGGAGCTGGCACCCGTGTCGGGCACGGCGACGGCGCACGTCCCGCTGCGGTTCCTGCCCCAGCGGCTGGACGTGCTGGACGACGCCCTGTCGGTCGCCGAGAACGTGGCCCGGTTCGCGCCGGGCGCCACCAACAACCGGGTCCGGGCCCGGCTCGCGCGCTTCCTGTTCCGGGGCGCGCGGGCCGACCAGAAGGCGGCCACCCTGTCGGGCGGCGAGCGTTTCCGGGCGACCCTGGCCGCCTTGATGCTGGCCGAGCCCGCGCCCCAGCTGCTGCTGCTCGACGAACCGACCAACAACCTCGACATGGCCAGCGTCCGGCAGCTCACCTCGGCCCTGGAGTCGTACGAGGGCGCGCTGGTCGTGGCCAGCCACGACCTGCCGTTCCTGGAGTCGATCGGGATCACGCGGTGGCTGCTGATGGAGGGAGGGGAGCTGACGGACACGGAACCGGAGGCGCTCGCCGATCCGGCCTGACCCGCCCGGCCCGGCGCGGTGCGGCCGTCCGGACGGCCCGGCCCTCACCTGCTGCCGTGCTCCCGGCGCCGGCTGCCGCCGGGGCGCCGGGCGCGGTGCGGCCGTCCGGACGGGCAGGGGCCGGCAGGACGCGTCCGTACGCGTCGGGGGTGACAGGACGCCCCCGGCGGACCGGGGCGCCCGGACGGTCCGCCGGGACGGGGTGATCAGGGCGGTCCGACGGGACGGCATATCAGGACGGGCACAGCCTGACGACGAGGGTTTTGCCCTGGCCGGGGCGCCCTGCATGATGACGGACCGGCGCCGTGTGACCGGCGCCGGACACCGCACCATCGCACCAACCGATTCGAAAGGCCCCTCGTGCCCAGCAAGAAGGCCCTCGTCCGCCGCCCCGGCCCCCGCCTCGCCGACGGCCTGGTGACGCACATCGAGCGGGAGAAGGTCGACATCGGGCTCGCCGGCGAACAGTGGGAGGCCTATGTCGAGGCCCTCCGCGCGCACGGCTGGGAGACGATCGAGGTCGAACCGGCCGACGACTGTCCGGACTCGGTGTTCGTGGAGGACACCGTGGTCATGTACCGGAACGTGGCGTTGATCACCCGGCCCGGCGCCGAGTCCCGGCGGGCGGAGACCGCCGGCGTCGAGGAGGCGGTGGCCCGCCTCGGCTGCTCGGTGAACTGGATCTGGGAGCCGGGCACGCTGGACGGCGGTGACGTCCTGAAGGTCGGCGACACCGTGTACGTCGGCCGCGGCGGGCGGACCAACGCGGCCGGCGTGCAGCAGCTGCGGGCGGCCTTCGAGCCGCTCGGCGCCCGGGTGGTGGCCGTGCCCGTGAGCCGGGTGCTGCACCTGAAGTCGGCCGTGACCGCGCTGCCCGACGGCACGGTGATCGGGCACATACCGAAGATCGACCGGCCGTCGCTGTTCCCGGGCTTCCTGTCGGTGCCGGAGGAGTCCGGCGCCCATGTCGTGCTGCTCGGCGGCAGCACGCTGCTGATGGCGGCGAGCGCGCCGAAGACCGCGGAGCTGCTGACCGATCTCGGGCACACCGTGGTGACGGTCGACATCAGCGAGTTCGAGAAGCTGGAGGGCTGTGTGACGTGCCTCTCGGTGCGCCTGCGGGAGTTGTACGCCTGACCGGGTGAACCCCGCCCCCACGACGGCCCCGGACCTGCGGGTCCGGGGGCGGTCGGGCCTACCCGGAGGGTCCGTCGGGCGGGCTGATCAGCGGTTCCTTTACGACAGCCTTAACCTACGGCTTCGTAACCTACGGGTTCGTAGCCTACGATCTCGTAGGTTTCCGGCACCGCTCGCCGGGCCACTCTTTACCCTCCCCCTTGTTCGGCGTCCCCCTGGAGTTCCCGTGACGATCACTTCTCCCCACCTCGCCAGCCCGTCCGTGTGGACCGACGCCCGGCTGCTCCACGCACTGGAGGAAGTGGTCGAGAAGGAACTGAACCGGCATCTGCAGGTCGCCAAGGACTGGATGCCGCACGAGTACGTGCCGTGGAGCGACGGCCGCAACTTCCCGGGCCTGTTCGAGGACGGCGAGGCCTGGGACAAGGACCAGTCCAAGGTGACGGAGATCGGCCGGATCGCCCTCGTGGTCAACCTGCTGACCGAGGACAACCTGCCGAGCTACCACCACGAGATCGCCTCGCTGTTCGGCCGGGACGGCGCCTGGGGCACCTGGGTGCACCGCTGGACGGCCGAGGAGGGCCGGCACGGCATCGTGATGCGCGACTACCTGCTGACCTCCCGCGCGGTGGACCCGGACAAGCTGGAGCGCTTCCGCATGTCCCACATGAGCGAGGGCTTCGAGTCCGACAACCGGCACTCGATGCTGCACTCGGTCGCCTACGTCGCCTTCCAGGAGCTGGCCACACGGATCTCCCACCGCAACACCGGGCACCAGTCCGGGGACCCGGTCTGCGACCGCATGCTGGCCCGGATCGCGACCGACGAGAACCTGCACATGGTCTTCTACCGCAACCTTCTGAAGGCCGCCTTCGAACTGGCCCCCGACCTGACCATGCAGGCGGTCCGGGACGTCGTCGTGAACTTCCGCATGCCCGGCCACGGCATCCCCGGCTTCGAGCGGGCCGCCGCGCAGATGGCGATCGGCGAGGTCTACAACCTGCGGATCCACCACGACGACGTGCTGCAGCCGGTGCTGCGCTTCCTGAAGGTCATGGAGATCGACGGCCTCGGCCCCGAGGGGCGTCAGGCGCAGGAGGAACTCGGCCTGTTCCTGGGCGGGCTGGACGCGGAGGCCTCGAAGTTCGACGAGAGGCTGGCCGCGCGCAAGGCCCGGATGGCGGCGCGCGCCGGAGCCTGACGGCCGCGCGCGGGCGGTGCCGGCCGCGGCGTCAGGGGGCGGTACGGCGGAGGGCGAGACGTTCCTTCTCCGACAGGCCGCCCCAGACGCCGAACCGCTCGTCGTGGGCCAGCGCGTACTCCAGACAGGCGGGGCGCAGCTCGCACATGGCGCAGATGCGCTTCGCCTCGCGCACCGAGCTGCCGGGCTCGGGGAAGAAGAAGTCCGGCCCGGTCTGCGCGCACAGGGCCTGCGCCTGCCAGGTGTCGTCGGCCGGGGTGATCGTGTCGATGTGCATGGCCAGGAGCCTGCCCCACGCCGAAAAACGTTCGATCAACGCCGGCTCAACGCCGTTCGGTCGGCAGCGTGCGCGCCGGCGCTCCCGCGGCCGTAGACGCGCCCGGCCCACGGGTGCCGCGGGTCTGCGCTCGCCCCGATGATGCTCCTCCGGGCGCGGCGCGCGCACGGCGGCGCGCGGGGCCGGCGGGAAACCCGCAGGACGTGCGGCGTCACGCCGGGAGGGAGCGGGGTCGGTGCGGCGCGCCCGGTGTTCCGGCGGCGAGTGTCAGGGGGCGGTGCCAGACTCGGCAGTGCACAGGACGGGACCCCTTGCGAGGAGGGCCGAGATGCTCACCACCCGTTTCGTCAACGGCGCGCCCAACTGGATCGACGTCGCCAGCCCCGACATCGACGGCGCCGCGTCCTTCTACGGCACCCTTTTCGGCTGGCGGTTGGAGTCGGCGGGTCCGGACGCCGGCGGTTACGGCTTCTTCCAGCTGGACGGCAGGACCGTGGCGGGCGGTGTGCAGGCCGGCCCCGGGCAGGGAGCGCCGGCCTGGACGGTGTACTTCCGGAGCGAGGACGCCCAGGCCACCGCCGAGGCGGCCGAAGGAGCGCACGGCAGAGTGCTGTTCCCGCCGACGGACGTGATGGGGCAGGGCCACATGGCGGTCCTCGCCGACCAGGCGGGCGTGCGGTTCGGGATCTGGCAGCCGGGGCGGACCAAGGGCGTGGACGCGGCGGGCGAGCCGGGCTCGCTGTGCTGGGTCGAGCTGTACACGCCGGACGTCGCGGCGGCCGCCGCGTTCTACCGCCGGGTGCTCGGCCTGGAGACCTCCGGGGTGCCGTTCCCGGGCGGGACGTACACCTGCGTGAACCCCGACGGTGCCGGGGAGGAGGCGATGTTCGGCGGGATGGTGCCGCTGGCCGACGCGCCGGACGAGGTGGAGCCCGGTCCGTACTGGCTGCCGTACTTCGAGGTGGTCGACACCGACGCCACGGTGGCCCAGGCGGAGCGGCTCGAACGTATCGATGAGTCCCGGCGCCTCGCCGGGGCCCGCACGCACCACGCACCACCGTCAGCGAAGGGGCCGGGGGATGAATGCCCGAACCGAGCCTGCGGGGGCGAACGCGGAACGGGACACCCCGGTACGCCCGCCCCTGATACGTGAGTTCCTGCTGGTCGCCGGGCTCTTCCTGGTCTACAAGCTCGGCCGCCTGCTGGCCACCGGCCACACCGCGGACGCCTTCCGCAACGCGCGCCGGGTCTGGCACCTGGAGCGGGCCGTGGACCTCCCCCACGAGACCGCCGTGCAGTCCGCACTGCTGCACGGCGACACCCTCGTCCACCTGGCCAACACCTACTACGCGACCGTCCACTTCCCGGCCACGCTCGCCTTCCTGGTCTGGCTGTACGTGCGGCGGCCCGCGCACTACGTCTGGGCCCGCCGGGTCCTCGCGGCCGTCACCACGGCCGCCCTGGTGCTGCCGTTCACCTTCCCGCTGGCCCCGCCGCGCATGCTCGCGGGGACGGGCCTGGTGGACACCGCCCACGTCTACGGCCCGTCCGTGTACGGCCCGCCGTCCAGTGACCACCTGTCCAACCAGTTCGCGGCGATGCCCTCGCTGCACTTCGGCTGGGCGCTGATGGTGGCGGTCGGCCTGATCGCGGCCACCCGGTCCCGGTGGCGCGGGCTGTGGCTGCTGCACCCGCTGATCACCCTGCTGGTGATCGTGGGCACGGCGAACCACTACTGGCTCGACGCGATCGCCGCCACGGCCATGCTCGGCATCGCCCTCGCGGCCGTCCCGCCGCCGCGGCACACCTCCACCACCGCGGGGCACGGCGCCGGCCGGCCCGTCACCCGTGAGCCCGCCCTGGCGGGAGCGGGCCGATGAGCGCCGCCGCCCTGACCGCCCTCGGTCTGTCCCTGGTGTCGGCCGTCGCCTACGCACTGGCGGCCGTCGCCCAGGAACGCCTGGCCTCGCGCAGCGCCGGCACCGGTCTGCTGCGGCTGCTGGGCACCGGCGCCTGGTGGTCGGCGGTGGGGCTGAACGCCGCCGCCGCGCTGCTGCACGTCGTCGCCCTGAAGTACGGCCCGCTGACCGTCGTACAGCCGCTGGGCGCGCTCACCCTGGTCGCGGCCGTGCCGCTCGGAGCGCGGGCGTCCGGTCGGCGGGTCAGCGCGGCGGAGTGGCGTGGTACGGCGCTGACCCTGCTCGGGCTCGCCGCGCTCCTGGTCAGCGCCTCCGGTCCGGCGCCGGCGCGGGTGCTGTCGCTGACCGAGGCCCTGGTGGTCGCGGGGACGACCGCGGCCGCGATCGGTCTGCTGTCCTGGCCCGGCTCCCGCCCGGGCCTGCGGCACGCGACCGCGTCCGGTTTCGCCTCGGGCGTGGCCTCCGCGCTCACCCAGACGGTGACCGTGGCGGCCACGGACCGCTCGGGGCCGGCGCTGAGCGCCGAGGTGGTCGTGGTCGCGGTGCTCGTCGCCGCGTTCGCGGTCGGGGGGCTGCTGCTGTCCCAGACGGCCTACCGCGGGGGTCTCGGCGCGCCGCTGGCCGTGGTCACGCTCGCCAACCCGGTGGCCGCCGCGGTGATCGGCCTCACCCTGCTGGGGCAGGGGCTGCAGGGCGGCGCGGGCGGGGTGCTGCTGGCCCTGGCCGGCGCGGGGCTGGCCGCCCGGGGCGTGGTGCTGCTCACCCGGGCGGCACCCGGGGGCGGCCGGGACGCGGAGCGGGCGGCACCCGGCGGCGGCCGGGACGCGGACGAGGAGCACCCGGTGGCGGCCGTGCTGGCCCTGGAACCGGGCACGGCGACCGCGGAACCGGTGCTGCTGCCGCGGCAGCCGGACCAGCCCGGGCATCTCACGGCGCTGTGACCCGGGCCGCCCGGTGACCGCACACGGCGGCGGCCGGTGCGCGGACGTCGTCCGCGGACCGGCCGCCGTCGCCGTACCGCCGTGCCCGTCAGCCCCAGCCGCGGGCGTCCTGCTTGAGGGCGGTGTCCACGGTCAGCGCGGTGGCCACCACGAGGCTCAGGAGCGGCTCGGGCAGCTGGTAGTGGATCTGCAGGACGTAGTTGTCCGCGGTCGTGAAGAGCGTCTTGGCGAGGCCTTCCCAGGTCTTGGTGATCCGGGCGACCTCGTTGTCCGCGTGGTCCACGATCGCGAAGTTCCAGGCCCGCCAGTTCTCCGCCTTGATCGCGCCGACCTGCTGGCCGTTCGCCGTCATCGCGAAGTTGATCTTGCCGATCATGTTCTTCTGGACGATCTCGCCGACCGGCGAGCCGTCCGGGCGGGTCACGATCACCCGGGACTTGAAGATCTTCGCGGGCCGGGTCAGCAGCAGCTGCGGCTGGCCGTAGGCGTCCCGGATCTCCAGCTTGTGGGTGAGGAACTGGTCGAGGCTGGAGACGAAGCGCAGGATCTTGCGCAGGACGCCCTGGCCGACCTGGGTGACCGAGCCGATCTCCCGGCCGCTCTGATCCATGACCTTGTACTCGTTGGTCAGCTCGATCAGCTTGGCCTTCTGGTTCACGACCAGGACGGGCTCGGTGAACAGGGTGCCGCCGCCGGGGCCGCCGGCCGTGACGCCGGCCTGCTTCTGCACCTGCCGCTGCACCCTGGCGTCGCCGCCCTGCTGCTGCGGGAAGGCCTGCTGGGCGGGGGCCTGCTGCGGCGGAACCTGCCCGGCGGGCTGCTGGGCAGGGTTGGTGTGCTCGGTCCACTGCGAGCCGTCCCAGTAGCGGAGCGTCTGCGCCGCCCCGTGCGGGTCCGGGTACCAGCCTGCAGGAGTGTTCGATTGCGTGGTCACCGGGGCACACTACCCTGATATGACCGGTACCTGACCAGTCCGCACGGAGCGGTGCTCATCGCTCGTTCACCCCGTGATGATCGCCGGATCGCTGACGCCGGGCTGCCCGTTCTCCACGTGCCCGGCGAAGCCGCGCAGGAAGGCCGGGTCGGCGTCGCAGGTGACGGTCAGGTCGTACCAGCGCTTGCTCGCCGTGAGGCTCACGGTCTGCCGCACGGTCGCCCCGGGCCGCACCGTCACCGTGACCGGGGCCGCGCCGTAGCCGTCGGCCAGCTTCAGCCGCACCGTGCCGGAGCCCTTCTGGGTGAAGGTGAGCTCGACCGCGTCGCCCGCGTGCCGGGCGGTGACCTCGGGGCCCGCGACCTTGTTGCGGCCCCTGAAGACGCGCAGGAAGCCGTTGGGGCCGTGCACGGCGAGGTCGTAGTTCCCGCCGGAGTAGGCCGAGTTCCAGGTGTCCGAGAGCGTCTTGCCGGCCTCGGTGGTGTAGGTCCAGGGGCCGTCGGTACGGCTGTTGGAGGTGACGAGGAAGGCCGCGCCCGCGTACGCCCCCGAGGCGAACGTGAGCGTGAACCTCCCCGTCGCGGTGTCCGCCGAGCCGTCCACGACCGGGGCGTACTTCAGCGGACGGGTGGGCCGGCTGCCGGGCTCCTGCCGGGGCAGGGAGGGGTTGGCGGGCGGCTTGGGCACGTAGTCCGGGTGGCGGTTGTGGTCCTTGGGCAGGTAGCCGGCCGTGGAGGGCAGCACGGCCGGCGCGGTGTCCGGGCGGGAGAAGTCGAAGGCGCTGGTCAGATCGCCGCATATGGCGCGCCGCCAGGGCGAGATGTTCGGCTCCCGGACACCGAAACGTCGCTCGATGAACCGGATGATCGAGGTGTGGTCGAGGGTCTCGGAGCAGACGTAGCCGCCCTTGCTCCAGGGCGAGACGACCAGCATCGGCACCCGCTGGCCGAGGCCGTAGGGGCCGGCGACATGGCCGGCGTCGCCCTTGAACAGGTCCGGCGCGGCGTCGACCGTCGACCTGCCCTGGGCGGCGGAGGCCGGCGGGTAGGGCGGGATGACGTGGTCGAAGAAGCCGTCGTTCTCGTCGTAGGTGATGAGCAGCGCGGTCTTCGCCCACACGTCGGGGTTGGCGGTCAGCGCGTCCAGGACCTGCGAGATGTACCAGGCACCGTAGTTGGCCGGCCAGTTGGGGTGCTCGGTGAAGGCCTCGGGGGCGACGATCCAGGAGACCTGGGGCAGCCGGTCCGCCTGGACGTCCGCCGTCAGCCGGTCGAAGAAGCCCTCGCCCTTGCGGGCGTCGGTACCGGTGCGGGCCTTGTCGTACAGCGGGTCGCCGGGCCCCGCGGTGCGGTACCGGTTGAAGTAGAGGAGCGAGTTGTCGCCGTAGTTGCCGCGGTACGCGTCGTTGATCCAGCCCCAGGAGCCGTTCGCGTCGAGACCGTCGCCCACGTCCTGGTAGATCCGCCAGGAGACACCGGCCTGCTCCAGGCGCTCGGGGTACGTCGTCCAGCCGTAGCCCTTCTCGTCGTTGCCGAGGACCGGGCCGCCGCCCGTGCCGTCGTTGCCGGTGTACCCCGTCCACATGTAGTAGCGGTTGGGGTCGGTGGAGCCGATGAGCGAGCAGTGGTAGGCGTCGCAGACGGTGAAGGCGTCCGCGAGGGCGTAGTGGAAGGGGATGTCGTCGCGCGTCAGGTACGCCATCGTCGTCGCGGACTTCGCCGGCACCCACTTGTCGTACCTGCCGCCGTTGAACGCGGTGTGGCCGTCGTTCCAGCCGTGCGGGAGGTCCTGGATGAAGGCCAGGCCCAGGTCGTCGGCGTCGGGGTGGAACGGCAGGACGTCCTTGGTGCCGTCGGACTGCTTCCAGACGGACCTGCCGTTCTGGGTGACCGGGCGGGGGTCGCCGAAGCCGCGGACTCCTCGGAGCGAGCCGAAGTAGTGGTCGAAGGAGCGGTTCTCCTGCATCAGGACGACGATGTGCTCGACATCGTCCACCGATCCGGTGCGGTAGTGGGCGGGCAGGGCGGCCGCGCGCTGGATGCTGCCTGCCAGCGCCGAGAACGCCGTGGTGGCGCCGGCGAGTTGCAGGAAGCGCCGTCGGTTGACTTCGGGCATGAGTGAGGGTCCTCTCGTCCTGACGTTGCGGATGCCGTCAGATGACGGAATCTGCGCGGAGCGAGTGTTCCAAGAGCAGCAAACGTCAGGGAAGGGTCTGGTGGCGTCCGTATGAAGTCATGGACACGGGAGGGAGACCGGTGCCACCGCCTGCCGCCGGCCGCCGTTTCCCGGTTCGGCTGACTTTCGGCTGACGCTACGTCACAATCGCTGCTCTGGGGAGGAACGGGCAGCCTCGTGTTGTCCTGGGGCAGGGGCGTGGAGGCCGGGGGCATGGGTTTAAAGGTCTTCGTCAGTCATGGTGCCGGCAACGACGCTTGTGTGAAGGACGCCCTGGAACTTCTGGTTCCGGCGTTGCGGGCACGCGGCTACGAGGTCTTCGTGGACGTCGAGAACCTGCGCGGCGGCGACCGGTGGTCCGACGAACTGTACTTCGAGCTCTACACGTGCGACGCGGCGATCGTGCTGCTGGGGCCCAAGACCGTGGAGGAATCCGAATGGGTGCGGCGCGAGAGCGACATCCTCATGTCCCGGTACGCCATGAGGAGCCTCCCGCACGTCCTGCCGGTCCTGCTGGGCGGAGTGACCTCGCGCCAGGCCAGGACCAACGGGTTCGGCCCTCTGATGACCTTGCAGGCGCGCATCGAGGACCGCACCGCGAACCTCAACCCCGCGCCCGCGCGGGGCGCGGCCTCGGACGACGTCGTCGCATGGGCCCTGCGGGAGTTCTCGCACGTCGGTGACGTCACTCGCTGCACGGACACCGCCGAATGGGCCGGGCGCGTCGCCACCTACCTCGACCGCGCGAGCAAGCGGGATCCTGCCGCGGTCATGAGCGCCGCTGCGGACCTGCACATGAGCGGAATCGAGCTCGCGCAGCTCAGGGCGCGCGTCGGTTCCGATCTTCTGCTGGCCTACCGGCTCATGACCGCCGCTGCCAAGGGTGTCCTGCTCGCGCGGGCCCTCGGCCATCTGGTCCCCCTGCTCGACGGCGCTTCGATGAGGTTCCTGGTGGAGCAGTTGATGCCGGGGTGGGTGAACGCCACCGCGGCGAAGCGCTTCCTGCCGGCCGTGTCCGGGGACGAGGTGCGGGGCCGGACCATCGTCTTCGCCGCCCACAAGGGCTGGATGGCCGAACACCACGTACAGCGTGCGCTGTTCGTCCGTCCCGGCAGCTGGAGCATCGGCCTGCTCGACGAGGAGGGCGATCTCCCCGTGGACGACCGCCCTTTGACGGACGTCCTCAAGGAAGCCTGCGTGGAGCAGCTCTTCCAGGTCTTCAGGGTTCCCCCGGACTGGGGAACCCTGGACGACATGCAGCCCACGGACGGGGTCGCCGACTACCTTGTGGTCAGCCTGAAGGACTACCCGCTGGACGTCGTCGCCCAGGTCGTCCGCTCCCTGCGCGGCGACTTCCCGTGGCTCACCGTCGTCCTGCTGGCCCCACCCGGCCACGTTCCGCAGCCGAAGGATCTGGAGGCGGTCGACCTCGCGGACGCCGTGGCCGTCGAACCGGCCCCGAGCCGCAAGGACCAGCTCCAGGCACACAAGTTGAAAGAGACCATCGACGACCTGCTGGCCGGATGCGGATGAGCCGCCGGCGCCGTACGGGCCGAGAGGTGGGAGAGACAGAGGATGGACCAGGTGGTAACCGAAGCCGCGCAGGACATGCCCGACCGGCGCGACGGCCGGGTCTACGTCATGCCGGAGGACCTGAAGCTGGCCGTCGAGGTGGCCAAGGCGACCGGCAGGCCGCTGCTGCTCCGCGGCAATCCGGGCTCGGGGAAGTCGTCCCTCGGACCGTACGTCGCCCGGGAGGACGGATGGAGCTACTACGAATACGTGGTCACCTCCCAGACCCGGGCGACGGACCTGCTGTGGACGTTCGACGGCGTACGGCGACTGGCCGACGCGCAGATCGCCCCCCGCAACCGGACAGGCCGACGCCACACGGTGGACGAGGACCGCTACGTCGAGCCGGGCCCCCTGTGGTGGGCGTACGCTCCCAAGTCGGCCAACGAGGTGGCCCGGAAGGCGTACCAGGCGCGGGCGCGAAGCGGCGAACCGGTCGTGCCCGGCTCGGAACCGTGGGTCGAGCGCTGGAACCACGGGCGCAAGCCGGACCACGCCGTGGTGCTGATCGACGAGATCGACAAGGCCGACCCGGACGTGCCGAACGGCCTGCTGGTCCCGCTGGCCTCCCACGACTTCACCGTCACCGAGACGGGCCGGCGGGTCGTCGTGGAGCCGGCGACGCAACAGGCCTCCGACAACGGGCCCTTCTCCCGTCACCTCGTGATCATCACGACGAACGAGGAGCGGGAACTGCCCCAGGCGTTCCTGCGGCGCTGCGTCATCGCGACGGCCCCGGAACCGAAGACGTCGGACGAGCTGGTCGCCATCGCCCGGGAACACCTCAAGGCGCGGCTGAAGAGCGTGGAGGAGAGCGACATACGACTGGCCGAAGGGCTGGCCAAGGAGCTTCTCCACGTGCGTGGCGCAGCGTCGAAGGAGGGCATCCGTCCGCCGAGCACCGCCGAATACCTCGACGCCCTGTGGGCGTGCCGGGCTCTGGGAATCATCGTGGGGGACGACCGGTGGAGCGAGCTCAAGGGACTGACGCTGCTCAAGCCTCAGCACATGACCACGCAGGAGTGACGGTGGCCGGGACTTCGCCCGCGAGGCCCGGCCCGTCGGTGCCCTTGGAGGGCGAGAACTGGGTGGGCGGACTCGCCCGCGCGATGGCGGCGCTGCCCTCCCACGACCACGTCACCCTGGCCAAGGTCGCCGAGATGCTGGGGCTCAGACGGCTGCCCTCGGCCGGCACACCGGCCGACGCCCCGGCCGGCACGCCGGTGGCCGCGTCCTCCCCGGGCGGCGTCAGGGAACCGAAACCGGCGCCGCGGCCCGTCGCGGACGGACCGAGCGCTCCCGTGCACCGCGAGCCCGCCCCTCCCATGCCGCTCCTGATGCCCGTGGGCACCGAGTTCGCGGTGCAGCGCCTGTGGACCGAACCGGCCCTGGCGGAGACACCGGCTGCCCCCACCTCGCGCAGGCGCACCCACGAGCCGCTTCTGCCGCCACGCTCGCAGGCGGCCATCCTGCGCCTGCTGCTGTCCCGCGTCGTCCAGGAAGGCCCCATCGACACGGAACGCATGGTCACGGATCTGGCCCGGGGCGCCTACATCAGCGAGCTGCCCCGGCAGCCGGTCCGCACGCTCCGGTTCGGCGTGCAGATCCTGGTGGACATCGGCCCGGGCATGCAGCTGTTCGTCCGCGATCAGCAACAACTCCTCAACCGGATCACCGCGATCACCGGCCGGCACGCCTGTGACGTCCGGTATTTCTCGGGCAACCCGCTGCGGGCGGGGAGGGGAGCCGGCTGGACGTGGAAACCGCTGACGGCCCCGCCCCGGGGGACGCGTGTGCTGGTGCTCAGCGACTTCGGGCAGCACCACGCACGGGGCGAGACGGTGGACATCGGTTCCTGGCAGACGGCCACCACCGTCTTCCACCGCGGCGGATGCCTGCCGGTCGCCCTCACTCCCCTGCCCGCTCAGCGACAGCCGCCCTGGCTGCGCGCTCTCATGCCGGTCCTGACCTGGGACCGTAGGACGACGGCCGCCATGGCCCACGCGAGGCTCCGGTGAGCGGGGACGCCCTCCCGGGCCCTCGGCGGGTGAGCGCCTCCGGCATGGCCGCGGGCCCGCTGTCCCTGGGCACGGCGCTGTGTGCGGCGGTCCGCATCGAACCGCACCTCATCCGCACCGTCCGGCTGCGGATCCGCCCCGCCCTGGACGTCGGCGCGGAGTCGGACGTGTGGTACGGCCCGTGGGCGGTCCACCGTGGCCGCCAGTACATGGCGTTCCGGCAGCCCGTGCTCGGAGAACTGCGCGAACGGCTCGTCACGGAGCTGCGGGACAGCGCGCAGGACGCGCCCATCCGCCGGGTGGGGGCCATCGTCGAGGAAGCGCACGAGGACTCCTCGGTGCTCGCCGTGGAGGAACAGATCACCTGGGCCGCCCTCGTCGCGGAGGCCGGGCTGGACGCACAGGTCTCCCACCGCATCGACCAGCTCCTGCAGAGGACCCTGCGGACCGCCGTGGAGCAGCCGCACCGCAGGGACGGGCTGCGCCGCTGGTTCGCCCAGGCGTGGCAGCGGCTGCCCGAGCGCGCCCGTGAGGCCTCGGGCGCCCTGGACCTGTACGAACTGCTCGTCGCCCCCTCGGCCGGCCGCGTCGTCGGCTCCGGCTTCGGGCCGGAGTCCTCGCCCCGGGTGCCGGACGTCGTGCTGCCCGTCCGGCACGACGGGGACAGGCTCTCCTTCGGCGACCCGACCTGGCCGGCCGACGGCATCCTCGTGCCGGACACCCAGCCTCGCATCCTGCGCGTCTCCCACCATCCGCAGAACTGGGCGAGCGCGGCGGAGGTCCGGGTTCCGCGCGGTGGTTCCGCCCCCATCCCGGCGGGCCACGTCCCCATGTACGTGCGTACGTCTCGCGGACTCGTCTACCGGGTCGGCGCTCCCGGCGGGTCCGACTTCATCGACCGGCCGCCCGCGCGGAGTGCGCACGGCGGAGCGCTGCTGGGCAGCCGTGTCGTCGAGGTGGACGTCGACGACTACACGCGGTTCGGTATCGCGCCGCCCCTGGACCGAGTGTCGGAGGAGGCGTCGCCGCCACGCCTGGCGCCCCCGCGGCCGGACCGGTTCGACGACCGGCTCGGTCAGGCCATCGGCGGTGTCCTGGCCCGCCACAGCAGCGGCCTGATCGCCGTGGTGGCCCGCCGCGGCAGCGGTCGTACGCTCTCCGCCCTCCATGCGATGAGGTCCTCCGTACCTCGCTGGTGGGTGTGGGCTCCGCCGCTCATCGACCGCAATCAGGCCGTCCTGCAGGCGCTGAGCGACGACGGCATCGGTTCGCAGACAGTGCTGTGGCTCGACAACCTCGACACCTGCCTCACCGACGAACGGACCGGTGAGGCCCTGGCCGAGGCGCTGCTCGACCTGCTGGCGGACCCCAGCCGGCGTCCTGTTCTGGTCCTGGCGCGCGTGCAGGACGCGGATGCGAACGGTGGCCGGATGGGCCCGGCCGCCATGATGGTGCTGCGCGACGCCGTCACCGTCCGGGACGACACGGCCGCGATCGACCCCGACCGTGCCTACGCCCGTCCGTACCCGGTCAGCCGGCTCCCCGAGCGGGCCCCCGTGCTGGTCGGACGCCGCAGGGAGACGGAACAGGTGCTGTCGGCCCTGGACCGTGACGACGCCGCCCCCCGGTTCGTCGCACTCACCGGCATCACCGGTATCGGCAAGACCGCCCTGGCGCTGGAGGCGGCACACCAGGCGAAGGAACGCGGCTGGTTCAAGGGCGGGCTGCTCTACCTGTCCCTGCGGGACGCGGACGAGCCTCTCTGGACGGCGCTCCTGCGGGCCCTGGGCTCCCCCGTCGAAACCGCCCCGGACGAACCGGGAGCCGAGCGACTCCGTGCCCTGTGCAGGGCTCAGCTGCTGCTGGCCGGAGGGCCGGACCGTCCGGTCCTGCTCATCCTGGACGACGTCTCCGAGGAGCACGTGGCGGATGCCGCCGCCGTGGTCACCGACGGCTTCAGCGTGCTGTGCGTCTCCAGCGGCACCATCGCGCTGCCGTACTGCCGCAGTCTCTCCCTGGGGCCGCTGAGCGAGGACGCCACGACACTGCTCCTGCAGTGGCTGACGGAACAGGCGCCGCCCCTCCCGCAGCCCCTCACCCGGCAGGACATGACACGGGTCGCGCGGGCCTGCGGCGGCCATCCGTTGGCCGTGGTCCTCGCTCTCGCCTGGCTGACCCGTGGTGCGGGCCGGTCTTCCACGGAGCTGGTGGCCGGCCTCAGGACCGAGGTCGTTCTGGACCTGGCCGACAGGACGGGCACGTCCCTGCGGAGCCGGTTCGACCGTGTGGTCTCCGGGCTCGGACGGCAACAGCTCAAGTTCTTCTGCCTCCTGGCCCTGCTGCCGGGGGAGAGCTTCTCGGCCCACACACTGCGGACCATCCTGCCCCAGGTGGGCGATGTGGAATCGACGCTCGCCACCCTGACGCGGAACCACCTGATCCAGCCTGTGGCCACGTCCGACCGATGGCGCTTCCACCCCCTCGTGCAGGCCTACGGGCGAACCCTCGCGCATCAGGTGCTGACGGCACGGGAGACGCAGATCGCCAGGAAGCGGATCCTCGAGTTCTTCCGCACGCGGGCTGCCACCGCCCACAGGCTCCTGTACGGGCAGGAGAGCGCCGGCACGAAGGGTGACGCGGAGGACCAGCGCGCGGCCTTCACCTGGCTCAAGAACGAACGGCCGACCCTCGTGGCGCTGGCGTCGGAGTTCTTCGACCAGGACGAGAAGGACGACGCGGCGGCCATCGCCCTGGACATCGCGCAATTCCTCTACTCCCAGCAGCAGTTCGTCCCCCTCCTCACGCTCATGGAGCGCGTGTACGACTGGGCGGACGCGGGCGGGGACAGCGAGGCGAAGGCGGCAGCGCTGAACAACCTGGCGGTGGGGAGCGCCGAACTGGGTGACTTCCAGAAGGCGCGCACCGCACTGCTCAGGGCCGCCGCCCTGCCCTACGCCCAGCGGCAGCGCGCCGACTACCTGCTGATGCTGAGCAACCTGGGCGCCGTCCTGCTCCGCTCGCAGCAGGCCACCGAGGCCGTCGAACTGCTCACGGACGCCATCTCCCAGCACGACCGCAACCAGCCGGCGGCCCTCTTCTCCCTCCTGTGCAATCTCGGCGCCGCCCTGCACCAGACCGGTGACATCGCTCAGGCACGGCTCACCCTGGAGCAGGCGGAGCAACTGATGTCGCAGTACGCGATACCACCTGCCGACCGCGCCGCCCTGTTCCGGAACTTCGCGGAAGTCCTCAAGGACAGCGGGGACAGCCGCCGAGCCGTCTCCTCCTACCTTCACGCACTGGCGAGCCTCGAGGAGCTGGACCATCAGGAGGGACAGGCCGTCATCCACAGGGAGGTGGCGCGCCTGTACGGCGAGACGAACCAGGTCGACAAGGCGATCGAGCACCTCGCACACGCCCGGCGGCTCCACCGCGTGCTGGGCGGCACCGCGGCCGAGGCGGACTGTTGCAGTGCCCTCGGCTCACTCCACCTCGCCAGGGGCGATCTGCACGACGCCCTCGAGTCGGTGATGGAGGCCAGGAACCTCTACCAGCTCAACCACAACGAGCGGGAAGCCGCCCTGGCGCTGCACAACATCGGCAACATCCTGCTGCGGCTTCGGCTCTACTCGGAGGCGATCCCCGCTCTGCGCAACGCCACCGCCCACCTTGAGGCTCTGGGCGAGCAGCACAGCCAGGCGCAGGCTCTGCACAAGCTCGGGCGGGCCCTGCAGGAGACGGACGAACCACTCCAAGCGGTGCAGTGCCTCACGCGGAGCGCGTCCCTCTACGAGGGTCTGAGCCGGGAGCGGGACGACCTGTCGGACGAGGTGCGTTCACTCAGGGACGACCTGCTCACCCTGAGCCACTTCCTCACCAGCGAGGGTCAGGACGCCGCGGCCGGCGACGCGCTGGCCACCGCGGTCGTCCTGTCACGGTCACTGTGAGGTGAACATACGCGAGGCCTCGCCCTCGACGGAGCCGCGTGAGCCGCCGTAGACGACGAAGTGCGCTTCGACGGCCGGCTGGGGTCGTGCCGCCGGGTCGATCGTGATGACATCCGGCGAGAGGGCGTCGTGCGTCGGCACCGGACGCAGCTCCAGGGCGTCACGTGCCCAGTGGTCCAGCTCGGCCCGCAGCCGGGCGTCCGACCGCGCGCGGTCGGCGAGCCTGCGGACGAAGGCCTCGGCGCTCTCCAGCTGGAGAGGCGAGTGGAACACGGCCTCCAGCGCCTCGGGGTCCAACTGGTTCTGTGCTCCGTGCGGTGCGGACGACCGCTTGACGATCGTCCTCAGATCCTCCCGCAGGGCCGACCCCGGGCCACTGGCCTCCAGGGCCACTTTCACCAGTAATGCCGTGGATACGGTGTTCGCCCTCATTCGGTCCCCCCATCGCTCGACGCGGCTCACCATGGTGACCGCGCGATCACGCACTGTTTCTACCCATGACAACGCTCACGGAAGCCCCCGGTGAGCCCGGACTCACCCCTGACGTTCCCCGGTTCCCCCGGACGGAGTAGGAGACGTCAGCAGCTCGGACCCCGGAGGGGGTGCCCCCGCAGCGCCAGACCGTAGCCGTTCGTAGACGAGATCGAAGGTGAATCCCGCAGAGAAACCCAGCGGGATGGTGATGAAGAGCAGCCTGCGCGCATCCAGTCTGTTCATCAGCTCCGGAACGCTGAGCAGCTGTGAGGCCACGTAGAGGAGAACAGTGACCAGCCCCGCCCCCAGGCCCCGGACGGCGGCGCGTGGCCAGTCCGACTCGGAGACGAAGGAATTGCGCACGACGGCCCCGGACACGGCGGTCAGCAGCGGGGCGGTCACGAGAACGGTGAGGTTCCCGGTGTCCGCGGGACGGGGCTTCCCCACGAGCACGAGGCCCGCGACCGACGCCGCGATGCACAGCAGCGCCACGAGCCAGCCGGCGAGTGAGCCCCACGCCGCCATGCGCCCGCGCCGGACCTCCGCCCCCTCGCGCGCCGTCTTCCGCTCACGCTGCCGTAACAGGCACGCCGTCAGCCGCGCCGCCGAGTCCGGCCCCCAGTCGCTTCCCAGCAGGGCGATGTCCTCGTCGTCCGTGTCGTTGCGCACCTTGTCGAGGTTCACCCACACCTGCCCGGCACCGCCGCCGAAGGCCGCCACCGGGATCACGGGAACCTGCTGGGACAGTGCGAGGATCCCGGCGATACGGGTGGACTGGCCTCCGCCGACCAGGACGAGTCCGTCGCAGGCCAGGATGGTGCGGTAGTACGCGACTTCCCATTCCCCGCTCGTGTCACGGACGACGCGTAGCTCGGCGTGACCGCCCTCCCCCAGTCCGAAGTCGACCGTGCGCTGGCGGGGCGGGTAGGCCAGAACGCGCCCCGGTGCCTCCGCCGTGCACGCCGCGGCGTAGCCGTGGACGACGTCCGCTTCGATGTATTTCCCGCTGCTGGAGAAGACGGCCAGGTCACAGCCGGCCAGTGCCAGCTCTCGCCCCAGCTCGCGGCAGGCCTGGGAGGCGTGCTCCACGGCTGTCAACGGCGGCGTGAACGTGCGGTTCGCGTCCACGCTGCCGACGATGGCGACCAAGGGGCGCCCGGGTTGGGTCGAAGACATGGCGCAGTCTGGCACGGACCTGGATCTGATCGCCGGGCTTTCGGGCTTTCCGTCCCGGCGTGCGAGGGCGCCCCGGCCTGTCGTGGTGCCGGGGCGCCCGGTACGGTCGCGCGGGGCGGGCGGGTCAGGAGGTCAGGTAGGCCTCCACCTCGCTGAACTGCCCGGCCGGCCAGCCGGTGTTGGCACTGACGGCGAGCCGCAGGTAGCGCAGGTTCGTGCCGCTGGGCAGGGACACCGTCGCGGTGTTGCCGGTGGCGGGGTCGAAGCGGTAGCCCTGGGCGCCGACGACGGTCGAGTAGCCGGAGCCGTCGGTGCTGCCGAGCACCGTGACGGTCTGGGTGCGGGCGCCCCAGGCGGCCGACGGCGGCAGCTTCAGCACCAGGCGGCGCACGGCGTAGGAGGAGCCGAGGTCGACCGTCCAGGACTGCGGGAAGGCGTTGTTGGCGGACTCCCAGTAGGAGTTCGCGTCGCCGTCGACGGCCTTGCCCGGTGTGTAGACGTCCTGGGAGCCGGTCGCGGTGGCCGGGCGGCCCTTGGCGAGGTTGCGGTTCGGGTCGGGATCGGGGTTGCCCTGCCCGGGCCGCGGCCAGGTCGAGCAGTCCGACCAGGTGCTGGACCAGCCGGAGTTGCCGCCGCCGTCAGTGAGGGTGAAGGCGCCGGAGCCGGCCGGATAGGGGCAGTTGTAGACGCCGGCCGCGCCGACCTGGGTGGCGGTGACGTTCCTGAAGGTGGCCGCGCCCTGTGCCTCGGCCTGGACCACGACCGTACCGGTGTTCCTCACGGTCGCCCCGGTGACGTTGACGTTCTTCACCGGGTACCCCTGCCCGCCGCCGGAGACGAACTCGAAGGCGCTGTACGGGCTGTCGGTGATCGTCGTGTTGGTGATGTCGACGGTGGCGTTGACGGCGCTGTCGTAGGAGTCGACGCGCAGGGCGCCCATCGGGTGGTTCCAGTTCGGGTTCATCGCGCCGGTGCGCACCAGCGTGTTGCCGTCGACCGTGATCGTGCCGGCGAGCGGGTGGAAGGGGTCCAGGAACTTCTGGTTGGAGATGGCGATGCCGCTGCCGAGGGCGTTGGTGTCGGAGACCAGGTTGTTGCGTACGGCGATGTCGGTGCCGCCGTAGATGGCTATGCCGTTGGCGAGGTTGGGCTGCGAGATGGTGTTGTTCTCGAAGCTGGAGTCGGTGTCCGGGGCGTACAGCGACCACATGGCGAGTGCGTCGTCGCCCTGGTTGCGCAGGAAGTTGTTGCGGACGCGGACGCCTTTGGCCGTGCCGTTGAGGTTGAGGCCGTCGGCGGTGGTGTCGAGGACGCGGTTGTTCTCCACCACCAGGTTGTCGTTGTCGCCCGTCAGCCAGAGGCCGACCTTCAGGTGCTGGATCCACATGCCGGAGACGGACGAGTTCGGGCCCAGGGAGCCGTTGACGAAGTTGTCGGGGCTGGAGTCGACGCGTTCGGTGACCTCGCCGACGACCGCGAAGTCCTTGATGCGGACGTTGCCCGCCGAGCCGGACTGGTCGATGAAGCGGGAGGTGTGCACGACCGAGTACCAGCCGCCGGCGCCCTGGAGGGTGACGTTCTGCACGCCGTTGAGGGAGGACGTGACGCGGTAGTCCCCGGGCGGGATCCACACCGTGCCGCCCCGGGCGGCGGCGATGGCGTCCCGGAAGGCCTGGGTGGAGTCGCCGGCACCGCTGGGGTCGGCGCCCTTGGCGACGACGGACACCGAGCCGGCGGGCTGGGCCGCGGCCGGGGCGACCTGCTCGAAGTCGGCGACGTCCACGGTGACCTGGACGCCGGTCGCCTCGACGGCCACCTTGTCCCCGGCCTGGACGTTCTGCCCGAGCAGCAGCCGCGTGTCGTCGAAGAAGTGGTGCGTCTTCGCGCCGGGGATCCAGCCGGTGTCGATGTAGGAGTACTTGGAGGTCACCGGCAGGGTCCTGGTGAGCCTGGTGCCGTTGACGTACACGTTCAGGGTCCCGGACTGGCCGTCCGGGACGCTGTAGGCGAGGTTCAGCGCGTTGGCGGCGCGCGGCACGGTGAACTCCACGCGCTGCCCGGCCGAGAGCCTCACGGCCTGCCGGCCGGAGGCCTCCGAGGCGAGGCTGCCCTGCGTGTAGTCGGGGCCGATCCTCGTGCCGTTGCCGGCCGCGGCCTCGGCCTCCACGGAGGTGAAGGGCAGGGTGGCGCCCGCGGCCGCGTGGGCGGCGGGGGCGAGGGTGACGAGCATGCCGGCGGCGAGGGCGACGACCGCGCCGACGGCCGGCAAGCGCCCGGCGTGCCTGGGGGTGCTGATGTGCATGGGCTGATCCCTTCGTGGTGGGGGTGTGCGGGACAGCGGGGTGCGTACGGGTGCGGTTCAGGTGTGCAGCCAGACCGCCGTGTCCCGCGGCAGTCGGCCCCCGCCGTCCAGCGGGCCGCTGCCGAGCAGGAGCCGGGCGTGGGCGGGGAGGTCGGCGGGCGTGTCCGCGAGGTTGACCACGCACAGCACGCCGTCCGCGCGGGAGAAGGCGAGCACGCCGTCGGGGGCGGGCAGCCAGGTCAGCGGGCCGTCGCCGAACCGTGGGCGCAGGGCGATGGCCGTGCGGTACAGGGAGAGCATGGAGCCGGGGTCGCGCTGCTGCCGGTCGGCGGCGTACGACGCCCAGCCGGCCGGCTGCGGCAGCCACGGCTCCTCCCGCGAGCCGAAGCCCGCGTGCGGCAGGCCGGCGGCCCAGGGAAGCGGCACCCGGCAGCCGTCGCGGCCGGGGGCGGCGCCGCCCGAGCGGAAGTACATCGGGTCCTGGACGCGGTCGGCCGGGATGTCGGCCTCCGGCAGGCCCAGTTCCTCCCCCTGGTAGAGGTAGACCGAGCCGGGCAGCGCGAGGGACAGCAGGGCGGCGGCCCGGGCGCGCCGGGTGCCGAGCGCGAGGTCCGTCGGGGTGCCGAAGGCCTTGGTGGCGAAGTCGAAGGCGGTGTCCTCGCGGCCGTACCGGGTGACGGTGCGGGTGACGTCGTGGTTGCACAGCACCCAGGTGGCGGGGGCGCCGACGGGGGCGTGCTCGGCGAGGGTGGTGTCGATGGAGGCGCGCAGCCGGCCGGCGTCCCAGGGGCAGGACAGGAAGGAGAAGTTGAAGGCGGTGTGGAGTTCGCCGGGGCGCAGGTAGCGGGCGAAGCGTTCGGGGTCGGGGAGCCAGACCTCGCCGACGAAGACGCCGCCGTACTCGTCGGCCACCCGACGCCAGGAGCGGTAGATGTCGTGGAGTTCGTCGCGGTCGAGGAAGGGGTGCGGCTCCGGGCGGGCGGCGAGGTCGGGGAGGGCCGGGTCCTTGGCGAGCAGGGCGGCCGAGTCGATGCGGACGCCGGCCACGCCCCGCTCCAGCCAGAAGCGGAGGATGTCCTCGTGCTCCAGGCGGACGGCGGGGTGCGCCCAGTTGAGGTCGGGCTGCTCGGGGGTGAACAGGTGCAGGTACCAGTCGCCGTCGGGCAGGCGGGTCCACACCGGTTCGGTGGAGCCGGCGAACTGGGACGGCCAGTCGTTCGGCGGGAGTTCACCGTGCGGGCCGCGTCCCCGGCGGAAGTGGAACAGCTCGCGCTCGGGGCTGCCGGGGCCGGCGGCCAGCGCGGCCCGGAACCAGGGGTGCTGGTCGGAGACGTGGTTGGGCACGATGTCGACGAGGGTGCGGATGCCCAGCTGGGCGGCCTCGGCGATGAGTTTCTCCGCCTCGGCGAGGGTGCCGAAGGCCGGATCGACGGCCCGGTAGTCGGCGACGTCGTACCCGCCGTCCTTCAGCGGCGACACGTACCACGGCGTGAACCACAGGGCGTCCACGCCGAGTTCGGCGAGGTACGGCAGCCGGGCGCGGACGCCCGCGAGGTCGCCGGTGCCGTCGCCGTCGCCGTCCGCGAAGCTGCGGACGTACACCTGGTAGATGACGGCCGAGCGCCACCAGTCGGCATCGGTGCGGGCATGGCTGGGCTGTCCCACTGAGCTTGCCTTTCTGTGGAGGGGGCGGCTCTTCGGAGGGGGCGCGCGGTGTCAGCCCTTGGTGCTGCCCGCGCTGATCCCGGCGATGACGTGCCGCTGGAAGACGAGGAACAGCGCCACCATCGGAATGCTGGCGATCACCATCGCGGCGATGAGCACGGTGAGCTGGATGTTCTGCGACAGCTGGACCAGGGCCACGCTGATCGGCTGTTTCGCGGTGTCGGAGAAGACCATCAGCGGCCACAGGAAGTCCTGCCAGACGGCGACCAGCGCGAAGATCGACACCACGCCGAGCACCGGTCGGGACATGGGCAGCACGACGGACCACAGGGTCCGGAGCCGGCCGGCGCCGTCGATCTCGGCGGCCTCCAGCACCTCGCGCGGCAGCTGGTCGAAGAACCGTTTGAGCAGGTAGAGGTTGAAGGCGTTGGCGGCCGCCGGGAGCCAGACCGCGAGGGGGTCGTTGAGCAGGCTGGTGTGGATCAGGGGCAGGTCGGCGACGGTCAGGTACTTGGGGACGACCAGGGCCTGCGCCGGCACCATGAGGGTGGCGAGGATGCCGCCGAGGACCACCTTGCCGAAGGCCGGTCTCAGCTGGGACAGGGAGTAGGCGGCGGCCGTGCAGAGCACCAGCTGGAAGGCCCAGGCGCCGGCCGCCTGGACGAGCGTGTTCTCCAGGTGCCGCGGGAGCTGCATGAGGTCCCAGGCGTCGGTGTAGGCGCCGGCGTGCCAGTGCTCGGGCACGAGCGTCGGCGGGGTGCGGGCCACCTCGTCCGGGGACTTCAGCGCGCCGGTCACCATCCAGTACACGGGGAAGAGGAACGCGAGCGCGAAGAGGACGAGGACGGCCGTGAACACCGTCCAGTAGACGGCCTTCCCGCGTGGGCGAGCGAGGGCGGCCGGGGAGACCAGGGTGCGGGTGCTCACGCGGTGGCCTCCTCACCGCGGGTGAGCCGCAGATAGAGGGCGGAGAAGGCGCCGAGCAGCAGCAGGAGCATCACGCTGAGGGCGCAGGCGCCGCCGAAGTCGTTGTAGAGGAAGGCGTACTTGTAGATGAGGTAGAGGACGGTGACGGTGGCGTTCTCGGGGCCGCCGCCGGTGATGACGAACGGCTCGGTGAACACCTGCATGGTGGCGATGATCTGGAGGAGCATCAGCATCAGGATCACGAACCGGGTCTGCGGGACCGTGACGTGCCGGACGCGCTGGAGGAGGTTCGCGCCGTCCAGTTCGGCGGCCTCGTACAGCTCGCCGGGGATGGACTGGAGCGCGGCCAGGTAGATGAGGACGGTGCCGCCCATGGTGGCCCAGGTGGCGACGACGACCAGCGAGACCAGGGCGGTGTCGGTGCCGTTGGACCAGGTGGAGGTGGGCAGGTGCAGGAAGCGCAGCGTCTCGTTGGCGAGGCCGGCCCCGGGGTCGTAGAACCACTTCCACAGCAGGGCGCTGACCACCGGCGGGATCATCACCGGCAGGTAGACCACGACCCGGAAGAAGGCCTTGGCGTGCCGCAGTTCGTTGAGGACGAGGGCGAGGACGAAGGGGATCGCGAAGCCGATGAGCAGGGCCAGCAGGGTGAAGGTGAGGGTGTTGCGCCAGGCGGCGGCGAACTCGGGGTCGTGCAGGACCCGGGTGAAGTTGGCGGTGCCGGCCCACTCGGGCGGGGAGCCCGGGGTGTACGTCTGGAAGGCGATGACGACCGCGCGGATCGCCGGGTACCAGGAGAACAGGGCGAAGCAGACCAGGCCGCCGAGGAGGAAGCCGTAGGCCCGGGCCTGGTCGATCAGGCGGCGGCGCCCGCGCTCCGCCGCGCGTGGCGGCGCCGGGGCCGGATGGGCGGTGGCCCGCGCCGGGGGCCGTCGTTCGGCCGTCTTCGTCATGGCGGTCAGCTCCGGGCCAGAATGCCGTCGATCTTCCCGGACGCCTCCTCGAGGAGCCGGTCGATGTCGGCGTCCTCCTCGGTCAGGACTGCGGAGACGACGGAGTCGAGGACGGAGTAGATCTGCTGGGCGTGCGGTGGCTCGATCCTCAGCCGCAGCCTGTGGTTGCCGTCGAGGAACGCCTGGTAGTTCCCCACCGGGACGTTGGCGTTGGCTTTCTTGGCCCGCTGGTCGGTGGCGTCGGCGGCGCCGGTGAACAGGCGCGGCTCGGGCAGGCCGACGGGGGCGTCGTGCTTCCTGGCGCGCGCGTAGTCGCCGAGGAAGCCCTTGCCGGGGGTGAGGAACATGTGGTCGAGCCACTTGAGGCCGGCGCGGATCTGGGCGGGCGTGTCGTGCCGGGCGAACATGTAGCCGTCGCCGCCGATGAGGGTGCCCTCGCCGCCCGGCATGGGGGCCAGGGCGAGGTCCTTGTAGCTGCCGCCCTTCTCCTTGACCAGGATCGGGATGTTGTCGGGGGCGGCGAGGTACATGCCGAGCCTGCCCGAACCCATCATCTGCTGCACGTCGTTGATGACGAGGAGCTGCTTGCTGCCCATCGAGTCGTCGGTCCACCGCATGTCGTGCAGGTTCCGCAGGACGGCGTGGCCCTCGGGGGTGTCGATGGTGGCCTTCTCGCCGTCCGCGCTGACGACGTCGCCGCCCTGGGAGTACAGCTCGGCGGTGAAGTGCCAGCCGCCCTGGTTCTGCGCGCTGTAGTCGGCGTAGCCCACGGTGCCGTCGCCGAGGGCGGCGATCCTCTTCGCGGCGGCGCGGACCTCCTCCCAGGTGGCGGGCGGCCTGTCGGGGTCCAGGCCGGCCTTCCGGAAGAGGGCGCGGTTGTAGATCAGCCCCATGGAGTAGCCGGTGCGCGGGATGCCGTAGACCTTGCCGTCCACGGTGTAGATGTCCCGCAACTGCTTCTGGATGCTGTCGTAGTGCCTCAGTTCCTTGAGGTACGGGGTGAGGTCGGCGGCCTGGTGGATGTCGACGACGTGCCGCGCGTCGGTGAAGTACGTGTAGAAGACGTCCTCCATCTGGCCGCCGGCGAGCTTGGCGTCGAAGGTCTTGGGGTCCTGGCAGGGGAAGGCGTCGTGCGCGACGACGTCGATGTCCGGGTGGGCGTCCTCGAACGCGGCGACGTCCTCCTCGAAGAAGGCGCGGTCCACTCGGGCGCTCTTCGGCGGCTCGCAGTTGACGGTGATGCGCGTCCTGCCGGCCGCCGAGCCGCCGTCACCGGACCCGCAGGCGGTGGCGGCGAGGGCGAGCGAGGAACAGACGCCGATCGCGACGACGGTACGGCGGAACCCGGTGCTTCTCATCGGTGGACCCCTCATGGCACTCGTGGGCAGCAGCGGTGGGCGCCGCACACTCAAGCACCGCCGACAACGGTCCGCAAGATGTCGCGCAGAATCTGCAATTACTGGACAGTTGGCTGGATCTTCCGGAAGTCAGCCGCGCGGGGCTTGCCCGGTCGAGCCGCGCACCACCAGCTCGGGTTCGAACAGCAGCTCCTCGGCGGGTACGGCGGTGCCGCCGATCCGCGCGTTGAGCAGCTCCACGGCCGCGCGCCCCATGGCCTCGATGGGCTGGCGGACGGTGGTCAGCGGGGGCTCGGTGCAGTTCATGAACGCCGAGTCGTCGTAGCCGACGACCGAGATCCGGCCCGGGACGTCGTATCCCTTGCGGCGCGCGGCCCGTACGGCGCCGAGCGCCAGCGGGTCGGAGGCGCAGACGATGCCGGTGACACCCCGGTCGATCAGCCGGGAGGCGGCGGCGTGACCGCCTTCGAGGGAGAAGATGGCGCGCGCGACGAACTCGTCCGGCAGGTCGCCGGCGATCGCCCGGGCGGCGGCCAGTTTGCGGGCCGAGGGCACGTGGTCGCCGGGGCCGAGCACCAGGCCGATGCGCTCGTGGCCGAGGGAGGCCAGGTGCCGCCAGGCCTGTTCGACGGCCACGGCGTCGTCGCAGGATACCCCGGGGAAGCCGAGGTCCTCGATGGCCGCGTTGACCAGCACCACCGGGATGTTCCGCTCGGCCAGCAGCCGGTAGTGGTCGTGCGGCGCGTCGGCCTGGGCGTACAGACCGCCCGCGAACACGACCCCGGAGACCTGCTGCTGGAGCAGCAGCTCGACGTAGTCCGCTTCCGACACCCCGCCCTTGGTCTGCGTGCACAGCACCGGGGTCAGCCCCAGCTGGGCGAGGGCACCGCCGATGACCTCGGCGAACGCCGGGAAGATGGGGTTTTGCAGCTCGGGCAGGACGAGGCCGACCAGCCGGGCGCGTTCACCACGCAGCTGGGTCGGGCGCTCGTAGCCGAGGACGTCGAGGGCGGTGAGCACCGCCTGCCGGGTGGCTTCGGAGACCCCGGGCTTGCCGTTGAGCACCCGGCTGACGGTGGCCTCGCTGACCCCGACCTTCTTCGCCACTTCCGCAAGTCGTCGCGTCATGCGCGCAAGCGTAGCGCAAGCCATGCAAGTGACTTGCGTACGGAGGAGCGGGGCGCCGGAGGAGCGTGTCAGGTGGGTGGGGGGCAGTGGGTGGGGGGCAGTGGGTGGGGGGCAGTGGGTGGGGGGGGCAGGGCGACTGGGAGGCGGGGGCGGACCGAGTGAGGGCCGGGGGCGGCCCGGCTGACGGCCGGGGGCGGGGCGACTGACGGCCGGGGGCGGCCCGGCTGACGGCCGGGGGCGGGGCGACTGACGGCCGGGGGCGGCCCGGCTGACGGCCGGGGGCGGCCCGGCTGACGGCCGGGGGCGGGGCGGCTGACGGCCGGGGGCGGGGCGGCTGACGGCCGGGGGCGGACCGGCTGACGGCCGGGGGCGGACCGGCTGAAGGCCCGGGGCGGGGCGACTGAGGGCCGGGGGCGGGGCGACTGAGGGCCGGGGGCGGGGCGACTAACGGCTGGCGGCGAACCCGCTGAAGGCCCGGGGCGAACCGACTGAAGGCCCGGGGCGAACCGACTGAAGGCCCGGGGCGAACCGACTGAAGGCCCGGGGCGAACCGGCTGAAGGCCCGGGGCGGACCGGCTGAGGGCCGGGGGCGGGCCGGCTGAAGGGGGGCGGCCGGTGAGCCTGCCCGGCGCCGTCGGCGACCTGAACGCCGACGGTGCCGGGTCAGTTCCCGGGGGACGGGACGACCGTCAGGTGGGAGGCCGCGCCCCGCGGGCGGCGCTGCCGGCGCACCGGGGCGGCCGACCGGCGGGGGTCGCGCAGGATCATCGTCAGACGCCGGTAGCCCAGCTCCAGCAAGGGCTGCGACGTCTCCTCCACGATGCGGCACTCGGTGCGCCCGCGGCGCGGGTCCGGGTGGTGCAGGAGGCGCACGGCGCCGTCGAGACGGGTCGCGGCCTCGCCGACGGCCCGGATCCAGTGCGGCAGGCCCTGCCGGTAGGCGGCCTCCATGATCGGGTCCTGGGCGATTTCCCGGCGCAGCGCCTGGAGTTCGTGGTCGTGGGCGTGCGTCTCCAGGGCGGACCGGACCTGGGCCAGCATGGGCAGGCACCAGCCGGGCTCGTGCTCGCCGAGGATCTCACCCGCGTCGGGGTGGAACAGGACGAACCTGAGGAAGTTATCGCCCGGCATGGCCGTCGGATGGGGGCGCACGCCCCGGAAAAGTGTCTCGAACGCGCTGTTGGCCATGACCACGTTCCAGTGGCGGTCCACGACCAGCGACGGACAGGCGAGGTACTCCAGCAGCGCTCCGTAGTCCTGAAGGTAAGCCTGGGTCTCGCAGGTCTCGGGGACGGGCCGCGGTGCCGGCCGCTGCCCTCCTGCCTGATGTGCCATCGGGAGGTCACCCCTCTTGCCTCTGCGGCCTTTCTCGCGGCGATGCGATCCTGCTGCCCCGGCAAGAGGCGTGTCAACTATCGTGGCATTTCATGCCGGTTGACGGCTGAAATTCGCCACAGTTGTGGCGACACCTGGATGTGAGTTCGAGACACCGGCTACTCTCCGGGAAGTTCACGGCGATCGCTCGTGAGAAGCACGGCCGCATCTGAAGCCCTCTAGAGACGTAGGAGTTCTGTCGGTGACGGATGGCTACGAGGATCCGGGCGCCTCGGCGACCGCCCAGCTGCCGGCCGTCGTCGCCCGCGTCACCGCGCTCGCCGACCGCCTCGGTGTGCCGCACGCCGAGGTCTTCGACGTCGGGCGGCTCTCCACCGCCTGCGGGGTGCCGGAGCCGGTGGTCAGAGCCCTGCTGAGCGGTCGGCCCGCGGGCGAGCCGGACGTCCAGGCCCGCTTCCTGCAGCGCCTGGACCTGCTGCGCCGCACCCGGCTGAAACCGAACGGCCGCAAGTACACCCAGCAGGAGATCGCCGACGGGGCGGGCATGTCCCGCCAGCAGGCCGGCGCCCTGATCAACGGCGACCGGCGGCCCACCATGGAGCACTGCGACGCGTTGCAGCGGTTCTTCCGGGTGCACGCCGGGTTCCTCACTGCGGAGGACCCCGAGGCGCTGGCGGGTGCGCTGCAGCGGACCGAGCAGGAGTTGCTGCAGAAGCTCGCGGACCGGGAGCGGGCCGCCGCCGAGACCGCGGAGGATCCGCTGGAGCGGCTGCTGCAGGACCACGGCGTGCGCGGAATCGCCTGGCGGGCCGCGCAGTTGCCCACGGACCAGCACCGGGACAAGGTCGCCGAATGGCTGGACATGCTCCTGGAGAGCGTGAAGCGGCCCGAGTCGTGACGCGGGGGCCGGCACGGGGCCGGTCGGTTCCGGGGCGGACGGTTCCGGAACGTTTCCGCCTCGGCTAAGCGGGCTAACGGTCGCGGAGCCAGACGGCGTTGTCAGTGGTGGGCGGCAAGCTGGGGGGTGTGCGCCGCAGGGCGCGTGACCGTGACGCCTACTCGGGGAGAGCCGACCGATGCCCACCGCCGTACTGACCGACCGTGAGCGTACCGCCGTCCAGGCCTACCTGCGGCTGCTGCACACGGTGCGGGCCGCCTTCGACGGGCCACCGCACGAGGCGCGCCCCGCCGTCGTCCCGCCCACCGTCCTCGCCGAGGCGGAACGGGCCCTGGCCCGCGCGGGCCTGGCGGGCAACGAGGAGGCGTTCTTCCGGCTCCTTCGCGACTGGTGCCCCCCGCCGGCGTGAGGCTCCGGCGGGTCCGGCACCGCCGCCCCGGCCCGCCGACACGTCCGCCCTGATCCCGCTCCGGGACCGCACCGGCCTTGTCCGCGTCCGGCGCGGACACCCCGCCCCGGCTCCGTCCCGGGGCGTGCCGGCCCCGCGCGTGTCCCGGAGACACACCGGCGCCGGACCCCGCCCACCGCGCCCCGGACACACCCGCCCCGCGTCCCGGGGACGCACCCGTCCCGGAACGCCCGGGTGAGTGCTGCCCGGGGCGGGCCAGGCCGCCGGCCCGGGTGCGCCGGTGATGCGGTGCCGGGGCGGAGGCGGTGGTGCCGGCAGGCGGTGCCGGGGCGGGGCTGGTCGGTCAGGTGTGGGGTATGACCACCGACGTGGCCACCACGCCCTCCCGTACCGCCCAGCGGCCCTCGAAGGTCTGGAGGCGGTGGCCATCGATCACGGGACCGGGGACGAGGAGTTCGGCCTGCAGGGTGCCGTACTGGTCGCCGTCCGCGTCCGGACGCAGGGTGATGTCGGCCTCGGAGAAGTCCAGCCACTTGCGGGTGAGGGGGAACCACGCCTTGTAGACGGACTCCTTGGCGCTGAACAGCAGGCGGTCCCAGTGCACGGCGGGCCAGCGCGCGGCCAGCCCGTCGAGCCGGGTCGCCTCGGCGGGCAGGAAGACCGTGGCGCCGACGCCCTCCGGCAGCGGCCCGTGCGGTTCGGCGTCGATACCGAGGGAGACGAGGTCGGCGGCGCGGACCAGCGCGGCGGCGCAGTACCCGTCGCAGTGGGTCATGCTGCCGACGAGCCCGTCGGGCCAGCGCGGAGCTCCCCGCTCGCCGCTGAGCACCGGCTGCGGCGGCACGCCGAGCTTCTCCATCGCGCGCCGGGCACACCCGCGCACGGCCGCGAACTCACGCCGCCGCTTCTCCACCGAGCGGGCGACCAGCGCCTCCTCCGCCGGGTAGAGCGGGGTCTCCCACAGCGGATCGTCAGCCCGTGCCTCCACGGCCACGACCGACTCCGGGAGCAGCTCCTCGATCACCTGCTTCGACCTCCATCGGCAGAACGCGGCGCAGCCTCCCCGGGGGGTCCGGGCGCTTGCGCCACTCGCGCGGGTATCCGACGGAGGCCTCCAGGAAGCGGACTCCGTCTTGCCAGGTGGTGCGGGGGATGTGCAGATGGCCGTAGACCATGGTGGCGACGCGGAACCGCAGGTGCCAGTCGGCGGTCAGCGTGGTGCCGCACCACATGGCGAACTCGGGGTGCCACAGGACCTCGGTGGGGTGCCGGTGCAGCGGCCAGTGGCCGGCCAGCACCGTCGGCAGGTCCGCGGGCAGCTCGGCGAGCCTGCGCTCGGTCTCGGCGACCCGCGCCCGGCACCAGGCCTCACGCGTCGGGTAGGGGTCGGGGTGCAGCAGGTACTCGTCGTTGCAGACGATGCCCGTGCTCTCCGCGTAGGCCAGGCCCTCCGCCTTGGTGGTGGAGCCGGCCGGCAGGTACGAGTAGTCGTACAGCAGGAAGAGCGGGGCGACGGCGACCGGGCCGCCGGGGCCGTGCCACACCGGGTAGGGGTCCTCGGGGGTGACGACGCCCAGCTCGCGGCAGACCTCGACGAGGTGCTCGTAGCGGGCGACACCGCGCAGGGTGACCGGGTCGCTCGGGTGGGTCCACAGCTCGTGGTTGCCCGGTGCCCACAGCACCTTGCGGAAGCGGCTCGCGAGCGTGCCGAGGGCCCAGCGGACGTCGGCCACGGTCTCCGCCACGTCACCGGCCACGATCAGCCAGTCCTCGTCGCTCTGCGGACGCATGCCCTCGATCAGCGCGCGGTTGTCGGGATAGCTGATGTGCAGGTCGCTGATGGCCAGCAGCTGTCCGGCCCCGGCCGTCGACTCCACCCGCGCACCCCTTCCGATCATCCGATGACACAACGAGAACACATCGACCGGTCCCGGGACAAGGGGATCCTGTCCGCGTGTCAGCGTCGTGTCAGCGTCCGGCGGACCGGCACGGGCTGCCGGGCCGTCCCGCGACGCCCCCGCCGGGCGACGGCCGCGTGCACGACCTCGCCGACGGCTTCGTCCATGGCCTTGCCCGGACCGCGGCCATGTCCGTGATCGGCGGGGCCGGAAAACCGTAACACTCGCGTTGCACGAGGGACCTCGGGAAAGCCGTATGATCGCCCCGACACCAGCGCCCTCAACTCCCCTTCCGGCGGGGCCGTTTGGTGACCCTTCCTCCCACCTGCCCGGGCACGGGCCGCTCCGCCCTGCCCGCACACCCCCGAAAGGCGGCCTGCATGCTCTCTCGCGTACGCGTCTGGCTCAACCGCACGTACGCGGAGAACGTGTTCTTCATGGATCAGCTGCGGAGGAATCCCAGCGATCGCGCGGTCGAGATCCACGCCACGCACGGCGACCCCGACTCGCCCGTGCTGGCCGCCGCCGACACCGCCGACCTGGAGCCGGAGGGCCTGTCCCCGGCCGCGTACGTCGAGTACGCCCTCGACCAGTGCGTCCGGCGCGGCATCGACGTGTTCGTGCCCCGGCTGCACCAGGCCGCGATCGTGGCGCACCGCGCCGACTTCGCGGCGGCCGGTACGGCGCTGCTGGCGCCGACGCCCCAGGCTGTCGCCGTCTTCGAGGACAAGGCGACCGCGTACGAGGCGGTGCGTTCGGTGGGCGTTCCCGTCCCGCCGTGGCACCGGGTCCGGACGGCGGACGAACTCCTGGCGGCCGTCGAGGAGTTGGAGGATGGCGGCCACCGGGCGTGCTTCAAGCCCGCCGCCGGTGCGGGCGGGGTGGGCTTCCGGGTGATCACCCGGTCCCCCTTCTCGCTCACGCACCTGACCGGCTTCCCGGGCCCCCACGTCCAGCTGGACCTGGTCCTCGACGCGCTGCGGCGGGCCGAGGCGCCCGTGGACTGGCTGGTGATGCCCCGGCTGGAGCAGCCGGAGGTGTCCGTCGACTGCCTGACCGGGACGGACAACCGGGTACGGCTCGCGGTGGGCCGCACCAAGAACGGCCGCCGACGGGGCTTCACCCTGGACGAGCGGTGGCTGGCGCCGGCCCGTCTGATCGCGGAGGGCTTCGGCCTGCACCACCTGTCCAACATCCAGTTCCGCATGCTCGGCGACCGCCCGGTGCTGCTGGACGTCAACACGAGGCCCGCGGGCGGGCTGCACCAGCTGTCGCTCTGCGGGGTGAACGCCCCGTGGGCGGCGGTGCGGCTGGCACTGGGCGAGGACCCCGGGGTGATCGAGCCGCCGTTCCTGGGCCAGGACTACACGGTGGTGTCGGGGCCGCGCCCGCTCTCGCCCGCGCCGCTTCCGCGGCAGCGGGGGGAGTCGCCCGGCGTTCTGCTGCCGGCCGTGCCGGCGCCTGTGCAGGCGGCCCAGGTGCTGCCGCTCTAGGTGCCGCGCCGGGCGCGGGTCAGCCGTGGCCGCCAGCGTGTGGTGGCTCGCGGTCGTGCGGCGGATCCGCGCATCGGCCGGAGTCCCGCCCCCTGCGCGGCGTCCCCGTCCGGCGGTACGGACCCGTCCTGTCGGACGGGCCGCCCCGCGGCACCTCGCGCGGCTCGTACGGGTCGGTCCTCCGTCCTCATCCCAGGTACGCCAGGCCCGGGTGGACCTCGGTGTAACGCTCGACCAGCCGACGGGCCACCGTGACCGAGTCGACCAGCGGATGCAGGGCGAAGGCCTTCACGGCGGTCGTCCGGGAACCGGACTCGGCGGCGGCCAGCACCTCGCGCTCGACGGCCTTGACCGAGCACACCAGGCCGGTGGCGTGCGCGGGCAGCGGGTCGGCGGCGAGCGGGTGGGCGCCGCCCGCGTCGACCAGGCACGGGACCTCGACGACCGCCTCGGCGTCCAGGACGGGCAGGGTGGAGCGGTTGCGGACGTTGAGGATCAGGGTGGCACGCTCGTCGCGGGCGATGGCCCGCATCAACGCCAGGGCGACCTTCTCGTACCCGCCGGACAGGTCCTCGGCCTCGCGTTCGCCCGCGCCGGCACTCTCCCGGTTCTCGGCCATGTACGTGGCCTCGCGCTCGGCGCGGGTGCGGTCCCAGGCGCGCAGGGCGGAGCGGCCGGGGTCGGCCGCCTCCTCGTAGAACCGGGCCTGCTGGTCGCGCAGGAAGGCGCCCCGGGTCCGCTCGGCCTCCTGGTAGGCGCGGACGGTCTCCCGGTTGAAGTAGTAGTAGTGCAGGTACTCGTTGGGGATCGCGCCGAGGGAGCGCAGCCAGTCGGCGCCGAACAGCCTGCCCTCCTCGAAGGAGCCGAGCAGCGCGGGGTCGCCCAGCAGGCGCGGCAGTTCGTCACGTCCGGCGACCCGGAGGCCGCGCACCCAGCCGAGGTGGTTGAGGCCGACGTAGTCGACGAAGGCCTCGTTCGGGTCGGCGCCGAGGACGCGGGCGATCCGGCGGCCCAGGCCCACCGGAGAGTCGCAGATCCCGATGACGCGGTCGCCCAGGTGTCGGGACATGGCCTCGGTGACCAGGCCTGCCGGGTTGGTGAAGTTGATGACCCAGGCGTCCGGGGCGAGGCGGGCCACGCGCCGGGCGATGTCGACGGCGACGGGGACGGTGCGCAGCCCGTAGGCGATCCCGCCGGCGCCGACGGTCTCCTGGCCCAGCACCCCCTCCGCGAGCGCGACCCGTTCGTCCTCCGCCCTTCCCGCCAGGCCGCCGACCCGGATCGCGGAGAAGACGAAGCCGGCGCCGCGCAGGGCCTCGTCCAGGTCGGTGGTGGCGGTCACCGTGGGCGCGTCGGGGATCCCGGCGGCCTGCTCGGCCAGGACCCGGCTCACCGCACGCAGCCGGCGCTCGTCCAGGTCGTGCAGCACCACCTCGGTGACCCGCCCCTCGGCACGGTCGGTCAACAGCGCGCCGTACACCAGGGGAACCCGGAATCCGCCGCCGCCCAGAATCGTCAGCCTCACGCCCGCACCTTTCTCCACGCCTGCACCCTAGTAGCAGACCCGCGCCGGGCACGGCGCGCCGGCACGGCGTCCACACGCCGACGGGCCCCGGCGCCCGCACAGCGCACAACCGCCGGCCGCCCCCGCCCCCCGCACCCGCACCCGCACCCGCACTCCACCGCCCCCGTCCTCATCCCCGTGACGGACGCCCGCCGGAGCGCGCGGTCTGAGCGGATACGGGCGGCTTCACCGTCTGAACTCCGCGTTCCCACACGGAGTTTCCTTGTTTCAAGGGTTGACGGTCACCGGGGCGGGGAGCACATTGGCGGCACTGTTGAGAGCGCTCTCAGCACATCATGGGAGCGCTCTCACAGCCTCCCCGCACACCTCCCGTACCCGAGAGGCTCCCCATGAGCGCACCCTCCGGCATCCCCAGACCCCGCCCGTCGCACCGCCCGCTGCGCCGCGCGTTCGGCGCCGTCGCCGCCGCCCTCGGCCTCGCGGCGGCCCTCGCCACGGCCGCCACCGCGCCCGCCGACGCCTCCGCGCCCACCCCGCCCCCGGGCTGGACGCAGGTCTTCGCGGACGACTTCAACGGCGCGGCCGGCTCCGGTGTGAACACCGCGAACTGGCAGTACGACACGGGGACGTCGTACCCCGGCGGGGCCGCCAACTGGGGCACCGGCGAGGTCGAGACGATGACGTCGAGCACGAGCAACGTCTCCCTGGACGGCAACGGCAACCTGCTCATCACCCCGCGCCGCGACTCCTCCGGCCACTGGACCTCCGGCCGGATCGAGACCACCCGCACCGACTTCCAGCCCCCGGCGGGCGGAAAGCTGCGCGTGCAGGCGCGGATCCAGATGCCCGACGTCACCGGCGCGGCGGCGAAGGGCTACTGGCCGGCGTTCTGGATGCTCGGCGCGCCGTTCCGCGGCAACTACTGGAACTGGCCGGGCGTCGGCGAGCTGGACATCATGGAGAACGTCCAGGGCCTGAACACCGACTGGGCCACCATGCACTGCGGCACCAACCCGGGCGGCCCCTGCAACGAGACCTCCGGCATCGGCAACTCCACCTCCTGCACCGGCACCACCTGCCAGGCCGGCTTCCACACCTACGCGATGGAGTGGGACCGCTCGACCAGCCCCGAGGAGATCCGCTTCTCCCTCGACGGTGTCAACTTCCACACCGTGCGGGCGAACCAGGTCGACGCGACCACCTGGGCCAACGCCACGAACCACGGCTACTTCCTGATCCTGAACGTCGCGATGGGCGGCGGCTTCCCCGACGCGTTCGGCGGCGGCCCGGACGCCGGCACCGAGCCCGGCCACCCGATGACCGTCGACTACGTACAGGTCCTGCAGTCCTCCGGCGGCACCACCACTCCCCCGCCGTCCGGCAACCGGGACGCCTACAGCGCCATCCAGGCCGAGTCCTACGACGGCCAGTCCGGCGTCGTGGCGGAGACAACCACGGACACCGGCGGCGGGCAGGACATCGGCTCCCTCGCGAACGGCGACTGGGCCCTGTACAAGGGCGTCGCCTTCGGTTCCACGGCGGCCAGGCAGTTCTACGCCCGGGTCGCGAGCGGCGCGGCGAACGGGGTCAGCGGCCTGGTCGAGGTGCGCCTCGACAGCCGTACCAACGCGCCCGTCGGCAGCTTCGCCGTGGGCAACACCGGCGGCTGGCAGTCCTGGCGGACGATCCCGGCCAACATCGGCGCCGTGACCGGCACGCACGACGTCTACCTCACCTTCACCAGCGGCCAGCCGGCCGACTTCGTGAACGTGAACTGGTTCGACTTTGGTCACTGAGCGGCAACGGCAACGGCGGCGGCGCCGGGGAGTTGACCTTCACGCATACGTCAACCCCTAGCGTCGCCGCCATGACGACCACACCGACCCCTTCCCGTACGGGCCTCCAGGCCCGCCTCGCCGCCCGCCCGCGGGGCCTGCCCGCGCCCGGCGACATCGAGCTGACCGACGTGCCCGTACCGGACCCGGCACCGGGCCAGGCCCTCGTCCGCAACCTGTTCCTCTCCCTGGACCCCGGCATGCTGCTGCTGATGGCGGAGGGCGCCCGGCTGCCGCTCCCCCGCTACGAGATCGGTGCGCCGATGCACGGGGACGCGGTGGGCGAGGTCCTCGTCTCCGCCCACCCCTCCCTCTCCCCGGGCGACCTGGTGGTGCACCGGCTGGGCTGGCGGGAGTACGCGGTGGCCGACGCCGGGGCGTTCCGGCGGGTCGAGCGGGACGCCTATCCGGTCCCGTCCCTGCACCTCGGTTTCGGGCTCGTCGCGTATGCGGGTCTCGTGGAGGTGGCCCGGCTCCGGCCGGGCGACACGGTGTTCGTGTCGAGCGCGGCCGGCGCGGTCGGCGGCCTGGCCGGGCAGATCGCCCGGCTGATGGGGGCACGGCGGGTGATCGGCAGCGCCGGATCGGCGGCGAAGGTCGCGCACCTGACCGAGCGGCTCGGTTTCGACGCGGCCTTCGACCACCACGACGGCCCCGTCCTGGACCGGCTCCGCGAGGCCGCGCCCGACGGTATCGACGTCTACTTCGACAACGTCGGCGGCGAGCAGCTGCGGGCCGCGATCGAGGTGATGAACGAGCACGGCCGGATCGCCCTGTGCGGGGCCCTGCACCGGCAGTCCACGGGGCTGCCCGATCCCGGTCCCGGCGATCCGATGACCGTCATCGCCAAACGGCTGACCCTGCGCGGCTTCACGGTCCGCGAGCACCTGGACGTCGCGGCGGAGTTCGGGGAGCGGTTCCGGGGCTGGCTGCGGGACGGTTCGATCGTGTACGACGAGACGGTGATCGACGGTCTGGCCGAGGCCCCGGCCGCGCTGGCCGACCTGGTGCGCGGCCGGTACACCGGGAAGACCGTCGTGCGGCTGGGCGTGGGGAGCGGTTGTGATGCTGATCGGTGAGCTCGCCTCGGTGACGGGTACGACGACCCGGACCCTGCGGTACTACGAGGAACAGGGCCTGCTGGATCCGGGGCGGTCCGCGGCCGGGTACCGGGTGTACGGGCCGGAGGCGGTCACCCGGGTCCGCAACGTGCGGGACCTGCTCGCGTCCGGGTTCACGGTGGAGAACGTGAAGTCCTTCGTCCGCTACCTCGACAGCGACCTGCCGGAGGTGTTCGCGTACTCGGATTCCTGCGCGGCCAACTACGAGGTGGGCGCGCGCCGGGTGGCCGAACTCCAGGAGCGCATCGAGTCCCTGACCCGGATGCGCGACACCCTCGTCCGCCGGATGCCCTGGCTGACCGGCGAGCCGGTGCGGTAGACCGGTTCCCTCCCGCTCCCGCCGACGGGCGGTGCGCAGGGCCGTCCGGGACCTCGTTCCGCCGTCCACGGTGCCGCGTCTCCCGGAGCCGCCCTCTTGGCCGCGGGCCGGGACGCCGCCGGAAGCGCAGGCGGGAGACGCCGGCGGCGGGGTCCGTCACCGCGGAGGGCGCGGCCTACCGCAGCTCCGCCCGGAACCCCACCGGGGTCTGCCCGGTGTGCAGGTGGAAGAACTTGGAGAAGTTCGCCGCGTCGGGGAAGCCCACGGCCACCCCGACGCGGCCGATGGGCAGGTCGGTGTGGGCCAGGAGGCGCTTGGCCTCCAGGACGACCCGTTTGTCGATGAAGCCCTTCGGTGTCTCGCCGGTGGCCGCGCGGACGGCGCGGACCAGGGTGCGACGGGAGTAACCGAGGGCGTCGGCGTAGGCGCTGACGCTGTGGTTGGTGGCGAAACCCTGCTCGACGGCGTCCCGGAAGCGGGTGAAGGTGCTGTCGGTGTGCCCGCGTGAGGTCTCCGCGGAACTGGCCGCGAGGTGGGCGAGGCGCAGCAGGGCCGCGGTCAGGGTGTGCCTCAGGACGGCCGTGTGCAGGCTGGTCGGGAGCGTGGCGGTGTCCTCGTACTCGCGCCGCAGTTGACCGAGGGCCGCCCGGAGCGCGGCGAGCTGCGCCGGGTCGGGGTGCAGCAGCGGCGGGAGGTCGTAGCGGTACAGGCCGGTGGCCTCGACGGTGGCTCGGGGCAGGAAGCCGGGCTGCATGGTCAGGACGGTTCCGCGGTACACGGACTCACGGGAGAACCGGTGGACCTGTCCGGGGCGGATCCACAGCAGGTCACCGGCGTCGGCCTGGTACTCGACGAAGTCGATCATGTGCCGTACGGGGCCGTCGGTGAAGAGCATGACCACGTGGAAGTCGATGCGGTGGACGCGGTGCAGGGGGGCGTCGGCGTGCCAGGTGCGGTCGGTGCCCATGGGGCCGATCTGCATGCCGACGCCACCGACGGCCAGTTCGGCAGGGAAGGGGAAGGTTCTGATCGCGTCAGCCTCGCTGACTCCGTCAGCCTCGGCCGGGCCTCTGCCGCCACCAACGGCACGGCCGCCGTCGCCGTCACCTTGGTCTCTTACGTCCGTCATGCCCTTTTCGTGCCGTCCCTGTCGCGTGATCACTGTCCCAGATTCACCACAGGCTGACACACCCCGACCTTTCTTCGAAAAAGTCAGACTTTTAAGTTTGAACGCGTCCGGCCAGCCATCCCGTACTGAACGAGGACTTCTTGAAGATGACCACGCAGACTTCCGACGGCTTCGAGTGGACCGACCTCGACCGGCGCGCCGTGGACACCGCCCGACTCCTGGCGGCCGACGCGGTGCAGAAGGTGGGCAACGGGCACCCGGGCACCGCGATGAGTCTGGCTCCTGCCGCGTACACGATCTTTCAGAAGGTGATGCGACACGACCCGGCCGACCCCGAGTGGCCCGGTCGTGACCGCTTCGTCCTCTCCCCCGGCCACACCTCGCTGACCCTCTACACGCAGCTGTTCCTCGCCGGGTACGAGCTGGAGCTGGACGACCTGAAGGCGTTCCGCACCCACGGGTCGAAGACGCCGGGCCACCCGGAGTACGGGCACACCGCCGGCGTGGAGACCACCACCGGCCCGCTGGGCCAGGGCGCCGCGAACGCCGTCGGCATGGCGATGGCCGCCCGGTACGAGCGCGGCCTGTTCGACCCGGAGGCCCCCGAGGGCGCCTCCCCCTTCGACCACACCGTCTGGGCGATCGTCTCCGACGGCGACCTGGAGGAGGGCGTCTCCGCCGAGGCCTCGTCCCTGGCCGCCCACCAGAAGCTCGGCAACCTGGTCTTCCTCTACGACGACAACCACATCTCCATCGAGGGCGACACCGCGACCGCCTTCTCCGAGGACGTGCTGAAGCGGTACGAGGCCTATGGCTGGCACGTGCAGCGCATCGAGCCGGAGGAGAACGGCGACGTCGACGTGCACGCGCTGTACGCGGCGCTGAGGGCCGCCCAGGCGGAGACCGAGCGGCCGTCGATCATCGCGATGCGCACGATCATCGCCTGGCCCGCCCCGAACGCCCGGAACACCGAGGCCTCCCACGGCTCCGCGCTCGGCGCCGAGGAGATCGCCGCCACCAAGCGCTTCCTCGGCTTCGACCCGGAGAAGTCCTTCGAAGTGGCCGACGAGGTCCTCCGGCACACCCGGCGGGCCCTGGACCGGGGCGCCGAGGCCCACGCGGCCTGGGACAAGCGGATCGCCGAGTGGCGTGCCGCCCGGCCCGAGCGGGCCGAGCTCTTCGACCGCGTCGCCAAGGGCGAGCTGCCCGAGGGCTGGGAGGAGGCCGTCCCGGTCTTCGAGGAGGGCAAGTCGGTCGCCACCCGCGCCGCCTCCGGCAAGGTGCTGCAGGCGCTCGGCCCGGTCCTCCCGGAGCTGTGGGGCGGTTCCGCCGACCTCGCCGGCTCGAACAACACCACGATCGACAAGACCAGCTCCTTCCTGCCGAAGGGCAACCCGCTGCCCGAGGCCGACCCGTACGGCCGTACCGTGCACTTCGGCATCCGCGAGTTCTCCATGGCCGCGGCGATGAACGGCATCGCCCTGCACGGCAACACCCGGATCTACGGCGGCACCTTCCTCGTCTTCTCCGACTACATGCGCAACGCCGTCCGGATGTCGGCGCTGATGCAGCTGCCGGTGACGTACGTGTGGACGCACGACTCCGTCGGCCTCGGCGAGGACGGCCCCACCCACCAGCCGGTCGAGCACCTCGCCTCGCTGCGCGCGATCCCGGGTCTGAACGTCGTCCGCCCGGCGGACGCCAACGAGACCGCGATCGCCTGGGCCGAGATCCTGAAGAGGCACGCCACGCACCCCGCCCCGCACGGGCTCGCGCTCACCCGCCAGGGCGTGCCGGTGTACGCGCCGAACGAGGACGCGGCCAAGGGCGGCTACGTACTGCGCGAGTCCTCGACGCAGGTCCCGGAGGTGGTCATCATCGCGACGGGCTCCGAGGTGCAGCTGGCCGTGGCCGCGCGCGAGCTGCTGGAGGCCGAGGGGACCGGCACGCGGGTGGTGTCCATGCCGTCCGTGGAGTGGTTCGAGGAGCAGCCGCGCGAGTACCGCGAGCGGGTGCTGCCGCCGGCCGTGAAGGCCCGGGTCGCGGTCGAGGCCGGGATCGCCCTGACCTGGTACCGCTACGTCGGTGACGCGGGACGCGTCGTCTCGCTGGAGCACTTCGGTGCCTCCGCCGACGCAAAGACCCTGTTCGCCGAGTTCGGCTTCACCCCCGAGAACGTCGCCGCCGCGGCCCGCGAGTCGCTCGCCGCGGCGCGCGCCTGACACCGACACAGAGAAAGATGAGCACAGTGACCGAAGCAATCGCGACCCCGGGAGCCCTCAAGCGCCTCGCCGACGAGGGCGTGTCGATCTGGCTGGACGACCTGTCCCGCAAGCGGATCACCTCGGGCGGCCTCGCCGAGCTGGTGGCGAGCGGAAGCGCCGTCGGTGTCACCACCAACCCGTCCATCTTCCAGGCCGCCATCGGCTCCGGCGAGGGCTACGAGGAGCAGCTGGCCGACCTCGCCGTACGGGGTGTGACGGTCGACGAGGCCGTACGGATGATGACGACCGCGGACGTGCGCGACGCCGCCGACATCCTGCGCGAGGTGTACGACACCTCCGGCGGCCGGGACGGCCGGGTCTCCATCGAGGTCGACCCGCGCCTCGCCCACGACACCGCGGCGACCGTCGCCGAGGCCAAGCAGCTGGCCTGGCTGGTGGACCGGCCCAACGTGATGATCAAGATTCCGGCGACCCGGGCGGGCCTGCCGGCGATCACCGAGGTCGTCGGCCTCGGCATCAGCGTCAACGTGACCCTGATCTTCTCGCTGGAGCGCTACCGCGAGGTCATGGCGGCGTACCTGGCCGGCCTGGAGAAGGCCCGCGAGCGGGGCGTCGACCTCGCCACGGTCCACTCGGTGGCGTCCTTCTTCGTCTCCCGCGTCGACAGCGAGATCGACAAGCGGCTGACCGCCCTCGGCACCGACGAGGCCCTCGCCCTCAAGGGCCGGGCGGCCCTCGCCAACGCCCGCCTCGCCTACGAGGCCTACGAGGAGGTCTTCGCCTCCGACCGCTGGCTGGCGCTCGCCGGTGACGGGGCGAACAGGCAGCGCCCGCTGTGGGCGTCCACCGGGGTGAAGGACCCCGCATACAAGGACACCCTGTACGTGGACGAGCTGGTCGCGCCGGGCACCGTCAACACCATGCCGGAGGCGACGCTGATCGCGGTCGCCGACCACGGCGAGATCACCGGTGACACGGTGACCGGCGGCTACCCGCAGGCCCGCGCCGACCTGGCGGCCGTCGAACGGCTCGGCATCTCCTACGGCGAGGTCGTCCAGCAGCTGGAGGACGAGGGCGTCGCCAAGTTCGAAGCGGCCTGGCAGGACCTGCTGGACGCCGTGGCCACGTCCCTGAAGAGCAAGGGAGCTGACGCCCGATGACCGACAACGCACCCTCCGACAACGCGCCCTCCGCCGAGACGCCCGCACCGCAGGGGTCCGCACCCGAGGCGGTGCGGGTCCCGGTGGGTCCGGCCGCCGACTGGGAGAACCCGCTGCGGGACGCCCGCGACCGCCGGCTCCCCCGCATCGCCGGCCCGTCGGGCCTGGTCATCTTCGGGGTGACCGGTGACCTGTCCCGCAAGAAGCTGATGCCGGCCGTGTACGACCTGGCCAACCGCGGTCTGCTGCCGCCGGGCTTCTCCCTGGTCGGGTTCGCCCGCCGGGACTGGGAGGACCAGGACTTCGCGCAGGTCGTGCACGACGCGGTCCGCGAGCACTCCCGCACCCCGTTCCGCGAGGAGGTGTGGCAGCAGCTCGCCGAGGGCATGCGGTTCATCCCCGGCGACTTCGACGACGACACCGCGTTCAAGCAGCTCAAGGACGCCGTCGACGAGCTGGACGCCTCCCGCGGCACCGGCGGCAACTTCGCCTTCTACCTCTCGGTGCCGCCGAAGTTCTTCCCGAAGGTCGTGCAGCAGCTGAAGAAGCACGGCCTGGCCGCCCCGCCGCAGGGCTCCTGGCGCCGCGCGGTCATCGAGAAGCCGTTCGGCCACGACCTGGCCAGCGCCATCGAGCTGAACAAGATCGTGCACGAGGTGTTCGAGCCGGACCAGGTGTTCCGCATCGACCACTACCTCGGCAAGGAGACCGTCCAGAACATCCTGGCGCTGCGCTTCGCCAACCAGATGTACGAACCGATCTGGAACCGGTCGTACGTCGACCACGTGCAGATCACCATGGCCGAGGACATCGGCATCGGCGGCCGGGCCGGCTACTACGACGGCATCGGCGCCGCCCGCGACGTCATCCAGAACCACCTGCTCCAGCTGATGGCGCTCACCGCCATGGAGGAGCCCATCGCGTTCGACGCGGAGGCGCTGCTCACCGAGAAGCTGAAGGTGCTGAAGTCGGTGCGCCTGCCGGAGGACCTGGGCCGGCACACCGTGCGCGGGCAGTACGCGGCGGGCTGGCAGGGCGGCGAGAAGGTCGTCGGCTACCTCGAGGAGGACGGCATCGACCCCGAGTCGAAGACCGACACCTTCGCCGCGGTCAAGCTGGGCATCGACAACCGCCGCTGGGCGGGCGTCCCCTTCTACCTGCGCACCGGAAAGCGCCTCGGCCGACGGGTCACCGAGATCGCGGTGGTCTTCAAGCGGGCCCCGCACTCCCCCTTCGACTCCACCGCCACCGAGGAGCTGGGCCAGAACGCGATCGTCGTCCGCGTCCAGCCGGACGAGGGCATGACGGTCCGCTTCGGCTCGAAGGTGCCGGGCACGTCGATGGAGATCCGGGACGTGTCGATGGACTTCGCCTACGGCGAGTCGTTCACCGAGTCGAGCCCGGAGGCGTACGAGCGGCTCATCCTGGACGTACTGCTGGGCGACGCCAACCTGTTCCCCCGTCACCAGGAAGTGGAAGAGTCCTGGAAGATCCTCGACCCGATCGAGGAGTACTGGGCGGCGCACGGCAGGCCGGCGCAGTACGCGTCGGGCAGCTGGGGACCGAGGGAAGCCGACGAGATGCTCGCACGAGACGGACGGAGCTGGCGCAGGCCATGAAGATCGACCTGACCGACACCACGGCAAGCAAGATCAACAAGGCGTTGGTGCAGGGCCGCCGCGCCATCGGCACGCCGGCCGTGGGCATGGTCCTGACGATGGTCATCGTCACGGACGAGGAGAACGCCTACGACTCGATCAAGGCGGCCGAGGAGGCCTCGCACGAGCACCCCTCGCGCACCCTGGTCGTCATCAAGCGGCACGCCCGTACCCTGCGCGACCGCACCGCCTCCCGGCTGGACGCGGAGGTCCGGGTCGGCTCGGAGGCCGGCACCGGCGAGACGGTCGTGCTGCGCACCTACGGCGAGGTCTCCGACCACGCCGACTCGGTGGTCCTGCCGCTGCTGCTGCCGGACGCCCCGGTGGTCGTGTGGTGGCCGGTGGACGCGCCGGAGGCCCCCGCGAAGGACCCGCTCGGCGCGCTCGCCCAGCGCCGGATCACCGATCTCTACGCCGTCGACCGGCCGCTGGAGGTCCTGGAGAACCGTGTGCGCAACTACGCGCCCGGCGACACCGACCTCGCCTGGACCCGGCTGACCCTGTGGCGGTCCATGCTGGCCGCGGCCCTGGACCAGGCCCGGGTGAAGGTGACCTCGGCGGCCGTCGAGGCGGAGGCCGACAACCCCAGCGCCGAGCTGCTCGCCCGCTGGCTCCAGGCCCGCCTGGGCGTCCCGGTGGACCGGGTGCACAGCGCCGGCCCGTTCGTGACGGCCGTGCGCCTCGGCACCGCGAACGGCGACATCGTCGTCGACCGCCCCGCGGGCCCGCTGGCCACGCTGACCCTGCCGGGCCAGCCGCCGCGCACCCTCGCCCTGAAGGTCCGTGCCACCTCCGAACTGATCGCCGAGGAACTGCGCCGCCTCGACGCCGACGAGATGTACGCCATCGCCCTCCGGGGCGAGGGCACCAAGGAGAACGCCTGAGATGGCCGAGTACCCGAAGCTCACCCAGCGGCCCGAGTGGACGGCCCTCGCCGACCACCGCGCCCAGGACCAGCCGCACCTGCGCGAGCTGTTCGCGGCGGACCCCGGCCGCGCCGAGCGGTACGTCGTGCGGGTCGGCGACCTGCACATCGACTACAGCAAGCAGCTGATCACCGACGAGACCCTGGCCCTGCTCCAGGAACTCGCCGCCGCCACCGGCGTGTTCGCGCTGCGGGACGCCATGTTCCGCGGGGAGCGGATCAACGTCACCGAGAACCGGGCCGTGCTGCACACCGCGCTGCGCGCCTCCCGGGACGCGGTGGTCGAGGTCGACGGCGAGAACGTGGTGCCGAAGGTGCACGCCGTGCTCGACAAGATGAGCGACTTCGCCGAGCGCGTCCGCTCCGGCGAGTGGACCGGCCACACCGGCAGGCGGATCCGCAACGTCGTCAACATCGGCATCGGCGGCTCCGACCTCGGCCCCGCGATGGCCTACGAGGCGCTGCGCCCGTACACCGCGCGGGAGTTGACGTTCCGGTTCGTCTCGAACGTGGACGGCTCCGATCTGCACGAGGCGACCCGCGACCTGGATCCGGCCGAGACGCTGTTCATCGTGGCGTCCAAGACGTTCACCACGATCGAGACGATCACCAACGCGACCGCGGCCCGCTCGTGGCTGCTGAAGGCCTTCGACGGCGACGACAAGGCCGTGGCCAAGCACTTCGTGGCGCTGTCCACGAACGCGGAGAAGGTCACCGGGTTCGGCATCGACCCGGACAACATGTTCGAGTTCTGGGACTGGGTCGGCGGCCGGTACTCGTACGACTCCGCGATCGGCCTGTCCCTGATGATCGCCGTCGGCCCGGACCGCTTCCGCGAGATGCTCGACGGTTTCCGGATCGTCGACGACCACTTCCGCACCGCGCCCGCCGAGGCCAACGCGCCCCTGCTGCTGGGCCTGCTGGGCATCTGGTACGACAACTTCCACGACGCGCAGACCCACGCGGTGCTGCCGTACTCGCACTACCTGTCGAAGTTCACCGCCTACCTCCAGCAGCTGGACATGGAGTCCAACGGCAAGTCGGTGCAGCGGGACGGCCGGCCGGTGGAGTGGCAGACCGGCCCGGTCGTCTGGGGCACCCCGGGCACCAACGGCCAGCACGCCTACTACCAGTTGATCCACCAGGGCACCAAGCTGATCCCGGCCGACTTCATCGGCTTCGCCCGCCCGGTCGGCGAGCTGAGCGAGGAGCTCAAGGCCCAGCACGACCTGTTGATGGCCAACTTCTTCGCCCAGACCCAGGCGCTCGCCTTCGGCAAGACCGCCGAGGAGGTCCGCGCGGAGGGCGTGGCCGAGGAGCAGGTCGCGCACCGCACCTTCCGCGGCGGCCACCCCACCACCACGATCCTCGCCCGCGAACTGACCCCGTCGGTGCTCGGCCAGCTCATCGCCCTCTACGAGCACAAGGTGTTCGTCCAGGGCGCGGTGTGGAACATCGACTCCTTCGACCAATGGGGCGTGGAGCTGGGCAAGGTCCTCGCCAAGCGCGTCGAGCCCGCGCTCACCGAGGGCGCCGACGTGCCCGGTCTCGACCCGTCCACCACGGCCCTCGTCGCCGCTTACCGCACTCTCAAGAACGCATCGGAGAACTGATCATGCAGCTCGGTCTCATCGGTCTCGGCAAGATGGGCGGCAACATGCGCGAGCGCATCCGCCGCGCCGGCCACACCGTCATCGGCTACGACCGCAACCCGGAGGTCTCCGACGTCAAGAGCCTGGCCGAACTGGTCGAGAAGCTGGACGCCCCCCGCACGGTGTGGGTGATGGTCCCGGCCGGCACCGCCACCCAGGGCGTCATCGACGAGCTCAAGGACCTGCTGTCCGAGGGCGACACGGTGGTCGACGGCGGCAACTCCCGCTGGACGGACGACGAGAAGCACGCCGCGGAACTCGGCGTGAAGGGCATCGGCTTCGTGGACGCCGGTGTCTCCGGCGGCGTGTGGGGGCTGAAGAACGGCTACGCGCTCATGGTCGGCGGCGACAAGGAGCACGTGCAGCGGGTCAAGCCGATCTTCGACGCGCTCAAGCCGGAGGGCCCGTACGGCTACGTCCACGCGGGCCGGGTCGGCGCCGGGCACTTCTCCAAGATGGTCCACAACGGCATCGAGTACGCCATGATGCAGGCCTACGCCGAGGGCTGGGAGCTGCTGGAGAAGGTCAAGTCCGTGGACAACGTCCGCGAGGTCTTCCGCTCCTGGCAGGAGGGCACCGTCATCCGCTCCTGGCTGCTCGACCTCGCGGTCAACGCCCTGGACGACGACGAGCACCTGGACAAGCTGCGCGGCTACGCGGAGGACTCCGGCGAGGGCCGCTGGACCGTGGAGGCGGCCATCGACAACGCCGTCCCGCTCCCGGCGATCACCGCGTCGCTCTTCGCGCGGTTCGCCTCCCGCCAGGACGACTCCCCGCAGATGAAGATGATCGCCGCGCTGCGCAACCAGTTCGGCGGCCACGCGGTCGAGAAGAAGGACTGACCCGCCGTGGGGGACCTCCTGCTGGTCCGCCACGGTGAGACGGAGTGGAGCCGGTCGGGACAGCACACGAGCTGGACCGACCTGCCCCTCACGGGGCACGGCGAGGAACAGGCCAAGTCCCTCGCCCCGCTCCTCACCGGCCGGACCTACGCCCGCGCGCTGGCCAGCCCACTGAGCCGCGCGCTGCGCACCGCCGAACTGGCGGGCATACCCGGGGTCGTACCCGACCCCGACCTGCACGAGTGGGACTACGGCGGCTACGAGGGCGTCACCACCGCCCGGATCCACCGCACCCGGCCCGGCTGGGACCTGTGGACCGACGGGGTGCCGCCCGGCCCCGAGGGGCACCCGGGCGAGTCACCGCAGGAGGTGGGCGCCCGCGCCGACCGGGTCCTGGCCCGGGTCGACGCGGCCCTCGCCGAGGACGCCGGCGACGTGGTCCTCGTCGCCCACGCCCACTTCCTGCGCGTGCTCACCGCCCGCCGGCTGGGCCTGCCGCCCGCCGAGGGCCGGCTGTTCCGGCTGGACACCGGCACGGTCAGCCGGCTGTCGACGGAACACGACCGCCCGGTGATCGCGGAGTGGAACGTCCGGCCGTAACACCTCACCACCCGTGTGCCCCGGCCCGCCGCCCCCGGCGGACCGGGGCGCACGCGTTCGACGCCACCAGGGGGACGGGTACAACGCGGCCGGGAAGACGGCCGGTTGACGCCCCCGTCCCGGATTGACAGCCGCTTCCCCCTCGGGTGAGAGTCCCGCTGGTGGAGATCGACGAGCTGACGGCGGCCGAGGCACGGGTGTGGCGGGCGTTCGCGCGCGGGGAGACCGTGGACTTCCGGGAGTCACCCGACGAGGACCCCGCGGACGGGGGCGACTGGGGCGCCGAACGGACCCTGCGGGCCCGGGTGTTGCGCGCCCTGCTGCTCGACGGGCCCCGGGAGGAAGGGGAGGTGCCGTCGCTCAGTGTGGCGGGCGCCCGGATCACCGGCGGGCTCGACCTGCAGCACGCGACGACCGACCACGCGGTACGGCTGCGGCACTGCCACTTCGACGAGGCCCCGCGGTGCTACGCCGCCCGGCTGCGCGAACTCAACCTCAGCGAGTCCGTCCTGCCCGGGCTGGTCGCGCACGCCACGCACATCGACGGCGTCCTGCGCATGACCCGCACCCGGTTCACCGGCACCGTGCGGCTGGGCGGCGCCCGCATCGCCGGCAGTCTCTACATGGAGAGCGCCCAGGTGGCCGCCCCCGGCACCGAGGTGCCGGTGCTCCAGCTCAACCAGGCCTCCGTCGGGGCCGACCTGTCGGCGCCGGGCCTGCGCACCCAGGGGCAGATACGGCTCAACGGCGCGACCGTCGCCGGGTCGCTCAACCTCAGCGACGCACGGCTCGGCAATCCCGGGGGCGCCGCGCTCGACGCGCAGACGTTCACCGTCGGGGGCGACATGCTGCTCCGGCACGCCGAGGTGCACGGCTGGATAGGCCTGCGCGGGGCCCGGATCACCGGCCGGCTCGACCTGTCGTACGCCCTCCTGTCGCATCCCGGCGGTTCGGCGCTGCAGGCCAGCAGTACGTCCGTCGGGGAGCTGTGGCTGCGCAAGGCGCCGCCCATGGAGGGCACGCTCAACCTGCGCCGCGCCCAGCTGGACGTGCTGTTCCTGGAGCCGGACTCGCTGCCGGAGGAGGTGCTGATCGGCGACCTGACGTACACCTCGCTCGTCCCGCACGAGCCGGCCGAGCGGCGGCTGCCCATGCTGGAGCGCCAGCGCGACGGCTATGTCCCGCACTCCTACGAGCAGTTGACGGCCGCCTACCGCCGGGTCGGCGACGACCACGCGGCCCGGCTGGTGCAGCTCGCCAAGCAGCGCCGGCACCGGAACACGCTCCCGTGGTACGGCCGGCTGTGGGGGCTGGTGCAGGACGTCACGGTGGGCTACGGCTTCCGGCCGATGCGGGCCGCCGGGTGGCTGCTGTCGCTGCTGGCGATCGGGTCCGTCGCGTTCGCGCTGCACCATCCGCGGCCGCTGAAGGCGGGCGAGGCGCCGCCGTTCCACCCGGTGTTCTACACGCTCGACCTGCTCCTGCCGGTGATCTCCTTCGGGCAGGAGGACGCGTTCGCACCGAGCGGCGGCTACCAGGCCCTCGCCTACGTGCTCGTCCTCACCGGCTGGATCCTGGCCACGACGGTGATCGCGGGCGTCACCCGCACGGTCAGCCGACAGTGAGCACGGCGGGCGCGCCGGCGCCCTGCTTCTACAATCACCGGCACGCGAACGAGCGCGCCGCCCCGGCGCCTCACGGGCCCGAAGGACAGCGATGACCAGCGTCGAAGAACCGGTGCGACCCGGCGGGCGGGTGCGCGACGCCGCCCGCACCAAGGCCGAGATCCTCGACGTGGCCACCCAGGAGTTCGCCCGGGCCGGCTACGACGGCGCCCGGGTCGACGAGATCGCCGCCCGCACCCGCACCACGAAGCGGATGATCTACTACTACTTCGGCGGCAAGGAGCAGCTGTTCACGGCCGTGCTGGAGCGGGCCTACGGCGTGATCCGGGCCGCCGAGCAGGAGCTGGACGTCGACCACCTGGACCCGGTGGCCGCGATCCGGCGGCTGGCGGAGCTGACCTTCGACCACCACGAGCGGCACCCGGACTTCATCCGGCTGGTCGGCATCGAGAACATCCACGGCGCCGAGCACATCGCGGCCTCCGGGAAGCTCGGCCGGATCGGCTCCCCGGCGCTGGACGTGATCCGCCGGATCCTCGCCGCGGGGCAGGAGTCGGGGGTGTTCACGGCCGACGTGGACGCGGTCGACCTGCACGCGGTGATCAGCTCGTTCTGCTTCTTCCGGGTCGCCAACCGCCACACCTTCGGCGCCCTGTTCGGCCGGGACCTGCTCGACCCGGCCCGGCGCGAGCACTACCGGACCATGCTCGGGGACATGGTGATCGCCTGCCTGACGGCCGAGCGGACCGCCGGCTGACGGGTCCACGCGCGGGCTGTCCACGGTGTTCAGGGGCGTACGGCGGCGTCCAGCAGCGGGCCGAGTTCCCGTACCGCCGTGGTGAGCGGCCGTACGTCCCGTTCCGCGCGTGCCATCAGGATGGCGCCCTCCAGGGTGCTGATCATGAGGGTGGCCAGGGAGCCGGCGCGGTCCGCGGGGACGCCCATGCCCGTCAGCGCCTCGGCGACCGGTGCCCGCCAGGTCGTGAACGCGGCGGCCGCCGCCTCCCGGGTGGAGTCGCCGGTGGCGCAGTCGACCGTGGCGGCGGCGACCGGGCACCCGGCCGTGAAGCCGTCCGCCGCGTACTCGTCGGTCCACTGGGCGGCCATCGCCGCGAACAGGCCGCTCGGCGTGGGGCGTTCGAGGCCCGCCAGGAAGCGGGCGACACGTCTGCCGGCGTACCGGCCGGCCCACTCCACCGCCTCGTTGACCAGCTGCTCCTTGCCGCCCGGGAAGTAGTGCTGGAGGGAGCCGCGCGGTGCGTCCGCGTGCGCGGCGACCTCACGCATGCCCGTCGCGGTGACCCCGTTGCGCCGGATGAGCTGGGCCGCGCTGAACACCATCCGCTCCCGCGGTCCGCGCCGTGCCTCGGTCATCTGCCGACCTCCGTTCCTCCGCCGTCACTCTATGACCACCGTCATAGCAGCGGCTACTATGACCGGTGTCATAGTCACCCGTGGCGCGGAGGGCGGCCTGCCATGCACGTCGGATTCATCGGTCTCGGAGTGATGGGCCGGCCCATGGCCCTGCGCCTGGCGTCCGCCGGCACCCCTCTGGTGGTCTGGAACCGGACCCCGGAGCGCGCCGAGCCGCTGCGCGCGGTGGGCGCCGAGGTGGCCGCGGACCCCGGTGAGGTGTTCGCGCGGGCGGAGGTGGTGCTGCTCATGCTCGCCGACGAGGCGGCGGTGGACGCGGTGCTCGGCCGGGGCACGCCCGGACTGGCCGCGCGGGTCGCGGGCCGGACCGTGGTGCACATGGGCACGACCTCCCCGGAGTACTCCCACGCCCTGGAGGCCGACGTCCGCGCCGCCGGCGGCCGGTACGCCGAGGCGCCCGTCTCCGGGTCGCGGGTCCCGGCGGAGCAGGGGCAGCTGGTGGCCATGCTCGCCGGGGAGGAGGCGGCCGCCGCCGCCGTACGGCCGCTGCTCGCGCCGATGTGCCGTGAGGTGTTCGGGTGCGGTGCGGTGCCCGGCGCGCTGCTGATGAAGCTGGCGGTGAACATCTTCCTGATCACCCAGGTGACCGGCCTGACCGAGGCCTTCCACTTCGCCGAGCGGCAGGGCCTGGACCGCCGGCTCTTCCTGGACGTCCTGGACGCGGGCCCGATGGCCAGCGCGGTGTCCCGGATGAAGGCGCCGAAGCTGCGGGAGCGCGACTTCGCGGTGCAGGCGGCGGCGCTGGACGTGCTGAAGAACAACCGGCTGATCGCCGAGGCGGCCCGCAAGGCCCGCCTCGCCTCGCCGCTGCTCGACGTGTGCCACACCCTGTTCGAGGAGACGGTGGCGCGCGGCCACGGCGGCGAGGACATGGTGGCCGTCCTGCGGGCGATCGAGGCGCGGACCGCCGAGGCGCCGTGAGCGGGCCGCCGCCGCGGCCCGTCCCTGCACCCGCCGCCGTGCGGGTCTCCGCCCTACCGGGTCAGTCCTTCCGCGGGATGCCGTACGCCCGTTCGACGTGCAGCCGTACCACCAGGCGGCGGTCGCGGACCATCGCGGCCCGGTAGTCGTCCCAGTCCGGGTGTTCGCCCAGCACGTCCCGGTAGAGCCGGATCAGCTCCTCCACGGTGTCGTCGTGCGGGTCGGCGGCGACCGGGGTGAGCTCCGCGGTGCCCTCGGCGACGGTGTACGCCCAGCGGTCCTCGCTGGTGACGTGGTACGAGGCGCGCGGGTCCCGGAGCAGGTTGCGGGTCTTGGCGCGGTCGTCCGTCACCGAGATCCGGATGACCCGCTCCCCGGGGTGGTAGGCGTGGCTGACGTTGGACAGCTGGGGGCGGCCGTCCCGGCGGAGGGTGACGAGCACGCCGGCGTGGCCTTCGGAGAGCAGGCCGAGCAGCGCGTCCTGTGTGGAGTCCTGAGTCATATCCGGGTCAACTCACGGAGGGGTGCGCGCATTCCAGAGCCGAGGCGTTCAGTAGACACTGTCTACGCACCCCTGGTAGACAGTGTCCATGACTGATCCCGACGCGGGCCTGCGGGTCCGCCTGATCGACGTGGGCGTGGAGCTGCTGGCCACGGAAGGCGCACAGGCGCTGACCCTGCGGGAGATCGCCCGGCGCGCGGGCGTCTCGCACGGGGCGCCGCGCCGCCACTTCCCCACCCACCTCGAACTGCTCTCCGCCATCGCCCGGCGGGGCTTCGCCGAGCTGGCCGGGCGGGCGCACGCGGCGCTGGAGCGGGAGACGGGCGGTCCCCGCGCCCAGGTGGCCGCGCTGGCGCGGACGTACGTGGAGTTCGCGCTGGAGCAGCCCGGCATGTACGAGCTGATGTTCCGTCATGACCTGCTGGAGAGCGGGCGCCTGGGGCTGAGGGACACGAGCCTTCCGCTGTTCCGCCTGCTCGGCGAGCTGATCGGCGCTGCGGATCCCGGTGCCGACGCCCGGCGGGCGGCGGCCGCCCTGTGGGCGAACCTGCACGGAACGGCCCAGCTGTGGCGCCGGCGCAGCCTGCAGCTCGCCCTGGACGAGGAGGACATCGGTCCGCTGCTGGACGCCGTCCTGACCGCGCACCTGGGCGAACCGGGTGGCGGCCGGTGAACCGGCCCTGGACGCTGGCGAGCAGCGTGGCGGGCGCGGTGGCCGTCGCGCTGGACGGCACGGTCCTCACGGTCGCGCAGCCCAGCCTGCAACGGGAGGTGCACGCGTCGTTCGCCGAGGTGCAGTGGACCAGTACCGCCTATCTCGTCGCGGTGGCGAGCCTGCTGGTGTTCGCGGGGCGGCTCGGTGACCGGTACGGCCAGCGACGGGTGTTCGGGCTCGGCATGCTGGGCTTCGGCGCCGCCTCGGTCGGGATCGGCCTGGCTCCCGCGGTGGGCTGGGTGATCGGACTGCGGGCGGTGCAGGGGGTGTTCGGGGCCCTGTTGCAGCCGGCCACGCTGGGCATGCTGCGGGCCGCGTACCCGCCGGACCGGCTCGCCTCTCCCCTGGCCGTGCGGACCGCCGCGATCGGGCTGGCGGCGGCCGCGGGTCCCCTGGTGGGCGGGGCCCTGGTGACCGGGTTCGGCTGGCGGGCGGTGTTCTTCCTCAACGTGCCGCCCGCTCTCGCCTTCGGCCTGCCGGCCCTGCTGCGGCCCGGGACCCGCACGGCGCCCGCCCGGCCCGCCCCACTGGACCCGCCGGGTGCCGTCCTGCTCGCGGTGGCACTGGCCGGCCTGGTGTACGCGGTCACGGCCCGGCCCGTCTCCGCCGCGGGCCTCGCCGTGTCCGTGGTGGCGGCGGCGCTGCTCGTCCGGCACGAGCGGCGCACGGCGAGCCCGCTGCTGCCGCCCGAGGTGATCGGCTCGCGTGCGGTCGGGGCCGCGCTCGGCATCCTGGTCGCCGTCTCCGCTTCCCTGTTCGGCACGCTGTTCGTCGCCACGTACGTCCTCCAGCGCCGCCTCGGCCTCGACCCGTTCCACAGCGCCCTGCGCAGCCTGCCGCTCGCGGTGCTCATGGTGGCGTCGGCGGCGCTGTGCCCCGCACTGCTGCGCCGGTGCGGTGCGCGGGTGACGACGGCGGGGGCGACGGCGGCACTCGCGCTCGGTGTGCTCGTCCTGTCCGGGACCACCTCGGCGCCCGGCCTGGGCTGCGGGTTCGCGCTGCTGGGCGCCGGTTTCGGCACGGTGATGGTGGCGGCCACCCAGGTGATCGTACGGCGGGCGGAGGTGACGGTGGCCGGGGTCGCGGGCGGCCTGCAGCAGACCGCGCTGAACATCGGCCCGGCCGTCGGCGTGGCCGGGGCGACCGCGCTGCTGACCGCGGGCACCGGACCCGCCCTGCTCACCCTGGCGGCCGTGGCGGCCCTCGCCGTGCCCGCGAGCCGCGCGCTGCCGGGACCGGCGGACACCACGCCGTCCACCCACACCCCCGGCGAACGCGTCCGCGCGGCCGAACCCGCCGGGCTGTAGGACGCGCTGCGCGGACCGGCCGCGCACCACTCCCCCGGCACACGACGGCCGGCGGTCCCGTCTGCACCGGGCCGGCGTCGTGTCGATCACACCCACCCCGGATGAACCCGCCCGGGCAGGTGGTCCTGCGCGACGATGAGATCCGGGAGCGGACCGGCGCCGATCCGGGGCGCGCCGGGGACGACGGGACCGGAGGAGAGCGATGGCACAGTTGCGACAGGACGTGGAACCGGCGGAGGCCGGGCTGGACGCCGAGGCGCTGGACCGGCTGGACCGGCGCTTCGCCGAGCACGTCGACGCGGGCCGGCTTCCGGGCTACCTGGTGTCCGTGGCCCGCGGCGGCCGGGTCGCGCACCTGACCACGTACGGGCTGCGTGACGTGGCGGCCGGGCTGCCGGTCGAGGCGGACACGCTGTGGCGGATCTACTCGATGACCAAGCCGGTCACCGCGGTGGCGGTGCTGCTGCTGGCGGAGGAGGGCCGGCTGTCCCTGGACGACCCGCTCGACCGCCATCTGCCCGCCTTCGCCGGCCCCCGCGTGTACGACGGCGGTGAGGGCGCCGGCGTACGCACCCGCCCGGCCGCCGGCCCGATCCTGATCCGGCACCTGCTCACCCACACCGCGGGCCTGACCTTCGGCTTCTACCACTGCCACCCCGTGGACGCGCTCTACCGCGAGGCGGGCCTGGAGTACTCGGTGCCGCCGGGCAAGGACCTCGCGGAGACCGTCGACTCCTACGCGCGCCTGCCGCTGCAGTTCGACCCGGGCACCCAGTGGAACTACTCGGTCGCCTCCAACGTGCTGGGCCGGGTGATCGAGGTGGTCTCCGGGCAGCCCCTGGACGCGTTCTTCGCCGAGCGGATCCTCGGCCCGCTCGGCATGACCGACACCGGCTTCCACGTCACGCCCGGACAGGCGCCCCGGCTGGCCGAGTTGTACGGCGAGACGGAGGAGGGCGGGATCGAGCCGGTGCCGGGTCTGCCGGTGCACGGCCGGCCGCGGTTCCTCTCCGGCAGCGGCGGCCTGGTCTCCTCCGCCCACGACGTCCACCGGTTCATGGAGCTGCTGCGCCGGGGCGGCGAGCTGGACGGCGTACGCCTGCTGGCGCCGCAGACCCACGCGCTGATGACCCGGAACCAGCTGCCGGGCGGGGCCACCATCCGCTCCTTCGGCGCCCCGGCCCACCGGGAACCGGCCATGGACGGCCTCGGCTTCGGCTTCAACGTCTCCGTCGTCATCGATCCCGCGCGCACCCTGGCCCCCTCCCACCCCGGCACCTACGGCTGGACCGGGGTGGCCACCACCGCGTTCTGGGTCGACCCGGTCCACGACCTGACCGTGCAGTTCATGACCCAGGTACGCCCGAAGAACCTGAAGGTCTTCCCCGAGCTGCGGCGCCTGGTACACGCGGCGGTGCCGGACCGGCCCGCCCGGCCGGCTACTGCCGGAGGGTCAGCGTGAACTCCATTCCCTCGTCGGCGAGTTCGGCCAGCCAGCGGTCGGCGCGCTGGGCGCTCTCCGCCGCCCGGTGCAGCCCGGCCGGCAGACTGCCGTCCAGGATGTGGCGGACGCCCAGGGCGAGCGGGCGGGAGACGCAGCGGGCCATCGCGGACTCCCCGGACTCTCCGGTCAGGTCCAGCAGGTAGGCGCCGGCCCAGGGGCGGCCTTGGCCGGTGTCGACCTCCAGGGCGACGGAGAGCACCACCCGGTCGCGGTCGCCCTCCGTGGTCGGGTGGGCCGCCGCCAGTTCCCGGGCCAGCGCGGCGATCCGCTCGTCGTCGCCGGCCGTCAGCTCCTCGAAGACCGGCTGCCAGGCCTTCAGCCAGCCGTCCAGCCGCAGGGTGCCCCGTACGAAGGTGCGCGGGGTCCAGGCGTCGGGCAGTCCGTACTGGCCGATGAAGGGGATGCTGTCGCGGTTGGGGTACGCCTCGAAGGTCTCGCCGTCCAGGACCAGCGGCCGGGTCGCCTCCCAGGGCCGCCGGGCGGTGGTCTCGGTGCCGTCCTCCAGGTAGCGCGCGGGCGAGCGCAGGGCGTTCAGCACGCCGAGCGGGGCCCAGCTGAAGCGGTAGCGGAAGTCGTTCGGCTCGGCCGGGACGCCGCCGCAGTAGGAGGTGAGCCGGTAGGCGGCCGGGGTGTGCTCGCCGATGCGCGCCCGGGCCCGGCCGACGAGGCTGTGCGCGAAGAGGTGGTCGATGCCCGGGTCCAGGCCGGCCTCGGCGAGCACGACCACGCCCGCCTCGCGCGCCGCCGGCACCCACGCCTGCACCTCCGGGGACACATAGCTGGAGCAGGCGAAGTGCGCCCCGGCCCGCACGCACGCGGCGAGCAGCCCGGCGTGCTCCGGCGCCGGCAGCATCGACACGACGACGTCCCCGGGCTCCAGCGCGGCGGCGAGGGCGCCCGGCGCGAGGGCGCGGGGCTCGGCGTGCCCCGTCAGACCCAGGCCGGCCAGCGCCTCGGCCGCGCGCTCCCCGGTGCGGTGCCACAGCAGCACCCGGCCGGCCGTACGGCACAGGGCGGCGAGACCGCTGCCGGTGGACAGTCCGGCACCGACCCAGTGGACGGTTCCGCTCGCCGGGACACGATCGGTCATGACGGCAACTCCCCTAGCGTGATGCCGAGTTCACGGCAGGCCTGGTGGAACCGGTCGAGACAGCGGCCCCAGGCGCCGCCCGGGCCGAAGGCGAGCAGCTGCGGCAGCAGGGCCGCGGAGAAGTCGGTGCTGGACTCCCGGGGCAGCAGCGACGGCAGGTTGTCGATGGCGATCAGGTCCAGCGGGGGCTCCTCGCGCAGTCGGCGGACGGGCTCGGTCCAGTCCGTCGTACGGTCGTAGACCGGCAGGACGTTGAACGGGGATCCGACGTCACAGGTGACGTCGCACAGGGTGCGCAGCCGGCGGGCCGGGGAGTCGAGGTCCTCCTCGCGCAGGAACGGCGGGACCAGGCTGGTGGCGAGGACCGCGTTGACCATCACGTCGTGCCCGAGCAGGGCCTCCCGGTCCAGGTCGCGGGTCTCCGCGAGGTCCCAGCCGGTCGGCTCGGCGCCCGCGGTGCGGAACGCGGCCAAGGCGCCCCGCCCGCTGCGGCCGAGGGCGCCGACGACCAGCGCGGTGAACTCCGTGTCCCCGGACCCGGGCCGCAGTACGGCGTCCAGGTCGTCCTTCGCCGTGGGCGTGAGCGGGACCCCCAGCCGGCCCCGGTGCTGGAGCACGGCGAGGGCGGCGCCCAGATAGCCCGCCCAGAAGCCGAAGGCGGCCAGCCGGCGGCCGGCCTCGTCCACCAGGTACTCCAGGTCCAGCAGCGCCCCGCCGCCGGCCGCGAACCGGCGCAGCAGCTCGGCTGCGCCCGGCTGCCGCTTGTAGGCGTGCCCGAAGAAGATGTGCCGGTGCGGCAACTCGGACGGTTCGTCCGGGAGTTCCTTCAGGCCGAGGATCACGGCGTCCCGGGGTGCCGTCACCCAGGAGCCGGCCGGGGCACGGCGGCAGCCGGCCGCCTCGTACTCCTCCAGCGGGAAGATCCGCTGCGGGGACTCCTCGACGGTCAGTGTCACCCCGCTCTCGACCAGCCGGCGGGCGTCGGCGGGCACGACCGGCGTGCGCCGTTCGGTGGTACGGGGCTCGTGGCGCAGCCACAGGTGCAGCTCGGTCATACGAGGTTGGCCTCCGGGCGCGGGGCGTCGGCCGCGAACCGGCCGGCGCTCAGCGGGCTGATGTCCAGGAAGGGTACGCGGCCGAGGTACAGGTCGCGGATCACCTCGCCGACGGCGGGCCCCTGGAGGAAGCCGTGCCCGGAGAAGCCGGTCGCGTACAGGAAACGGGAGACGGAAGCGGCCTCGCCGATGAGCGCGTTGTGGTCGGGGGTGTTCTCGTACAGGCCGGCCCAGCCGCCGGTGCGGCGCAGCTCCAGCAGGGCCGGGGCGCGCCGCCCCATCGCCTCGGCGAGCCGCGGGATCCAGCGGTCGTGGGTGTCGGTGGCGAAGCCCGGCCGCTCGTCCGGGTCGGACATGCCGAGCAGCAGGCCGGGGCCCTCGCGGTGGAAGTAGAGGCTGGTGGTGAAGTCGATGGTCATGGGCAGCGCGGGTGGCAGGCCCGGCACCGGTGCGGTGACGGCGATCTGCCGGCGCAGCGGCCGTACCGGCAGGTCCACGCCCGCCATCGCGCCGACCGCTTGGGACCAGGCGCCGGCCGCGCAGATCACCGTGCCCGTCCCGATCCGGCCGAGGGTCGTCCTGACCGCGGTGATGGTGTCGCCGTGCCGTTCGATGCCGGTGACCTCGGTGTGGCGCAGGATGCGGACGCCGTGGGCGCGGGCGGCACGCGCGTAGCCGTGGACGACGGCCTCGGGGGTGCAGTGGCCGTCGTCCGGGGAGTACGCGGCGGCCAGCAGGCCGTCGGTGCGGATCAGCGGGGAGAGCCGGCGGGCCTCCTGAGGGGTGACGAGGCGGCTGGGCACGCCGAGGGAGTTCTGCAGCCGGACGCCCGCCTCGAAGGAGGCCACCTGCTCCGGTGTGGAAAGCAGGAACAGGTAGCCGGTCCGGTGCAGCCCGATGTCCTGCCCGACCTCCTCCTCGAACCGGGCGAACGCCTCCAGGCTGCGGGCGCCGAGCCGGATGTTCAGCTCGTCGGAGAACTGCGCCCGCACGCCGCCGGCCGCCTTGGAGGTCGAGCCGGCGGCGAGTTCGTCGCGTTCGACGAGGACGACGTCCCGCACTCCGGCGCGCGCCAGGTGCCAGGCGATGCTCGTGCCCATCACCCCGCCGCCGACGATGACCACCTCGGCCCGAAGGTTCACCCGCCGCCTCCCTCACCGCGCCGCGCGCCTGTCGCCGGATCCTTTCCGGAACCGCGCCCGTCGAACCGGCGACCGGTGTTCAGGAGCCGTGGGCGACGGCGTCCAGGTGCGGCAGGTGGTGGTCCATCCGCTCCCGCTTGGTCCGCAGGTACGTGATGTTGCTCTCGCACGGCTCGATCAGCAGCGGCACCTGCTCGGCGACCTGGACGCCGTGCCGGACCAGCGCCTCCCGCTTGCGCGGGTTGTTGGACATCAGACGCACCGAGCGCACCCCGAGGTCGCGCAGGATCTCGGCGGCCACGCCGTAGTCGCGGGCGTCGACCGGCAGGCCCAGGGCGAGGTTCGCCTCCACGGTGTCCAGGCCTTCCGCCTGCAGCGCCATCGCGCGCAGCTTGGCGAGCAGCCCGATGCCGCGGCCCTCGTGCCCTCTCAAGTAGACGACGATGCCGCTGCCTTCGGCGACCACGGCGCGCATCGCGGCCTCCAGCTGGTCACCGCACTCGCAGTGCCGGGAGCCGAACGCGTCCCCGGTCAGGCACTCCGAGTGCAGCCGGACCAACACGTTCTCGGAGCCGATCTCGCCGTACACCAGGGCCACTTGCTCGTCACCGCGGTCGTGGTCCAGGTAACCGACCGCCTGGAATTTGCCGTACACGGTGGGCAGCGGTGCATTCACTACGCGTTCCGCACCCGAACGCCGCGGGGACTTCTTGCCGAGAACGCCGAGGTTCGAGCCGGTGTTTTCTGTCATGATCTGATTCCTAAGCAGAGACGAAAGGCCGTGAAAAGATGAGTGGTTCGGACACGCGGGCGGCGTACGGGGTGGTGAGCGGCGTACTGCCGACGGACACCACCGAGGACGTACGGACCCGGGGGGCGGGCGTGTCAGCACAGGTCGCCGTCCTTCCCGTCGGGAGCTTCGAGCAGCACGGTCCGTACCTTCCGCTGGTCACCGACACACTGGTGGCCTGCGCCGTGGCGCGGGAGCTGGCCGCCGCGTACCCGGTGCACCTCCTTCCTCCGCTGACGGTCTCCTGCTCGCACGAGCACGCGGCCTGGCCGGGGACCGTCAGCATCTCCGCCGTGACCCTGCACGCGGTGGTCTCGGACATCGCGGCGTCGCTGCGCCGCTCGGGCGTGGACGCCCTGGTGGTGGTCAACGGGCACGGCGGCAACTACGTGCTGGGCAACGTCGTCCAGGAGGCCTCCGCGCGCGGTGAGCGGATGGCGCTGTTCCCGGCCGCCGAGGACTGGGAGACGGCGCGGGAACGGGCCGGGGTGGTCACCTCGCTGCTCACCGACATGCACGCGGGAGAAATCGAGACCTCGATTCTTCTGCACGCTCACCCCGAATTCGTCCGCCCTGGTCACCAGTCCGCCGATTTCACCGCCGACGACCGTCGTCATCTGCTCACGCTGGGAATGTCCGCCTATACCGAATCGGGTGTCATCGGCCGCCCTTCCCTGGGTTCGGCGGAAAAGGGAAAGGAACTGCTGGCGAGCCTGACGGAATCCTTCGCGCCGTATCTCGCCCTGCTCACCCGGGCCGCCGAGCCGGAGTAGTCCGGTACGACCGCCTGCCGGCCGGGACCCGTGGGGGCGGCCCCGGCCGACGGGCGGTCACCGGGCGTCGGGCGGTCGTCGGGGGGAAGGGCGGGGCGCCCGGTGGTGGTGCCGCCGGTGCGCGGGGCCGGGTGCCGGCGGCGGAGCAGCACGGCGGCGCCCGGCAGGCTCGCCACGAAGCTCAGGACGCCGTAGACGACGGCGACCGCGACACCACGGTCCGCGCCGAGTCCCGCCGCGCCGAACGCCCAGGCGGTGACGCCCTCGCGGGGCCCGAAGCCCCCGACGTTCAGCGGCAGGCCCATGGCCAGCAGGGCGAGCACCGCGAGCGGCAGCAGCACCTCGACCGGGGCGGCCGAGCCGGCGACCCGGGCCGCCACGACGAACGTGGCCAGGTGACCGGCCAGCACGATCGCGGAGGACAGCGCGACACCCGGCCCGCTCCCGGAGGACGCGAGACCCGCACGGGCCTCGCCGAGCGTCCGGCGCAGGGCACCGACGCGACCGCGGTCGCGCGGGCGGTTCATCCGGACGGCGAGGACGACGGCGAGCGCCCCGACGACCGCCAGGGCGACCAGCGGGGCGAAGCCGCGGACCTCGGCGCGCACCGGAGACGGCAGGGTCAGCAGCAGCAACCCGCCGGCCACGGCCAGCGCGATCTGTCCCGCGACCCGCTCCAGGACCACCGCCTTCACCCCGCGCCGCACGTCACCGGCGCTCTGCCCGTGCCGGACCGCCCGGTGCACATCGCCCAGGATCCCGCCGGGCAGGGCCGCGTTCAGGAAGAGCGCACGGTAGTAGTCGGCGACGGCGGGACCCAGTGGCAGCCTCAGCCCCAGGCCCCGCGCCACCAGCTGCCAGCGCCACGCGCTGCACACGGTGGTGACCGCGCCGATCCCCACCGCGGCCAGCACCGCGGCGGTGTCGATCCGCCGCAGCCCGTCCAGCAGCGGCCCGGTGCCGAGCCGCCACAGCAGGGCTCCGAGGATGACGACACCGACGGCGGTGCCGACGTGGGTGCGCAGGGCGCGGGAGTCCGGGCGGCGGGGCGCGGAGGGTGTGGCGCCTGGGGGCCGGGCCGCGCCGGGCCCCGGCGCGGGTGCCGGGCAGGCGGCCGTCACGGTGTCGGTGCGCGGGGCCGCCCTCGTGCTCATGCCGCTCCGTCCGTCGGCCGGGGCAGGGCCAGCAGGTCGCTGTGGTGGACGGTGACCCGCAGCGTGCCGGCCGCGCAGGCGGCGAGCCGGTCGCGCAGGTACCGCTCGGCCCGGTCCCGCAGTTCCGGGCGCTGCTCGACGGCCGCGCCCACCCAGCCGCGCAGCCACTGCTCGGTCAGTGCGGCCTCCGCCGGACCGAGCCGCCACGGACTCGGGCGCACGTGGACCGTCGCCCCCCGCTCGGCGAACGCCTCGCAGGCCACGGTGACCGCGTCCGGGCCGAGCAGCCCGGAGCGCCGCTGGTGGGCGTTGAACGCCTCGGCGATCTCGGCGTCCAGCGGGTCGCCGGGGGCGAGTTCGACGCGCCCCGCGACGGAGAGGGTGAGCAGGGCCGGGCAGCCGGCGCCCGTGCAGGCGTCCGCCAGGGCCTCGATCTCCTCCCGGGTGAGGACGTCGAGCAGCGCCGAGGCGGTCACCAGCGCGGCCCCGGACAGCGCGTCCGGGGTGAGCCGGGCGACGTCACCGCGCCGGGTCTCGACCGTGACGCGGCTGCCGTCGGCGGCGGAGCGCGGGGAGGCCACGGCGGCGAAGTGCAGCAGGTAGGGGTCGCGGTCGTGCAGCACCCAGTGCTGGGCGCCGTCCAGGCGGGGCGCCAGCCAGCGGCCCATCGAGCCGGTGCCGCAGCCCAGGTCGTGCACGGCGAGTCCGCCCGCCCGTCCCGGCAGGTTGGCCAGCCGGATCCGCAGGGGGTCGAGCAGTTCCGGCGCGCGGGCCGCCGCGTCGGCGCCTTCCCGCAGCTGGAGCCACTCGGGCGCGTACCGCGGCCCGTCCTCAGGGTCACCGTCCCGCAGCCGTACGGTGGCCCGCTCGCCGGGGCGGGCCACGGGCCCGGCGCCGGCGATGACGGAGTCGGCGGCGCCGTCGCTCGCCCCGCCGGGAGGCTCCGCACCCTCTGTGTCCACAGCCGGCTCCTCCGTTCGGCGCGACTCGCCCGCGCCGGGCCCCGGCTGAGCCGGGATCAGCCCCTGCGAGCCGGACCGTACCGGCACCGCCTCTTCTTCCCGCACGCCGCTCATGCCGCCCTCCTCGGTGGTTCCGGGAGCCGTCCGAGGACTCCCGCGAGACTGCGGGCGGTGGTCGCCCAGCCGTCGAGCGCGGCGCGCCGGCCGCGGGCCGCCGCCTTGAGGCGGCGGCGTACGTCGGGTTCGCCGAACCAGCCGCGCAGTTCGGCGGCGAGCGCGGCGGGGTCCTCCGGCGGGACGAGGATGCCGGGCACCCCGCCGTCCGGTGCGCGGCCGACCGCCTCCGGCAGACCGCCGACGTCGGTGGCGAGGACCGGGATGCCGCGGGCGAGGGCCTCGGTGACCGCCATGCCGTAGGTCTCGGCGTAGGAGGTGAGGACCATCAGGTCGGCCGCGGCGTAGGAGGCGTCGAGCGCGGCTCCGGAACGCGGGCCGGTCAGGTGCAGGCGGTCGGCGAGACCGTACCGGGCGATGAGCTCCCGCAGGTGGGCGACGTACGCGGGGTCGTGGGCGAGGCCGCCGACGCACTCGCAGGTCCACGGCAGGTCCCGGACGGTCGCGAGCGCCTCCACCAGCCGGTGCTGGCCCTTGCGCGGGGTCACGGCGGCCACGCACAGCAGCCGCGAGACGCCGTCGGTGCCGGGGGCGAGGGGCGCGATGTCGGCGCCGGGCGCGGCGACGTGCACCCGGTCGGGGGCGAGGCCGTGGTGGGATACGAGCCGGCGGACCGCCCAGTCGCTGGTGGCGACGACCGCTCCCGCCGCCCGCAGCACCGCCCGCTCGCGGCCGTCCAGGTCGGCGGCGACGGCCGGGTCCAGGCCGGTCTCGTCGCCGAGGGGGAGGTGGACGAGGACGGCGAGGCGCAGGCGCTGTGCCTCGGGGACGACGGTCTCCGGCACCCCGCAGGCGACGAGCCCGTCGAGGAGGACCACCGTGTCGTCCGGGAGGTCCCGCAGTGTGCGGGCGAGCGCCTCGCGGGCGGCGGCGTCCGGGCGCGGCCAGCTGCCGGGTACGGCGTGCCGGGTGACCTGCCAGCCGAAGCCGGGCAGGTCCAGGCAGACCCGGCGGTCGTAGGCGTTGCCGCCGCTGGGCGCGGCCGGGTCGTCCACGCCGCCCGGCATCACGAAGTGCACGGTGCGCAGGGACATGGGGATGATTCCGGCGGTGTCGGCGGCGGTGGGCTGCGCGGGCACGTAGGTGAGGCGGGCCCGCTCCACGGTCAGGTCGGTCACAGGTCACGCTCGTAACTCGCCCAGGCGATGTGCGACTCGTGGAGCGTGACGGTGATCCCGGCGAGGCCCTTGGCGCCCTCGCCCAGGCCGCCCTTGGCGATCCGCTCGGCGAGCCGGTCGGCGATGACCTTGGCCAGGAACTCGGTGGAGGTGTTGACGCCCTGGAAGTCGGGGTCGTCGTCGAGGTTGCGGTAGTTCAGCTCCGCGGTGATGGTGCGCAGTTCCTGCGTGGCCAGGCCGATGTCGACCACGATGTTGTCCTCGTCCAGCTGCTCGCGGCGGAAGGTGGCGTCCACGAGGAACGTGGCGCCGTGCAGGCGCTGCGCGGGCCCGAAGACCTCGCCGCGGAAGCTGTGGGCGATCATGATGTGATCGCGGACGGTGATGCTGAACAACGGACGACCCTCCAGGTGCGGCGCGTCTGGTCCCCCCGCCCTTGCCCGCCGGGGGATGCCGTGTAGTACGGCTCTTCGCTTCCCCGTGTTCAGCGGTTCCTCACTCTTTTCTCAGGTCAGGCGGTTCCCGTGTACCGGACCCGGTGGCACAGGGCGGGGATCTCGCCGGAGGCCAGCTTGGGCAGCACGTCGGGGAGTTCCTCGAAGGCGCTCTCCCCGGTGATGAGCGCGTCCAGCGCCGGGTCGGCGAGCAGGTCGAGGGCGAGCGCCATCCGGTCGGCGTAGGTGCGGCCGGGCCGGGCGGCCGGGGAGACGGTGCCAACCTGGCTGCTGCGCACGGTGAGCCGGCGGGAGTGGAAGGCCTCGCCGAGCGGGAGGGTCACGCTCCGGTCGCCGTACCAGCTCAGCTCCACGACGGTGCCCTCCGGGGCGAGGAGCTGCAGGGCCCGGGCGAGGCCGGCCTCGGTGGCGCTGGCGTGCACGACGAGGTCGCAGTCGCCGAGGGCGTCGGCGGGGGCGGCGAAGTCGACGCCGAGCGCCTCGGCGGTCCGGGCGCGGTCCGGGTCGGCGTCGACCAGTTGGAGGCGGACGCCGGGGAAGCGGGCGAGCAGCGCGGCGACCGCGCAGCCGATCATGCCGCCGCCGACCACCGCGATCCGGTCGCCGGCCAGCGGTGCCGCGTCCCACAGGGCGTTGACGGCGGTCTCGACGGTCCCGGCGAGCACGGCCCGTTCGGCGGGCACCCGCTCGGGCACCGCGGTGACGGCGCTCACCGGCACGACGTAACGGCTCTGGTGCGGGTACAGGCAGAAGACGGTACGGCCGGTCAGCGCGGCCGGGCCCCGTTCGACCACGCCGACGCTGAGGTAGCCGTATTTCACCGGGCCGGGGAAGTCGCCCTCCTGGAACGGTGCCCGCATCGCGGCGTGTTGGCTCTCCGGCACCCCGCCGCGGAAGACGAGTGTCTCCGTGCCCCGGCTCACCCCGGAGTACAGGGCGCGCACCAGGACCTCGTCCTCGGCGGGCTCCGCGAGGGTGACGTCGCGCAGCTCGCCGTGGCCGGGCGAGCGGAGCCAGAACGCGCGGGCCGAAGGGTTCATCGGCATCCTCCTGAACGATCGGGAAGTTGTTCACGTACCGAGTTGTGCACTGGCCGCGCACAGTACGCGGCGTTGATCGACTCTGTCACTCGGCCGGAGGATGTGCGGTGGCCCTGAACAACACGTATGACGCGAGGCTCCAGCAGGAGACCGCCGTGGGAGCGGGCGTGCAGCTGCTGCTGCTGGCCCTGCTCGGTTCGGCGATCGGCCTGGGGCCGGCCGGCTGGCTGACGGGGCTGGTCTTCGCGTTCGCCACCTGGGCGGTCCTCTCCCGGGCCGTGCACCGCTCCCGGCTGCGCTCCTTCGGACCCGCCAACCGGGTCACGCTGGGCCGGGCCACCCTGGTGGGCGGGGTGACCGCGCTGGTCGCGGACTCCTTCGAGAGCGCGCCGCCGGTGACGCTGCTGGTCGCCCTGACCGCGGTGGCGCTGCTGCTGGACGGCGTGGACGGCAAGGTGGCCCGGCGCACCGGCACCTCGTCCGCGCTCGGCGCGCGTTTCGACATGGAGGTCGACGCGTTCCTGATCCTGGTGCTCAGCGTGTACGTGTCGACGCGGCTCGGGCCGTGGGTGCTGCTGATCGGGAGCATGCGGTACGCGTTCGTCGCCGCGGCCCGTGTCGCGCCCTGGCTGACCGCCCCGCTGCCGCCGTCCTTCGCCCGCAAGACCGTCGCCGCGATCCAGGGCGTCTGCCTGCTCGTCGCGGGCGCGGAGCTGCTGCCCCGCCCGGTCGACCTCGCCGTCGTACTGCTGGCGCTGGGCTCCCTGGTGTGGTCCTTCGGCCGGGACGTCGCGTGGCTGTGGCGCAACGCGCGGACGCCGGTGGAGGCGCCGGCCGAGCAGCCGCAGCTGCTGGAGCTGGCGGCGCGCTGAGCGAGTGGGACCGGGGCGGAGCCGCGGGGAAAGGGCCTGGACCGGCTGCCGGTCCGGGCCCTTCCGCACGCCGTCCCCGGGCCGTGCCGGCACGACGGCGCGCGGCCCCGCTCGGCGGGCACCCGGACCTCACCCCTGTGCGGGTGCCTCGGCGGTACGACGGAGCGGCCGGCGTCGTACGGCGCCCTCGGACGTCACGGCCGGCGCGCAGCGGACGGCGAGGACGGCGGCGGGGGCGAGGACCGGCCGGGGGGCGCGTTCGGCGTAGGGCTGGTTCTCGGCGAACAGGTGGCCCCACTCGGGCGACGGCGGCTGGGCACCGAGGCCGAGGAAGCCGAGGGAGGCCAGGGCGAGCGCGGTGCCGGGCAACCGCAGCAGGGCGTGCCGGGCGACGAACGGGACGACGGCGGGCAGGAGTTCGTGGCGCAGCAGGTCGCGGCGGCCGGCGCCGAGGGCCCGGGTGGCGGTGAGGTGGAGGGGGGCGCGTTCCCGTCAGCAGCAGGGCGGAGGTGTGCGCGGCGAGCGGCGCCCAGGCCACGGCGGCGACGGCGAGCGCGGGGTGGCCGGGCCGCCGCCGGCGACGGCGGTGACCGGCAGCGCGGCGAGCACCGGCGGTACGGTGTCGGCCGGCGGCCCGGAGAGCCGGGGCAGCAGTCCGAGCAGCAGCCCGGTGAGGAGGGTGCCGGCGCTGATCGCGAGGGCGAGCAGCAGGGTGTCCAGGGCGCCGTGGGCGACTGGGGCGACTGGGGCGACTGGGGCGGGCATGTCGCGGCCGAGCGCGTCGGTGCCGAACGGGTGGGCCGGAGAAGGGGGTTCGAGGCGCGCGGTGGCGTCCAGGGTCAGCGGGCCGCGGGGCAGTCCGGCGCCGGGGACCGCGAGCAGGGCCGAGCCGAGCAGGAGGGGGGCGGTCCGCCGTGCGGCCGGCGCGAGCCGGCGCGGGGCGGGCAGGGCGCCGTCGCGCTGTGCAATGGGCCTCAGCCGTGATCAACGATCGCTCTCCGTTGACGACGTCAACAGATCAGCACTCTTCCCGTTGCTCCGCTCCCCGTGTACCGTGGCGACGGTCTGCCACGGCCCTCTGGAACGATGGGCGCAGCAGGAGAAAAGAGGAAGATGTCCGCCACCGCCCGCACCCAGGTGTTCACCGCCGTCCACACGGTCGGCGGACTGCTGCCGGCCGATCTGCTGCTCCGCGCGGCCGAGGGCCGGGACCTGCCCGGGACGAGCCCCGCCGACTACGGGCTGCCTTCCTCCCGTTCGGTGCGCGACGAGGCCGAGCGCAGCTGGGAGTACCTCAAGCCGTTGTGGCGGGAGCTGCGCGCGCGGCTCCCGGAGGACCCGGAGACCGGCCGGCCGGCCGCCGACCCCACCGGCCGCGCGGGCGCCGACTGGCTGGCACCGCTCTGGCGCGAGCTGGGCTTCGGCCGGCTCTCGCCGGTCGGCCCGGCCGGCGTCCCCGCCGACTCCGACCCGGGCAGGCGCTTCCCGGTCTCCCACCGCTGGCACCACGCCCTGGTCCACCAGACCGCCTGGCAGGCGGAGCTGGACCGGCGGCCGGGCGGCGCGGGCACGGTCCCCCCGCAGTCGATGCTCCAGGAGTGCCTGAACCGCTCCGAGGCCCACCTCTGGGGTCTGCTCACCAACGGCCGCCAGGTGCGGCTGCTGCGCGACTCCAGCGCCCTGGCCACCGCCTCCTACGTCGAGTTCGACCTGGCGGCGGTCTTCGACGGCGAGCTGTTCAGCGAGTTCCTGCTGCTGTACCGGCTCTTGCACGTGTCCCGGTTCGAGGTGCCGGAGGGCGCGGCCCCGGCGGCCTGCCGGCTGGAGCAGTGGCGTACGGAGGCCGTCGCCGGCGGCACGCGTGCGCTGGACCAGCTGCGCCGGAGCGTGCAGGAGGCGATCACCGTGCTGGGCACGGGCTTCCTGCGGCACCCGGAGAACGGCGCGCTGCGCGAACACGTCCGGCCCCGGGACCTGCAGGTGGCACTGCTGCGGCTGGTGTACCGGCTGCTGTTCGTCTTCATCGCCGAGGACCGGGACGCACTGCTCGCGCCCGACGCCGCTCCGCTCGCCCGGGAGCGGTACGAGCGCTACTTCTCGTCGGCCCGGCTGCGCGCCCACGCCCGCAGGCGGCGCGGTACGGCCCACGGCGACCGCTACGACGCGCTGCGCCTCGTCCTGACGGCGCTCGGCCGGGAGGAGGGCCTGACCGAGCTGGGCCTGCCGGGTCTGGGCGGCCTGTTCACCGAGACCGACGCGGACGCCCCCCTGCGCGGCCTGAAGCTGGCCAACGAGGCCCTGCTCACCGCCGTACGCCACCTGTGCGAGGTCCGCGACGGCAGCGCGGGGCGCCGGCGGGCCGTGGACTACCGGCAGCTGGGCGCGGAGGAACTCGGCTCGGTCTACGAGTCGTTGCTGGAGCTGGAGCCGGCCCACAGCGCGGTGGAGCGGAGCTTCGAGCTGATCGAGGCCGCCGGCAACACCCGCAAGACGACCGGAAGTTACTACACACCGGCGTCGCTGATCGAGAGCCTGCTGGACTCCGCGCTGGACCCGGTGGTCCAGGACGCGGTACGGCGCGGCGAGGAGGCGGCGGCCCGCGCGGGCGAGGCCGATCCGGCCGCGGCGATCACGCGCGAGCTGCTGTCGCTGAAGGTGTGCGACCCGGCGTGCGGCTCCGGTCACTTCCTGGTGGCGGCGGCCCGCCGGATCGCCAAGCAGGTCGCGGCGGTCCGGGAACGCAACCCCGAGCCGACGCCGGAGGCGGTCCGCCACGCCCTGCACGAGGTGGTCGCCCGGTGCGTGTACGGCGTGGACCTCAACCCCATGGCCGTGGAGCTGGCGAAGGTCTCGCTGTGGCTGGAGGCGCTGGAGCCGGGCAAGCCGCTCGGCTTCCTCGACGCCCACCTCAAGCACGGCAACGGGCTGATCGGCGCCACCCCGAAGCTGCTCGCCGACGGTGTTCCCACGGACGCGTTCAAGCCGATCGAGGGCGACGACAAGCGGACCGCCGGCGATCTGCAGAAGCGCAACCGCGCCCAGCGCGCCGGCCAGGACGAGCTGCTGTTCGGCGCGGCCCCGGCCGTCGGCAACAGCCGCTACGCGGCCGAGCTGGCCCGGATCACCGCCGCCCCCGCCGACTCCCTCGCCGACGTCCGCCACCAGGAGTCCGCGTACCGCTCCTGGGTCGAGTCCGCCGACTACCTCCAGGACCTGCACGCGGCCGACGCCTGGTGCGCCGCGTTCGTCTGGCCCAAGCGGCCGGACGCGCCCGCGGCCCCCACCGACCAGGTGTTCCGGGCGCTGCGCGGACGCGACCAGGCCGCCGTACCGGACGCCACGCACGCCGAGATCCTGCGGCTGCGCGACGAGTACGGCTTCTTCCACTGGCACCTGGAGTTCCCGGAGGTCTTCCCGGTGCCGGAGTCCGGCACCGGCGTCCGGCCGGAGACGGGCTGGGCGGGCGGCTTCGACGCGGTGCTGGGCAACCCGCCGTGGGAGCGGGTGAAGCTGCAGGAACAGGAGTTCTTCGCCGAGCGCAGCCCCGAGATCGCCCGGGCGAAGAACGCGGCCGCCCGCAAGCGGGCCATCGCCGCGCTGCGCGAGGACCCCGACGGGCGGCTGCTGTCCGAGGAGTTCGAGGCCGCCAAGCGCCGCGCGGAGGGCGAGAGCCACTTCCTGCGCGTCAGCGGCCGGTACCCGCTGACCGGCCGCGGCGACATCAACACGTACGCCGTCTTCGCGGAGACCGACCGCGCCCTGACCGGTCCGCGCGGGCGCACCGGGATCATCGTGCCGACCGGCATCGCCACCGACGCGACCACCCAGTTCTTCTTCAAGGACCTGGTCACGCACGGCCGCCTCGCCGCCCTGTACGACTTCGAGAACGAGGACAAGGTCTTCCCCGGCGTCCACAACCAGCTGCGCTTCTGCCTGCTGACGCTGCGCGGCACCGGGGACATGACGGAGCCGGCGCAGCTGGTGTTCAAGGTGCGCCAGGCCGCGCAGATCGCCGGGCGCCGCTACCGGCTGACGGCGGACGACATCCTGCGGATGAACCCCAACACCGGTACCTGCCCGGTGTTCGGCAGCCGCCGGGACGCCGAGATCACCCTGGGCATCTACCGCCGGGTGCCGGTGTTCGTGCACGAGTCGCGCGCGGACGGCAACCCGTGGGGGGTGTCCTTCCTGCGGATGTTCGACATGGCGAACGACTCCGGTGTCTTCCGTCCGGACGCGCAGCGCGGCGAGACCTTCGACGACCTCCTCGGGGAGGGGTGGAACCTGAAGGGCAACGTCCTGGTCCGCGGCGAGGAGCGGCTGCTCCCGCTGTACGAGGCCAAGATGCTGCACCACTACGACCACCGCTTCTCCACCTACGAGGGCGCCACCGACAAGCAGTTGAACAAGGGCACGCTGCCGCGGCTCACGGTGGAGCGCCACCAGGACGCGGCCGCCTGCCCGATGCCGCGCTACTGGGTGCCCGAACAGGACGTGCCGACCGGCGAGTCCGACCGTCACGGCCGGGAGGTCCGGGCCGCGGGCGTACGGTCACGGCTGGCCGCGCGGGGCTGGGAACGGGACTGGGTGCTGGGCTGGCGGGACATCACCAACAAGAGCAACGAACGCACCATGATCTGCGCGATCGCGCCCGCCCACGGCTTCGGCCACAAGTTCATGCTCGCCCTCGCCGACCAGGCCGCCCTGCTGGCGAGCGTGTGGTCCTCGTTCGTGCTGGACTACGCGGCCCGCCAGTCGATCGGCGGCACCTCCATGAGCTACTTCGTGGTCCGCCAGCTCCCCGTCCCCACGCCCGCGGCCCTGGCCCGGCACGCCTCCTTCCTCGTGCCGCGCCTGACCGAGCTCACCTACACGGCCGCCGATCTGAGCGGTTTCGCCCGGGAACTCGGCGACACCGGCGCCCCCTTCCGCTGGGACGCGGACCGCCGGGCGGTGCTCAAGGCGGAGCTGGACGCCTTCTTCTTCCACCTGTACGGCGTCTCCCGCGACGACACCGCGTACATCCTGGACACCTTCAACGTGACCCGCGACAACGACCTGAAGGAGTACGGCCGTTACCGCACCAAGGAACTGATTCTCGCCGAGTACGACCGGATGGCCGCCGCCGGGCTCACCCCCGGCACCCCGCTGGTGGACGGCGAGACCTACACCTCGGCCCTCACCCCGCCCCCGGGCCGGGGCCCCCGACACCCCGCCTGCTGAACGAGAACACGTTGACCGAGAGCACCACCCTGCGGCGCGACGGGCAGACGCCCGCGCGGACGCGTGCCGAACGCCGCGGCCTGATCGAGGCGATCCGTGCCCTGCGCCGGCTCCTGGACGGGCGCCGCGCCTTCGAGCTGGCCGACCGCCGCCGGGTGAACCGCGAGGCCCGGGACCGCGACCGCGCCGAGGCCGCCTGCGCGAAGACGCTGCAACGCGTCCACGAACGGCGGCTGCGCCGGGAACGGGCGCTGGACCGCCGGCTGAACGGCCTGGACGGCAAGAGGGAACACCAGGAGCGGCAGGCCCTCGCCGTGCTGCGCCGGGAGTCCGTCCAGGCCTCGCTGCGCGGCACTCGGCTCAGCGCGAGCGACGTCAACGGCATCGGCGCCGGCCTGGTCCGGGCCCTCGCCGCCCAGGGCATCCGCACGGCCGCCGACTTCACCCGGGTCAGCTGGGGCAAGGCGCCCAACGGCAAGGGCGGCGAGGTGCTCTACATCCACCGCGTCCAGGGCCGCAAGGTGCACATCAACGGCATCGGTGAGCACCGGGGCCGTCCGCTGATGGAGTGGCGCAGGGCCGCGGTGGCCCGCGCCGAGGCCCGGGCGCCGCGCGAGCTGCCGCCGGACCAGCGGCACCGGATCGCCGAGATCATCGAGGCCGAACGGGTCCGGCTCCAGGCGGAGCTGGCCGAGGTGCCGCGGGAGGCGGACGCCGCCCGCGAGGACGCCGTGCGCCTGCGCACGGAGACCCTCGCCCGGCTCGCCGACGCGGCGCGCGAGGCAGCTCGTCTCGCCGCCGAACGCCGCGCGGAGTTCGACGCGATGGCCGAACGCCTCCTCGCGCTCCAGGCGGAACTCACCGCCCACGTGGAACGCCACGGCACCGTGGGTCCGCGTCTGCGCCACGCCCAGTCCCGCGCCCTGCGCCCCCTGAAGCCCCTCCCGCCCCGGCCGACCGAGGTGTCCGAGGCATCCGAGGCGTCCGGAGCGTCCGGGGAGGCCCTGCCGGCGATCCCCGCCCCCCGGATACCAGGTGATGCCGCCTCCGCCACCCCGTCGGGGCACGGCGTCCCCGGAACCAACGTCCGCGCAGGTCTCGGCTGGCTGCTGCCGGTCCTGCTGTTCGCCTTCCTGACCGTGGCCGGTGTGGGTGAACTGGGCGGCACCACGCCCCCGTTGTGGCTGCGCGTCGGCTCCCGGCTGGTCGCCCTGACGGCCGCCGTGGAGCTGCTGCGCCTGTGGATCCCCCGCCGGCGCCCCTGGACCGCGGCCCCGATGCCGTCCGGCACCGGCGCCCAGACCGCCGGCGCGTTCCTGGCGCTGGTCGCCGCGGGCATGTTCGGTTCGGGGGACGGCGGTGTCCTCGTGCCGGCGTGCGCCGTGTCCGGCCTCGCCGTGCTGCTCCTGCTGGCCGGGACCGGCCGCCGCGCCAGGGGCTGACCCGCCCGGGTCCGTGTCACCGGCCCGGGGCAGTGTTCCCACCAGCGCCGGTCCCGGCCCGGGACGTACGCGCTGCCGCTCGGTGAGTCCTCGATCCGGGTCGGCGGGTCCCGGGCCAGGCGTCGAGCACCCGGGCCGGTCCGGGCCGGCTCACCGGGTCCGCGGCCCGGCCCCCGGCGCCGTGGACCGCGCCGAGCGGCGTCCCGTCCCACGGGCCACGGAGCCGCCGTCCGGCGCGCCGGCCGCGAACTCCGCCCGGCCGCGCCCTCACTCCCCCGGGGTGAGCGTGCCGTTGCCCAGTCCGTCGCGGGCCAGTTCGGCGGCCTGGCGGGTGAGTTCGGCGACACGGCGGGAGCGTTCCTCGAACTCCTCCAGCGCGCTGAAGGCTGCGCCGTAGCGGCGCTGGGCCGCGAGGTCCATCTGGGGGATGCGGGCGCCCTTGCCGTCGAGCCGGAAGGTGCCGCTGGCGCTGGTGGAGCGGCGGGTGTTGGCGGCGCTGCGCAGGAAGCCGCGCAGGAAGGCGGTGTCGAGCTGGTCGCTGACCGAGACGGGTTCCGGGTCGCCGTACTCGACGAGTCCGGCCCGGGCGAGGTCGGCGACGCTCACCGACGGTCCGGGGGGTGCGCCGGGGCCCTCTCCGGCCGTCAGGTCGGGCAGCAGTTCGGCCAGCTTGCGCAGTTCGCGGGTGAGTTCCCGGCGGAGGGCGAGGTACTCGGCCGCGTAGTCCCGGTGGGACTCCCTGACGTAGCGGCCGGGAGTCAGGTCGACGGTGTCGTCCAGGAGGTCGATCAGCGGGACGGCGGTGGCCTGGGCGGGCTCCGGGTCCAGCGAACCGTCCGGGTCGTTGGCGGTGAGGTCGACCATGCGCACGCTGGTGGCGGCGGCGCCCGGGGCGGCCGGGCGGCGCAGCTCCCACACGTGCACGGGCAGGGCGTGCGAGGCGGCGGCGCCCGGCGGCAGCGCGGTGACCTGGGCCAGGATCCCCCGGCGTACCAGCTCGGCCCGGATGCGCCGGCCGGCCTTGCGGTAGGCGACCGACGCCGGCATGACCATGAGCACGCGGCCGCCGGGAGCGGTGTGCGCGTAGGCGTGCTGGAGCCAGGCGAGTTCGCCTTCGGCGCGGGAGGGGATGCCCAGTTCCCACCGGGGGTCGAGCAGCAGGTCCTCGCGGCCCCAGTCGCTGTCGCCGACGGGCGGGTCGCAGACGACGAGGTCGGCCTGGAGTCCGCTCCAGTGGTCGTCGCGGAGGGAGTCGCCGGCGGTGATCGTGACGTCCTCGTGTCCGGTGAGGTCGGCGCGCAGCCGGGCGAAGCGGGCCTTGCGGGCGTCGGACTCCTGTCCGCGGCGCCGGGTCCCCCGGCGGGGTCCGACGGCGAGGAGGAGCGTGCCGATGCCGCAGGCCGGGTCGAGGACGGTGGCGCCGGCGGGTACGTCGCCGGCGAGGTGCCGCAGGGCGCGGACGATGCGCGGCGCGGTGACCTGGTCGGAGCCGGCCCGGCGGACGGAGTCGGTGAAGCGTTCGGCGAGGGCCTCGGCGACCTCGCCCGGCGACCCCTGCGCGGCCAGCTCGCGGGCCGGGCGGACCACGTCGTCGGGCAGCGGCGGGGCGTCCGGTCCGCCGGCGAGGAGCTGTGCGACGTCGGCGAGGGCGCCGGTCATGTCGTCGCCGGAGGCGGCCCGCAGCGCCTGCCACAACCGGACCTCCGCGGAGACGTCCTGGCCCTTGCGCTGGCGGTCGAGCCAGGTCTGTACGGCGGTCAGGTCGAACAGGGGGCTGGTGGCGCTGCCGCCCGCGGGCGCGGGGAAGTCCTCGTACCGCCGCCTCCAGTTGGAGACGGCGGCACGGGTGACCCCGGCGATCCGGGCGATCTCGGAAGCGGTGACAAGGGGTCCGCCGGGGGGTGGGGCGGAGTGGTCCGTCATACCGGTCACCGTACACATGGCGGCCACTCAGCCGCAATCAACCAACTCGTTGACGCCGTCAACAACTGCCGGGTGTGCCGCCCGGCTCAGGCGGCCCGGCGTGTCTGGGCGCGGTGGACGCGGACGATGTCCGCGTACCGCCGTCCGCTTCCCTTGATCGTGCGGGCCTGGGTGTCGTAGTCGACGTGGACCAGGCCGAAGCGCTTGTCGTAGCCGTAGGCCCACTCGAAGTTGTCCAGGAGGGACCAGGCGAAGTAGCCGGCCAGCGGGGCACCCTTGCGGGCCGCCGAGGCGCAGGCGGCGAGGTGGCGCTCCAGGTAGTCCCGGCGCTCGGGGTCGTCGACGCTGCCGTCCGGGCGGACCACGTCGGGGAAGGCGGAGCCGTTCTCGGTGACGTAGATCCTCCGGGCGCCGTACTCCTCGGTGAGCCGCAGCAGCAGCGTCTCGATGCCGGACGCGTCGATCTCCCAGTCCATGCCGGTGCGCGGGACGCCCTCGCGGCGGACGGAACGGGCGTACGGCGCGGGGCCGCCGGGGTCGTCGGTGACGTACGCCGGGAAGTAGTAGTTGAGCCCGAGCCAGTCGAGCGGTGCCGCGATGGCCGTCAGGTCCTCGGCGGTCAGCGGGAGTTCGACGCCGTAGGTCTCCACCATGTCGGCGGGGAAGCCGCGGCCGTGCACCGGGTCGAGCCACCAGCGGTTGACATGGCCGTCGTGCCGGCGGGCCGCCGCCAGGTCCTCGGGACGGTCGGTGACCGGGTGGACGGTGGAGAGGTTGTTCACGATGCCGACCTGGGCGCGGGGGGCGGCGTCGCGGATCGCCCGGGTGGCGAGGCCGTGGCCGAGGAGCAGGTGGCAGGAGGCGCGGACGGCGGCGGTCAGGTCGCGCCGGCCGGGGGCCATGGTGCCCTCCAGGTGACCGATCCAGGCGGAGCAGGAGGGCTCGTTCAGGGTGGCCCAGAGGGTGACGCGGTCGCCGAGGCGTTCGGCGACGACGGAGGCGTAGTCGGCGAACGCGAGGGCGGTGTCCCGCTCCGGCCAGCCGCCGCGGTCCTGGAGCACCTGCGGCAGGTCCCAGTGGTAGAGGGTGACGGACGGGGTGATGCCCGCCTCCAGCAGCGCGTCCACCAGTTCGTCGTAGAACGCGAGGCCCTTGGGGTTCACCGGCCCGGTGCCGTCCGGGATCACCCGCGGCCAGGCCACCGACAAGCGGTAGGCGTTGACGCCGAGCTGCCGCATGAGCCCGATGTCCTCGCGCCAGCGGTGGTAGTGGTCGCAGGCGACGTCGCCTGTGTCACCGTTCGCGATCTTCCCCGGGGTGTGGGAGAAGGTGTCCCAGATCGAGGGCGAACGGCCGTCCTCGGCGACGGCCCCCTCGATCTGGTACGCCGCCGTGGCGGTGCCCCACAGGAAGTCGTGCGGGAGTGCGGCGAGGTCGATGGGTTCGGACACGGGAGTCCCTTCGGGATCAGGGGTGGGGGTCACTTGACGGCGCCCGCCGTCAGACCCGCGACGAGATAGCGCTGCAACAGCAGGAAGCCGGCCACCACGGGCACGCTGACGACCAGCGAGGCGGCCATGATCTGGTTCCAGTAGACGTCGTTGAGGGTGGAGTAGCCCTGGAGGCCGACGGCGAGGGTGCGGGTGGTGTCGTTGGTCATGACCGACGCGAAGAGCACCTCGCCCCAGGCGGTCATGAAGGCGTAGACGGCGACCGCGACGATGCCGGGGACCGCGGCCGGCACGACGACCCGGAACAGGGCTCCGAGCGGGCCGCAGCCGTCCACCAGCGCCGCCTCGTCCAGGTCGCGCGGCACCGAGTCGAAGTAGCCGATCAGCATCCAGATGGAGAACGGCAGCGAGAAGGTCAGGTACGTCAGGATCAGCCCGCCGCGGGAGCCGAACAGGGCGATGCCGGTGGCGTTGCCGATGTTGACGTAGATCAGGAAGAGCGGGAGCAGGAAGAGGATGCCCGGGAGCATCTGCGTCGACAGCACGGTGACCGTGAAGACGCGTTTGCCGCGGAACTCGTGGCGGCTGACGGCGTAGGCGGCGAACACGGCGATGACCACGGAGCAGACGGTCGCCGCGCCGGCCACGATCACCGAGTTGGCGAAGTACCTGGCGAGCGGCACGGTCGACCAGATGTCGATGTAGGGGCGGACGGTCAGCTCGCTGGGCAGCCAGCGGAACCGGCCGGTGACGTCGGCGAGCGGCTTGAGCGAGCTGGAGACCATCACGTACACCGGCAGGAGCACGAACCCGGCGAGCAGGGTGAGGAACACCCGGCGCGCCCACAGGAACGAACGCGGGGGCGCCATGGGCGAGGTGGGCGACGGCGCCGCGGGCGGGCTAGGCATCGGCGGTCCTCCGTCCGCGCGAGGTGAGCAGCAGGTAGCCGCCCGTCACGACGAGCAGGAAGAGCAGCAGCAGCACGGACATGGCCGAGCCGGTGCCGAAGTTCCAGGTGACGAACGAGGACTGGTAGATGTGCACGGAGATGAGGTCGGCGGCTTCGGGGGCGGCCTTGCCGAACAGCACGTACGGCGTGTTGAAGTCGTTGAACGTCCACAGGAACAGCACCAGGACGAGCACCTGGTTGACCGGGCGCAGCGACGGCAGCGTGATGCGGCGGATGCGCTGCCACATCCCGGCGCCGTCCAGCGCGGCGGCCTCGTACAGCTCCCGGGGAATGTTCTGCAGCCCGGCCGTGACGATGAGGAACGCGAACGGCCAGCCCTTCCACACCGACACGGTCAGCAGCGCGTAGAAGCTGTTGTCTCCGATGAGCCAGAACGACGGCTTGTCGGTGAGGTGCAGCTGGTCGTGCAGGACGTGGTTCACCAGGCCGTTGTCGTGCTGGAACATGAACACCCAGGTGATGACGGCCGCGTACACGGGCAGCGCGTACGGCACCAGGAAGAGGGCGCGCAGCAGACCGCGCCCGCGGAAGGTGTCCTGCATGAACACCGCGGTGGCCGTTCCGATGAGCCAGCACAGGCCGACCGAGAGCAGGGTGAAGCCGACGGTGGTGGCGAAGGACTGGAGCAGCGCCTTGCCGACGGGGGCGTCGAAGTCGACCGAGACCCGGTAGTTGTCGAGGCCGCTCCAGGGGGCGGTGCCCCAGTCGCGGATGTAGAACTGGGTGAGTTCCTTGAAGCTCATCACGATGCCGATCGCCATCGGCACGAGGTGGACGAGGAGTTCGAGGAGCAGGGCGGGCAGGAGCAGCAGGTACGGCAGGGAGAGGCGGCGGATCCGCCCGGTGCGGCGGCGGGGTTCGCGCGCCGCACCGGGGGACGTCTCGCGCGCCGGTTCCTTCAGCGCGGTGGTCGTCATCGTGGTCACGCCGCCGGCATCTGCTGCTGGGCCTTCTCCAGCTTCGCCCGGACGCCGTCCGTGGTGACGGCGCGTCCGGCGGCGGCGTCGGCGAACAGCTCCTTGACGGCCGTACCGACCGCCGTCTCGAACTGCGACTCGGACGGCACCTGGGGCAGGGCGGCGGCGCTGGTGGCGAGGGTGTCCTTGAGTACCGCGGTGGCCGGGGCGGCGAACGCGGGGTCCGACTGGGCGGACGTGACCGGCGGGATGGAGCTGTAGGCCGTGTTGAGGATCTTCTGCTCGCCGTCGGAGGTCATGAACTTCACGAACTTCGTGGCACCGTCGAGGTTGTGGGTGTTCTTGAAGACGGCGATGTTGATGCCCATGACCGCCGAGTTGACCTGGGTGCCGCCGCCGGGCTTGCCGGAGAGGACCGGTACGGGCGCGACGCCGTAGGCGTCCTCGCTCATGCCCTGGGACGTGAGGTTGGCGGAGGCGGACTGCCACAACAGCATCGCCTGCCTGCCCTTGGCGAAGTCGCTGACGGACTGGTTCTGCCCGTACTCGGCGTCACCGGCCGGGATGGCCTTGTCCTTGGCCATCAGGTCGACGTACCGCTTCACCGCCGCGACCACCTTGGGGCTGGTGAAGTCGGGCTTGCCGTCGGCGGTGAAGAAGTCGGCGCCGTGCTGCTTGGCGAAGACGAAGACGTGGTGGATGTTCTCCGACAGGTTGGCACCCTCGGCGCCGAGCGCGGACTTGCCCTTCGCCTTGATCTTCCGGGCGTCGGCGACCAGTTCGTCCCAGGTGGCGGGGGGCTTGGCGATGCCGGCGTCGGCGAAGATCTTCTTGTTGTAGTAGAGCGCGTACGCCATCGAGTACAGCGGGACCGCCGCCGGGTCCTTGCCCGGGGCGCCGGTGGAGCCGAGGGCGCTCGCGGCGAACCGGTCCTTGCCGCCTATCTTCGCGAAGTTCCGCTCGTCCCAGGGCAGCAGCGCGCCGGTCGCCTGGAGGGAGGCGCTCCAGGTGTTGCCGATGTTCAGCACGTCCGGGCCCTGGCCGGAGGTGGTCGCGGTCAGGATCCGGTTCAGCAGGTCCGACCAGGGCACGACCTCCAGCTTCACCTTGATGCCGGTCTGCCGCTCGAACTTGTCGAGTTCGGGCTGGAGCACCTTCTTGTCGACGGCGACGCTGGCGCCCTGGTTGGAGGCCCAGTACGTCAGCGTCCTGGGCGAGTCGTTCGACCCGCCACCGGTGGACGATCCGCCTCCGCAGGCCGTGGCCGCGAGGGCGAGAGACAGGGTGACGGCGCCTACGGCCGCGGCTCGGATCCTGCGCATGGCTCCCGGTGTCCCTTCAGGGATTGCACTCATGACTTAATTTAGGACGTGAGTTAATCCGTCCGGACGGCTCACGTCAAGGGATCGGGCAGTTCCGCCGGCGCGTGGAGGGCGCGCGGCCCCGAGGGGACCGCCGGCGGACCGAGGGCGGCGAGGACGGCGCCCGGCCGGAGCGGGGCGCGCGCAGGCCGAAGGCATCGACGACGATGGCGCCGGGGGAGGAGGGACGACGGACGACGGACGACGGACGAGCCGATGATGACGCCGAGCTGAGGGAGGAGGAGTGCAGGGTGCCGACGAGCGGTCCGGCGTGGCCCGCCCGCCGTCGCCCGCCCGCCGGGCCCGGGTGACCATCGCGGGGTTCAGGGTGACCCCGACCAGGCCGACGCCCAGCAGCACACCACCACGGGGACGAGCCCGCCGGCCAGGACGGCGAACCCGGCGAGGAAGAACGGGTTGAGCAGCAGCGGGCCCACCGCGAGGACCGGAACTGCGTACCGGTCGGCGAGCCGGCCCACGACCGTGTCGCCGACGGCGGTCGCGGCGCCGTAGGCGATCAGGAGCGGCGGGACGGCGTCGGTGGAGAAGCCGGTGACGCCCGTGCGGACGGGCCCGAGGCGGTTGAAGGTGGCTGAAGGCGGAGAAGGTGGCGCCCACGACGAGCGTGCCGGCGGCCGGCGCCCGCCACAGCCGGGGCCGGGGCCGGGCGAGGACGGCGGCCTCGGCACGCAGGCCGCCGCTCGGCGCGGGACCGAGCCGCGGCACGCCGGCCGGGGCGGCCGCGGCGGCGACCAGGACGAGCACCGAGACGGCCCGGAACCGCGCGCCGACCGTCCGGCCCTGCCGGCCCGCACCACGGACCACGGTGGCTCGTGGTGCGGGCCGGCGTGCGGGGGCGCACGCACCCCTCAGCGGACGGGTGCCGGTGCGTAGCCGGCGGGCCGGGTGGTGAAGGTGCCCCGTCCCTGGGTGCGGCTGCGCAACCGGGTGGCGTAACCGAACAGTTCGGCCAGTGGCACGGTCGCGGTCAGTACGGCCGCGCCGCCGCGGGTCTCCGAGCCGCCGACCCGGCCGCGCCGTGCGGCCAGGTCGCCGAGCACCCCGCCGACGGCGTCCTCCGGCACGGTCACCGTGACCTCCGCGACCGGTTCGAGCAGTGCCGTCGTACAGGCCCGCAGGGCCGCGCGCAGGCCGAGCCGGCCGGCGGTGCGGAAGGCGGTGTCGGAGGAGTCCTTCACATGCGTGGACCCGTCGGTGAGCGTCACGCGCACCCCGGTCACCGGATGCCCGCCGAGCGGTCCCTCGGCGAGCGCGTCCCGGCAGCCGGCCTCCACCGCGCGGACGTACTCCTGCGGAACGCGCCCGCCGACCACGGCGGACCGGAACTCGAAGCCGACGGCGCCCGGTTCGGGGCCGAGCGGCTCCACGTCCAGGACGACGTGGGCGAACTGCCCCGCCCCGCCGTCCTGTTTGACGTGCCGGTACGCGAACCCGGTGACGCTGCCGACGACGGTCTCCCGGTACGCCACCCGCGGGCGGCCCACGGTGACCTCCGGTCCGCCGTCACGGCGGATCTTCTCCACCGCGACCTCCAGGTGGAGTTCCCCCCTCCCGGACAGCACGGTCTGCCCGGTCTCGGTGTCGGTGCGCACCACCAGGGAGGGGTCCTCCTCGGCGAGCCGGGCGAGCGCTGTGGCGAGCCGCCCGGTGTCCGTGCTCCGCCGCGCCTCGACGGCGACGGACACCACGGGTTCGGCGGTCACGGATGCCTCCAGCAGCAGGGGTGCGCCGGGATCACACAGCGTGGCGCCGGCCCGGGCCGATCTCACGCCCGCGAGCGCGACGATGTCACCGGCGACCGCCCGGTCCAGCTGGACGTGCCGGTCCGCCATGACCCGCAGGATCCTCGCCACCCGCTCGGTGCGTCCGCCACCGGGGTCCGCCACGGTGTCCCCCTTCTCGATCGTGCCCGAGTAGACGCGCACATGGGCCAGGCGGCCGGTGGCGGACGCGTTCACCTTGAACACGAGGCCGGCGAACGGCGCGTGGGGATCGGCGGCCCGCAGCTCCTCGGCCCCCTCGTGGACACCGCGCACGGCGGGGACGTCCAGTGGCGACGGCAGGTAGGCCACCACCGCGTCCAGCAGCGGCTCGACACCGCGGTTGCGGTAGGCGGAGCCGCACAGCACGACCACGCCGTCTCCGGTGCGGGTGAGGTCGCGCAGGGCCGTGGTGAGGGTCCCGGCGGAGAGCGTCTCGCGGTCGCAGAACTCCTCCAGGGCGGCCGGATGCCGTTCGGCGACCGCCTCCTCCAGCGCACGCCGACGCCGTACCGCCTCCTCCCGCAGCTCCTCCGGCACCGCGCCCTCCACGGCCGTCCCCTCGCCGTCGCCCCACACCAGGGACCGCATCCGCACCAGGTCCACGACGCCGGTGAAGCCGTCCTCGGTGCCGATCGGCAGCTGGACGACGAGCGGAGCGGGGTGCAGCCGGTCACGGATGGAGGCCACGGCCCGGTCCAGGTCGGCGCCCGCGCGGTCGAGCTTGTTGACGAACGCGATCCTCGGGACGCCGTACCGGTCGGCCTGCCGCCACACCGACTCGCTCTGCGGTTCCACACCGGCCACGGCGTCGAACACGGCGACCGCCCCGTCCAGGACGCGCAGCGAGCGCTCGACCTCGTCGGCGAAGTCGACATGGCCGGGGGTGTCGATGAGGTTGATGCTGTGGCCCTTCCAGGCGCAGCTCACCGCGGCGGCGAAGATGGTGATGCCGCGGTCGCGTTCCTGCGGGTCGAAGTCGGTGACGGTGGTGCCGTCGTGCACCTCGCCTCGCTTGTGCGTGGTGCCCGTCGCGTACAGGATCCGCTCGGTGACGGTGGTCTTGCCGGCGTCGACGTGGGCGAGGATGCCGAGGTTGCGGACGGCGGCGAGGGTGTCGATGTGGGTGCGCACGGCCCGGTGCCTTTCGAAGGAATGCGGGAAGAGGGCGGCGCGATTCCCCGTGGTCCCCTTGGTCCCCGTGTGCCGGGGCGAGGCGACGTACGCGCGGACGTACGGCGGCGGCCGGCAGGTGCCGGGCGCTGCGGTCTGTCGGCGCGGTGTCAGCGGGGTGTCACGGGCATCCGGTGCCGGCCGCGCAGCGGGCACCGGGCGGACGAGGACACCAGGATCACCTCGGTCCGCGCGGGGGGAACGACGACGGCGGTACGGTCACGCACGGCCCGGCTCCCCTCGATCGACACGGCTCACGTCAGCGCGCCGCCGTGATGTCGGTACGGCGCGCGGTGCGTGGCGAGTCTAGGGAGGACGGCGGGACGGGGGCACACGAATTTCCACGCCCCGCCGCTCCCCCACCCACCCGTTCGCCACCGAGTGAAAGGGTGTCAGGGCAGCGATCAGGCGAAACTCGATGGCGTGGCACCCCCGGCGACGCGACACTCTCAGGTATGCATGATCGCCTGGAAGCTTCCGCCGGCTTGTGGTTGCGCCGTTGGTCGCCCAAGGACGCTCAAGCGGTACTGGATGCGTTCGCGGATCCGGCGATGAGATGGCAGGCCGGTGAACCGGTCACGTCGCTGGACGCCGCTCGGCGCTGGCTCACGGCGCAGGCGGATCAGTGGGCATCGGGGACCGCCTTCGCCTTCGCCGTGGTCGACGGTACGGGTGCCGTGCTGGGCAACGCGGCTGTCAGTGCGGTGAACCAGCGTCACAGGACCGGCTGGGTGTCGTACTGGACCACGGCTCCCGCTCGGGGCCGCGGTGTGGCGTCCCGGGCTTGCCGGGAGCTGGCGCGCTGGTCCTTCGATGAGCTCGGACTGTTCCGCCTGGAACTGGGGCACCGGGTGAACAACCCGGCTTCCTGCCGGGTCGCCCGGGCCGCGGGATTCGCCACGGAGGGCGTCGAGCGGCAGAAGCTGGAGTACGACGGGGTGCGCTACGACGTCGAGCGCCATGCGAGGTTGGCCGACGACGAAGTGAGCACGAGCTGACCAGTGCGTGGCCGCAGCTCAGGCAGGATGGTTACATGCCGGCTGCAAACTCTCCCTCTGCGTAAATAGGCCCATGAGGGCGGTGCCCCGCCGCGGCCACACCGATGACCGTCCACGAGTACGCCTGGCACTTCTACCGCGATTCCGGACTACGAGCGTGAGGTCCAGCATCAACGGCTGTGCCCTGCCGCGTGACAAGACCGTCACGTAGGAGTTGCCGTGCCCGGTCACGGCTATCAATGTGGGCTGCCGTCCGGACAACTGTGTTGGCTCTCAGGTCAGTAGCACCGAGGGTGTCGAGCGGGCCACGTAGGCCAATCCGTCATACTCACGCATGAGCACCGTCTGAGTCATCGAGAAACGGTACGTCACGCGTGGCACGCCGGCGCCGAAGGACCGCATGAACTGTGGGCTCTCCAGCCACTCGGCAACGGCGGGCTCGGTCCGGCCGGCACGGAGATCGATCAGGTGGTCCTCGGAGGTGACCGAGGCCAGTTGGGCCTCGACGGAGCGCGGACCCGCCGCACTGATGGTGTGTTTCCTGGGCGGTCGTGTCGCGGAGTTTCCGGGGCGGGCTCGGAAGGCGCCTTCGCCGAACAGCAGGCCGAGGGCGTAGTACTGCTCACCGTAGTGGCCCCTGAGGTGCTTCCCCATGGCGGGAATGTCGCGGGCGTAACAATCGGTGCATACATGGCCGTTGTGGGCCCAGATGGCCACCTTTCCGGCGGTTCCCTCTTCCAGAGAGATCACCGCCTGGGCCATGTGGCGGTCCCGGGCGGCCAGCGCGCCCGTCTCCTCGCCTTCGCCCCGCGGCGGCCGGGAGGCTACGTCAGCCGCGGCCACGATCAGGCGCGCATGCCTGAGTGCCTGATCAACGGCCGTGTCCCCGATGTGCGCGGCAAGCCGGGGGTGCTCTTCCTCGAGGAATCGCTGCAGATCACGTGCCTCGGCAAGGAGTTGGGGGCGCTGGTCCACGAGTGACCCGGTCCTGGCCTCCGCCAGTGTGCCGAGCAGGCCGCCGGTGATGTCCGCCCGTTCCGGTGCCAGCGGGCGCAGCACAGCGGCCAGCACCGCCAGGGAGGGGCCGCATCGCTGCGGGTCGATGCCTACGAATCGTACGGCCCGGTCCTGGGGAACCGTTCGGTTGTGGTCGCGCATCCACTCGACGACGTCGAGCATTTCCCGTGTCCGCCACGTCCAGAAGCCGAGGCCGGCCAGCGCGCCGACGGCATCACCGGTTCCGTGCAGCACGTAGTCGTCGACCGCCTGGGCGGCGGAGGCGCTGGCTTCCATGGCCAGGGCAGTGAACCCCATCTCCTCGACGAGGAAGCGTAGTAACTGGTGTTTGAGCCGGAAGAACTCGGCTGTCCCGTGCGTCGCTTCCCCCATCCCCAGAACGCGTACGTCACGCAGAACCTTGCGCAGTGGCTCCAGGTCACGGTAGCCCGGGCCCGGGTCTGATGCCTCGGAGTGCAGGCCTTTCAATGGCAAGGCGTGCTCTTTCAGCCATCGCTGCACTTCCTCGGTCATCGCCATTTCCTTTCGCATCACCTCTCGACACGGTGAGCCTAGCCTTCTTGCGATCACGCCCGATCGGACCGCACGCATTTCGGCCGAGAGTTCCGCCAGGTCCTCCAGGGCCGCATTCCAGCCATGCGCGAGACCTACACCTGCGCAGTTGAGGACCACTTCGTCCACGCCCACTCGGGCGTACTCGGCCAGTGCGCCGGCCACTTCCCGCGGGCTGCCGTACGCGAAGGTTCCCGAGTCGACCAAAGCACGTGCGTTGAGATAGGGCTGTGACGGGTGCACCCGCAGCCCGGCGCGCCTGAGCATGTCCGTGTAGTGCGGGGCGCTCAGGTGTGTGGGCGGCTGCGTAAGAGTTCCGCGGCACGCAGCTGGTCGGCGGCGAGTTCTACTGCCCGCTGATGCCCACCCCGCTCATCACTGCGGCCGCCACATACATCGACAGCCGCACGGACGAGGACCGCGCCCACGCACTCAACCTGATCCAGTCCCGGAAGGACTACCAGACCAAGATCAAGGAGTACGGGCCCGCAGGGAACCAGCGCCGACAGTGCCCCGCCCTCGGGCCGCACGCCACGGTCACCCGCTACCGCCGGCCCCAGCCGCGCCCGTCCGCCGTCGTCGGCCTCGACGCCCCCACTGTCCGTACCCCGGCAGCCCTGCCCACCATCCCAAGGCCCAAGCGGGACACCTCCGTCTACCCCGACATCTGCAGGGGGAAGAGCATCACCGTCCCGGGCACCGTGTTGGCTGGCCAAGTGGCGCCAGAAATACCCGCTGTTCGCCCCTCTGTGGCAGAAAGCCTGGTCCGGACTGCGCAGTCAAAACGAGGGCGGCAACGGCAACCTCAAGAAGTCCGCCCTCGACAGCATCGACAACCCCCCAGCTCCGCCTGCCGCACGGACGCGTCGCACAGACCCTGCTCAATGCCGTCATCATCTTCGTGGCGAACCTCAGAGCCATCCGACGGTTCCTCCGCGACCAGGGCATCCAGCCCCGCAAAGCCGGCACGCAGAGCGCCGCAACCCCACCCGGTGAGCACTCCGACCCGCCCCAGGCGCGACCGCTTCCGACCGAGCAGGCCGAGCCTCCCCCCACACAAGTGGCACGCCCTCGCAGCGCTCCACCCCCTGAAAACCCCACATGCCTGCACCACGGCCACCAACGGTCGCACTCGGTCCTCGTGATCGGCTCGGTGAGGAGTGGGTGCGGTGGCGGTCCGGGTACTGCGCAGGCCCAGAAACGACGAAATACCGGCGAGTAACATGACTCGACCGGTAGTTCGTGAACGCTTCGGGGCGCCTCGTGAACGTCCCTACTGGTGTCCGAGGGGGGACTTGAACTCTCCTCCCGGGTACCAGCCCACAACCGCTCTGACCTGGGGAAACGCCCGTCGACAGGCTTGAGGCGGCCGTTTCTCCTGTTCTTTCCTGCTGTTTCAGGCCCTCTCGGGACCCTGTTGGTCACGCGTTGGTCATGTGACCAACCCTCCTCCGGGGCGTCCGTCCCTGGTCAGGCTTCCCGGACCGCGCCACGGGGCTACGCCCAGTCTGCACGGGCGCGTACGTGACCACGTACCGGGGGTGGCTGGGGCGGCCGGGGACCTGTTTATGCAAAGACACGCATAGTCGCGTTCACGCATAGACGCGTAGCGCCACCCCCTCTACTGTCGGTGGGCAGGCGGCCCAAACGGGGCCAGAGCAAGGGGGTTTGGCATGTCCGAACGTTCGGCACTCACCCGGCTCACAGGCAACGGCAACGGCGAGTGCGGAGAGAAGGACTGCCCGAACGTCTACCGCGACGAGACGGACGGCGGAATCGTTGTTCAGGGCGACCAGTGCGCCGCGTTCCAGCCCCCGGCAGGTGAGGCGCTGGTGAAGATTCCCGAGGACGTTCTGAGGGAGGCTGTCCGTGCACTTGGATGGTGACGCGTGGAATGACTGCTTCGATTCCATGGAGCGTGAGGCGTGGCGGCTGGAAACGCTGCCCGTCTACACCATGCCCCAGGAAGCGGATAAGCTGAAACGCTTTCTCGCCGGGGAGAAGTCGCCGGACGATTACACCTCGGGTTGGATGGACGAGGTTCGGCAATGGACCTCGGAAGGAAAGAGTGTCGGCAGGGTGCACGTCGTGACCCGCCCGCTCTCGGACTACCTTCGCTTCGAGTTCGAGTATTACTACCGGCATCACGTGAAGGCGGGCGAGGATATCCGCATCCTCGACCTCACCGACCGGGAGAACCCGGGACTCCCGGACCAGGATTTCTGGATGTTCGATGAGTCCAAGGTGGTCCTGATGAACTACCGGCCGGACGGGACGCAGATTAACCGGGAACTGTACGAGGGTGATCCCGAGCCGTACCGGCAGTGGAAGCTGATTGCGGTTGCCGAGTCGGTTCCATTCCTGGAGTACGTGAGCGGGTGACGTTCGACCCTGAAAAGTTGGGGCAGCCGAAGCAAGAACTGGCCGCCCTGCTGAAAGAACTACGCAAGCGAGCCGGCCTCACTGGGGACCGGCTCGCTCGGCGTTGCAACATGTCCCAATCGAAGATCAGCCGGATCGAGAATGGGAAAGCCCAACCGAGTCTGCTGGACCTGGAAAGAATCCTCCGGGCCGTCGTGGCTCCGCCCGAGGTCATCGAGGAGGTCATCGCCCTTGCGAGGCTGGCCAACACCGAATGGCAAGACCTGCGCTCGCTGCGACGTAGGGGCCTGGAGAATAAGCAGACTGAACTTGCTGCCCTTGAATCCTCGTCCACGGAGTTCCGCTTCTTCCTGCTCTCGATGATTACAGGACTGCTGTCCACCCCTGAGTACATCCGAGCCAGCCTTGCCCATTCTCCGGCCGACGTCACTAAGACGATCGCGAGGAAGCTGGAGCGGCAGGAGGTTCTTTACGACACGAAGAAGCGGTTCACCTTCATCCTCACCGAACAGGCCGTAAGGTGGCCACTCCTGCCCCCGGCCGCGATGGCGATACAGATTGACCGGCTGGCCTCACTGACCCACCTACCGAATGTGAAGCTCGGTGTCATCCCAATCGCGGGATATAAGCCCATGGCTCCGATGGACACCTTCACTGTCTACGACAACACCCTGGCCACTGTGGAGAACACCACTGGTGTCGTGATCCTGAGAGATTCGCGCGACATCGAAATGCATTTGGAACTGTTCTCGACACTGGAGGGGTACGCGCTGTTCGGGGCCGAAGCGCGAGCCTTGTTGACGGAGTGGGCTGCCGCCTGCCGTTCATGATCTTTAGTCCATGACGGGAAAGAACTACACAGCCGCCGCTTTCTGGGCCAATGATTTCCCCCATGACAGCGACCGAGCGAAACGAAGAGCGGGTGCGTTACGGCGTAGGTCGGGGGCTGGAGTACCGGCGGACATTCGGCCCTGATGGTGGTGTGCGCTCGTGACGGGGCGCATGACTCTGCGGGTGTCGTACGACGGCGGCCGGACGTACGGCCCGGTTCGTGAGGTGCAGGTGGAGCCGCGCAATGCGGTGATCCTGGGTTCGCCGACCAAGTCCCCGCCGTGCGGGTGCCCTCGGTACACGGGCCGCAGCTCGTTGCCTGCCAGTGCTCTCCGCCCCGTGGCGGTGGAGCCGAAGGCGACATGATGCGTCGCTTGGGTCACTGGGTGCTGCGCCACTTTGGCCGGTACGCGGGGCCGCTCTACCTGGCCGCGATCCTCGGCGGCTGTGCCCTGGTCCTCGCCGTGGCTCTTTGGTAACCGCATTGGCCGCTGTCCCTGATGCCTTCCGCCGGATTCCCGGTGGGAGTTCCCGAGAAGAGAGGTAGTCCGATGGTGGAAGAGAACACCACTTCGGTGGCCCCCGAGGGGGGTGGACTGCTCGTCGCGAAGCGGAAGAGCGTGGCCGCGCGCACCCGCGCCGAGCAGGAGTCGGACGTCAGCAGTGGCCGTTCCGACGGCAACGACTGACGGGAGCGCCCACGTTGCTTGATGCAGCCACGTGGGCGGGGCGTCTGGGCGGGGACAGGTTCCTCGCCCAGACGTACCACCGCTCATACGCACACTTCCCCGGGGTCGCCGACACGGCGGGCCTGTTCTCCTGGGATGACCTGAACCGGATTATCGCCACGCAGCGACTGGAGCCGCCCCGGCTGCGCCTGTCGGTCGACGGCGAGATGGTCCCGCTGTACCGCTACGCGATCCCGACCACGAACCGCCGAGCGGTCACCTGGTCCCGCATCCAGCCGTCCGACTTCCACGCCCAGCTCAGGGACGGGGCGTCGCTGGTTCTCGACGCGGTGGAGAAGATCCACCCCGCCGTGGGGGCGGCTGCTGAAGGACTGGAACGCTTCCTCGGGACTTCCGTGCAGGCCAACGTGTACGCCTCGTGGACCGAGCGGGAAGGCTTCGGCCGGCACTGGGATGACCACGATGTGGTGGTGGTCCAACTGCACGGCTCGAAGCGGTGGCGCCTGTGGGGGATGACCCGTGAAGCGCCCACCTTCCGGGACGTGGAGTCGCCGGAGGAGCCGGAGGGCGACCCGGTGGCGGACCTCGTTCTGTCCCCGGGTGACGTGCTGTACCTGCCGCGCGGCTGGTGGCACTCGGTCACCGCTGACCAGGGGACAGAATCCCTTCACCTCACGTTCGGGATGGTCCCGCACACGGGCGCTGACCTGATGCTCTGGGTCGTCGACCAGCTCCGGGCGTCCCTCGCGCTCCGCAAGGACATCCCGCGCTTCGGCTCGCTGGCGGAACAGTCGGACTTCACCGACGCCGTACGCCGTGAAGTGGCCGACGTGATGGCGGACCCCCGCCTCGTGGAGCGGTGGGCGGAGTCGATCGACACGACGGACCTGGGCCACGCGATTCCGTCCCTGCCCTACGTGGACGGACTCCCCGCACGGGGGGAGATCACGGTCAAGCTCACCGCTCCGAGGGGCCGCCTGACGGCGAACCGCGAACAGGGCACGGTCACCTTCTCGGCGGCCGGTACCGCTTGGGACTTCGCCGAGTCCGCCGCGCCCGCGCTGGGCACGCTGCTGACCAACCAGCCGATCACGCTCGGCGAACTCGCCGACTCCGCCGGACTGGAAGTCAAGGAAGTGGCCGAACTGGTCTCCATCCTCATCGACGGCCACACCGTCGCAGTCGTGGGGACGGCGCTGTGACCGCCGCTCTCTGCCTGGGGACATACCGCGTGCGTGCCGTCAGTCAGGCGGCACGCACCGCCCTGGCCGCCGGTAGTCCCTGGGTGGACACGGCACCTAACTACGCCCGTGGTCTGGCGCATGAGGAACTGCGCCCGGTTCTCGGGGAGTACCCGACCGTGCGGGTAGCTACGAAGACGGGGTTCTTCACGGAGGAGCAAGGCCGTACCGCCCTGGCTGAGGGCGTGCTCACCCGGGAAGAGGCGGCCGGTAGGCACAGCCTTGAACGGGGCTTCGTCCGCTGGCAGACGGAGCGATCCTTGGCCGCGCTAAGGCGCGTGGACCTGGTGTTCGTGCACAACCCCGAGCATCACGGGCACGGCCTTGACCGCGCCGCTCTGCACGGGCGTGTACGGGAAGCCTTCACGGCGCTGGAAGAGTTCGCCCATGCGGGCAGGATCGGCGGGTACGGCGTCGCCACCTGGTCGGGCCTGACCTCCGGAGCGCTCAGCGTCCCCGAGTTGCTCACGCTCGCCCGGCAGGCGGCCGGTTCCGCCGACCACCACTTCACGGGCTTGCAGATGCCCGTCAGCCTGATCATGGATGCCCCGATCACACAGGCCCTGAACGGCGGCGGACCGCTGGTGCAGGCGAAGGACGCGGGGCTGATCACGTTCGGCTCCGCTCCCCTGCACGGGGGCGAACTCCTCGACGCCATGACACCCGAACTGGTGAACCTCATCCGCCCCGGCCTGTCGGCCGCAGCCGCTGCCCTGCTGGCCGCTGGCTCGTGCCCTGGCCTCGATGTCGTCCTCACCTCCGCGAGCACCCGCGAGCACTGGGACGATGTGGCCAAGGCTCTGGCTGCGCCTCTGACGGCCCAGGAATTCAGGAGGGTGACGGATGAACTCGCCGGTGAATGAGGAGGTACAGGCCCTGATGGAGGCCGCCCACGACCGGGCGGCCAAGGCACTGGGCCTCACCTGCACGGGGCCGCTGGCGTGGGGCTTCCTCGGTGTCACTCTCGGACGCCGAGCGGGGGACCGGTGGCTACGGGTCAGCCGGACGGCGAAGAGGAACGCGGGCAGGAAGGCGGGGGAAGGCATCGTCGGCGCCTCGGAGCTGGTGCCTGACGGCGTGCCCCGCCCCCACCTGTACGCGGTGCATGACTGGACTGACGGCGAGTGGGCCTTCGAGTCGGAAGTCCTGGACTACCTCACGCAACCCATCGTGTCCCCGGACCGGGCCGACATCGACCACGACCCGGGGTTGCCTGACGAGTGGTGGGCGGACCTTCGCCAAGCCCTTGCCCTCCTCGCTGAAGCGGAGGGAGTGAAGGCCACCGTGCGGGACGGGTGGATCGAACGAGCCTTCCCCCAGTTCCTTGGTGTCCCGGCCCCCGCCAAGGTGGAGCGGGTGACCGGTCACGGTGACCTGCACTGGGGCAACGTCACCGCTGCGCCCCTGTGCCTGCTGGACTGGGAGCGGTGGGGCTTGGTGCCCTTCGGCTATGACGCGGGGCTCCTGCACGCCAACAGCCTGCTTGTGCCCGACGTAGCCGCCCGCATCCGCAAGGAGTTCGCGGCGGTCCTCGACACCCCGGCCGGCCGAATCGGGGAACTCGCGGCCCTGGCCGAGATGCTGCAAGCCGTAGCCCGTGGCTGGTACCCCGACCTTGCGCCCCGACTCGTGGCCCGCGCAGAAGCGCTCACGGGAGTGCGCCCGCCCGTCCCGGTGCACTCCGAGGTGAGCGCCTGACTGCGCCCCTGTGCGCCTGTCTCAGGCGCTCTCACCGATGGGGATCTCTGGGTGGACCATGACCTCGTGTTCGCCCGCGACGGCTTCAAGCTGTACCGGGGCGAGGCGGGCGGACCACAGGACCCCGAGAAGGTGTCGGCCCGCTGGCGGACGGCACGCAACCGTCTGCACCTGCCGGAGAACTTCCGGCTGCACGACTGGCGGGCGTCGAAGATCACGAACGATCTCGACAACCACGAGAACCCCGTAGAGGTCTCGGCCAACGCCCGGCACCGCTCCCCGGGCTACACCATGGCGCGGTACGGCAGGCGCCGCGCTGAGGGAGCGAAGAAGCTGGCCGTTTCGAGCGCCAGCCGTCTCGGCCTGTCATCCCTGGTCTGACCAGGAGATTCGCTCGGCTGTTGGTCACGTGGTTGGTCACGCCACAGCCGGAGAAACAGAAAAACCCCAGATCAACTGGGGTTTCTGCTGGTGTCCGAGGGGGGACTTGAACCCCCACGCCCGATAAAGGGCACTAGCACCTCAAGCTAGCGCGTCTGCCATTCCGCCACCCGGACTAGGTGTCTGCCGCCTTGCGGGGTGTGTTCCCCGCGGCGACATGGACAACAATACCAAGGTTTCGGAGTGCGTTTCACCTGCGTATCCGTCCGCCGGGTGGCCCGGACCAGCGGGATTGGCGACGGTATACGGTCCGCGAGGCCTTGTGTGCCGAACGTGGTCGCGGGTGGTCGATGGGGGCGGACGCGGGCGGAGAAGCCGGTCTCCTGTCGGCCTGGAACCCAGGACCGGAACGCACGCCGGCCCTCGGCCGAGAAGTGTGTGCGCACACCCCGGCCGCCGGGGCGTCCAAGGTGGCGGCGGCACTCGCCCCCGCTGCTGCGGCGGCCGGGCCGGGCCGGTGGACCGGCGGTGTCTTGCGCGGGGCCGCACCCGGCCTTCTGGCGACCGGCGGGAACGTCCTTCGGCGGGCGGGGAATCCAGTGTCCTCCGCTCGCCGACGGGCCTGGTTCAGGTCGCGTCGCGCTCGTGGTACGACCGTCGGGTGTGCTCGGTGTGGGCGCGCATCAGCTCGGTGGCGCGCCGCTCGTCACGGGCGGCGATCGCGGTGATCAGCGCGCGGTGCTCGATCCACGACTGCCGGCCGCGCTGCCCGGCCACCGGCGTGTGGTACCAGCGGACCCGCCGGTCGACCTGGGCGGCGAGTCCGGCGAGGACGGAGTTGCCGGCCAGTTCCATCACCTTGGTGTGGAAGGCGGCGTTGAGGGCGACCACACGGTCCACGTCCTCGTCCGCCACCGCCTGCTCGCCCTCGGCGCAGAGCTCCTCCAGGGCGGCGATGCCGGGGCTGCCCGCGTGCGCGGCGGCCAGCCGGGCCGCCTCCGCCTCCAGCAGGGTGCGGACCGTGAGTAACTGGTCCGCCTCCTCGTCGGTCGGCTCGCGCACGAAGGCGCCCTGGGCGGGCCGCAGATCCACCCATCCCTCGGTGTTGAGCCGCTGGAGCGCCTCGCGCACGGGCTGCCGCGAGACACCGAGGTGCCCGGCGAGTTCGCTCTCGACGAGGTGCCGGCCCGGTTGCAGCGCGCGGGTGGTGATCAGCTCCAGCAGGGCCTCGTAGACGCGTTCACGCAGTGGTCCGGGCCGTTCCAGTCTGGGCACCGCCCCCGGCGGCACTCCGGCCGACAACATCGCGGTCCCTCCTCGGCGGGTCTGGCCGCGTGGGCCCTGGGCGCGTGCGCTGGCGCCGGCGCTCGGTCTCGGTTGCCCTTCGGCGGCAGTCTACGGCGCGCAGTGTCCAGCGGGCGGGGCAGACGGGATCTCGGCCGGGGGGACGGCGCGGGTACCGGTTCAGGGACAGCGCACGACCTGTCCGGCGTACGAGAGGTTGCCGCCGAAGCCGAAGAGCAGCACCGGGTCGCCGGTGCCGACCGCTCCCTGTTCGCGCAGCTTGGAGAAGGCGAGCGGGATGCTGGCGGCCGAGGTGTTGCCGGACTCGGTGACATCGCGGGCGATGACCGCGTTGACGGCGCCGAGCTTCTGGGCCAGCGGTTCGACGATCCGCAGGTTGGCCTGGTGCAGGACGACCCCGGCGAGGTCCCCGGGCGCCACCCCGGCCTTCTCGCAGGCCTGGCGGGCGATGGCCGGCAGCTGGGTGGTGGCCCAGCGGTAGACGCTCTGGCCCTCCTGGGCGAAGCGCGGCGGCGTCCCCTCGATCCGCACGGCGTGTCCCATCTCCGGCACCGAGCCCCACAGCACCGGCCCGATCCCGGGCGCCTCCCCCGGCGGGCAGGCCGTCACGACGGCGGCCCCGGCTCCGTCGCCGACCAGGACGCAGGTGCTGCGGTCGGTCCAGTCGGTCACGTCGGACATCTTGTCGGCGCCGATGACCAGGGCGCGGGTGGCCGCGCCGGCCCGGAGGGTGTGGTCGGCGGTGGCCAGGGCGTGGGTGAAGCCGGCGCAGACCACGTTGACGTCCATGGCGGCGGGCCGCGGGATGCCGAGCCGGGCCGCGACGCGGGCGGCGGTGTTCGGGGAGCGGTCGATCGCGGTGGAGGTGGCGACGAGCACCAGGTCGATGTCGCCGGGGCCGAGCCCGGCCGCGGCGAGGGCCTTGGCGGCGGCGTGCGCGGCCAGTTCGTCCACGGGCTCGTCGGGGCCGGCGATGTGCCGGGTGCGGATGCCGACCCGGGTGCGGATCCACTCGTCACTGGTGTCGACCATGCCCGCCAGGTCCTCGTTGGTGAGCACCTGGGCGGGCTGGTAATGACCGATGGCGGCGATGCGTGAGCCGTTCATGCCGGGGATCCCCCTCGTGGCCGTGGGTAGCGGGATGCCCCAGTCTGATCAGTGACTCACGGGTACGACGGCAGGTGAAGCCACAGGAATCGGGCTCCTTCGTTGTCGGCTCCCCTCAGACGGTCTCTTCCGGACAGTGGGACGAGCCCCTCCCGGACAGCCGGACGTACACGCGTCCGCCGCGTCACCATCCGGGCCCTCCACCGAGCACCGCGCCGCCAAGGTACGCGGGACTTTCCGGACCCGCGCCGGGTCGACCCGCTTCGTCACATGGACGTGGCCGGTGTGCCGCCGGACCACCTCTCCCCGCTTCGGTCCTCGCGGGGAACAGCACTTCAGCACTTCGACCCCGTCGTTCCCGCCGTGGCCGGTGCGGTCGCCGTCCGGGTCGTCCGGCCGGGTGCCGTGCCGGCCGATGCCGGCCGATGCCGGCCGTGCCCCGGCCGAGCGCGGCCGCGAAGCGGGCCTCGCCGCTCCCCCACGGCACCGTCGCCCGGGCCCAGGGGCGGCTCCGGCCGCGGCGCGGCGTCGCCGGCCGCCGCGACGTCGAGGTCGACGGGGAGACAGCGCCGGTCAGCGGGTCCGTACGGGTCTCGGTATGTTCGAACCGGGCGTCGGGCAGCACCCCGGTCGTCCGGCGCAGGTCTCGGCGTGCTCGAACCGGGCGCCGGGCAGGACCCCAGCCGTCCGGCGCAGGTCTCGGCGTGCTCGAACCGGGCGCCGGGCAGGACCCCAGCCGTCCGGCGCACCTCCTCGGCCGTCGAGACTTCGGCGGTGAGCCGCACGTCCTCGCGCCCGGCACACCACCTCGACCGCCGCGAATCCGACGGAGAGCCACACGCCCTCGCGCCCAGCACACCTCCTCGACCACCGCGAATCCGGCGGAGAGCCACACGTCCTCGCTCGGTTGCCCCACGAGCGCGGCCAGACGCCTGGCCTGCCGATGGGCCTCGGCCTCGGCCGCGGAACGGAAGACGGGACACGCGACGGAGTCGCCCACACCGGGCACGCTCGCACGCCTGCGGGCGGCCGGCCATGCGGACGTTCGCCGGCGCCCTTGTCCGGCAGTGGGCTGCGCGTCGCCCGTCCCCGTGCAGGACAATGAGGCGTGAAGGGCCGTTTCGGCTGCCAGCGCGTACAGAACCGGGGCTGATCAGGACATGGGACGAGTCACGGAACGCCGCAAGGTCCTGCGCATACGGGACGGCGCGGTGTCCACCCGCCCGGACACGCTCGTCGCCGAGGAGCCCCTGGAGATCCGGCTGAACGGCAAGCCGCTCGCGATCACCATGCGCACCCCCGGCGACGACTTCGCGCTGGCGGCCGGCTTCCTGGTGAGCGAGGGCGTCCTGGCCTCGGCGGCCGATCTGCAGAACATCGTCTACTGCGCGGGCGCCACGGCGGACGGCTCCAACACCTACAACGTGGTCGACGTGAAGACCGCGCCCGGTGTCGTCCTGCCCGACTTCACCCTGGAGCGGAACGTCTACACCTCCTCCTCGTGCGGGCTGTGCGGCAAGGCCAGCCTGGACGCCGTCCGTACGACCACGCGCTGGCCGATCGCCGACACTCCCCCGCTCCGGGTCACGCCCGAACTGCTGGCGGCCCTGCCCGACCGGCTGCGGGAGGCCCAGCGGGTGTTCGACCGGACCGGGGGCCTGCACGCGGCGGCCCTGTTCGACGAGGAGGGGCGGCTCCTGGACACCCGGGAGGACGTGGGCCGGCACAACGCGGTCGACAAACTGATCGGACGGGCCCTGCAGAACGACGGGCTGCCGCTGTCCCGGACGATCCTCATGGTCTCCGGCCGGGCCTCGTTCGAGCTGGCGCAGAAGGCGGTGATGGCGGGCATCCCCGTGCTCGCGGCCGTGTCGGCGCCCTCGTCGCTCGCGGTGGACCTGGCCGCGGAGACGGGGCTGACCCTGGTGGGTTTCCTGCGCGGCAGCTCGATGAACGTGTACGCGGGCGAGGACCGGATCGCCCTGCGGGAGCCGGCCGCCCGGGACTGAGCCGGCGCCGGTCGGGCGTCATGGCCGGGGCGTCAGGCGTCCGTGCCGGAGATCCGCAGCAGCAGGTCCACGAACCGGTCCCGTTCGGCGGCCGACAGCGGGGCGAGCAGCGCGTCGTTGGCCTCGCGGGCCGCCCTCTCGCAGCGTACGAGGAGCCGGGCGCCCTCCTCGGTGAGGGAGACGGCGTTCTTGCGCCGGTCGCGGGGGTCGGGGGCGCGCTCGACCAGCCCCGCGGACTGCAGGTCGTTGAGGATCCCGACGACGTCCTTGGGGTCGAGGCTCACACTGCGGCCGAGGTCGGCCTGGGCCACCGGGGCGAGGTCCCGGACGGCGGAGAGCACGACGTGGTGCCACATCTTCAGCCCCTCGGCGGCGAGGGCCTCGGCGACCAGGGCACGGCCTCGCGCGGCGGCCCGTCCGAGGAGCCAGCTGGGCAGGGAGCGGATCGCGGGCAGGGGTGCTTCGGCCATGCCCGCAGCCTATCCCAAGAATCATTGGACTTTCCAACGATCCCTCCGTACCGTTGGGGCTCCCCATGAATTCATGGGTCTTCCCAACGATTGGCCCTGCCGGGCCTCACCCGGCCGGCCACTGGAGGTTGCGATGCGTCGCGTCCGGTACGAAGCCACCGGCGGTCCCCTGTTCGTGGAGGAGGCACCCGTCCCCGAACCCGGCCCCGGTGAGCTGCTGGTGCGGTGTGGGGCCGTCGGCGTCACCCTGCCGATGGTCCGCAAGGTGACCGAGGCCGCGGAACCGGTGCCGCTGGGCGGTGAGCTGGCGGGCGAGGTGGTCGCGGCCGGCGAGGGCGTCACCCGCTTCCGCGCCGGCGACCGGGTGACCGGGCTGTGCTTCGGACACGGGTACGCCGAGTACGCCGTGCTGCACGAGGCCATGGCGTCGCCGGTACCGGACGGTGCCGACGCGGTGACCGCGGTCGCGCTGGTGCGCAGCGGCCTGGTGGCGCTGGGCGCGCTGGAGGCGGCGCGGTGCGCACCGGGCGAGTCGGTCCTCGTCACGGCGGCGGCGAGCGGCGTCGGGCACCTCGCCGTCCAGCTGGCGCGGGCCCGGGGAGCCGGACGGGTCGTGGGTGCGGTGTCCGGCCCGGCGAAGGCGGACTTCGTGCGCGCGCTCGGCGCGGACGACTGCGTCCGGTACGGCGACGACAGCTGGGGCGACCCGGTCGACTGCGTCCTGGACGCCGTCGGCGGCGACCTTCTCCGCCCCGCCCTCGCCGCGCTGGCGCCGCACGGCCGCCTGGTCGCCTACAGCTCGGGCGGTGGCACCGTCCGGGCCTACGACCTGCTGGTGGGCGCCAAGTCGGTGATCGGCTTCCAGATGGCGCTGATCGCCCGCGGCCGGCCGGACCTGTACGAACAGTGGCGGCAGGAGCTGTGGCGGCTGTCCGCCGAGGGCGCCCTGAGGCCGGCCGTGCACGGGGAGTTCGCCCTGGAGGACGCGGGGGCGGCGCACGAGGCGGTGACGAGCCGGGCCAACGTCGGCAAGGTCGTCCTGCGCCCGTAACAGCCTGCACGCTTCTTGTGACGTGGACCACTCCCCACTACCGTCGAGGGGACGTACGTCGTGGGATGTCCAAATGTCCAAATGTCCGGCCGACGAAGGGCAGGTCGCACCGTGCCGTCACGTCCGCGGGCCCGTCTCGGATCGCTGCCGGCCGCCGCCGTCACCGTCGCCGGCCTCCTCCTCGCCCTCGCCCCCGCGCATCCGGCCCACGCCCGGCCGACGGGCGGAAAGCCGCAGTTCGAACAGCAGGTGCTGTTCAAGGCCGCCCAGGACCCCGGCTACGCGTGCTTCCGCATCCCGGCGGTCGTCCGCACGGGCGACGGCACGCTGCTGGCGTTCGCCGAGGGCCGGGTCCTCAACTGCGGGGACGCGGCCGACATCGACATCGTCCTCAAGCGCTCCACCGACGGCGGGCGCACCTGGGGGCCGTTGCGGGTGGTCAACGAGGGCGCCGGCGACACCCACGGCAACCCGGCGCCGGTCGTGGACCGGGACACCGGCCGCATATGGCTCGCCGAGACCTACAACACGGGCCGTACCGACAGCGCCAGTTGTTCGGTGCCCTGTGACCGCACCCCGCATCTGCAGTACAGCGACGACGACGGCCTCAGCTGGTCGCAGCCGCGCGACCTGAGCCCGGAGATCCTGCCCGCCGACTGGAACTCCTGGTACGCCACCGGGCCCGTGCACGGCATCCAGCTGACCCGCGGCCGGTACGCGGGGCGCCTGGTCTTCGGGGTCAACACCGAGACGTGGAACGGCAGCAGGGTCACCGCCAACCACGCGGCCCTGGTCGTCAGCGACGACCACGGCGGCCACTGGAGGATCGGCGCCACCGACAGCCGGTCCGTCGCCGCCGACGGCACCTTCCGGCAGAAGCCCTCCGAACTCACCCTCGCCGAACGCGGGGACGGTGCGGTCCTGGTCAGCGGCCGGGAACAGGACGGCACCGACCTCGGCCACCGCACCCAGGCCGTCAGCCGAGACGGCGGCACCAGCTTCACCGCGCCCTTCCGCGGCCTGCCCGGCCTGTACACGCCGCAGGTGCAGGGTTCGCTGCTGCGCCTCGGCGACCGCCTGCTGCTGGCCTGCCCCGGCGACCCCGACCGGCGCCGCACGATGATGGTCCGCTCCTCCTACGACGGCGGCCGGACCTGGGACGGTGTCGACCGCGGCACGGTCGTCACCACGGACTGGTCCGGCTACTCCGACCTGGTGCGCATCGGGTCCGGCACGGTCGGCCTGCTGTACGAGGGCGGGGCGGTGGACGCGCGCGACGAAATCCGCTTCGCCCGCTTCACCGAGGACTGGCTCGCCCCGCGCCGCGGCCCCGACCCGGTCACCCCCGACCTCGCCGCGCACGCCCGCCCGGCGGCGGTGCTCGGCGACCCGGAGGAGGTGGACGGTGTGTCCGGGAACGCCCTGGAGTTCGACGGCACCGACGACGCCGTACGCCTGCCGTACCGCGCCGGCCTGCCGCTGGGCACGAAGGATTTCACCGTGTCGCTGTGGTTCCAGTACGCGGCGACCACCGGGGAGCAGCCGCTGCTGTGGATGGGCGGCGTCGGCACCAGCCAGCCGCAGGTGTGGCTGCGCGGGGAACCGGCGAGCAACCGGGTCCAGGGGCTGATCACCGTACGGAACGGGGCCGGTGCCCCGCAGACCGCGTACGTGCGCACGGGCGGCGCGTACAACGACGGCGCGTGGCACCGGACGGTCCTGCGCCGGGGCGGCGGCCGGCTGTCGTTGTCCGTCGACGGTACGGAGTCCTCCGTCGCCGACGTCCCGGGCTCGGTGAGCCGTAACTCCCCGTTCGGGGTCCACCTCGGTCAGCGGATGGACAGCCGCGCCTTCCTCACCGGTGCGCTGGACGAGGTGCGCGTCTGGGACCGGGCGCTCACCGACGAGGAGCTGACGGACCCGGAGGTGCTGCGGTCACCGCAGGACACGGTTCTCCGGCTGCCCCTCGACCGGGTGCGCGGCTGACCTCCCGGGGGTGTCCGCGGCGGCCCCGGGGTCCGCGCCTGTGGCCGTGCCCGGCTCCGTGTCCGTGGCCGCCTCGGGATCGCGGGCCCGGCGCTTGGCGATGACCGCGCACACCATCAGCTGCATCTGGTGGAAGAGCATCAGCGGCAGGACGGCCAGGGAGGCCTGGGCGCCGAACAGGACGCTCGCCATCGGCAGACCGGAGGCGAGGGACTTCTTCGACCCGGCGAACTGGATGGCGATCCGGTCCGCGCGGCCGAAGCCCAGCGCCCTGGCGCCGTACCAGGTCAGGAGCAGCATGACGGCCAGCAGAACGGCCTCGACGCCGAGGAGCCCGGCCAGCCGGACGGGACTGACCTGGTGCCAGACGCCCCGGTTCATGCCCTCGCTGAAGGCGCTGTAGACGACCAGCAGGATCGAGCCGCGGTCGACGAGGCCGAGGACCTTCTTGTGGCGGGTGACGAACCCGCCGATCCAGCGCCGCAGCACCTGCCCCGCGAGGAACGGCACGAGCAGCTGGAGCACGATCTTCACCAGGGAGTCGGTCGAGAACCCGACCTGCTCGCCGCCGAGCAGGCCCGCCGCGAGCAGCGGGGTGAGGACGATGCCGACGAGGGAGGAGAAGGATCCGGCGCAGATCGCGGCGGGCACGTTGCCGCGGGCGATCGAGGTGAACGCGATGGACGACTGGATCGTGGACGGCACCAGCGTCAGGAAGAGCAGGCCCTGGTAGAGGGGCTGGTCCAGCAGGACCGGCACCAGAGCGCGCGCGGCCAGTCCGAACCCCGGGAAGAGGACGAAGGTGCAGACCAGCACGGTGAGGTGGAGCCGCCAGTGGCGCAGTCCGTCCAGCGCCTCACGGGTGGACAGCCGGGCGCCGTAGAGGAAGAAGAGGAAGGCGATCGCGGCCGTGGACGCGCCCGAGGTGACGTCGGCGGCGGTGCCCCGGGCGGGCAGGAGCGCGGCGAGACCCACCGTCCCGAGCAGCAGCACGATGTACGGGTCGATCGGCGGCCGACTCGGCCGGCGCAGGCGTTTCACGGTGCTCCGATTGCTGTGGGCGACGGGCGGTCCCGGGCCGTACGGCCCCTTTCCATGGTCCTCCTCCCACCACTGATCGGGAATCCCGCACACCGCTCTGACTGTCATCATGATCGGTGATGGGCACCGCTACGCTTGGCGGTCGTGTACGACCCGACCCATCTGCGCACCTTCCTGGCGGTCGCCCAGACGCTGAGCTTCACGCAGGCCGCCCGGCGGCTGGGGCTGCGCCAGTCGACGGTCAGCCAGCACGTGCGCCGGCTGGAGGACGCGGCCGGCCGGCAGCTGTTCTCCCGGGACACCCACTCGGTGGAGCTGACCGAGGACGGGGAGGCGATGCTGGGGTTCGCCCGCCGGATCCTGGAGGTGCACGAGCAGGCCACGGCCTTCTTCACCGGCACGCGCGTGCGTGGCCGGCTGCGCTTCGGCGCCTCGGAGGACTTCGTGCTGACCCGGCTGCCGGAGATCCTGGAGGGCTTCCGCTACGACCATCCGGAGGTCGACCTGGAGCTGACGGTGGAGCTGTCGGGGACGCTGCACGAGCGGCTGGCCGCCGGAAAGCTCGACCTGGTGCTGGCCAAGCGGCGCCCGGAGGATCCGCGCGGCGAGCTCGTCTGGCGCGACGACCTGGTGTGGATCGGCGCCGAGCGGCTGCGCCTGGAGGCCGACCGGCCCGTTCCGCTGATCGTGTACCCGCCGCCTGGCATCACCCGGGCCCGCGCGCTGGAGGCGCTGGAGGAGCAGGGCCGCCCGTGGCGGATCGTGTGCACGAGCGGCAGCCTCAACGGGCTGATCGCCGCCGCCCGGGCCGGACTCGGGGTGATGGCCCACTCCCGGCGGCTGGTCCCGCCGGGCCTGTTCCGGCTGCCCGACCGCGTGGGCCTGCCGGATCTGGGCAGGGTCGACTTCGTCCTGGTCCACGGCCGCCGCCGGGGGCCGGCCGAGGAGGCGGCGAACGCGCTGGCCGCGGCGATCCTGGCCGGCGGCGAGCGGCTGCGCCGCAGCAGCGGCTGACCCGTCGCCCGCGCTCACCGCGCGGGACGGTGCGTCAGCCGCTTCATCCCGCGCGGGAACGGCGTCGCCTCCGCGTGCCGCACGCCGTCCAGGTGGCCCCGGGACCGGCGGTGGTGGACGCGAAGGCGGTCTCGTCGTGGCCGGCCAGGGTCGCCTCCGCGCGGTGTACGGAACATCGAGTACGGCTCCGCGCTCCTCGGTCGGTCAGGGCGGACAGGGCGGACAGGGCGGACAGGGCGGACAGGCGGCATCCGAGCGCGGGCCCGGAGCCGCCGGTGGCGCCCCGGAGTCCGGGGTGGGCGGCGCGGCCGTCGCGTTCGGGGACGGCGAGCGGCGGGGCGTCCTCCGGTTCCAGGCGGCGCCCGCGAAGCCCTCCGGCGCGGCACGCCCCCGCCCGGGCGGTGCCGTAAGCGGGGCGTACAGATTCGGTGGAGATTACGGTACCGAAACTTACTGACCCGTCAGTATTGTGTCCGGCCCTTCCCCATGTGCGCGCATTTCACGGTGGCCTTCCAGGCGGAACGTGAGGTTTGATCGGTTTCCTCACCCCTCCCGCGTACCGACCGGGTGGGGTAGCTTTCACCGCGCTGTGCGGTGATGGAGACCACGTCACTGAGGCGCGAGACACGGGGAGCGAGGTTGCGCGAGTTCACCAACCCTCCGCTGGCGTCGCCGCCGCCGGCGGGCGGTCTGGCAGACGTCGTCTTCGACCATGCCCGGACCGACCCCCTGCACATCGCGCTCGGCCGCAAGGACGCCGCCGGACAGTGGCGGGACGTGACCTCCGCCGAGTTCCGCGACGAGGTCATGGCCCTCGCCAAGGGGCTGCTGGCCGACGGTGTCCGGTTCGGCGACCGGGTCGCGATCATGTCCCGCACCCGCTACGAGTGGACCCTCTTCGACTTCGCCCTGTGGACCATCGGCGCCCAGGTGGTGCCCGTGTACCCCACCTCCTCGGCCGAGCAGTGCTTCTGGATGCTCTACGACGCCGAGGTCACCGCGGCGATCGTGGAGCACGAGGACCACGCGATGACCATCGCCACCGTCATCGACCGGCTGCCGAACCTGCGCCGGCTGTGGCAGCTGGACGCCGGCTGCGTGCAGGAGCTGTACGACTCCGGGGCGCACCTGGACGACGAGGTGGTGCACCGGCACCGGGAGGCGGTCACCCCGGACTCGGTCGCCACCGTCATCTACACCTCCGGCACCACGGGCCGTCCCAAGGGCTGTGTGATCTCGCACGGCAACTTCATGTTCGAGGCGGACACGGTGATCCGGCGCTGGGAGCCGGTGTTCCACTCGAAGAAGGGTGACGAGGCCTCCACGCTGCTGTTCCTGCCGCTGGCGCACGTCTTCGGGCGGATGGTGGAGATCGCCGCGATCCGCGGCCGGGTCCGCTTCGGGCACCAGCCGCAGCTGAACGCCGCCGCCCTGCTGCCCGATCTGGCCGCGTTCCGGCCGACGTTCATCCTCGCGGTGCCGTACATCTTCGAGAAGGTGTTCAACGCGGCCCGCCGCAGGGCCGAGAAGGAGGGCAAGGCCGGGCCGTTCGAGAAGGCCGTGGACATCGCCGTCAAGTACGCGGAGGCCGTCGAGGCGAAGGCCTGGGGCACCGGGCCCGGTCCGTCGGCGGGGCTGCGCATGCAGCACCAGCTGTTCGACAAGCTGGTGTACGCGAAGGTCCGCGCCGCGATGGGCGGCCGGATCCGGAACGCGATGTCCGGCGGCTCGGCCATGGACCGCCGGCTGGGGCTGTTCTTCGCGGGCGCGGGCGTGCAGATCTACGAGGGCTACGGCCTCACCGAGTCGACGGCCGCGGCGACCGCCAACCCTCCCGAACGCACCCGCTACGGCACGGTGGGCCAGGCCATTCCGGGCGTGACCGTGCACATCGCCGACGACGGGGAGATCTGGCTACGCGGCGGCAACGTCTTCCAGGGGTACCTCAACAACCCGAAGGCCACCGACCAGACCCTGCACGACGGCTGGCTCGCCACCGGCGACCTCGGCTCCCTGGACGAGGACGGCTATCTGACCATCACCGGGCGCAAGAAGGAGATCCTGGTGACCTCCGGGGGCAAGAGCGTCTCCCCGGGCGTGCTGGAGGAGCGGGTCCGCGAACACCCGCTGGTCAACCAGTGCATCGTCGTCGGCAACGACCGCCCGTACATCGCGGCCCTGGTCACCCTCGACCAGGAGGCGGTCGAACACTGGCTCCAGATGCGCGGCAAGCCGAGGATGACCGCGGCCAAGCTGGTGCACGACCCGGATCTGGAGACGGAGGTGCGGCGGGCGGTGGTCGCCGCCAACACCCTGGTCTCGCAGGCCGAGTCGATCCGCACCTTCCGCATCCTGGCCCAGCCGTTCACCGAGGAGCACGGGCTGCTGACACCGTCGCTGAAGCTGAAGCGGAAGGCGATCGAGAAGGCGTACGCGAACGAGGTCGACGCGCTGTACGAGATGTGACCGGCCCCCCGGACCGGTCGGCGGCCGTGCAGGCCGGCCGGCATCAGGCGGGTGTCGCCGGTCAGGAATCCTCTCACCGGTCAGTCGGTACGGATTGCGCGATCAGGAATGCGGAACGGCCCGTGATCGTTGACCATGGGAGTACCACCTGTCGACAACCGAAGGATCAAGAGGCTCGTGAGCAGCAAGGTCCCCCCGATCATCCTCAACAACGGCGTCGAGATGCCCCAGCTGGGCTTCGGCGTCTGGCAGGTGCCGGACGACGAGGCCGAGCGGGCCGTCGCCACGGCGCTGGAGGCCGGGTACCGCAGCATCGACACCGCTGCGATCTACGGCAACGAAGAGGGCACCGGCAAGGCCATCGCCGCCTCCGGCCTGCCCCGCGAGGACATCTTCGTCACCACCAAGCTCTGGAACAGCGACCAAGGCTACGACTCCACGCTGCGTGCCTTCGACGCGTCCCTGGGGAAGCTGGGGCTCGACTACGTCGACCTGTACCTGATCCACTGGCCGCTGCCGTCCCGGGACAGGTACGTCGACACCTACAAGGCGTTCGAGAAGCTGCTCGCCGACGGCCGGGCCCGCGCCATCGGCGTCTCCAACTTCCTGCCGGAGCACCTGCGGCGGCTGCTCGCGGAGACCTCCGTCGTCCCCGCGGTCAACCAGATCGAGCTGCACCCGCACCTGCAGCAGCAGCAGGCGCGCGAGGTCCACGCGGAGCACGGCATCGCCACCGAGGCCTGGTCGCCGCTCGGCCAGGGCAAGGGCCTGCTGGAAGTCCCGGCGATCGTCGCGATCGCGCGCAAGCACGACCGCACCCCGGCCCAGATCGTGCTGCGCTGGCACCTCCAGCTCGGCAACATCGTGATCCCGAAGTCCGTGACGCCGTCCCGGATCAGGGAGAACATCGAGGTGTTCGACTTCAGCCTGGACGACGAGGACCTCGCGGCGATCAGCGCGCTCGACGAGGAGCGGCGGCTCGGCCCCGACCCGGCCGCCTTCGACATGGCCTGACACGCCGGACGGTGACACCCCGGACGGTGACACCCCGGACGGCCTGACACGCCGGCCCGGGCGACACCGCCCCGCGCCGCGGACGGCCGTGCGCCCCGCCCTGCCGCGGGCCGCACGGCCGTCCCGTCGTCTCGCGCGAAGCGCACGCCCGGCGCACTCCAGCCGCACGCCCGGCTCACTCCAACCGCACGTCCGCGTACACCACCTCGAACTCCTCCAGCCCGACGACGTCCGCGTGCGCCTTCGTCGACGCCTCGTGGCGCGCGGCCGCCACGGCACCGCGCGAGGCCGCCATGGAGGCGCGGTCCACGAACACGGTGCCGGCCAGGGCCCGCCCCCGGTCACGGTCGATCAGCAAAGTGGTCCTGGCCAGTCCGGGCAGCGACTCGGCCTTCGGCACCACCGTGGCCCGGAAGGTGTCGATGACCAGATCCGCGTCGCGCGGGTCGAACTCCATCCGGCAGTAGCGCAGTCCGCCGCCCTGCCGTGGCGGCCTGACCTGATGGAACACCGGCGCCTCGTAGTGGGCGACCGACACGGTGCCCGCGAACGGTTCCAGCAGCGCCCCGCGCCGCTCCCGCATCACCTCGTCGCTGTGCCGCTGGTCCTCCTCGGTCCCCCACCAGCTCACCGCGAGGAGCTTGCCGAGTTCCCGGTCCGCGAACACGCCCGCGCCGCGGTATCCGGGGCGCTCCTCCAGCAGGTCCCGCCCCTCGCCGTTCAGTGACCGGAAGGCCGTGCCGAGCAGCGCCGGATCTCCGGTCGCGTACACCGCGCGTACGAACATGAGCCTCACCTCCGGGCCACGGCGACCGCCGGAACAGGGCCGGACGTATCCGGATACATCCGTACTGTCCAGTCTCCCCGGCGCGGCAAATCACCGCAATACGCACCGATTTCAGCCGTTCGCCATCCCGGGGTTGACGGGGGCATGGCGATGGACCACCGTGGTGGACCATCTGGTAAGGAAACTTTCCTAACAGAAGGGACCCCCCACGTGCGTCTCCGATCACTGACTCTCGCCGCGGCGTCCGGCACCGCCCTGCTCGCCGCCGGACTCCTGCCCGCGCACGCCTCCGCCGCCGCCCCCCGGTCCGCTCCCGGGTCCGCCCAGGAGGGCACGGTCGGCGCCGCCGACCTCCTCGCCAAGGTGACGTCCTGTACGCAGGTCTCCACCGGCAAGTACAAGACCGACGACGAGACCTCGGCCACGGTCCCCGTGTGCGGCAAGAACGGCGCGGTGTTCTGGAAGGCCGACATGGACGTCGACTGCGACGGCCAGCGCACCGCCAACTGCAACGAGGACCGCGACCCCTGGTACCAGGACGACACCGCCTTCCACCAGTCCGACGGCAAGCCGCTGAAGGCGGAGACCCTGCCGTACGTCGTGGTGCCCAGCACCAGCAGCATCTGGAACTACACGAACGCCGGCATCAAGGGCGGCGGTGTGGTCGCCGTCATCTACAACAACAAGGTCGAGTACGCCGTCGTCGGCGACACCGGCCCCTCGAAGATCATCGGCGAGGCGTCGTACGCCACCGCCAAGGCACTCGGCATCGACCCCGACCCGGAGACGGGCGGCACCGACTCGGGCGTGACCTACATCCTGTTCAAGAACTCCAAGGTCACCCCCATCGAGAGCCACAGTGCCGCGGTCTCCCTCGGCGACCAGCTGGCCAAGCAGTTCATCGCCGCCAACTAAGGTGCGGCGTACGTCAGTTGGGCTGGCCCAGCGGGCGTATGACGACGGTGTTGACGTCGACCCCGGCCGGCTGCCGGATCGCCCACACGACCGACTCGGCGATCTGGCCGGCGGTGAGCAGATGCCCCGGGGGCAGGTGGCCGAGCCCGTCCCAGAACGGGGTCTCCACCCGGCCGGGGGCGACCAGCGTCACGCCGATCCCGAAGTCCGTGACCTGGCGCCGGGTGTTCTCGGCCAGCCCGGTGATCGCCCACTTGGTGGCGCCGTAGAGGTTGCCCGGGGCGTTCACGAACCCGGCGACGCTGCCGACGAGGACGATCCGGCCGCCGGTCTCCTTCAGTGCCTCGACGGAGGCCCTGATCAGCAGGGCCGGGCCCAGGACGTTGGTGAGCACCATCTCGGACCAGCCGGCCGGGTCGCCCTCGGCGACCGTGTCGTGCGTGGCGACCCCGGCGTTGGCGACGACGGTGTCCAGCCGGCCGAAGGCCTCGAGCGTGCGGTCGACCGCGTCCTGGACGTCCTCGTAGGCCGCCGCGTCACCGGCCACCGTCCGCAGCTCCGCCGGATTGCCGAGTCCGTCGGCGAAGTCCCGCAGCCGCTGCTCCGTGCGCCCGGTGACGGTGACCCGCCACCCGGCGTCCAGCAGCCGCCGGGCGACGGCCGCGCCGATGCCGGTGCCTCCGCCGGTGACGAGTGCGACCGGAGCGTCGTTCGTGGTCATGCGGGCCCCCTGTGGTGTCGGTGATCGCAGGGAGTCCATCACGTGGAGAGCGCTCGAAGTCAAGTGTCCGGGTCAGTCCCGCCGGACGGCCGCGTGCACGGTGTGCGCGCCCAGCACGAACACGTCGGGCCGGACGTGCACGCTCGCCGGGTCCAACGGGTCGAGCAGCCGGTCGAGGGTGGCGCGGTCCTCGGCGTCCAGGGCGTCCCCGACGCCCTCGCGCAGCCGGGACAGGTGCGCGGCGACATAGCCGCGGGCCCGGTCGCCGACGGGGGCGGGCAGGTCGAGCAGGAAGGTCCGGGTACGGGTGTGCCTGAGGCCGGCGGAGGTCAGCAGGGCGGGCCAGTCCTCGGTCTCGGCGACCGAGCCCGGCAGGCCGGCGCGCATCCGGGCGAACCACTCCTCCCCCAGCGCGTCCATCCGCGCCTGGAGTCCGGGGCGGCCGATGCCGATGTCCCGGGGCAGGAAGCGGGAGGGCAGACCGCCCTCCAGGAGGGCGAGGGTGCCGCCGGGGGCGAGCCGCGCGGCGAACGCGGCGAGCGCGGCCCGCTGGTCGCCGAGGTGGTGCAGGCTCCGGCCGGCCCACAGCAGGTCCGCCGGATACTCCAACGCGTCCAGAACACCGGGCAGTTCACCGGCGAGGGTGCCGAAGCGGTCGGCCACGCCCTGGCGGGCGGCGCGGGCACGGGCGCGCTCCAGCAGTGGCGCGGCGGCGTCGACGGCGACGACCCGGGCCCCGGGGAACGCCTCGGCGAACAGGCAGGAGACCACTCCGGGACCGCTGCCCGCGTCCACGATCAGCCCCGGCTCGGTCACCTCCTGCCCGAGCCAGGCCATGGCCCGTTCGTAGACCGGTCCGAACAGTTCCGCCTGCGACTCCAGCAGGGGGCCCATCTCGTTCCAGTCGACGTCCGTGCCGTGTCCGTACCCGTGCCCGTGCTGGTGGTGGTCGTGCGCCATGGTGGTCAGCCTCTCTCCCGGCATGCCGTCAGGGTGCGACGGCATGCCGGGCGGAGGCCACTTCTGTTGCCGGTCCGGCAAAACGGGATGCCGTTCCGTCCGCCGGGGCCCGGGAGGGTGGCACCCGGGCCCCGGCGGGGTCACCGCGTCAGGACAGCGGCGGGTAGGCGTTCTGCACCAGCTGCTGGAACTGGGCGGAGAACCAGTGCCCGGCCAGCGGTGCGTTCGGCAGCGCGCCGGTGGGGTTGTTGCCGTTGCGGGCGTTGCCGCCGTAGGTCGGGTCGCACATCCGGTCGAAGCCCTTGCCCTCGTCGTTGGAGACGGCGGAGCTGGCTCCGTCCGACTCCCCCGGGGGCTTGACCCACACGTAGGCGTCGATCCCGGCCGCCGGGGCCGCGGTCGGCCGTTCACCGAGGCCGGCACCGCTCTGGTTGCACCAGTTGCCGGCGTGGATGCGCCGGTCGACGCGGCTGCCGTTGACGTAGTCGTCGACGGAGGTCAGCGGGCCGGACTTGGTGGGCCGGGCGGAGCCGCCCCAGCCGTTGCGGGAGGTGTCGATCAGCATGCCGAGGTTGCTGCTGAACCCGGCCGCGACCAGCTTGTCGCGCAGCGCCTGGGCGAAGGACTGCTCGTCCACGTACTGGTTCCAGTCCACCCACTTCGACTGGCGCACGGTCTGCCCGTTGACGCTGTCGGTGACCTTGAAGTACGGCTCCTTGGTGGCGCTGTAGTTGGCGGTGTTGACGATGAAGCCGGTCACGTCGCTCAGGCTCGCGCCGTTGGTGGTGGCGACCTTGTAGAACTCCTGGACGGTGGGCCCGAGGTTGGAGTCCCAGCCGAGCCAGGCGTGGTGGCCGGCGTCGATGTAGTTGTAGACGTTCGGGATGGCGCCCAGCTTGTCCAGGGCGTAGCTGACGCCCTTCTCGTAGTTGCCGTTGGACTTCATGGTCGCGCAGGCGTCGGTGCTGCCGGCGGTGCCGCCCGCGTTGGTGACCAGGTTGGGCAGGGAGTCCGGCTCGATGACGGTGGCGATCCGCAGGCCCGCGTACTTGGGGTCGGAGAGGATCGACGCGATCGGGTCGATGTACTGGGTCTTGTACTTGTCGATGTCGTTCGGCCCCAGTTCGCCGTTGGAGGCGAGGGCGGAGCAGTCGCGGCCGGGCAGGTCGTAGATGACGAGCTGGACGACCAGTTCGCCGGAGCCCTTCTGCTTCAGTGCCTCGTCGAGGTGGGCGCGCAGCCCCATGCCGCCGTTCACGCCGTTGATGGTGGCGATCCGGTCGAGCCAGACCGCGGTGGGCTGGTTGGCGACACGGCTGCCGCCCGGTTCGGCGGCGGCCTTGGCCGACCACTCGGGGTTCACGTAACCCTTGGCGCCGGCATAGGGGTTGTCGGCGCGGCTGCCGGTGTTCCCGCCGTCTCCGCCGCCGGTGCTGCCGCCGGTGCTGCCTCCCGTGCCTCCACCGGTGCTGCCCCCGGTACCGCCTCCCGTGTCTCCGCCCGTGCTGCCCCCGGTACCGCCTCCCGTGTCTCCGCCGGTGCTGCCGCCGGTGCTTCCGCCGCTGCCGCCGTCGACGTTGCAGGTGACGCCGTCGAGCGTGAAGGTGGCCGGGACGGAGTTGGTTCCGCTGTAGGAGCCGTTGAAGCCGAAGCTGACCGTGCCGCCGGCCGCGAGCGTGCCGTTGTAGCTCTCGTTGGCGGCGGTGACCGCGGTCCCGCTCTGGGTGATCTTCGCGCTCCAGCCGCTGGTGACCTTCTGGCTGCCGCCGAACGTCCACTTCAGCGCCCAGCCGGACTTGGCGGCGCCGTTGTTGGTGACGGTCACGGCGGCGGTGAAGCCGGTGTCCCACTGGCTCTGGATCTTGTAGTCGACGGCGCAGGCCGGGGCGGCGGCGGAAGCCGAGCCGGACGGCAGGGCCGCGAACGCCGTTCCGGAGGCGCCGGCGAGAAGCCCCAGGGCCACCAGCAGTGTGGTATGGGTGGTACGACTCATGAGTGCGGGTTCCTTCGGTGTTCCGTTGGGATCTACGGGTTGAGGGCGCGCAGGTGGTCGCGCAGCCCGGTGCCGTACGCGGTGGGTGTGCCGTCGTAGGCGGAGATCAGGGACGGCCCGGAGGAGCAGTCCCAGGTGTTCCAGGTCCAGCCGAGGTACGACAGGTTCCGGTCGTCGAACCACTTCATGACCCGGTCGGTGAACCCGTGGGCGCAGGTGTTCTCACCGATCTCCCCGGCGACCAGGGGGACCTGGGCGGCCACGGGTGCGAGCGTGGAGTTCCAGCAGCTCTCGGTCGAGCAGGTGTTGAAGTTGTAGACGTGGTAGGCGGCCGCGAGATTGCCGGCCGGGTCGGTGGGCCTGTACGTGTTCCACTGGCTGAGGTCGTTCGCGTACGCGAGCCCGCCGGCCATGACGACGTTCCTGGCGCCGGTGGCCCGGATGCTGTCCACGAGGTCCTGCATGCCGGCGACCTCGTAGGAGATGCCGGGGCAGGTGCCGCCGTCCCGCCAGCACTTCCAGGCGTCCGTGGTACTGGAGGTCGCCCGGTCCGGGTAGGGCTCGTTGAACAGGTCGAACACGGTCGCCTGGTCGTCCTTGAAGGTGTTCGCCACGGACGCCCAGAACGCGGGGCTGTACTGCATGTCGGGCATCGGCTTCTGACAGGTGGCGTGCACGTCGGAGCAGCCGGCCGAGTTCCCCGTGTACTGGCCGTGGGACCAGTGCAGTTCGACGATCGGGGTCAGGCCGTGCGCCTCGACGCGGGCCACCAGGTCCTTGACGGCGGCGATGTAGGCGGCGCCGCCGTACTCGGGCTTGATGTGGGAAAGGCCCAGCCAGCACTCCTCGTTGAGCGGGATGCGCACCGCGTTAGCCTTCCAGTCGGCGATCGCCTTGATCGCCGCGTCGTCCACCGGGCCGTCCCAGATGCCGTAGCCCTGCACGCACATGAACTCGCCGCCGGACCGGTTGACGCCGAGCAGACGGCGGGTCCTGCCGCCGGCGTCGGCGAACTTGTTGCCGGAGACGTGCAGCGCGGGCGCGGTGCCGCCGGCCGGGGGCGGGTCCGTCGGCGGCGGGTCGGTCGGCTCGCTGTCGGCGTTGCAGGTGGTGCCGTTGAGCTTGAACACGGCGGGCGCGGTGTCGCCGCCCGCCGAGGAGGCGAGGAATCCGGCGCTCACGCTCGCGCCGGTGCCGAGCGCGCCGTTCCAGCCCTCGTTGGCGGCGGTCACGGTGGTGCCGGACTGGGACCACCTGGCGTTCCAGCCCTGGGTGACCTTCTGCCCGCCGGGCAGGTCGAAGGTGAGTTTCCAACCGCTCAGCGCGGCCTGGTTGTTGGTGATCTTCACGGAGCCCTGGAAGCCGCCGTCCCACTGGCTGGTGACGGTGTACTCCACCGTGCACGCGGGTGCGGAGGCCTGGGCCGATGCCGCCGGGACGAGCGCGCTCGAGGCGAGCGCGACCGCACCGGCGGTGGATAAAAGTACTGAACGCGGGGGGTGTCGCATGAGCGACTCCTTGCAGGCTGGCGCGTCGTGACGGACGCGTCGACTGAACGGAATCGCTCCCACTGGTGCGAGTGAAGGTAGCGCCAAGTGGCGGGAATGCCCAGGGGCGCTGCTTCACTTTTCCTGAACCGGATCCGTCGAATCTTTTCGACTCATCAAGCACCTTGACCGGTCCCGGCCCCGTCCCCACTATGGGAGCGCTCCCACTGGTTCAAGCCTTGACGTCCGACCGAGCCGCCATGCCCGCAAGGAGGAACCAGCCCATGGATCCCGGACGCACACGCAGATCGGCGCGCCGGCTGTGGCCCGCGGTGGCCGCCGCGTTCGCCCTGCCCCTGTCGATGCTCGCCACCGCGAACACCGCCGCGCACGCGGCGTCCGTGCAGTGCAGCGTCGACTACAAGACGAACGACTGGGGTTCGGGCTTCACCGCCGACCTCACGATCACCAACCGCGGCACGGACAGCATCAACGGCTGGACGCTGACGTACGCCTATGCGGGCAACCAGAAGCTCAGCAACGGCTGGAACGGCACCTGGTCCCAGTCCGGCCAGACGGTCACCGCGAAGAACGCCTCCTACAACGGCACCATCGCGGCGGGCGCCGCCGTCTCCACCGGCGCCCAGTTCACCTACAGCGGCACCAACACCGCGCCCACCTCCTTCGCCGTCAACGGCACCACCTGCGCAGGCGCCCACCAGCCGCCGGTGACCGTGCTGACCAGCCCGAGCGCGGGCGCGGTCTACTCGCAGGGACAGGCGGTGCCGCTCGCGGCGACCGCGGCGGCGGCCGACAACGCGACCATCAGCAAGGTGGAGTTCTACGACGACACCACGCTGCTGGGCACGGACACGAGCGCGCCGTACTCGCTCTCGGCCTCCAGCTTGTCCGTGGGCAGTCATTCCCTGGTGGCGAAGGCGTACGACAGCCTGGGCGCGTCCGCCGCCTCCACCCCGGTCGGCATCACCGTCGCCTCCGGCCCCGCCGTGGTCGCCTCGCCGAGCCAGCTCGGGGTGCAGCAGGGCAAGTCGGGCACCTTCTCGGTGAAGCTGTCGACGCAGCCCAGCGCGAACGTCACCGTGAACACGGCCCGCACGGACGGCAACTCCGGCCTGTCCGTGACCGGTGGCTCCTCGCTGACCTTCACCCCGTCGAACTGGAACACCGCGCAGCCGGTGACCATCACGGCGGACTCCTCCGGCACCGGCAGCGCGACCTTCACCGCCTCGGCCACCGGCCACACCAAGGCGACGGTCACCGTCACCGAGCTGCCCGCGTCGAAGGCGTACGACGCCCGCTTCCTGGACCTCTACGGAAAGATCACCAACCCGGCGAACGGCTACTTCTCCCCCGAGGGCATTCCGTACCACTCGGTGGAGACGCTGATCGTCGAGGCGCCGGACCAGGGCCACGAGACCACGTCGGAGGCGTACAGCTACCTTCTCTGGCTGCAGGCGATGTACGGCAAGGTCACCGGTGACTGGTCGAAGTTCAACGGCGCGTGGGACCTCATGGAGAAGTACATGATCCCCACGCACGCCGACCAGCCGACCAACTCCTTCTACAACGCCTCCAAGCCGGCGACGTACGCTCCCGAGCTGGACACGCCGAACGAGTACCCGGCGAAGCTGGACACCTCGGTGCCGGTGGGCTCGGACCCGATCGCCGGTGAGCTGAAGTCGGCCTACGGCACGGACGACGTCTACGGCATGCACTGGATCCAGGACGTGGACAACGTCTACGGCTACGGCAACGAGCCCGGCAAGTGCGAGGCCGGCCCCACGGCCACCGGACCGTCGTACATCAACACCTTCCAGCGCGGCGCGCAGGAGTCCGTCTGGGAGACCGTCCCGCAGCCGACCTGCGACGCCTTCAAGTACGGCGGCAAGAACGGCTACCTGGACCTGTTCACCGGCGACAGCTCCTACGCCAAGCAGTGGAAGTACACCGACGCCCCGGACGCGGACGCGCGCGCGGTGCAGGCCGCCTACTGGGCCGACGTGTGGGCGAAGGCGCAGGGCAAGAGCGGTGACGTGTCCGGGACGGTCGCCAAGGCCGCGAAGATGGGCGACTACCTGCGGTACGCGATGTACGACAAGTACTTCAAGAAGATCGGCAACTGCACCAGCCCGTCCTGCCCGGCCGGCACCGGCAAGGACGCCTCGCACTACCTGCTGTCCTGGTACTACGCCTGGGGCGGCGCCGTCGACACCTCCGCCGGCTGGGCCTGGCGGATCGGCTCCAGCCATGTCCACGGCGGCTACCAGAACCCCCTCGCCGCCTACGCGCTCAGCTCCACCGCCGACCTGAAGCCCAAGTCGGCGACGGGCGCCTCCGACTGGGGCAAGTCGCTCCAGCGGCAGCTGGAGTTCTACCAGTGGCTCCAGTCCTCCGAGGGCGGGATCGCGGGCGGCGCGACCAACAGCTGGCAGGGCCGGTACGCCAGCCCGCCGGCCGGAGCGTCCACCTTCTACGGCATGTACTACGACTCGCAGCCCGTCTACCACGACCCGCCGTCCAACCAGTGGTTCGGCTTCCAGGCGTGGTCGATGGAGCGGGTCGCCGAGTACTACCAGCAGACCGGGAACGCCCAGGCCAAGGCGGTCCTCGACAAGTGGGTGAAGTGGGCGCTGTCCAAGACCACGATCAACCCGGACGGCACCTACCGGATCCCCTCCACCCTCCAGTGGTCGGGTCAGCCCGACACCTGGAACGCGTCGAGCCCCGGTTCCAACAGCGGACTGCACGTCACCGTCGCCGACTACACCGACGACGTCGGCGTGGCCGCCGCCTACGCCAAGACCCTGACGTACTACGCCGCCAGGTCCGGTGACAGTGCCGCCAAGTCCACGGCGAAGGCACTGCTGGACGGCATGTGGAACAACTACCAGGACGGCCTCGGCATCGCCGTCCCCGAGACCCGCACCGACTACAGCCGGTTCAACGACAGCGTGTACGTGCCGAGCGGCTGGACCGGCACCATGCCGAACGGTGACGCGATCAACTCCTCGTCCACGTTCTCCTCGCTGCGGTCCTTCTACAAGAGCGACCCCAACTGGTCGAAGATCGAGGCCTACCTCAAGGGCGGTGCCGCGCCCGTCTTCACGTACCACCGCTTCTGGGCCCAGGCGGACATCGCCCTGGCCATGGGCTCGTACGCGGAGCTCCTCGAATAGTCCCCGCTAAGGCTCCGCGTACCGCGACGGGCGGCCCCCACCCGGCTGGGGGCCGCCCCGTCGTCGCGCGCTCCCCTCCAGGAAGGACCCCCACCGTGCGAAGAACCCGCGTCCTCACCGCCGTACTGGCCCTCGCCGCCGGGCTGCTCGCCGGCACCCCGCCCGCGCTGGGCGCCGCCGGCGCCCCGAAGGCGGCCCTCGCCGCCGACACGTACACCTGGAAGAACGCCCGGATCGACGGCGGCGGCTTCGTCCCCGGGATCGTCTTCAACCGCTCCGAGAAGAACCTCGTCTACGCCCGCACCGACATCGGCGGCGCCTACCGCTGGCAGGAGTCGACGAAGAGCTGGACCCCGCTGCTGGACTCGGTCGGCTGGAACGAGTGGGGCCACACCGGCGTGGTGAGCCTGGCCTCCGACCAGGCCGACCCGGACCGGGTGTACGCGGCCGTCGGGACGTACACCAACAGCTGGGACCCGACGGACGGCGCCGTGCTGCGCTCCGCCGACCGGGGCGCGAGCTGGCGGAAGGCGGACCTGCCGTTCAAGCTGGGCGGCAACATGCCCGGCCGGGGCATGGGCGAGCGGCTCGCGGTCGACCCGCACAGGAACAGCGTGCTGTACCTGGGCGCGCCCAGCGGCAAGGGCCTGTGGCGGTCGACGGACTCCGGGGCGACCTGGTCGCAGGTGACGAACTTCCCCAACCCCGGCACCTACCAGCAGGACCCGGGCGACACGACGGGATACGCGAGCGACAACCAGGGCATCGTCTGGGTCACCTTCGACGAGTCGACGGGGTCGGCCGGGACCGCGACGAGGACGATCTACGTCGGGGTCGCCGACAAGGACAACGCCGTCTACCGCTCCACGGACGCGGGCGCCACCTGGACCCGGCTGGCCGGGCAGCCCACGGGTCATCTGGCGCACAAGGGCGTCCTCGACGCCGAGAACGGCTACCTCTATCTCGCCTACAGCGACAAGGGCGGCCCCTACGACGGCGGCAAGGGCCGGCTGTGGCGGTACGCGACGGCGACCGGCACCTGGAAGGACATCAGCCCGGTCGCGGAGGCCGACACCTCCTACGGCTTCAGCGGACTGACCGTCGACCGGCAGCACCCGGGCACGGTGATGGCGACGGCGTACAGCTCCTGGTGGCCGGACACGCAGATCTTCCGCTCCACCGACAGCGGCGGCAGCTGGACGAAGGCCTGGGACTACACGTCGTACCCCGACCGCTCGAACCGGTACACCATCGACGTGTCCTCCTCCCCCTGGCTGACCTTCGGGGCGGACCCGTCCCCGCCCGAACAGACGCCGAAACTGGGGTGGATGACCGAGTCCCTGGAGATCGACCCCTTCGACTCCGGCCGGATGATGTACGGGACGGGCGCGACGATCTACGGCACCGAGAACCTGACCGCGTGGGACAGCGGGGGCACCTTCACGGTGAAGCCGATGGTGCGGGGCCTGGAGGAGACGGCCGTCAACGACCTCGCGGCGCCGCCCTCCGGCGGTGCCCGGCTGTTCAGCGCGCTCGGTGACATCGGCGGCTTCCGGCACACCGACCTCACCGAAGTGCCGTCGATGATGTACACCTCCCCCACCTTCACCACGACCACCAGCCTGGACTTCGCCGAGTCCGACCCGAACACGGTCGTCCGCGTGGGCGACGTGGACTCCGGCCCGCACATCGCGTTCTCGACGGACAACGGCGCCGGCTGGTTCGCGGGCACGGACCCGCCGGGGGTCAGCGGGGGCGGCACGGTGGCGGCCGCGTCCGACGGCAGCCGGTTCGTGTGGAGCCCGGCCGGCACGGGTGTCCGGTACACGACGGGCTTCGGCAGCTCCTGGTCGGCGTCGAGCGGCATCCCGTCCGGCGCGATCGTGGAGTCGGACCGGGTCGACCCGAAGACGTTCTACGGCTTCGGGTCCGGGAAGTTCTACGTCAGCACGGACGGCGGCGCGACCTTCACCGCCTCCTCGGCGACGGGCCTGCCGAGCGGGGACGGCGTGCGCTTCAAGGCGCTGCCCGGCACCAGGGGCGACATCTGGCTGGCGGGCGGTGCCGCGGACGGGGCGCACGGCCTGTGGCACTCCACGGACGGCGGCGCGAGCTTCACCAGGCTGGCGGGCGTCGAGCAGGCCGACACGATCGGTTTCGGCAAGGCCGCGACCGGAGCCTCGTACCAGACGCTGTACACCAGCGCCGAGATCGGCGGGGTGCGCGGCATCTTCCGGTCCACGGACAGGGGCGCGACCTGGACGCGCATCAACGACGACGCCCACCAGTGGGGCTGGACGGGCGCGGCGATCACGGGCGACCCGCGGGTGTACGGCCGTGTGTACATCGGGACCAACGGCCGGGGCGTGATCTACGGCGACACCTCCGACACGAGCGGCGGGGGCGGGGGTACGACACCGGATCCGACCCCGGCCGGCGCCTGCACGGTGACGTACAAGATCTCCAACCAGTGGTCGGACGGCTTCCAGGCGGACGTGCGGCTCATCAACACCGGCTCGACGGCCTGGAACGGCTGGTCCCTCGGCTGGTCCTTCCCGAACGGCCAGAAGATCACGCAGATCTGGAACGCCGGCCACACCCAGTCGGGGCCGGCGGTGACGGTGAAGAACGTGAGCTGGAACGGCACCGTGGCGGCGGGCTCGTCGGTGGCCTTCGGCTTCACCGGGAGCTGGTCGGGCTCGAACGGGAAGCCGGCGTCGTTCAGGCTGGGCGAGAGGACCTGCACGACCGCCTGACCCCTCTGGTGCTCCGGCGGTTCCCGTGGTGTGCTGGTAGGAGCGGGAAGGACGCGTTCGACCACGCGGAGAAGCGGCCGACTGCCGTGCACCGCGCAATCCGGATCCGCGAGAAGCGGGTGGCGCCCTTCCCGTTCCTTCGCTGTCCCCGAGCGACGACCTCCGCCACCACCACGACCACGGCTCCGCCGTCCGACGAGCGCGAACCGCTGATGCCCCTCGCCGCTTCCGGCCCGTGCGCTCCGGCACCGTGGCCCTCGACGCGCGGGTGGCCGGCCGCCGGCCCGCCGTCATCGGCTCGCGGATCAGGCCGGCCCCGGCCTGCGGAAGGCCCGCAGGCTGAAGCGCGGGTCGGGGCGGGGGCGGTCCTGGTCGGGAAGGGCTGCCAGCCGCGCGGCGAACTCCTCGGTGCGCGGCTCGCCCGGCGGCAGCTGGGTGAACCAGCCGCGGCGCAGGTCGGCGATGGTGCTGCGCGGGCTGCGGCCCTGCCCTGTGCCGCGGAAGGAGCCCTGTCCGGCGGGCCGGAGCCCCACGCGGACGGCGTGCGCGGTGACGGTGTCCGCGGCGTCGGCCGCGGGGCGGCGCGGGCGGGCCGCGAGGACGGCGTCGATGTCGCTGCCGACGTTGTGCGCGGCGGCCTTGTCGACCGTGGTGACGTACACCCCGCCGGGCCGCAGCACCCGGGCGCACTCGGCGACCGCCGTGCGCAGGTCCTCCGGGTCGTCCAGCAGGTGCAGCAGCCAGATGCTGGTGACCGCGTCGAAGGTGCCGTCGGGGAAGGGCAGCCGGCGGCTGTCGGCCCGGACGACCGCGCCGGGCAGCCGGACCGAGGCCCGGCGGACCATGGCCGGGGTGAGGTCGGCGCCGGTCACCCGCAGCGCGGGACGCGCGGCGGCGAGCCGCCGGGTGACGATCCCCGTGCCGCAGGCGACGTCGAGGAGCCGTCCGGACGTCCCGGGTATCAGGCCGAGGACGGCCCGTGCGGCCTCGTGGGCGCGGGCCTCGCCGCCGCGCAGGGTGTCGTAGTGGTCGGCTTCCTTCTCGTAGTCGAGCACATCGCTCAGTGTGCCCCGTGGCCTGGGGCGATGTCCTCCACCCTGCGGGCGAGAGCGAAGTCCTGCTCGGTGACGGCGCCGCCCGCGCTGTGGGTGTTCACGCCGAGGGAGACGGTGTGGTAGCCGAGGGTGAGGTCGGAGTGGTGGTCCAGCTCCTCCTGGATGCCGGCGATGTGGACGACCAGCGCCGCCGCCGCGAAGTGCGAGCCGAGCCGGTAGGAGCGGGTGAGGCGGTCACCGTCCAGGGACCAGCCGGGCAGTTCGGCCAGCCGGTCCTCGATCTCCTTCTGCGACAGCGGTTCTACGGCCATGGCCGGGCTCCCTTCGGTGCTGCCCCCGTGCGGGGACGGCGGACGTGGGTTCAGCCTGCCATGCCGGCGGTACTAGGGTCGGCGGTATGCCTCTCGCCGTGTCCGGTCCCTCCGCCTCCGCCGCCGTCACCGACAGGGGTGTCGGCCCGCTGCTGCGCGCCTGGCGGGAGCGGCGCCGGATCTCCCAGCTGGAGCTGGCGCTGCGCGCCGACTCCTCCGCGCGGCACATCAGCTTCGTCGAGACCGGCCGGTCCCGGCCGAGCGAGGAGATGGTGCTGCGGCTCGCCGAGCGGCTCGAGGTGCCGGTACGGGAGCGCAACGCCCTGCTGCTGGCGGCCGGTTACGCCCCCCGCTATCCGGAGACTCCGCTGGACGATCCGGCGCTGGACGCGCTGCGCGACGGCATGGAGCGGCTCATCCGGGGCTACGAGCCCTACCCCGCGCTGGTGGTCGACGCCGGGTACACGGTCGTCGCCGCGAACCGGGGCATCGCCCTGCTGCTGGAGGGCGTGCCGGAGCACCTGCTGGCCCCGGCGCCGAACGCGATGCGGCTGACCCTGCACCCGGAGGGGCTGGCGCCGCGGATCCGGAACCTGCGGGAGTGGCGCGGGCACCTGCTGGCCCAGATGGAGCGGGAGATCGCCCTGCACCGCTCGGACCGGCTGCGCGCGCTGTACGAGGAGGTGGCGGGCTACCCGGTGGCGGAGGAGCCGCCCGGCGGCGAACCGGCCGGGCCGGTACCGTACTTCGCCCTGCCGCTGCGCATCGAGCACGCCGGCCGGGTGCTGTCGTTCGTGTCCTCCATCTCCACCTTCAACACCCCGATGGACGTCACGGTCGCGGAACTCGCCATCGAGACGTTCCTGCCGGCGGACCCCGCGACCGCGAAGTACCTGCACACTCTGGTGGGTTGACCGGAACCCGGGGCGGCCGGTCGCCTCGGGCACGTGTGCGAGGCGGCGACCCGTGACAGACTGCTCCCCGCGGATCGGCGCGTAGGGGAGGGCGTGGCGTGAGTGAACGGCGGGCTGCGCCCACCGTGGGGCAGGTGGTGCTCGGCAAGCGGCTGCAGGAGCTGCGGGAGGCGGCGGGGCTCAGCCGTGACGAGGCCGCCCGGGTCCTCAGGGTGGCGTCGGCGACCGTACGGCGGATGGAGATGGCCGAGGTCGCGCTGAAGATCCCCTACGTGCAGGTGCTGCTGGGCACCTACGGGGTGCCCGAGGAGGAGGCCGACGCGTTCGTGCGGCTGGCCGAGGAGGCGAACCAGCCGGGCTGGTGGCAGCGGTTCCACGACGTGCTGCCGGACTGGTTCAGCCTGTACGTCAGCCTGGAGGGCGCCGCCCGGATCATCCGCTCCTACGAGCCGCACTTCGTGCCCGGTCTGCTCCAGACCGAGGAGTACGCGCGGGCGGTGCTGGAGGCCGGGACGATCGGGCAGAGTTCGCCGGAGACGGTCGAGCGGCACGTGTCGCTGCGCATGGAGCGGCAGCGGCTGCTGGAGCGGGACGACCCGCCCCACCTGTGGGTGATCATGGACGAGACGGTGTTCCGGCGTCCGGTGAGCATGCGCCCGCGGGTGCTGCGGGACCAGCTGGACCGGCTGCTGGAGTACGCCGTACGGGACCGGGTCACGCTGCAGATAGCGGAGTTCGCGGCGGGCCCGCACCCGGGGACGTACGCGCCGTTCACGCTGTTCCGGTTCGCCGAGCCGGAGCTGCCGGACATGGTGTTCACCGAGTACCTGACCGGCGCGCTCTACCTGGACGCGCGCCGGGAGGTGGCCGCGCACCTGGAGGTGCTGGACCACATGACGGCCCGGGCCGCGTCCGCCCGGCGCACACTGGAGCTGCTGCGCGAGCACCGCGGGCGGCTCTGAGCGCCGGGTGACCCGTACGGGTCTGCGGACGGGTGCGTGGCGGGAGCCGCCCCTAGCTTCTGAGTACGGGGTGTTACCCGGGGAGGCCTGGCTTCTGAGTACGGGGTGCTTCCCGGGGAGGCGGCGTACGTCCGACGACGCGAAGGAGGCCTGATGCCCTCGGACGCGGTGCTCTACCAGGCGGCGGCCCTGTGCCTGACCTATCCGGACGACGACCTGATCGCCCGGCTGCCGCTGCTGCGCGAGGCCGCCCCGCAGCTGCGGGCGTTCACCGACCACGCGGCCCTCACCCCGCCGCGGGAACTGGCCGCGCACTACGTGCGGGTCTTCGGCCTCGCGGACCGGCACGGCCTCTACCTGAGCCGGTGGCCCGACGGCGAGCCCGGGTGCCGCGGGACGTCCCTGGTCCGCTTCCGGGACGCGTACCGCCGGCACGGCCTGGAGTGCAGCGCCGAGGAGCTGCCCGACTTCCTGCCGGCCGTGCTGGAGTTCACCGCGCGGACCGGCGACACCGGCCTGCTCGCCGACCACCGCGACGGCCTGGAGCGGCTGCGGGCGCGGCTGACCGGCTACGGCACGCCGTACGCCGGTGTGCTGGACGCGGTGTGCGCCACGCTCTGACCGCCGGGCGCGAAGGCGGTGCCGCGCCCCTCGTCAGGGCGCGGCACCCGGGGCCGGCGGGCCTCAGGCCAGCTCGGCCGTCAGCGTGATCGTCGTACCGGTCAGGGCCTGGCTGACCGGGCAGTTCTTCTTGGCGTCCTCGGCGGCCGAACGGAAGGCCTCCTCGTCCAGGCCGGGCACCTCGCCGCGCACGGTGAGGTGAATGCCGGTGATGCCCTCGCCCGGCTGGAAGGTGACGTCGGCCTTGGTCTCCAGCCGGGTGGGCGGGGTGCCGGCGCCGGTCAGGCCGTGCGAGAGGGCCATGGAGAAGCAGCTGGAGTGGGCGGCGGCGATCAGCTCCTCGGGGCTGGTCTTGCCGTTCGCCTGCTCGGCGCGCGAGGGCCACGACACCGGCTGCTGGCCGATGCCGGAGGAGTCGAAGGTGACGACTCCGTTGCCTTCGAGCAGGTTGCCTTCCCAGACGGTGTGCGCGGTGCGCGTGGTTGCCACGATGCGTCCTTTCGCGAGTGTCGCGGTTCCGGGGTTCCCGGATCCCCCTATCCGATCACATCCGGGCTCATCGCACTCTGAAGACCGGCCCACGCGGCGTGAACGGCAGGTGACGTCCCTGCGGGATCAGATACGCGTGTTCCCTGCGCACCCGCAGCACGTCGCACCAGCCGTCGGTGACGACCAGCACCGGCGCGGTCGGCGGGAAGTCCTCGGCCCGGTGCAGCAGGTCGATGCCGGGCTGCAGGACCGTACCGCCGCGCCCGTGCACCCGGACCCGGCTCGCGATCTCGGTGACCGGCAGATAGCCGGCGTCGTGCGGGGCCGCGTCGCAGAACACCACGCGCGCGGCCGGTACGTCGCGGGACTCCGCGTAGGAGGCGATCGCGCCGAGCGCCTTGCCGAGCAGGCCGTGCCCCATCGAGCCGGAGGTGTCGAGGACCACCCCGAAGGTGCAGCGGGCGACCTCCTCCGGCGGGAAGTACCGGCCCGCGCGCGGGATGTCGGGGGTGGAGGCCTGGCGGCGCGCGGGCCGGGCGTAGGTCCGTACGGGCTCGGGGCGGGGCACGAACTCGTCGAACCAGCGGGCCAGCCGGGCGTCCCAGGGCAGCGGCGGGTGGCTGAGGGCGCGGATCTCCTCGACCAGGCCGCCGGGCAGGAAGCCGCGTTCCTGCGCCCGGTGCAGGTCCAGGCCCCGGGTGAGGCCGCGGCGGTAGAACTCGTCCAGGTCGACGGGGTCGCGGACCGGGCGGAGCGGGCCGCCGAGGACGTCGCCGGTGCCCTTGCCGCGCAGGGTGGCCAGGCGGCGCATCCGGCGCAGGTCGCCGGCGATGCGGTCGTAGACCTCCTCGGCGGACAGGCCGGCCAGCTGCGGGTCGTACAGCAGTCCCTCGGGCATGGTGCCGACCCGCATCTCGACCAGCCAGCCGTTGATGACGTAGTCGCAGGCGACGTTGAACAGGTAGGGGTCGCGGGCGCCACAGCGGTCGCCGTGGCGCAGGGCGGCGTGCAGCATCTCGTGGGCCAGGACGAACCGCCACTCCTCGTCCTCGAAGGTGCGCAGCGGGTTGACGTAGACCTCGCCGGCCTCGGGGTCGACGGCGGCGATCTGGATGCCGTGGGCGCGGGCGAGTTCGGCGTCGGCGACCAGGGTGAGGCCGGCCGCGATGCCCCCGAGCAGCGGGTAGGAGGAGACGAACCAGCTGAGGGCCTGCTCCCAGGGGCGCCGCACGGCCGGCTCGCCGTCGAGGTTGTCCCGGCGACCGCCGGCCATGTCCATCGCGGCGGACACGGTGCGGGTCAGGGCGGTGGCGAAGGCCAGCTGGCGGTCCGGGGCGGGGCCGCGCCAGTCGAGCCAGTCGGTGAGTACCTGGTCGGGCGCGGAACCGGCGGTGCCGCAGCGCTCGTAGGCGGGCGGCAGTCCGTGGGCGCGCCAGCGGGCGGCGAGCCGCTCCTCGTCGCCGTCGGGGTAGCTCGCGGGCAGTTCCTCCGGGGTGGTGCCGACGGGGAAGCCGAGCAGGAAGCGGTTGACGACGACGCAGCGGGCCGCGAGGTCGTACCGGTCGGGCTGCTCGCGCTGTCCCTTGGCGGCCGGCAGGTGGCCGAAGCCGAGGTGGAGGGCGGCGTGCGCGAGCGCCCACGCCCAGGCGCCGGGCGCGGCGAGCCGGTCCGGGCGGGCGTGCACGGTGCCGTCGGAGTCGGTGACGAGCAGGCCCTCGTGCGGGGCGAGGGCGCAGCTCTCGCTGCGGCAGACGTCGAAGTCCACGGCGGCGAGGGCGGGGTTGGCGCGCAGCAGCCGCATGCCCTCGGCGAACGCCTCGCCGGCCGGGTCGCGTCGCTTCTTCGGCGGGCTCACCGCCGCGCCTCCACCAGGCGGGGCATGTCCCGGGCGGCCTCGACCAGGAACCACGAGGGCAGCACCGGGTTGCCGTCGGCGTCGGAGGCGATCACGGTCTGGGCGACCTCGACGGAGATCTCGGCGAGCTGTACCAGCAGCGACTTGGCGCGGTAGGCGGTCTGCCGGCCGCTCGCCGACATGTGCTCCTTGCTGGCGGGCAGCTCCTTCACGAGCCGGCCGCGGAAGGACTCCGCGAGGTAGTACAGCAGGTCGCGGTCCTGGACGCGGTGCGGCCAGCGGGCGTCGCCCTTGAGGATCGCCTCGATCCCGAACCGGCTGCGCACGACCTTGACGTAGCCGCAGAACGCGGTGGCGTGCGCGGGGGTCAGGGTGCCGTGCGCGAGGACGTCCAGCGTCGGCTCGTCCAGGCCGGGGCCGAAGGAGTGCAGGGCGTCGGAGAGCATGTGCCAGGAGCGGGGCGTGGAGAACGGCTCCTCGGTCTTGGGCGGCTTGGACCACAGGTGATCGGGCCGGTCGGTGAGGTGGTCCACGATCCACGGGTGGATGCCGTTCTCCCCCGCCCAGGCGAGCCAGTCCCGGGCGGACACCTCCAGGTGGACGTGGGTGAGCCGGTTGACCAGGGCGGAGGCGAGCGGCCGGGCCAGGGCGTTGTCGGTGGAGCGGTTCCCGGCGCCGATGACGATGGACCCCGCCGGCAGCTCGTAGTTCCCGATCCTGCGGTCCAGGATCAGGGAGTAGAACGCCTTCTGCACGTCCGGGGTGGCGGCGTTGAGCTCGTCCAGGAACAGGCAGTACGGCTCGTCCCGCGCGATCGCCTCCGGCGGGCAGAACACCGACCGCCCGTCCCGGATCTGCGGCACGCCGATCAGGTCCTCGGGCGCGAGCTGCGTGCCGAGCAGGCTCACGCACTCCAGTCCCAGCGATTCGGCGAACTCCCGCACCAGGGACGACTTGCCGATCCCCGGGGCTCCCCACAGGAAGACGGGCCGGACGGTGGCCAGGCCGAGGAGCAGCTCGGGGACACGGGCGGGGGTGACGGTGACGGCGGCCTGCAAGGCGAGGAGTCCTTGGGGTGTTCGAGGGGCGGGTGACTCGAACAGTCTGGGTCCGCCGCGGTGCGCGCGCAGCCGATTTTCAGGCGGCCCGCTCCGCCTCCACCTCCGGCGCGAGGGGTACCCGGGGTCCGGACAACTCGCCCAGCCAGCGGCGCAGTACGCGGTGGACGTGCTCGGCGCCGGCCGGTTCCCCGCCGTCCTCGGCCGGGGCGGACAGGTCGCGGGGGGAGAGCAGGAACGGGTGGGACTGGGCGCCGCCGAGGCCGCCGTGGGAGCCGATCTGCTCCTCGAAGGCGAGGACTTCGCCGTCGGCGGGGTCGTAGGCGGAGTTCACCATGATGTCGGCGGTGTGCGGGAAGGAGTGGGTGCGGCGGACGGCGTCGGCGGCGCCGGGACCGAAGGGAACCAGCGGGCCGGGCTCGTCGTCCAGCCCGGCCAGCGGGATCTCGGCACCGTGGGCGCCCAGCACCAGGCCGCCGTGCTCCTCGCTGCGCACCAGCAGGAAGCCGATGCCCGGGTGGTTGGCGAGGGTGGGGAGCAGGGCGGGGTGGCGGGCGTCGATCTCCTCCTTGGTCATGCGGTGCGGGACGTCCGGGAAGGAGACCAGGCCGAGGTTGCCGGAGGCCAGCACGATCGGCTCGGAGCCGCGGGCGGGGCGGTGCTGCCCGGTCTTGGCCTCCTCCGGCCGGCGCAGGGCGGCACGGACGGCGGCGCGGGCCTCGGCGCCGCTGTGCGTGCGCTCCGCCCGGCGCGGGACGGGCAGTCCGCAGCCGGCCCGGACGAGGTCGCCGAGGGTGAGGCCGTAGCGGGAGCGGAAGGTTTCGCCGGGGCTCTGTCCGTGGTCGGAGAGGACGACGATCCGGTAGGGGCGCGGGGCGTGTTCGGCGACGCGTTCGAGGAGGGCGAGGGACCGGTCGAGGCGCCGCAGGACCTTCTCGGCGTCCCGGCTGTGCGGGCCGGAGTGGTGGGCGACCTCGTCGTAGGCGACCAGGTCGGCGTAGACGCAGGTGCGGCCGGCGAGCATGTCGCCCATGACCGCGGCGACCACGACGTCCCGTTCGACGACGGTGGCGAAGGCGCGGACGAACGGGTAGAGGCCGCCCCGGGAGACGCGCGGACGCTGCCCGCGCAGGCGGGCACGGGTGGACTGGCCGATCTCGCGGGCCACCTCGGCGACGAAGGACAGGGCGGTGCGGACGGCGTTCGCGGGGTCGGAGAAGTAGGCGAAGTAGCCGGCGCGGGAACGGTTCTCCCGGCCGCGGCGGCGGGTGGCGATCGACAGCACGAGGGCCTGTTCGCCGGCCCCGCCGCTGAAGAGGTTGCCGCGGCTGGCGCCGTCGGCGGTGAGCAGTCCGCCGTCACCGGTGTGCCGTGCGGCCCGGCGTTGCAGCTCGGCGGCGCTCGTCGGCCGGTTGCAGACCATCACCTCACCGCGGTCCTTCTCGTACCAGCGGAAGGCGGGCACGTCGAAGGTGCTGCCGTGCAGGATGCCGAGCTGGCTGGCCCCGGTCTGGCTGGACCAGTCGGTGCGCCAGGGGGTCAGGCGGTGGGAGGAGCGGACGCCGTCCGCCGCCGGGCCGGGGGTCAGCCAGCGGGCCACCGTCGGCATCAGGCCCTTGCGGACGGCGTCCACGAGGACGTCGTGGCCGACGCCGTCGAGCTGGACGCAGACCAGGCCCGGGGCGGTGGGGCAGGGCGGATGGGCGCGGCGGCCGCGGGTGGCGAGGCGGTGCAGCCGGTGGCGGTAGGCCTCGTCGTCGCGCACGGCGAGGGCCCCTCCGGTGGCGGAGGCGACGGCGGACATCGCGGCGGCCACGATGACGGCGGTCTCCGGGGCGACCACGCCGCGGCCGGAGGGGTTGACGCGCAGCGCGAGCAGCAGCAGCGAGCCGTTGAGGAAGAAGACCAGCAGGCCGAGGACGAACGCGGGGACGAGCAGCAGCAGTCGGACCAGGACCGGCCAGGCCACCGCGGACAGGATGCCGAAGGCGCCGGCGCCGCAGGCGGCGGTGACGGCTATGCGGGTGGTGGTGTCACCGTCGGCGGACTGGAGCTGGAAGTCGGGCAGCAGCACGGCGAGGACCAGCATGGTGACCGTGGAGACCGCCCATACGGCGACGCTCCGCCCGATCTGACTGGCGATCCGCCGCCACCGCACCCCTCGCACGCCCCGTACACCTCGTGTCCCGGCCCTCCCCCGCCCCCGTGGGCGGGCGGGCCCCGTCTCGCTCCGCCGGCCCGGCCGGGCCGTCCTCCACCTTGTCACACGGGGTGCCGCCGGCCCGGGCGGGCCGTCGGGGGCCGCTGCCGGGTCACCGCCCGTCGTAGCCGGCCGTCGGCATCGACAGCCGGCGGTGCACCCGCGCCTTCATCTGCGCGTCGTACGCCGGCTCGGCCCGCCCCACCGTCTCCACCCGCACCCCCCGGCGCGCGCACTCGGCGGTGAACTCCTCCACCGACGACAGGGCCCGGCGCAGCACCCGGATGCTGGGCGCGACGAACACGTCCACCCCGGGCCGCACCCCGTCCCAGAGCGCGCAGTGGTCGAAACGCAGACCGCCGACGAGAAGTTCCCGGGCGACCACGTAGCCGCGCTCGGCGGCCCAGCGGGCGCACATGGCGTGCTGGCTGCGCGAGTCCACCAGGAAGGGGTCGGCCTCCAGCTCCTCCAGGGGCGTCAGACTCGCGATGGCGGTCACCCGCACCGTCGTGAGCGCGCCGAAGGCACCCCGCGGCTGTCCCATGGCGTCCCCCTCACCTCCGGGTTTCGCCGCCGACCCTACTCCTGCCCGTAGGCTTCGGGGAGTCGCGTGAAGGAGGCGAAGAGGGTGCCGGTGGAGATCACCTGGTGGGGTCACGCCACCTGTGCGCTGGAGGATGCGAACACACGGGTGGTGACCGACCCCTTGTTCGCCCGACGGCTGGCCCATCTCCGCCGGCGCCGGGGTGCCGTACCGCCCGCCGAGGCCCGCCGCGCCGACGTGGTGCTCGTGTCGCACCTCCACGCCGACCACCTGCACGTGCCGTCGCTGGCGTGCTTCGCCCCGGGCACGCGCCTGCTCGTGCCCCGGGGCGCACCACGGGCGGTACCCGGTCTGCGCCGGCTGCGGCACCTGCGGATCACCGAGGTGGTGCCCGGTGACGAGGTGCGGACGGGCGGGCTGCTGGTCCGGGTGGTGCCGGCGCTGCACGACGGGCGGCGGCTGCCGGTGGGCCCGAGGCGCTCGCCCGCGCTGGGCTACGTCGTCCAGGGCGAGGCGCGCACGTACTTCGCCGGGGACACCGGGCTGTTCGACGCGATGGCCGAGCGGGTCGGGCCGGTGGACGCGGCGCTGCTGCCGGTGGGCGGCTGGGGGCCGTATCTCGGGGAGGGGCACCTGGACGCGGGGCGGGCGGCGCGGGCGCTGGCCGGGCTGGCGCCGCGGGTGGCGGTGCCGGTGCACTACGGGACGTACTGGCCGATCGGCATGGACGCGGTGCGCCCGCACGAGTTCCACGCGCCGGGTGACGAGTTCGTGCGGCTGGCGGCGGCCGCCGCGCCCGGGGTGGCGGTGCACAGGCTGGGGCACGGGGAGAGCGTGCGGCTGGAGGTCGCCCGGTGACGTGGTTCACCGACGCGTCGAGAGCCGTGACGCCCGAGTACACGCAAGCGGCGGCGGGTTACCCGTCGCTGTTCCTCCTGGTGCTGATCGGGGCGCTGGTACCGGTCGTGCCGACGGGCGCGCTGGTGAGTTCGGCGGCGGTGGTGGCGTTCCACCGGACGGAGCCGTTCTCCCTGGCGCTGGTGTTCGCGGCGGCCTCGCTGGCCGCGTTCCTGGGGGACGCGTCGCTCTACTGGCTGGGGCGGCGCGGGATGCGGTCGAAGAACGGGTCGCGGTGGCTGGAGGCGATACGGTCCCGGGCGCCGGAGGAACGTCTCGCGCAGGCGCGGGAGAAGCTGGCGGAGCACGGGGTCGCCGTGCTGGTGCTGTCCCGGCTCGTCCCCGCGGGGCGGATACCGGTGATGCTGGCCTGCCTGATGGCGGAGTGGCCGCTCCGGCGGTTCTCGCGGGGCAACCTGCCCGCGTGTCTGGCCTGGGCGGCCACCTACCAGGTGATCGGCATCCTGGGGGGCTCGTTGTTCCGGGAGCCCTGGGAGGGGGTCGTGGTGGCGGTGGCGCTGACCGTGCTGTTCAGCGTGGCGCCCGGTGTGTGGCGGCGCCTTCGCTCGGGGCGCGCCTCAGTCCAGGATTCCTGAACCGCCGACCGGCAGGTCCCACAGGTCCTCTCGTGCCAGCCCCGCCTTCTCCCAGGCCGTCCGCACCCGCGTGAGCGGTTCCAGCACGGGCTCCGCCGAGAGCACGAACGTGCCCCAGTGCATGGGGGCCATGCGGCGGGCGCCGAGGTCCAGGGTGGCCTGGACCGCTTCCTCCGGGTCGCAGTGGACGTCGCTGAGCCACCAGCGGGGGTCGTAGGCGCCGATGGGCATGAGGGCGAGGTCGATGCCGGGGTAGCGGTGGCCGATGCGGGTGAACCAGTGGCCGTAACCGGTGTCGCCGGCGAAGTAGACGCGCTGCCCCTCGGGCGCGGTGAGGACCCAGCCGCCCCAGAGGCTGTGGCAGGTGTCGGTGAGGGTGCGCTTGGACCAGTGGTGGGCGGGCACGAAGTCGAAGCGGACCCCGGAGAGTTCCGCGCCCTCCCACCAGTCCAGCTCGGTGACGACGGTGAACCGGCGGCGGCGGAACCAGCGGCCGAGCCCGGCGGGGACGAACACCGGGGTGTCACGCGGGAGCCGGCGCAGGGTGGGGGCGTCCAGGTGGTCGTAGTGGTTGTGGCTGATGACGACGGCGTCGACGCGGGGCAGGGTCTCCCAGGGCACGCCCACCGGGGTGACGCGGGCCGGAGTGCCGAGGATGCGGCGGGACCACACGGGGTCGGTGAGCACGGTGAGCCCGCCGGCCTGGACGATCCAGCTGGCGTGTCCGGCCCAGGTGACGGCGAGGGCGCGGGTGTCGACGCGGGGCGGCGGGGCCGGCGCGTACGGCAGGCGGGGGATGTCGGCGAGGCCTTCGGCGCCGGGGCGCACGGCGCCTTCGCGGGCGAAGCGGGCGAGGGCCTTCAGGCCGGGCAGCGGGGCGGTGAGCCGGTCGTGGAACGTCCGGGGCCAGACCCGGCGTTCGCCCAGCGGGCGGGGCTCGGCCAGGGGCGGGACGGGGGGCGCGAAGGCCGGCGCGCCGGGTCCGGCGGCTGCCGTGGCCGCCGTGGTCGTCGCGGCTGCCGTGGCCGTCGTAGCCGTCGTGGCCGCCGTAGCCGTCGTGGCCGCCGTAGCCGTCGTGGTTGTCGCAGCCGTCGTGGTCGTCGGGGCCGGGCCGGGCTCATGCGTCTGCTGCGTCATCGAGGGGACTCCCATCGCTGAGCGTCGCGGAGATCGTCGAAGGCCGACCTCAAGGAGGTCAACGCGCGGTGGAGGTGGGGAAGGTCCAACGGGTCGGGTGACGTGAGGCATTCCGTGCGATCCTCGTCCGTGCCGCCCAGCAGCGGCCCGGTGGCGAGCCGTACGCGCAGCGCCCCGAGGTCGTCGCCGAAGCGGTGGCCGCCGGGCGCGGGCATGCCGAGCCGTGCGGTGAGCAGGTCCTCCAGTTCCTGTGCGTCGCCGACCCCTTGGGCGGCGAGCGGTTCGCGCAGCGGGGCGAGGTCGGCGTACAGATGGCGGCCGGCCTGCGGGGGCCGGGCGAGCGCACCGGCGGCGACGACCGCGGTGTGGGCGGCGGCGGCCACGCGCGCGTGCAGCCGTACGGTGGCCTCGCGGCGTTCGCTGACGGGCGGCGGTTCGTCGAGGGCGTAGCCGGCGGCCGCGGCGACGGGGCCGGCGATGCGGGCGCCGAGGGCGGTGAGGATGTCGAGCACGCGCGCGTGCAGGTGCCGTCCGACGCCGGTGAGCGGGAAGCGGGCGACGGCGGCGGGCCAGCCGGGCGGCAGCAGGGCGCCGGCCAGGTCGGTGACGACGGTGACCTGCTCGGGCCACATCTCCGCGGGGCTGAGCAGCACGGTCTCGCGCGGGGCGTGCACGGTGTCGCGCCAGGTCTCGTCGCTGACCAGGTGCAGGCCCTCGGCGGTGGCGGCCTCCACGGTCTCGTGCAGCAGTTCGGGCGGGGCGACGGTGGCGGTGGGGTCGTCGGCGACGGACAGCACCAGCAGCCGGGGGTCGCCGCCCTCGGCGCGGACCCGGCGCACCGTCTCCAGCAACGCGTAGGGGTCGGGGACGCCGCCGCTCTCGGCCGGGGTCGGCACGTGGTAGGCGGGCCGGCCGAGCACCCGGGCGTACGGCGCCCACCAGGCGGCGCAGGGCCGGGGTACGAGGATGTCCGCGCCGTCGCCGGCGAGCGCGGCGGTCAGCGCCAGCAGCAGGGCGGGGGCGCCGGGTCCGGCGGCCACCTGGTCGGGGACGGTGGGCAGTCCGCGCCGGGTCCAGTAGCCGCAGGCGGCCTCCAGCAGGGCGGGGGCACCGCCGACGGGCTGGACGTCGGCGCGGCTCGCGGCGGCGGCGAGCACGGCCGAGAGTTCCGGGAGCACGGGCAGGCCGTCGGCGGGGAGGGGCGGGCCGTAGCGGACGGGGCCGTGGCCCTCACCGGGGTCCGTCCGCCGCATGTCCGCCTCCGCGCAGTCCGTGTCTTCCCGTGGTCTCCGGGCGGTGCTCTCGGGAACCTGTCTACCCCCCGGGCGGCTCTCCATGGGCGGGGCCGGAGTCGCCCAGGTCACATGCTGGGGGGTTCGCCGCCCAGGAGGCGCCGGCGGCCGTGCAGCCGGTAGGCGGCGCCCGCGCAGGCGGCGGCCAGGCAGGCGGCGCCGGCCGCGAGCGCCGGCACCGAGTCGTTGAAGGTGCCGCCCGCTCCCGCGTCCACGCCTCGCTGGACGGCTGCCGAGCCCTGCCCGTCCGGACAGTCGGCGCCGTGGGAGTCCGGGCACGCGTGGTCGCCGCGCACCCCCTCGTCGTGCCCGGTGTTCCCCCATCCGGAACCATCCTGCACACCCTCCTGGTGTCCGGCGCCGTCCCGCCCGGAGCCATCGCGTCCGGTGCTCTCCCGGCCCGCACCGTCCGGCCCGGCACTCTGCCTGCCCGCACCGTCCGGCCCGGCACTCTGCCTGCCCGCACCGTCCGGCCCGGCGCTCTGTCTCCCCGCGCCATCGGGGCCGGCACTCTCCCGGCCGGCGCCGACCTCACCCGTACCGTCGCGCACGGCCCCGAGCCGGTCGGCACCGTCCGGGCCCACGAGAGCGGACCCGGCGCCGTCCGGCCCCCCGACGGCCGCCCCGGCACCGTCAGCCTCCGACACGCCGGCCACCGCGCCGTCCGGCACCGCGCCGGCCTGCCCGCCCCCGTCGGGCACGGCACCCTCCGGTCCTCCCCCGGAACACGGCGCACCGGCCGGTGACGTGCCGTCGGGGATGTCCGGCACCAGTGCGGTGACGGGATCGCAGGACGCGGGGCCGGCGGGGACGGCGGACGCGGCCGGGCCGGTGAGGGCGAGCACGGCACCGGCGGCGAGGGCGACGGACAGGGCGCGGGCGGTGCGGCGCATGGGAGGTGCTCCTCGGCGGACTACGGGGAAATGACGGCGGGCTGGGGCGCACTGCTGCGGTACGGCGGACGCCGGCACACCGGTACGGCGGCGGCGCCGCCAGGTGCCCGGGTACGGGGCACGGGGCGTGCCCCCGCTGCCATGACAGCCCGCGCGCGGCCGTACCGCGCGCGGCCGGAGCCCATTCGCGCGACACGCGGGGCCAGGCGGGTGACGGCGCTCCCGGCGCGCCCCCGCGGCACCGGCACGCGGCGGTGCCCGGAGGTTTTCCGTCCCCCTCGCAGGTCACTCGGTATCCGCTGACCGCATCGTCCGCTTCGTACTGCACCGGGGAGGTCTCTACATGAGCACCAAGGTCGCCGACCACATTCTGGAGCGCTTGCGCGCCTGGGGCGTGGAACAGGTCTTCGGCTATCCGGGCGACGGCATCAACGGGCTGCTCGCCGCCTGGGGCCGCGCCGAGGACCAGCCACGGTTCATCCAGTCCCGGCACGAGGAGATGTCCGCCTTCGAGGCCGTCGGGTACGCGAAGTTCAGCGGCCGCATCGGAGTGTGCGCGGCGACGTCGGGACCCGGCGCGATCCACCTCCTCAACGGTCTGTACGACGCGAAGCTGGACCATGTGCCGGTGCTGGCGATCGTCGGCCAGACCAACCGGACCGCGATGGGCGGCTCCTACCAGCAGGAGGTCGACCTCCACACGCTGTACAAGGACGTCGCCTCGGAGTTCGTGGAGACGGTGACGGTTCCCGAGCAGCTGCCGAACGTGCTGGACCGGGCGATCCGCACGGCGTACGCCCGGCGCTGCCCCACCGCCCTGATCATCCCGGGCGACGTGCAGGAGCTGGACTACTCCCCGCCGACGCACGAGTTCAAGATGGTGCCTTCCAGCCTGGGCATGAGCGAGTACTCCATGACCCCGACGGACGAGGCGCTGCAGCGGGCCGCGGACGTGCTGAACGCGGGCGACAAGGTGGCCGTCCTGATCGGACAGGGTGCCGCGGGTGCGGTCGCGGAGGTGCGGGAGGTCGCCGAGCTGCTCGGCGCGGGCGTGGCGAAGGCGCTGCTCGGCAAGGACGTGCTGAGCGACGAGCTGCCGTACGTGACGGGGCCGATCGGACTGCTGGGCAGCCGGCCGTCGTACGAGATGATGCGGGACTGCGACACGCTGCTGACGATCGGCTCGTCGTTCCCGTACACCCAGTTCATGCCGGACTTCGGCAAGGCGCGCGGCGTGCAGATCGACATCGACCCGCACATGATCGGCATGCGCTACCCGTACGAGGTGAACCTGGTCGGTGACGCCCGGTCGACGCTGCGCCGGCTGATCCCGCTGCTGAAGACGGACCGCGGCGGACGCGAGTGGTACGACACGGTGTGCGCGAACGTGAAGCGCTGGCACGAGACGATGGAGCGGCGGGCCGCGCTGGCGGCCGATCCGATCAACCCGGAGTACGTGGCCCGGGCGCTGGACCCGCTGCTGCCGGACGACGCGATCCTCACCTCGGACTCCGGTTCGGTCGCCAACTGGTACGCGCGGCACATCACGATGCGGCCGGGCATGCGCGGCTCGCTGTCCGGGACGCTGGCGACGATGGGCCCGGGCGTGCCGTACGCGATCGGCGCGAAGTTCGCCCACCCGGACCGGCCGGTGATCGCGCTGGTCGGGGACGGGGCGATGCAGATGAACGGCCTGGCGGAGATGATCACGGCCGCGAAGTACAAGGACCGCTGGTCGGATCCGCGGCTCGTGGTGGCCGTGTGGAACAACCAGGACCTGAACCAGGTGACGTGGGAGATGCGGGCGATGGAGGGAGCCCCCTCCTTCCTGCCGTCGCAGTCGATCCCGGACGTGCGGTACGCGGAGTTCGCCCGTTCGCTCGGGCTGACCGGCATCCGGGTGGAGAAGCCGGAGGACGTGGAGTCGGGCTGGCGGGCCGCGCTGGCGGCGGACGGCCCCGTGGTGATCGAGTTCCTCACCGACCCCGCCGTGCCGCCGATCCCGCCGCACGCCACCTGGGAGCAGATGGAGGCGACGGCCGCGTCGATCCTGAAGGGGGACGCCGACCGGGGTTCGATGATCAAGCAGGGGCTGAAGGCGAAGGTGCAGGAGTTCCTGCCCGGCCGGGAGAAGCGGTAGCCGTGCGGCACGAACCCCGTGTCGGATACGCGGCACCGGGTACGCGGTCCGGACCTTCGACCCTCTGGAGGGAGACATGCAGCGAGGCAGTGACCGGCTGAGCGTCCACCGGGACGACGAGATGAAGCACGAACTGAAGGGTCTGCTCCGGTCCGGCCATCCCACACGCGCCGAGGAGTGGCACGACCCGGAGCCGGCCGCGGACGACGACCCGGAGGTCTGGGGCGGCCCGGTGGGCGGCCTGGGTTCTCCGGCGTCGCTGGAGCGGACCCGGTTGGAGCTGGCCCGGCACCTGAGCCGGCACTCCTTCCCCGCGAAGCCGGGAGAGCTGGCCCGGGTGCTGCGCCGCGGCAACGCGCCGGGCGGGCTGGTCGACGCGGTGGCCGGGCTGGGGCACGGGCACCGGTACGAGAACCTGGAGCAGCTGGCCGAGGCGCTGGCGGGCGGCGCATGAGCCGGGACCAGGCGGCGGAGATCGCGCGGGGCGCCACGGTCGACGTGGGGGACGTCACCACGCGGTTTCTGCTCTACGGGCTGCTGCCCGGATGGTTCCTGCCGGGGCTCGCGGACTGGGCGATGCACCGGCGCACCCGGATCGAGGACACGGCGGGGACCAAGGAGTCCCTGATCCACTCCCTGATGATGGCCGAGGTGGGCCTGCCCATCGCGCTCACCCTGCGCTACGAGGTCAACCCGCTGCTGCTGTCGGTACAGCTGGGCGCGGCGGCGGTGCACGAGGCGACGGCGCTGTGGGACGTGCGGACGGCCGTCGACAGCGACCGTGAGGTCAAGCCGGTCGAGCAGCACATCCACAGTTTCCTGGAGTCGCTGCCGTTCGGCGGGCTGGCCGCGCTGATGTGCCTGCACGCCGACCAGGTGCGGTCGCTGCTCGCCGGCGGGCGCGGGGACCCGGACGCCTGGCGTCTGGTGCCGCGCCGCCCCGGGCTGTCGCCGGGCTATCTGGCCGGCATCGGGCTCGCGATCGGTGCGTGCGTGCTGCTGCCCTACGGCGAGGAGCTGCTGCGCTGCCGGCGGGCGGCCCGGGCGCGCAAGCGCCGCGCCCGGGTCCACCGGGCGGTGCTGAGGAAAGTGAAAGGGAACTGACAATCATGCGTATCGCGTTTCTGGTGGCACCGGAGGGTGTCGAGCAGGTCGAGCTGACCGAGCCGTGGAAGGCAGCCTCGGACGCCGGGCACGAGCCGGTGCTGGTGTCGACCGAGTCCGGGAAGATCCAGGCCTTCAACCATCTGGACAAGGCGGACACGTTCCCCGTGGACGAGGTCGTGGCCGAGACCTCGGCCGGCTCCTTCGGCGGGCTCGTGCTGCCGGGCGGGGTCGCGAACCCGGACTTCCTGCGGATGGACGAGAAGGCCGTCGCGTTCGTGAAGGACTTCTTCGAGCAGGGCCGCCCGGTGGCCGCGATCTGTCACGCGCCGTGGACGCTGGTGGAGGCGGACGTCGTACGCGGCCGGGTGCTGACGTCCTGGCCGAGCCTTCGAACCGACATCCGCAACGCCGGCGGCACCTGGGTGGACGAGCAGGTGAAGATCTGCGACCACGGCCCCAACCAGCTGGTGACCAGCCGCAAGCCGGACGATCTGAAGGCGTTCTGCGACGCGTTCCTGCACGTGTTCGCCGGCGAGCCCGGCTGACCGTACGGGAAGGGCCGGCCGCACGCGGAGCCGGCCGCACCGGGAGAGTGTCGAGGGCCGGCCCGCGAAGGGCCGGCCCTTTCGGTGTGCCGTGGGGCCGGGGCGGGTGGCGGGGCCGGGGTCAGGTCGCGGGGGTTCCCGGAGCGGCCGCCTCGCCGCAGCCGCGTTCGCGGGCGCCCTCGCGCGTGCGGGCCGCGCTCACCAGGCGGCGGGGGTTGCGGCGCAGGTACTCGCCCTCCAGCTGGGCCATGCGCTCGTTGTGGGCCCGCAGCGCGTCGTTCGAGCCGTACAGGAGCGTGTCGTGGCGCGTGCGGTGGATCGTCTCCAGCTCCTTCATGAGCTGCTGGTCGTCCAGCCGGCTGGGGTCGACTCCGGTCATCGTGGTGCCCCGCTCGTCGTGTTCGTTCATGGGCTTCGGGTACCCGCCCGGCGCGCACTGCCCCCGGGCGATTTCCGGGAGGAATCCGTGGAGCTCGCCTTCCTGGACCCACTGTACGAACATCCCGGGCTCCGGGCCTGCGCGCGGGCGGGCTACCGGGCCCGCTGCACCCGCCGCTCGTCCCAGACCGGCTCCGGGGTCTCGCGGACCCGGCCGTCGCTGCCGAAGACCAGGAAGCGGTCGAAGGAGCGGGCGAACCAGCGGTCGTGGGTGACGGCGAGGACGGTGCCCTCGAAGGCCTCCAGCCCCTCCTGGAGCGCCTCGGCGGACTCCAGGTCGAGGTTGTCGGTGGGCTCGTCCAGGAGCAGGGCGGTGGCGCCGCGCAGCTCCAGCAGCAGGATCTGGAAGCGGGCCTGCTGGCCGCCGGAGAGCCGGTCGAAGCTCTGCTCGGCCTGCTGGGTGAGCTCGTAGCGGCGCAGCCGGGACATGGCGGCGCCCCGGTCCTGGGCGTGTTCCTTCCAGAGGATGTCGAGGAGGGTGCGGCCCTGGAGCTCGGGGTGGGCATGGGTCTGCGCGAAGTGGCCGGGTACGACCCGGGCGCCCAGCTTCCACCCGCCGGTGTGCGCGACGTCCTCGCCGGCGAGCAGGCGCAGGAAGTGGGACTTGCCGGAGCCGTTGGAACCGAGGACCGCGACCCGTTCGCCGTAGAAGACCTCCAGGTCGAACGGCTGCATCAGGCCGGTCAGCTCCAGCGCCTCGCAGGTGACGGCCCGCACGCCGGTACGTCCGCCCTTCAGGCGCATGGTGATGTCCTGCTCCCGGGGCGGCTCCGGCGGCGGGCCGGCCTCCTCGAACCTGCGCAGGCGGGTCTGGGCGGCCTGGTAGCGGGAGGCCAGCTCGTGGCTGACGGTGGCGGCCTGGCGGAGCGACAGGACGAGCTTCTTCAGCTGGGCGTGCTTCTCGTCCCAGCGCCGGCGCAGCTCCTCGAAGCGGGCGAAGCGTTCGCGGCGGGCCTCGTGGTAGGTGGCGAAGCCGCCGCCGTGCACCCAGGCGTCGGCGCCGGCCGGGCCGGGCTCCACGGAGATGATCTTCTGCGCGGCGCGGGAGAGGAGTTCCCGGTCGTGGGAGACGAACAGGACCGTCTTCCGGGTCTGCCGGAGCTGCTCCTCCAGCCACCGCTTGCCGGGCACGTCGAGGTAGTTGTCCGGCTCGTCCAGCAGCAGCACCTCGTCGGTGCCGCGCAGCAGCGCCTCCAGCACGAGCCGCTTCTGCTCGCCGCCGGAGAGGGTGCGGACCTGGCGCCACTGGGCGCGCTCGTAGGGCACGCCGAGCGCGGCGGTGGTGCACATGTCCCACAGCGTCTCGGCCTCGTAGCCGCGGGCCTCGGCCCAGTCGGCGAGGGCCTGCGCGTACCGCAGCTGGGCGGCCTCGTCGTCGACGGTCATGATGAGGTGCTCGGCCTCGTCGACCGCCCGCGCCGCCTCGCGGATGCGGGGCGGGGCGACGGAGACGAGCAGGTCCCGGACGGTCGTCTCGTCCCGCACGGAGCCGACGAACTGGCGCATCACGCCGAGTCCGCCGCTGACGGTGACGGTGCCGCCGTGCGGTTTCAGCTCGCCGGAGACCAGGCGCAGCAGCGTCGTCTTGCCGGCGCCGTTCGGGCCGACCAGCGCGACGGCGGCGCCTTCACCGACCCGGAAGGACACGTCGCCGAGCAGCGCCCTCCCGTCGGGGAGGAAATACTCCAGGTGCGCGGCTTCCAGGTGTCCCATGAGCAGGCATTCTCCGGGCCGACCCGTGCCCCGGGCAAACCGTTATGCGACGCCGCCGCCCGCTCCCGGCCGGCCGGCCGCGCCCAGCGCCTCGCCCGCCGGGCCGCTCCCGCCCGCCGGTTCCACGGTGGCACCCTCCCAGGACACGGCCTTCCAGCCGTCGGAGGGAGAGCCTTCGAGGACGACCACGCCGGTGTTCTCCAGGGGGCGGGCGGCGGCGAAGGCGACGTCGACGTTGCCGGCGCGGGCCGCGGTCCACACGCGGATCGCGGCACCGTGGCTGACCATGGCGACGGCCCGGGCCCCGCTCGCGGCGGCCTCGGCGACCACGGTGTCGAACCGGGCGAGGGCCTCCTCGCCGCTCTCCCCGCCGGGCATGCGCAGCGCGGTGTCGCCGGCCGCCCACGCGAACACCGTCCGCAGGTACCGCCGGCCCTCCGGGCTGTCCCCGGGCAGCATCTCCAGGTCGCCGGCGGACAGCTCGCGGATACCGGCGCGCACGGTCACGTCCAGGCCGCGGGCGGCGGCCAGCGGCGCGGCGGTCAGCTGGGTGCGGACCAGCGTGGAGGCGTAGAGCGCCTCGACGTCCTCACCGGCGAGCGCCTGGGGCAGCGCGGCGGCCTGCGCCTCGCCGAGCGGGGTCAGCCCGGGGCCGGGCACGGCGGTGTCCAGCAGGTGCTCCACGTTGGACGGGGTCTGGCCGTGGCGGACGAGCAGCAGGCGCATCCGGGTTCTCCTCCCGCGCCGGCGGCCGGCGCGCCGGGACACAAGAAACGGGCACTTCAGGGTAACCGCACCCCATGAGCCCAGACCTGGACCTGACGTCGGCCGCGACCGCCGCCCGCACCCCGCTGCGTACGCTTCTCGATCTCGACGGCCGGCTGTTCGAGGCCGCCGCGTCCTGGCGCTGGCCCGGCGCCGAGCACGTCCTGCCGCGTCTGAGCCGCGGCGCGAACCACGGCGTGCTGTGGTTCGCGACGGCCGCCGCGATGGCCGCGAGCCGTACGCCCAGGGCCCGCCGGGCGGCGGTGCGGGGGGTGGCCTCGCTCGCCGTGGCCTCGCTGACCGTCAACACGCTGGGCAAGCGCTCGGTGCGCCGTGCCCGGCCCGTGCTGGACCCGGTGCCGCTGGTGCGACAGCTGAAGCGGCAGCCGATCACCACGTCCTTCCCGTCCGGGCACGCGGCGTCCGCGGCGGCCTTCGCGACCGGTGTGGCCCTGGAGTCCCCGGCCTGGGGCGCGGCGGTGGCGCCGGCCGCGTTCTCGGTGGCGGCGTCCCGCGTGTACACGGGCGTGCACTTCCCGAGCGACGTGCTGGCCGGGGCGGCTCTCGGCGCGGGCGCCGCGTTCCTGGTACGGCGCCTGGTGCCGGCCCGCACCCAGGTCCGGCGGCCCGCCCGGCCGCGGACCGAGGCCCCGGCGCTGCCGGAGGGCGAGGGCCTGGTGATGGTCGCGAACCAGGCGTCGGGGACCGCGGAGCGGGTGCGGGCGCTGCACGACGCGCTGCCGCGGGCGGAGATCGTCGAGTGCGCGCCGGAGGAGGTCGGGGACGAGCTGGAGAAGGCGGCGGCCCGGGCACGGGTGCTCGGGGTGTGCGGCGGCGACGGCACGGTGAACGCGGCGGCCGAGGTCGCCCTGCGGCACGGTCTGCCGCTCGCTGTGCTGCCGGGCGGCACCCTCAACCACTTCGCCTACGACCTCGGTGTGGAGGACGAACGCCGGCTGGCCCATGCGATCCGGCACGGCGAGGCGGTCCGGGTGGACGCCGGCCGGTTCACCACCCGCGGCACCAGCGGCCTGTTCCTCAACACGCTGAGCCTGGGCGTGTACCCGGAGCTGGTGCGGGCGCGCGAGCGCTGGTCCTCCCGGATCGGCGGCTGGCCGGCCGGGGTGCTCGGCGCGCTGCGCGTGCTGCGCGCCGACCGGCATCCGCTGGAGGTGGAGGCGGGCGGGAGGCGGCGGCCCCTGTGGCTGCTGTTCGTCGGCAACGGCGTCTACCACCGCATGGGTCTCGCGCCGGGCCGGCGTACCGATCTGGCGGACGGTCTGCTGGACGTGCGGGTGGTGCACAGCAGCCGCCGGCCCGCGCTGCGGCTGCTCGCCGCGGCCCTGGCCGGCCCGCTGACCCGCTCCCCCGGGCACGCGGCGGTGCAGGTGAGGCGGCTGCGGCTGACCGGCATCACCCCGGGCACCCCGTTGGCCTACGACGGCGAGGTCACCGACGTCTCGGGCGAGATGCTGCTGGAGAAGCTGCCGGAGGCGTTGACGGTCTACCGTCCGCTGACGTTCTGACACCCGGTCGGCGACCGCTGCCCGCAAGCACGCCTGACGACGCGTCAGTCCACATTCCAATACGGCTATCTCATCATTCGGCATGCGCGCGTACCGTTGTCCTCGCACCGGCGGACGGGTCCGTCCGGTCCGCCTCCGAGGGTGAAGGGGTACAGCCATGCCGAAAGCGCGGGAGACCGCCGTCTACACGCACGGGCACCACGAGTCGGTGCTGCGTTCGCACACCTGGCGGACCGCCGCCAACTCCGCGGCCTATCTGCTCGGCGTGCTGAAGCCCCACATGCGCGTCCTGGACATCGGCTGCGGGCCCGGCACGATCACCGCCGACCTGGCGGCCCTGGTTCCCGACGGCCATGTCACCGGCGTCGACCGGGCGCCCGGCGTCCTGGAACAGGCCCGGGCCACCGCCGCCGCCCGCGGCGTGACGAACGTGGATTTCGCGGTGGCCGACGTCAACGGCCTGGACTACCCGGACGACAGCTTCTGCGTGGTCCACGCCCACCAGGTGCTCCAGCACGTGGGCGACCCCGTGCGGGCCCTGCGGGAGATGCACCGGGTGACGCGGCCCGGCGGGTTCATCGCCGTCCGGGACGCGGACTACGCGGCGATGACCTGGTATCCGGCGGTGCCCGGCCTGGACGACTGGCTGGACCTGTACGAGCGGGTGGCCCGGGCGGGCGGCGGCGAACCCGACGCCGGGCGCCGGCTGACGGCGTGGGCGCGGGCGGCCGGACTGAGGGAGATCACCTCGACCTCCGGCACGTGGACGTTCGCCACTCCCGAGGAGCGGGCTTGGTGGAGCGGCCTGTGGGCGGACCGCACGGTCGCCTCCGCGTACGCCGAGCGGGCCACGCAGGGGGGTCACGCGACGCCGGAGCAGCTGCGGGCCGTGGCGGAGGCCTGGCGGGACTGGGGCCGGCGGGAGGACGGCTGGTTCGCGGTCCTGCACGGAGAGATCCTGTGCCGGAAAGAGGCCTGATCCACGCATTTCGGGAAACTCGGGCCGCAGGAGGTTCAGACTATGGTTCCCATCCTGCTGGTACTGCTTCTGGTGCTGATTCTCTTCGGCGCCGGCTTCGCGTTGAAGATCCTGTGGTGGATCGCCCTGGCGGTGCTCGTCCTGTGGCTGCTGGGTTTCCTCGTCCGCGGTACGACGGCGGGCGGCGGCAGGGGCCGCTGGTACAGGTGGTGAGCGGGTGAGCGGCCCCCCGCGCCAGGCCGCGCCGGTCAGGCCCCGTCGCGGGGGAGCAGCGGTCCGAGCGGCCCGAGGTCCAGGTTCAGGTCCTCGGGCCGCAGGCCGTAGCGGTCCCGCAGTTCGGCCATCCGGTCCTCCAGCAGCATCAGGGTGAGCCCGATCCGCTCCTCCTGCTCCTCGGTCAGGTCACCCGTGTCGAAGCGGCGCACCGCCTGCCGCTCCATGAGCTGGCGCAGCAGCTCGACCACGGTCAGCACGAGCTTCACCAGGTCGCGTTCGACGGTGTCGGGTTCCAGGTCGAGACGTTTGCGCCGGCTCTGGGCGGTCATGCGAGCTCCTCGAAGGGCGACGGTACCTGCGCGTTCACGGAGCTGATCAGTGCGTTCAGGTCGATGCGGACGAGGTCGACGTCCGCGATGCGCAAGGTGATGTCGCCGGTGATGACGACTCCGCCGGCCAGCAGCCGGTCCAGCAGGTCGACCAGCGCGATCTCGCGACGCTCGACTACGGTCACCGCCCCTCCCCCGGTCCCGTTCCGGATTCCGCTCCGGAGGTCACACCGGATCCGGCTCCGGCCGCCGCCGCGGGTTCCGCTCCGGTCTCCGCCCCGTCCTGTGCTCCAGATTCCTCACCGGAGAACGAGTACGCGGCCCACGGGCCGGTGAGTTCGACCCTGATTCCCGGTGCTTCGTCCTTCGTCCGGTCCACGAGTTCCACGAATTCCTCGGAATGGGCTCGCGGCACGAGATAGGCGGCGTTGAGCACGTTCTGTCCCGTGGCGCCGGAGATCGCGGAGTTCTGCGGGCGGTGCAGCCGGACGTCCTCGGCCCGTTCGGTGAGGCGTCCGTGCAGGGAATGCGCGAACCGCTCGGCCCGCTGCCACCTCTCCTCCTGCGCGTGGCTGCGCTCGCGCCGGCTGCGCAGGTAGTCCCGCCCGCTGACGGGCCGCGCCGCGGCGGGCTCGGCCCGCGCGGGCTCGGGCTCGGGCTCCAGATACACCTTCACCCCCCACTCGACCCGGCCGTCCAGCCGGTCGAGCAGCCGCCGGAAGTCGTCCTCGCGGGCCTCGATCATCGTCCGGAGGGCGCTGTCGTCGCGGAAGACGGTCGCGAGCCGCAGCGGCAGCGGAGTGGTGACCGTGGTGAGCGCGTCGACCACCTGCTGGTGGGCGCGGGCGGTCGCGGCCAGCCAGTCCAGGTCCTCCAGATGGGCCTTCAGCGCCTCCTCGCAGAAGTCCGCCTCCGGGACCGTACTGACGACCGCGACCAGCCCGTGGTGGTGCAGCAGCGCCGCCGGGGCACCCGCGACACCCGTCAGCTGGGCCTGCAACGGCGTCCGGAAGGGGCGGCAGACGGCGTACACGTACCGCAGTCCTGTCATGGTGCCTCCTTCGGGGCGCGCCCCGACTCCAGTTCCTCCAGCCGCGCGAGCCGTTCGCGCAGCTCGGCGTTCTCCCGGGTCAGCTCGTCCCGGCGGGCCCGGGAGGAGAGCGCGGGGTCGGTCTCCCACCAGTCGATCCCCATCTCCTTGGCCTTGTCGACGGAGGCGACGATGAGCCGCAGTTTGATGGTGAGCAGTTCGATGTCGAGCAGGTTGATCCTGATGTCACCCGCGATGACGACACCCTTGTCGAGCACGCGCTCCAGGATGTCCGCGAGGTTGGCCCCCGAGCCCTGGCCGTAGGGCTCGGGGAATCGGCCGCCTTCGGGGAAGCGGCTCGTCATCGACGGCTCCCGCGCTCGGCGTACTCGGGCTCCTCTTCCTCGTACTCGTCCTCGTCCTCGTCCTCGTACTGCTCGTCGCCGCCCTCCTCGCCGTTCTCGTCCTCGGCCGCCTGGTCGCCGTTCTCGTCGTACTCGTCCTCGTACTCGTCCTCGTCCTCGTAGGAGCCCTCCTCGCCTTCCTCGCCGTTTTCGTCCTCGTCGGGCTCCTCCTCGGCCTCCGCCTCCGGTTCCTCTTCCCCGGAGTCCTCCCCGGCCTCTTCCTCTTCGCCCTCTTCCTCTTCGCCCTCTTCCTCGCCTTCTTCCTCTTCGTCTTCCCCGGGCTCCTCCGGAGCCTGGTCCTCGGACTCCTCGGACTCCTCGGACTCCTCGGCCGCGATCGCGTCCTCGTGGCTGCGGACCACCTCGCCGTCGCGTATCTCCCCGCGCCAGCCGTCCTCCGCCTCGCCCTTGAGGGTGATGAAGCGGGCGAAGTTCTTCAGGTCCAGCCTGGCCCGGCGGCCCTGGGCGCGCCAGATGTTGCCGGTCTTCTCGAAGAGGCCGGTGGGGTAGTACTCCATGACCAGCAGCACCCGGGTGAGGTTCTCCTCCAGGCGGTGGAAGGAGACCACACCCTTGGTGGTGCCCTTGGCGCCCTCGGAGGTCCACTGGATGCGGTAGTCGGGGATCTGCTCGGTCGTCTTGGCCTTCCAGCTACGGCTGGACCAGAAGATCTTCGCCTGCCAGTCGGAGTGGGTGTCGTCGGCGCGGCCGGCGCTCTTGACGCCCTTGGCGAAGGAGGAGAAGGACTGGTACTGGGTCCACTGGTCGTAGGCGGTGCGCAGCGGCACGCCGACGTCGACGGACTCCAGGATGACCATGGGCTTCTTGCCTGCGCCGCCCTTCTTGCCCTTGCCGCCGCCGAGGCTCTTCAGCGCACCCATGACGTTCTCCTTGGCGCGCGAGGCGCCCAGTTCCACGGCGGAGCGCACCGGGCCCTTGCCCTCGGCGAGCTTGCGCCCGCCCTCGAGCGCGAGTTTGGCGAACCCCGGGCTGTTGCCCTCGGCGATGTCGTTGAGCTTGACGGTGGTCTCGCCGAGCTTGCGGCCGAGCCCCGTCAGCATGCGCTGGGCCTGCGCGGACAGGTACTCCTGTACTTCTTCCTTCAGCCGGTCGGCTGCCTCACTGTGCGCGAGGCCGCTCAGCGGGCCGCCCGTGGCGGCCCCCGTGGCCTTGCCGGCCGCCGAGGTGGCGGATCCGAGGGTGTCGGTCATCGGTCATCGCCGCCTTTCGACTGCCGGGAGGCGGAGCGGGAGGCCGCGTCCCCAGCCGAAGCCGTCTTCTTCGCGGCCGTCTTGCGGGCCGCGCTCGTCTTCTTGGCCGCCGTCTTCTTCGCGGGAGCCGTCTTCTTGGCCGCGGCCTTCTTGGCCGCCGTCTTCTTCGCCGGAGCCTTCCGGGCCGGCTCCTCGTCGCCCGAGCGGTCGTCCCGCGACCTCTTCCCGCGACGCTCCTCGTCGCGGTCGCCGGCGGGCTCCCGGGAACCCTCCTCCTCGCCGTCCTCCTCGTCCGGCTCCTCGTCGGACCCGGACGGCACGATGCCGGACAGCTGGTCGCGCACCTGCGCCGTGCGGCCGTGCAGCCGGTCGGCGAGCGCGTTGATCTGCCGTTCGGCGACCGCGCCGGATGCCGCCTTGCCGACGCCCCGCAGGTCCTGGCGCAGCTGGTCGCCGATCTCCTTGAACTGCGGATTGTTCTTCAGCTGCTGGTTCACCAGGTCCGCGAGCATGCGCGGGCTGAGGTTCAGCTTCTTCCCCGCCACCAGGGAGCCGACCGCGAGGGCCATTTTGAGTTTCTTGGTACGTCCGAGCATGTATCCGGCCCCTACGGCGAGGCCCAATGCGGTTCGGTTCATGTCACGTCCCGTTGCCTGTGGTGTCGCCGGAGCGCATCGTGGTCTCCAGCCGGTCGAGGAGTTCGTCCTCGCGTCGGTCGAACTCCTCCGCGGTGATCTCGCCGGCCTCCAACTGCTCTTCCAGGCGGGCGAGTTCGGCCCGTACGGTGGCGGGGTCGTAGTAGATCCGTTCCGCCTCGCGGAGCACCTGCCTGACGGCCCACGCGCTGCCGCGCACGGGTGCGAACGGCAGCATCAGCACTTCGCTGATCAGCCCCATGGCGTTCTCCTTTCCGTCCGGGCCGAGAGCGCTACTGCGCGCCGGCGTCCGCGCCGGCCGTGCTGCCGGCGGGCTGTGCCGGGCCGGGCTCGACGAAGCTGTACGGCGGCAGCGGCCCGTTGACCCTCAGCTCCAGATGGGGGTGGCTCTTGCGGACCTGCTCGGCGGTGGCGAGGAACTCCTCGGCCGTGCTCCGGGCCACCAGGAACGACACGTTCAGCAGCCAGCCGGTGGACTCGGGGCCCACGCTGACGGCGGAGGCGGACGGTGCGAGCAGCCCCTGGACCTCCTGCGCGTCCTCGGCCTCCCTGGCCTTCACGGCGGAGGCGACCATCTCACCGAGGCGGATCTTGTCGTCGTAGCTGCCACCACCGGCCCTGCGGTTGGCCTCGGCGAGGGCGCGGACGTCCGCGTTCTCGGCCATCACCAGGTGCAGGACGGCCTCCTCGACGTGCGTGGCCTTGACGTTGTACTCGACCTTGCCGTCCAGCTCGCGCAGCCGCTCCAGATAGTGGTCGGTCCGCTCGGTGAGCACCTGGGTGACGGCGTCGTCGTCGTCGGCGACGCTGCCGAACCGCATCGGCAGCACACAGCCGCCCGCGCCCGCCTCGGCGAGCACGTTCTGGTGCGCCAGCAGGTCCCGGCGCTTGGGGCGCAGGTCCTCGGGAGCGTCACTGACCACGGCGGCCAGGTCACCCGCGGTGAGCACGCGGATGGTGCGCGGCGGCTCGCCCACCCCGGTCATGCCCTCGGGCAGCGCCGGGTGGGACCGGGCGGTGATCCCGTAGACGTAGGTGCTCACTCCTGCTCCTCCTTACGGCGCGCCGGAGCCTTCCGGCGCGGCCTGGACTCGGTCTCCCCTTCCTGGCGCGCCTGGTTGAAGGCGTCGGATATGGTCTGCGCGGCGCCGGACAGCGCGCCCTTGGACTTGCCGCGGGCGCCGGACTCGGTGATCTCGCCCACGAGGTCGGGCAGGCCCGGGTTCTTGTGCGGACCCGACTCCAGGTCCAGGCGGTTGCACGCCTCGGCGAAGCGCAGGTAGGTGTCGACGCTGGCCACGACGACGCGGACGTCGATCTTCAGGATCTCGATGCCGACCAGGGAGACGCGGACGAACGCGTCGATCACGAGCCCTCGGTCCAGGACCAGCTCAAGTACGTCGTAGAGGCCGCTGCTGCCGCCTCCGCCTCCGGTCTGCTGTGCCGGAACAACAGTCATGCCGGCGATTCCTCCTCCTGCGTAGTGGGTGCACGGTCTTCGCGGGCGGGAAGCACGCGCCGTGGCTCAGCGGCCACCGCGCGCATCGGCCCTGCCGCGTTCGTAGCGGCGGACACGGCGGTAGCCGGTGAGCTGGCCCTCCGGGTCGAGCTCGACCTGGTAGCTCGCCATCAGGCTCATCGTGTCCGGGACCCGGGCGAGTTCCAGGACCTCGACCTCCACGGCCCAGCCGTCCTCGGTCTCCTCGAAGGAGGAGACGGACTCGGGAGTGTGTCCGGTGAGCTCGGCGAGCTGGCTGCGCGCCTGGCGCAGCACCTCCATGGGGGTCGGCCGCCGGCTCTTCGCCTCGCGGTGGGTTCCGCCCTGCGTGTCGTGCGTGTTGTCGGAGTTCTGGGAGTGCTGAGAGTCCTGTGCTTTCTGTGAACTCTGTGAATCCGATGTGCTGTTTGTGTTCGACATGGCCACCTCTCCCCTGCGTGTGGCCGTTCCTCCCTTGGCCAAACCTCAGGAGCGCAAGTCGTCGAGACGGCGTCTGGCCGGGGCCAGGGAGCGGCCACGGTGGGGCAGGTCGCCCCACGGTTGGGTCCGGGCCTGGTCAAGGGCGTCGGCGATGTTCCACCGGCGGGCGTCCAGCGCCGGATCGTCCACCTGTTCCCAGGCTAGGGGTACGGCGACCGGGGCGCCCGGGCGGCCTCGGACGGTGTAGGGGGCGACGGCGGTCTGGGCGTAGCCGTTGCGCTGCACGTCCAGGTAGAGGCGGTCCGCCCGGTCCTGCTTGCGGGCCGCCGTGGTGAGCCGGTCGGGGTGCCGGGAGGCGGCCAGCCCGGCGACGTCGTGGGCGAACCGCCGCACCGCGTCGAAGTCGTCGCGGCCGTCCAGCGGGACGACGAGGTGCAGGCCGCGCGAGCCGGTGGTCATGGGTGCCACGGGCAGGCCCAGCTCGTCCAGCAGCTCACGCATCCAGCGGGCCGCGTCCCGGACGGCGGCGAAGTCGTCCCCGGCCGGATCTAGGTCGAAGACCAGCCGGTCGGGGTGGTCGGGGCCGCCGGCCCGGTCGGTGCGCGACAGCCAGCGGTGCAGGGTGACACAGGCCTGGTCGGCGAGGTAGAGGAGGGTGGCGGTGTCGTCGCAGACGACGTGCGTGACCGTGCCGCCCTCCTTGGCCAGCTCGGCGCGGGTGATCCACCGCGGGTAGTGGTCCGGGGTGTTCTTCTGCATGAAGCGCTGGCCGTCCAGGCCGTCCGGATACCGCTCCAGCATCAGCGGACGGCCCCGCAGGTGCGGCAGCATGTACGGCGCGACGGACCGGTAGTAGTCGGCGAGGTCGCCCTTGGTGTACTCCTTCGCGCCCCCGCCGCCGGGGAAGAGCACCTTCCCCGGCCGCTGGATCTCCACCGTACGGCGTCCCGCCCGCAGGGTCCGCGCGTCACCGGGGCTCATCGCACGACCGCCTCCTCCACCAGCAGCCTGGCCGCCGCCGTGATGCCCACGGCGTCGATGCCGGCCGCGTGCAGCTGCTCGTCGGGCGCGGCGGAGCCCGGCATGGTGCGCACCGCGAGCCGCACCAGGCGGGGCGTGGGGCGGCCGTCGCCGAACGCCTCCGCGACGGCGTCCCCGAGGCCGCCCTCCGGGTGGTGGTCCTCGACGGTGAGCAGGCAGCCGGTGTCCTCGGCCGCCCGGTGCAGGGTCGCGGCGTCGACGGGCTTGACCGAGTACAGGTCGATCACCCGCACCCGGATGCCGTCGGCGGCGAGCCGGTCGGCGGCGGCCAGCGCCTCGGGGACGGTCGCCCCGGCCGCGACGACCGTCAGCCGGTCCTCGTCGCTGGAGCGCAGCGTCTTGCTGCCGCCGACCGGGAACTCCTCGTCGGGGCCGTAGATCACCGGGGTCTTGCCGCGGGAGGTGCGCAGGTAGCGGATGCCGTCCAGGCCGGCCATGGCCGCGACCAGCCGGGCGGTCTGGTTGGCGTCGCAGGGGTACAGCACGGTCGAGCCGTACACGGACCGGAACATCGCGAGGTCCTCCAGGCCCATCTGGGAGGGCCCGTCCTGCCCGATCGCGACACCGGCGTGCGAGCCGACCAGGTTGAGGCCGGAGCCGCTGATGGAGGCCATCCGCACGAAGTCGTGGGCGCGGGTGAGGAACGCGGCGAACGTCGAGGCGAACGGCGTCCAGCCGCGCGCGGCCATGCCGACCGCCGTGGCGACGAGCTGCTGCTCGGCGATGTAGCACTCGAAGAACCGGTCGGGGTGCGCCTTGGCGAACTCCTCGGTGCGGGTGGAGTCGCCGACCTCGCCGTCCAGCGCGACGACGTCGCCACGGGCGGTGCCGAGCGCCGCGAGGGCCGTGCCGAAGGCGTCCCGGGTCGCGACCTCGTCGCCCTGGTCGTAGCGGGGCAGCTGGACGGCCTCGGTGGTGAGGGAGCGCAGCGCGGCGGCGGCCTGCGGTTCGGACACCCGCACGTGCAGGTCGCGCTGACCGCCGAGTTCCGCGATGGCCTCCTCGGCCTCGGGCAGCGGCTTGCCGTGCAGGCCCTCGCGGTCCTCCACGGCGGCCACGCCCTTGCCCTTCAGGGTGCGGGCGAGGATCGCGGTGGGCTGCCCGGTGGTGGACAGCGCCTCCCCGTAGGCCCGGTCGATGGCGTCGACGTCGTGGCCGTCGATCTCGATGGTGTGCCAGTCGAAGGCCTGGAAGCGGCGGGCGTAGGCGTCCAGGTCGTGGCCGTGCCGGGTGGGGCCGCGCTGGCCGAGCCGGTTGGCGTCGACGATGACGATCAGGTTGTCGAGGTTCTCGTGACCGGCGTGTTCGGCGGCCTCCCACACCGAGCCCTCCGCCATCTCGCTGTCGCCGCACAGCACCCACACCCGGTAGCCGGTGCGGTCCAGCCGCTTCCCGGCGAGCGCGATGCCGACGCCGACGGGCAGGCCCTGGCCGAGCGAGCCGGTGGCCGTCTCCACCCACGGCAGGCGGCGGGGCGTCGGATGGCCCTCCAGCCGGCTGCCGATCTTGCGGAAGGTGACCAGCTCGCCGTCCTCGATCGCGCCGGCCGCCTTGTACGCGGCGTACAGCAGGGGCGAGGCGTGTCCCTTGGACAGCACGAACCGGTCGTTCGCGGGGTGTTCGGGGCGCTCGAAGTCGTAGCGGAGGTGATGGGCGAGCAGGACGGCCAGCAGATCGGCGGCGGACATCGAGGACGTGGGGTGTCCGGATCCCGCGGCGGCGGACGCCCGCACGCTGTCCACACGCAGCTGCTGGCCCAGTTCGGCGAGTTCGTCGGTCTTCATGGATCTCCTCTGTCTCGTGGCGCTGTGGCGCTGTGGCGCGCCTCAGTCGCGGTCCGCGGGGTCGGGGGCGTCGGTGCGCCTGACGGGCCCGGGCGCCGGATGGTCCGGGCCGCCCGGCCGGCTCTTCGCGGGCTCCCCGCCCGGCTGGTTCCTGGCCGGTTCGCCGCCCGGCTGGTTCCTCGCCGGTTCACCGCCCGGCTGGTTCCTCGCGGGCTCGGTGGCCGTCCGCCGTTCCGGTTCCGGTTCCGGTCTGTGTGTCGACTCGTGCGTCATGGGTTCCTCTCCTGCCTGGACGGACGGCCGCTGCGAGCCGTCCGGTACCCGCGCCAGTTCCGGTGACGCCGTGTCCAACGGCACCGACCAGGCCCGTACGAGGCCCAACTGGACGCCCTGGCGCGGAAGGAGGGCGTCCAGCAGCCAGTCGGCGGCGACCCGGACGCGGTTGCCGGGCAGCGCGGCCAGGTGGTAGCCGCGGGTCACGGCGCCGGCCGCCGGGCCCGACAGCGGGACGCCGAACGGGTTGGCCGCGGCCCGGGCCCCGCCCAGGTCGACGGCGAAGCCCAGGTCCCGGTGGCGGTACGGGCGCCGGCGCCGGCCGAGGCCGAGCGAGCCGGCCACGTTCTCCCCGGCCACCCGGCCCTGCCGCCAGGCGTGCTGGGCCGTCATGGGGGTGAACTCCCCGGGGCGCTCCAGGTCGGGCACGGCGGCCGCGTCCCCGCAGGCGTACACGTCGGTGCGACCGGGCAGTTGCAGGTACGGGTCCACGATCAGCCGTCCGCGTTCCAGCGGCTGCCCGACGGTCTCCACCAGCGGATCGGGCCGTACGCCCACGCACCACACCAGGGTCCGGGAGGCGACGGACTCCCCGTCGCTGAGCAGCACCCCGTCCCGGGTGGCCTCCTTCACCGAGGTGCCCGTCCGTACGTCGACGCCCCGCCCCCGCAGCACCCGGTCGGCGGTGCGGGAGAGCCGCTCGTCCAGCTCGGGCAGCACGCGCGGTGCCACGTCCAGCAGCATCCAGCGGGGGCGCACGCCGCCGGGCGGCGGGTGCCGGCGGGCCAGCCGGCCGGTGAGCATCTGCAGCTGGGCGGCCACCTCGGTGCCGGTGTAGCCGGCGCCGACCACCACGAAGGTGCACCGGGCGGCGCTCGTGTCCGGGTCGCTCTCGTCGGCGGCGAGTTCCACCTGGCGGGTCACGTGGTCGCGCAGGTACAGCGCCTCGGGCAGCCCGCGGAACCCGTGCGCGTGCTCGGCGACACCCGGGATCGGCAGCAGCTTGTCGACGCTGCCGACGGCCAGCACCAGCCGGTCGTAACCGAGGCTGCCGGCACCGCCCTCGGGGCCGCGGTAATAAACGGTGCGCCCGTCCAGGTCGACCCCGTCGGCCTCGCCGAGCACCAGGCGGACCCCGCGCAGTGTGCCCGGCAGCGACACGGTGACCCGCCGCGCCTCCAGGACCCCGGCGGCGACCTGCGGCAGCAGCGGAAGGTACAGGAAGTAGTCGGTCGGGTTCAGCACGGTGACGTCGGCCCGGTCCCGGGTCAGCCGGGCCAGGGTGCGGGCGGCCCGGTACCCGGCGAAACCGGCGCCGATGATCACCACGCGAGGTCGGCTCACGGTGCGCCTCCGGCGGTGTGGCTCGTCCGAGGTCTTCCGCGTAACCGGGGCCGGGGCACCCAAACGCCGGGCGGCTCACCCGTACGCCGGTCCGGGCACCCCGACGCCCTCGCCGCCGCGCGCCGCCATGCCGGCGTTTCGCCCGGTCGCCGACGGTTACCCGGGCCGGGACCGGATCACCCCCCATGAGCTTCGCCCGCGCGGAGGTTCCCCCATGCCCGAGTACGGCTATTTCCTGGCGAGCGAGGAGCACAGCCCCGCTGCCCTGATCGAGCAGGCCCGGATGGCCGAACAGGCCGGTTTCCAGGCGCTGTGGATCTCCGACCACTTCCATCCGTGGAACGACGCGCAGGGGCAGAGCCCGTTCGTGTGGTCGGTGATCGGGGCGCTGTCGGAGGCGGTGTCGCTGCCCATCGAGACGGCGGTGACCTGCCCGACCATCCGCACGCACCCGGCGGTCGTGGCCCAGGCCGCGGCGACCAGCGCGGTGATGACCGAGGGCCGCTTCCGGCTGGGCGTGGGCACCGGCGAGGCGCTGAACGAGCACATCCTCGGCGACCGCTGGCCCCCGCTGCACGTGCGCCTGGAGATGCTGGAGGAGTCGATCCAGGTGATGCGCCGGCTGTTCACCGGCGAGGAGGTCAACCACCACGGCACCTACTACACCGTGGAGAACGCCCGCCTCTACACCGTCCCCGACGAACCGGTCCCCATCGACATCTCCGGTTTCGGCCCCAAGGCGACGGCACTCGCCGCCCGCGTGGGCGACGGCTACATCACGATGATGCCGGAGGAGGAGATGGTCACCCGGTTCCGCAAGGGCGGCGGCGGGGCCAAGCTGGTCAGCGGCGGCACGAAGGTCTGCTATGGCACCGACCGAGACGCGTGTGTCCGTACGGTGCACAGGCTCTGGTACAACGAGCTGCTGCCCGGCGAGATGGGGCAGGTGCTGCCCTCGCCGCGGCACTTCGAGCAGCTGCAGGAGCTGGTCACCGAGGACATGGTCCGGGAGAAGACGGTGTGCGGGGACGACGTGGACGCGCATGTCGCGGCGCTGCGGGCGTTCGACGACGCCGGGTTCGACCGGGTGTACGTGAACCAGATCGGGCCGGACCAGCGGGGCTTCTTCGACTTCTACCGGACGAAGGTGCTGCCCCAGCTCAACGGATGAGCGGAAACGGCAGGGGGAGGGCGGGGCCGCAGCCCCGCCCTCCCCCTGTCTCTGTGTATCTCCGTGTATCTCTGTCGGATCTCTGTCGGATCTCTGTCGGAATCCGGGTCAGGCCCGGTGGTGCGGCGTGTCCGGCGGGCTCTCCGGCATCGGCGGGTACGGCATGCCGAGGCCCGTCGGCGGAGTGGCCGGCGGGGTGCCGCCGAGCACGTGGTCCGGGGCGTGCGGGGTGTGCCGGCGGTGCCCCGAGTGGGCCAGGCCGCGCAGGAGGTAGGCCGCGGCGCCGAGGAGCGCGGCGGTGATCAGTGCGGCGGCCCAGCCGGGCAGGCCGGCCGCCAGGGCCAGGCCCACCGCGAGGGCCAGCGCGCCGCCCGCGTACAGCGCGACGGCGCCGGACGCGGCGTAGAGCACGGCCGTGCGGCGTCGCTTGCGGGACTGCTCGCGCAGTTCGTCGCGTACCGTCTCGCGTGCCACCTGAGCCAGCTCTTCGACGAGGTGCTTGTCCAGATGTTCCAGGTGATCAGAACGGTCCATGCCCTGCGGGTACCCGCCGGACACGGCCGGTAACGCCCGCAGGCCTGCGCTCGGGCGCGGGCGCCAACTAGGCTCGTGCGCATGGAGATTCTGGGCGCCTCGCTGCGCATCTGCGTCGACGACCTCGAAGCCGCGATCCCCTTCTACGAGCGGCTGACCGGCGGCAGAGCCTCGCGCTTCGGACGCGGCGACGTGGAGGTCGCCGCGGTGGGCTCCTTCCTGTTGATGAGCGGCCCGGAGTCGGAGCTGGAGATCCTGCGCAGGGTGGCGGCGACGATCGCCGTGCAGGACGTGGAGGAGGCCCACCGGCTGCTCGACGAGCTGGGCGCCAGGATCGTCGCGGGGCCGGTGCCGACCCCGGCGGGCCGCAATCTGCTGGCGGTGCACCCGGACGGGTCGGTCTTCGAGTACGTGGATCAGCGGGGCTGAGCCGCCCCGCCGCGCATCTCGCTGGTCAGGGCCCAGCGTTCGTGGTCGCGCCAGGCTCCGTCGACGTAGAGCATGTCCGGGGAGAAGCCCTCCAGGCGGAATCCGGCGCCCCGGGCGAGGGCGATGGAGGCGGCGTTGCCGGGCTGGACGTTGATCTCCAGCCGGTGCAGGCCCAGCGGACCGAACGCGTACCCGATCACCAGCTCCAGGCCTTCGCGCATCAGGCCCCGCCCGGCCGCGTGCGCGAAGGCGCCGTAACCGAGGGCGCCGCACTGGAAGCCGCCCCGCACGATGTTGTTGATGTTGATGAAGCCGGCGATGGCCCCGCTGTCCTTCTCGCACACCAGGAAGCCGGCCCGGTCCTGGTCGGCGATGAGCCGGCCGGCGTAGTCGGCGTACGCCTCGTCGCTGTCCGGCGGGAACAGCCACGGCCGGTGCAGGTCCTTGCTCTCCCGGGCCCGCGCGGTGAACTCGGGTCCGTCCTGCGGGGTGAAGGGGCGGAGGGCGACGCGCGGGCCTTCGGCGAGGTACCGGGACGGAGGGTGCGGCATCCGGCCAGCCTACGGCGTCAGCGCAGGGCGGGCTCGTCGAGGGTCAGCGTGGCCGCGTCCGCGTCGAGTTCGGCAGCGAGCCCGAAGGGGATCGTGAGCGCTCCGTCGCAGTGGCCGAATCCGAAGTCCTCCACGACCGGGACGCCGAGCGGGGTCAGCCGGTCGGCCAGCAGGGCCCGCACCCGGGCGGGGTCGGCGCAGTCCCGCCAGGAGCCGAGCAGCACCCCGCGTACGCCGTCCAGCCAGCCGGAGCGCAGGAGTTGGGTGAGGTACCGGTCCAGCCGGTACGTCTCCTCGCCCACGTCCTCCAGGCAGAGCAGTCCGCCGCGCGCGGAGGGCCGGGCGTGCGGGGTGCCCAGTTCCGCGGCGAGCAGGCAGAGGCAGCCGCCGAGGGTGGTGCCGCGGGCCCGGCCGGACACCAGGGGCGTGCCGCCGGAGGTGATCGTGCGGACCGTCTCGGGGGCGAAGAGCGTGGCCCGCAGGTGGTCCTGGGCGCGGGTGTTCTTGACGAAGTCGATGCCGGCCGCCATCGGCCCGTGCAGCGTGGCCAGGCCCAGGCGGGTGGCGATGGCCTCGTGCAGCACGGTGAGGTCGCTGAAGCCGACGAAGACCTTGGGCCCGGCGGCCCGCAGGGCGTCCCAGTCGAGCAGGTCGATCATGCGCTGTGCGCCGTAGCCGCCGCGGGCGCACAGCACGGCGTCCACGGCGGGGTCGCACCAGGCGTTCTGGAAGTCGGCGGCGCGGTCGGCGTCCGTGCCGGCGAGGTAGCCGAACCCGGGGTGCCGGTCCAGGACGTGGGGGCCGACCACCGGGTCGAGGTCCCAGCCGCGCAGCACGTCGAGGCCGGCCTGGAGCCGTTCCTCGGGCACCGGCCCGCTGGTGGCGACGACGGCGACCCGTGCGCCGGGGGCCAGCCGGCGCGGACGGACGAGTGGGTTCACGGGGTCAGCTCCACCTTCGGTACCCGGGGTTGCGGTTCCAGCCGGAAGACCTGCGCGTACAGGGACAGTTCGGCCTCCAGGGCGCGGATCATCGTATCGGCCCGGCGGAACCCGTGCCCCTCGCCCTCGAAGGCCAGGTAGGCGTGCGGCACGCCGCGGCCGGCGATCCGGGCGAGGAAGCGTGCGCACTGGGCGGGCGGGCAGATGACGTCGTCCAGGCCCTGGAGCAGCAGGAAGGGCGCGGTGAGCCGGTGGGCGTGGGCGGTCGGGGAGCGTTCGGCGTACCGGTCGGGGACCTCGGCGAGCGGGCCGACCAGCGACTCCAGGTAACGGGACTCGAAGTCGTGGGTCTCGCCGGGGCCCCAGGTGGCGAGGTCGAGCACCGGATAGACGATGGTGCCGCAGGCGTAGACGTCGGTCGTGGTCAGGGAGGCGGCGGCGGTCCAGCCGCCGGCGCTGCCGCCGCGGATCGCCAGCCGGGCGGGGTCGGCGGTGCCCTCGTCGGCGAGGGCGCGGGCGACGGCGGCGCAGTCCTCGACGTCGACCACGCCCCACTGCTCGCGCAGCCGCTCCCGGTAGGCCCGGCCGTATCCGGTGGAGCCGCCGTAGTTCACCTCGGCGACGCCGATGCCCCGGGAGGTGAAGTAGGCGATGGAGAGGTCCAGCACGAGCGGCGCCCGGCTGGTGGGGCCGCCGTGCGCCCAGACGACGTACGGCGGGAGCTCGCCGTCGGGTGCGGTGCGGGCGGGGTGGTGCGGCGGGTGGAGGTGGGCGTGCACCTCGCGGCCGTCCGGGCCGCGGAAGGTGCGGGTCAGCGGCTCCGGGTAGTAGGCCGGGTCGACGGGGTCGCGGTGCGGGGCGCCGATGACGCGGGTGCGGCCGGTGGCGGTGTCGAGTTCGACCACCTCGTGGGCGGTGCGCGGGCCGGCGCCGACCGCGACGACGCGTCCGCCGTGGGTGGCGAGGGTGGCGGTGAACTCCGTCCACGGCCCGGCGGCGTCGACGATCTCGCCGGACTCCGGGTCGAGTATGCCGAGCGCGGCCGGTCCGCGGCCGTGGACGACCGCGAGGAGCCCGTCGTCCAGCGGCGCGAACCAGCGCAGCCCGAGCTGCCACAGCGGCCCGCCGAACTCCTCCTCGCGCGGGCAGAGGGGAACGCCGTCGCGGTAGAGGTTCCACCAGCCGCTGCGGTCGCTCGCGTACAGCAGTCCGCCGGCCGCCGACCACTCGACCTGGGCGACGGCCTCGTCCGGTCCGCCGGCGACGGTCCGCGCGTCCTTCAGCAGGCCGTCCTCGGTCACCTCGGCGACCAGCAGCTCCGTTCCGTCCCACGGCATCCGCGGGTGGTCCCAGGCCAGCCAGGCGGCGCGCCGGCCGTCCGGGGAGAGCCGGGCGCCGGTGACGAAGCGGTGGCGGGAGAGGAGCAGTTCGCGCACGGCACCGCGGTCGCCGGCGGCCGAGCCGTCCAGCGGTACGGCGGCCAGGACCCGCCGCACCTCGCCCGGGCCGTCCCCGGTGAACTCCTCCAGCACGCACCACACCTCACCGCGGGCGAGGTCCAGCCGGGGCTCCGCCCAGCGCAGGCCGCCGCCCAGCGCGGAGAGGGGGGTGAGCGGGACGGGCTCGCCGCCGGGTTCGTACCGGTACAGCCGCTGGTCGGCGAAGTGCACGAAGACGACCAGCGGCCTGCCGTCGTGCACCTCCCCGGTCCAGGGCCGTCCGCCGTACTCGACGACCCGGCTGCGCACGTTCCACGGCGCGGGCAGCACCGTCTCCTCGTCCCCGTCGGTCCGCCGCCGCACCAGCGCCCGCCGGCCGCCCTCGGCCGGCCGGGGCTCGGTCCACCAGACCTCGTCCCCGACGAAGCCCACCCAGTCGGGGCGCCCGTCGTGCGCGGCGGCGAGCGCCGCGTCGATCGGGGAGGGCCATGATCCGTACGGGGACGTCAGCACCTCGTCCGCCATCGGCTACGCCGTCCGCAGGAAGCGGTCCAGCACCCGGACCCCGAAGTGCAGCGCCTCCACGGGCACGCGTTCGTCCACGCCGTGGAAGAGCGCCTGGTAGTCGAGGTCCGGGGGCAGCTTCAGCGGGGTGAAGCCGTAGCCGGTGATGCCGAGCCGGGAGAACTGCTTGGCGTCGGTGCCGCCCGACATGCAGTACGGCACCACGTGCCCGTCGGGCGCGAACGCCTCGACGGCGGCCCGCATCCGCGCGAACAGGGGCGTGTCCACGGGTGCCTGGAGGGCCGTTTCGCGGTGCTCGAACTCCCACTGGACGTCCGGGCCCGTCAGCTCGTCCAGCGTGGCGGTGAACTCCTCCTCGCCGCCCGCCAGGAAGCGTCCGTCCACGTGGGCGACCGCCTCGCCGGGGATGACGTTGACCTTGTACCCGGCCTGGAGCATCGTCGGGTTGGCGCTGTTGCGGACGGTCGCCTCGACCAGCCGGGCGGCCGGGCCGAGTTTCTCCAGCAGGCGGTCCACCTCGGTGAGGTCGGCGTCGATGCCGTTCAGCGCGGCGAGCCGGGTGAGGGCGGCCCGCACGGTCGGGGTGAGGCGGAGCGGCCACTCGTGTTCGCCGATGCGGGTGACGGCGGCGGCGAGCCGGGTCACCGCGTTCTCCTGGTTCACCCTGGATCCGTGCCCGGCCCGGCCCCGCGCGGTGAGCTTCAGCCAGCCGGTGCCCCGCTCCCCCGCGGCGATCGGGTAGATCTCCCGGCCGGACCCGTCGTGGAAGGTGAAGCCGCCCGACTCGCCGACGCCCTCCGTGCAGCCCTCGAAGAGCTCGGGGTGCCGGTCGGCGAGGAACCCGGAGCCGTCCTCGGCGCTGGCCTCCTCGTCGGCGGTGAAGGCGATGACGAGGTCGCGGCGGGGCCGTACGCCCTGCCGGGCCCAGGACCGGACGACCGCCAGGATCATCGCGTCCATGTTCTTCATGTCGACGGCGCCGCGCCCCCACACCACACCGTCCCGGACCTCGCCGGAGAAGGGGTGGACCCGCCAGTCGGCGGCCTCGGCGGGCACGACGTCGAGATGGCCGTGGACCAGCAGCGCGTCGGCGGACGGATCGGTGCCCTCGATCCGGGCCACCACGTTGGTGCGGCCCGGGGTGCGCTCCAGCACCAGCGGTTCCAGGCCCGCCCCGGCCAGCCGCTCGGCCGCGTACTCGGCGGCGGGCCGCTCCCGGCAGTCGCCGCCGCCGCGGTTGGTGGTGTCGATGCGGATCAGGCCGGAGGTGAACTCCACGACCTCGGCCAGGGCCAGGTCGTCGGCCTGCTGGTCAGCCATACTGCTCCTCCACGGCGGCAGAGGCGATCGTGGTGACCGCCTTGAACGTCCTGATCCCCTCGTACATGGTGGCGCTGGTGTAGGCCACCTTCCGCTCCCCGGTCCGCGCCACGCCGGGGACGACGGTGGCGGCCATCGCGAGGTGCTCGGCGTCGAACTCGACGGCCACCGTGAACGGCCCGGCCTCGGCCGGTGCGTGACGGACCGCCAGCCGGGCCGCCTCCTTGGCCGCCGCGCGGATGTCGGCCGCGGTCCTGGCCGGCGTCCGGCACACGGCCGCGTACCGCGACACGTGGTCCTTGACGGCCACCTTCAGTGCCTCCGGCGCATAGCCGAGGGCGTCCTCGCAGGCCACGTCGTCTCCGGTGACGAGGACGACCGGGACCCCGTACTCGGCGACGACGTGCGCGTTGAGCAGACCCTCGCTGGCCCGGACGTCGTTCAGCCACACCCCGGTGATCTGGTTCGCGAGGTAGGTGTGGGCGAGGACGCCCTCCATGCCGGCGCCCGCGTGGTAGCCGACGAACGCGACGCCGTCGACGTCACCGTGCTGGACGCCCTCCACCATCGACAGCGCCTTGTGCCGGCCGGTGAGCATCTCGACCCGCTCGTCGAGCCGCTCCAGGAGCAGGTTGCGCATGGTCCAGTGGGCCTCGTTGACCAGTACGCGCTCCGCCCCGCCGTCGAAGAAGCCCTCCACGGCGGCGTTCACGTCGGAGGTGAACATCGGCCGGCACCGCTCCCACTGCGGCGTCCCCGGCAGCACGTCGGCGGGCCAGGTGACGCCGGTGGCACCCTCCATGTCGGCACTGATGAGGATCTTCATGCTCCGTCACGTTACGCGCAGAGTGGCGGCCAGGCTACGACCGCGCCGGGGAAGCGGCCCCGGCTCCGGTCAGGCCCCGCCGAGGACGTACCAGTGGGCCGGCAGGTCGATCCGGGTGCCGTCGGCGAGGTGCTCGGTCTGCGGCACGGTCGTCCGGCCCTCGGCCAGGACGGTGAGGCCGGCCCCGGCGAGCAGGAGGGGGATCTCGTCGTCGGGGGCGTCGGCGGGCTTGAGGCCGTGGTGGAAGACGCGCCGGAGCTTGGGGCCCGGGCCGCCCGGCTCGGACGCGGCCCGCTTCAGGACCTCCCGGGAGCCGGAGGTGAGTTCGACCACGAAGGCGCGTCCCTCGGTGCCGATCAGCTCGGCGACGGCGGCGGCCACGGCGGGCCGGGCGGCGGGTTCGCTCTGGTGGATCACGGCCCGCATGTAGACGTGGACGTCGCCGAGCTTGTGGTGGAGGGCGCGCACGGCGTCGGTGTCGGTGAGGTCGAGCTGCCGGAACTCGACGGGGGCGCCGTTCGCGGCACGGCGGGCGTGCTCGACGGCGGCGTGCGAGAGGTCGACGCCGACGGCGTGGGCGAACCGGGTGGCCAGGTAGCGGGTCTGGGTGCCGTTGCCGCAGCCGAGGTCGACGATGGTCCGGTCCGGGTCGGCGTGCGGCAGGAGCAGTTCGCTGTGCGGCGCGGCGCTCAGGGCGGGATCGGAGTCCCATATCGCCTCGCCCCGGGCGTCGGAGGTCTCGCTCCAGTAACTCTCCCACGATTGACGGTAGTTCTCCGAGACGTTCATACGATCTCCCCACGGTTCGATTCCGTGATCGGGATATCGCGGTCTCACGGCCCGGGGCAAGAGCCGGGCCGATGTCTTCACGAGACGGGGAGGGCCTGTTCGAACCAGACGGTCTTCCGGTGCCCGGTGGCGGTGGCACCCCACTCCCGGGCCAGCCGGCTCACCACGCGCAGTCCGCGGCCGGCGTCGTCGTGGGGGCCGGCGCTCAGCATGGCGGGCAGGGCCGGTTCGTCGTCGGTGACCTCGAACAGCAGCGCGTTGGTGCGGACCACCCGCAGCCCGATCCGGTCGCTCCCGGCGTGCCGGACGGCGTTGGTGACGACCTCGCTGACCAGGAGTTCGGCCGTCTCCACGGCCTGCGGCAGACCCCAGTCGAGCAGGCGCTCGCGGACCAGACGGCGGGCGCGGGCCACCTCGCGCGGATCCGGGTCGAGCCGCCACTCGGCGACGTGGTCGTCGGGGATGCCGTTGAGGCGGGCCATGAGCAGGGCGACGTCGTCCTTGCGTCCGCCGTGCGTGTTGAGGGCACGGATGATGGTGTCGCAGGCGTCGTCCATCGAGGCCGCGGGGTGGGCGGCGGACTCGCAGAGGGCGGCGAGACCCTCGCCGATGTCGGTGCCGCGCACCTCGACCAGGCCGTCGGTGCACAGCACCAGGCGGTCGCCGGGCCGGACCCTGACCCGGGTGGCCTCGAACGGGACCCCGCCGACGCCGATCGGGGCACCGGTGGGCAGGTCGAGGAGTTCGCTGCCGCCGTCCTCGGCGCGCACCAGCACGGGCGGGATGTGGCCGGCGTTGGCGAGGGTCAGGTCGCCGCGGATCGGGTCGTAGACCGCGTACAGGCAGGTGGCGAGGTAGCTGTCGCCGAGTCTGCGGGCCAGGTCGTCCAGGTGGCGCAGCAGCTGGGCGGGCGGGGTCTCCATGGCGGCCATGGTCTGCACGGCGGTGCGCAACTGGCCCATCATGGCGGCCGAGTTGAGACCGTGCCCCATGACGTCGCCGACGACGAGGGCGGTGCGGGAGCCGGGCAGCTTGATGGTGTCGAACCAGTCGCCGCCGATCCGGCCGAGCCGGGTGCCGGGCAGGTAGCGGGTGGCGATGTCGCAGCCGGCCATCCGCGGGGCGACCCGGGGCAGCATGCTGTCCTGGAGGGTGTCGGCGACGTTCTCCTGGTAGGTGTACATGCGGGCGTTGTCGAGCACGAGGCCCGCGCGGGCGGCGAGTTCGGCGCCGGTGGTGCGGTCCATGTCGTCGAACTGCGGCCGGTCGGGGCGGCGCATGAGCACCATGAAGCCGAGGACGACGTTGCGTGCCTTGAGGGGGACGATCAGCAGGGACCGGCCGCCGATGAGCGGGCGGAGGTCGCGCTTCTCGAACTCGCCGGAGATCCGCTCGGACAGCTCCTCGGTGACCCGCGGGACGAGGACGGGTTCGCCGGTGACCATGCACTGGTAGAACGGCGTGTGCTCGGGGAAGGCGAAGGCCTCGCCGACGGGCACGGTGTCGTCCCAGCGGCCCGGTTCGTCGTTGTGCTCGACCCAGACGCGGAACATCATGGTGGTGGCGTCCGGCGGGCCGTCCGGGAAGCCCTCGCCGGCCAGCACCGCGGCGCGCAGATGGGTGCCGGCGAAGTCCGCGAACCGGGGTACGGCGGCGCTGGTGACCTCGCGGATGGTCTCGCCGAGGTCCAGGGAGGAGCCGATGCGGGAGCTGACCTCGTTGAGGAACTCCAGCCGCTCGCGGACGGCGGCGTACTCCAGGTCCCGTTCCGCGCCGGCGGGGACCACGGCGGCCGTCCGCTGCGCGGGTACGACGGCCGCGGCCGGCTGGGCTGCCGCGGCGCGGCTGCGCCCGGGACGGCGGGGGACGCCCCAGTCCGGGCTCACGGGGACCCGCTCGAACTGGCTGAACTCCAGGACCGGGTAGCCGAGTTCCAGGACCTGGGCGACGATCCGGGCGCTGAGCCCGGGGCCCATGTTGGGCAGGATGTCGGGCAGGCGCCGTTCGAGTTCCTCGGAGGCGGGCAGTTCGGTGTGGCGGGCGAAGCCGGGCGAGATGCGCTCGGCGGTCTCGTCGTCGTAGCCGCGTTCGTCGCGCAGCCGGGTGGCGTCGGCGGCGAGCACGAGCAGCCGGGAGGGCCCGGGGCCGACCAGCGGGTAGGCCCACCACAGCACGTCGAGCCGCTCGTCGCCGGACGGCTGCCCGGGCGGGCAGAGCCGGGCGCGGCCCGCGGTGGCGTAGCCGGTGGACCCGCCGAGCGAGGTCTCCAGGTCGGGGCCGGGTCCGTCGTACGCCACGGGGTCGTAGGCCGCGAAGTCGGCCGTCATCGCGTCGGCCGTCATCGCGTCGGCCGTCATCGTGTCCGCGGGCATCGCGTCGGCGGGCATCGCCTCGGCCGGTGGGTCGTCCGGGAGGGTGCCGGCGACCGGCAGCAGGTCGGCCGCCGTGCGACCCACGGCGTCCTCCCGGCTCACGCCGAACATACGCCGTGCGCCGCTGCTCCAGTGGGACACCAGCCCGGCGCGGTCGACGACGACCACGGCCAGCGGAATCCGGCCCGCCGCGATGTCGCCGGCGCCGCGCCCGGGAACTGCGTCCCGCTCGCTGCCACGGTCCATGGCCCAGGCCCTCTCTCCCCACGGCTGTCCGCAAACGATCTGTGCCGCCCGCCACTACGGTACGGCGGCGCCTCGTCGCGATGTGTGGCAATCCTGGAATTGGTTTCCCCGGGATCGCTCCGGCGCGCGGTACCGCGCCCCGCTCAGTCCTCGTGGCCGAGCTGGAGATCGCGCTCCGTGCGGCCACCCCCCGCGACCTGCAGCACTGTGGCGACCGGCGGGTAACCTGCGGCGATGACGGTGTACTCGCCGGAGGACAGATCCACGAACCGGAACGTCCCGTCGGATCCGGTGGTGAGGGTGTCGACCACGTTGCCGGCGGCGTCGAGGAGGGTCACGCGCGCGTCCTCCACGGCCCGCCCGCCGCTCGCCCGGACGGTGCCCCGCAGCACGGCGCCGCCCGCGAGTTCGATGTCCTGCCGGGTCTCCCGGGAGGCCTGCACGGTGACCGGGAGCGCGGCGGGCCGGAAGGCGGGGGCGCTGGCGGCGAGGGTGTACTCGCCGGCGACCAGTTCGGTGATGACGTAGCCGCCCTCGCGTCCGCTGCGGGTGCTGGCGACGACCTCGCCGTGCACGTTGGTGAGGGTGACGGTGGCGTCCCTGACGGGGCTGCCGTCGGCGGTGAGCACGCTGCCGGCGAGGCGTCCGGCGCCGCCGAGGACGACGTCGAGCTCGACGGGGCGTTCGCCGACGGTGACGGAGACGGCCTGCGGCTGGTGGCCGCCGGCGGCGGCGATCAGCACGTACGACCCGGAGCCGGGGGTGCCGAGCGCGTACCGTCCGTCCTCGCCGCTCGCGCCCCGGCCGACCTGCTGCCCGGCGACGTCGATGAGGGTGAGGGCCGCGCGGGGCACCACGGTGCCGTCGGGGTGCTGCACGGTGCCGCAGACGGGGATCCCGGCGGCGTGGGGCGCACGGGCGCCGGGGATCGGTGCGGTCACGGTCTGCGGCTCCGTTTCGGCGGTGTTGTGGGACACCAGTGGTTTCTCCTTGAGGAAGAAGGCGATGAGCAGGCCGAGGGCGAGCACCGGGACCAGGTAGAGGAAGATCCGGGGCATCGCGTCGGCGTAGGCGCGGATGTAGGCGTCGCGCAGGGCCGGGGGCAGCGCGTGGACGAGCTGCGGGGTGAGGGAGTCGGCGTCGGGCAGTCCGGTGCCCGCGCGCGGGGGCAGTTCCGCCCGCAGCGCGGACGTGAGCCGGTCGGCGAAGAGGGTGCCGAAGACGGCGGCGCCGACGCTGCCGCCGATCTGCCGGAAGTAGTTGTTGGCGCTGGTGGCGCTGCCGAGGTCGGCGGGGCGCACGGAGTTCTGCACGGCGAGGACGAGGACGGGCATCACCAGGCCGATGCCGGCGCCGAGGACGGCCATCCAGACGCTGTAGTACAGCCGGGGCGTGTCGGTCTCCAGCCGGGACAGCAGCCACATGCCGGCGGTGGCGACGGCGCCGCCGAGCAGCGGGAAGATCTTGTACCGGCCGGTGTGGCTGATGAGCTGGCCGCCGATGACGGAGGCGCCGACGATCCCGGCCATCATGGGCAGCATCAGCAGCCCGGACTCGGTGGCGCTGGCACCGTCGACCATCTGCAGGAAGGTCGGCAGGTAGCTGGCGGCGCCGAACAGGGCGACACCGATCACCAGGCCGACCAGGCCGCTGACGACGAAGACGGAGTCACGGAACAGCCGGAGCGGGATCAGGGGTTCGGCGGCGAAGCGTTCGGCGACGAGGAAGAGGACGGTGGCGGCGAGGGCGCCGGCGCCGAGGCCGAGGATCTGCCGGGAGTCCCAGGCGTACTCGGTGCCGCCCCAGCTGGTGAGCAGGACCAGGCAGGTGGAGGCGGCGGCGAGGAGCAGCGCGCCGGGCACGTCGAGGCGGGCCCGCGCGCGGGGCCGGGGCAGCTTGAGGACGACGGCGACGACGGCGAGGGTGATCAGGCCGAAGGGGACGTTGACGTAGAAGCACCAGCGCCAGGAGAGGTGGTCGGTGAAGTAGCCGCCGAGCAGCGGCCCGGCGACGGAGGCGAGGCCGAAGACGGCGCCGATGAGGCCCATGTACCGGCCGCGTTCCCGGGGCGGCACGATGTCGGCGATGATCGCCTGCACCCCGATCATGAGCCCGCCCGCGCCGACGCCCTGGACCGCGCGGAAGGCGATCAGCTGGTCCATGGTGCCGGCCCGGCCGGCGAGCGCGGAACCGAGGACGAAGACGGCGATGGCGAACTGGAAGACGCCCTTGCGGCCCAGCAGGTCGCCGAGTTTGCCGTAGATCGGCAGGCCGACGGTGGAGGTCAGCAGATAGGCGGTGATCGCCCACGACATCCGGTCCAGGCCGTGCAGTTCGCCGACGACCTTCGGCAGGGCGGTGGCGACGATCATCTGGTCGAGGGCGGCCAGCAGCAGTGCCAGCATCAGCCCGAAGAAGACCAGTCGCACGCGGCGGGGGCTCGGTTCGACGGCCTCGGCGGGTAGCGGGTCGGGGAGGCCGGGTGGCGCGGTGACCGTTTCCGTCCGGTCCAGAGTGATCCCGCTCATCCAGCGCTCCCCTCGTCACACCTGCCACACAGTTGCCGCGCGATGCGACAACTCCGAGCAAGTGCGACGAGTTACGGCGCCGACCCGGTCGAGATGTGTTTCCACTCGAACCGGTGAAGGGACCCAACACCCCGGAGGGTGCGGGGACTTGCCGCCGGGCCTACTGCTCGACCTCGGCGGCGAGCCTGGCGAGCAGGGCGTCGTAGATCCGGCCGAGGCCCTTGGGCGCGAAGGTCCTCTCGAAGAAGCCTCCGATGCCGCCGGCGCCCTGCCAGGTGGTGGTGACGACGACCCGCGACCTGCCCTCACCGGCGGGGGTGACGCGCCAGGTGGTGACCATGGAGGAGTTGCGGTCCTTCTCGACCAGTTCGCCGTCGGTGGGCTCGCCGACCTCCAGCAGGCAGTCGCGCACCCGCTTGCTGGTGGCCTGGAGCTTCCAGTGGACGAGGGTGCCCTCGCCGTCGCCGCCCTCGCGCACCTCGTACTCGCTGAACTGCTCGGGCAGCAGCTTCTGCCGGGTGCCGCGGTAGTCGGCGAGGGCGTCGAACACCTTCTCCGCGTCCGCCGCGACGACCCGCTCCGTAGTGGCCTCGACCTGCGCCATTGCGTTCCTCCACGACCTGGTTCCTCGGGGTTGGGGCAAGCCAACCACCCTGGCGCCCGGCCGCCCAAATCGGGGGCCGCCACCGGGCCGCCCCCGGGACCGGCCGGGGCCGGGACCCGGGGCCGGGTCAGCCTCCCGAGCAGGGCCCCGATCGGGGTTCCGGTCCGGGCTCGCACGATCATGGGAACAGATGTTCTATTCTGTGGCCCGGGGCGAGCACGAGGAGGCGTCATGCGCTGGGACAACCTCACGGACGAGAACGAACACGGCCGGGCCGCCGACGCCGCGCTGTTCGGCGCGGACGCCGTGGTCAGCCGGACGTTCGACACCCCCGAGTTCGCCGGGATGACCTTCCACGAGGTGCGGGCGCGCTCGGTGCTGAACCGGGTGCCGGGCGCCTCGCGCATGCCGTTCGAGTGGACGGTCAACCCCTACCGCGGCTGCACGCACGCGTGCGTCTACTGTTTCGCCCGCAAGACGCACAGCTACCTCGACCTGGACACGGGCATCGGCTTCGACACCCAGATCGTGGTCAAGGTGAACGCCCCCGAGGTGCTGCGCCGCCAGCTGGCCTCCCGCCGCTGGCAGGGCGACCACGTGGCGATGGGCACGAACGTCGACTGCTACCAGCGCGCCGAGGGCCGCTACCGGCTGATGCCGGGCATCGTCTCCGCCCTCACCGACCACGCGAACCCGTTCTCGATCCTCACCAAGGGGACCCTGATCCTGCGCGACCTGGAGCTGCTGGTCCGGGCGGCCGAGGTGACGGACGTGGGCATCTCCGTCTCGGTCGGCTTCCTCGACACCGAGCTGTGGCGCACGGTCGAGCCGGGCACACCCGCGCCGGAGCGCCGGCTGGACGTCGTGCGCACCCTCGGCGAGCACGGGATCGGCTGCGGGGTGCTGATGGCGCCGGTGATCCCCTTCCTGAGCGACCACCCGGACCGGCTGCGCGAGACGGTACGGGCGATCGCGGCGGCCGGGGCCACCTCCGTCACCCCGCTGGTGCTGCATCTGCGCCCGGGCGCCCGGGAGTGGTTCATGGCCTGGCTCGGGCAGCACCACCCCCACCTGGTGCGGCGGTACGAGCGGCTGTACGCGGAGGGCTCCTACGCGCCCCGGTGGTACCAGCGCCGGATCACCCGTCAGGTGCACGAGCTGGCCGAGGAGTACGGCATCGGGCCCACGCGCGCGGGAGTGGCCCGCCGGATCCGCCCGGCCGGACCGGCACCGGTCCCGGCCGACGCCGCGCCGGTCCAGCTCAGCCTCATGTGAGCACGTCCGGGGCGTTAGGGGGCATCCCACGGCCCAATTGGGTCAACTATCGGCAGATCGGGTTCTTCAGGACGCCGACTCCGGGACGATCCGGCGAGAACCGCGGGCCTCGCGGTTCTCCGCCCCCTCCGTCCCGGGAGGACCGTATGAGAACACGCGCAGCCGTGCTGTGCACGGCCGCAGCCGCCGCCGTGCTGGCGGGCTCCGTCACCGCCGCTCCCGCGCACGCCTCCCGGCCCGACCGGCCGGGCCGGGCGGAGCCCGCGCGGCTCAGCTGGAAGAAGTGCGGCATCAGCGACTACCCCGGGCTCCAGTGCGCGTCCCTTAAGGTGCCGCTGGACCACGCGAACCCGTCGGGCCGGCAGGTCACGCTCGCCCTGTCCCGCGTCCCGCACACCGCGCGGTCCTCGCTGGGCCCGCTGCTGGTCAACCCCGGGGGGCCCGGCGGCAGCGGCCTGACGCTCGCCGGGTTCGTCGCCTCGGCGCTGCCGAAGAGCGTCGCCTCGCGCTACGACGTCGTCGGCTTCGACCCGCGCGGGGTCGGCCGGAGCACGCCCGCGCTGAACTGCGCGCCGGGCCACTTCGCGCCGGTGCGCCCGGACTCCGTGCCGGGCACCCCCGCGGTGGAGCGCGCGAACCTCGACCGCGCCCGGTCCTTCGCCGCCGCCTGCGGCCGCCGGTACGCCGACGTCCTGCCGTACCTGGACACCGTCAGCGCGGCCCGGGACCTGGACGCCGTCCGCCGGGCGCTGGGCGCCGGGCGGATCAGCTACTTCGGCTACTCCTACGGCACCTACCTGGGCGCGGTCTACGCGAAGCTGTATCCGCAGCGGGTGCACCGGCTGGTGCTGGACTCGGTCGTCGACCCGACCGGCGTCTGGTACGAGGACAACCTGGGCCAGGACTACGCCTTCGACGGCCGCCACCGCGCGCTGATGGCCTGGATCGCGAAGTACGACACGGCCTACGGGCTCGGCAAGGACCCGGCGCGGATCGAGGCCCTCTGGTACGCGATGCGGTCGGCGCTGGCGAAGAGGCCGGCCGGGGGCCGGGTCGGGGCTGCGGAGCTGGAGGACACCTTCATGTCCGGTGCCTACTACGACGGTTACTGGCCGCACCTCGCCGAGGCGTTCGCGGCCTACGTCCAGCGCAAGGACACCGGGCCGCTGGTGAGGACGTACGAGAACGTCGCCGCGGTGGACGCCACGGGCGAGAACGGCTACAGCGTCTACACGGCGGTGCAGTGCCGTGACGCGGCCTGGCCGCGCGGCTGGAACCGGTGGCGCGCGGACGGCTGGAAGGTGTACGCGAAGGCACCGCTGATGGCGTGGAACAACACCTGGTACAACGCGCCCTGCGCGTTCTGGCCGACGGCCCCGCTGAAGCCGGTGGACATCACCAACCGCTCGCTGCCGCCGGCGCTGCTGTTCCAGGCGACCGAGGACGCGGCGACCCCGTACACCGGCGGGGTGACGGTGCACCGGCTGCTGGCCGGCTCCAGCCTGGTGGTCGAGCAGGGCGGCGGCAACCACGGCGTCACGCTGAGCGGCAACGCCTGCCTGGACCGGCACCTGGCCGCGTACCTGGGCAGCGGCACGGTGCCGCGGGGCGCCGGTCCGGCCGACGCGGTCTGCGCGAAGTCGCCCGACCCGAAGCCGTTGAAGGGGAAGACGGCGCCGACGGCGTCCCGCGGTTCGATGCTGCACGGCCTGCTGGGCTTCCGCCCTTGACCGAGGGACCCGGCCCACGGGGTCGTCCGCGGGATGGTCCACCATGAGCCCATGAGCGAACCGGTCCCCCTGCCCCGCGTCGGCCCCCTGACGGTCCGTGAGATGCGGCTCGCCGACTGCGAGCGCGTCTCCGGGATACGGATCCGGGGCTGGCGGCACGCCTATCGGGGGCTGATGCCCCAAACGTACCTCGACGGGCTCAGCGTCACCGAGGACGCCGAGCGGCGGCGGGCCCGGTTCGTGCAGGGCGGCGGCTCGGTGGTGAACCTGGTCGCCGAGCAGGAGGGCGAGGTCGTCGGGTGGGCGGCGTGCGGGCCGTACCGGGACGGCGGTACGGCCACCGGGGACGCCGAGCTGTACGCGGTCTACGTCGACCCGGACCGCCTCGGCGCCGGCATCGGCCGGGCGTTGCTGGCCGCGGCGGTCGAGCGGTGCCGGGCGTACCCGCGGATGCTGCTGTGGGTGCTGAAGGGCAACGCGCCCGCCCGCCGTTTCTACGAGCGCGCCGGTTTCCGGCCCGACGGCACCGAGGAGTCCTTCGAGGCGGACGGCGTGCCCGTGCCCGAGGTGCGGTACGAGCGGACGCTGGGCGGCTGACCGGGCGTCAGCGGGGCTGCTGCTGCGGGATCCGGGCGAGGGCGTGCACCGCCGCCTCGGCGAGCGCGGGATGCGCGAGGGCCTCGCTCAGCACCCGGCGGGCGCGGGCGTCACCGAGCGCGCCCAGGCCCTCCACGCACGCCAGGGCCACCCGCCGGTAGGGGTCGTGCGGGCGCAGCCGCCGCTCCAGGGTGGTGATCAGCGCGGGTACGGACTCGGGGGCGCGCAGTTCGGTCAGGAGCCGCACCGGGTGCAGGGCGTAGGCGACGCGGAGTTCGTTGGTGGCCAGGGCCGCGGCGGCCCGGGCGGTGCGCGGATCGCCAAGCCGGGCGAGGGCGTGCGCGGCGGAGGCGCAGCGCGGCGGGTCGCGGTGGTTGAGCAGCAGCACCAGGGACTCGAAGGCGCGCCGGTCGCCCGCGCGGCCGAGGCGGAACGCGGCCAGCTCCCGGGCCCACAGGGGCTGTCCGGGCGCGGTGAGCACCTCCGCCAGTTCGTCGGGGTCCTCGGTGGCCAGCAGGCGGTCGAAGCCGGGCGTCCCGCCCGACTCCCGCCGTAAGCGCTCCGTGAGCGATCGCAACTCTTCGTCCACGACGTCCAGCCTAGGCGGGTCGCCGCCGGCGAGGGAGGTACATCACAAAGTCGGTTTCCGCCGAGGGGCTGGCGCGCTCGTTACCCGCCGGTTAAGCTCATACGAGCGAGTAACCCTCTCGCACTTCCGCTGGCGACGGTTTGGTGACGCAGCCGTCGCGAGCGCGTTCTGTCGGTTCGGTACGCCGTCTGTACCGCAGTACGACCCGGCTTCGGGACAGAGCCGGTCGGACGTTCCGCCGCTGCCGGGCGTGTGCACGCCCGTGGCACCGGCGACACCGGGCGTGTGCGCTCGCAGCCCGGCAACACCCGCACTCTCCTCGCACCGTGGTGCGCCCTCCGGCGCACCCGGCGCGCTCCTCGTCGTCACCCTCATTCCTGGAGTCCCGCGATGGCCACTCCCCTGTCCCCCCAGTCCGGCAGCTCCCCGTCCCGGCTCGAGACGATCGCCGTCGTCGGCCTCGGCACCATGGGCACCGGTATCACCGAGGTCCTCGCGAAGGCCGGCCGCGAGGTGATCGGCATCGACATCAGCGAGGACCGGACCGCCAAGGCGCTCGCCTCGCTGGAGGCCGCCACCGCCCGTGCCGTGGAGCGCGGCCGGCTCACCGAGGAGGAACGCGCCGGGGCGCTGGCCCGGGTGCGCACCGCCACCGACCTCACCGCGGCGGCCGACGCCGACCTCGTCATCGAGGTGGCCCCGGAGTCGTACGAGATCAAGCACCAGATCTTCCGTGAGCTGGACGGCATCGTCCGCCCCGAGACGATCCTCGCGACCGGCACCAACGCGCTGTCCGTGACCCGGCTGGCCGCGGACTCGGCCCGGCCGGAGCGCGTGCTCGGCCTGCACTTCTTCAACCCGGCGCCGGCGATGAAGCTGGTCGAGGTCGTCTCCTCGGTGCTGACCGCGCCGGGTGCCGTCGCCGCCGTCACGGATCTCGCCTTCGAGCTGGGCAAGGAGCCGGTCGCGGTCGGCGACCGGCCGGGATTCGTCGCGGACGGACTGCTGTTCGGCTACCTGAACCAGGCCGCCGCGATGTACGAGGCCAAGTACGCCTCACGCGAGGACATCGACGCCGCGATGCGGCTCGGCTGCGGCCTGCCGATGGGTCCGCTCGCCCTGCTGGACCTGATCGGCGTCGACACCGCGCGGACCGTCCTGGAGGCGATGTACGCCGAGTCCCGGGACCGGCTGCACGCTCCCGCCCCGATCCTGAGGCAGCTCAGCGAGGCGGGCCTGACCGGCCGCAAGTCCGGGCGCGGCTTCTACACCTACGAGGCGCCGGGCAGCGCCACCGTGGTGCCGGACGCGCTGACCCCGGCGGCGGACGGCTCGCCCGCCGCGGGCCGCGAGGTCCGCTCGGTCGGTGTCGCCGGCTCCGGGACCATGGCCTCCGGCATCGCCGAGGTGTTCGCCAAGGCGGGCTACCAGGTGGTCCTGGCCGCCCGCAGCGAGGAGAAGGCCCAGGCGGCCAGGGCCCGGATCGGGAAGTCCCTCGCCCGGTCCGTCGACAAGGGCCGGCTGACCGCCGAGGCCGCCGCCGAGACCCTGGAGCGGATCGTCCCGGCGGGGTCCTACGACGCCTTCGCCGAGGTGGACCTGGCGGTGGAGGCGGTCGCGGAGGACCTGGAGGTCAAGCGGCAGCTGTTCGCCACGCTGGACAAGGTGTGCAAGCCGGGCGCGGTGCTGGCCACCACCACCTCGTCGCTGCCCGTCGTCGCCTGCGCCCGCGCCACCTCGCGCCCGCAGGACGTCATCGGCATGCACTTCTTCAACCCGGCGCCGGCCATGAAGCTGGTCGAGGTGGTCCGCACGGTGCTGACCGCCGACGACGTGCACGCGACGGTCCGCGAGGTCTGCAGGAAGATCAGGAAGCACGCCGTGGACTGCGGGGACCGGGCCGGCTTCATCGTGAACGCGCTGCTGTTCCCGTACCTGAACAACGCGATCAAGATGGTGCAGGACCACTACGCGTCCCTGGACGACATCGACGCGGCGATGAAGCTCGGCGGCGGTTACCCGATGGGCCCGTTCGAACTGCTGGACGTGGTCGGCCTGGACGTGTCGCTGGCCATCGAGCGGGTCCTGCACCGCGAGTTCCGCGACCCGGGCCTCGCCCCGGCGCCGCTGCTGGAGCACCTGGTGGCCGCGGGCTGCCTCGGCCGCAAGACCGGCCGCGGCTTCCGCGAGTATGCCCGCCGCTGACGGCGCCGGCGACTGGTTCCGGACGGAGGCGGACTGGGGAGGGCTGCTCGGGCCGGGCGGCCCTCCCCCGTCAGCCCGGGCCGGCGGCGCCCCGCCCTCCGGGGGCGGGGAACACCCCGGACCTGCGCGGGGAGCCGCGCGCATGCAGTACGTTCGGGTCATGTCCCAGCCCGCCAAGTCCTCACGTACGCCAGCCACGCCCGACGCGCCGGAAAGTGCCGCAGGCAGTCGCGCCGCCGCCCAGCGGCTGAAAATGCGCCGAGAACTGGCGGCAGCAGCCATGGAGCTGTTCGCGACCAAGGGGTACGAAGCCACCACCGTCGACGAGATCGCCGCCGCCGCCGGGGTCGCCCGGCGCACCTTCTTCCGCCACTTCCGCTCCAAGGAAGAGGCGATCTTCCCGGACCACGACGACACGCTGATCCGCGCCGAGGCCGTCCTGAACGCCGCTCCCGCGCACGAGCATCCGCTCGACACCGTGTGCCGGGGCATCAAGGAGGTCATGAAGATGTACGCGGCGCGGCCGGAGATCTCGGTCGCCCGCTACAAGCTCACCCGCGAGGTGCCCACGCTGCGCGAGGCCGAGATCGCCTCGGTGGCGCGCTACGAGCGGCTGTTCACCCGCTACCTGCTCGGCCACTTCGACGAGCACGCGCACGCCGACGACGCCAACGACGACCCGCTGCTGGCCGAGGTCGCCGCCTCGGCCGTGGTCACCGCGCACAACCACGTGCTCAGGCGCTGGCTGCGGGCGGGCGGACAGGGGGACGTGGAGGCGCAGCTGGACCACGCCTTCGCGATCGTGCGCAAGACGTTCGGCACCGGCATAGGGGCCGGCCGCGAGAGCGCTCCGCGGACCACGCCGGCCACCGCCGCCGCCCACGGGGAGGTGCTGGTGACGGTGGCCAGGACCGACGCTCCGCTGGACGAGGTGATGCGCACCATCGAGCAGGCGCTCAAAGAACGGTCGTAACCGGTCGGACCGTGACGAACGGGCAGTGGGTGGCACTGGGTGCCGCCCACTGCCCGTTTCGTTTGCCCGATCGTTGATCGATCATCGCTCATTTGTTGCGTAAAGATTTCATCTGAGAGCAAGTTCTGGCACTCAGTGCCTTGCCACCTGACACGCGGTGTCATACGTTGAAGGTGTCCGGCGGCCGGCGAGCAGAGACCGTTCGCTCGCCGGCTGTCCCCGCAAGCCCACGGCCTGCGCGCCCGGACGCCTGCGTCACAGGCACCCTCCCGCGCCACAAAGCGCTGCCGAAGCACCACCGAGCCGAACCGACGGCACACCCCTCGAAAACCCTCATTCAGCAGCACCGACGATCCCCCAGCGCCCCTCCCTCAGGGCGCTCACCGCCGGAGGCAACACCGTGACCGTGAAGGACATCCTGGACGCGATCCAGTCGAAGGACGCCACGTCCGCCGACTTCGCCGCCCTGCCGCTCCCCGAGTCGTACCGTGCGATCACCGTGCACAAGGACGAGACGGAGATGTTCGCGGGTCTGGAGACCCGCGACAAGGACCCGCGCAAGTCGATCCACCTCGACGAGGTGCCCGTGCCGGAACTGGGCCCGGGCGAGGCCCTGGTCGCCGTCATGGCCTCCTCGGTCAACTACAACTCGGTGTGGACCTCGATCTTCGAGCCGGTCTCGACGTTCGCCTTCCTGGAGCGCTACGGCAGGCTGTCGCCGCTGACCAAGCGCCACGACCTGCCATACCACATCATCGGCTCCGACCTCGCGGGCGTCGTCCTGCGCACCGGCCCCGGCGTCAACGCCTGGCAGCCCGGTGACGAGGTCGTCGCGCACTGCCTGAGCGTCGAGCTGGAGTCGCCCGACGGCCACGACGACACCATGCTCGACCCCGAGCAGCGCATCTGGGGCTTCGAGACCAACTTCGGCGGCCTGGCCGAGATCGCGCTGGTCAAGACGAACCAGCTGATGCCGAAGCCGAAGCACCTCACCTGGGAGGAGGCCGCGGCTCCCGGCCTGGTGAACTCCACCGCCTACCGCCAGCTGGTCTCCCGCAACGGTGCCGCCATGAAGCAGGGCGACAACGTCCTGATCTGGGGTGCGAGCGGCGGGCTCGGCTCGTACGCCACGCAGTTCGCGCTGGCGGGCGGCGCCAACCCGATCTGTGTCGTCTCCTCGCCCCAGAAGGCGGAGATCTGCCGCGCGATGGGCGCCGAGGCGATCATCGACCGCAACGCCGAGGGCTACAAGTTCTGGAAGGACGAGCACACCCAGGACCCCAAGGAGTGGAAGCGCTTCGGCAAGCGCATCCGCGAGCTCACCGGCGGCGAGGACATCGACATCGTCTTCGAGCACCCCGGCCGCGAGACCTTCGGCGCCTCCGTCTACGTCACCCGCAAGGGCGGCACCATCACCACCTGCGCCTCGACCTCGGGCTACATGCACGAGTACGACAACCGGTACCTGTGGATGTCCCTGAAGCGGATCATCGGCTCCCACTTCGCCAACTACCGCGAGGCGTACGAGGCCAACCGCCTGATCGCCAAGGGCAAGATCCACCCGACGCTGTCGAAGACGTACTCCCTGGAGGAGACCGGCCAGGCGGCGTACGACGTCCACCGCAACCTGCACCAGGGCAAGGTCGGCGTTCTCTGTCTCGCGCCGGAGGAAGGCCTCGGCGTGCGCGACGCGGAGATGCGCGCCAAGCACGTCGACGCCATCAACCGCTTCCGCAACGTCTGAGACACCCGAGGTCATAGATGACTGAGCGTCAGAAGGACCGGCCGTGGCTCATGCGCACGTACGCCGGTCACTCCACGGCCGAGGCGTCCAACGAGCTGTACCGGCGCAACCTCGCCAAGGGCCAGACAGGTCTGTCGGTGGCGTTCGACCTGCCGACGCAGACCGGCTACGACCCCGACCACATCCTCGCGCGCGGCGAGGTCGGCCGGGTGGGCGTGCCCGTCGCGCACCTCGGTGACATGCGCCGGCTGTTCCAGGACATCCCCCTGGAGCAGATGAACACCTCGATGACGATCAACGCCACGGCCATGTGGCTGCTGGCGCTCTACCAGGTCGTCGCGGAGGAGCAGGGCGCGGACATCACCAAGCTCCAGGGCACGACCCAGAACGACATCGTCAAGGAGTACCTGTCCCGCGGGACGCACGTCTTCCCGCCGGGGCCCTCGCTCCGCCTGACGACGGACATGATCGCGTACACGGTCTCCCACATCCCGAAGTGGAACCCGATCAACATCTGCAGCTACCACCTGCAGGAAGCCGGGGCCACACCGGTGCAGGAGATCGCGTACGCGATGTCCACCGCGATCGCCGTCCTCGACGCCGTCCGCGACAGCGGCCAGGTGCCGCAGGAGCGCATGGGGGACGTGGTCGCCCGCATCTCCTTCTTCGTGAACGCGGGCGTCCGCTTCATCGAGGAGATGTGCAAGATGCGGGCGTTCGGCCGCATCTGGGACCAGGTCACCCGCGAGCGGTACGGCATCGAGAACCCCAAGCAGCGCCGTTTCCGCTACGGCGTCCAGGTCAACTCCCTCGGCCTGACCGAGGCGCAGCCGGAGAACAACGTCCAGCGGATCGTGCTGGAGATGCTGGCGGTGACCCTGTCGAAGGACGCACGCGCGCGTGCGGTGCAGCTGCCCGCCTGGAACGAGGCGCTGGGCCTGCCCCGGCCCTGGGACCAGCAGTGGAGCCTGCGCATCCAGCAGGTGCTCGCCTACGAGAGCGACCTGCTGGAGTACGAGGACATCTTCGAGGGCTCGAAGGTGATCGAGGCGAAGGTGCAGGAGCTGGTCGCCGACTCCCTCGCGGAGATCGACCGCATCCAGGAGATGGGCGGCGCGATGGCCGCCGTGGAGTCCGGCTACCTGAAGTCGCAGCTGGTCTCCTCGCACGCCGAGCGCCGGGCCCGGATCGAGTCCGGCGAGGAGAAGATCATCGGTGTCAACGCCTTCGAGGGCACCGAGCCGAACCCGCTCACGGCCGACCTGGACACCGCGATCATGACGGTCGACCCGGCGGTCGAGGCCCGGGTCATCGCCTCCCTGGAGAACTGGCGCGACACGCGCTACCAGCCGCCCTTCAACCACCCGCGCCCCTGCAAGGCGCTGGAGCGGCTGAAGGAGGCCGCCAAGGGCACCGACAACCTCATGGAGGCCACTCTGGAGTGCGCCCGCGCCGGGGTCACCACCGGCGAGTGGGCGGGCGCCCTGCGCGAGGTCTTCGGCGAGTACCGGGCGCCCACCGGGGTCTCCTCCGCGCCGGTCGCCGTCGCCGCCGAGCCCGGCTCGGCCCTGGCGGAGGTCCGGGCCAAGGTGGACGCCACCGCGCGCGAGCTGGGCGTCGGCAAGCTCCGTTTCCTGGTCGGCAAGCCCGGCCTGGACGGGCACTCCAACGGCGCCGAGCAGATAGCGGTGCGCGCGCGGGACGCCGGCTTCGAGGTGGTCTACCAGGGCATCCGGCTCACCCCGGAGCAGATCGTGGACGCGGCCCTGGCCGAGGACGTCCACGCCGTGGGTCTGTCGATCCTGTCCGGCTCGCACGCCCAGCTGGTCCCGGACGTGCTCCAGCGGCTCCGTGTGGCCGGTGCCACAGATATACCCGTGATCGCGGGTGGCATCATCCCGAACGGTGACGCCGAACAGCTCAGGGCCGCCGGGGTGGCCGCGGTGTTCACCCCGAAGGACTTCGACATCACCGGGATCATCGGCCGCATCGTGGACGAGATCCGCACAGCGAACAAGCTCGACCCCCTGGAGGTCCCCGCATGACGACCGTCAACCGCCTTCGCCCGCGGCGCTCCTGCCTGGCCGTGCCCGGCAGCAACCCGCGCTTCCTGGAGAAGGCGCAGGGCCTCCCCGCGGACCAGGTCTTCCTGGACCTGGAGGACGCGTGCGCGCCGCTCGCCAAGCCGGAGGCCCGCCACACCATCGTCAAGTTCCTCAACGAGGGTGACTGGACGGGCAAGACCCGGGTGGTCCGCGTCAACGACTGGACGACCGAGTGGACGTACCGCGACGTCGTCACGGTGGTCGAGGGCGCCGGCCAGAACCTCGACTGCATCATGCTGCCGAAGGTGCAGAACGCCGAGCAGGTCGTCGCGCTGGACCTGCTGCTGACGCAGATCGAGAAGACGATGGGCTTCGAGGTCGGCAAGATCGGCATCGAGGCGCAGATCGAGAACGCGCAGGGCCTGAACAACGTCAACGCGATCGCCGAGGCCTCGCCGCGCCTGGAGACGATCATCTTCGGCCCGGCCGACTTCATGGCCTCCATCAACATGAAGTCCCTGGTCGTGGGCGAGCAGCCGCCCGGCTACCCGGCGGACGCCTACCACTACATCCTGATGAAGATCCTGATGGCCGCCCGCGCCAACAACCTCCAGGCGATCGACGGCCCCTACCTGCAGATCCGCAACGTGGACGGCTACCGCGCGGTCGCCCAGCGCGCCGCCGCCCTCGGCTTCGACGGCAAGTGGGTGCTGCACCCCGGCCAGGTCGAGGCCTCCAACGAGATCTTCTCGCCGTCGCAGGAGGACTACGACCACGCCGAGCTGATCCTGGACGCGTACGACTACTACACGTCCGAGGCGGGCGGCAAGAAGGGCTCCGCGATGCTCGGCGACGAGATGATCGACGAGGCCAGCCGCAAGATGGCCCTGGTCATCGCCGGCAAGGGGCGGGCGGCGGGGATGACCCGTACGTCGACGTTCGAGATCCCGGAGGCCTGAGCGCGATGCAGTTCGGACGCACCTACGAGGAGTTCGAGGTCGGGGCGACGTACAAGCACTGGCCGGGCAAGACGGTCACGGAGTACGACGACCACCTGTTCTGTCTCCTCACCATGAACCACCACCCGCTCCACATGGACACCAACTATGCGGAGAAGACGACGGACTTCGGCAAGAACGTCGTCGTCGGGAACTACATCTACTCGCTGCTGCTCGGCATGAGCGTCCCGGACGTCTCCGGCAAGGCGATCGCCAACCTGGAGATCGAGTCGCTCAGGCACGTCGCGCCGACCTTCCACGGCGACACGATCTACGGCGAGACCACCGTCCTGGACAAGTGGCCGTCGAAGTCGAAGGACGACCGCGGGATCGTCTACGTCGAGACCAAGGGCTACAAGCAGGACGGCACCCTGGTGTGCGTCTTCCGCCGCAAGGTGATGGTGCCCACCGAGACGTACATCAAGGAGCGCGGCGGCGAGCAGCCGGGCCGCCCGGAGCTGAAGCAGCAGGAGAAGTAGAGATGGCCCGTCTCGCCCAGACCGCCGGTCTGACCGACGTCCAGCAGGAGATCCTTTCGACGGTCCGTGACTTCGTCGACAAGGAGATCATCCCGGTCGCCACCGAGCTGGAGCACCGTGACGAGTACCCGCAAGCGATCGTGGACGGGCTCAAGGAACTGGGTCTGTTCGGTCTGATGATCCCCGAGGAGTACGGGGGACTGGGCGAGTCGCTCCTCACCTACGCGCTGTGCGTCGAGGAGATCGCCCGTGGCTGGATGTCGGTGTCCGGCATCATCAACACCCACTTCATCGTCGCGTACATGCTCAAGCAGCACGGCACGCAGGAGCAGAAGGACCACTTCCTGCCGAGGATGGCGGCCGGCGACATCCGCGGCGCCTTCTCCATGTCGGAGCCGGGTCTGGGCTCCGACGTGTCGGCGATCACGTCGAAGGCGGTCAGGGACGGCGACGAGTACGTCCTGAACGGCCAGAAGATGTGGCTGACGAACGGCGGTACGTCCTCGCTCGTGGCCGTGCTGGTCCGCAGTGACGAAGGACACCCCGAGGGCACGGCCCCGCACAAGTCGATGACGACCTTCCTGGTCGAGAAGGAGCCGGGCTTCGGCGAGGTCCGCCCGGGCCTCACCATCCCCGGCAAGATCGACAAGATGGGCTACAAGGGCGTCGACACCACCGAATTGATCATGGACGGCCTGCGGATCCCGGCCGACCGGGTGCTCGGCGGGGTCACCGGCCGAGGTTTTTACCAAATGATGGACGGCGTGGAGGTCGGCCGGGTCAATGTGGCGGCCCGCGGCTGCGGTGTCGCCCAGCGCGCCTTCGAGCTGGGGGTGCAGTACGCCCAGCAGCGGCACACCTTCGGCAAGCCGATCGCCCAGCACCAGGCCATCCAGTTCAAGCTCGCGGAGATGGCCACCAAGGTCGAGGCCGCGCATGCGATGATGGTGAACGCCGCACGTAAAAAGGACTCCGGGGAGCGAAACGACCTGGAGGCCGGCATGGCGAAGTACCTCGCCTCCGAGTACTGCAAGGAGGTCGTGGAGGACGCCTTCCGGATCCACGGCGGCTACGGTTTCTCGAAGGAGTACGAGATCGAGCGCCTCTACCGCGAGGCCCCGATGCTGCTCATCGGTGAAGGTACCGCCGAGATCCAGAAAATGATCATCGGGCGCAGGCTGCTCGAAGAGTATCGATTCCAGGGCTGATTGTCCGGATACGGGGTGTTTTCTTCGAGAAGAAGATCACACCCCGTAGACACTCTTCGGCCGCCGACTCGGCTGCCTGGCTTGCCGAGTTGTGGCCCGCGACCGGTACGATCCCGGGAAAGCCGCCGTCCCCCGATCAGAGCGCGGCATCATCCGCTACGAAGGTCATCCATGCCCCACAGCCAAACCTCTGCACACCGCGACAGCCTGGTAGGCGCACGCCTCGCGCGCGGAGCATCGCCGTGGCTTCTCCCGACCGTCGCCACCGCAGCCCTCAGCCTGGCCCGCGCTCGCCGCTCGGGCGTCGCCAAGGCCGTCGCCGTGCCCGCCACCGCGCTCGCGGCGGGCATGCTGTGGTTCTTCCGCGACCCCGAGCGCGAGATCGCCCCGGGCCGGGTCATCTCCCCCGCCGACGGCGTGGTGCAGAGCATCATGCCGTGGAAGGACGGGCGCACCCGCGTCGCGATCTTCATGAGCCCGCTCAACGTCCACGTCAACCGCGCGCCCCTCGCGGGCACCGTGACGTCGGTCGAGCACATCCCCGGCGGCTTTGTTCCGGCTTTCAACAAGGAGAGCGAGAACAACGAGCGCGTAGTCTGGCATTTCGACACCGAACTCGGCGACATCGAGATGATCCAGATCGCCGGCGCGGTGGCCCGCCGCATCGTGCCGTACCTCCCGGAGGGCACGAAGGTCGAGCAGGGCGACCGTATCGGTCTGATCCGCTTCGGCTCGCGTGTCGACCTCTACCTGCCCGAGGGCGTGGAGGTCGCGGTCGAGGTCGGACAGAAGACCGTGGCTGGGGTGACTCGCATTGACCGTGATTGATCCGGAGACCCAGGCGGGCTGGGTGCCCGAGGCCGACGAGGCCGACGACGAGGAGGAGATGCCTCTCTCGCTCCGCCTGTCGATAGCGGACACCCTCACCCTGGGCAACGCCACGTGTGGCTTCATGGCGGTGTACTTCACCACCACCGGCATCCTGATCCCGGACCTCACCGGCAGCCCGGCGACCGGCATGACCCGCCACAGCGCGGCCACGGCGGTCATCCTGATGCTGTGCGCGGCGGTCTTCGACCTGTTCGACGGCCTGGTGGCCCGGAAGCTGCGCTCGTCGCCAATGGGCGCGGAGCTGGACAACCTGTCGGACCTGATCAGCTTCGGTCTCGCCCCCGCGTACTTCGTGCTCGTCTACGGCATGGTCGCCGACGACGCGCACCAGCGGGTGGCGGCGGTGGGCGCGATCGTGGTGCTGCTGGCCGTGGTCCTCAGACTGGCCCGGTTCAGCTGCGTGACGATGAAGGACGGCATGTTCCAGGGCATGCCCTCGCCGTTCGGCGCGCTGACCGTGGTCTCGATCGTGCTGCTGGAGCTGCCGTTCGCGGCGACGCTGCTGGCCATTCTGGGGACGGCGTGGCTGATGGTGAGCCGGGTGGAGTACCCGAAGCCGCGGGGCCGCCTCGCCGGCGCGATGCTCTCCTGGATCGTGCTGTCGATGGGTCTGCTGGCGGCGTGGGCCTTCGACGCGCCCAGCGGTCAGCTGCTCCTCCAGACGGGCTGTGCGCTGCAGCTGGTCATGGGCGCGGTGATCCCCCTGTTCGCCACGGCCCGCCGGGTGAACAACTTCCGCGACAACCGGCGCGAGGCGCGCGCCGCGCAGCTGCCGTAGCCGACGGCGAGGACGACGGACGGCACGACGTACGAGGAGGGCCCCTCACCCGGGACGGGTGAGGGGCCCTCCTCTTCGCGCAGCCGCCCTCCGGGCTCAGGCCAGGTGGTCCTCGGCGATCCGGGCGGCGACCCGTTCCAGGATCGGTCCCGCGTCCGCGATGCACGTGGCCACGTCGGGCTCGACGGACGTCAGCGGGTACGCCTGCGAGATCCCGGCCCGCAGCAGCGCCTCCGTCGGCAGGGCCAGGCGCCCGCACACGGCGACGACGTCCTTGCCCGCGGCCCGCGCCGCCGCGGCCACCCCCGCCGGTGCCTTCCCGTGCAGGGTCTGCTCGTCCAGGGAGCCCTCCCCGGTGATGACGAGCGAGGCCCGTTCCAGGGCGGGGGCGAAGCCCAGGACGTCCAGCATGACCTCGATACCGGAGCGGAACCCGGCGCCCAGGAGGAGGGCGCCGTAGCCGATCCCCCCGGCCGCGCCCGCGCCCGGGGACGCCGCGTACCGGGCCGCCCGCGGACCGGCCTCCGCCTCCAGGACCTTCGCGAAGTGGGCCAGCGCCGCGTCCAGGGTCTCCACGTCGTCCGGCGTGGCGCCCTTCTGCGGCCCGTACACCGCCGGCGCGCCCTTCGGGCCGGTCAGCGGGTTGTCGACATCGCTCGCGAGCACCAGTTCCACCGAGGACAGCCGCGGGTCGAGGCCGGACAGGTCCGCCCGGGCCAGGTCGGCGAGGCCGCCGCCGCCCGGGGACACCGGGTCTCCCTCCTCGGTCAGGAACCGGGCGCCCAGCGCGGACAGCATGCCCGCGCCGCCGTCGGTCGTGGCGCTGCCGCCGACGCCGAACACGATCGTCCGCGCGCCCGCGTCCAGCGCGGCCCGCAGCAGCTCACCGGAGCCGTACGTGGAGGCGGTCAGCGGGGCGAAGACCCCCGCCGGCAGGCGCTGCAGACCGCTCGCCTCCGCCATCTCCACCACCGCGGTGCCGCCGCGCAGCGCGAACGCGGCCGTGACCTCCTCGCCGAGCGGCCCGGCGACCCGCACCTCCCGGCGCTCGAAGCCCGCCGCGACCGCCGCGTCCACGGTCCCGTCGCCGCCGTCGGCCACGGGCAGCGCCTCGACCGCGAGGTCCGGCACGACCCGGCGCAGGCCGGCCGTCACCCGCTCGGCGACCTGCACGGCCGTCAGCGAGCCCTTGAACTTGTCCGCGGCGATGAGCACCCGACGGGTCTCGTTCCCTGCAGCGTCCGCCACCTTGTCTTCCCCTTGCTCTCCGGGCCCCGCGCACGTCAGGGCCAGTCGCGCCGCTGTGACCATAACCGCAGGACACCCCTGCCGTCATGCCCCGCCCGAACCCTGGGAAGCCGCTGGGAGCGGGCCGGGCAAAGTGGGTACACCCCTGCCATGGGCACCCAGCGCACCGGACCGGACCTCGCCGACCGCGTCCACGGCGGCTGGCTCGGCCGGATCGCGGGCAACATGCTCGGCAAACCGGTCGAGCAGGGCGAGGTGTGGACCCGTGCGCGCATCGACCGCTACCTGCGCCGGGCCGCGGCCCTGCCGCTGACCGACTACCTGCCCGAGCCGGCCGACGCCGACGAGGCCGCCGTACTGCGCCCGGAGTGGCGCCAGTGCGTGCGCGGGCGGATTCACGGCAGCTGCCGGGACGACGACGTGGACTACGCGATCCTCGGCCTGCACCTGCTGGAGACCCACGGCTTCGGCTTCAGCACCGAGCAGGTCGGCGACCTGTGGCTGCTCCGGCTGCCGTACCTGCAGACGTTCACGGCGGAACGGGCCGCGTACCGCAACCTCGCGAACGGGCTGAAGCCGCCGCTGACGGCGACGTACGACAACCCGCACCAGGAGTGGATCGGTGCGCTGATCCGCGCCGACGTCTACGGCTGGACCTGCCCCGGCGATCCGGTCCGGGCCGCCGGTCTGGCCCGCCGGGACGCGGTGCTGTCGCACACCGGCAACGGCGTCTACGGCGCGATGTGGGCCGCCGCGCTGATCTCGGCGGCCTTCACCGCGCCGACCGTCCGGGACGCCGTGGACACCGCGCTCACGGTCGTACCGGCGAGCAGCCGGCTGGCCCGGACCGTGCGGCGGGCCGCGTCCCTGCACGAGACCCGGCTGCCGTGGGAGGAGACCCTGGCCACCCTGTCCGAGGAGACCGCCGGGCTCGGCTGGATCCACACGGTCCCGAACGCCGCCGTCCTCACCGCCGGGCTGCTGTACGGCGACGGTGACTTCACCCGGACCATCGCCCTGACCGTGCGCGGCGGCCTGGACACCGACTCCAACGGGGCGACGGCCGGCTCGGTCGCCGGCGTCCTCACCGGCGCGGAGGCCATCCCGGCGCACTGGCGGGAACCCCTGCAGGACACGGTGCGCAGCGCGGTGTTCGGGTTCGACGGCGTGCGGATCAGTGCGCTGGCCGAACGCACCCTGCGCCTGGCGACGAGCGTGCCGTAGCCGTCGGCCGGCTGGATACCCTTCCCCCATGACCACGACGCAAGACTTCGCCGCGTACATCGCGAGCCTGCCCCGTGTCCTCGCCGGCGCCGCCGCGCTCTTCCGGGACGAGGAGGGCCGGGTGCTGCTCGTCGAGCCCAACTACCGGGAGGGGTGGGCGCTTCCGGGCGGGACCGTCGAGTCCGACGACGGGGAGACCCCGCGCCAGGGCGCCCGCCGGGAGACGCTGGAGGAGATCGGCCTCGACCGGGAACCCGGCCGGCTGCTCGCCGTGGACTGGGTGCACGGCGCGGGCCGGCCGCCGCTGGTGGCGTACCTGTACGACGGCGGTGTCCTGACCGACTCCGACCTGAAGGCGATCCGTCTCCAGGAGGAGGAGCTGCTGTCCTGGCGCCTGGTGGCCCGCGAGGACCTCACCGCGCACCTGCCCGGGGCGCTCGGTCACCGGGTGCTGGTCGCCCTGGACGTCCTCGCGGCCGGCTCGGGCACGGCGGAGCTGGAGAACGGCCGGCGCGTGGCCTGAGCGGTCAGCCCTCCGGGTCGCGGGGCCTGGCGTCCACCTCGCGCAGCGCCTCGTCCCGGGCGGCGGCCCGCGCCTCCGTGCGGTGCCCGCGTTCGATGTAGTCGCGGACGACCAGTTCCACGGCGTCCTGCGGGTTGCCGACCCCCGCGAGCACCATGACCTCCACGACGAGCTGGGCGTCGAGCGAGACAGTCACCTTGGCCATGCCGGGAAGCTAGCACGGGCCGGCTGCTCGAAAACCCGGCTTTATCCGCTCGCGACCGCCCGGGTGCCCGACCTACGCTCGGTGCCATGGCCAAGCCCCTCGTCGCGCTGCTCAGCGGGGCCGGTGTCTCCACCGACTCCGGGATCCCCGACTACCGCGGGCCCAACGGGCTGTGGCGGCGCGATCCGGAGGCCGAGAAGCTCGTGACGTACGAGTACTACATGGCGGATCCGGAGATCCGCCGGCGCTCCTGGCGGATGCGCCGCGCGAACCGCACCCTCCACGCCCAGCCGAACGCCGCACACCGGGCCATCGCCGAGCTGGAGAGGTCCGGCGTCCCGGTCCGGGTCATCACCCAGAACGTGGACGGGCTGCACCAGCTCGCCGGGATGCCCGCCCGCAAGGTGCTCGAACTGCACGGCACCGCCCGCAGTGTCGTCTGCACGCGGTGCCACGCGCGCGGCCCGATGGAGGACGCCCTCGCCCGGGTCGAGGCCGGCGAGGAGGACCCTCCGTGCCTGGAGTGCGGCGGCATCCTGAAGTCGGCGACGGTGATGTTCGGCGAGAAGCTCGACCCGGTGGTCCTCGGGGAGGCCGTGGCCATCGCCAAGGCCTGCCAGGTGTTCATCGCCGTCGGCAGCAGCCTCCAGGTGCAGCCCGCCGCCGGCCTCGCCGGGGTGGCCGCCGACCACGGCGCCCGGCTGGTCATCGTCAACGCGGAACCCACGCCGTACGACGACCGGGCCGACGAGATCGTCCGCGAGCCGATCGGCACCGCGCTGCCCGCACTGCTGCGCCGTCTGACCGCGGAGGCGGACGGGTGACGGACGCCCTCACGGCGGCGAAGGCGGTCAGAACAGGGCCGTCCCCCGTTCGAAGTCCAGCAGGCGGCGCTTGCGGTCCAGGCCGCCGCCGTAGCCGGTGAGGTCGCCGCCCGCGCCGATGACGCGGTGGCAGGGGACGATGATGCCGAGCGGGTTCCGGCCGTTGGCCAGGCCGACCGCGCGGGACGCCTTGGGGTTGCCGAGGGCGTCGGCGAGCTGGCCGTAGGAGCGGGTCTCGCCGTACGGGATCCGGGTCAGCTGCTCCCAGACCCTGCGCTGGAACGGGGTGCCCTGCAGGCGGAAGTCGAGGGTGAACTCCTTCAGCTCGCCCGCGAAGTAGGCGGTGAGCTGCTCCTGGGCCTCGGCGAAGGGCGTGTCGTCGGGTGCGCCGAAGTTCTCCTCCGGCGGGCGGTGGCGCTGGTCGGTCATGTAGAGGCCGCACAGGACGCCGTCGTCGGCGACGAGCGTGAGAGGGCCGTAGGGGCTGTCGATGACGGTGTGCTGCTTCATCACGAAGTCCTCGCGAGGTCCTTATACGGGCAGGAAGTTGATCGGGTGGCTGTCGGTCGCCCACAGGTACTGGACCGCGTAGGCTCGCCAGGGCCGCCAGGCCTCGGCGCGGGCGGTGAGCGCGGCCGGGGTGGCGGGCAGGCCCAGCTCGCCCGCGGCGCGCCGGATGCCGAGGTCGGTGGCGAGGAAGGCGTCGGGATCGCCGAGGGCGCGCATGGCGATGACGTCGACCGTCCAGGGCCCGAAGCCGGGCAGGTCCAGGAGCCGGGCACGGGCCTCCGCCCAGTCCGACTCCATTCCCAGGCGGAGCCTGCCGTCGGCGAGCTCACGGACGAGGGTGGTGAAGGTCGTGCGCCGGGTGCGGGGCATGGCCAGGGTGCCGGGGTCCGCCTCGGCCAGTGCCTCGGGGGACGGGAAGAGGTGGGTGAGTCCGCCCTCGGGGTCGTCCAGGGGCTTGCCGTGGGCGGCGACCAGGCGGGCCGCGTGGGTGCGGGCGGCGGCCGTGGAGACCTGCTGGCCGAGGACGGCCCGGACGGCGAACTCGGCCTCGTCGACCGTGCGCGGTACCCGGCGGCCCGGCTCCTCGTCGACCAGGGGCGCGAGGAGGGGGTCGGTGCGCAGGTGGCCGTCGACCGCCACCGGGTCGGCGTCCAGGTCGAGCAGGCGCCGGCAGCGGTTGATGGCCACGGTCAGGTCGCGCAGGTCGCCGAGGGTGAGGCGGCAGGCGATGTGGTCGGGGCGGGGCGCGAGGGCGACGATGCCGTGCCCGTACGGCAGGCTGAGCGTGCGCCGGTAGGCGCCGTCCCGCCACTCCTCGACACCGGGTACGGCGGTGGCGGCGAGGTGGCCGAAGAGGTTGGACGGGTTGAGCGGGGCGCGGAACGGCAGCCGCAGGGTGAGCACGCCGGGGGTGCCGGCCCCGCTCCTGGGCGCTCGGGCGCGCAGTTCGCCCGGGGGCAGGGCGAAGACCTCGCGGACGGTGTCGTTGAAGGTGCGGATGGAGGAGAAGCCGGCCGCGAACGCGATCTCCGCCATGGGCAGCGTGGTGGTCTCGATGAGCAGCCGCGCGGTCTGGGCCCGCTGGGCCCGGGCGAGCGCGAGGGGACCGGCGCCCAGCTCGGCGAGGAGCTGCCGCTCCACCTGCCGGGTGCTGTAGCCGAGCCGGGCGGCGAGCCCGGGGACGCCCTCACGGTCCACGACCCCGTCGGCGATCAGCCGCATGGCCCGGGCCACCAGGTCGGCGCGCCGGTTCCACTCCGGGGAGCCGGGGCTGGTGTCGGGGCGGCAGCGCTTGCACGCCCGGAAGCCGGCCTGCTGGCAGGCGGCGGCGCTCGGGTGGAACGTCATGTTCTCCGGCTTGGGCGGTACCACCGGGCAGCTCGGCCGGCAGTAGATCCCCGTGGTCAGGACGGCCGTGAAGAACCATCCGTCGAACCGCGCGTCCTTGGACCGCACGGCACGCACGCAGTGCTCCCGGTCGAGGTGCATCCCTGTCTGCATGGGTCAAGCATCGGCCACCGCGCACCCCCGGCGCTGGCGGAAATCCGACACGTACGTGGCTCTGGCCAGGGACCCGGTCAGCCCCGGCCGGCCGCGGGCGCGTCCTGGCGGAAGCGGGTGATCCACTCGGCGGTGGCCCGCAGTCCGCCGAAGGTGTAGAAGTGCACCTTCACGGTGCCGTGCCGCTCGGGGTCGTACCGCTCGGCGAACGTGCGCAGGAACCGGTCGGGGCCGGTCGTGCCCACGAGGTTGGTCAGCGAGAACCCGTACTTGCGGGCCACGGACGCGCTGGTGCCGACGCCGAAGCGGGTGGCGTAGCCGAGCAGCCGGCGCACACCGGCCGGTCCGGGGACGCCGATGCGGACGGGCAGGTGCACGCCCCGCGCGCGGAGGGCCTCCAGCCAGGTGAGGACCGGGTCGACGTCGAAACCGAACTGGGTGATGACGTCCCCGGTGAACCGTTCCGCCCCGATCGCCGCCGCCTTGTCGGTGAGCGCGGCCCACAGCGTCGGGCCGGGAATGCCGGGGTGGCCCTCGGGATAGCCGGTGATACCGACGTGCCGGACGCCGTGGCCGCGCAGCAGCCCGCTGCGCAGGACGGCGAGGGCGTCCTCGTAGGGGCCCTCGGGCCGGGCGGGGTCGCCACCGACGAGGAACACGTTCTCGGCGGTGCCGTCGGCCGCCAGCCCGGCGAGGAACTCCTCCAGCGCGGGCCGGGAGGGCAGCCGGCGCGCGGAGATGTGGGGTACGGGGACGAAACCGAGCCGCTTGACCGCGCGGGCGGCCCGCAGCCGGGTACCGGTGTCCTCGCCGGCCAGGAAGGTGATGTTGATCCGGGTGCCCGGCGGGATGCTGTCGCGGGCCTCCTGAAGACCGGGCACGTCCTTGCCGGTCATCTCCAGGGAGAAGTCGTCCAGCAGAGCGGGGTTCATCGTGTCTGTCGTGCTCCTCGTGGGACGGTCCCGGACCCGGCCGATGATGTCACGCGCCGTTGTGGACCTGTCGTCCGGGCCGTCTTTGGCCCTGGCCGCCGGACCAGGGGCCGGGCAGGGTGAGGGTCTCCGGTCCCCGTCCCCTCACCGAGGAGTTCCTGTTGAGCGTTTGCACGTGCGTGCGGTTCCGGCATGCGCAGGAGGTCAGGGCCGCGTTCCCCGAACTGGCCGCCGGCGTGCTCCACGCCACCGGCGTCCACGGCCCCGCCGACACCCGGCGGCGCGCCGCCGCGTACACCGGCCGGGCCGTGGCCCGGCTGGCGGGGACCGCCGAGGGCGAGTTCGCGGAGGTGCTGGCCTGGCGGCGGGCCTTCACCCGGATGGGGCTGCGTCCGACGCAGTACCGGTCCGCCTCGGAGTCGCTGCTGCGCCGGCTGCGGAAGGAGGGCGCGCTGCCGCGGATCCATCCGCTGGTGGACCTGTGCAACGCGGTCTCGGTGGCGTACGCGGTTCCGGTGGCGGTCCTCGACCTCGACCGGATCGCCGGGCCGCTGCTGGAGGTGCGCCCGGCCCGCGGGGACGAGACGTACACGGCGTTCGGCGGTGGCGTCGAGCACCCCGCGCCCGGCGAGGTGACCTTCGTCGACTCCGCGGGCCGGGCACACGCGCGCCGCTGGACCCACCGGCAGAGCGGGCACTCGGCGGTCGGCGCGCACACCGGCCGGGTGCTGGTGGTGGTGGAGGCGATGCACGACGGGGGCGCGGAGGTGGTGGCCGAGGTGCTGAAGACGGTCGAGGAGGAGGTGGCGGCCCACTGGCCGGCCACCACGGCGACGGCCGTCCTCACGCCCGGCGCACCGGAGTTCGCCTTCGGACCGTGACCGCGTGACAGCATGGGCCGGGTGGACGAGGGGCGGGACACGGTGGAGGTGGCGGCGCGCGGCTCGGACTTCCTGCAACTGGCGGTCGCCGACGTGCCCGCCGGCGGGAAGGCGGAGTGGCTGGCCGGGCGGCTGCGGCAGGCCATGGCCGACGGCCGGCTGACGGTGGGCAGCAGGCTGCCGCCGACCCGCCTGCTCGCCGCGGAGCTGCGCGTGTCCCGGGGCGTGGTGACGGAGGCGTACCGGCGTCTCGCCGAGGACGGCCAGGTGACGGGCCGCCGCCGCGGAGGCACGGTGGTGGTCGCGACCCCGTTCACCGCGTCGCCGCCGAGCCTCCCCGACGCCGCTCCGCCACCAGCGGCCGCGTCCGGCACGGGGCGGGCCGACGGGCGGGGCCCGCGGGGGGCGGGCGAGGCCTGCCGCGCCGGGGAGCTGAACGACGGCCGCGGACCCGGTGAGCGCGGTGCCGTCACCGGCGGTGGTGCGGGCGGCCGGCCGACCGGCGACGGGGGCGGTGGGCGCGGCGGTCCGTGTGCCGGGCGGAGTGGTGGGGCCGGTGGGCCGGACACCCACCGGCACGACGACGAGGCCGGCGGGCCGGACCCCGCCGGGAACGGCGCGCGGGGAGGGCCGTGCCCCGGGCGGGGCGGCGGCGAGCCGGAACGGCCGTGTGCCGGACGGCACGACGGGGCGTCGCCGGGGCCGGACGCCCCTCGTCACGGTGGGCCCGGTGGGTCGTACGCCGGGTGGGGTGACGGCGGGGCCGGTGGGGCTCTCGGGCCGGGGCCGGCCGGGCGGTTCGGCGGTGTGCCGGGGGCCGAGGTCTTCGATGTGCTGCGGGACGCTCCGGCCGCCGTGGACTTCACCCCGGGACGGCCCGATCTCAGCACCTTTCCGCGGGCGGCCTGGCTGCGGGCCGAGCGGGCCGTGCTGGCGGAGCTGTCGGCCGACCAGCTCGGGTACGGCGACCCGCGCGGAACGCTCCCGCTGCGGCGGGCCGTCGCCCAGTGGCTCGCGCGGATGCGGGGCGTGCGGGTGGAGCCGGACGCGGTGCTGATCGTGGCCGGCACCGCGCAGGCGCTGACACTGCTGCAGCCGGTGCTGCGCGCGGACGGCGTCGACGCGGTCGCGGTGGAGGATCCCGGTTCGCTCGGGGCCCGCCAGCACCTGGCGAACGGGGGGCTGGCCACCCCGCCGGTGCCGGTCGACGAGCAGGGCGTACGGGTGGACGCGCTGCGGGCGACGGGTGCCCGGGCCGTGCTGCTCACGCCCGCACACCAGTTCCCCACGGGCGTGGTGACGAGCGGCGAACGCCGGCGCGAGCTGCTGGAGTGGGCGCGCGACGGCGGGCTGATCCTGGAGGACGACTACGACGCCGAGCACCGCTACGACCGCCCGCCCGTGCCCGCGCTGCGCGCTCTGCTGGCCGACCGGGTCTGCTACCTGGGCAGCGTGTCGAAGCTGCTCGCGCCGGCGCTGCGGATCGGCTGGCTGGTGGCACCGGCCGGGTACCGTGCCGCGCTGGCCGACGCCAAGCGCTTCAACGACCTGGGCAACGCGGTGCTGCCGCAGCTGGTGCTGGCGCGGCTGATGGAGTCGGGCGGACTGGAGCGGCACCTCAGAGCGGTGCGCGGGCGCCACCGCAGGCGCCGGGACGCGATGATCGCCGCCCTCGCCGAGCACCTCCCCGGTGCGCGGGTGCACGGGGCGGCGGCCGGCCTGCACCTGACGGTGACGTACGCCTCGGACGTGCCCGACACGGCGTTCGCCGCGGCGGCGCTCGCGCACGGCGTGAAGTGCCAGCCGCTCTCCTGGCACCGGCAGTCACCCGGCCGGCCCGGTCTCGTCCTCGGCTACGCGGCCACCCCGCCGGGTGTCGTCGCGGAGGGCGTGGCCCTGCTCGGACGGGCGCTGCGCGAGCTGGGCTGAACCGGCCGTACGCGCCTCAGCTCGCCGCTTCCTGACGGGATGCCAGGGCCCAGATCACGAAGACGTCGATCGCCATCAGGACGAACGACCAGACGGGCTGGTACGGCAGGAAGAGGAACTGGGCGATCAGGCTGAGCGAGACGAGGAACAGCCCGGCGAAGCGTGCCCAGGCCATGTCCATGAGCAGGCCGATGCCGGTCAGCAGGACCAGGGCGCCGACGATGATGTGGAGCGTGCCCCAGCCGGTGAGGTTCATCTTGTAGACGTAGGCGCCGATACGGAAGTACACGTCGTCCCCGGCTATCGCGGCGATTCCCTGGAGGACGGCGAGGATGCCGCTGCACACCATCAGTACTCCGGCGAAGGTGACGCCGCCGGTCACCCAGCCGCCGGTCCGGGACCCGGGCTGCCGCGGCGGCCGCGAGCCGGCCGAGGAGGCGGATCCGGAGGGCTGCGCTGCCTGGCTCATGAGCGTGTCCTTTCTGCTTCCCCCGTGCCGTCGGGACCGAGCCGCTCGCGCGGAGGCGGGCGGGCACTCCGAGCGTTGGCCAGGCAGCGGCCGGGCGCATCGGGAACTACACCGTTCGGGTGAGGCGGGACGGCCCCGCGCCGGCCGTGGCGGGCGTCAGCCGGTGTGCCGGGCGAACGCCTCGTACGCACGGTCGTCGAAGAGGACGAACCGGACCTCCTCGACCGCCGTCGGCGTGTTCCGTACCGTCTCCACCGCGATGCGCGCCGCGTCGTCCATCGGCCACCGGTACACACCGGTGGAGATCGCCGGGAAGGCGACCGTCCGGGCACCGAGCTCGTCGGCCACGCGGAGCGACTCCCGGTAGCAGGAGGCGAGCAGGTCGGGATCAGCACCCGACTCCTGGTGGACGGGGCCCACGGTGTGGATCACCCAGCGGGCGTCCAGCGCGCCCGCCGTGGTGGCGACGGCCTGGCCGGCGGGAAGGCCCTTGCCGTACCGGGAGGCGCGCAGGGCGCGGCACTCCTCCAGGATGGCGGGGCCGCCGCGGCGGTGGATCGCGCCGTCCACGCCTCCGCCGCCGAGGAGGGAGGAGTTGGCCGCGTTGACGATGGCGTCGGCGTGCTGCCGGGTGATGTCGCCCCGGAAGAGGGTGATGGTGGTCATGTCTGCCTCAGTCTCCGCCAGACGGCCTTGGCCGCGTTGTGGCCCGACATGCCGTGCACGCCGGGACCGGGCGGGGTGGCCGAGGAGCAGATGAAGACGGCCGGGTGGGGGGTGTGGTACGGGAACAGGGAGAGTCTCGGGCGCAGCAGCAGCTGGAGTCCGGAGGCCGCGCCGCAGGCGATGTCGCCGCCGACGTAGTTGGCGTTGCGGGCGGCCATCTCGGCGGGGCCGGCGGTGGCGCGGGCGAGCACGCGGTCGCGGAAGCCGGGGGCGAAGCGCTCCAGCTGGCGTTCTATGGCGTCGGTGAGGTCGCCCGACCAACTGTTGGGTACATGACCGTAGGCCCAGAAGACGTGCTTGCCCTCGGGGGCGCGTCCGGGGTCGGCCACGCTGGGCTGCACGGTGATCATGAACGGCTTGTCGGGGGCGCGGCCCTCCCGGGAGGCGGCGCGCAGTGCGGTGCCGATCTCGGCCTGGGACGCGCCGATCTGGACGGTGCCAGCGGTGCGGGCCTCGGGCGCGGTCCACGGCACCGGGCCGTCCAGCGCGTAGTCGATCTTGAAGACGCTGGGCCCGTAACGGTAGTTCGCGTAGTGGTCGCCGAAGCCGGCGATGCGGGCGAGCGCGGCGGGCGAGGTGTCGAAGACGTACGCGCGCGCGGGCGGCAGGTCGTCCAGCCGCTTGACCTCGTAGTCGGTGTGGACGGCGCCGCCGAGGTCGGTCAGGTAGGCGGCGAGGGCGTCGGAGATGGCCTGGGAGCCGCCGCGGGGCACCGGCCAGCCGCGGGCGTGCGCGGAGAGCGCGAACACCAGCCCGATGGCGCTGGTGGCGAGGCCGCCCAGCGGTGCCATCACATGGGCGACCAGACCGGCGAACACGGTCTTCACCCGCTCGTCGTGGAAGCGGCGCATCAGCCAGGTGGACGGCGGGAGGCCGGCCAGGCCGAAGCGGGCCAGGGTGACGGGGTCGCGCGGGAGCGCGGTCAGCGGCAGCGACATGAAGTCCCGGACCAGCGTGTCCCATCGGCCGAGCAGCGGCTCGACCAGCCTGCGGTACGGGCCCGCGTCGCGCGGTCCGAAGGAGGCGGCGGTCTCGGCCACCGACCGGGACAGCACGGCCGCGCTGCCGTCCGGGAACGGGTGGGCCATCGGCAGCGGGGCGTGCAGCCACTCCAGGCCGTACCGATCGAGGGGCATCGCGCGGAACGCCGGGGAGTTGATGCCGAGGGGGTGCGCGGCCGAGCACGGGTCGTGCCGGAAGCCGGGCAGGGTCAGCTCCTCGGTGCGGGCACCCCCGCCCACCGTGGCCTTCGCCTCGAACAGGGCCACGGAGAAACCGCGGCGGGCCAGCTCCACGGCTGCGGTCAGTCCGTTCGGCCCCGCACCCACCACGACCGCATCGAGCATCGACGGCACCTTGGGACCCCTTCGTCAGCCGACGGCCATTCGAGATCAGCATATGCCGGGGGACCGGCACTCCCCCGGCCCGGGTGTCCCCGCGGGACTCAGGCGGCCGTACGCAGCAGGCCGGTGATCCGGCGGGCGGTGGCCTCGTCCCGGGCGGCGGTGAACGGCAGGGCGTTGCCTCCGGTGACGCGGAACGGCTCGCCGCTCAGCGTGAGGTGCGTGCCGCCCGCCTCCTCGACCAGGAGCAGGCCGGCCGCGTGGTCCCAGGCGGCCTCCCAGGAGAAGGCCACGGCGTCCAGCTCGCCCCGGGCGACGGCGAGGTACTCCAGGCCGGCGGAGCCGCAGGGGCGCGGGGCGAGGCCGTCCGTCCACAGGGGGCGCAGCGCGCGCTTCTGGTCGTCGGTGGTGTAGTCCGGGTGGGAGGTCGCGACGACGAGGTCCCGGCCGGGGGCCGGCGCGCCCGCGGACAGCCGCCTCCCGTCGAGGAAGGCGCCCTGTCCACGGACGGCGGTGGCGAGCTGGTCGCGCGCCGCCGCGTAGGTCCAGGAGGCGAGCACGACGCCGTGGTGCACGAGCGCCACCAGGGTGCAGAAGCCGTCGTCGCCGTGCACGAACTGGCGGGTGCCGTCCACCGGGTCGACGATCCAGACCGGGGTGTCGCCCTGGAGCGCCCCGTACACCGCCGGGTCGGCGTGCACCGCTTCCTCGCCGACGACCAGCGAACCGGGCAGCAGGGAGCCGAGGTCCTCGGTGAGCCGCAGCTCGGCGAGGCGGTCGGCGTCCGTCACGAGGTCGTGCGGGCCGCTCTTCCGGTCGACCTCGTGTGCGGCCAGGCGGCGGAAGCGGGGCAGGATCTCGGCCGCGGCGGCCTTGCGGACCGCCTCCTCCACGTCGGCCGAGCAGCGGGCGAGAAACTCCTCGATGGTTTCCGTCTCTTCGATCATGTGCCCCATGAGAGCACGTCCCACTGACAATCCCCGCCGCCGGGTCGTGGACGGGGGGTGGAATCCGGGTGAGGAGCGGGGGGCGGCACCGTCGCCGGACGAGGCCCGGTCGGGCTCCCGGACGAGGAGGGGTCGGTCGCGGCAGGGGGGACGGGGAGGCCGCTGCCGCACGAAGACGGGCGCGGGGCGGGTACGCGGCGTACGGCGAGCACGGGCCACGACGGGGAGGCCGATGCCGCCCAAGGCAGCCGCGGGGCCTTTCCCGCTGGCGTAAGCAGGACCGGGACCTATCCCCCGGCGTACGGCCGACCCGGAACACATCCCCCGGCGTACGGCCGACCCAGAACCCATCCCCCGGCGTACGGCCGACCCAGAACCATCCCCCGGCGCGCGGCCGACCCAGAACGGACCCCCCGACGGCGCACGGCCGACCCAGAACCCGCCCCCCCGTCACACGCGACCCCAGAACCCACCCCCCGTCACACGGCCGCCCCGAAACCATCCCCCCGGCGCACAGCCAACCCGGAACCGACCCCCGACGGCGCACGGCCGACCCAGAACCCACCCCCCGTCACACGCGACCCCAGAACCCACCCCCCGTCACACGGCCACCCCAGAACCATCCCGACGGCGTACGACCGCCCCGGACCCCCTCCCGACGGCGTACGCGAGCACGGGACCGGCACGGCCGGCGACCGGGCCCGGTGCCGTCGTCAGCGGCCCACCGCGTAACCCTGCATTCCGCGCGGGTTGGCCGCCGCCGACAGGACGCCGGTCTCCGGGTCCCGGGCCACCACGCACAGCCGCCCCTCGGACCAGGCGGGACCGACGGTGACGTCGTGGCCCCGGCGCCGCAGCTCCTCGATCACCGCGGGTTCGGTGCGGGACTCCACGGTCACACTGCCGGGGCGGCGGCCGCGCGGGGGGAAGGAGCTGGGGAAGCTGTCGTTGTGCCAGTTCGGGGCGTCGATGGCGCCCTGCAGGTCGAGGCCGCCGCGCACGGGGGCGCGCAGGACCGCGGCGAGGAAGAAGTGCAGCTGCCACTGGTCCTGCTGGTCGCCGCCGGGCGTGCCGAACGCCATGACCGGTACGCCGTCGCGCAGCGCGAGGGACGGGGTGAGGGTGGTGCGGGGCCGGCGGCCGGGGGTGAGCGTGCCCGGCAGGCCCTCCTCCAGCCAGGTCATCTGCAGCCGGGTGCCGAGGGGGAAGCCCAGCTCGGGGACGACGGGGTTGGACTGGAGCCAGCCGCCGCTGGGCGTGGCCGCGATCATGTTGCCCCAGCGGTCCACGACGTCCAGGTGGCAGGTGTCGCCGCGGGTCGTTCCGTCGGCGGCGACCTCCGGCTCGCCGGGCGGCCCCGCGACGGTCGGCTCGCCGGCGCCCATCGGGTCGAAGCCGGATGCGCCGGCGGCCGGCACGCGCGCGTGGGCGAGCGCCCGTGCGGGCAGCCGGGGGACGCGTCCCCCGGGGTTGCCGGGGCGCAGCCCGTGATCGGCCTTCTCGCCGACGAGGGACCGCCGTACGGCGTTGTAGTCGTCCGACAGGAGGTCCGCGAGGGGCACCTCGGCGGCGTCGCCGTACCAGGCCTCCCGGTCGGCCATGGCGAGTTTGCAGCCCTCGATCAGCAGGTGGACGTAGTCGGCGGAGCCGTGGGCGGGCAGCTCGGGCGGGAGCAGGGCGAGCTGCTGGAGCAGGACGGGGCCCTGGCTCCAGGGGCCCGCCTTGCACACGGTCCAGCCGTTCCGGTCGTACGTCACCGGGGTCTCGTAGCCCGCCGACCAGCCGGCGAGGTCGGCCTCGGTGAGGGTGCCGGTGTGCCGCTCGCCGCTGGTGTCCAGGGTGGGCCGCCGGGACTGCCGCACGAGGGCCTCGGCGATGAAGCCGGAGCGCCACACCTCGCGCGCGGCGTCGATCCGGGCCTCCCGCCCGCGCGCGTGGGCGGTCTCGGCCAGCAGCCGCTTCCAGGTGGCGGCGAGGGCGGGGTTGCGCAGCAGGGTGCCGGGGCGGGGCGGCCGGCCGCCCGGCAGGTACACCTCGGCGGAGGAGGTCCACTCGGTCTCGAACAACCGCCGTACGCTGCCGACGGTCAGACCGACGTTCTCCACGGGCGGGTGCCCGTGCTCCGCGTATCCGACGGCGTACTTCAGGACGTCGTCCAGGGGTTTGGTGCCGTGGTCGCGCAGGAGCAGCAGCCAGGCGTCGAACGCACCGGGCACGGCGGCGGCGAGCGGTCCGGTGCCCGGTACGAGGTCCAGTCCGAGCCCGCGATAGTGGGCCGCCGTGGCGCCCGCCGGGGCCACGCCCTGCCCGCACAGCACGCGCACCTCGCCGCCGGCCGGGGCGAGCAGGATCGGCACCTCGCCGGCCGGCCCGTTGAGGTGCGGCTCCACGACGTGCAGCACGAACGCCCCGGCCACGGCCGCGTCGAAGGCGTTGCCGCCGTCCTCCAGGACCGCCATCGCCGACTGGGAGGCGAGCCAGTGGGTGGAGGAGACCATGCCGAAAGTCCCCATGAGGGTGGGGCGGGTCGTGAATTCCATGTCTCACCTCGGAGTTCGGGGGTGCCGGTCGGCTGATCCATCCCCCGACGAGGGCCGAGCACACGGGGGTTCCGGGTCTCGGAGGATTCCGCGTGCCGGAAGAGTGCCGGTGGACCTTGATCCGAGGATGGGCCCCATCAGGCAGGAGAGGAAAGGCGGCGAACAGAAACGATCATTGCGTCCCGGAGGCCCCCGCCGCCGTCTACGTTCGTCGCATGAGCGAAGAAACTCGGGTTTCGCCGGCCCGGACACTGCGCGACCTCGTCCCCGGCGAAGCGTGGGAGCAGCTGACGAACGGCCGCCGCCGCACCCATCCGGCGGGCACGACGCTGCTCCGCCAGGGCGATACCGGAACGCACGTACTGGCATTGATCGATGGACTGGTGAAGGTCGTCCGCAGGGACGTCGACGGCCGCGAGAGGCTGCTGAGCTTCCGCGGGCCGGGCGAGGTGCTGGGCGACATGGCGGTGCAGAACGGCAGGACTCGACTCGCCGACGTACAGACCATTAGCATATGCGAAGTAGCGTCGATTCCCGCGAGCGTCTTCCGGAACTTCGTCGACCGGCACGACCTCCCCGGCCGGCTGGCCTGCCTGGCCAACGACCGTCTGCGGGAGCAGACGGAGGCCGGCGAGGGAGACCTCGACCAGCGGCTCGCGGGAACCCTGCTGCGCCTGGTGGCCATGTCCGGTGAACGCGCCTTCCGGCTCACCCGCACGGAACTCGCCCAGCACCTCGGAGCGGGCCGCAACTCCGTCAGCGACGCGCTGCGGCGCCTGGGCCCGGGCTGTGTGCGGGCCGACAAGACCTGCATCGAGGTCGTCGACGCGCGCCGGCTGCACGACGCGCTGCGACGCCCCCGGTCCGCCCGGCCACCCGTCCCCTCCGGGCGGCAGTGACGACCGTCACTCCCCCTGCGCACTGAGCGTGCACTGCCCCCCTCCCGCGGTGGCGAAGCTCGGAGAGCGCCCTCACCGGCGCCCCCGACCGCCGGTACCGGCCCCAAGCGCCCCGGTACCGGCGGGCCTTCGCAGAGGAGAGAGCAATGCACAGCGACCGTTCCGGGCTGCCCGCGACCTCGGCGGCCCCCTACTCCCGCAGCCGCCCGCTCCCGCCGTACCGCGGGATCCTGGCCGTGGACCTGAAGGGCTTCACCGAGCGCCCCGCCATCGACCACGAGGTGGTCAGCCGCGCGGTGCCCGACCTCCTGAGGATCTCGCTCGAACGCGCCGGACTGGCGCGGCTGTGGACCGACCGGCTGTTCCCCGCCACCACCGGCGACGGCTATGTCCTGGGCTTCGACCCCGCGTTGACGCCCCTGGTGATCCACCCCTGGCTGGACACCCTGCAGGACGTCGTCGCCGAACTGAACGTCCACGCCCTCGGCACGGCCCCGCTGCGGCTGCGGGTCGGTCTGCACATCGGCCCGCTGCCCGACACGGCGGACGCGTTCGGCGGCAACGGAACGGCCCGTACCGACACGCACCGGCTGCTCGACTCCCGTCCGGTCAGGGCCGTGCTGGCCGCGCACAGCGAGAACGTCACGCATGTGGCGGCCATCCTCTCCGACCGGTGCTACCAGGACGCCGTCGCCTCCGGGTACACCGGACGGCACCGCGACTGGTTCCACGAGGTGCCGGCGACCGTCGACGGCAAGGCGTTCGCCCAGCGGGCCTGGCTGTACGTGCCCTCCCCCTCCGGACCGCCGCCCGGCCGGACCGCCCCGGCGGACGGGACCACCGCGTCGGACCGCACCGCTCCGGCAGGCAGGAGGGCACCGGCGGGAGGGACGGGCACGGGCACGGGGGCGGGACGCCACCGTGCCGTCACCCGTGTGCTCCGTGCCGAGCGGGGCATCATCAACACCGGTTCCGTCCAGGGCGGCCAGCACCTGACCAACCTGGACGGGGCCGTCCGCCCCGGCCCGGAGGGCGGCCATGGCGACTGACCTCGACCCGGACGGTGTCCTCGACGCCCTTCCGCCCGAACTCGTCCAGGACCGCGGCCTGGTCGTCATCGCCCCGAACGGCTCGGTCAACACCGGCACCGTGCACGGCGGCCAGCGGTACACGGCGACGGACTCCCCCGCCGACGTACCCCTGGTGCGCCAGGGCCCGGTACGGGCGAAGGACCTCCGGGCGGCCCGGCGCCGCTTCGCCCGGCCGCCCGGCTACACCACCGGCCTCGACGCGCTGGACTCCTCCGGCGTCCTGTTCGTCGTCGGGGCACCCGGCACCGGCCGGCAGTCCCTGGCGCTGAACCTCCTGGCGCACGGCCGCGCCGAGCCCGTGCTGGTCCAGGTCGACGGGACGGTGGATCTGGCGCACTGGCGGCCCCGGCCCCGCGGAGTGCACGGCTACCTGGCGATGAACCTGGCCGACCCGTTCTCCCTGCGGCCCTGGGACGTCTCGCGTCTGGAGGCGGAGACGGAGAAGGCCGGCGCCCGGCTGGTCGTCGTCCTGCGGGAGACGCCGGGTCTGGCGCGGGTCCTGGAGGACCGCCTGGACGTGCGGGTGCTGCGGCACCGGCCGCCCGACCCGGGGGAGGTCTTCTCGCTCCACTTCGCGAGCCTGTGCCCGGACTCCCAGGAGCGCTCCCGCCGGCGCCGCCGGGTGGGGCAGGAGACCCTCACCGCGCTCCTGCCGCCCGGGCTGCCGCCCGGCAGAGCGGTGCGGGTGGCCGAGGCCCTGGCCCGTCCCGGGCCGGAACGGCGGGCGACCGCGGCCGAGCTGACGTCCGGGCTCGCCGCGGCCGAGGCGGCGCGGCTGGTCTCGGCGGCGGACGATGCTCCGGCGCTGCTGGCCCACCTGTTGTCGGTCTGCGTCCACCAGGGACTTCACCGGAACACGGTCCTCGGCCGGGCGACGGAACTGCTCGCCCTGGTCCGCGCCGACCACGGCCCCGGGACCCCGCCGAAGGCGCCGCCGCCGTACGACGGTGACGCGGGCAGGCCGGCGCTCGCCCTGCCGGGCCGCGCGGAGCCCCGGCCGGCCCTCGCGCCCGCCGCGGTGGAAGTGCCGGCCGAGATCGCCGCGGTGTGCGCGGTCGGCCAGGACGGTGACGGGGACCCGGTCGTCGCCTTCCTGTGGCCCGCGGTGGCCGAAGCCGTCTGGGACGAGGTGTGCCGGACCCGGACCGAGTGGCTGCCGCTGCTGCACGTCTGGCTCTGCGCGGCCGGGGACGAGGAGCAGGCGGAACGCGCCGGGCGCGCGCTGGCCGCCCTGGCCGTACGCACCGCCGGGCGCGGTCTCGCACTCCTCGCGGACCTGGTCCGCACCGGGGCGGAGGCGGCCGCCGAGATCGCGGGCCGTGCTCTCGCGGCGTCGTCACGCCTCACCCCGGCCGCCGCCACGGCGCGGGCGCTGCTGGAGGAATGGAGCGGCTCGCCCGAAGCGGAGCTGCGCGCCGCGGTCGCGGTCGCGTGCCGGCCGGACGCGGACGGACTGCCCGCCGAGGACGCCATGGGGCTGCTGCGCCGGGTGGTGGACGCGATCAGCGACGAGGACGCCGTGGCGACGGCCCTGCAGGTGTCGCGGGCGCTCCTGCTCCGGTTCTCCGCCGGAACGAGCCGGACCAGGGCGGTCGTCGTGCGTGAGCTGGCCGTCTGGGCGAACGCCGAGGACGTGGCGGGGTTGTTGGCCACCCTCGCGTTCCCCGCGCTCGTCGCCGACGACTGCGACTGGTTCGGCGGCCGGCTGGTCTCGGCGGAGGCGGCGTGCGTGGGGGGCGGGGACACCCGGGAAGACACCGGGGACACGGGAGACACCGGCGACGAGGCCCGGAGCGCCGAGGAGTCCAGGGTGTCCGCGGAGCCCGGGGAGTCCGCGGAGCCCGGGGAGTCCGCGGAGTCCGGGGAGGAGGACGCCGCGGGTCCGGTCGTCGCCCTCGTCGGTGCCGCCCTTGACGAGGCCTCGGCCTATCCGGCGATGCGGGACGCGCTGCTGATGTGGTGCGCCGGAGCGGACGGCGTTCCCGAACGCGCCCGGCAGCTGGACGAGTTGTTCGCCCGGCTCGCCGACAGCCGCCGTCCCGGCTTCCTGCGGCTGCTGCTGTCGATCGAGCGGGCGGACGGGACCACGCCCGGCAAGGCGCTCGCCGAGCGGTCCCTCGCCCGGTGGCGCGGCGTATCCGCCCGTGCCTTGGCCGACCCGGCCGAGTGAACCGCGCCGGGTGCCCCACGCCTTCCCGGCCAGGCGCCCCTTCCCCCTCATGACCAGGAGACCAACGATGACATCACCCCCGTACTCCGGCCTCTTCACCCGCGTGGAGCGGGACCTCGGCAGCCGGGAGCCGCTCACCGGGCTCCGGCTGGACGACGGATCCGGGGCCCCGGGCACCGCCCTGACCCCCGCCGAGGCACGCCCCCTGCTCTACGACCGCTCGGCGCCGCCCGCCCGGCGGGCCGCGCTGTGGCACCGGATCGTCGCACTGGCCCAGGCGGACACGGACGGCAACGGCTGGCGGCTGGGCGCGGTGTGGCTGGGGCTGCCGGGTCTGCGCCGCCACGCCTTCGCCCTCGTGCACCGGTTCGGCGCCGACCGCGACGACGTCGAGGCGGAGTTGCTCACCGCCTATCTGGAGACGCTGCGGACGATCGAGCCGCACACCCCCGACCCCGGATCCGTCCTGTTGCGCTCGGCGTGCACCCGCGCCTGGAAGGCCGTCGGGAGGGCCCGGCCGGAGAGGACCGTGGAGGACATCCGGTACACGGTCGACTCCCGGGGCGAGCGGGGCGCCCTGTGGCAGGCGGAGTTCGGCGGCCGCGACCGGCCGGACGGCCTCGCCGCCACCCTGCGGATCACCGTTCCGGCCGACCGGGTGGAGGGCGTGCGGATCGGCGCCCTGGCCCGGGAATGGGGGCTGACCGCACGGGTCGCCGGGGCCTGCCGGTTCCGGCGGGGCCGCAGGATCGGCACGCTGTCGCTCCGCTCCCGGAGCCGCGGATGACCGGGCGCGCGCAGACCCCGCTGACCTTCCGGGAGGTCCTGGACCTGCCGGTCAGTGTCGACCTGAGGACGGCGGCCAGGGCGTACGGCATGTGCGTGGCCACGGCCTACCGGCTGGTCGCCCTCGGCACCTTCCCCTGCGAGACCGTCCGGGTCGGCCGCCGGCACCGCGTCCTGACCGCCCATCTGCTGACCTCGCTGGGCATCGAGGAGCGGCCCGTCTACGCCGACGACCTCGGCGACGGCGTGGCGCCGACCCTCTTCGACTGAGCCACACCCGGCCGGGCGGGGCCGGACCGCCCCGCCCGTGCCCCTTCTCCCCTCCCCCTTCGTCTTCAGGAGGTACTTCGTCATGCCCACCTGTCTCGTCCTGGGCCCCGCGGCGCTCTTCCACGAGGAGGTCGTACGGCCCGTCTGCGAGGAACTGGAGCTGTCCCTGATCCGCGCCGACCAGCTCCCCGACCCCAGCCCGCTGGGTGAACGGCTCATGCGTCACCTGGTCGAGGAGGACGTCGTCGTCGCCGACCTCACCGGGGGCCACCCGGCCGTGGTGCTCGGGCTCGGGATCCGGCACGCCGCCGGACGGAGCGCGGTCCGGCTGGGGCAGGCCGGGACGGTGCCCGCGGGCCTCGGCGCGCTCCCGGCCGTCGAGTTCCCGCCGCTGCCCGGCGGCCTGGCCGAGGCACGGGCCCTGCTGCGGGCGGCCCTCGCCGAGGAACTGGGCCCGGCCGGGGGCCTGGGCGCCGCCGGGGCCCTCGGCCCGGCCGCCGTACCGGCCGGCGACGGCGACCGCGGGGAGGCCGGGGACGAGCCGGCCGGGGACCCGGCCGCGCTGGAGGAGAGCGGTCCCGGTCTGCTGGACCTGGCGGTCGCGGCCGAGACCGAGATGGAGGCGATGGCCGAGGACATGGCGATGGTCGAGGCGGCCTTCCTGGACCTGGGGGCGATGGGCGAGCTGTTCACCGAGGACGTGGTGCGGGCCAACATGCCGGGCGCCCCGATGAGCGCCCGGCTGGCCGTCGTCAACCGGTTCGCCAAGTCCATCGAGGGTCCCTCGGACGAACTGGAGGCGGCGGCCTGGCGCCTGGCCTCGCGGATGGAGCTGACGATCGGCGCGCTGCGCGCCTTCCTGGAGTGGGCAGGCAGCACCCCCCGCTCCGAGTGGCCCGACTTCGTGGACGCCCAGCTCGACCAGGTGATCGAGCAGACGCGGGAGATGCGGGAGTCGGCCACCGGCGTCGAGGGATTCGGGCCCATGCTGCTGTTCCTGGGCAGGACCAGCAGCCGGCTGCGCGGGCCGAGCCGGAAGATCGCCACCGCGCTCCGGACGCTGCTGGGCATCCTGTCGCCGATGGAGGAGTGCGCGCGCATGGCCCACACGCTGAAGGAGGCCTGACCGTCCGGTCGCCCGGCCCCCGTGCCGACCGGCGCGACCGACGGGTCCGTGCCGGCCGCGGTGCGGGGCGAGTCGTCCGGTGCGTCCGGGAACACCCCGGCCGGGCCGGACGTTGGTCGTCGTGCGGCAGGAACGGAGGCGCGGGAAGTGCACGGTGAGTACAAGGTGCCCGGCGGCAAGCTCGTCGTCGTGGACGTGGACGTCGAGGACGGCGTGCTGCGGCGGGTGCGCGTGGCGGGGGACTTCTTCCTGGAGCCCGACGAGGCGCTGGACGCGGTGAACGGCGCGCTGGAGGGCGCCCCCGCGGACACGGACGCGGCCGGGCTGGCCGCGCGGATCGACGCGGCGCTCCCCGCGGGGACGGTGATGTACGGCCTGACCTCGGAGGGCGTCGGCATCGCGGTGCGCCGGGCGCTCGCCCACGCCACGGACTGGACGGACTACGACTGGCAGCTGATCCACGAGGCCGCGCAGCCGCCGGCCCTGCACATGGCGCTGGACGAGGTGCTGACCGCCGAGGTCGCCGCGGGCCGGCGGCCTCCGACACTGCGGGTGTGGGAGTGGGGCGCCCCTGCGGTGATCATCGGCAGCTTCCAGTCGCTGCGCAACGAGGTGGACCCGGAGGGTGCCGCCCGGTACGGCATCGAGGTGGTGCGGCGGATCTCCGGCGGCGGCGCGATGTTCGTGGAGCCGGGCAACACGATCACCTACTCGCTGTCGGTGCCCGAGTCCCTCGTCCAGGGCCTGTCCTTCCAGGACAGCTACGCCTATCTGGACGACTGGGTGCTGGGCGCCCTCGGCGACATGGGGATCCGCGCCTGGTACCAGCCGCTGAACGACATCGCCACGGACCAGGGCAAGATCGCGGGTGCGGCGCAGAAGCGGATCGTCGGACCGGACGGCGGTCCGGGCGCGGTGCTGCACCACGTGACCATGTCGTACGACATCGACGCGGACAAGATGGTCGAGGTGCTGCGGATCGGGCGGGAGAAGCTGTCCGACAAGGGGACGAGGAGCGCGAAGAAGCGGGTCGATCCGCTGCGGCGGCAGACGGGGCTGCCCCGGGAGACCGTCATCGACCGGATGATCGAGTCCTTCCGCGCGCGCTACGGCCTGTCGCCGGGCGAGGTGACCGACGCGGAACTGGCCCGCGCGCAGGAGCTGGCGCGCACCAAGTTCACCTCTCCGGAGTGGACGGCGAGGGTGCCGTAGCCGGCTGACGACGGGCAGGGGCGCGGTGGATAAAGGGCAAAGACGGACAGCGGGCGCGGGCCGTCGTGACCGCCCGGGCACGGAGCGCGTTGGCACTTCCGCCCCACAGGCAGGCATGTGACACTGTCGTCCCCGTCCACCCTGCGGACCCCTCCGCACCCCCTCCCCCACGAGAAGTGCGCCGTGCGTTCCCTTCCTCTGCCGCTCACCCTCACCGCGCGTCTGTCGCCGGTCGCGGTGCTCGCCTGCGCCGGCTGGGCGCTGTCGTCCGGCCCGGCCGCGCCGTCGGCCGCGGCCGGGCACCAGACGGCCCCGAAGGTGCCCGCCGCGTCCTCCGCCGCCGCCCCGTCGTCGTCCTCCGGGACGGCGAGGACGTACTCCGCCGCGCCCTCCCCCTGCGCCGCGGTGCCCGCGGCCACGGTCAAGTCGCTGGTGCCGGGCGCGAAGACGGCCGGCAAGGAGATCCCGTCCACCGACACCGCGCTGCGCCGCACCTGCTCCTGGAACGCCCTCAAGGGCTACGACTACCGCTGGCTCGACGTGTCGTACGAGATCGTCGAGTCGGACGAGGCGGCCAGGAAGGAGTACGGGCAGCGGGTCGCCGAGAAGAGCGGCGGCGGGGCCGTGCCGGGGCTCGGGGACGGTGCCTACTCCGTCGTGAACCTCACCACGGAGGACAAGCAGCAGACCCGTGAGGGCGTGGTCATGGTCCGCGCCGCCAACGCCCTCGTCGTCGTCACCTACAACGGCAGCGACTTCGAGACCAGGAAGGCCCCCGACACGGACGAGATCAACAAGGGAGCCATCAAGGCGGCGAAGTCCGCGGTGGCCGCGCTGGGCGGCGGCCAGGGGTGAGTTCGTGAGACGGCCGCGCGGTCAGGGCGCGGCCGGCCTCGGTGGGGCGAGCCGGGTCAGGGTCAGGTACAGCACCAGTGAGGTGGCGAGGCCCACCGCCCAGCCGTAGTCGGCGAGGGGGGCCAGCGCGGGGACGGGGCGTCCGTCGATCAGGGGCCGGAAGCTCGCGCCGCCGACCGCGAGGACTCCGCCCGCCAGGAAGGCGACGACCGCCCGCCAGTTCCAGCCGCCCGCGTACCAGTACCGTCCGCCCTCCCGGTAGAGGTCGGCGAGGTCCAGCCGGGTGCGGCGCAGCAGCCAGTAGTCGGCGACGAGGATGCCCGCGACCGTGCCGAGGAGCCCGCCGACCAGGCCCAGCCAGGTGAAGATGTAGCCCTGCGGGTCGGAGTACAGCTTCCACGGGAGGATCAGCACCGCGAGGACCGCGGTGATCAGGGCGCCGGTGCGGAAACCGACCTTCCGGGGGGCGACGTTGGAGAAGTCGAAGGCCGGGGAGACGAGGTTCGCCGCGATGTTCACGGACAGCGTGGCCACCAGGACGGTCACGAGCGCGTAGAGCAGCCCGGCCGGGTTGTCCGTCTTCGCCGCCAACTGCACCGGGTCCCAGACCGGTTCGCCGTACACGGCCTGCGAGCCGGAGGTGACCAGCACGGAGAGGAACGCGAAGAGGGTCATCGTGGTCGGCAGGCCGAGGGCCTGGCCCCAGGTCTGCGCCCGCTGGCTCCTGCCGTAACGGGTGAAGTCGGGGATGTTCAGCGACAGCGTGGACCAGAAGCCGATCATGCCCATGAGGGAGGGCCAGAACAGCTTCCAGAAGTGGCCGCCCCAGCCCAGCTTCGACGGCTGGTCGAAGAGCGGGCCGAATCCGCCGGCCTTGCTGCTCATCCACCCCAGCATGACGAACGCGCCGACGAGGACGAAGGGCGCGGCCCAGTTCTCGAAGCGGCGGACGGTCTCCATGCCGCGGTGGATGATCGCGACCTGGATCGCCCAGAAGAGCGCGAAGGACAGCCACATGGTCCAGGCGTGTCCGCCGATGTGCGAGGCGTTCCGCCAGCCCTCGCCGATCAGTTTCCCGGCGAGGAAGTAGATCGCCTCGCCGCCGATCCAGGTCTGGATGCCGAACCAGCCGCACGCCACCAACGCCCGCACCACGGCGGGCAGGTTGGCACCGCGCACACCGAAGGAGGCCCGGGCGAAGACCGGGAAGGGGATGCCGTACTTGGGGCCCGCGTGCCCGGTCAGCAGCATCGGCACCAGGACGACCAGGTTGGCGAGGGCGATGGTGAACACCGCCTGCTTCCAGTCCATGCCCACCGCGATCAGCCCGGACGCCAGGGTCCAGGAGGCGGTGTTGTGGGCCATGCCGACCCACAGGGCGGAGAAGTTGTACGTGGTCCAGGTGCGCCCCGCGGCGGGGACCGGGAGGAGGTCCTCGTTGGCGTAGGGGCCGCCGGGCGGGGGTGTGCCGGGGGCGAGTTCCACGCGCCCGTCGGGGAGGGTGACCTGGCCGGATATCGGTACGGCGGGGGGAGCGGTGTCGGTCATGGGCTGGCCAATCGGGGAGAGGGGTCGGGAATGGCCGTGGGGGCACCGGCCCCCTCCCCGGGACGGCGGGGAGGGGGCGTGGGGGGCGTGGGGGGCGCGGGGAGCGGGGTCAGGCGTTGACGGCCGGGATCACCTGCGCGCCGTAGGCGTCGATGGTGGCTTCCTGGGCGTCGTGCATGTCGTACACCGCGAACTGGTCGACGCCGAGGGCGCGCAGCGCGGTGAGTTTCTCGATGTGCTTCCGGACCGGGCCGATGACGCAGAACCGGTCCACGATCTCGTCGGGCACGAACGCGGTGTCCGGGTTGCCGCTGCGTCCGTGGTGGGCGTAGTCGTAGCCCTGCCGGGCCCTGATGTAGTCGGTGAGTTCCCCGGGGACCCGGCCGGAGTGCTCGCCGTACCTGGCGACCAGGTCGGCGACGTGGTTGCCGACCATGCCGCCGAACCAGCGGCACTGGTCGCGGGCGTGCGCGAGGGCCTCGGGCGAGTCGTCCTCGGTGACGTAGGCCGGGGCGGCGACGCAGATCGTCACCTCGGACGGGTCACGGCCGGCGGCCACGGCGGCGTCCTTGACGGCCTTCACCATGTACTCGGTCAGGTACAGGTCGGCGAGCTGGAGGATGAACCCGTCGGCCTCCTCGCCGGTCATCCGCAGCGCCTTCGGCCCGTACGCGGCCATCCAGACGGGGAGTTCGGCACCCTCCCTGATCCACGGGAAGCGGATCTTCGTGCCGCCGAGGTCGGCCTCCTCGCCGCGGCCGAGGGCGCGGATGACCTTCATGGCCTCGCTGATCCGGGCGAGGGTGTTGGGTGTGCGGCCCGCGACGCGCATCGCGGAGTCGCCGCGGCCGATGCCGCAGACGGTGCGGTTGCCGAACATGTCGTTGAGGGTGGCGAACGTGGAGGCGGTGACCTCCCAGGTGCGGGTGCCCGGGTTGGTGACCATCGGGCCGACCTTCAGTTTCTGCGTGTTCGCCAGGATCTGGCTGTAGATCACGAACGGCTCCTGCCACAGCACGGCCGAGTCGAAGGTCCAGCCGTAGCGGAAGCCGTTGCGCTCGGCCCGTTTCATCAGGCTGACGACGCGCGAGGCGGGCGGGTCGGTCTGGAGGACGAGTCCGAAGTCCATGGGGCGTCACTCCTAGTTCAGGTACTGACAGGTGGAGCGCGGGGTGAAGACGCCGTGTCCGGCGCGTCCGGTGTACTCCCGCCGGTCGATGACGGGTTCACCGCGCGACAGCACCGTCTCGACACGGCCGGTGACCCGCTTGCCCTCGTAGGCGGAGTAGTCGACGTTCATGTGGTGGGTCGCGGCGGACATCACCTGTTCGGCGTGCGGGTCGTAGATGACGACGTCCGCGTCGGCGCCCGGGGTGATGGTGCCCTTCTTCGGGTACAGGCCGAACATCCGGGCCGGGGTGGCGCAGGCGATCTCGATCCAGCGGCGGCGCGAGATGTGTCCGTCCACGACGGCCTGGTGGAGCAGGTCCATGCGGTTCTCGACGCCCGGCAGCCCGTTGGGGATCTTCGAGAAGTCCCCGCGGCCGAGTTCCTTCTGGCCGGTGAAGCAGAAGGGGCAGTGGTCGGTGGAGACCACCTGGAGGTCGTTGGTGCGCAGGCCCTGCCACAGCCTGGCCTGGTGGTCGCGGGGGCGCAGCGGGGTGCTGCACACGTACTTGGCGCCCTCGAAGCCGGGTTCGGCGAGGTTGTCGGTGGACAGGAAGAGGTACTGCGGGCAGGTCTCGCCGAAGACGTTCAGTCCCTCGTCGCGGGCCCGCGTCAGCTCGGCGACCGCCTCCATGGCGGAGACGTGCACGACGTACAGGGGGGCGCCGGCGACCTGGGCGAGGCGGATGGCCCGGTGGGTGGCCTCGGCCTCCAGCAGGGCCTTGCGGACCTCGCCGTGGTAGCGGGGGTCGGTCTCGCCCCGGGCCAGTGCCTGTTCCACGAGCACGTCGATGGCGATGCCGTTCTCGGCGTGCATCATGATCAGCCCGCCGTTCCCGGCGGCGCGCTGCATGGCGCGCAGGATCTGCCCGTCGTCGCTGTAGAAGACCCCGGGATACGCCATGAACTGTTTGAACGAGGTCACGCCCTCCTCGATCAGGAGATCCATCTCCTTGAGCGTCTCCTCGTTCACATCGGAGACGATCATGTGGAAGGCGTAGTCGATGGCGCAGGTGCCCTCGGCCTTGGCGTGCCAGGTGTCCAGGCCCTCGCGCAGGGTCTGGCCGACGCTCTGCACCGCGAAGTCGACGATGGTCGTCGTACCGCCCCAGGCGGCGGCCCGGGTGCCGGTCTCGAAGGTGTCGGAGGCGTGCGTGCCGCCGAACGGCAGCTCCATGTGGGTGTGGGCGTCGACGCCGCCCGGGATGACGTACCTGCCGGTGGCGTCGATGGTGCGGTCCGCGCTCCAGCTCTGGGAACCGGGCGTGGCGAGGGCGGCGATGCGGCCGTCCTCGATGAGGACGTCGGCGTGGATCTCGTCGGACGCGGTGATGACGAGTCCACCGCGGATGACGGTACGGCTGCTCATGCTGCTCCCTTGGTCGACGGTGCCGTCAGGGCGCGGTCAGCGGTCCGTAGGCCCCCGGCGCCCGGTCGCGGTAGAACTGCCAGCGGTCGCGGACCTCGCGGAGCCTGGCCAGGTCCAGGTCGCGGACGACGAGTTCGGTCTCCTTGTCGCCGGCGACCTCGCCGACGAACTGGGCCTCCGGGTCCACGAAGTACGTGGTGCCGTAGAAGTCGTTGTCGCCGAGGTCCTCCACGCCGACCCGGTTGATCGCGCCGACGAAGTACTCGTTGGCGACGGCCGCCGCCGGCTGTTCCAGCTGCCACAGGTAGCGGGAGAGGCCGCGTGAGGTGGCCGAGGGGTTGAAGACGATCTCGGCGCCGGCGAGGCCGAGCGCCCGCCAGCCCTCCGGGAAGTGGCGGTCGTAGCAGATGTAGACGCCGATGCGGCCGGCGGCGGTGTCGAAGACGGGCCAGCCGCTGTTGCCGGGCCGGAAGTAGAACTTCTCCCAGAATCCCCGGACCTGCGGGATGTGGGTCTTGCGGTACTTGCCGAGGTAGGAGCCGTCCGCGTCGATCACGGCGGCGGTGTTGTAGAGGACGCCCGGCTGCTCCTCCTCGTACATGGGCAGGACCAGGACGATGCCCAGTTCGCGGGCGAGGGACTGGAAGCGCTGCACGGTCGGGCCCTGCGGGATCCGCTCGGCGTACTCGTAGAACGCCTTGTCCTGGACCTGGCAGAAGTAGGGGCCGTAGAACAGCTCCTGGAAGCAGAGGACTTGGGCGCCCTGGGCGGCGGCGTCGCGGGCCGCCTGCTCGTGCACCCGGATCATGGACTCCTTGTCGCCCGTCCAGGCGGTCTGGAAGAGGGCGGCACGGATCACTCGGCTCATCGGGACCTCCGGTAGCTCGGTGTGCGCTGAGCGTAGGAAGTCCGGACGGCCGGTTGGACGGGCAGCGTGTCACGTTCGCGGGTGGTCGGCGTGCCACCGTGTCACGCGTGCCCGGGCCCATGTTTCACCGCCGTTGTCGCAGGTCGTCGCATGTGTCATCCCTGTTGCGCGTCGTGCGCGAGGAGCGCGATGTGCACGGAGGCCGCCTGTTCGAAGTCGTCCAGGTCGACGCCGAGGCGGGTCTGTATGGCCTCCAGGCGGCGGTAGAGGGCGGGCCGCGAGACGTGGTGGAGCTGGGCGGTGCGGGACTTGTTGCGGCCCGTGGCCAGATAGGTGCGCAGGACGTTCAGCAGCTCCGGTTCGGCCTCGCACAGCAGCCCGTCCAGCTCGCGTTCGGCGAAGGACTGCACCTGGGGGTCGTCGCGCAGCAGCCGGATCAGGCCGCGCAGGTGGACGTCCTTGAGCCGGACGACGGCCGGCAGGTCGAGGGCGGCCGTGGAGCCGGCGACGGCGTCGGCGACGTGCCGGGCCTCGCGCAGTCCGGCCGGCACGTCCTCCCAGGCGGTGCGGGGGTCGGCGGCGGCGACCACGGTCTCGGACCCGGCCCGCAGCCGCGTCGCGAAGTGCGTGGTGAGCGCCCCTGCGTCCTGGTCGCGAGCGAGGCTGAGCAGCACGGCGGCGGTCCCGTCGGCGAGTTCGGCGGCGATGCCGGGCAGCCCCAGCAGGCGCAGCACCCGGTCCAGCTGGTCCGGGCCGCGGCCCTGGACCACGAGCGGCACGAACGTCCGCCGGTTCACCGGCAGTCCGGCCGCGCGGGCCCGGGGCAGCAGCTGCCGGGCCGGTACGACGCCGGAGACGAGGTCGGTCAGCAGGCTCTGCGCGGACTGCTCCTCCCAGCTGTGCGCGGCGGTGCCGCCGAGCATCCGGTGCAGTACCAGGGCCTCGGCGGCCCGGTCGGCGAGCAGCCGCCCGCTGGCCGGATCGCCCCGGTAGCCGCACAGCAGCAGCCGGCCCCAGCGCTCGCCGCGCCCGCCGAGTTCGGCGCGGACCCAGCCGTCGCCCGCGGTGCCGCCGGCCTGCCGGGCGATCCGCTCCCAGTCGCGCAGCACGTCGTCCACCGCGGGGCGCTCGCCCGCCGTGCCGAGGACGCGGTGGGCGAGGTTGGTGACGACGACCGGGCAGCCGCTGTGCCGGGCGATCTCGTCGAGGAGCCGTTGCAGCGGGGCGCCGGCCGTGATCAGTCCGGTGAGCGCGGTGCGCACGGTCTCCGACAGGCTGATCGCGGCGTACTTCCGCCGGACCAGCCGGGACTGGACCTCCTCGGTCAGTTCGGCGAAGGGGAACGGCCGGTGCAGGACGACCAGGGGAAGCCCGCACCGCTCGGCGGCCCGGCGCATCACCTCGGGCGGCGCGGGGAAGGCCCGGCCGAGACCGAGGACGACGGCCGCCGCCTCCGCCCGGTGCAGGGACTGGATGTACTCGGCCTGCCGGGCCTCGTCGCCGGCGAGCAGCACACCGGTGGTGAGGACCATCTCGCCGCCGCTGAGCATCACCCCGACGTCGGCGGCCTCGGCGACGTGCACCCAGCGCACCGGCCGGTCCAGCTGGTCCCGGCCCGCCACCACCTCCGGTTCCCCGGCGAGCACCCGCTCCAGGGTGAGCACCTGGCGCACGGACAGGGCGGGTTCCGGGGCGTGCCGGGACTCCGGGGTGATGCTCATGGCCGTACACCTGTTCTCTCGTACGTGCTCCTCGGCTGTGCTCTCGTACGTGCCCCTCGGCTGTTCTCTAGTACGTGCTCCTCAGGGCGTGTTCCAGGATCGCCGCGCCCTCCTCGGCCTCGGCGACGGTCAGCGACAGCGGCGGGGTGATCCGCAGGGCGGTGGTGCTGTGGCCGCCGCCCTTGCCGAGGAGCAGCCCGCCCTCCCGTGCCGCCTCCAGTACGGCGGCGACGGCCTGCGGATCGGCCTCGTCCGTGCCCGGCCGGACCAGTTCGACGCCGATCATCAGCCCGCGTCCGCGCACCTCGCGCACCCCGGGCAGCTGGGCGGCGACCGCCCGCAGCCGCTCGATGAGCAGCCCGCCGACGCGCCGGGCGTTGCCCTGGAGGTCGTGTTCCAGGAGGTAGGTGAGGTTGGCGAGGCCGGCGGCCATGGTGACCTGGGTACCGCCGAAGGTGGAGATGCTCTGGGCGTCCAGGCAGTTCATGATCTCGGCGCGGGCGACGACCCCGCCGACGGACATGCCGTTGCCGATGCCCTTGGCGAAGGTGACGATGTCGGGCGGGCCGCTGCGGGCGTGTGCCTGCCAGCCCCAGAAGTGGTCGCCGGTGCGGCCCCAGCCGGTCTGCACCTCGTCGGCGATCCACAGGATGCCGTGGTCCCTCAGGACGTCGTGGAAGGCGGCGTAGAGACCGTCGGGCGGGGAGGTGAACCCCCCGACGCCCTGGACGGGTTCGGCGATCAGCGCGGCCGGCGGGCGGATGTGGCCGAGGACGTCCTTGAGGTCGGCGACGCAGGCCTCGACGAACGCGCGGTCGTCGAGGTGGGCGAAGGGTCCGCGGGTGCGCACGCCGCCGTGGACGTAGTGGGTCTGCAGCGGGGACAGGGAGGTCGGGGACCAGACGCGGTTGCCGGTGATGCCGACCGCGCTGAAGGAGCGGCCGTGGTAGCTGTTGCGCATGGCGAGGACGGTGTTGCTGCGCCGGTAGGTGGTGGCAAGCAGCAGGGCGGTGTCGTTGGCCTCGGTGCCGGAGGTCGTGAAGAACACCCGCGGGTCCGGGACGCCGCTCACCTGGGCGATGCGTTCGGCGAGTTCGACCATCGGCCGGTTGAGGTAGAGGGTCGAGGAGTGGATGATCCGGCCGGCCTGCTCACCGACCGCCTTGGTGACCTCCGGCAGCGCGTGCGCGGTGAGCGTGGTGAGGATGCCGCCGAAGAAGTCCAGGTAGCGGCGTCCGGCGGAGTCCCAGACGTACCGCCCCTCGCCGTGGGTGATCTCGATCGGGTCGTCGTAGTAGAGGGCGAGCCAGTCGGGCATGACCCTGCGGTGGCGGGAGTGGAGGTCGGTCACGGCCGTACCAGCCCTTCGTAGGCGTCGGGGCGGCGGTCACGGTAGAACGCCCACTGCTGCCGGACCTCCTCGATGAGGTCGAAGTCCAGGTCGCGGACGAGGAGTTCCTCGCTCTTGTCGTCGGCCACGTCCCCCACGAACCGCCCCCTCGGGTCCACGAAGTACGAGGTCCCGTAGAAGTCGTTGTCGCCGTACTCCTCCTGCCCCACGCGGTTGATGGCGGCGACGAAGTACTCGTTGGCGACGGCCGCCGCGGGCTGCTCCAGCCGCCACAGGTAGGCGGACAGGCCCCGGTGGGTGGCGGAGGGGTTGTAGACCAGCTGGGCGCCGTTCAGTCCGAGTTGCCGCCAGCCCTCCGGGAAGTGCCGGTCGTAGCAGATGTAGACGCCGACCTTGCCGACGGCGGTGTCGAAGACGGGCCAGCCCAGGTTGCCGGGCTTGAAGTAGTACTTCTCCCAGAATCCTCTGACCTGGGGGATGTGGTGCTTGCGGTACTTGCCGAGGTAGCTTCCGTCGGCGTCGATGACGGCGGCGGTGTTGTAGTAGAAGCCGGACTGCTCGACCTCGAAGACCGGTACGACGATCACCATGCCGGTCTCGCGGGCCAGCTCCCGCATCCGGTGCACGGTCGGGCCGTCGGGGACCGGCTCGGCCCAGCGGTAGTGCTCCGGCTCCTGGACCTGGCAGAAGTAGGGGGCGTTGAAGACTTCCTGGAACCCGATGATCCGGGCGCCCCGGCGGGCCGCCTCGCGGGCGTGCTCCTCGTGTTTCGCCACCATGGACTCGGTGTCGCCGGTCCAGGTGGCCTGGACCAGAGCGGCGCGGACGACGTTGGCCATGAGCTGCTCCTTCGACACGACGTCAGAGCCTCTACGCCCGTAGAGCAGACCGTAGAGGGACGAAAGTAAGCCTCCGCGCGGGTCTTGCCAAGACCATCGTCGCCAACCCGCTGAGTCGATCTCGTTTCACACTCCTGCGGGTGACAGGTCCGACCCCTCGCCGTGACATACCCACCCACACCGGGACACTACTCTCCCCCGCCCGTCACGTGCCGTACCCGGCGACGCGCACCGCGTGCACGAGGTCCCAGTGCCGCTCGGCGGAGACCCCGAGCGCGGCCTGGAGCAGCAGCGGGACCAGGCGCCGGGGGTCGGCGGCGGCACACCGGGCGGCCTCCTCCGGCGTACGGACCCGCACACAGGCGTCCAGCAGGGCCCGCGCCTCCCGGCCCCGCCCCTCGCCGTCCAGCCGCAGCACGGCCTCGCCGATCTGCTCCGCGGGCCGCACCACCCCCTGGCGCAGCAACTGCCGCCCGTCGTCGTCGCGGCCCGCCGCGGCGAGCGCGTCGGCGGCGGCGACCAGCTGTTCGGGGGGCAGTGCGGCGGCCTCCCACAGCAGCGTGGCCCAGTCGGCGCCGAGCCCCGCCCGGTGCAGGGCGTCCGCGAACAGGGGCAGCCGCCCCACGGGCCACCGGACCGCCTCCGCCAGCAGCACGTGCGCCTCCCCGCTCCGCCCCTCGGCCCGCAGCCTCGCCAACCGCGCGACCGCGCGCGCGACGGCCTCTGCGCCCCCTCGGTCCACGGCGACCGGCTCCGCCCGCACCGGCTCCCCCGCCTCCTCGACCCCGGCGAACCGGGCCCCCCGCGGGGTACGCCGTCCCGCGCCGGCGTCCGCCCCGCCGCCCCCGCCCGCCCGCGGCACGACGACCGGGGCTTCCCCGTCCCCCTCCCCGGCCCCGGCGAACCGGGCACTGCCCCGACGGCGCTTCCGGGATCCGCCGGAGGTACCCGTCGCCTGCCGGCCGGGGCCGGGGCCGGACCAGGCAGCAGGGCCGACGGGCGGGGCGTCGGCGACCGCTTCAGCCGCTTCAGCCGGTCCAGCCGGTCCAGCCGGAGCGGGACGGCCGGCGGGGGTACCGGCGGGGTGCGCCGGGCCCGCGACGGAGACGGGGTCCCGTGTGCGCGGGGGGCTGCCGGCGGCCGCTCCGGTCCCGGCCCCTCGGTCCAGGCGCCGCAGGCGCGCCTGGAGTTCGGTGCAGCGGGCCGCGGCGCGGCGGTGGTCGTCCTCGGCCCAGGCGAGGTCGCGGTGGAGGGACTCGGCTTGCTCCGGGGAGAGCGGGGCGGAGAGGAGGCGCGTCAGGCCGGCCCGGCGTTCCGCGGCGTAGCGCTGTTCGCGGAGCATGACGTCGAGCCGGTCGGCCAGCGCGTCACGGGCGCCGGGCCGGGCGTCGTACACGGTGAGCGCGGCCGCGTGCAGCGCGCGCACCCGTTCCCGTTCGGCCGCCGCGGCGGCGGTGCCGTACGCCACCCCCAGGTCCTCCAGTAACGCCTCCACCACGTCCCAGGGCGGCACCTCACGCCCGTCCAGGCAGGCGCGCATGCCCTCGGGATCCCGCTGCCAGAACACCGCGCTCCAGCCGCCGCGCGGGTCGAGGCGCGCCAGGAGGGCGTCCAGGTGGTGCGCGAACTCCCGCACCGCCTCGGGGAGTCGATCCACAGCCATCGCCCAGCTCCCGCCCGACCGCCAGCACTCCGACCGGTAGGCAACACCAGTCGTGTTACGGGCTTGCTACGCAGAGTTTTCGGGCAGTGCGCGGACCGCTCAGCACGGGAACCGGGCGGGTGCGCGGCGCGGCGCCGCGCCCGGCTGCCTCAGACGGGCACCAGGGCGCACCGGGCGACCAGCTCGTCCATCGACAGACCGAGGACGCCCGCCAGCGCGGCCACGGTGAAGAACGCCGGCGTCGGCGCCCGCCCCGTCTCGATCTTGCGGAGCGTCTCCGCGGAGACTCCGGCCCGGGCGGCGACCTCGGCCATGCTCCGGGCGCCGCGCGCCTCACGCAACAGCAGCCCGAGCCGCTCGCCGCGTTCGCGCTCTTCCGGGGTGAGGGGGGTGCGCACCATGCGCCCATTCTAATACCGGCCTCCGCGGCCGCACCGAGGTCGACCCCATTTAAATACCGGTATAGTAATTGGCATGACGGAACTGAAGACCACCACGTCGATCGACGCGATGCACGAGGCCGGCCGGGTCGTCGGCCGGGCCCTGACCGCCGTGCGGAACGCCGCCCGCGTCGGCGTCACCCTGCTGGAGCTGGACGAGGTCGCCCGGGAGGTGCTGCGCGAGGCGGGCGCGTCCTCACCGTTCCTCGGCTACCGCCCCTCCTTCGCCCCGACCCCCTTCCCCGCGGTGATCTGCGCCTCCGTGAACGACGCGATCGTGCACGGCATCCCGACCGGCTACCGGCTGCGCGACGGCGACCTGCTCTCCGTGGACTGCGGTGCGGAACTGGACGGCTGGGTCGGCGACTCGGCGATCAGCTTCGTGGTGGGCCGCCCCCGCCCGGCGGACCTCCGGCTGGTCGAGACCGCCGAGCGGGCGCTGGCCGCGGCCGTCGAGGCGGCCGTGCCCGGCAACCGCATCGGCGACATCGCCCACGCCGTCGGCCGGGTCTGCCGTACGGCCGGCTACGGCATCCCGCAGGGCTTCGGCGGCCATGGCGTGGGCCGCCGCATGCACGAGGAGCCGGAGGTCCCGAACGAGGGCCGCCCCGGCCGCGGCCTCCCCCTGCGCCCCGGCATGGTCCTCGCCATCGAGCCCATGCTGATCGCGGGCGGCACGGACGGCTACCACGCGGCGGCGGACGGCTGGACCCTGCGGACCGACGACGGCTCCCGCGCCGCCCACGTCGAGCACACCGTGGCGATCACGGAGTCCGGTCCGAGGATCCTGACGGCCCGAGACACGCCCTGACGGGTCACGGGAGGCGCGCCTCGCGCCGAGCACGGTGAGCGCGCGGGTCCCACCGTCGCCGGCTCCCGGGAGGACCCGGCCCGCCGGCGCCTTCGTGTGATCGCCAGGAACCCCGTCGCCTCCTGTTCCGCCGGTCTGTCCGGGGAGCCCGGTGACGGCCGTTGCCATCGGTCGGGCCCGACACCGAAACCGGTGACGGCCTGGCACCATGGGCCGCTGCCCGCACCCCTCGAACGTCGCGTCATCCCCCGGCGGAACCTGGCCGCGCTGCTGCGCGGCCTGGCGGACAACCCCTCCGCGCGGCCGGAGGTCATCGTTCGCCTCACGGCAGCGGACATCGACCGGAGCCGGCTCGCACGGCGCCGCGACCTGCCCGCTGGCCGCGCTGATCCTCGCCGGCGACGAGGACCCGAACCTGCGGTCGGAGCTGGCTGCTCATCCGGATCTCCTCCGGTACCGGAGCAGGATCGCCGGGCCCGCGACGGGACCCGCGCCGGGGCCCGTGACGGGGCCCGTTCGATGACACCGCACCGTGTCGGCCGCAACCGCTGATCCCCGGCTCCGGTGCCCCGTGGGCGAACATGCCCACCCCCACGGATCGTGTCATCGTGGGCATGAGCAACCCACCCGCGGGTTACCCGGCCGCTCCGCATGTCGTCAGCGAAGGAACCCACGCCATGACCAACGGCTACCCTCCTGACCCGTTCGGCGAATTCCTGGCCCGCTTCTTCGGCGGAGCCACCGGCGGAGCGCCACGGCACATCGACATCGGCCGCCTGCTCAGCCAGCCGGCCCGGGAGCTGGTCAGAGGAGCGGCCCTGTACGCCGCCGAGCACGGCAGCCGGGACCTGGACACCCAGCACCTGCTGCGCGCGGCCGTGTCGACCGAGCCCACCCGGAGCCTGCTCAGCCGGGCGGGCGCGGACCCGGACTCGCTCGCCCACGAGATCGACGACCGGGCGGGCCCGGTGCAGCACCCGCCGGGCGAGGCACCGCCGCCGACCTCGCTGTCGCTGACCCCGGCGGTCAAGCGGGCGCTGCTGGACGCGCACGACATGGCGCGGGCGAGCGGCGCCGGGTACATCGGCCCGGAGCACGTGCTGAGCGCGCTGGCGGCGAACCCCGACTCGGCGGCGGGGCACATCCTGCACGCGGCCCGGTTCTCGGCGGGCGGCCTGCCGCCCGAGGCCCCGGAGAGCACGCAGACCCGCCCGGAGCGGCAGCGGCAGCGGCCCACCGGCACGCCGACGCTGGACAAGTACGGCCGCGATCTGACCGATCTGGCCCGGCAGGGCGGGATCGACCCGGTGATCGGCCGGGACACGGAGATCGAGCAGACCATCGAGGTGCTGTCGCGGCGCGGCAAGAACAACCCGGTGCTGATCGGTGACGCGGGCGTCGGCAAGACGGCCATCGTGGAGGGCCTGGCCCAGCGGATCGCGGACGGGGACGTCCCGGACGTCCTCGCCGGCCGCCGGGTCGTGGCCCTGGACCTCACCGGGGTGGTGGCCGGCACCCGCTACCGCGGTGACTTCGAGGAACGCCTGAACAACATCGTGGAGGAGATCCGCGCCCACTCCGACCGGCTGATCGTGTTCATCGACGAACTGCACACCGTCGTCGGCGCCGGCTCCGGCGGCGAGGGCGGCGCGATGGACGCCGGGAACATCCTCAAGCCCGCCCTCGCCCGGGGGGAGCTGCACATCGTCGGCGCGACCACGCTGGAGGAGTTCCGCCGGATCGAGAAGGACGCGGCGCTGGCCCGCCGATTCCAGCCGGTCCTGGTGCCCGAGCCGACGGCCGCGGACACGATCGAGATCCTGCGCGGCCTGCGCGACCGGTACGAGGCCCACCACCAGGTCCGCTACACCGACGAGGCGCTGGTCGCCGCCGTCGAGCTGTCGGACCGGTACCTCACCGACCGGCGGCTGCCGGACAAGGCGATCGACCTGATCGACCAGGCGGGCGCCCGGGTCCGGCTCGGCGCGAGGACGAAGGGCACGGACGTGCGCGCGATGGAGCGCGAGACGGAGCAACTGGTCCGGGACAAGGACCAGGCGGTCGCCGACGAGGACTACGAGCAGGCCAAGCAGCTGCGGGACCGGGTCGCCGAGCTGAAGCAGCGGATCGCCGAGGCGTCCGGCGGCGACCGGGCCGACGAGGGCCAGGACCTGGCGGTGACGGCGGAGGCCATCGCCGAGGTGGTGTCACGGCAGACCGGTATCCCGGTCAGCCGGCTGACCCAGGAGGAGAAGGAGCGGCTGCTCGGCCTGGAGGACCACCTGCACCAGCGGGTGGTCGGCCAGGAGGAGGCCGTCGCCGTGGTGTCCGAGGCCGTGCTGCGCTCCCGCGCCGGGCTTGCCAGCCCCCGCCGGCCCATCGGCAGCTTCCTCTTCCTCGGCCCGACCGGCGTCGGCAAGACCGAGCTGGCCCGGGCACTGGCGGAGGCGCTGTTCGGCAGCGAGGACCGCATGGTCCGGCTCGACATGAGCGAGTACCAGGAGCGGCACACCGTCTCCCGGCTGGTCGGCGCGCCGCCCGGGTACGTGGGCCACGAGGAGGCGGGCCAGCTCACCGAGGTGGTGCGCCGGCACCCGTACTCGCTTCTCCTGCTGGACGAGGTGGAGAAGGCGCACCCGGACGTCTTCAACATCCTCCTCCAGGTGCTGGACGACGGCCGGCTGACCGACTCCCAGGGCCGCACGGTGGACTTCACCAACACGGTCATCGTGATGACCAGCAACCTGGGCTCCGAGGCGATCACCCGGCGCGGTGCCGGGATCGGGTTCGGGCCCGGGGGCGCGGACGCCGACGAGGAGGCGCGGCGCGAGCAGATCCTGCGGCCGCTGCGCGAGCACTTCCGGCCGGAGTTCCTCAACCGGATCGACGAGATCGTGGTCTTCCGGCAGCTGACGGGCGAGCAACTGCGGCGGATCACCGAGCTGCTGCTGGAGAGCACCCGGCGGCTGCTCGAGGGGCAGGACGTGTCGGTGGAGTTCACGAGCGCGGCCGTCGACTGGCTGGCCGAGCGCGGGTACGAGCCGGAGTACGGCGCCCGGCCGCTGCGCCGCACCATCCAGCGGGAGGTGGACAACCAGCTGTCCCGGCTGCTGCTGAACGGCACGATCACCGCGGGCAGCCGGGTGACGGTGGACGTGGCGGACGGGCGGCTGGCCTTCCGCACCGGGGAAGTACAGCCGCCCGCGCCGGAGTTGTGAGGGCGCACCGTGAGCGTCCGGCGCCTCAGGGCGCCGGGTCCACCACCATCGCCGAGCCGCCGCCGCGCCGTGTCCTCTCGGCGGCGGCCAGCCACTTCCCGTCGGGCAGCCGCTGCACGCCGGTGGCCGCGCCGATCTCGGGGTTCTCCTTGAAGCTGTGCCCGATGGCCTCCAGCTGTTTCCTCAGGCCGCTGTCGTACAGCCCGGGTTCCAGCTCGGTCTGGGCCGCGTTGCGCTGGCTGGCGCGGGGTGCGGCGATCGCGTCGACGAGCGGCAGGTGCCGGTCCAGGAACCCGGTGAGGGTTTGCAGGACGGTGGTGATGATGGTCGCGCCGCCCGGCGAACCGACCGCCACCACCGGCCTGTCGTGCCGGTCCAGGACGATCGCCGGGGAGATCGAGGAGCGCGGACGCTTGCCCGGGCCAGGGAGGTTCGGGTCGTGCACCGCCGGGTTGGCCGGGGCGAAGGAGAAGTCGGTCAGCTCGTTGTTGAGCAGGAAGCCCCGGCCCGGGACGGTGATGCCGCTGCCGCCGGTCTGCTCGATGGTGAGCGTGTAGGCGACGACGTTGCCCCACTTGTCGGCGACGGTGAGGTGGGTGGTGTTCTCCCCCTCGTAGGTCGTCGGGGCGGCCGTACCGCCCTGGCCGCAGCGCGCGGGGTGGCGCGGGTCGCCGGGTGCGAGCGGGCTGCCGAGCACCGCGTCGTCCTTGATGAGGCACGCCCGCGAGTCGGCGTAGCGCTGCGAGAGCAGCTGCCGGGTGGGGACGTCCTCGAAGGCGGGGTCGCCGACCCAGCGCCCGCGGTCGGCGAAGGCGATCCGGCTGGCCTCGATGTAGCGGTGCAGGTACTGCGCCTCGCTCGCCTTGGAGAGGTTCGTGCGCTCCAGGATGTTGAGCGCCTCGCCGACGGTGGTGCCGCCGGAGGAGGAGGGTGCGATGGAGTACACGTCCAGGCCGCGGTACGACGTCCTGGTGGGCGCCTGGACCTTGGCGCGGTAGACGGCCAGGTCCTTTTCGGCCAGCTTGCCGGGGCGGGCCTTCCAGCCGGAGGCGGGGTCCACGGGCGGGTGTTCGGCCGTCCGGACGATGTCGTCGCCGATGTCACCGTGGTAGAGCGCGCCGACACCCTGCCGGCCGAGCTGCTCGTAGGTGCGGGCCAGTTCGGGGTTCTTGAACGTGGAGCCGACGACGGGCAGCCGTCCGCCCGGCAGGAACAGCTTCGCGGTGTCGGGGAAGTAGCGGAAGCGAGTCTCGTTGGCCGCGGTCTGCGCGCGGAAGGTGTCGTCCACCGTGAAGCCGTCGCGGGCGAGCCGCTCGGCCGGCTTCAGCACGGTGCGCAGCGTGCTGCTGCCCCACTCGTCCAGGGCCTTCTGCCAGGTGGCGGGCGTGCCCGGGGTGCCGACGCTGAGGCCGCTGCTGACGGCGTCGGCGAAGGCGAGCGGCCTGCCGTTCTCGGTGAACAGGTCGGCGTCGGCGCTGAGCGGCGCGGTCTCGCGTCCGTCGATGGTGTGCACCGTGCGGGTTCTCGCGTCGTAGTAGACGAAGTAGCCGCCTCCGCCGATGCCGGCCGAGTAGGGCTCGGAGACGCCGAGCGCGGCGGCGGTGGCGACGGCCGCGTCCACCGCGTTGCCGCCGTGCTTGAGGACCTCGATACCGGCGGCGGAGGCGTCCGCGTCGACGCTGGCCACGGCGCCGCCGTAGCCGACGGCCACGGGAACCTTGCCCACCGTCTTGTCCGTTGTGGCGGCGGGTGGCGCCGCCGCCCCCACCGAGACCACGGCGGCCGAGACCGCCAGGACCGCCAGTTTCCGCGTACCAGGACGACCCATCCGAACCTCCCGTCGGGACAGTCCGCGCAGCGTAACCGGATTGCCGGTACTACCGACAGTACGCCTGAGGCCCGTGGTCGTCGCCCGGGCCCGCTACCATGCGCGGCCATGAACGACGACGTGCGCAACATCGTCCTGGGGGTCGTGGCGGCGGGCGTGTCCGCCTCCCTGGGCTGGCTGGCCCGTACCTTCCTCTGGCGGCGCCGACTCCGCCGCAGGCAGGCCTTCTTCGGGCTGCCGGACCACTCCGAGGCGCTGCTCGTGGTCAACCGCAAGGCGGGCGGGCCGGAGCTGACGGTGGCGCGGCACGACATGTTCGCGCTGCTGGAACTCTCCGCGCTCATCAAGGACTGCCGCGCGCGCGTCGAGATCGTGGCGCACGACGCCGCCCGGCGGGGTTTCGGCGGGCGGACGGAGTTCTGCGTCGGGGGGCCCTACTCGAACGACCGGATGGCGGCCCACCTCTCCTCGCTGCTGCCGGGGGTGCGGATGAACGTGGAGGCCGAGAGCGGTCCGGAGCTGGGCGCGCTGCGGATCGGCACGGAGACGTACCGCATGGAGCGCGGCCGGAGCGAGTACGTGCTGCTCGCCCGGCTCACCGTGGACGGGCGGGGAGACACCCGACCGGTGTTCCTGTTCTGCGGCCAGCGCGCCATCACCAACCAGGCCGCGACCCGCTATCTCGCCCGCGAGCACGAGCGGTTGGCCCGCAGACACGGCGGCGGCTCCTTCGCCCTGCTGCTGAAGGTGGTCAACTCCGAGGCGTACGGGCCCGATGTGGTGGAGCTGGTGGCGGACGTGACGCGGGCGGCGCGGACGCCGCTGCCGGAGCCCGCCGCCGACGTCGGGTGAGGCGTCAACAATCTTTACCCGTACGTAACTTACCGACGGGTTACTTACGGTAAGGGGGTGAGGTTACCGTCGGGTCACTTTGCACTGACACACGGGAAACCGACCCACGTGAAGGAGTGACCCATGAGACTCGGTCGCACCGGGCTGCGCGCCTCCGCCGCCACGGCCGTCTCCGCGGCGCTGCTCGCCGGCACCGTCACCGGCCTGGCACCGGCCGCCCAAGCCGCCCCGTCCATCCGCTTCGTGGACATCACCGGCGACGGCGGCACCGTGCTCAAGGCCAACGTCCTCACGCCCCAGGGCACCGACGGCACGCACCGCTATCCGCTCATCGTGCTGCCCACGAGCTGGGGCCTGCCCCAGGTGGAGTACCTGGCCCAGGCCCAGAAGCTGGCCGACTCCGGTTATGTGGTGCTCACCTACAACGTGCGCGGATTCTGGCAGTCCGGCGGCCGGATAGAAGTGGCCGGTCCGCCCGACACAGCGGACGCCTCGAAGGTCATCGACTGGGCCCTCGACCACACCCCGGCCGACCCGGACCGCATCGGCATGGCCGGGGTGTCCTACGGGGCCGGGATCAGCCTGCTCACCGCCGCCCACGACAAGCGGGTCAAGGCCGTGGCCGCGCTCAGCGGCTGGGCCGACCTGATCGACTCGATCTACTCGGGGCGCACCCAGCACCTCCAGGCGGCGGCCGTGCTGGACGGCGCGGGCACCCTCACGGGCCGGGAGAGCCCCGAACTCCGGGAGATCTTCGACAACCTGTACTCCTCGAACCTGTCGAAGGAACAGGACATGATCGACTGGGGGCGGAAACGTTCCGCCGCGACCTATGTCGACCAGCTCAACAAGAACGGCGCCGCCGTCATGCTGGCCAACGCCTGGGGCGACACGGTCTTCCCCGTGAACCAGTACGCCTCCTTCTACGAGAAGCTGACCGTCCCCAAGCGTCTCGAACTGCGTCCCGGCGACCACGCGACACCCGAACTGACCGGCCTGTTCGGGCTGCCCAACGACGTGTGGACGGACACCCGGCGCTGGTTCGACCACTACCTCGGGGGCGCCGACAACGGCGTCGACCGGGAACAGCCGGTCCGGCTGAAGTCCCGTGGCGCGGGGGAGTACGAGGGCTACCCGGACTGGAAGTCGGTCACCGCTACCCGGAAGAAGATCGCGCTCGCGGGCTCCACCACCATCCACGCGAACGTCGACTCCGGCGCCGACGGCGGGATCGTCTTCCTCTCCAGCATCCTGGACCAGATCGCCCAGCTCCCGCCCGTCGCGTCGATGCCGCTGCTGCCGCGCCGCTGGGCGGCCGTGTGGCAGTCGGAGCGCTACGGCAGCGCGCAGCGGGTGCGCGGCACCGCCACCCTGCACACCACGCTCACGCCGACGAAGGAGAGCGGCACGCTCATCGCCTACCTGTACGACGTGGGCCCCCTGGGCTTCGGCAAATTGGTCACGCACGCGCCGTACACCTGGCACGGGCGGACGCCCGGCGAACCGTTCACCGTCGGCCTGGAGCTGTTCTCCACGGCCTACGACGTTCCCGCCGGGCACCGCCTCGCACTGGTGGTCGACACCGTCGACCCGCTCTACGCCGAGCACAACCCGTCCGGCGCGCAGCTGACCTTCTCCTCGCCCGAGGACGACCCGTCGTACGTGTCCGTCCCGCTCGGCGAGCAGTGATCTCCGGCTGCCGCCGGACGAGCATGGCCCGCGTGAACTGCCGCCCCCCTCATGCTCTCGGGGCCGTGGGGGGCACCCCACCCGGCAGCAGCGCCCCCGGCCCGGGTGTGGCGACCGCCACCCCCTTGGCCGTGGGGCTGCGCCGCTCACGCCGGGACACCCAGTCGGCGAACCACGAGAGCAGCATGCACATCCCGGTGTGGATCGGCGAGATCACCTCACCACGGGGATGAACGGCAAAGCGTAGTCGAGATCCGGGGCCATGGGCTTCCCGGTGTGGAGGAACTCCTCGTGGGCGAGGAGACGACCGAGGGAGGTGTCCTTCCGCGCGACCGTCAACTGGCCGGTGAGCGCGGGCAGCAGGACGCGCACCACCGGCGGGAACGGCACGTGCTCCACGACCCGCGTCCCGCGTCAGCCGAACGCGAACATGGCCTGCCGGCGGCCGCGTTCGGCGGCGTTCACCCCGAGCGGAGGGCCTCGGCGAGCACCGAGCCGTCGTCTAAGGCGAGTCCGGCGAACAGGACGGGCAGCGGACCGCGTCCAGGCGCGGGCGGCGGGCCGCGTCCAGGCGCGAGCAGCGGACCGCGTCCAGGCGCAGGCGACGGACCGGACCCAGGCGCGGGCAGCGGACCGCGTCCAGGCGCGAGCAGCGGACCGCGTCCAGGCGCAGGCGACGGACCGGATCCAGGCGCGAGCAGCGACCGCGTCCAGGCGCGAGCAGCGGACCGCGTCCAGGCGCAGGCGACGGACCGGATCCAGGCACGGGCGACGGACCGGATCCAGGCGGGGCAGCGGACCGCGTCCAGGCGCGGGTGGCCAGTGGCCCTCGGCCCGCCTGGTGGTGAGGGAACGTCCTGGCCGGGAGGCCGTTGCCGGGCGGGCCGCCCTCGGGCCGCACTCCCCCGTCACCGGCGTTCCGCGTACGTCCCCGCCGACGGGCTCCCCCGGAGCGGCCGCGCCCCGCGTACGTCCCCGTCGACAGGCTCCCCCGGGGGCGGCTGCGCCGGTGGGCGCAAGCTGTGCGGACGACAGCGGAGTTGACGGGCGGCACGCGCCTTGCGGGCGACAGCCGTGTGCACGTCGGCCGAGGTGCCCCGGGTACACGGGGATCGCCGCCCTCGGCGGACGGATCCCGGGCGCAGGGCACCGCCTCCGGACTCGCCCCGTCTTCCGCCCCGTCTTCCGCGTCGTCTTCCACGCCGGCCTCGGCGGTCAGGTCTCGGCGATCTCCGCGTACAGCTGGGACAGCTCGGGGACCCCGCAGGCCGCCCACTCCTGCCCGGCCGGCACCACCTCCACCGATCGGCCGGAGGCGAGCCGTACGACGGGCTCGCCGTCGGGACGGATCCGCCAGCCGGCGCCGGGCACGGTGCGCACCACGACGGTGCCCAGGTACAGCCCGGCGTCGTGGCCCAGTCCGGGCAGGGTCTCGGGGTCGTCGCGCCAGCGCGGCGCCATCTGGTCCAGGGCCTCCAGGGAGGCCGGGCTGCCGTCCAGGCGGACCCCCGCCCGCTCCGCCTGGGAACGCAGCAGGTCGCACTCGGACAGCAGCGCGGCGAGCGCCCCGGGATCGGAGGAGAACGCCTCGGGGCCGGCGGTGAGGGCCGCGTCACCGTTCTTCTTGTGCCGGGGGCCCAGGAACGGAAGGTGCATGGACCCAGCGTGGCATCACACGTCCAGGTCGACCACCACCGGCGCGTGGTCGGAGGCGCCCTTGCCCTTGCGCTCCTCCCGGTCGACGTAGGCGTCCTTGACGGCCCGCGCGAACGGCTGGTTGCCGTAGACCAGGTCGATGCGCATGCCGCGGTTCTTCGGGAAGCAGAGCTGGCGGTAGTCCCAGTAGGTGAACGGGTGGTCGTACTTCAGCGGGCGCGGCACGACGTCGCCGAGGCCGGCCTCGCGCAGGGCGGCCAGGGCGGCGCGCTCGGCGGGGGTGACGTGGGTGGAGCCCTCGAAGGCGGCCGGGTCGAAGACGTCGTCGTCGGTCGGCGCCACGTTGTAGTCGCCCAGGACGGCGAAGGGGCGGTCGCCCTGCGCGTCGCCGTACACGGCCGCCTTCAGGGCCTCGAACCATTGGAGCTTGTACGCGTAGTGCGGGTGGCCGACCTCGCGGCCGTTCGGCACGTACACCGACCAGACGCGGACCGGGCCGCAGGTCGCCGAGATGGCGCGCGGCTCGGTGACGCCGTCGAAGCCCGGGTCGCCGGGCAGGCCCTTGACCACGTCCTCGATGCCGACGCGGGAGAGCACCGCCACGCCGTTCCACCGGCCGGTCGCGTGGACCGCGGCCTCGTACCCCAGCTCGCGGAGCTGGTCGTACGGAAACTGCTCCTCGGCGATCTTGGCCTCCTGGAGGCAGAGCACGTCGGTGCCGCTGCTCTCCAGCCAGGCCAGCAGCCGGGGAAGGCGGGCGGTGATCGAGTTCACGTTCCAGGTGGCGATGCGCATGCCTCACAACCTACCCGGAGCCACTGACAACGGGCTCAGAGCTCGGTCCACGCCCCCGGGTGGAGCCTCTGGTGCGCCGTGCCGCCCAGACGGCCGAGGTGGCCCTCGTAGATCGGCAGGGCGAGGTCGGTGAGCAGGGCGTCGTGGACGTCGTACGCGCGCCGCGGGCCCACCTCGCGGACGTAGTCGATCACCTCGGAGATCTTGTTCCAGGGGGCCATCACCGGCACCAGCAGCGTCTCCACCGCCCGGCCGGGCACGGTGAGGGCGTCGCCGGGGTGGAAGATCTTCCCGCCGTCGACCAGGTAGCCGACGTTGGTGACGCGCGGGAGGTCCGGGTGGATCACCGCGTGGAGTTCGCCGTGGACCTGGACGTCGAAGCCCGCGGCGGTGAACGTGTCGCCGTGGCCGACGGTGTGCACCCGGCCGGGGAAGGCCGCCGTGATCCGCTCGGCGACGGCCTTCAGCGTCCAGATCTCGGCGGCCGGGTTGTTCTCCATGGCGGCCCGCAGCCGGAACTCGTCGAAGTGGTCCGGGTGCTCGTGGGTGATCAGGATCGCGTCCGCGCCGAGCGCCGCGTCCTCCTCGGAGAAGCCGCCCGGATCGATGACGAGGGTCTGCCCGTCCTTGTCGAGGCGGACACAGGCGTGGGATTTCTTCGTCAGCTTCATGGCTCCCCATCCTGCCGTCCCCGGCCGCCTCGCGGACGCTACCCGGCGGGCGTGGTCTCCTCCCGGATCACCTGCTGGGCCACGCGGAACGCGCTGTTCGCGGCCGGCACCCCGCAGTAGACGGCCGCCTGGAGCAGCACCTCCTTGATCTCGTCCGGGGTGAGCCCGTTGCGCAGGGCCGCCCGCGTGTGGGACGCCAGCTCCTCCAGGTGTCCGCCCGCGACCAGTGCGGTCAGCGTGATGCAGCTGCGGGTGCGGCGGTCCAGGCCCGGCCGCTCCCAGATCTCGCCCCAGGCGTAGCGGGTGACGAAGTCCTGGAAGTCCCCGGAGAACTCGTCGGCCTGGGCGAGCGCCCGGTCCACGTGCGCGTCGCCGAGCACCTCGCGGCGGATCTTCAGCCCGGTCCGGTACCGGTCCGGCGGTCCGACGGGCTGTGCGGGTGCGGGGGCGGGGGCGATCTCGGCGACCGGCGCGGGCTGCGGCGCCGCGGCCGGGACCGCGACCGGGACGGCCGGCGTGCCCGGCAGGACGGTCTGCCCGGTGTCGAAGGGCTGCTGCCAGGCGGTGCCGAAGTGGTGCACCAGCAGGTCGGTGACGGCGGCGGGCTGCTCGACCGGGACCAGGTGGGAGGCGCCGGGGACGACCGCGAGCCGGGCGTCCGGGATGCCGGCGACCAGGGTGCGGGCCTCGGCGGGGCCGGTGACCTGGTCGTCGGAGCCGACCAGCACCAGGGTCGGCACCCCGACCCGGCCCAGCTCGGGCCGCACGTCGAAGGCGGCGAGGGCCTCGCAGGCGGCGATGTAGCAGCCCGGGTCGGTCGTGCGGACCATCTGCACGGCCCACTCGGTGATCGCGGGCTGCGCGGCGGCGAACCCGCCGGTGAACCAGCGGTCGGGCGCGGTCCGGGCGATCGGGTCGAGTCCGTTGGTGCGCACGACCACCCCGCGCTGCCGGAACTCGTCCGCGGTGCCGAACCGGGGCGATGCCGCGACCAGGGCGAGCGAGGCGAGGCGCTCGGGGTGGCGCAGGGCCAGCTCGATGCCGACCGCACCGCCCAGCGCACAGCCCGCGTAGCCGAACCGCTGCACGCCGAGCGCGTCCAGCGTGGCCAGCAGCCGGGCGGTCAGCTCGGCGACGGAGCCGGCCGGGTGGGCCGGGGCGCCGCCGTGGCCCGGCAGGTCGAATCGGAAGACCCGCCACTGCTCGGCCAGCTCCGGCACCTGACGGTCCCACATGTGCCAGGTCGTGCCCAGTGAGGGACCCAGGATCAGAACGGGTGCGTCTTCTCGCCCGTCGAACCGGTATTGCAGGGTGTTCGGTGGTGTCTCGCTCACGCCCCAGACCCTCTCACGTCTCACGACTGCCCCTATAGCGAGGGTTGCGACTGCACAGGTCTGACCCCAAAGACGTGCGGCCTCGGGATATGGAGTAGCGCGACAGCCGCCGTCATCCGCGGCGCCGGGACTCGGAGGTGTCCGTCCTGGTCGTGATTACTCCTCGTTGGCTCTCGTCCTGCGGGACCACGGGGAGCGGGAAGGGCGGTGGTGGTGGAGGACGAGCAGCGCCAGGGCCCCGGTCGCTGCGGACCAGGCGAGGGAGAGCAGGCCGTGGGACCAGGGAGTCTGGGGGGTGAGGGCTGAGCTCAGCGCCAGCTGGTTCACGCCGTACAGAGGAAGCGCGGAAACGCCTGCCACATCCATGAGGGTGTTGAAGACGGGGTTCTGCAGACCGGTGTCGACCAGGCTGAGCATGATGATCAGGAAGAAGCCCTCCAGCTCGCCGCGGACCAGCGAGCCGAGGAGAAGCCCGATGCCGCCGTAGGCGAGGCCGGCGCCCGCAAGGGCAAGCCCCAGCGGGCCTGCGTGGCGTACGGGCAGGGAAGCCCACAGCAGGATCGTGGTGTAAAGGGCCAGCGCGACGGCGGTGAGGGCGATGGCAGTGAGTTTGGCCAGCAGCATCGGCAGCCGGGGGTAGCCGGCCAGCAGGAGACGGCGGTCCGTCTGCCGGGACTGGAAGGTCTCCGTGAAAGTGATGAAGCCGGCGACCATGGTGACGGCGCCCAGCGCGCTGGCCACCTGGCCCAGCTGGCTGGCCGGAGCAGAGACGGGGACGCTGATGGCGTCCAGCCGGATGCGCACCACTTGGTCGGATGTGCACAGGCGTGCCACGGCGATCCAGACGGGAAGGAACGCGACTGCCAGAACCAGGGCCAGCCGGTTGCGCAGGTGGCCCAGCAGAGTGCAGCGCAGGAGCTCGGTGAAAGCCGCGCAGGTGAGTTTCAACGCTCGGTCTCCTCCAAGTGCAGACGGCCCTGGCGCAGATGCGCGATTGCGTCGAAGTGGTGTGCGTCGTGCAGCAGGTGAGAGACCACGATGATCGACCGGCCCTGATCACGCAGGGCGGCGGCCAAGGCCCAGAACCGCTGGTGGGTGTCCCAGTCGAAGCCCTGGTAGGGCTCGTCGAGGACCAGCAGTTGTGGATCGTGCATGAGAGCGATCAGCAGGTTCAGCTTCTGCCGCGTTCCACCACTGAGTTCGCCGACCTTCTGTCGTCGGCAGGCGGTCATCGCCAGCAGCTCCATCAGCTCACCGGCCCGTTCCAGTGCCGGCAGCCGGTAGGCCCTCTGGAACAACCGCAGATGCTGTTCGAGGGTGAACGCGTCGTTCAGTACGGCTTGTTGCGGGCAGTACCCCAGTGCTCCGGTCCGTGTCACCGTGCCGCGGTCGGGTGCAAGGTGGCCTACGGCGATCTGCAGCAGCGTGCTCTTTCCCGCACCGTTCTCGCCGACGATTCCCACCAGCGTCCCGGCAGACACGTCAAGGTCCACATCGCGCAGGACCTGCCGGCCGCCGTACGCCTTGCAGACTCCGCTGATCCGCAGCCGTGGCCGGGGGCGCGTCGTTACTGCTTGCATAGGAACTCCTCGAAGGAATCAGACAGGTGGAGCGAGCCGTTACGGAGGGAGCCCCCGCGGAGGCCGGGGCCGCGCAGGCGCATGACCCGTAGGGGCCGGCGCCGCCTCACCCCCTTGCGGGCCGGCTCTCGGGACGACCGAACCCTCGCGCAACGTCTGCTGCCTGGTGACCAACGAGTCCGCACCGCCGGTGTAACGGCAGTGACCTCCTGCGTCATATCTGGGAGTTGGGCGTGACGTAGGCCGTGGTCTGGCGTTGTAGGAGGTGATGCCCCCCACACCACAGCGAGACTTCTGTGCTCCCACCATCGTGATCGGAGCCGGCCCGCACGGCTTGGCAGCCGCCGCACTGCTGAACCGCTCCGGCGAGCCGACCGTGATCCTGGAACGGTCGGACCGCGTGGGAGCGAGCTGGGCGCAGCGCTATGACCACCTGCGTTTGCACACCACTCCCGGCACGTCGAAACTCCCCGGCCTGCCCATTCCGCGTCAGGCGGGTCCTTGGGTGAGCCGGGACGACTATGTGCGCTACCTGGAGCGTTACGTCACCCATCACCGACTCGACGTCCGGGTGAACACCGAGGTGCAGCGCATCGAACGGGCCGAGCCGGGTTCGAGAGCACGATGGCTGGTGCACACGGCCGACGGTCCGGTACCCACTGGTGCGGTCGTGGTGGCCACCGGCCGCTGCCACACGCCCGACATTCCGCGCTGGCCCGGGCGTTCGACGTTCACCGGCACCCTGCTGCACTCGGCCCACTACCGCTCCCCGGCCCCCTACCTGGGGCGGGACGTGCTGGTGGTCGGCGCCGGCAACAGCGGTACCGAGATCGCAAGCGTCCTGGCCGGGGCCGGAGCCGAACGGGTACGGATCTCAGTTCGCACCCCACCCAACATCCTGCCCCGCTCCAGCGCACGATGGCATGCGGCCGGCCGGCTGACGGAGGTCCTCCCACTGGCGTGGCGTGACCGTACCTCCCTTCTCACGCAACGTCTCGCGGTGCCCGACCTGACCTCACGGGGACTGCCCCGGCCCCGCACCGGTGTGTACACCCGCAATGCCAGAGAAGGGGTCAACCCGGTGCTCGACCACGGCTTCGTGGACGCCGTGCTGTCCGGCCGGGTCGAGCCGGTCGCTGCCGTCCAGGCGTTCGACGGCCCGGACGTGGTACTGGCCGACGGCAACCGGCTGCGGCCCGACACGGTCATCGCCGCCACGGGGTTCCGGTCCGACCTGCACGACCTGGTGGGGACCCTGGGCGTACTCGACGACGCCGGGCAACCCCTCGCCGTAGGCGGGCAGAACCACCCTGCGGCCCCGCGCCTGTACTTCACCGGGTACACCAACCCCCTCACGGGCGTCCTTCGCCAAGCGGGTATCGAGGCACACGCGATCGCCCATGCGTTGCGACGGGAGAAGGCGCGGGCAGCCCTTTGCCTCCCCCGGCCCGGTGGCCGCACGGCCGACGCGCTCGACAACGGGCACCCACCTGTCTGACGAAGGCTGTCGTGCTCGGCTGCCGGTCGACACCAAGGCGCCGTGGCGGAAATCGCCGACGGTCTCCCCGGATGTTCCCCGGATGCGTCCGCACCGGGGGCTCCGCACGACGCATCGGGCCACTGAGAAGGCCCTGTTCCGGTAGCGCGAGGGCGGCTGGTCAAACGTCGCGGTCCAGAAGGCGTCGTCGCACTGCGACCGCCGCACTAGACGGCGTCCTGTACCAGGGCACGGTCACCGGTGCGGTGCGTCGACGGCCTGGCCCACCTGCTTGCGGTCCCGAACGCGATAACCGCCCCATGTGACCGACCTGCTGTGAGACTCGAACACACGCCCTTCATGGACGTCGCGGGAGTGTGAACCGCTCCGCGGGAGGCCGCGCCCGGTCGGTGACGGCGACCGGGCGTCGGCCTTCAGTCGCCCGGTCGGGCACGACACGGACACAGCTGCGGCGGAGGGGTGCGACTCATGGCTGGGCTCAAGTCAGCGGGGTGTTGGCCAGGACCCGCCGCAGGATGCTCCAGGAAAGGTCGGACTCGGTGGCGAACGCACGCCGCTCCTTGGACTTCTCGTCGATGTAGTTGAAGGCGTCGCGGCTGTAGCTGTTGCCGTCGTCGTCCTCGACGCCGGTCTGCTCCGGGTTGAGGTAGACGTGGAAGCTGGCGCCGAAGTCGGCGGAGGCGTTCATGTAGCCGGGGCCGGTGGAGCCGCCACCGCCGTCCATCGGGCAGTACACCCGGTGCACGGCGTAGTTGTCCCTGGACAGCCACGCGCACTGGCCGGGGGTGAGGGTGATCAGCCCGAGTTTGCGGGCGTTCCAGTGGAGGTGCTCGTAGACCATGACGTCGAGCTGGCCGGCGAGGCAGAAGACGATGCCGGTGGTGTGGCCGTGTGAGTGGATGGGCGAGTAGTGCTGAGCGGGCCAGATCTCCAGGACGACGGGCGAGCCGATGTCGCCCTTGGGGTGGTCGTCGGGGTGGAGGTGGCCGTGCTCGGCGGCCAAGTGGTCGTAGTCGCCCCGGCCGGTACAGGCGACACGGATGTACGGCGGGTGAGTCTTGTCATGCTTGTACTTCTCCAGCAGGATCTGGCGCAGCAGGCCCACCTTCTCGCCGGGTGCGGTGGCGGGGGCGAGGTGTTTGCGCATCGCCTCGGTCTCCCACGCCGAAAGACGCAGGTCCTGGGCCTTCCGCGCGAGGTCCATGACGGCCGGTGGGATCATCAGCTGGCGGGCGTACTCGTCGAAGGACGTGGCCTGCCCGATCACAAGGGACGGGGCGGCCTCGGCGCCGCGGAGACGCAACTGCCGTTCTTCTTCCCTGGTGATGTGGAAGGGGTACGTCGCATCGCCGTACTCCGGCTGTCCGGCGGACGTGTGGGCAGTGGAAAGGCTCATAAGTGGGGACTCCTTGGTGTACGGGGGCACCGCGGCTCGGCGCGGCTCCCGATGACGCCACGCGTGTTCGGGACCACGGCTCGAGGCGGGTACCGTGCGGTGTGATCAGTGGCTGGGCAGGCGTGTCGCCCTGAGGCCGTCGAGGGGGTACTCCTGGGGCAGGTGGACAGGGTCGCCCGGCACGGTGATCAGCACGGTGATCGGCCGGGAGGTACCCGCGGCGAGGAACTGGTCGCCCACCGAGCTCAGGTATGCCTTGCCGTCCTGGGCGATGACGTCGACGCCGGAGGCTTCGGCTTTCGCGCCCTTGACCGTGGGCAGGTCGAAGGAGACGCGGAACCTCCTGACGTCCTCCGCCGCGCCGCTGTCCTTGCTGACGGCGGTGAGGGTGAGGTCGAAGCTGTAGACCCGGCCCCGGGGTTCGCCGTTCTCCCAGGTCCCCTTGAACTTCTTCGTCACGACGATCTCGTCGTAACTGGGCGGGACGGGCAGCGGGGTGATGCGCCCGGCCCCGTTCACGATCTCGAGGTCACCGACGGGCACCCTGCCCCGTCCGATGCGCTGCGCGTGGTCGGGGATCTCCGCCGTGGTCAGATCCAGGTGGTGGACGTTGCCCGCCGAGTCGACGGCGTAGAAGTTGCCGTCCTGGTCGAAGAAGGTGGCCGCGTACGCCTTGCGTGAGCCTGCCGCCGTGCTGGCCTGAGCGGGCGGGAAGACACCCCGCTTGAGGACGGTCTTCATGGGCTGCCGGCCCGGGTCGACGAGCAGCAGGTCGCCGTTGTCGCCCTCCACCGAGTACAGCCGCCCGTCCCTGGGGTGGTAGGCGAAGTCGTCCCACCGGCCGCCTCCCGGTGCGTTGCGGGGTGTGGCCGTGCCGGCTGCCACGTCGATGGCGTAGCTGGGGGCGTCGGGGTTGCCGACGACGAAGAGGGCCTTGCCGTCGGGGTCCATGTCGCCGTCGAACCAGGGCCCGTGTGGCAGCCCGTCGATGACCTGCTCCTTCAGGGTGCCGGCCACCACGTCGACAGTGATGAGCTTGTTGCGGCTCACGGCCAGCAACAACGGCTCCTTGTCGTCTCCGCGGTACTGGGCCCCCATGGCGGTGTAACCGCTCTCGTAGGGCGCCACGTTGCCGACGACGCGGGTGTCGCCGTCGATGGGGTCGAAGCGGTGGATCCGGGTGCTGGTCCTGCCGACGGCGAGATACACCTTGCGGTGAGCCATGGAACAAAGCGTCCTTCCACGCGACTGCGGAACGCTTCGACGTCTGCCCTCAGACCCGCCAGGACAAGCACGCTAAGTATTCGTTCGAACACAATGCGCCACATCCCTCGGGCGCTGTGAGGACCCGCCTGCCGATACCAACCGGCACGTCGCACGAAAGGCCACGGCCGAGACGCCCGGCTGGCGGCGGCATTGGCGTTCGGGTGTGTGGTCGACTTAGGCTGCGTCGGTTCGTGCCGTTCACGGCGGCAGCCCATCGACGGAGAGGAAAGCCGACCATGCAGCAGGCATCGGCCACCGACCCGGCTCCCGGGCGCCGCCCCGAGCTGGTCCCCGACCCGGACGCGGAGGCGGCCCGGATCGCGGCGGTGCGCCGCTACGACATCCTTGACACTCCGCCCGACGGGGCGTTCGACCGGGTGGCGGCGATGGCCGCCCGGCTCTTCGACGTGCCGGTGGCGACGGTCACGATCGTGGACACCGACCGCATCTGGTTCAAGGCCGCCCACGGCCTGGAGGGTGTCGCGGAGATCGGCCGTGATCCGGGCCTGTGCGGCTCGGCGATCCTGCGCGATGACACGATGGTCATCCCCGACACCCTCAAGGACCCCGTCGCGGCGGACAATCCGCTGGTCGCGGGAGAGATGGGGGTGCGTTTCTACGCCGCCGCACCGATCATCACCCCCGACGGGCACAAGCTGGGCACGGTCAACGTCCTCGACACCCGGCCGCGCTCGATCACCGAGGAGGACACCGCCACCCTGGCCGATCTCGCCGCGATCGTGCTGGACGAGATGGAGCTGCGGCTGTCGGCGCTGCGCGCCCTGCGCGACGAGCAGGCCCGCCGGGAAGCGGAAAGGCGGCACGCCGAAGCGGAAAGGGCGCGGGCCGAGGCGGAACGGGCGGCGCGGGAGAAAGCGGAGCAGGACAAGGCCGCCATCGCCGCGTTCGCCTCCACCCTCCAGCGCACCCTGCTGCCCCCAGCCCTGCCCGTGGTGCCGGGCCTGGAACTGGCCTGCCACTACCGCACCGCCTCCGCCCACGACGTAGGCGGCGACTTCTACGACGTCTTCCCCGTCGACGGCGGCCGGTGGGCGTTCGTCCTCGGTGACGTGTGCGGCAAAGGCCCCGAGGCGGCGACCGTCACCGCCCTGGCCCGCCACACCCTGCGCGCCACGGCCCAGATCAACGCCGACCCCGTCACCGTGCTGAGCGCGCTCAACACCATGCTGCTCACCGACGTCACCGCCGGCCGCCGCTTCTGCACCATCCTCTTCGGCCTCCTCGAGCCCCGGGAGGACGGCGGTTTCACCGTCACCGTCGCCGCCGGCGGCCACCCGCCGGCCTACCACGTGCGGCCCGACGACAGCGGCGCCGTCTGGGTGCGGGCCGTACGCCCCAAGGGCGGCATGCTCGTCGGCGCCTTTCCCCAGGCACCCTTCGCCCAGACGACGTTCTCCCTGACGGCCGGGGAAAGCCTGTTCCTTTACACGGATGGGCTGATCGAAGCCCGCACCACCGAGGGCGCCATGCTCGGTGAGGACGGCCTGACCGGTTTTCTCCACCAGCGCACCGCGCCCGTCACCGCGGCCTCCCTGGTCGAGGACAGCATCACCTTGCTGGCCTCGCTGCCCGACGGAGCCGGCGACGACGTGGCTCTGCTGGCCCTGTCCGTCCCCTACCCTCACACCATGCCCGACGGCAGTGTCGCTGCCACCGCCCATACCGCCGCCGCGCCCGACCACTTCGGCCAGGAGTGATGACCGACGTGACCGACACGCCGCAGTTGACCGTCGAGCACCCCCGTCCCGGCCTCGCGATCGCCACGGTCGCCGGGGACGTGGACACGCGCACCGCGGACACCCTGCGCCACGATGCCTCGGGAATCATCCAGCGGAGGTCTCCGCACCTCGTTCTGGACCTGTCACAGGTCGGCTTTTGCGACTCCGCCGGCCTGAGCGCGCTCATCGGCCTCTGGCACGCCGCCCAGGCGGCGGGCGGTGCACTCAGACTCGCCCACGTCCCCGACCGCCTGATGCGGATGCTCGTCCTCACCGGTGTCGACACAATCCTGCCGGTCTATGCCACCACCAGCGAAGCAGTCACCGCCATGACCGCCGACGAGCCCACCAGCGCAGGGCCGCAGGGCTCCGTCGACCGTGTGGTCCCCTTCGGCGGGGCTGGTGAGCCGACCGAAGGGGACCACACGGCCTGTGACAGCGCTCATAACCCCTCCGCGAACCTGAGCTGATCGCGCCGACGCGTCCCGATGGGGCGTCTGTACCGGAGATCGAGCCCGGCGCTCTTACCGCAGTACACCCGCGCTGCTGTGGGATGTCGCTCCGCTGCTCCCGCCTCGCCCGTCGCGGCGTCGGCGGTATCCGGGCCAGCTGCCGGCGGATGACCGTGCGGCTCTGCGCGGGATCGTCTACGTGTTCGATCTACGGCCCGACGACGCACCGTGGCTGCGCCGGCAGCCGGCTGTATGGCTGCGCAGCGGCAGCCCCGTCGGCCGCCGGTAGCCGTGCTCGGTCCACTTCGGTGGCCTGGCGGAACGCTACCTCCCGGTTCAGCGCCACCACCTGCTGGCAGAGCGCGACGAACTGGTCGGCCGTCCGGGCCTCGACGAGATGCAGCAGTACGGTCGGCTGCGGGCCGTCCCACCACGTGGTCCGCGCCCCGTTGCAGCGGAAGCGCCGCATGCGGCCTTGGCAGGCCGTCCGCGCCCAGTTGCAACACCTGTACGACCTGACCGACGCCCTGGCTGGAGCAATCACCCTCGCCCAGGTCTCCCGCGTCGTCAGCGAGGCCGCGCCGGCCGCGGACGGAACTACCTGCACTCGGCATGACTGGGGCCGCCCCTGCAGCCGGAGGACGACCGTCTTGCGCACACCGCTCTACGCTCCGAGCACGTGACGGCTGTGGCCCAGCCGATCGCCCAGGCCCTGCGCCGGGCACCACATCCGCACGAGACGACCGGGTACAGGGACGGCAGCCGGATCGGGACGATCGGGAATCGGCCAGGGGCTACCCTTGATGCCCGTGGTCCCGGTACTCGTCCCTGGCCCTCCCACTTGAGGTATCGAGGTGTGCTCAGCGTGCAGGACGTCCGGATCGACCTGTCGGCCTTCGGTCTCAGTGAAGCAGCCCGGTGTACTGCCCATTTGCGGACGTCCGTCGCGCGTGTGCCCTCCCAGGACACGGCGGCACAAGCGATCGCCGACTTCTTCCACAACAGTCTGGTCGACGGGCGGGCCGGACGCGCCTGTGCTGCGGTAGGCGTCTTTCTTGCCGGCCCCCGGGAGGCCGTCACCGCGGCTGGGCGTCCACGACGGCGTATGTCTCTGGCTGGATTCCGCGGACCGTGCGTCCGCTCGCCCGGCGCGGAGGGTGCCGGCCCGGCGGACGTGCCCACGCTGTCGCCCGGCGCCTTCGAGAAGGCGCCGTCGGTGTACCGGCTGCTCGAGCGCCTGAGAGTCACGGCCGAGGACGCGAACGGCGCAGTCCCTCCCGTGAGGGACGCCGACGTCGTGCACCTGCCCGCCGGCCAGGTGGACGGCCTGGAGGAACTCCTCCCGGGGCAGGATGTCCGTTCCACACTCGTCTTCGGGGGAACCCTGGCGCCGGGCGAGCGGTTCGCAGTGGTGCTGTTCTCCCGGGTTCCGCTGTCCGCCGAGGTCGCCACGCTGTTCCGCGCTGTCACCGGCAGCACGCGCCTGGCACTGCTGTCCGCCGGGCAGCCGTCGCCCACCGTGGAGGCGGACGCGGCCCGTTCCGTCCTGGAGAGCATGGAGCATCTGGTCGAACAGCGAGCCGGGCACCTGCAGACGGTGGTGGCGCAGCTGCGCTCGGCCACGACGGAGCTGCGACGATCTCAGAAGGAGCTGGAGCGGCGGGAACACGAACTCCGCGAGGAGGCGGCGATCGTCGAGCTGCTGCAGGAGGTCGGCAGCCTCCTGGCGGCGGAACTCGACCTCGACGCGCTGGTCCAGCACGCGGTCGACGCCGCCACCCGCCTGGCCGGGGCGGCGTTCGGCGCCTTCTTCTACAACGTCCTGGGCGAGACCGGAGAGTCGTACCTGCTCTATGAGATCTCCGGTGTCGACCGGTCGGCCTTCGACAAGTTCCCCATGCCGCGCAACACCCGGGTGTTCGAGCAGACCTTCCGAGGCCTCAGCGTGGTGCGGTCCGACGACATCACGCAGGACCCGCGGTACGGGCACAACGCACCGCACCACGGAATGCCGGAAGGGCACCTGCCGGTGCGGAGCTACCTGGCCGTTCCGGTGATGTCCCGTGGGACCGTGCTCGGCGGGTTCTTCTTCGGCCATCCCGAGCGGGGGATCTTCAAGGAGCGACACGAGCGCCTGGTCACCGGTGTCGCCGCGCAGACCGCCGTGGCGCTGCAGAACGCGCAGACGTACCGCCAGGAACGGGAGGCGGCCACGGAACTGCAACGCCATTTGCTGCCGGCGCTGCCACGCGTCGACGGAGTGGCCAGTACGTGGCGATACCTCCCTGCCGCGCGGGATCGCGGTACCGGCGGTGACTGGGTGGACCTCATACCGCTCCCGGACGGCGAAGTGGCGCTGGTCGTCGGTGACGTGATGGGCAAGGGCGTCAGGGCGGCGGCGGTCATGGGTCAGATCCGCACCGCCTGCCGGGCCTACGCGCAGCTTGGTCTCGCTCCCTCCGATGTGCTGGAGCAGCTGAGCGTCCTGGTGGACGACATCGCCCCCGGCTCCATCGCCACCTGCGTCTACGCGGTGCTCGACACACGCCGGGACCGGCTGCGCGCGGCCGTCGCCGGGCACCTGCCACCGGCCCGGCGCGACCAGGAAGGCACCGTCACGTTCATGGACGAGCAGGTCGGACCGCCACTGGGCGTGGGCAGGCACCGCTACACGGAGCAGGAGGTCCCGCTGCCACCCGGAGCACGGTTGCTGCTGTACACGGACGGCCTGGTCGAACGCCGCGGGCGCCCCATCGACGACGGCCTGCGGCAGCTGCGGGAGCTGCTGGCCGGCCCTGTGGGCGAGATCGAGGCGGACTGCGACTCGTGGCTGGACGCCCTGGCCGGCGGGCAGCACGACGACGACATCGCCCTGCTGTACCTGCACCGGCCGGAGGACGCGTCGCACCAGGTGGTGACGGTCGTTCGGGACTACGCCCCGGTCTCCAGCGCCGTCCCCGACGCCCGCGACCTGGTGGCCGACGTCATGCGCCAGTGGGGTCTGCGGCATCTGGCGAACGACATGATGCTCATCGCGGATGAAATGGTCGCCAACGCCGTCCGCCACGCCAGGACACCGCTGCGCGTCGAGCTGCGGCGAGCCGGTGAACGTGTCGTCCTGGAGGTCACTGACAGCAGCACTGAGGAGCCGCGTCTCATCGTGTCCCAACCCGGCGAGTTCGGACACCGGGGCATATTCCTGATCGACGCCATCGCGACACGATGGGGCACCCGCTGGATCGACGGAGGGAAAGTGGTGTGGGCGGAGATCAAGACCTCGTGACGACCCACCCCGGCCGTTTCCTCGGCCGGCACAGGAACAACCAGCCGACCCGTTCACCCCGGACACGGAAGAGACGCCCTCGATGACCTCTGCCCACGGTCCCGGGGCTCGCAAGCCCTCCGACAGCTCGCCACCGGTCGACTCCCGGAGTCTGGTCCCGCCCGGCCCGACGCTGAGCCTCGCTTCGCACCGCGGCCCACGACACACGGTCGTCGCCGTCGACGGCCCCATCGACTACCACACCGCGCCCCAGCTGCTGGGACACCTCACCACGACGGAGATCCAGAATGTACCCCTGCTGATACTCGACCTGACCCGCGTGGACTTCTGCGACTCCAGCGCTCTGGGAGCCTTCGTCGACATCCACCGCCGCCGTGTGGCCGCGGGGCACCGGTTCGCGTTGATCGGCGTACAACCCGAGGTCAGACGCATCCTCGAGCTCACCCGTCTCGCGTCCGTGCTGCCGCTGCACGAGACGGCCGAGGACGTGCTCTCCGGAGACTGACTCCGTCCGACACTGCGGCTCGCCGGAACTGCCCGGCCACGAGGTCGACATCACCACCGAGCACTCGGCGACCACGCTCACCCGCATGCTCAGCGCCGGGAAGTACGACGCGATCCTGTACGGAGAGGTCGGCGACCACGAAGTACCGCTCCCCGACGGTGTGGCTGCCCGCACCCTCGTCCCGAAGGAACCCGCCTGCGTGCGCCTGTCGGCCACCCACCCCCTGGCCGGGCAGGAGGAGATCGAACTCGCCGACCTGGCGGGCGAAACCTGGACGGCGCTGACCGACGACGACGACGGCGGCCCGGAGGCCATGACCGAGGTCTGCCTCCGGGCCGGCTTCACGCCGAAACTGCGCTACCGGATCGCCGACCGCAAGATGCGCTGGGAACTGATCGCCGCCGGACGGGCCATCTCCCTGTGCCAGCCCACCTCTCCGCATGTCGAGGGGACGGTCCTGCGCCCGCTGGCCGGCGACCCGCTGACCGAACGCATCCGGATCGCCTGGAACCGAGCCGCAGTCACCGAGCAGCGTGCCGGGCTGCTGTACCGGGCGGCGGCACGCGCGTACCTCGCCAGCATCCCCGACAACACCTTCTACCGCACATGGTGGGAAGCCCGCCCCGAACTGCACCCGGTCCTCGACTGAGCGCATTCGCGGACCGCGGCGGGGATGCGTCCTTCGCGGTGCAGGACGGCTCCAGGAGCTTCCGTCCCCGGCTGAGATGTTCCGTCATCCGAGCGTTTCGGCGCAGTGGTCGACGCGTCAGCGGGGAGGCGTCCCATATGAGATTCACAGACTGGTTCACATGAGATCCACAGGCAGCGCTCCTACTGTCCTGCACATGCCGAGACTCTCCCCCGAAGAGCCTGACAACGCCCTCGTCTCCCGACTCGTGTCCCGCCGCCGCATGCTGGTTCTCGGTGGTGCGGCCGGGGCCGTAGCCCTCAGCGGGGCGGGTGCCGCGGCGAGCGCCGCCGACCGCAACGCCGCCGGCGCCGGCACTCTCGCATCAGTGAAGGCGGCCGCCTCCGCGTCCAGCGCCTGCATGTCGCTGACCACGGAGCAGATCGAGGGCCCCTACTACATCGACTACGAACTCTTCCGGAAGAACGTGGTCGAGGACCGCACCGGGATCCCACTCCTCCTCGTGCTGCGCGCCGTGGACAGCGCGACCTGCAAGCCCATCCGCAACTCGGCCATCGAGATCTGGCACTGTGACGCGTCCGGCGTCTACTCCGGCTACACGCAGAACGGCAACGGCGGTGGTGGCGGCACGCCTCCCGGTCCGCCGCCCTCCGGCACGCCGACGGCACCTCCCGACGGTCCGGGTGGTCCGGGTGGTCAGGGCGGCGGGGGCGGTCACGCGACCCCGACCGACGACCTCACCTGGCTGCGCGGCATCCAGATGACCGACCACCAGGGCTTCGTCACCTTCCGCTCCGTCTTCCCCGGCTGGTACGCCGGCCGTGCCGTCCACGTCCACACCAAGGTGCACACCGGCGGCTCCCGCACTTCCGACGGCTACACCGGCGGACGCACCTGTCACACCGGGCAGTTCTACTTCTCCGAGGACGCGGTCAAGGCCACCGCCGGCATCGCTCCCTACTCGGCGAACACCATCACACGGACGACCCTCGACGAGGACTCCATCTACCCGAAAACCGGCGCACAGGGCGGTCTGCTCGAACTCGTCTACGACAAGAAGCACATCGAGCGCGGCGTCATCGGCCACATCACGATGGCGGTCGACCCCAGCGCTACGAACGACGGCGAGGGCGCACCCGGCGGCGGCCCCGCCCCCACCGCTTCCCCGACACCCTCCGCCTGACACGACGACGTCGCCCCGCGCGACAGACAGAGCGGCCCGGACACCATGCGGTGTCCGGGCCGCCGGCTGGTCGCTGATCATCTTGGCCATCTTCAGCTCGGCCTTCTCGGCCGTGCCCTGCGCGGCGGGAATCAGCTCGCGCCGGTCGTGCAGGTGGAGCTTCCAGATGTCCTTCTTTCCGTAGAGCTCAAGCCAGGCCGCGGCCTTCCTCCCCGCCGCCGTGCGGGTCTTCGCGAGCTGCTGGTCCTGACGGAGTTCGGCGGTGCGCTGCGCGGCCGACGGCGGTGCCGGGGCCTGCCGGGCGGCCCAGGCGGCGAACGCCTTGTCGTCGCGGGTGGTGCCGTGTGCCTTCTTCCACTGGGCGAAGAGGGCGTCCGCCTTCTTGCGCTGGGCCGCCGCCTGCTTGCCGATCGTGGCGATCTCGGCGGCGGTGAAGAGCGTGGGCGGCGGGTTCTGCTTGATCAGTGCCGTCGCGCCGGGCTTCTTCTTCGCGGAACCGCCGGTGGCGGCCGAGACCAGCTGCGGTCGCACCACACCGACGGCGACGGCCGCGACGGCGAACAGCGCGATGCTCCGTGAGCGCGATCGCCCGGGCAATGCCGCCGGCGAAGACCGGCACCTCCGGAACGGCCCGCACGCCCTGGCCGGGCGAGAGCGCGCCGATCCGGCGCGGCTCCCGCCAGACCGCCACCCGGTGCCGCGACGGCTCGGCGGCCGGCTTGATCACGAGCACGAGCCAACGGCTCCCCGGTTCCATGTTCGACACATCAGGAAATGCAGCAGGCGTTACATGCAGTCAGCTCAGGCTAACTGGACGATGCGGGTGACGCCGACCGGCAGGCAGGCGGACACGGCGAAGGGGGGTCAGCCCTCGCCCGGATCCTGTACGTCCATGCCGGTGCAGGCCAGTTGTTCGGCCACCTCCGCGCAGGCCTCGACGCCCCGGGGGGAGCGTACAGAGAGCATCGGGCTCGTGTAGCCGGTGGTGTCGTCGGCCGGGTAGGTCGTGGAGAGGACGTCCCGGCCCGCGCGTACCGAGACCTCGCGGGCGTGCGGGGAGCGCACCCGCACCTCCGACCAGGCGGTACCGCAGGCCGGGGAGTAGCGCAGCCGGACGGTGTACGCGGGGTCGGTGACGGTGCTGGTGGTCCGCGCGTCGCGCGCGCAGGCCGTCGCGTCGGGCAACTGGCCCCGGCAGGACGGCCTGTGGCAGTGCGGGACCGCCATCACGACCGGCGCACCGGTCGAACCGCTCTGGTCGTGCGCGGCGACGGCGGCGCCCACCACGGCCGTCACCCCCGCCAGCGCGAGCACACACAGCGGCAGCCACCGCCGCCCGCCCGAACGCCGGGGTCCGATCCCGTCCGGGGTGCTCGCGGGCGACGGCCCGTCGGCGGTGTGCTCGGTGGCCTCCCACAGGGCCAGCACCGCGTCGGGATCGACGCGGGCCAGCCGGGTGAGCGCCTCCACGGCCGGCCTCGGCGGCCTCTGAGCGCCGGTCAGGTAGCGGTGCCAGGCGGACTTGCTGTACGGGGTGCGCGCTGCCAGCGCCGCCAGGCTCAGCCCCGTACCGTCCTTCAGTTCCCGCAGTCTGACCAGCAACGGTTCGTCGGGCGCGGTCGGTTTTTCGGGGTGGGGCATGGTGCGTCCCTCGACTCCTTTTCCACTATGGGCGCTTCGCCCTTGATGCCGGAATGGCTTCCCGAGGGGAAGGCGGTTGCAACACTCAGTGAGGTGTGAGGAGGGTGAGGCACATGAGCGCGTCGAAGGCCCGTTCGGGGACGCGTGGTCCTCGAACAGGCCTCGACGGTTGGGGTGGGCGGTGGTTCAGGGGGTACGGCGGTGAGGGACCGTCAGCACCACGGGAGCGTGGCGTCGGGCCTGACATAGCGGGCGGAGACATAGCCCCTGTGGTGGGGCAGCCGGTACCACGTGTGGTTGCCGAACACCCCGGTGCCGTAGCGCTTGCAGGTGAGGGCCACGAGCCGGTGGTGGTGCCGGTGGCCGACCACCCGGTAACCGGTGCCCGGGCCGGAGCGGACGTTCAGCGTGAGGCGGTGCGTGACCACACGGCCCACGACGGGGATGCCACGCCGGTGCGACGCGGGCTGCGCGATGCCGCTGCGGTGGTGGCGGGCGGTGCGGTGCTTCGCCGACTGGTGCCGGGTCGGAGCGGGCAGCAGCGAGGGAAGGGGGTGCCGCACGCCGGAAGCGGGCGTGGGGTACGGGGTGGTGCCGCCCGCCGGGGCGGCACCGGCCGCCGTGGGCAGGACGGCGAGCACCGCGACCGCGGCCAGCAGGCCGCTCTGCAGGGTCCGTCGGATCATGGAAACCTCCGGGCTGTCGTTCTCGTGACCACGCACCGTGATCACGACAGCCAGCGTTTCCGTGACGTGCCGTCAGAATGCCGTTCCCACGTCCCGTGGGACGCCGGGGACGTCCCCGGGAACGGGCGGGGCCGGGGGGGACGGGGAGCCGGCGAGGCCGAGCCGCCCCGGCCCGCCGACGGCGTCCTGGTGCTGCGGCATTGCTTGCCGTGACCGATGGCCCGTTCAGGGCTGTGTCGGCGCCGTTTGTAGTGGCTGGTGCGGGCCTGGTGTGGTCGTCGGCGCCAGGCCGACCAGTGCCGGAGTGCTCGACGGGTGTGGGCCGGCGGTCGGTGAGGTGGGTGATCAGCCGTCCTGTCTCGGCGAGGCTGAGGTGGACGAGCCGGAAGGTCCGTTTCTGCCTTCCCGGTGTCCGGCTCGCGGGCTCGCAGGACGGTCAGGCAGGGGTGTGGTCGGCCGCCGTCCACCTCCGGCATGCCCGCGCCTACGCGCAGGTGCGCGACACGGCGATGAACCTCCAGCGCACGCTGCTCACCGAGCCCGGCCGACCGCATCCCCCTTTCGTGATCCGGCCGCGTGCCACCTCCCGTCCGGGGGCGGTGTTCTGGTGGGAGGCGACCGGTCAGAGACCGTACGGCTCCACCACGGGCGCACCACGCGACGTCATGGCCGAGGGCTACGGTCTGCCCCCGGACGCCGCCGAGCGAACCCACGCGATGCTGCGCGACCACTTCCACGTGCGGGACCGTCCCGACGCCACGGCATTCGAGGACGGCACGGTGTTCGACCTCGGCGGACGCACCGTGGAGAAGCGTGACGCGACCCTCTTGGCGTTCCTCGACGAGCCGCGCACCGTCGAGCAGATCGCCGGGCACCGGCTGGTCCGCCGCCCGCACGTCGAGGGCCCGCACGTGAAGCCGGTCGAACGACGGACCGCGGTGCGGCACCTGGCCCGGCTGATCGATACGGGACGGGTCACGGAGGTCGATGAGGGAAGGTTCCGGGCGACGTGGCGACCCACGCCGCCCTCGCCGGGCTCCTGGCGGCGAGTGACGGTTTACCGGGAAGCGGGTGCGGTCACTCGGGCACCGGGAGTGACTCCTGCGATGCTCCGGCCGGGCGCATCGGGAGCCGGTCCGGCGGCACGGCCGGGCGGAACAGAGGGCGATCGATGACGACGATCGGTGTCGAAGAGGAGTACCTGCTGCTCGACCCGGTCACGGGTCTGCCGGTGCCCCTGGCGGACAAGGTGCGGGCCGCCGCGGGCCTGGGGCGTCTCGTGGCCGACCGGGAGGTGCAGTGCGAGCTGCTGCAGGCGCAGGTCGAGGTGGCCACGCCGGTGTGCAGCACGCTGGAGGAGGTCGGAGGACACCTGCTGCGGCTGCGGCATGCCCTCGGGGCGGCCGCCGAGGCGCACGGCTGCCGGATCGCGGCCTGCGCCACACCCCCACTGCGCCACGGCCACCCCGTGGCCGTCACCGACCAGGCCCGGTACCGGGCCATGCTCGCCCAGGCGCCCCAGCTCGTGTCGGAGCAGCTGATCAACGGCATGCACGTGCACGTAGGCGTCCCCAGCCGGGAAACCGGCGTGCAGGTCCTGAACCGGATCCGGGTGTGGCTGCCGGCCCTCACCGCCATGTCCGCGAACTCCCCGCTGTGGGACGGCCACGACACCGGCTTCGCCAGCTGGCGCACCGTGATCTTCAGCCGCTGGCCGGTCAGCGGCATGCCCCCGCACTTCGCCGACATCGCCGACCACGACCGGCGCGTCCAGCAGCTGCTGGACAGCGGTCTGATCTCGGACACCGGTCAGCTGTACTGGCAGGCCCGGCTCTCGGCTCGGTATCCCACCATCGAGGTGCGGTGCCTGGACGTGCAGCTGCGCGCGGACGAGGCGGTGATGCTCACGGGCCTGGTCCGTGCCCTGGTGGAGACCGCGCTGGCTCAGGCGGCCGCCGGCGCTCCCCCGCTCGACTGCGACCAGGAACTGCTGCAGGCGAGCATGTGGCACGCGGCCCGCCACGGACTGAGCGGCACCCTGGTCGATCCCGGCGGCCGCCGGCGCCGGGCCGGCGAGATGCTGTACGAGCTGCTGCGCCACGTCGCTCCCGCCCTCGACGCCTCCGGCGACAGCCGGCAGGTGACGTCCCTGGTCCACCGGCTCCTGCAGAGCGGCACCGGCGCGGACCGGCAACGCGCCGCGCTGGCCGAAGGGGGCCTGCCCGCGGTCACCGACCTGGTCACCGGCAGGAGCACCACGCCCTGACCTGCCACCGCCCTTCAGGGGCGTGCCCGTGCGTTTCCCCCGATCGTGTGGGGGGACCCACCGCGTGTGGTGGCGTACGAAGCGGAGCAGCGGGTGGCTCTGCCCGCGTTGCGGGCCGGCTGGCTCACGCAGACCTTCGTCCACTGGCCCTTCCGGCCGGAGGCGGTGCAGGCACTGCTGCCCCGGGAACTGACCGTGGACGAGTACGACGGTGCCGCATGGGTGAGCCTGACGCCCTTCGTCATGGCGGACGTACGCCTGCCCGGCATGCCCGCCTCACTGCCCGGCCTCCCGACCTTCCCGGAGACGAACCTGCGGACCTACGTCCGGCGCCCCGACGGGCGCGACGGGCTCTGGTTCCTGTCCCTCGAGGTCGCCTTCACCCCGATGCTGGCGGCCCGCGCCATCGGTGCGCCGTACCACCCCGGCACCCTGAGCGTCTCCGCGGACGGGGACACCGTCTCCTACTCCGGTGCGAGGCGGAACAGTGACGTCTCCTACCGCCTGAGCGTCCGCCGCGGCGACCCGATGGAGCCGGCGGAGCGCGACGTGTGGCTGACCTCGCGCTGGCGGGCGTACACCCGGCGGTTCGGCATGCTCTGGGAGACGCCCGTGGAGCACGAGCCATGGCCGCTGGCCCACGCCACCGTCGACGTGCTGGAGGAGACGCTGACCACCGCGGCGGGCCTCGGAGAGGCGCCGCTCGACGCACCGGTGGTGCACTTCTCGGAAGGCGTCCGGCGGGTGCGGTTCGGACTCACGACGCCCTGCGTCGCAGTGCGTTGAGCGGATGTGCAGGATTCCGGGTGGAATGACTCGACGGCGGCCCGGGGTCGCACTCGTCCCGCCGGCGGGTCACTTGCCGGCTGTCTTCTCGACGAGGGCGCTGTAGGCGAGTTGCAAGGTGTCCGCGCCGGCGAGAGCGGCCAGCGCGCCCATGGCGGTGCGTGTCGCGCGCGGCCACAGCAGTTGGCCGGCGGTCAGGGTGGACGCCACCCAGACGCTCATGCAGAAGGGGCAGGTGGCCAGTTCGCCGACGGTGTGCTTGGCATTCTCGGACTGTGCCTCCTCGTGCAGTTCGGCGGGGCCCTGAGGTGCGACGTACCGGGTGAAGGGAGCGCGCAGCGGACTGGTCACCGATGCCTTGGTCAGCAGCCGGCTGAGCCGGAAGGTGGCGACCGAGGTCAGGACCACGTCCCACGGCTCGGGCCGGTCGGGCAGGGGCCGGCCGCGAAGCCGTACGGCGGTGGCCCAGGCCGTGGTGTAGGCGGTGAAGCCCGCCATGGCCGCGAGGTAGCCGCCCAGCGGCCGGTCGTGCCCGGCGGCGTACTGCCTTCCGGTCCGCCGCATGAGCCCGCGCAGCCCGTGCAGAGGTCGTGCGAGGCTGCCGTCAGCTGCCGTGTCCATGCGCTTCCGTTTCCTTGTGCCGCTGTCCCGTCCGGACGTCGTCCGGCACCTGACCGTCCCCGTCCTGCCGGCGCAGGCGGATCTCGACATGGCCGTCGGTGATCCGGGTCTCGAAGGACGGCTGGGGTGCGGTGGCCGGACCGCGGACGTTCCAGCCGTCCGAGAGGCGGAAGACGCTGCCGTGCCACGGGCACCGGACGCACCCATCGCTGATCGTGCCCTCGGAGAGCGGCCCGGCGAGGTGGCTGCACCGCTCGGCCAGGGCGTGGACCGCCCCTCCGGATTCCCGGACGACCAGGACCGGGACGTCGTCTACGCTGCGCCGCACCGGCTGGTCCACCGGGAAGTCCGCCACGGCTCCGATCCGGTGCCAGCCCTGGGTGACGACGTGCGGGACCTCTTCGGCGTGGTTCGCGCCGGATGCCTGGCGGTAGGCCAGGTGGCCGCCCAGCATGCCGCCGAGGGCGACGGCCGTCAGCCCCAGGAAACCGTAGGCCCGGCCTGCCGCGTGCCGTCCCCGGACGCGGTGGGTGAGCGAGGTGGCGTACAGACCGACGGCCGTCGAGTTCGCGAGGGCGTGCGCGAGCCCGACGCGCTGTTGCTGGCGGTGGAGTTCCGCCCAGTCGACCCAGCCGGCCAGGGCCGCGGGCGCGGCGGAGGTGAGGCCGACCCCGACGAGGAGGCCCGCCTCGCGGGAGCGGCCGGGGTACAGGTCCAGTACCGCCGCCGACAGCCAGCTGCCGATCGGCACCTGCACCATCAGCGGATGCACCGGGTGCCCCAGCCACCTGCCGTGCAGGAGGTCCCGCCCGTCGCCGAGCGGCAGGGCGCGCACCGCCTTGCGGACCCGGTCGATCACCGCGTCGGCCCTTGGCTCCCGCTCCAGGCGGTCCAGCAGCCGCAGGGCCCGGCTCTGCCGCATCTGGCTGCGGCGGCGTGGCGTAGTGCTCATGGTCGGCCGGGTCCCCGCCCGCTCCGGCGGCAAACAGGAGGCCGGGGGGGTGTTCCGGTGGACCGCGTCGGCGAACACACCGAGGACGAAGACCGTGCCGTCCGCCCGTGCGGCAGGCGTGGACGGCCCTGCCGTACGGCGGTGGGCCGGCTCGGCCGGAGCCGCGGCTCCGGCCGAGCCTCGTTTTCCGCGCTGGGCCGGGGAACCCGGTACGTCCCGGCGGAACCTGAGGGAGGCAGCCATGAGCAGTCCCGGAGAAGCACGGCCGGAGCCCGCGTCGCCGCTGGAACGGGAGACGGGCGAGCAGGACGTCCACCCGGAGGAGGAAGGGCGTACCGAGCCCGACACGTCCGGGGAGGCCACCGACGAGGCCCTGAAGGGACGAGCGGAGTCAGAGGAGGACACTGCCGGGTGACGCCGTCGACGTCCCCCGAAGTGACCGTCGGAGGACGCTGCCGGGTGAGGCCGTCGACGTCCTCCGATGTGCCCGTCGGTCTTGCGCCCAGGACGAGCGGATCAGATTCCGGTTGTCCCTGGTGGCGCGGGCTGATGCCGGTCGTGCCGGTGACGTCCGCGGGCGCGGGCTCAGCCGGCCGTGCCGGCCAGTGCTTCCTCGGCCTGGCGGACGCGCCACTCCTCGATCGTCGCCTGCTGCTGCCGGGCTCGTTCGAGCAGGGTGTCGAGCCGGGCGGGGTCCAGGCGCTCGTCGGTGGCGCCGAGCCGGCGCAGGGTCTGCCAGCCGGCCGCCTTTCCCTCGACGCCCAGCCGCAGGGCTTCGAGATCCAGTAGGGCGCCGAGCGGGGAGGGCCGTACGAGGTGGCCGTTGGGCTTCAGCCGTCCCAGCCTCTCCCCCGCCCAGCCCGCGCACACCTTGTAACGGCGGACGGGGACGCCGAGCTCCCGCATGATGTCCAGCAGCGCCGTCCGGTCCTGGGCGATCTCGGCCGCCACGGGCTCGATCGCACGGCCGAGCGCGGAACCACGGGTGGTGCGCGCCAGGCGGGTGGCGCGTTCGGTGCCCGCGGTGGCGCCCGCGAGGTGGTCGTTGAGATAGATGCCGAGCAGCTTGGTGCCGGGACTCCGTCCGGTGGAGCGGCGTCGGGTCGCGCCGGAAGACGGAAGGGCGTTCATCTGTGGTCTCCTTCGTTCGCCAGGGGGATTCGCCGCGTGCGCGCGACGGACGGCGCGGAGCCGGACGTGAGCGGGCTTCAGTCCGGACCGCCGGGCAGGTAGTAGGTCTGTCTGAGGAACGCGGCCATGTCCCGCAGGGCCTGCGTGTATCCGGCTCTGTAGTGGGCGTCGACATCGGTCCGGCGGCCCTCGGCCTGTGCCCAGGAGTCGAGGTGCTGGGCGATGTGCAGGTGGTTGCGGTACAAGGCGCCGTACCTTCCGCCGAGAGCGGCTCGCGCACGCCGCTCGTCCCAGTCCTCCAGGTCGCTGGTACCGAAGGCGAGCAGTTCGTCGTCGGTCTGCGGGGGCACCGTTTCCCTCCTCGGTCCGGTCTTCCGACGTCACGGGTACCGCGGTGGCTTCCCGGAAACGTCGTCCGGCGTTGTGCCGGGCTGCCTCCGGGTACCCGGCCGGGCGGGGAGACCCCGGGCCACGCCGGCAGGCGTCGTGGCCCGTCTCCGGCGCACGCACGGGAGCGGGGAACATCCCGGAGGAGGAACACGCGGCTCATGCGCATCGCCGGGCGCCGGCAGTTCACACGGGCCCGCCGCCTTCCACGGCAAGCCGACGCACGCGCGTGCGTGTGACACGGCGACTTCCGTGGCACCCGTCGGATGCGGGCGGCCCGCCCCGACCGTGCGGCCCGTCCAGTCCGGGGTGTGCCTGAGCGGAGGACGGTGTGGGGATGACCGAGGACAGTGCTCTTGCCACCTGGGGCGGCGTGTGAAACGCGGCAAACAGTACGTCGTCGCGGCTTCCGGGCAGTGGTCCGACGAGGAGGACGGCCGGCGCAGGTTGCCCGCGGGCGAGGTGCACGCCTGGGAGCCGGGCCGGAACGAGACGGTGTGCGGGCTGTCGCTCAGCCGCTCGCAACTCGTGCGCTTCCCGCACGTCAGCTGGCCCGACACCTTCCCCGAGTCAGGCGGCGCGGCCGACCGTGTACAGCGGGTCTGCCCACGCTGCGCCTCCGTGGCCGGACGCCGCGGCAGCGACGCCCGCCCGCGCTGGCACCGCGTCCGCCCCCGCCCGTGAGCCCATCACGTCGGCTCCGTCTGCCCCCGTCGGAAAGGGGGGCGCTGTGACGCGACGGCCACGAGGGCGGCGGCGAGCGTCCCGGATCGGCCGGGATCAGCTTCCGCGTCGTGAGGCGGAGCCGCCGATGCCCAGGGCGTCCCGCACGCGGTCGTAGACGCTCAGCGGTACACCCAGCAGGGCGTTCCCGGGAGGCCGCCGGGGGATGACGGGATGCGGATGCGTGGGGGCGGTCTGCCGTATCGCCGCCCAGGTGGTGCCGAGGGTGCTAGCCGGGTGGAGTTCATCACGTCCTGCAACCGGGAAGGAGGAGATCCTCCTCGTCCCGGATGTCCCGCCGTGTCAGCGCGAAGGCCCGCCGCACCTTTTCCTCCCGGCCCGGATCGCCGGCGGACAGGCGTTCGATGTCCGCTACGAGATCGTCGATCTGGCCCGTCGGACGCCAGGGCGGCCGTTCTCCTCCGGCGTTCAGGGCCTCATCCCGGCCGGCTCCTCGGTGGCATGGGGCGGGAACAGTTCGGAGGTCTGCGTGATCTCCAGCAGACGTGCGGGCTGGGGCTGCAGCCCGGTGACGGCGAGGAGGCCGCCTTCGGCCTGCCGTTGCAGGCGCAGCTGTATGAGGAGGTTCAGCCCGCTGGAGTCCATGAAGGACACTTCCGACAGGTCGAGGTGGAGCGGCTTGCCGCCCACCGGGGCGGCGGACGCGGCCCGTGCCAGGTCGGAACAGGTCTGGAGGTCCAGCTCGCCGGACACGGCGATCACGGTGCGGTCGGGGTGCTGACGTGTCAGGACGGTGAAGTCGCGCATGGTTCGCCCCTCGCATTCCGGGGGTCGAGCCCATCACGCCCTCCGGCTGGGGAGGGCATCAAGCACGCGGCATGGGGCCGCGTACAGCCGAGCAAGACAACCCGTACCGCGTCCCGGTCACCGGAAATGACCTCCGAGGGCGGCGCGGGGCCTCTCACCAGACCAGGCTGGTTCCCTTGAGCGTCGCACAGACGATCCCGCGTTGGCCAGCCCGCCCACGGCCGCGGCACACGCCGACGACGGCGCCGTGGGGGCACGGGCACATCAGTGGACTCGCATCGCGGAGTCGTCCCCTGCGCGCCGCGGTAGGCCGACGCCCCGCACCGACGCCTCTGGCCGCAGCGGAGGAGCCCGGCGGAAAGCGGGACTCAGCGGAGTCGGGTCTGCGGCTCCTCTTGAGGCGCGTGCACTTCGTGCGGCGACGTGGGTACGGGGAGGTGATCAGGCGGTTCCGGCACAGCGCAGTACCCGCGCTCCGCGAGGGCGTGCGCCACCAGCTTGAGGTACTCGTCGACGGTGATCCATCCGCCGTTCGGGCCGATCGCCAGATCTCCCACGTTCATGACACCGCTGCCTTCCGCTCGCAGGCCCCGACGACCGGCGGGAAGAACCCGGCTGGCCTGGCGCCTGGGCTTGTCCTACACCCTGGGCGGCAGGCCACACGGCAGGCACGCAGTCGATTCGGGCCCGCGCACTTCTTCGAACCCCTCGTGAGCGAACTTCCGGAAAGGTCGTGCTCCGGCTGCCGACCGGAACACCGCGTCATGCGGAAGGGATGCGGAACTCGAACTCGGGACGGTCCCACGGCACGGCGGGCGGGTTCGCGGGTGCGGTTCCGGTCCGTACCGCTCCGGCGCGGTGGTAGAAGCCCTCGGCGGTAACGTGCGAGACGACCTTGACACGGTCGAGGCCGGCGGCCCGGGCCTCTGACCGCATGTGCGCGACGAGCAGTCGGCCGATACCCCGTCCTTGCGCGTCGTCGGCGACGAACAGCAGGTCCAGCTCCGGTGGAGCGAGGACGAGCGAGTAGAACCCGAGGACCCGGCCTCCCTCGTCGTCGCCGACGGCCACGAAGGCGCGGTGGGCCTCGATGTAATCAGGGCCGACCCGGTAGCCCGCGACGGCGGACGCGTACTTGCCCTCGTAGGCGCCTGAGCCACGTACGAGCCGCGTGAGCCGTCTGGCGTCCCGTGCGACGGCCCTCCGTATCGTGACCGGCCGGCTGACCGGGAAAGCGCGTGAACCCATCCAGCGAGTATTCCGCACCGGGGAGTGCCTTCGTGCGGCGGGTCGCCTGCTCGGGCACGCACGTGGAGAACGGAGTGCCCGAGGGCTGCTTCCCGCCCGTGGCCTGCTCTCAGGAGGTGCTGAGCATGCCCTCGCGCAGGCGGGCCAGCAGGCGCGTGATCAGGCGGGAGACGTGCATCTGGGAGACGCCGAGGCGTTCGCCGATCTGGGCCTGGGTGAGTTCCTCGACAAACCGCCAGTGGATGATCTTCCGGTCGCGCTCGTCGAGTTCGGCGATCATCGGGGCGAGGGCGTGGAAGTCCTCCACCAGCCCCAGGGCCGCGTCCTCGTTGCCGATGAAGTCCGCCAGCGCGGCCTCGCCGTCCTCGCTGCCGCTGATCGCCGCGTCCAGGGAGGCCGACTTGTAGCCGTTGGAGGCCAGCTGGGCCTCCACGACCTCGTCCTCCGGCAGGCTCATCAGCTCCGACAGCTCCTTGGTCGTCGGCGTCCGGCCCAGTCGGCTGCGCAGTTCCTCGTTGGCGCGGGCCAGCTGGACACGAGCCTCCTGGAGCCGGCGCGGGACGTGCACCGCCCAGGAGGTGTCCCGGAAGAAGCGCTTGATCTCGCCGACGATGTAGGGGACCGCGAAGGAGGTGAACTCCACCTCCCGCGACAGCTCGAACCGGTCGATCGCCTTGATCAGGCCGATCATGCCGACCTGGACGATGTCCTCCATCTCCTCCGGACCACGGCTGCGGAACCGGCCGGCCGCGTAGCGGACCAGGGACATGTTCATCTCGATCAGCGTGTTCCGCGCGCACTGGTACTCGGGCGTGCCCTCCTCCAGCACCGCCAGACGGTCGAAGAACAGCTTCGACAGCTCCCGCGCGTCCTTCGGCGCCACCTGGGACGGGTCCGCTATCTCCGGAACGTCCACCGTGTGCTCAGCGGTCTGCACGGTCGTCGCCGCCATCTTGCGCCCCTCCTGGTCGATCAGTGCTGCTCACGCGTGTGCCGGTCCTCCGGCAACCCGCGTCTACCCCGGTCGTCCACCGGCATGCATCGACATCACCGAATTTTGTGTCACACCGTGCGCGCGGTGCGCCCGTGGGCCCGGGACTCCGACGGCGGCACGTTCGCGGGCGCGACGGAGGAGGTCAGGACCGGGCGGCGCCGCGCGGCCGGTGCGGGCCGGGCGCAGGCTCGTCGGCGGTGATGACCAGGGCGGCCTGGTCGTCCTCCACGTCCCCGCCGCCCACGAAGCCGCGCACGTCCTCGGCCACCGTCCTGACGATGTCCGCGGCGGCCGGCCGGCGCGGAACGGAGGCCAGGGCCTTGGCCAGTCGTACGTCGCCGTACTGCTCGGTCCCGTCGCTCCGGCACTCGGTGAGGCCGTCGGTGTACAGCAGCAGGCTCTCACCGGGACGCAGGGTGAACCGGCGGGCGGCGAGCCGGGGCGGTATGCCGATGCCGAGCAGCCCGCCGGACGCCTCGACCGTGTCGACCACGTGGTCGGCGTCCAGCAGCAGGGGTGGGGTGTGGCCGGCTCTGACGAGGCGGACGGTGAGTCCGTCGGCCGCCGGTGCGAGGTGGCCGTACACGAGGGTCACGAAGCCGTTGTTCTGATGGGCGTAACGGTCGTTGAGGGCCTTGTCGACGGCCTTGGCTATGTCGACGGGGTCGTCGAGCAGCGGGGCGACGGCGCGGGCGGTGTGGCGGACCAGGGCGGTGGTGGTGGCCGCCTTGGCTCCGCGCCCGCAGACGTCGCCGAGGATGAAGGCCCAGCTGCCGTCGCCGCGGGGGAAGACGTCGTAGAAGTCGCCGCCTATCTCCAGCCCTTCACCGGCCGGGTGGTAGAAGGCGGCGAGCTGGGCGCCGGGGATGTCGGGCAGGTCGGGCAGCAGCAGGCCGGTCTGCAGGTCGCGGGCGAGGGCCGCGCGCTGCTCGTACTGGCGTGCGCTGCGGGCTGCCGAGGCGGCGCGGCGGGCCACCTCCTCCGCCAGGGCGACCCGGTGGCCGTCGAAGCAGTGCTCGTCGGTGGAGAGCAGGGTCAGTGCGCCGAAGGGCCGCCCGCGGTCCAGGAGGGGCACGCAGACGTAGCCGGTGACGCCCAGCTCGCGCCAGGGGCCGGGGCCGGTCGGGGTGCGACGGGCCACCTCGGTCAGCCCGGACGCCAGGACGCGCGCGACGGCGTCGTCCTCGGTGTCGCGGCCGGGGACGTGGCGGGCGAGCAGGTCGCGGGCCCCCTCGGTCGGGCCGGCGGTCGCCACCCGGTGCACGCGTCCGGCCTCCAGCACGTCCACCGCGGCCAGGGGGGCCAGCGTGGGGCTGCACAGCGTGGCCAGCCGCTGCAGCGTCTGCGCCTCGTCCAGCCGCCCGGCCAGAGCGGTGCTGGCGGCCAGCAGGAAGGCGAGGTCGTCGCGGGCCGCCTTCTCCCGGAGGTGAGCCGCCATGCGGGCCTGTTCCGCGTGGTGACGCTCGATGGCGAGGGCCGCCGTGTCGGTGAAGACGCGGGCCAGCGCCAGGTCGGTGTCCTGAGGAGCCCGCGGCCGGCGGTGGTACATCGCGAAGGTGCCCAGCAGCCGTCCGTCGCGGGCGAGGATCGGCGTCGACCAGCACGCGGCGAGTCCGGCCTGGGCGGCGAGGTCCCGGAAGTCGTCCCACAGGGGGTCGGTGGCGATGTCGGTGACGATCACGTTGCGGCGCCGGTGGGCCGCGGTGCCGCAGGAGCCGACGCCCTCGCCGGTGGCGATGCCGTCGATGGCCTGGTTGTAGAAGTCGGGCAGGCTGGGAGCCGCACCGTGGAGCAGGTGACGGCCGTCGTCGTCGGCGAGCAGCACCGAGACGATCACCTCGGGGGACAGCTTCTCTATCGTCCTGCACATGCCGTCCAGCACCTCCGGCAGCGGCGCCTCGCGGGCGATCTGCTCCAGGAGTGCGCGCTGCTCGGCGGCCAGCCGCCGGCCGTGCTTGACCTGTGTGGTCTCCACGCCGATCATGCGTACGCCGATGACGTTGCCGCCGGCGTCGCGGCGGGGCTCGTAGGTGAAGTCGAAGTAGGCCTCGCGCGCCTCCGCGCCGACTCCGAGGAGGACCCGGGCGTCACGGCCGACGTGCCGCTCCCCCGACCGGTACACCTGGTCGAGGAGGCCGAGGAATCCCTGGCCCCTGAGTTCCGGCATCAGCTCGGCGAGGGGCACACCGGTGCGCTCCCGGCGTTCACCCCCGATGGCCGCGAAAAAGGCCGGGTTGGCCGCTTCCAGGACGTGCGCGGGCCCCGCCATGGACGCGAACAGCGCGGTGGACGTGCCGAACAGCAGCGACAGGTCCTCGTCCGTGTCGCGCACCGCCTCGGACCCGCGGATGCCGCTCGTCGGCAGCTGCTCACGCTCGACTGTCATCTCCCCCCCCTCGCCGAACCCCGTCTGCTCCGCTTGCCGGCACGCCATCATGTCACCCGGCGGGGGACGAGGCGTCGTGCGGCCGCGTCGGTGGCTCCGCCACTCAGACCACCGCCATGTGCAGGCGTACGACCAGGCCGGACGGCGGTGTCCGGATCTCCACGAGGTCGCAGAGCTGGTGCATCATCCACACGCCTCTGCCACCGCCCGGGGAGAGCGGGTCGGGGCGCTGCAGGCCGACGAGCGGATCGGTGAGCCGCCCCCGGTCCCTGATCTCGGCGACGAGCGTGTCGGCGCTGCGCCACAGCCGCAGGGTGCCGCGCCCTCCGCCGTGCCGGACCGAGTTGCCGGTGGCCTCGTTGACGGCCAGCAGCCAGTCCGTACGGCGGTGCGGCGGCAGGCCCGCGGCGTCGGCCCAGCTCCCGGCGGTGGCACGGACGTCCGCCAGGCCCCACTCGTCGAAGTCCAGGACGACCGGGGCCGCTGGTTCGGGCAGGGGCGCGTCGCACTCGCGGTACACCTGCTCCGGGCACGCGTAGTCCGGACTGCGCCGATAGCCGCCGGTGTCGCCGACGACGGGATGGGTCCGGTGGGCCTGTGCCAGTACCCGCTCGGGCAGGGCCGTGTCGTAGGAGCACAGGATGGTGGCGGCCCGGTCGGCGAAGGCCAGGTTGATCAGGGCTTCGTGGCGGGTGGCCTCGCGTGCCTCCGCGGAGGTGCGTCCCACCCAGATCGGCTCGCCGACGATGGCCGGGTGCCGGTCCGCGTGCCGGTCGGCGAAGTCCAGCAGCATCGAGAGGATGCGCCCCGGGTTGCGTCCGGCCTGCCGCATGTCGATCCAGGTGATGTCCTCGTGGCCGCCGAGGGCGTCCTGCAGCCGTGTCAGGCGTTCGCCCGGGACGGCGACCAGCAGAGGCCGCCCACGGGCCGCTTCCGTGCGGACGAAGTCGCCGACGCCGGTCAGGTACTCGTCCTCCGTGGCGCAGAAGAGGGCCGGGTGGTGGAAGGTCGTGTCGTACCGGACCGGCTCGGCCGGCTGCGGGGTGTACGTCGTCACCGGTCCGTGACCTCCAGACCATCACCCAGCTCGGGGAAGAGTTCGAGCAGGCGGTGAAGCGTGGGCGGGGCTCCCAGGAGCCGTGGGGGTGTGCCGGACGGCCGCCGGCGCACCGCGTCGGCTATGCGGGCCAACGCGGCGACGTCCAGGTGGTCGAGGCCGGACAGGTCGAGTGTGAGGTGCTCCGCCGGGCAGGCGGCGAGCGCGGCGGCCGCCGAGGCGGTGACGCGGCGGCTCTCGTACCCGGCCGATCCGGACAGCCGGAACCCGGGCGTCCCGGCCAGCGGGGCGACCGACAGGTCCGGCCCGCCGCCGCGGGCGGCGGTGCCCGACCGGGTCAGGTGCGCCTCCGCCAGCACCGCGAGCCGGTCGGGAGGCAGCAGGCGCCGGTCGTAGAAGCACCAGGCCCGCAACGGCAGCTGCTCGAAGACCTCGTGGTGGATGCGCAGCTCGTACTCCAGCAGGCGTTCGACACCCGCCATGTCCCGGCCGCCCCAGGACATCTCCCCGATCGCGCGCAGGCCCCGGAACCCCTGGGCCGCGGCCCCGTCCAGGGCCTCACGCCACAGACCGATCATCGCGTCCGGGTCGAACCGGGATCCGGCCAGGTACGTCTCGTCGGCGGTGCTCACCACGAGCTGCCCGCGCCGCACCGCGGAGGCGGCGTCCACTCCCCCGTGGGCGAGCGTGCGGGTCACGAGGCCGGGGTCGGTGGCGTCCGCGAAGTACTGCACCTGCTCACCGGCGACCAGCCCGGCACGGACGAAGGCCAGCAGGTGGCCGGCCCACTCGTCGTCGCTGGAGTACTCCACGGCGACATGCCGGTCCGCCGCGGTGTCACCGTCGCGGGAGGCGGGCACTCCGTGCATGATCCCTCCCCTGACAGTGCGACCGTACGTGTGACCGCCGGCCAGTCTACCGGGGGCCGCCGGAGCCGGGCCGCCGGCTGCCTTCCCGCCTTCCCCGCTTCCCGCCTATCGGCCGGGCGCCGGCCGAATAGGCCGCGCGTGCGGGAGTCAGGCCGACGCCCCGGTGTCCTTCCCCGCGCGGCCGGCGGTGCCGTCCGCCGCCTGGCCGGCGAGCGCGTCGGCGACCGTGGCGTGGACGGGCATCAGCTGGGAGATGCCCGTCAGGGTGACCATGCGGCCGAGACGGTCGGGCACCTCGGCCAGGCGGAGGGAGCCGCCTGCCGCACGAGCCGCCTGCAGGAGGTGGATCAGGGCGCTGAGGCCGGTGGAGTCCACGAACCCGACCTGTGCCAGGTCCAGGACGAGATGCGGGACTCCCTCCTCCACGACGGCCAGGGCGCGGTCGCGCAGGGTGGACGCCGTGTGCAGGTCCACGTCCCCGGTGACGGCGAGGACGGCGCCGTGGTCGCCGGTGTACTGAACGGATACGTCGAGGATGTCGGTCACGTCGGTCATCGCTCCTGGCCGGAAGACGCGGTTGCTGCGGGGGTCGTACGCGCACCGGGCGGGGTCCGCGGGAATCGGCGTGTCACCGCTCACCGCCCAGGCAGTGGACGGAGGCCAGCCCGACGAGACCCGAGACGGTGAGGACGGGCTCCAGCAGGGGCGTGACGATGAGTTCCAGCCGTTCGGCATGGGCGAAGAGCACGCTCAGCCCGGCGCTGTCGAGGTACTCCACCTCGGTCAGGTCCACGACGACGGGTCCGGACCGGGCGGCGAGGGCCTCGGCCAGCGAGTCGGCGTTGCTCATGTCGATCTCCCCGCGCACCACGAGCCGGTGGGTGCCGTCCGGCCCCCGCTCGGGGGTGACGGTGAGGGGGGTGGTCATCAGGCGATCCTCATCTGCATGTCGACGGTGGTGCCGGAGGGGCCGGGGGTGATGGTGACCTGCTGCATCATGGCGCGCATGAGGGCCACGCCCCGGCCGCGGTGGGTGTTGAGCTCCGGCTGGGGGGTCTTCCACCGGCCGCTGTCGGCGACGGTCAGGCGCAGGTTGTCGACGAGGGCTTCGGCGCGCAGCCGCACCACTTCTCCCGGGGTGTGCCGGTGGCCGTGCTCGATGGCGTTGGCGCACGCCTCCCCGGCGGCCACGAGGATGTTCTGGACCGTGCCGGGCGGCAGGTCGCACTGGTCGAGCCAGCTGCGCAGTGCCCTGCGGACCGGCGCGAGCTGCGACGACTCGGCCGGGAACGACACCTCCAGGGGCGCCGGATGGCGGTACAGCAGCAGCGCCACGTCGTCGTCGTAGCCGCCGGCCGGCGCGAGCCGGGCCATCACCTGGCTGGCGAGGTCGTCGATCGGGGCGTCACGGCCCTCCTGGACGGCCTCGCTCGCCTGGCCGATCCCGACGCTGAGCGGACGGCGGCGGCGTTCCACGAGCCCGTCGGTGTACAGCAGCAGCGTGGAGCGGGCGGGCAGGGTGCACGCGGCCTCCGGGCGCTGACGGCCCGGCCGTACGGCCAGCGGCAGGGACCGCCCTTCGTCCAGCAGCCGGGTGGTGCCGTCGGGGTCCGCGACGATGCCGGGCGGGTGTCCGGCGCTGGAGTAGGTGAGTTCGCCGGTGCGGGAGTCGAGAACGCCGCAGAAGACGGTGGTGCACAGAGCGCCGGGGACGCTCGCGGCGAACTGGTCGAGGGCCATCAGCGTCCGGGACGGGCTGGAGTCCTGCAGCAGCAGCGCGCGGCAGGCGCTGCGCAGCTGCCCCATGACGCTGGCCGCTTCCAGGCCGCGGCCGACGCAGTCGCCGACGACGATGCCGGTCCGTCCGTCCGGCAGGGCCACCGTGTCGTACCAGTCACCCCCCACCTCCAGCGGGCGGGTGGCGGGCTCGTACCGCACGGCGAAGCCGTCGGGAAGCCGGGCCGGGCCCAGGATGGCGCGCTGCAGCGCGATCGCGGTCTCCCGCTGCTGGTCGATCTGGTGCGCCCGCACCAGGCCCTGGGCGAGGTGCCCGGCCAGCAGCGACAGCAGCAGCTGGTCCTCGGAGGTGAAGGGCCGGTGCTCTCCGAGGTCGACCCACAGGGCCAGGGAGCCTTCGGGGTGTTCCAGCAGGATGCCGGCGCCCGTGTCGTCGGCCACCGGGGTCAACGGTGACCGGCCGCGGAGTCCGGCGAGCGCCTCCCGGCGCTCCGCGGGCAGGTCCTCCCATCGCAGGCCGGCTTCCGTGGCCGTGAAGGCCGGTACGTCACCGCGCCCGAACACGGCGGCCACCACGTTCCGCGCGCGCCACAGGTCCCTGAGTTCGCCCAGGGCACCGGTGAGCGCCTCGGTCAGGCTGGCCGCCCGGGACAGCGACGTGCTCAGTGCCGCCAGCGCGGTCTCGCGCTGGACGGCGTAGTGCTCGGCGGTGACGTCGCGGAAGGTGCCGACGGTGACGCGGCGTCCGGTGTCCGGATCCTCGGCCTTGTTCCAGGTGGCGGCCACCCACAGCCGGTGCCCGTCCCGGTGGGTGACGGGCACGGTGTGGTTGCCCTGGTCGCGTCCGAGCAGGTCGGCGAAGGCGTCGCCGAGCTGCCGGTGTGCTTCCGGATCGGTGGCGGCGTCCGGCCACCACGGGTGGATCGGGGCGTAGGGGAGGTCCTCGGGGCCGTAGCCGAGGATGTCGGTGAACGCGGCGTTGATCTCCACGACGGCCCCGGACTCGTCGCAGACGAAGAACGCCTCCTGGAGGGAGTCGATGAGCGCCGTCCGCCACCGCAGGTGGTGGCCGCGCAGCCGGGCCAGCTCGACGTTGGCGCGCACCCGGGCCAGGAACTCGGCGGCGGCGAACGGCTTGACCAGGTAGTCGTCGGCCCCCGCGCGCAGTCCCTCGATCGACGCCTCCTGGCCGGCCCGGGCCGACAGCAGCAGCACGGGGACCGCGGCCGTCCGCGTGTCACCGCGCAGTTTCGCCACCAGTTCCAGTCCGTCGAGCCGTGGCATCATCACGTCGCTGACGACGAGATCGGGTGTGTCGCGGCGGACGCGGTGGAGGGCCTCGGCGCCGTCGGTGACGGCGGTCACGTCGTATCCCGCGGCGGCGAGGATGCGCGTGAGGTACTCGCGCATGTCCGCGTTGTCGTCGGCGACCAGCACGCGGGCGCGGGCCGTGGGCGCGGGGCCGGGCGGGGCCGCGTCGGTCTCGGCCGCCACCACCTCGCTCCCGGACACCGCGGCGCCGTCGCCGGACGGCAGCCAGCGCAGGGCCTCCTGGACGTAGGGGTCCGCGGTGACGGAGGCGACGGTGCTGCCCGCTTCGGCCACCACGGAGCCGGGGGGCAGGTGGGCGGTGCCGAACGGGATCCGGATGGTGAAGGTGGTCCCTTCGCCCTCGGTGCTGTCGGCGGTGATCTCGCCGCCGTGCAGGTGCACGAGTTCCTGCACCAGGGCCAGGCCGATGCCGCTGCCCTCGTTCGACCGGGAGCGGGCGTTCTCGATGCGGTGGAAGCGTTCGAACAGCCGGGGCATCTCCGCCTCGGGCACACCGATGCCGCTGTCGGCGACGGTGATCACGGCGTGGGTGCCCGCCCGCCGCACGCGCACCCGGATGGCGCCGTCGAAGGTGAACTTCAGCGCGTTGCTGAGGAGGTTGAGGATCACCTTCTCCCACATGCCGCGGTCGACGCACACGGGCTCGTCCAGGGGCGGGCAGTCCACGTCGAAGACGAGCCCGGCCCTCTCGACGGCCGAGCGGAAGACGCTGGCCAGTTCGCCGGTCACTCCGGCGAGGTCGACCGGCTCGTAGCGGGCCTGCATCCGCCCGGCCTCGATCCGGGAGAAGTCCAGCAGCGTGTTGACCAGCTTGCCCAGCCGCAGGCCGTTGCGGTGGATGACGTCGAGCTCCTGCCGCGCCTGCCCGTCGGCGTCGCCGAGCCGGGTGCGCAGTTCCTCGAGGGGGCCCATGATCAGGCTGAGCGGCGTGCGGAACTCGTGGCTGATGTTGGAGAAGAAGGTGGTCTTGGCCCGGTCCAGTTCGGCCAGTTCCTCCGCACGTCGCTGCTGCGCCTCGTAGCTGCGGGCGCTGCCGATGCCCGAGGCGATGTGGCCCGCGGTGAGTTCGACGAAACCCCGGTAGCCCTGGTCCAGCGTCCGGTACCGGTTGAGACCCGCGACGAGGAAGCCGTACGGCGCGCTGCCCTGCTGCAGCAAGGGGACCACGAGCGCCTGGACGGGCGGTTCGGGCCAGTCACCGGCGGGCAGGCCGGCGAAGGTGTCACCGCTGAGCGGTACGAGGGCCGCCTCGCCCCCGGCCAGATCCGCGGCCGGCCACACACCGTCGCGGCCGTCGGCGGGGAGGGCGGCCGGTGCGGCCGGATGGCCGGCGGGGACACCGGTGGCGCCGGCCAGCCGGGCGGTGTCGCCGTCGAACAGGTAGGTCAGTGTGAAGGGCAGGTCCTGCCGGTTGCGGGCGAGTTGCCGGTCCGCGAAGGCCAGGACCTCCTGTTCGGTGCGGATCACGCTCGGGTCGGAGCCCAGGTCCCGCAGGGTGGCCATGCGCCGCTCGCCGATCACCCTGTCGGTGTCCTCGCTGACCACGCACAGCATGCCCACGACGGCACCGGCGTCGTCCCGCAGCGGGCTGTAGGAGAACGTGTGGTACGTCTCCTCGCTGTAACCGGACCGCTCCAGGAAGAGCAGCAGTCCCTCGTCCCAGGTCGCCTCGCCGGTACGGAGCACGGTGTCGATGCGCGGGCCGATGTCGTCCCAGATCTCCGCCCAGACCTCGTTCGCCGGACGCCCCAGCGCCCACGGGTACTTGCGGCCGAGCGTGTCGCGGCGGTAGGCGGCATTGCAGAAGAAGGTCAGCTGCTCGCCCCAGGCCATCCACATCGGGAACCGGGAGGACAGCAGGATACTGACCGCCGTCTGCAGGCTCTGCGGCCATTCCCCCGGCTGTCCGAGGGGCGTGGCCGTCCAGTCCACCTCGGCGAGGTCCCCGCCGATCTCGCGGTCGGCGGTGAACACGTCGGTGGCCGTCCCCGGCCTGCGCTCAACCTCGTCGGAACATGCCACGCGACACCCTTCCCCTCGATACCGGCCCACCCTGTGACCCTCACCCGCGTCCCGCACGCCCGCCGGCGCCGCGGACCGCGCGCCCATGACTGTCTCTGCCCCCGGACCGCCGCCCGACGCCGACGAACGCCTCCTCCGCACGCACGAGTGACGGCCCGCCACGCTCCGGTCGGCATCGTCCCAGACCTCGGGAACAGATGATCCAACGGCAGGACCGCGTATTCCCGGGGCGGCAGGCGCGGCCTCACAGGATAATCCAGGCGGGCGGGGGGGCCACGCGGGGAGCGGGGGTGACGGGGCACGCTCCTCGCGGGCACGTCCGCCGGCCGGATCCACCGGCCCGTTCCGTGGCCGACTCGCCGTACAGGAGACCTGGTGAAGGACACAGAGGGCACTCTCGCGATCAGCACGCACTCCCCGTCGGCGGGGCTCGTCGTCCTGCGCCTGGCCGGGGACCTGGACCACTACACGGGCCCCGGCTTCCGTCGGGCCGTGGAGGACGCGCTCCGCGACGGACCGCGCCACGGGGCGGGCATCGTCGCCGACCTGTCGGCACTGGAGTACTGCGACTCGACGGGGATGACCGCGATCATCACCGCCTACGGACTGGCCCGGGCCGCGGGGGCGTCCTTCGCGGTCGCGGCGCTCAGTCCGGCCATGGCTCAGCTCTTCCGCGTGGCGGGGCTCGACCAGGTCCTCGTGCTGCACGCCGGCGTGCAGGAGGCCGTCGACGCGTCGGGCGGGCCGTGAGCCGCGCTCCACGACGGACCGCGCCACGGGGCGGCCGGGGCACCGCCGGTGCTCCCGGCCGCTCGCCCGGCACGCACCGTCACCTGATCCGTGCGGCGGGTCCGCGGCGCGGCGCACCGACACCCGGCCCGTGCGACGGGCTCGCGGCACGGCGCACCGACACCCGATCCGTGCGACGGGCCCGCAGCGCAGCGCACCGACACCCGATCCGCGCGACGGGCCCGCAGCGCGGCGCACCGACACCCGATCCGTGCGGTGAGTCCGCAGCGCAGCGCACCGACACCCGGCCCGTGCGACGGGCTCGCGGCGCGGCGCACCGACACCCGATCCGTGCGACGGGCCCGCGGCACGGCGCACCGACACCCGGCCCGCGCGGTGAGTCCGCGGCGCAGCGCACCGACACCCGGCCCGCGCGACGGGCCCGCAGCGCAGCGCACCGACACCCGATCCGTGCGACGGGCCCGCAGCGCAGCGCACCGACACCCGGCCCGCGCGACGGGCCCGCAGCACGGCGCACCGACACCCGATCCGTGCGACGGGCCCGCAGCGCAGCGCACCGACACTCGGCCTGTGCGACGGGCCCGCGGCGCGACGCACCGACACCCGGCCCGTGCGGCGGCCCCGCGGCGCAGCGCACCCGTTCCGCGCGGCGCCACCGGCGGTACGGCGCACCGGCGGTACGTGCCGGAGGTGCCCCCTCGGCCTGCCGGGTCCAGCCGCGCGGGGCTCTCGGGGCGCACCGGGATCGGCGGCACGTTCCGTTCCCCTGCGGCTTCGGGCGCGAAGGGTCTCAGAGGCGCTCGATCAGCTGGTTCCAGGCATGGCGTTCGGCAGGGGTGAGGAGTGCGTCGGTGCCCGCGTGCGCCGTTCCCCGGCCGGGAGCGGGAAAGTCGGGTTCCGGCTCGCACGGGTGTCGTCCGGCGCCCAGCAGCGCCGCGGGGTCGGTGGGCGGCATCGCGCCGTGGTAGGTGCCGAGGGCGAACAGGCCGTCGACGGCGGTGCTCCAGATGCTGCGCAGCAGGCGGCGGACCCGGTGCATGGTGGGGCCTCCGGTGGCAGGGGCGGTGGACGGGGGAACAGGTGCGGCGGGTACGGCGTGGCGACGTTCCGCCGGGTGGCCGGGGCCGGACGACTGGTGGCCTAGGGCGCGGCCACGACCATCGCCGAGGCGATGTCGCCGTCGTGGGTGAGCGAGACGTGCCACGCCCCGACACCCCGCTCGCGCGCGGCCCGCAGGACGGTTCCGCTGACGTGCACGACCGGCTCGCCGGCCGGGCCGGTGCGGATCTCGGCGTCGTGCCAGCGCAGTCCGCCGGGGCTGCCGAGGGCCTTGGCGATGGCCTCCTTGGCCGCGAAACGTGCCACCAGGGACGCCGGAGGGCGCGGGACGCCGCTCGGGAGGAGACGCTCCGCGGGGGTGAACAGCCTTTCGCCGAGGTCCGGGTGGCGTTCCAGGGCGCGGGTGAAGCGGCTGACCACAGCGATGTCGATGCCGATCCCGACGATCCTCGGCGGGCGGCGGGGCGGAACGGGAACCACCCGATCCGGCCACGGAGCCCACCGGGACAGGCAGCGCCCGAGGAAGGGCAAGAACTCGCCAACCAAGCCTTTACCCACGGCGCCGCTGACAGGATCGGTTCGCATGGGGGGAGCATGCCTGCGCCGACTCGATCCTCGCTTGAGAGACCGGGTTGCCAGGAGAGCTCCCGTCCTGCAGAGTTTCTCCAACATTTGGCATGTATGTGCTAGAATCACACACTTGCTTTACCGTCACGTACGCCTTTGAAGTGCAACGGAGCCACCGCGCGGACCACCGGCCGGGGAAAGAAATGTGTGCTGGCCGCAGACATATGCCTAGGTCGAGCTCAGCTCAAGCGTGCGTCGAGCCAGGCACAGCACCCTCACGAACGCATTGCATCCAGCCTGCAAGTACTACACGGGGAGGGCTAGTGCTTCAGATAGAGCTGCTTGGAACTCTGCAGGTCAGAAACGGCGATGTGAACGTCACCCCCACCGCTCCGAAAGTCCGCCAGGTCCTCGCCCTGCTGGCACTTCGAGCCAACACCACCGTGCCCCCGCACCTGCTCATGGAAGAGCTCTGGGAGGAGCACCCCCCGACCAGCGCGGCGACGACGCTGCAGACGTACATCTACCAGCTGCGCAAGCTGCCCGGTCTGTGCTCGCAGAGACAGGACGACACGGCCGGCACCGGTGCTCTGCTGACCACCCCCGGCGGCTATCGCCTGCTGCTGCCGTCCGAGGCGCTGGACGCACAGCGCTTCTGCGAACTCGCCGCCCTGGGACGGCAGGCCATGGAGAGAGGAGAGGTCGCCGAATCCGCCGACCTCCTCAAGCGGGCCCTCGCCGTCTGGCGGGGGCCCGCTCTGGATGACCTGTCCCCCGGCCCGATCATCGGTATCGACGTGCTGCGACTGCAGGAGCAGCGGTACGAGGCGCTGGAAGGCCGGATCGACGCCGATCTGCAGATGGGCCGGCACCATCACCTCATCAGCGAGCTGACCGCGCTCACGGCGGACAATCCGACCCGGGAGAGCCTGCACACCAAGCTCATGCTCTGCCTCTACCGCGCGGGTCGCCGTTCGGACGCGCTGGACGTCTTCCAGCGGATCAGGGAGACCCTCGTCCGGGAGCTGGGGCTGGAGCCGTGCTCCGCGCTGCAGCGGCTGCACCAGCGCGTGCTGGCCGGCGACGCCGCCCTCGACCTCCCCGGAGGGCAGATCCTGGTGTCCGGCGGCTCACCCAGCACGCCTCCCGTCACCATGCCCCCGGCCCCGAGGCTGATCGGCAGGGACGCCGAACTCCGGTGCGCCGAAAGGCTGCTGGGCCAGGGCAGGCGGGGGGGCAACTCCCCGGGGTGCGTCGCCGTGGCCGGGCCTCCCGGCGTGGGGGCGACGGCCTTCGCCGTCCACCTCGCCCACCGCCTCGCGGACGCGTTCCCCGACGGCAGGCTGTACACGTCGCTGAACGGTCCCGACGACGTCTCCGGCGTCCACGCGGCACTCGCCGACCTGCTGGAGGCCGCCGGACTGGAGCGCGCCAAGCTGCCGTTCCGCGTCGACGACCAGGCCCGCCTGTTCAAGGGGTGGACCGCCGGCCGCAAGGTGCTCGTCGTGGTGGACAACGTGGCGGCCGCCGAGCAGATCACCCCGCTGCTGCCCGCCGACAGCGGTTCCGCCCTGGTCGTGGTGGGCCACCGGCGGCTGCACGGCAACCAGTTGACCGGGCACGTCAACCTGCGCCCCGTCGACCGCCGGCACTCCCTGGAACTCCTGCGGGCCGCCCGCGCCGAGCACCCGCTCGGCGACGAGGCCGAGTTCGGCGTCCTGCTGGACCTGCTCGGCGACCTGCCCGGCCCCCTGACCGACGCGGCGGGCCTGCTGATGCGCCGGCCGCACTGGTCCGCCAAACAGCTGGCCGACTGGCTGTGCCGGGACCGGGGCCCGGTCATGCCGTGGCCGCACGCCTACCCCTTCCACCCGGTGAGCCGGCGCTGCGCGCAGCTGGTGCCCGAGCTCCGGGACGCGCTGTCCGTCATCGCGGGAGAGCCCGCGGAGAGCCTGACCGTCGAGCACGCGGCCATGGTGCTCGACAGGAACCCGGACGACACCGAGGAACTCCTCGAGGAACTCACGGAGTTCTTCCTCCTGGAGGTCGAGGTGACCACCGACGCCTCCTCCACCCGGCCCTTCCAGTACCGGCTGCCCCCGCTGGTGCGGGCCGCGCTGCGCCCCGGGCTGGTGCGCACCCTGGCTGCCTGAGCGTTGCCGCGCAGTTCCGCTCCGAGCGGTGCCGCACGGTTCGGAGGCGTCCTTCGAACCGTGCGACGCGGCCGTCACGCGGTCACAGGTCGAGGCCGTCGCCGAGTCCCCGCAGCCAGGTGTCCACCTGCAGCACCATCTCCACGTTCATGCGGTGCAGCCAGTCCTGGCCGGCGGCTTCGCCCTCCCGTACGACCCGGTGGCTCGCCTCCAGGTCCAGCAGGGCCCGGACCGGTGCGTCCCGGTCGGCGAGCACCTCGGCGAACTCCTGGTGCAGCGCCTTGGTGTAGGTCGGGTCCTGGCTGACCGGGAAGGGTGCCTTGGGGCGCTCCAGCACCTTCTCCGGCAGCAGGTCGCGGACCGCCGCGCGCAGCAGGCTCTTCTCCCGGCCGTCGAAGGTCTTCATCTCCCACGGGATGTTGTACGCGTACTGCACCAGCCGGTGGTCGCAGAACGGGACCCGCACCTCCAGACCGGAGATCATGCTGAGCCGGTCGTTGCGGTCCAGCAGCCGGGGCAGCCAGTGCGTGAGGTGCAGGTGGCACACCTCGCGGGCGCGACGGCTCTCGTCGCTCTCCCCCGGCAGCCGGGGGATCTGAGCCATGGCCTGCGCGTAGCGCTCCGCGTAGTAGCCGTCCATGTCCAGCCGGGCCTTGAACGCCGGGGACAGCAGACCCTGGCCCAGTCCCCGCCGGGTGCCCGGGTGCCACTGCTCGAAGGCGACCCACGGGAACCGCTCCTCGTCGGCCAGTGAGGGGATGTGCACCCAGTTGTAGCCGCCGAAGATCTCGTCGGCGCTCTCGCCGGTGAGCGCCACCGTGGAGCGCCGTCGGGCCGCGGCGAAGGCCTGGAAGGTCGAGGTGTCCATGTCACCGAACGGGGCGGGCACGTCCTGGGCCCGCAGGACGGCACGGCGGGCGGCGGGGTCGACGAGGTCCGCCGTGGTGAGCTCGATCTCCACGTGGTCGGCGCCGATGTGCTCGGCGACCGCCCGGGCGTACGGCGCGTCAGGGGCGCTGCGGACCAGGTCGGGCTGGAAGTTGTCGCTGTAGCCGCCGTAGGTCACGGTGGTCGTGCGCACCGGTGAGCCGCCGCCGGCCAGGACGCGGGCGGCGAGCGCCGCGACGGCGCTGGAGTCCAGTCCGCCGGAGAGCATCACGCTCAGCGGGACGTCCGAGACCAGTTCGCGCGCGACGCTGTCCTCCAGGAGTTCGCGCACCCGGCCGACGGTGGCGTCCAGTCCGTCCTCGTGCGGGCGGGCCTCCAGGCTCCAGTAGCGGCGCAGCGAGATCCCGCCGGGCCCGTAGGTGAGGGTGTGTGCGGGCGGCAGGTCCTCGAGGTCGCGGTAGACGTTCTCGCCGGGCGCCCTGGCCATCGAGAAGAGCACCCGCAGCCCGTCGAGGTCGACGGTGTCGCGCACGTCCGGATGGGCCAGGACCGTCTTGGGCTCGGAGCCGAAGACGAGGCCGCCGGCGGTGCGGGCGTAGCACAGCGGCTTGATGCCGAAGCGGTCGCGGGCGAGCAGCAGCGTCCGGCTCCGGGTGTCCCAGACCGCGAACGCGAACATGCCGTGCAGGCGCTCGACACAGCGCTCGCCCCACTCGAGGTAGCCGCGCAGCACCACTTCGGTGTCGCTGCGGGTGCGGAAGCGGTGGCCGCGGCCGGCCAGCTCCGTGCGCAGCTCCCGGAAGTTGTACACCTCGCCGGAGTAGGCGAGCGCGACCGTGTGCCGCTCGCCGTCCCCGCCGCGCTCCGTACCGTCGCCGTGCTCGCCGGTCATCGGCTGACGACCGCCGGTCAGGTCGATGATGGCCAGCCGGGTCTGTACGAGGGTGGTGTGCGCGTCCGACCACACCCCCTGGTCGTCGGGTCCCCGGCAGGCCATCGTTCCCGCCAGGGTCTCGGCGAGTCCGGGCAACCTGCCCGGCCGGCCGTCCGCGACGGTCCAGCCCGCGATGCCGCACATGGGAGTTCTCCCTCCGTGGCGTATGAGATCACTGCTCCCAAGCTCCCGCCCGGCACTCGAATCCGCTTGGAGCGGCGGTGGACCAGGGCCGGGCCGTCAGGACGTGCGGGCCCCGCGACGGAAGGCGGGGATCACCGCGGCACCCACGCCCAGGTGCAGCAGGACCAGGCAGACGCGGTTGCCCGCCGACAGGCCCTGGGCGAACAGCGGTGCGAAGAGCGACAGCACCAGCACGCCCACGGCCGCCCGGGTCCAGAGGGTGCGCGCCCGGGGGGAGCGCCGTTCGAGCAGGGCGAGCAGGGCCCAGCCCAGCAGGGCCACCACGCCGGCGGTGACGGCCGCGACGGGAAGGGTGAGCTCCTTGGTCCCGCTGGAGCCCGGGCCTTCCGGGGTGCGCAGTTCGACGCCGAAGACGGAGTCGGCGAGGAGGCAGACGAGGATCGCGACGACGATCGCGGCGAGCGTCGCCAGGGCGCGCACACCGGCCGTGCCCCGGTCGACCTCGGAAGACGTGGACATGACAGCACTCCCCGTTCGCAAGAGAGGACGCGAATAACATGTTGACGACAAACATATGCTATCAGCATTCAATTGACCGGCGCCAGGGGATGCCTCGTGGACTTATGTGCGGTTAGCCTTCAACCGTGACGAAAAACGACACCCTTCTCACCGGCGCGCACATCGATCCGGCCGTACTCGACACCGTCGAGCGGGCGATGGTGCGCATCCGACGCCGGCAGTCCCGCGGCAGCCTGGCCCGCCCCACCGTCCAGGGCATGACCCAGCCGGTGGAGCTGCCGACGCTCTCCGTCATCGACGCCGTCGACGCGGGCGGCGGCGAGCACGGCGGGGACGTCACCGTGGGCGTCGTCGCCGACCGCCTCGCCATCGACCCCTCGCGGGCCAGCCGGATCGTCGCCGACGCGGTGAAGTCCGGCTACGTACGCCGCGTCGCCTCCCAGGAGGACGGCCGGCGCAGCTGCCTGGAGCTGACCGAGGCCGGCCGCGAGGCGGTCGAGGCCGCCCACCGCACCCGGCAGCGCTTCTACGCGGAGGTGCTGGGCGACTGGGACCCCGAGGAACAGGCCGAACTCGCCCGGCTGCTGGGCAAGTTCGTGGACTCCCTGGACAAGGCCCGGCGTTCCTGAGCGTCGCACCCACCGCTGTCCACCGCCCTTCGAGCCTGCTTCGAGCCCGCCCGGCGACCGTTTTTCCGCCCGGGGCCCACTCGTACGCAGTGAGAGGACAGCCATGACAGCGATCCGTGACACAGGGGTGCTGCGCCACAGCCGACTCCTCGGAGTCGGCGCCTACCGCCCGGAACAGTCCGTGGCGAACGAGGTCGTCGCCGAGCGGACCGGTCTCGACCCCGGCTGGATCGAGCGCCGGTCCGGCATCCGGTCGCGCCGCTACGCCTCCGCCGCCGAGACACTGCCCATGATGGCGGTGTCCGCGGCCGACAAGGCGCTCGCCGCGTCGGGCGTCGCCCCGGACGAGCTCGACCTGGTCATCGTCGCCACCATCACCTCCATGGAGCAGATGCCCGCGGCCGCCGTCGAGGTCGCCCACCGCCTCGGCGCCACGCGGGCCGCCGCGTTCGACGTCTCCGCCGCGTGCGCCGGGTTCTGCCACGCCGTGGCACTCGCCGGCGACCTCGTCCGGCTGGGCAGGGCGGAGCGCGCCCTCGTCATCGGCGCCGAGCGGATGACGGACATCCTCGACCACTCCGACCGCGACACCGCCTTCCTCTTCGCCGACGGCGCCGGCGCGGTCGTGATCGGCCCCTCCCGGGAACCCGGCATCGGCCCCGTGGTCTGGAACGCGGACGGCTCGCGCAACGCGGCCCTGAAGATGAGCGCCCCCTGGCACGACGGAACCGGTGAACGGCCCGAGGAGCGGCCCGTCATCACCATGTCGGGCTGGAAGGTGTACCGCTGGGCCACGACGGAACTCGTCCCCGCCGCCCGGCGGATGCTCGACCTGGCCGGCGTCACCGTGGACCAGCTCGACGCGTTCATCCCGCACCAGGCCAACATGCTGATCACCGACCACGTCGTCGAACAGCTCGGACTGCCGGAACACACCGCGGTCGCCCGGGACATCGTCCACAGCGGCAACAGCTCCGCGGCCTCCATCCCGCTCGCCATGGACGAGCTGCTGTCCAGCGGCAAGGCACCGAGCGGGGGCCTGGCCCTGCTCGTCGGCTTCGGGGCGGGACTGGTCTACGCGGGCCAGGTCGTACGCCTGCCCTGAACGCCCTTCGCGCACACGGCGGTTCCCTGGAACGCTGCCCCTCGCACACCAAGCGGTTCCCAGAACGACCCTCGCGCACCAAGCGGTTCCCAGAACAGCCCCCGCACACACGGCGGTGCCCGGGAAGACCCTCGCGTCCTCCCGGGCACCGCCGTCCCGTCACGCACCCGTCAGTGCCGTGCGGCGACCTCCAGCAGAGCGAAGGGCAGCGACCGCTCCCGGTCCTGGTAGGGACGCAGCGGCGAGGTCGTGCCCCGGTGCGCGGAGCCCGACTCCCACCGGCGGAAGGCGTCCAGGCTCTCCCATTCGCTCAGCACGGCCCACCCGCCGGGCTCGGTCAGACTGCGCAGCAGCTCGTTGCCCAGCAGGCCGGGGGTCGCCGCCAGGTCCTCGCTGATGCGGTGATAGGCGTCCTCGATCTCCGGCGCGTCCGTCTCCCGCGCCCGCAGGTACAGCATGACCCGCACCCGGCCCGCGCGGCCGGCCGTCACGAGCCCCTCACCAGGTGCATCATCGCCAGCGAGCCGCCGGCCCGGAAGGGGTGGAGCTTCTCGCGGTGCGCGATGTGTTCCGGGCTCCTCTCGAAGGCGAGGAAGGAGTCCCGGTCCGTCCAGTCGCTGACCACGAAGTAGACCGGCTCCTCGGAAGCGCTGCGGGCCAGCGTGTGGCCGAGGTTGCCGCTCCGCGCGGTGACCTCCTTGCTGCCCTCCTCCCAGGCCTTCTCGAACTCCGCCTCGGTGCCCGGTCTCACCTGCACGGTGAGCAGCACCCGGAAGGTGCCCGCCGGTGCGGACGCCATCTCAGACACCTCCGTCGACGTGCAGGGTCTCGCCGTTGACGTACGACGACAGGTCGCTCGCGAGGAAGAGCACCGCACCGGCGATCTCCTCGGGCCGGCCGAACCTGCCCAGCGCCATCATGCGCAGGTAGCGCTCGTTGTACTGGGCCCGCTGCTCCTCCGACAGTTCGTCGGGCTCGGAGGTGTCGATGACGCCGGGGGCGACCACGTTGAACCGGATCCCCTTGCCGCCGAGTTCCTTGCACAGGCTGCGGGTCAGGCCGACGAGGCCCGCCTTCGACGCGGTGTAGTGGCTGCGCAGCGGGATGCCGGCCATCGCGCCGCGGGAACCCACGTTGATCACCGACGAGCCGGAGCGCAGCAGCGGCAGCGCCTTGCCGATCACCATGAACGGGCCGGTGAGGTTGGTCGCGATGACCCGCTCCCACTCCTCGACGGGCAGTTCGGCGAAGGGCACGTGGCTGATCACGCCCGCGTTGTTGACCAGCACGTCGAGGCTGTCGAAGCGGTCGCGCACCTCCCGCAGGAGCTGCTCGACCCCCTCCCGCTGCCCCACGTCGGCCTTCACCACCGCGTGGTCGCCGCCGGTCTCCTTCAGTTCGCGGACGAGGCGTTCCACCGCCTCACCGTCCTGCCGGTAGCAGGTCACCACCTGGGCGCCGGCCCGGGCCAGCGAGAGCACGACGGCCCGCCCGATGCCCCTCGTGCCGCCGGTGACCAGCGCCTTCTTTCCCGCCAGTTGCAGATCCACGTCTTCCTCCGTCATTCGTCCGGGGTGTCCGTCACTCGTCGGGGATGTGCGTCACTCGTCGTGGTTCTCGGGCGCCGGCCGGTTCAGCCGGTGCCGGCCGGGCGGCACTCCAGCACCGCCCAGCGGCCGGGTACGGGGTCGTTCACGAGCTCCAGCCCGGCCGCCGCCAGCAGTGCGCGCCACTGCCCCTCGTCGCGCTCGCGGCCGCCGAAGCGGAGCATCATGTCGAGGTCGAGCAGCTTGCCGCGGTCCCACTGGCCGGCCGGCCCCACCAGGAACTCGCAGACCAGCAGCCGTCCGTCCGGCCGGTCCGCCAGTGCCTCGCGGATCCGGCCGAGGATGCGTACGGCGTGTTCGTCGTCCCAGTCGTGGAGGACGGCTTTGAGGACGTACGCGTCCGCCCCGGGCGGCAGCGCCTCGAAGAAGTCCCCGGCCACCACCTCCGCGCGGTCGGCGACGCCCGCCGCTTCGAGCAGCTTGCCGGCCTCCTCCACCACGGCGGGCCGGTCGACGAGTGTGCCGGTGCTGCCGGCGTGGCGTTTGAGGACCTCGGCCAGGAAGTAGCCGTGACCGCCGCCCACGTCGGTGATGCGGGGGAAGCGCCCGAAGTCGAAGCCGTCCAGCAGCATCGCGGTCGTGGCCCGGCTCATGCCGGTCATCGCCCGGTCGAACAGGGCGCCCGTCCGCGGGTTCTGCTCCAGGTGCGCGAAGAAGCCGTGCCCGAAGACGTCCTCGAAGGCGGGTTCGCCGGTGCGCACGGTGTGGATCAGCCGCCCGTACGAGCGCCACATCACGTCGTCGCCGTTGTAGAGCACCATGTCCCGCTGGCTGCCGGGGACGTCGGAGCGCAGCGCCTGGCTGAGCTCCGTCAGACCGTACCGCCCGTCGGGTGCCTCCTCGAACAGGCCGAAGGCCGCGGCCACGCGGAGCACCCGGCCGAGGCTGTCGGCGTGGGTGCCGGTGCGCGCGGCGAGCGTGGGGACGTCGAGCGGGCCGTCCGCCAGTTCGTCGGCGACGCCGAGCTCGGCGACCACGTGCAGTACGCGGGAGATCCGCGTGCCGTCGGTGAGCAGCAGCAGCCGCACATGGGGCGGCAGCGCCCCTGCCATCGGCGGGCCGACCACGCCGGTCATTGCGTCCACAGGGTTCTCCTGGTTCTTCCGGGTGCTGGGATGGGTGAGGGGGCCGTCAGGCCGGGCCGACGGGGGATCACATCAGGGCGGCGGCCGCACCGACGTTGACGACCAGCGCCGACACGGCCAGGGCGCCGCGCACGCGGTTCCAGCGGATCCAGCGCTCGCGCGGGTCGCGCGCGGCGAAGTCGGCCGGCAGGCGCTGCGCGTCGAGGGTCGACAGCCAGCGGTTGATGGGGACGTTCTTGGTGAGCGACACCGTCATGGCGCTCACGAGGAGCACCGCCGCCAGCGCCGCGAGCACGCGGACGACCGCGTCGCCGCCGGGCAGCGCCGCCAGGGCCACGTCGCACAGCAGGCAACTGAGCAGCGACACCGGCATGAACGGGTCGAAGCGGGTCACGAGGCCCTGGTGGACCGGCACGTACATGCTGGTGGGCAGGGTCGTGAAGAGCGGGGCGGCGAGCACCGAGATCGACAGGCCGCCCGCCGCGAGACCGCCGGCGAACAAGGCCAGGGGCATCAGAACGTGCGTGGGCTGCAACGTGGTCACCTCCGACGTGGCCGCCGCCCGGCGCGGCGAACTGGTGCCACGACTGTCGGAGCTGCCGGTCGAAGAGGACTCGACCGCGGCTCGACGCCCGCCGGTGCCGGACGCCGGCGCGGACTCGTTGAGTGCCGCTCCACGGCGCATCGAGCAGGGCGGGCCAGGGTGACGGTCGACATACCCACTGCCGTTCGGAGTCGTGATGCCGCGTGATTGCTGAACAAGTGCTCGCCGGGACGGTGCTCGTCGGGACGGGCACCGTCACCGGGATCTTCGTGGCGGTGGCGGTGAGCGTCGCCCCGGCGATGTCGGCGATGGAGCGCGCCGACTACCTGCGCGCCCACGCGCTGCTGGGCAAGGGCTACCACCCGCTGATGCCGATCCTGGTCAACGTCGTCACCCTGGGCGGCTTCGCCCTGGCGTGGCTCGCCGAGTCTCCGGCCCGGTGGCTGTTCCCCCTGGCGTCGGTGCTGCTCATCGGGGTGCAGGCGGTCTCGCACCTCGGCAACGTCCCGATCAACCGGTCACTGGGCGCGCTCGCCGCCGACGGGCCCTGGCAGGATCCGCGGCCGCTGTGGCGCGCCTGGCACCGGCTGCGCACCGCCCTCGCGCTCCTCGCACTGCTCACCGACACCGTCGCGGTGCTCGCCACCCGCTGAAGAGGAAGGAAGCCGCATGCCACTGGACGCGATCACCTACCGCGTCAAGGCCGGTCACGAGGACCGGCTCATCGAGGTGTTCTCCCCCCGCAACTTCACCCGGGTCGACTCGCCCGTCATCAAGGACGCCACCGGCCGGACGGTCGGGATGCTGCTCGGCACGGGGCTGTTCGTGCAGGGCGAGACCCTGGTCAGAGTGATCCACCACGACGGTGTTCCCGCGGCGCAGATCGCCCGCCACATGTCGGTGCAGGGGGGCGTGCGCGAGGCCGAGCGGGCGATCCAGCCCTGGCTGACCGAGCCACGCGACACCGAGACCGAACAGGGGTTCCGGGACCACTTCCACCGCAGCCTGATGCTCGTGCTGGAGCAGGACAGTCCCGACGAGCGGCCGGCGGCCGGCACGGTGGCCCTGCGCTATCCGCTGCGCCCCGGGGCGGGCGCCGAACTCGCCGAGGCCCGGGACGTCTCGGGCCGCGGCACGCCGCTGCGGGTGTCCCCCGACCACCCGACGATCGTGCGCACGGCCCTGTTCCTGCAGCAGGACACGCTGGTGCGGGTGGTCCAGTACGACGGCCACCCGTACGACGTCGTCGGCTACCTGTCGGACCGGTGCCACGGTGAGAAGGCCGAGGCCTGGCTGGCGGACTACCTGCTCGACCCGAGCCGGCCCGTGGACCCGGACGCCTACCTGGTCCGCACGCACGAGCAGGCGATGACGTCCATCGCGCACATGTCGGTCCTCGGCGTGGAGTGAGGCCCGGGCCGCCTCGACGACGCGGCCCCCAGCACACGGGCGACGACGAAGCCGCCGCCGGGTCCGGGACCCGGCGGCGGCTTCCGCCGTGGCGGACGGTCAGATCTCGGGGTGGTCGAACCACTCCCCCAGCTTGGTGCCCATCAGGGGGCTGCCGCTCAGCTTGAGCTTCCCGGTCAGGAACGCCTTGGCGCCGGGCAGCTTGCCGACCCCCATGGCGATCATGTCGGGCAGCTTGATGCCGATGGTGATGTCGGGCGCCTCGTGCTGTCCCGCGCCGCAGCCGCAGGTGCCGTCCTCGACGTGCACCCAGTACGGCTTCCGGCCGGTGGAGGTGGCGATGTCGAACTGGAAGGTGCCCTTCTCGCCGCCGGCCTTCTCGGGGTTGAACTCCGAGACCAGCAGGTCGAACAGGAGCCGCAGCGTGGCGTCCACCCCTCCGGGGCGCTGGGCCACGGCCGCTTCCAGTTCCCTGGCCGGTGTCGACTCCACCAGGTCGACCAGGTCGGTCACGTCCTGCTGCTGTGTGGTCATGCCGTTCTCCCTGGTTGCTCGGCCGCGGCCGCCGCGGCGGGTGACAGGTGGTGCAGGGGCTCCAGCAGACGCATCTCGCCGGCGGTCCGCATCGGCCACAGCCGCTTCAGGTACGCCTGCTGCTCCGGGCTCCGCTCGAACGCCCGGAACGCGGGCTCGTCCGTCCAGTCCGTCAGCACGGTGTACACGCCCGGCTGGTCGACCTGGCGCAGGAGCTGCTGGCCGTGGTTGTGCGGGAACCGGCGCACGGTCTGCGCGTGGCTGCGCCACAGCTCCTCGAACTCGGCCTCGTGGCCCGCGCCGATCTCGATGCGCAGGGCGACCCGCAGTCCGGCCGTCACCGCTCCTCCCGTCCCCGGTCGACGGCGGCCTTCTCGACGAGCTCCTTGATCCGGGCCATCTCCCTGCGCGTGTTGCGGTTGAGCCGCTCGGTCATCTCCGCGTCCCCGAACGGCAGCCCCGGCCGCACCGTGAACTCCTGCTGCCAGCGCATCTCGACGCCGTCCCCGGTCTGCCGGTACTGCCAGAGCAGGTTCATGTGGGTGAAGGGGCCGGTCTCGATCCGGCGGGCCCGGACGGTGCGGGTGACCGGGTCGGGAGTGCGTTCGGAGACCCAGCTCCACACGTCGCCGTTGTCGTCGGGGCGCAGCGTGAGCCGGAACCGGACGGTGTCGCCCTCCCGTTCCAGGATCTCGGCCGCCGCGTACTCCGAGAAGAGTTCCGGCCAGGACTCGACGTCGTTGGTCATCTCCCACACCAGGTCCATGGGAGCGTCGATGACGACGGAGTTGTCGGTGACGGCCATCAGACGGCCGCCAGACGTGCGTTGACGTAGTCAAGCACGGCCTGCGGCGAGTCCATCTCCTCGATGGCCTCGTCGGGGATCTTCAGTCCGTACTGCCGCTGGATCTGGCTGGCGATCTCCAGCACGGCGAGCGAGTCGTAGCCGATCTCGGTGAAGGCCACGCCGAGCCGGCTCTCCTCCAGCTCCTCGGCCTCCCCCTCACCGACCGCGGTGGTCATGATCTGCTTCAGGTCGTCGAAGGTCATGCTGCTCATGGGTTCGCTTCCTCCTGGGCATGGGGTGCTGTGAAGGGCGTACGGGTGGTGGTCACGCGGAGCGCAGTACCACGGCGGCGTTGAACCCGCCGTAGCCGCGCGCCAGGACGAGCGCGGTGCGCAGGCGGGCGCGCCGGGGCCGGTCCGTCACCACGTCGAGGCGGTGCGCGGGGTCGGCGACCGTGTTGACGGCCGGCGGGATGATCTGGTCCCGCAGCGCCAGCACCGCGGCGGCCACGTCGAGCGGTGCGCCGCCGGCGTACAGGCGGCCCGTCATGGTCTTGGGGACGCTCACGGGTACGGCGCCGGGTCCGAACACGGTGTTGACGGCCTCGGCCTCCTGGCGGTCGAGCTCCGGCACCCCGTGGCCGTCGGCGAGGACGACGTCGACGTCGGCGGGCCGCAGCCCGGCGTCGGCGAGGGCCAGCTCGATCGCCCTGCGCAGGCCCGGCGGGCGGCCGGAGCCGGGGCGCGGGTCGAAGGTCGCGGCGTACCCGGCGACGAGCGCGTAGACCTGGGGGGCGGACCGGGCGCGGGCCTGGTCGAGGCTCTCCACCACCAGGATCGCCCCGCCCTCGCCGGGCACGTAGCCGCTCGCCTCGCGGTCGAAGGGCACGAACGCGCGGTCCGGGCGGTGCTGTCCGCTGAGCCGGCCGTTGGAGAGCTGGCAGGTCAGTCCGTACGGCGACAGGGAGGCGTCGGTGCCGCCGGACAGCACCACCCGCGTGCCCCGGGCGAGGACGCGCCGGGCCTGCGCGAGCACGTCCAGACCGCCCGCCTGCTCGGAGCAGAGGACGCCGCAGGGTCCGCGCATGCCGTGCCGGATGGACAGCTGGCCGGTGGTGGCCGCGTAGAACCAGGCGATGGACATGTACGCGCCCACGGCCTGTGGGCCCTCGCTGTAGAGCTTCTGCAGCTCGCGCTGGCCGAACTCGACGCCGCCGGAGGAGTTGGCGGTGATCACCGCCAGGTCCAGGTCGGCGAACGCGTCGGTGTCCAGCGACGCGTCGGCGAGCGCCTCGTTGGTGGCCGCGAAGGCGTACTGCGTCATGGCGTCCGTCTCGCTGATGAGCCGGGCGGGCGCGTGATCGGCCGGGTCGAAGCCGGTGACCTCGCCGGCGACCCGGGTCGGGTAGCGGCTCGCGTCGAACCGGCTGATGGTGTCGAGACCGGACTTGCCGTCCAGGGTCGCCTGCCACCACGACTCGCGGTCCAGGCCGTTGGGCGCGACGACGCCGACACCGGTGATGACGGACGCGGTCATCCGATCCTCCTCGGGGACGTGAGCACCACCGCGCTCTGGAACCCGCCGAACCCGCTGCCGACGCTCAGGACGACGTCCAGCTCGGCCTCGCGCGCGGTCTGCGGCACGTAGTCGAGGTCGCACTCGGGGTCGCGTTCCTCGTAGTTGGCGGTGGGCGGCACCGTGCCGCGGTCGATGGCGAGGGCGCTCGCGGCGATCTCGATCGACCCGATGGAGCCCAGCGAGTGCCCCACCATGGACTTGATGGAGCTGACCGGGATGCGGTAGGCGTGCTCGCCGAGGCTGCGCTTGTAGGCGGCGGTCTCGTGCCGGTCGTTCTGCCGGGTGCCCGAGCCGTGGGCGTTGCAGTAGTCGATCTCCTCCGGGTTGATCCGGGCCTCGTCGAGCGCGGCGGTGATGGCCTCGCCCATCTCCCGCCCGTCCGGCCGCAGTCCGGTCATGTGGTAGCCGTTGGCGCGCGCGGCGTACCCGGCGACCTCGCAGTAGATCCGGGCCCCGCGCCGGCGGGCGTGCTCCAGTTCCTCGATGACGAAGACCGCCGACCCCTCGCCGAGGACCAGGCCGTTGCGTCGTCGGTCGAACGGCTTGCAGGCGTGCTCGGGGTCGTCGTTGCTGGTGGAGGAGGCACGCAGGGTGTCGAAGCACGACACGGTGATCGGGTAGATCGGGGCGTCGGTGGCGCCGGCGACCATCACGTCCGCCGAGCCCTCGCGGATCAGGTCGACGGCGTAGCCGACCGCGTCGATGCCCGCGCAGCACCCGGAGCTGACGACGGTCGCCGGGCCCTCGGCGGAGACCGCCCAGGCCACCTCCTTCGCGAGCGAGCTGGACATGACGTAGGAGTAGAGGTGCGGCTTCATGTACGCGGGGTCGACCAGCCACTGGCGGCCGTTGTCGCTGACCGTCCGGTACTCCTGCTCCATGGAGATGGCGTTGCCGACGCCGTTGCCGATGCTCACCCCGATCCGGTGGGCGTTGTGGTCGTCCGGTTCGAACCCGCTGTCCGCCAGGGCCTCGCGGGCGGCGACCAGGGCGAACTGCCCGGCCCGGTCCGTGCGCCGGATCTCCTGGTAGGACAGTCCCTCCCGCTCGGGGTCGAAGTCGCACTCGGCGCCGATCCGGCTGCGGAAGGGCGAGGGGTCGAAGAGGGTGATGCCCCGGGTCGCCGTCCGCCCCTTGACGATCATCTCCCAGAACGGTTCCCGTCCGGTCGGGCCCGGGGCGACGACCCCGATCCCGGTGATGACCGCGCGGCCGGTCATCGCACGTCCCCCACTTCGGGGAGCGAGCCCTCGCCGGGCAGCGGCTCGCAGTCGACGTGGCCCAGTTCCGGGCTGGGCGCGAGCGGTCCGAGGAAGAAGGTGACGAAGGCCTGCTCGGTGCCGTGGTTCTCGATGCGGTGCCGGACACCGATGGGCACCATGAAGGACTCGCCGGTTTCGAGTTCCAGCTCCTCGCCGTCGACGCGGAGCAGCAGCCGGCCCCGGACGACGTGGAAGAACTCCTCGGAGTAGGGGTGGTAGTGCTCGGAGACGTACTCGCCGGGCTCCAGCGTGCCGACGCCCATGAAACCGGCGGTGGCTCCGCAGGTCTTGGGGCTGAGCAGGACACGCAGGTCGCCTCCGCGCCTGCGGTTGGCCGGCACGTCGTTCACGGCGATCTTGATGGGGTCGAAGGTCTGCATAGGTGCTCCATGTGGGGACCGGGCAGCGGCGGAATGCGGGGAAGCGGCGGGGACGCCGTCACGGCGTCCAGGTGTAGAAGGGCTCGGCCATGGAGTCCTTCGGCTCGCGCCAGTTCGGGTCGTAGGGCGTCATGAACTCGGCGAGACGGGTGTTGATGTCGGCGTAGAGCGGGTGGCTGCGGGCCTTGTAGAGCCGTTCGTTGATCGGCTCGTCCGCCTCGACGAGGTGGAAGTACAGACCGTGGAACCGGAACAGCGTGCGGCGCTGCACGCCGATCATGTGCGGCAGCTCGCTGGCGTCCGACTCGGCGAACAGCGCGGCCACCTTGTCGGCGTCGTCGTGGTTCATCCGCGCGACGATGAGGGTGCGGTGGGCCATGGAGAACTCCCTTCGGAGCGGGGACACGGAACGAGCGGGCCGGCCACCACCCCGGGAGCGGTGGCTCAGCTGTCCGGAAACGATCCTCACTCGGCGGCCTTGAGGGCTCGTCCAGCGGAGCTCGCGCGTCCGGGGGCCGCGGTGACCAGCGTCAGCGCGGTCAGTACGGCGACGGCGGAGAACCCGCCCAGATAGACCCAGAGCGGTACGACGCCGACCAGCCGGGAGAGCTGGCCGCCCACCCCGGCGCCCAGCGCCGCCCCCAGGTAGAACAGCCCCATCATGCGGCTGCCGTGCCCGTCGGGCGTCGACTCGGCGGTGATGCTCAACCCGACCGGTCCGAAGACCAGTTCCGCACAGCTGACACCGAGGAAGGCGACCAGCAGCCAGCCGGCGGACACCCGTGTGTCGCCGGTCTCGGCCGTGCGGGCCCCCCAGGCCAGGACGGCGAACCCGCCGGCCGCCCCCAGCAGTCCGGCCGAGAACTGCCGCACGGTGCCCGTCACACCGCGCGGCCTCAGCCGCAGCCACAGCCAGGCGGAGAGCGGGGCCAGCAGCAGGACGAACAGCGGGTGGGCGGACTGGAACCAGCTGGCCGGCACCTCGAACCCGGCCATGTCCCGGTCCGTGTAGGAGTCGGCGAACAGGCTGAACACGGAGCCCAGTTGCCCGTACATGGCCCAGAACAGAACGGCCGGCACGAAGACGCGGCGGTAGCCGCGGATGCGGACCCGCGCCGGTTCGTCCAGGTCCCGGCCGCGCAGCAGCCGCCGGAAGTACCACACCGGCAGGACCAGTGAGGCCAGCCCGCACAGGGCCAGCACCGGTCGGAGCGGCACACCGCCGACGGCCGTCACGGCCGCGCCCAGCAGGACGGCGGCTCCCAGGGCCGCCCAGGCCGCGCGGACCAGCCGGCGCGCCGCGGCGGGCGGCAGCGGACGGGCCGGGCCCGTGCGGCCGCGCAGGGCGGGCGCTCCGCGCAGGTACTGCGCGACGCCGGCGAGCATGCCGACGGCGGCCGCGCCGAACCCCAGGTGCCAGTCGACCCGTTCGCCGAGCGCACCGGTGACCAGCGGCCCGGTCAGCGCGCTCACCTGCACGCTCATGTAGAAGAGCGAGAAGGCGGCCTGCCGCCGGCCGCTGTCGCCGCCCGGCGTCATCTGGTCGAACACCACCGGCAGGTTCGGCTTGAACAGGCCGGTGCCGCTCGCCACGAGGAACAGCCCCGGGTAGAAGAAGCCTGGCACGGGTACGGCCATGCAGGCGTGCCCGGCGGCGATGGTCAGGGCCCCGCAGAGCATCGCGCGGTGTGTGCCGAGGACCCGGTCGCCGAGCCAGCCGCCGGGCATGGCCGCGAGGAAGGACAGGGACACGTACAGGCCGAACAGCGCACCGGCGGTGCCCGCGGACAGTCCGAGCCCGCCCTCGGCGGTGGGGGTCGTGGCGTAGAGGAAGAGCAGCGCCTGCATGCCGTAGTAGCTGAAGCGTTCCCACATGTCCGTCAGGAACAGGGTGCTGAACCAGCGTTCGCGCAGGAGCGTCCACACGGGCGGGTCCGGCGCGGGTTCCGGGAGCACGAGGGGTTCGGAGGAGGTCATGAGCCCGCCCTCACAGGGCTATCCCGCCGTCGATCTGGACCACCTGGCCGGTGATGTAGTCGGCGGCGTCGGAGAGCAGGAAGGCGACCAGTTCCGCCACGGACCCGGCGGTGCCGAACCGGCCCATCGCGACGGTGGCCAGTGCGGCCGTGCGGGCCTTGTCCGTCATCCCGTCCAGCATGTCGGTGTCGATGAATCCCGGCGCCACCGCGTTGACCCGGACGCCGTAGGGCGCGACCTCCTTGGCGAGCGCCCGGGTCAGGCCGTTCATCCCGGCCTTGGCCGCCGCGTAGTTGGTCTGCCCCGCGTGGCCGTAGACGCCGATGACCGAGGAGACGTTCACGATCGCGCCCGAGCGGCGGGTGAGCATGCCGCGCAGCACCGAGCGGCACACGTGGTAGGTCCCGTCGAGGCTGGTGCCGACGACCTGCCGCCAGTCCTGCGGCGCCATCAGCGCCATGGGGCGGTCCCGGAGCACGCCGGCGCAGTTCACCACGGCGTGCGTGGGGCCGAGCTTCTCCTCCGACTCGTCGACGAAGCGCCGTACCGCCTCCAGGTCGGTCACGTCACAGACGACGTGGTGGACCGCCGCGCCGGTCTCCTCGACCAGCCGGACCGTCTCCAGCGCGGCCTCGTCCGCCGACCGCGAGCAGAAACCGACGGCGTGACCCGCGCGGGCCAGCCGGACGGCGACCGCCCGGCCGATGCCGCGCGATCCACCGGTCACCAGCGCAGTGCGCCCTGTGTCCATCTTGTGCCCCTCACCGTATGGGATCGTCGGGTATGTCAACTGCCTTGGAAGGTGCAGGAGTTCAGCGGAGTCCACGGTGTTCGCCGTGGTGGGCGCGCGCATCGCGGGGCGGGCCGGAGGCGGCCTCGAAGGGCCGGGGGGCCGTCAGGTGGCCTCCGTCCGCCAGCGCGGCCCGCGCCGCCTCCACGCAGCGCCGGTCCGCGTCGGGCCCGGCCGCCCTAGGGGGCAGCGTCGGCACCACGGCGCTGCGGCCCGCGCGCACCGCCGGATGCGCGCGGGCCAGCACCGTCAGGGTCTGCGCCGGGCCCGTCTCCACCAGGAGGCGGTCGCCGTCCCCCAGCACCCGGTCGAGCGTGCGCCAGAACATCACGGGCCGGGTCGGCTGCGCGGCCCAGAAGTGCGGGTCGACGGACTCGTGCGCGCGGAGGGGGCCCGCGGTGTAGGCGGAGTACAGCGGGGCGCGGGGGACGGCCGGGCGCAGCCGGGCGACGAGGCCGACGGTGTCCGCCACCAGCGGGGCCAGGGCGGGGCTGTGGTACGGCGTGTGCGTGCCCAGCCTCCGGAAGGTCCTGCCGTCCGCGCGCAGCGCGTGCTCGGCCGCGCGCAGCAGGTGCTCCGGGCCGGACAGCACGGTGTGGCGCGGCCCGTTCACCGCGCCCACCACCAGGTCGCCGCCCAGGTAGCCGGACAGCTCCTGCGGCCCGGCCGCCACCGCGAGCATCCCGCCCGCCGGCGTGGAGCGCTGCATCCGGACCCGTTCCCACAGCAGCCGTACCGCGGCGTCCAGGCCGAAGACGCCGGTGAGGACCGCGGCGGCGAGCTCCCCCATGCTGTGGCCCAGGTACGCCGCCGGCCGCACGCCCCAGCTCTGCACCAGCCGCCCCATGGCGTAGTCCACGGCGAACAGCAGCGGCGCCGCACGGCTGTCGGCGTCCAGGGGGACGCGGGGTTCGTCGGCGAGCCAGTCCGCGCGGATCGCCTCCCCCTCGGGGCCGAGCCGGCCCAGCACCGCTTCGACGGCTTCGGTGAAGACCGGCTGGTGACGCCAGAGGCCGAGGGCCATGCGGGGGTGCTGGGCTCCGGTCCCCGGCAGCATCAGGACCACGGAACGGCACTGCGACGGTGTCATGGCGGAAGGCTGGACCGGCCCGTTCGGGGCGGACTCGATCCGTACGTCAACGCCCGGTCGAGCCCGGCTTGAGCGGTTCTGCCGACCCTGTGCCCCATGACCCACGTCGGAGATTGCCTGGATTCCCTGCCGGCGGCGCCCATGGACGGCCATCTGCGCGACCGTGCCGCCGAACTCACCGAACTGCTCCAGAACGTGCGCAACGGACCGAGTGAGCGGGCGACTCGGGCCCAGCACGCGAAGGGCAAACTGACCGTGCGGGAGCGGATCGACCTCCTGCTCGACCCGGGCAGCTTCACCGAGATCGAGGAGTTGCGGCGGCACCGTGCCACCGGCTTCGGGCTGGAGGAGCGGCGTCCGCACACCGACGGTGTCGTCACCGGCTGGGGCCGGGTGCACGGCCGGACGGTGTTCGTGTACGCGCACGACTTCCGGATCTTCGGCGGGGCGCTCGGCGAGGCCCACGCCACGAAGATCCACAAGCTGATCGACCTGGCGGAGGGGGCCGGCGCGCCGGTCGTGGGTCTGTGCGACGGGGCGGGCGCGCGCATCCAGGAGGGTGTCACGGCACTGGCCGGCTACGGCGGCATCTTCACCCGGATCGTCCGCAACTCCGGGGTGATCCCGCAGGTCAGCGTGATCCTCGGTCCGTGCGCCGGTGGCGCCGCCTACGCCCCGGCGCTGACCGACTTCGTCTTCATGGTGCGCGGCACCGGGCAGATGTTCCTGACCGGCCCGGACGTGGTGCAGGCGGTCACGGGCGAGGTCGTCACGCACGAGGTCCTCGGCGGCGCGGACACCCACGCGTCGCTCTCCGGGGTGGCGCACGGCGTGTACGACGACGAGGAGACGTGCCTGGAGGACGTACGGCACCTGCTGTCCCTGCTGCCCTCCCACAACCGTGAGCTGCCGCCCGCCGAGCCGTGCGGCGACCCCGCCGACCGCAGGACCGAGGCGCTGCTCGACCTCGTCCCGGTCGACCCCAACCGTTCGTACGACATGCGCGCGGTCGTCGCGGAGATCGTGGACGACGGGGAGTTCTTCGAGATCCAGGAGACCTGGGCGACCAACATCGTGTGCGCGCTGGCCCGGCTGGACGGCCGCACGGTGGGGATCGTGGCCAACCAGCCCGCGTCGTTCGCGGGGGTGCTGGACATCCGGGCCTCGGAGAAGGCGTCCCGCTTCGTGCAGACCTGCGACGCGTTCAACATCCCGCTGGTCACGCTGGTCGACGTACCCGGTTTCCTGCCCGGTGTCGACCAGGAGCACGGCGGGGTCATCCGGCACGGCGCCAAGCTGCTGTACGCCTACTGCAACGCCACGGTGCCCCGGGTGCAGGTGATCCTGCGGAAGGCGTACGGGGGCGCGTACATCGTGATGGACTCGCGCTCCATCGGCACGGACGTCTCCCTGGCCTGGCCCGGGAACGAGATCGCGGTCATGGGCGCCGAGGGCGCGGCCAACGTGGTGTTCCGCCGGGAGATCGCGGCCGCCGAGGATCCCGACGCCGCCCGCGCCCGGTTCGTCAAGGAGTACCGGGCGGAGCTGATGCACCCCTACTACGCGGCGGAGCGCGGTCTGGTGGACAGTGTGATCGATCCGGCCGAGACCCGCGCCCGGGTCATCTCCGCCCTGGCGATGCTCCGGGTCAAACACGCCGCGCTGCCCAGCCGCAAGCACGGCAACCCACCGCAGTGAGCGGCACGGCACCGGGCGCCGGTGCGGTACGCGTGCTGCGCGGCCGGCCGGCCCCCGAGGAGCTCGCCGCCGTGCTGACGGTCCTCATGGCCGCGTCGGCCGCCACGGCGCCGCCCGGTCCCCCGGGCGGCAGCCCCGAACCGGCCCCCTGGGCCCACCGCTCCCTCCCCGCCCCCGGGGGCGGAACCACCTGGCGCACCCCCTGACCCACGACGTGCCCTGCCCGGCACCCGCCGCCGGGCAGGGCACGCGCACGCTCCCCCGCACGCGGCCGGGGCACGACGTCGTCCCGCCCGCCGGAGGGCAGCGGGCGGGACGTCGGGACACGAGGGCGCGGCGGAGCAGGCGGTGCGGGACGGTTCAGCGCACCTGGGCGATGACCTCCGCCCACCGTTCCAGCGCGCCGGGCCGGTGCAGGTCGGACGGCTCGACCACCGCGTGGTCGATGCCGAGTTCGGCGAGTGCGCCGTAGCGGTCCACGGCCTGCGCGGGCGTCATGGTGCCGCTGCCGCCGGTGGGCGAGAGGGTGACGCCGCCCAGGGTGGTCTTCTCCAGCTCCTTCCAGGGGCGCCCGTACTCCTCGCAGCGCTCGCGCAGCACGGCGAGCTTGCGGCGGAGCATGCCGAAGGGGTCGCGGCCGCCGCCCCGGCGCATCGGATGGTCGGGCGGCAGGGTCTTCATCTTCTCGGCGAGCATCTCCGGGGTGGGGGGCTCGTAGAAGTTGCAGGCGTCCGCGTACTGCGCGATCAGCCGGGACGTCCGCTTCTCCCCCTGTCCGCCGACCAGGATCGGCGGATGCGGCCTGCTGAGGGCGGCCGGCGCGTTCAGGGGCCGGTCCAGCCGGTAGTGCTCGCCCTCGAACGGGCTCTCGTCCCCGGCCCACATCCGGTGGGCGATCTGCAGCGCCTCCTCGAGCCGCTCGAAGCGTTCGCGCAGCGGACGGACCGGGATGCCGTACGCCCGCTGCTCCTCCTCGTACCAGGACGCCCCGATCCCGAGCGCGGCCCGCCCGCCCGACAGCACGTCCAGCGTCGTGACCGTCTTGACGAGCAGGGCCGGGTGACGGTGCGTGACCCCGGAGACCATGGTGCCCAGCCGCAGCGTCGAGGTCTGCCCGGCGACGTACGCCAGCGTCGTGTACGCCTCCAGGCAGTCTCCCTCCGGCGGCCCGTTCAGCGGTGTCTGGAAGAAGTGGTCCATCACCCAGAGGCTGCTGAAGCCCGCCTGCTCGGCGTCCCGGCCGATCCGGCCCAGCGTGCTGCCGTACTCCCGGCTTCCGCCCGGCCAGTCGAACGCGCTGACCATCAGACCCAGTCTCATCGGCTGCCCCCTCCTCAGTCCCGGCGGAACCACTGGCCGAGCTTCAGCCCGAACATGGCGTTCCCCTTGAGCTTCATCCGCCCGGTGACGAACGCGCGCTGGCCGCTGAGCTGACCGGTGGCGAGGCGGGCCAGGTCGGTGAGGCCGATGCCGATGGTGATGTCGGCGCCGTCGTGGGTGCCGCGGCCCGCCACGCAGGTGTCGTTCTCGACGTGGAGGTAGCGGGACTTGACGCCCTCGCCGGTGGTGATCTCGTACTGGAAGACGCCCTTCTCGCCCTTCACCCGGTCCGGGTCGACCAGCGAGGCCATGTGGGCGAAGACGGTGTCGAGTGCCGTGTCGAGGCCACCGGGCTCGGCGGCGAGCGCGGCGTTCAGACCGGAGTCCGGGGTGGCTCTGATCAGGGTGGCCAGCCGGGTGTATCCGGTGTCCACATCGGTCATCGCGATCTCCTTGGTTCGGCGTGGTCGGGTTGCGTCGGTCGGGTTGCGTCCGTCGGGTTGCGTCGGCGGGTCCCGGCGGTGAGCCGGCCGGGGACGGCCGAGGGGTCAGTCGAGCTGCAGGAGGGAGTCCAGTACGCGCTTAAGCGCGGCCCGGGGGACGGCCGGGAGGTCGACCGAGCGCCAGGCCACGAACCCGTCGGGCCGGACCAGCACGGCTCCGGCGTCCCCCACCCCGTAACGGGCGGCCCAACCGCCCGACGGGTCCTGGACGTCGCCGCCGACACGGTGGGCGGTCAGCCGCAGCCCGCGCCGTGCGGCGGCGTCCTCGGCGGCCGCGGCCCAGGCGGCCCCCTTCTCGCCGGCGAGCAGTACCCAGCCCTCGCCGAACAGGTCCAGGGCCGAGATCTCCCGTCCGTCCCGGACCAGCGGCAGGTGCGGGGCCCGGCTGCCGGGCTGGGCGCGCAGGTCCCGCGGGGCGTGGACGGGCTCCTGGTCGTGCGGGTCGGTGCCGAGTACGGCGGCGGAACGGTAGCGGTAGCCGAAGATCACGCTCCAGTACGGGTGGATGACCGTACCGTCGACCTCCACCGCGGTCTCCGACTCGCCCGGGTGCTCGCTGTCGCCGCGCCCGACCATCCGTGCCATGGCCTGTTCCAGCGTGAACAGCGACACCTGCCGGCGCTCCTCGTCGTAGGTGTCGAGCAGTCCCTCGCCCGCCTCCCCGCGGAGCACCGCGGCGAGTTTCCAGGCCAGGTTGTGCGCGTCGGCGATGCCGCTGCTGCCGCCGAAGGCCCCGCTCGGCGGCACCATCCGCGCGGCGTCGCCGGCCAGGAGCACCCGGCCGCTGCGGAAGCGTTCCGCGGTGTAGCCGCCGATCGGGAAGGAGAGGATCTTCGCGCCGGTCTGCGGGATCTGCACCTTGAGCGTGACGTCGAGGTCGGGTACGCCGACGGCCTCACGGACCCAGCCCAGCACCTGTTCCTCGGTCACGGCGCCGACGGGGGTGCCGTCGGCCGCGTAGTACGGCATCCCGAACACCCAGGCGCGGTCGCCGTCGTGCGGGAAGACGATCGTCTTGTCGACGGGGCGGCTGACGAAGGCCAGCCCCGGGCGGCGGCCGCGCAGCACGGGTCCCAGATCGGCCTCGAAGACGACGCTGAGGGTCTCCATGAGCACCCCGGGCCCGGTGAACCGCACGCCGAGCGCTTCGCGCACTCCGCTGCGCCAGCCGTCCGCGGCGACCAGGTAGGAGCCGGTGACGGCGGTCTCGTTGCCGCTCGCCAGATCGCGCAGGACGGCGGTGACCCCGTCCGGTCCCTGGTCGAAGCCGACGAGCTCGGTGCCGAAGCGGATGTCCGCGCCGAGTTCGGTCGCCCGCTTGCGCAGGAGCACCTCCAGCCGGTCCTGGTCGATGGCGCACCAGGAGCAGGGGCTGACCCCGTCGACGTTCCCCGGGGCGAGGCTGTCCAGGACGTACTCCTCGGCAGCCAGGGTCTCGGCCCGCACCATCTGGTCGGCGGACTCGGTGGCCACCACGCCCATCGAGAGGTTGGCGTGCAGGTCCCGCTCCAGGCCCACCTGGCGCAGGATCTCCACGGAGCGCGGGTTGATGCCGCGCGCCCTGGGGTGCAGCAGGGTGTCGGCGTGCCGCTCGACGACGAGCGTCGACACCCCGTGCCAGGCCAGGAACACGGCGGTCGTCAGCCCGGTCAGCCCGCCTCCGACCACCAGTACCCGTTCGTGCTCGTCACTCATCAGGGCTGTCCCTTCCGGTGAGGCCGCGGAGGTGCGGCGCGGTGCCAGCTCGGACGTCGTCGGCTCAGACACTGGCGGCGCGGTCTCGAAACTCGCTCAAGCGCGGCTCCACGACCGTGGCTGGATCTGCTCTGGAGCGCCCTTCGAGCGGCGGCCCCGACCGTCGGGAACCACACGCTTCGAGGAGCTGCTGATGGACACTGACGCGACCGAACCCGCACCACCGCGCCTCGCACCGGCTCCGCGGGCCGGCCAGGGGCCCGGGCGCCCGCTCACCACGCGCCTGGACGGGCTCACCGGGCTGCGCGGCGTCGCGGCGCTGGGGGTCGTCTTCGTGCACCTCAATCCGTTCCTGCCGATTCCCGGTACGTTCGACCTCTTCGGCTTCGGGGACGCGGGCGTCCCTCTCTTCTTCGTGCTCTCCGGCTTCGTGCTGACCTTCGCGTTCGAGCGGGAACGCACTCCCGGCCGCTTCTACTGGCGGCGCTTCACCCGGGTCGTGCCGCTCAGCGTGGTCATCACCCTTCTGGCGACGCTCTTCATGTCGGGGGCGCCCGACACCGAACCGGGCAGTCTGCTGCTGATGAGCGCGCTGACGCTGCTGATGGTCAACGCCTGGGTCCCGACGGCGATCCGCAACTCGCCGAACCCGCAGAGCTGGACCCTCTCCTGCGAGATCGCCTTCTACGCCGTCCTGCCGTTCCTGGCCGGACCGCTGCGCCGCCGCACCCAGCGGCAGCTCGCGGTGCTCGCCGGGCTCGCCGTCGCGTTCGGCCTGGCCGTCGCCGGCTGGATGCGCTGGCAGCACCCCGACGCGGTCGGCCTGGACCGCATCGACTCCGATCTCGGCGTCCTGGTCACCATGTCCCCGCCGGCCACCTTCTACCAGTTCTTCCTCGGCCTGGTCGTCGGTGCGGCGGTACGGAACGGGTGGCGGCCCCGGGTCCCTCCCCGGGTCTGTCTGGCGCTGGTGGCGCTGGTCTGCGCGGTGAACATGGTGTGGGGGCTGAAGTCACTGCTCGGCCCGGTGGTCACACCGGTGTTCGCGGTACTCATCGCCGGTCTGGCGGTCGAGGAGCGGGACGGGGCCCGCTCGTGGTTCGCCCGGCGGGCGGTGGTCAGGCTGGGCGACTGGTCGTACGCGCTGTACATGATCCACTTCATGGTGATCCTCTCGATCTCCATGCCGGTCACCGGCAAGACCGGGTTCGAATGGCCCGACGCGCGCTGGATCCACCTCCCCTTCGCCGTCCTGGCCATCGCCGTCTCGCTGGCCTGCGCCTGGTTGCTGACGGTCAAGGTCCAGCAGCCCATCGAGCGACGGCTGCGGGCCCGCTGGTTCCGCGAGCAGGGCGCCCCGGGGAGTGCCGAGCGCGCCTCCCTCGGATGACCCGAGCAGGCTAATGCTCTGGACAAATACATGCCGAACGCATATAAATGACCGAGGGGCTGCCATCCCCTTCCGTCCCCACCTCACAGGAGACACGCATGTCCGCGAACCGACCCGGGCCGCCGCAACCGGCCGATGAGGAGATCGCGCCGGTCAGCCGCCCCGTCAAGGTGGTCTTCTACGGCCTGCTGATCACCACGTTCATGGCGATGATGGACCAGGCCATCGTGGCCACCGCGGGGCCCACCATCGCCGGCAATCTCGGCGGACTGGACGTCTACGCCTGGGTGTTCGTCGCCTACATGCTGTCCTTCAGCATCGTCATGCCGGTCTACGGCAAGATGGGCGACCTCTTCGGGCGCAAGCCCGTGTTCACCTTCTCCATCGTGACGTTCCTCCTGGGCTCGGCGGCCTGCGGCCTGGCCCAGTCGATGGGACAGCTGATCGTCTTCCGGGTCGTCCAGGGCATCGGCGGCGGCGGTCTGGCGGTGCTCGCCATGGCGATCATCGGCGAACTGCTGGAGCCGCGCCAAAGGGCCCGCTACCAGGGCCTGTTCACCGGCGTGTTCACCGTCGCCTCGGTGGCGGGACCCGTCGTGGGCGGCCTGGTGACCGAGGCGCTCGGCTGGCGCTGGGTGTTCTTCATCAACCTGCCCATCGGTGTCGTCGCCCTGGTCATGGTCTTCACCCGTCTCCACCTGCCCCCGCGCGAGGGCGACCGCCCCACGATCGACGTGCCGGGCATCCTGCTGCTGGGCGCGGCGCTGACCTGCCTGGTGCTGCTCACGACATGGGGCGGCGCCCGCTACGACTGGACCTCCCCGCAGATCCTCGGACTCGGGGCGGGCGCGCTGGCGAGCGTGGTGGCCTGGCTGCTGGTCGAGGCCAGGGTCGGCGAGCCGATCATCCCCCTGCGGCTGTTCGGCGACTCGACCTTCACCATCTCCAACGTGGTGGCGCTGCTCAGCAGCCTGGCGCTGTTCGGCGCGATCAACTTCCTGCCGCTCTTCCTGCAGCTGGTCAGCGGCGTGACGGTCGCCTACTCGGCGATCCTCATGATCCCGGCCCTGCTCGGCATGATGGTGGCGTCGCTGGTCGCCGGCCAGGTCATCTTCAAGACCGGACGCTACAAGTGGTTCCCCGTGGCGAGCATGGGCTGCGGCACGGTCGCGCTGCTGCTGCTGTCCACCCTCACGGCGGACCTCAACGTGTGGGTGATCGGCGCCTACCTGGTGCTGCTCGGCGTCGCCGCCGGACTCTCCCAGCAGACGGTCACGGTGGCGGCCCAGAACACCGCTCCCCCGCGGGACTTCGGCGTGGTCACCTCGACGGTGTCGCTGTCGCGGAACGTCGGCGCGCTGTTCGGCAACGCGATCTTCGGGGCCATCCTGGCCGCGCGCCTGACGGTCGAGCTGCCGAAGCACCTTCCGGACGGCGGGCTGAGCCTCAGCGGCGCCGACATCGCCAACCTCTCGCCGGACGACCTCGACAGGCTGCCCCACTCCGTGTTCAACGGGCTGGCCGAGGCCTACTCGGCCTCCCTGACCACCGTGTTCCTCTACTCCGTGCCCGTCATGGTGGTCGGGTTCGCCGTCTCACTGCTCATGAAGAACCTGCCGCTGCAGAAGCGGGGCGGTTTCGGCCACGGGGCCCGGGGCGGCGGCGGCCGGCCCCCGGCCATGGCCGCCGAGAAGGGGCGGGGCTGACCCCTCCGCCCCGGCCCGCCAGGGCCACCTGAGCCACCGCCGCGCCCGGTCGTCCCCCGTACGGGCACGGCGGGAGGAACGGTCCGGCGCACCCGGGTAACGGCCCGGTGCGCCGGACCGTGCACGTCGGCGCGCGAACGGCGGGCGCCTGTCCGTCGCCTGGTCGCGGAGGGGGAACAACCGCCGGGCGCGGAGGAAAGCCGGCCCTCCGGTGCCGGGGCCGGTGGTCGGGTCGGGGCCGGACCGGCCGGGAGCCGGCTCACCTCGCCGGTGAGGCCGTCGGGGAGCGGGTGACGGCCGGGATGAGGTGGTCACGGGGTATGCGCCGCCGCGGCGAGGGCGCGGCCCACGGCGCAGGCGTGGACGCCGGCCGGGAGGCTTCCGCGGCGACCGCTGAGCACGACGTCGACGGAGCCCGTCGGGCCGCGGGAGTGCGTGTCCCGGCGCAGCGTCTGACGGGCCACCGCCTCCGCGCCGTCGTACAGCGTGGTTCCGCCGGGCAGGCTCCGCGGGATCTCCGGCGCGACCAGAGGGTAGTGCGTGCATCCCGGCACCACGGCGTCGCGGGACCGGGGGTCCGCTCGGCCGCGTCGGCGATGGCCGCCATCACCGCGGCCGCGTCGCCGTGGTCGACCGCCTCCGCCGGACCGGGGCGGGCGACGCGCGCCACGGGCCGTTCGCGTGGTCCGCGATCACGCGCTCCTGCCACGCGCTCGACGTGGTCCGGACGGCGGCCCACACGGCGATGCTCCGGCCGCCCGGCGCGGCCGACTTGACGGCGGGCACGGTACCGATCCCGGGTACGCGGCTCGCGCCTCTCGCGCAGCGCGTCGATCGCGGTGACGGCCGCGGTGACGCAGGGCACCACGACGGCCTCCGCGCCCTTCTCGACGGCGAACCCGGCGGCGGCCAGCGGGCGGTCCGTGACGAAGGGGGCCGCCCCGGCACACCGACGTCCCGCCGGAACCGGTGGCGCGCCCCGTTCCGGTGTTGTCTCGCTCACTCTCCGGCGCGTCCGCGGCCGACGCGGAGCCGGTTGCCCTCGTCACTCTCCGTTCCCGATAACACCAACCAACTCCCCCTCTGTACAGGTAAGTTCACTCTCAGTTTCGGCCATCGGGTAACGGTCGGCTACACCGCGTTCCCTACCCGGCCACATTTGTCCAGGTCACAGCTATGACACAGGTGACACGTATCCCTGGTGTTCATCACCGGTTCCCTCGACAGGATCGCTATCGAACCTTGATCATGACGTCATCTCGGCGGCAGCCGGGGGGATTCAGCGGCGTGGGGGGCCCATGAAGTCCCGCACGGAGTGATGGCTCGGAACGGCACCCAACGAACAGGTCAGCCGTCACTCCCACGGCCGGACGAGTATGGGAAAAATGGGGAATCATGCAGCAAGCGGACGCCAAGAGGCCCGGGAGCACGTCTGCCGCCTCCGCCGGCGCGGAGGCGGACACACGCACGGCTGTCGGAGCGGACAGAGCGTCGGTTCCGGTCCGCACGCTGCTGCCCGGTGAGTCCCCGCGGCTCGACGGCGTGGACGAGGAGTACGCCGCCCGGCTGGCCGCGCTGGAGACCCCGCTGCCGCCGATCCTGGTACGGCGCTCCGACATGACCGTCATCGACGGCCGGCACCGCCTCCTGGCCGCCTTGCTGCGCGGTGACGGGACCATCGAGGTGGAGTTCTTCGAGGGCTCCGACGCCGATGCCTTCCTCCGCGCGGTCGAGGTCAACGTGAAGCACGGCCGGCCCCTGTCGCTCGCCGACCGGCGTGCCGCCGCCGCCCGCATCATCGCCTCGCACCCGCACCTGTCCACCCGGGCCATCGCCCGCGCCTCGGGGCTGAGCGCGAAGGCCGTCGCGGCCGTGCGGCGCTGTTCAACCGATGCCGAGCCGCAGTTGAACAAGCGCGTCGGCCAGGACGGCCGGGCTCGGCCGGTGAACGTGATGGAGGGCCGCTGGCGGGCGGCCAAGGTGATGGCCGAGAACCCGAACGCGTCCCTGCGCGAGATCGCGCGCCTCGCGGGCATCTCCCCGGCCACGGCCAGCGACGTACGAAAACGCATCCAGGCGGGTGAACCGCCCGTGGCCCCGCCGGCGCAGACGGCCGCGCCCCGTGCCGTCGCCCCGGAGCCGGCCCGGCTGGCGGCCGTGGAGATCCCGCCGCGCGCCCCGGAGACGGCGCAGGCACAGCCCGGCCCCGTCCGGGACTTCGCGGAGCACACCCGCCCGGAGTCGCTGCTGGGGAAGCTGAGCAAGGACCCCGCCCTGCGGCTGCGCGAGGAGGGGCGCGGTCTGCTGCGCCTTCTGCAATACAACGCACTGGCCGAATGGTCCGAGCTGAGTGCCGTGGTGCCCCGTCATTGCGAACCCCTCGTGGGCCGGCTCGCACGGCAGTATGCCGCCCAATGGCTGGAATTCGCCCAGGATTTGGAAAAGCGCGACGCCACCTCCGCGCCACGTCAGACCGGTTGATGCCCCGCACCGGTGAACGCTTCCCCGACGGCGAGATCATTGCTACCGTCATGGCGAATTTTCGGCGTGCAGATCGGATCCTGGAAGAAGCAATGATCAACCCTGAATTCTCTCTCACCGACGAGGACGTAGCGGACTTCCGGGAGCACGGCTTCCTGAAGCTCAACAAAATCTTCTCCGACGATCTCGTCGAGCACATGAAGAAGCTCAGCAGCTCGCAGATCGCTCCGCCCGCCGACAACTACGGCTCGGGCTTCAGCAAGCTGAAGTACGACATCGGCAACGACGACGCGACGATCCTCTCGGCCATGGGCGACCCCGAGTTCGGGGCGGCCATGGCGAAGCTCACCGGGGAGCGGCTGTTCTTCACCCAGGGCCTCGGGTTCGAGCTGGAGAAGAACAAGAGCACCGGCTTCCCCTGGCACGTCGGCACCCAGAGCTTCGGCTTCCAGCGCCGCGAGGACTCGGGCTACACCATCTGGACGCCGCTGACCCCCGTCGACGCCGACGGCCAGCGCGGCGGCATGAAGTACGTCTCCAAGAAGGTGCTCTCCGGCGAGTTCGTGTACCAGCACATCAACCTGCTGCCGGGCTACATGCAGGCCCGGATCGCCGACGGCGAGGACCTGACGTACGACGACTTCAGCGTCCTGAAGAACAGCCTGCTGAACTCGCCGGAGATGAAGGGCCTGCTGGACCACTTCGCCGTGGAGGACTCCTTCGAGCCGGGCGACGCGCTCATCTTCGACAAGTACGTCCTGCACCGCAGCGTTCAGCTCGGCGAGGGCCCGATGCCGTCCCGGCTCGCCTACGCGCTGCGCTTCTCCTCCGTCGACGCCCGGTACGACAAGAAGCGCGTCGAGGCCCTGGCGTTCCCCCGTGTCACGTTCGACTACAACGTCGGCAGCGACTTCAACGAGAAGGTCGCGTCCGAGGACGGCGAGCAGGTCTACTCCAGCTCCTACTTCGAGGGCAGCCGCGAAGCCCGGACGCTGGGCCTCGGCCGCGCCGCGCAGGACGCCTGACCCGAAGGCCGGCCGGCTCCCCGCGGGGAACCAGAAACGGGACACAGATGGCGAGTAACGCGAAGGGCACCCGGCCGCAGACGCGCCCGGCCGTGGCGGCCGACAGCTCGGAACTGGCGGAGATCGCCCGCGAGGCCTACGGCAGGTACCTCGGCCTGGTGGACGAACCGCCGGCGCCCCTGCTGCTCGACTACGACCGGGTGGCCGCCGCCGGCCGCACCCACGTCGCCGTCGCCGACGGCCGGATCCTCGGCATGGTGACGGTCGAACCGGACGACCCCTACCTGATCCTGCGCAACCTGGCGGTCAGGCCGTCCTGCCAGGGGCAGGGCATAGGGAAGAAGCTGGTCGCACTGGTGGAGTCGATGGCGCGGTCGGCCGGTCTGAAGGGCGTACGGCTGTGGACCCGGGCCGAAATGACCGACAACATCGCCTTCTACCAGGCTCTCCAGTACGAACTGACCCACTCCGAGAAGAACGAGCGCTCGCACCGGGTCTTCTTCTGCCGGGATTTCCGCTGAGCACGTAGCAGGCACACACAGCCTCCGACCGATGAATGCTGGACTGAAAAGGAAATAGAGTGGCTGCTGATTCTGCGGTCGTCGCGGACCGCCTCGCAGAGACCTTCGCCGCCGAGGTGAAAGACCTCGAACTCACCCCCAAGGTGATTGACGAACTGGGTCGCGCGATCTTCGAGACGTACCTGGACCACAAGGTCCTGGTCTTCCGCGCCCAGGACATATCGGCCGGTACGTTCGCCAAATTCGGCACCATATTCGGCCGCCCGGAGGAGCACCACGTCCTCAAGCTGCGGCACCCCGACGAGCCGACCCTGACGTACCTGTCGAACCAGAACGAGCCGGGCCGCAACAAGGAGATGAAGACCTCCGGCCAGGGCTGGCACTCCGACTACTCCTACAAGCTCGTCCCGGGCAGCGCGACCATGCTGCACGGCATCGAGATCCCGGCCTCCGGCGGCGACACCCTGTTCGCCGACGCCGAGGCCGCCTTCGCCGCCCTCCCCGAGGAGCGCAAGGCCTACCTGCGGACCCTGCGCGTGCGCCACCAGTACCGCTGGTCGCCGGACCGCGAGGACCCGTGGGCCCGCTGGAAGTACATCGGCCCGGAGGAGCGCAAGCAGACCCCGGAGATCACCCACCCGCTCGTGCGCCGGCACCCGGACACCGGCCGGGAGACGCTGTTCATCCAGCCGCGCGTCATCGGCAGCGTCATCGGCATCGAGGGTCTGCCGGAGGACGAGAGCACCGCGCTGATCGAGGAACTGATCGCGCACATCACCGCCGACCGCTTCGTCTACCGCCACAAGTGGAGCCCGCTCGACGTCGTGGTCTGGGACAACCGCTGCGTCCTGCACTCCGCGACGACGAAGGACCTGGACGAGCGTCACGTGCGCAGGCTGCTCCGCCTGACCACGGCCGGTCAGCCGGTGACGCCCTCGCTCCCGGAGGTCGGACACAGCAGGCTGTCCGCCACCTCGGCTCCCTGAGCCCCCGCCCGGCCGCCGGAAACGCAAGCGGCCGGGCCCCCCACCCGCGAGCGCCCGGAAACCACCCCCGGCCGGGCGCTCGCGCCCCTCGGCCGACCGCCCACCCCGAATCGTCAGCGAGCCATCATGCCCTCTGCCATCCCCGTCCGCTGCTCCGACAGCGAGCTGTACGCCCACATGCTCGACATCCTCGAGCGCCTCGTGGGCTTCGACACCACCAGCCACAAGTCGAACCTCGAACTGATCGGTTATGTCCGTGAGTTGCTGGCCGGCAACGGCATCGACAGCGAACTGCACTGGAACGAGGCGAGGACCAAGGCCAACCTGGTGGCGACCGCGGGTCCCGGCGGGGACGGCGAGCGCGGTGTCGTCTGGTCGGGGCACACGGACGTGGTCCCGGTGGACGGCCAGTCGTGGTCGGCGGACCCCTTCACCCTGCGGCTGACCGAGGACGCGGCGATCGGCCGCGGCACCGCGGACATGAAGGGCTTCATCGCCTGCTGCCTCGCCGTCCTCTCCCAGGCGGACCACGCGCGCCTCACCACGCCGGTCACCCTCCTGCTCACGTACGAGGAGGAGATCGGCTGTGTCGGCGCCCGCCGCATGGTCGAGGAGCTGCGCACCTGGCGCGGGCGCGTGACCGGCTGCGTCGTCGGCGAGCCGACCGGGCTGGACGTCGTGGTGGGCCACAAGGGCAAGCAGAACCACCGCATCACCTTCACCGGCGAGCCCAAGCACGCGGCGCTCGCCCCGCAGCTGCCGAACCCGATCGTGGCCGCCGCCGCGCTGGCCGGTCACGCCCAGGCCCGCAACGAGGAGTTCCGCACCGAGGGCCCCCACGACGACCGGTTCGACATCGGTCACTCGTGGATCAACGTCGGCCGGATCGACGGCGGCGTGAAGCCCAACATCGTGCCCGAGACCTGTGTGGTCGAGCTGGAGATCCGCAACATCCCCGAGCACGGCTGCGACGGCATCGCCGCGGACCTGCACGGCCACGCCACCGGCGCCCTGCGCGACGGCATGCGGGCCCTGTCGGACGTCGCGGAGGTCACCGTCGAGCAGCTGTCCGACACCCCCTCCTTCGCGATCGAGCCGGACCACGAGTTCGTCACCTTCGTCCGCAAGGCCTTCGGCACGGCCGAGGAGCCCCGGTACGTCCCGTTCGGCACGGAGGCGGGCCTCATCTGGGAGCACGCGGGCATCCCCACCGTCGTCTGCGGTCCCGGCTTCATCACCGAGGCGCACACGGCGGACGAGTTCGTCGCCCTGGACCAGCTGCGCGCGTGCCTGGACCGCCTCAAGTCGATGCCGCTCGCCTGAGGGGCACGGGCGCCGGGCGCCGTCGCGGACGCCCGGCACAGCAAGACCAGCACGACGGAACGCGGGACAGCCCGCGTTCAGAAGGAGAGCACGTGACGAGCGACGCAACGCTGAGCACGGAACCGGGGGTGGCCGGCGCCGCTCCCCGGCGCCCCGGGCTCGGCCGGCAGTTCGCCAAGATGTGGGGCGCCTCGGCCGCCTCGGCCATCGGCGAGGGGGTGTCCCTGGCCGCCGCGCCCCTGCTGGCGAGCACCCTGACGGACGACCCCCGGCTCATCGCGGGTGTGAGCGTGGCCCTGACGCTGCCGTACGCCCTGTTCGGCATCCCGGCGGGGGTCCTGGTCGACCGGGCCGACCGGCGCCGGACGATGACGTACATCGACCTGTTCCGGGGCTCGCTCGTCACCCTGTTCGTGCTGTCGGTCGCCCTGGGCCTCGGCAACCTGTGGGCGCTGTACCTGTGCTTCTTCCTGATCGGCACCTGCGAGACCTTCTTCCGCAACGCCGCCCAGATCCTGGTGCCCTCCGTCGTCACGGAGGAGCACCTCGTCGTGGCGAACGGGCGCATCATGAGTTCGGAGACGGTGGGCAGCCAGTTCGTCGGGCCGCTCATCGGGTCGTCGCTGTTCGTGATCGCCCCCGCGGTGCCGTTCGCGGTGAACGCGGCCACCTTCTTCACCTCCGCGACCCTGCTGAGCCGGCTGAGGACGCTCCCGGGCGAGGACGGCACCCCGGTGGTGCGGGAACGCCCGCGGCTGCTCGCCGACATGGCGACCGGGCTGCGCTGGCTGTTCCGGCACCGGCTGCTGCGCAGCCTGTCCCTGACCGCCGGCGCCATCAACGTCGTGTACACCGGCGCCCTGGCGGTCCTCGTCGTCCACGCCCACCACACGCTCGGGCTCTCCGATGTCGGCTACGGCGTGCTGGTGGCCTGTCAGGCCGTCGGCGCGGTCACCGCCGCCCGGCTGTCGCCCCCGCTGGTGGGGCGGATCGGCAAGGGCTGGGCGCTGGTCTGCGTCGTCTCCGCGATCGGGTGCAGCAACCTGGTCATCTGGCTGGTGCCCTCGCCGTGGGCCGTCGGACTGGCGCTCGCCCTGGGCGCCTGCGCCAGTGTCACCTGGAACGTCGTGACCGTGGTCCTGCGCCAGACACTGGTCCCCAAGGACCTGCAGGGCCGGGTCAACAGCATCTACCGGCTCTTCGCCTGGGGCGCCCTGCCCATCGGGGCGGCGCTCGCCGGTGTGGTCTCCAAGAGTCACGGGACGCCCGCGGTGTACGCCCTCGGCGTCGGCGTGATGGCGCTCGTCGCGCTCCTCCTGGCCTTCGGCGTCCGCAAGCAGCTCGAAGCCGTCTAGACCCGGCGCTCCGCCCTTCGCGGGGCACTCCGGCCGCTCCCGGCGGCAGCGCCGTGCCGGACCGGCCCCCGAACACATCCGCACCGACCGAAAGAGAACCACCCATGACCCAGCTCCCGCACGCCCCCCGGTCGGGTCTCGGCACGCAGTACCTGGAGCTGCTGGCCCGGCAGGGCGTCGACCCCGTCGAGCTGACCCGCCCGGTGGTGGCCGACGAACTCGTCACGGTCGCCTACCAGGGCCGCTTCCTCGCCTCGCCGGTCTTCCTGTCCGCCGCCGAGCGCCGGTCCGTCGCCGCCGACCTGTACCAGACCCACCAGCTGCTCACCCAGCTCCCGGACCGGCTCTTCGGCGGCGACACCGGCGCCCTGGCCCGGGAGGTCGGCATGACCGACACCCAGGCCGACGTGGTGCAGCGGGCCGCGAAGGCGGGCCCGCCCCTGATGGCGCTCGCCCGTTCCGACCTCTACCGCGGTGCCGACGGCTTCAAGCTGCTGGAGCTGAACATCACCAGCGCCCTCGGCGGCTTCGAGAACACCGGCATCAACCGGGCCATGCTCCAGCACCCGGTGCTGGCCTCCTTCGTGGCCGAGCACGGCCTCGGCCACGTCGACACCTTCCAGGGCATCGTCGACACGCTGTACGCCGAGTGCGCCGCGCACATGGACCGGGAGCGCCGTCCGGTGGTGGCCCTGGTGGACTGGCCGGAGAGCTTCAAGACGTACGAGCCCCGGCTGAAGGTCATGGCGGCGCTCTTCGACTCCGTCGGCATCGACGCCGTGCCCTGCCACGTGGGCCAGGTCACCGAGCGCGACGGCCGGCTGGAGGCGCACGGGCGGGCCATCGACGTGGTGTACCGCTTCTTCCTCGTGGAGGAGATCGCCACCCCCGCCGACCTCGCGCTGGTCGAGCCGCTGCTGCGCGCCTTCGAGGAGGGCCGGGTGGGCATGTTCAGCCGCCTGGACGCCGAGCTGTACGGCAACAAGGGCGCGCTCGCCATGCTCTCCGACGACCGCAACCGCTCGGCGTTCTCGGCGGCCGAACTGGCGTGCATCGACCGGTTCCTGCCGTGGACCCGGCACGTCCGCCGGACGGCGACGGACGCCGCGGGCGAGCGGATCGACCTCCTCGCCTACGCCCGGGCCCACCAGGAGGACCTGATCCTCAAGCCCACCCTGCTGCACGGCGGCAGCGGCATCGTGCCCGGCTGGACGGTCGGCCCGGAGGAGTGGCGCGACCGGCTCGCGGAGGCGCTCGACGGGCCGTACGTGGTGCAGGAGCGCATCCGGCCGGTGCCGGAGGTGTTCCCGGCGGACGAGGGCCAGGGCACCCAGGAACTCTTCCTGAACTGGGGCGTGTTCCTCACCGACCCGCAGGTCACCGGCGGCGACGGCTACAACGGCTGCCTGGTCCGCGGCAGCACCGACCCGGAGGTCGGCGTCGTGAGCATGTCGGGCGGGGCGCGGGTCGCCTGCTCCTTCTACGAGACCGACGACGCGACCGGCGGCGGCGACGCGACCGGCGTGCCGGCCTGACCCACGAGAGCCCCGGACAACACATCATGAAGATCGCAGTGGTCGACGGTTTCTCGACCGGACGCGCCCTCGTCTCCGCCCTCCGCGACCGCGGCACCGCCCTGGTCCATGTGCAGAGTTCCCCCACCATGCCCGTCTACTACACCCGCAGCTTCCGCCCCGAGGACTTCGAGGCGCTGCTCGACGGGACGGCCGAGCCGGCCCGGCTGGCCGAGCAGCTCACCGCGCTGGGCGTGGACCGGGTCGTGGCCGGCACCGAGTCGGGGGTGATCCTCGCCGACACCCTCGCCCACCTCATGGGGCTGCCGGGCAACCGGTACGAGACGCTCGCGGCGCGGCGCGACAAGCAGCTCATGGGCGAGACCGCCGCCGCGGCCGGCGTGGCCGTGCCGCACGGCGGGGCGTTCGCCGACGCGGACGAGGCAGTGGACTGGTACCTCTCGGTCGGCCTGGAGGAGGCCGTGGTCAAGCCGCCGAGCAGCGCCGGAACCGACAACGTGCGCTTCTGCCGGACCGCCGACGAGGTGCACAGCGCCTGCAAGACGGTGCTCGCCGTCGACAACTTCTTCGGCCAGCCCAACCAGGTCGCCCTCGTGCAGGAGCGGCTGCGCGGAGTCGAGTACTACGCCAACACCGTCTCCTGCGACGGTGAGCACCGGGTGGCCGAGCTGTGGCGGTACACCAAGCGGACCGGCACCGCCGGCTACCCGGTCTACGACTTCGAGGAACCGGTACCGGTCGGCTCGGCGGAGGCCGGTCCGCTGTGCCGCTTCGTCGGCGCGGCCCTGGACGCGCTGGGCGTGCGGTGGGGCGCGGCGCACACCGAGGTGATGCTGACCGAGCGCGGCCCCGTGCTCATCGAGTCGGGCGCCCGGCTCGGCGGCGGGACGGCACCGGACGTGGTCGAGCGGTACTCGGGCGTGTCCCAGACCGGTCTGCTGGCCGACCTGCTGGTGGCCCCCGGCCGGCTGCGGGACTTCCAGGACACGGCGGTCGCCTGGAAGGGCGCCGTACGCAATGTGGCGCTGATCAACTCCTCCGCCGGGACGGTGCGTTCGCTGGACTGGACGGCCCGCCTGGAGGCGCTGCCGACCCTGGTCTTCCTCGCGCACGGCGTCACCGCCGGCGAGTACCTCGGGGAGACGGCCGACCTGATCAGCTCGCCGGGTTACGTCTACCTGGCCGCGGACGACCCGCGGGACATCGAGCGGGACTACCGGGCCCTGCGCGCCATGGAAGAAGAAGGCCTCTACACCAGCTGACCGCTGGACCGAAAGGAACCGAGATGGCTTTCGCCGTCGGACCCGTGCCCGGTATCAGTCACGACGCGATGCTCGTCTTCCTGATGCAGATCGGTGTCCTGCTGACCGTCGCCACCGCCCTCGGGCGGCTGGCGGCGCGGCTGAACCTGCCGGCGGTGGTCGGCGAACTCGCCGCCGGCATCCTCGTGGGCCCCTCGGTGCTCGGCGCCGCCGCCCCCGCGGTGTCGGAGCGGCTGCTCCCCCACGACGCCGGGCAGATGCACCTGCTCGCCGCGGTGGCCCAGCTCGGTGTGCTGCTGCTGGTGGGCATCACCGGGACCCACATCGACCTCGCCCTGCTGCGCCGCCGGCGCGTGGCCATCGGATGGGTGAGCCTGGGCAGCGTGCTGCTGCCCCTGGCGCTCGGCATCGGTCTGGGCTTCGTGCTGCCCGCGTCGGTGATGGGTGAGAACGGGCACCGTCCGGTGTTCGCGCTCTTCATCGGCGTGGCCGTCGCGGTGAGCGCGCTTCCCGTGATCGCGAAGACCCTGCTGGACATGAAGCTGATGCACCGCAACGTCGGCCAGGTCATCATCGGCGCGGCGGCCGTCAGCGACATCCTGGGCTGGCTGCTGCTGTCGGTCGTGTCGGCCACGGCGACGGTGGGCTTCCGGGCCGGGGTGGTGGCCGAGTCGGTGGGCTATCTGCTGCTCGTGCTGGCCGTGACCGTGTTCGTGGCCCGGCCGCTGATCGGCCGGGTGATGCGGATGGCCGAGCGGTCCGCGAGCGGCGCCGACCTCGGCATCCCGGTGGTCGTGGTGCTGCTCGTGCTGGCCGCGGCCGGCACCCACGCCCTGAAGATGGAGCCGATGCTCGGTGCGTTCCTGTGCGGCACCATCGTCGGGTCCCTCGGCTCGGGGAGCCGGCGCTTCCTGGAGCTGGCGCGGCCCTTCGTGATGGGTGTCCTGGCACCGCTGTTCCTGGCGACGGCGGGGCTCCAGGTCGACCTGACCGCGCTGAGCCGTCCCGCGGTCCTCGGTGCGGCGCTGATCACGCTGCTGGTCGCCGTCGGGGCGAAGCTGGCCGGCGGCTACCTGGGGGCCCGGATGGGCCGGCTCGCCCACGACGAGGCCCTGGCCATCGGGGCCGGGCTCAACGCGCGTGGCGTGGTGGAGATCGTCCTCGCGTCGGTCGGCCTGAACATCAAGGTCCTCAACTCCGCGTCCTACACCATCGTGGTGCTGGTGGCCGTGGTCACCTCGGTCATGGCACCGCCGATCCTGCGCCGGACCGTGGGCCGCATGGCCCAGACCTCCGGCGAGCTGCAACGCGAACGGGAGTACGCCGCCCAGCCCGTCGCGTCGTAGCCGACGGCCCCCACGCGGCACCCGCTCCACGCTCATCCCCCACAAGGAGTCAACACCCCATGACGGTGCGAGACATAGCGCACGTCGAGCTGTACACCCGGGACAAGATCTCCGCGGTCCGCCACTACGTCGCCACGCGTGGCTTCGTCCAGGTCGCGGACTGCGTGGAGGTCGACCGGAGTTCGGCGCTGCTGCGCCGCGGCGAGGCCCAGTTGGTGATCACCTCCGGCTGGGCGACGCGCGGGTTCCTGGCCCGCAACGGCGAGGGTGTCGCCGACGTCGCCGTCACCTGCGCCGACGTCACCGCGACCGTGGAGGCGGCGCGGGCGTACGGCGCGACGGTCACGCACGGTCCGCAGGGGGCGCCCGTCGTCTCCGGGCCCGGCGACGTCGTGCACACGCTGCTGCCCGAGCCCGCGCCCGGGCGCCACGCCCTGCCCGCCGGCCGTACCTGGATCCCGTACCCGGAGCCGGCGCCCTCCGCCGCTCGCCCGGAGGCGCTCCACCGGGTCGTGCTCGGCATGCCGGCGGACCTCCTCGGCCCCTACGCGGCCTTCTGCGAAGGCGTGTTCGGCCTCACCCGCCGGGCTCCCGAGGGCGTCGCCCCCGCGGACCGGGCGGGCGACGGTCCGGTCCTGTACGGCGCGTCGGGCCGGGCGGCCCTCGTGCTGCGGGCCAGGCCGCTGCTGGACCGCGCCGGGTCCGACCAGTCCCTCTGTACGTCCATCCTCTGAATCCTCCGACACGAACATCGAGGCAGCCGACTATGGGTCCCCTCTCTCTCGAAGGCCAAGAATTCTTCCTGACACCGGTGTGCCTCGTGCCCAACGGGCGGGCGCACCTAGGGCACATCGCGGGGCCGCTGCTGAAAATGGACGTGCTGCGCCGGCACGTCCTGCGCGGCGGCGGCCGGGCGACCATGATCTCCGTCAGCGACGCGCACGAGTCGCACGTCCTGGTCCGCGCGCACCAGGACGGCGTCACCCCGGAGGAGGTCGCGAACCGGAACCACCACCTCATCCGGAATGACCTGGCGGCCCTCGACATCGCCTACGACGATCTGCTCAACCCGCTGGACGAGGCCTGGGCGCAGCGGTACACCGAGGTGAACCGGGACTTCCTGACCGAGATCGTGGAGTCGGGCAGCACGGCGGTGCGCACCGAGCCCATGCCGGTGCTCGACTCCGAGGCGGCCGGCGCGCACAGCACCTCGCTGCGGCCCCGGGTGGACGAGGCCGTGGTGAGCGGCTGGCTGAAGGGCCGGTGCCCGCACTGCGCGCAGCCGCTGGTCGGTTTCTTCTGCGAGTCCTGCGGCGGCCACTTCTCGCCGTCGCAGATGATCGACCCGGCGACCGCGCACTTCGAGGGGGAGCTGCGCCTCGACGACATCGCCTCCCTGTACCTCGACCTGCCCGGCGGCCCGGAGCGGCTGCGGGAGGCGCTCGCCGCGATCTGCAAGCGCCCCGACTTCCTGGCGATCGCCGACCGGTACATGGCGGTGAACGGCGCCTCCATCCGGCTCACCGTGCCCAGCCGGTGGGGCATCCCGTGGGAGGAGGACGGCGTCTCGCCCGGGCAGGTGATCTTCTCCTACTCGGCGCTGCTGATCGGCTGCCACCTGGTGGCCGGCGAGCGCTACAAGGAGATCACCGGCTCCGGACGGAACCCGTTCCAGCGCGATTCCGGGGTGCGTACGGTCATCTCCTTCGGCATCGACAACGCGATCCCGTTCATGGTCGGCGCCGTCGGCTGCGGCCTGGGCCAGAAGACGTACAAGCCGGTGGACTCGCTGCTGGTGAACTACTTCTACGACCTGGAGGGCAGCAAGTTCTCCACCAGCCGCGGGCACGTCATCTGGGGCGGCGACATCGTCTCCCTGGGGCAGGCGGAGTCCGACCTCACCCGCGCCTACCTGTGCTTCCGCAACCCGGAGTTCACCCGGTCGGCGTTCCAGGCCGACGAGTTCCTGTCCTTCCACAACGAGGTCGGGGCCCGGGTGGGCGACGCGCTGGCGGCGGCGGCCGAACGCCTTCCGGCGGACGGCGCCACCGCGCCCTCCCCGGAGGTCGTGGCGGCACTGACCCGCATCCTCGGCCACCAGACCGGGATGCTCGACCCGGACACCTTCCACCTGGCGGCCGCCTGGTCCTGCGTGGAGCAGTGGCTCGACTGCGCTCCGGCCCTCACCGCGACCCCCGAGGCGGCGGCGGCCTGGCTGCTCGGCTTCGCCCTGCTCGCGGCACCGGTGATGCCCGCGACGGCGCAGCGGGTGTGGGAGGCGGCGGGGCAGTCCGGCGCCCCGAACGTGGCGGCGCTGACGGACGGCCCGCCGCACGTGACGCCCCGGGGCGGCATGCCCCGGCTGCGCACCCTCACGCGCAGCCAGCTGAACGCGTGTCTGCCGGCCTCCCTGCACAAGTGAAAGGACTGCAACCCGTGGACGTCGTGATATCCGGCGAGATCGAGACCGAACAGGACGGGCTGGCCTACGGGGCCATGGTGTTCAAGGTGACGCCCGGGACCACCACCGAGCCGCACCGGCACGCCAGCGAGGAGACCTGGGCGGTCCAGTCCGGCGCCGGGTACTGCCTGGTCGACGGCGAGCGCATCGGGTTGATCCCCGGCTCCCGTGTGGTCGCGCCGCCGCACTCGGAGCACACCATCACCAACGACGGTTCCGAGGACCTCGTGGTGCTCAGCATGTGGTGGAAGAAGCTGTGAACGACCAGGACGTCCTGGTGGTCGGCGGGGGCGTGGTCGGCCTGACCCTGGCGGAGGTGCTGACCCGGCACGACCCGGCGCTGCGCGTCACCGTGCTGGAACAACACGGCTGGGGAAGCGGTGCGACCGGGTACGCGGGCGCCGTCGACATCCCGTACGCCCACACGCCGTTCCACCGCGAGCTGGTCGAGGCCGGCCGGCAGTGGTGGAAGGAGTTCCAGGCCGGTGCGCCGGCCCCCGGCCCCCGCACCCCGCTGCCCTTCGCCTGGCTGGTGCGCAGCCGCGAGGCCGCCGCCCATCTGGAGGAGACGCTGGTCACCCCGGCCCGCCCGGTGGCCGGGCCGGCCGACGGGGCGTGGCGGCTGCCGGCCGGGACGACCGCGCTCGCCGGGGAGGCCCATGTCATCGACCCGGGGCTGCTGACCGCCGCGCTGGTGGAGCGGCTGGCCGCGCGGCCGTCCGTCCGCCTGGCCGAGGGCCGGTGCGTGACGGAGCTGGCGCCCGCCACGGACGGCGGCGTACGGGCGGTCACCGCCGACGGCGGGGAGTGGCGCGCCGGGCAGTGCGTGCTGGCCCTGGGGCCCTGGCTGCCGGGATCGCCGCTGCTGTCCGCGCTCGGGTCCGGGTGTGCGCCCGTGCCCGGGTCCGCGGCCGCAGCGGCCTCGCCGGACGCAGGGGTCCGTACCAAGCGGGTGTACGGGCTGCGGGTCGCCCTCTCGGGGCCGGCCGCCGCCCGGTACGGCGTCGGCTCGGCCGAGGACGGCATCTTCCTCTTCCCGGTGTCCGGTGGCGCGTACGCGATGAGTGTGAAGCACGACGTGTGGGACGTGCCGCCCGAGGAGCGTCCGCTGCCCGCGGACGTCCTCGCCCGGGCCGCCGCCTTCCTCGACGCGGTCGTCGGACCGGGCGCCTGGGAGGTGACCCGCGGCCGGGTCTTCGCCGACACCTACACCCCCGACGCCACCCCGCGTCTGCTCCGGTTCTCCGCCGCCGACGGCGTGTTCGCGGTGACCGGGCTGCACGGGTCCGGCGTACGCCTCGCGGCGGGAACGGCCACGCACGCGGCCCAGGCGGTCCTCGCGTGCCGACAGGGAGGCGCGGCGTGACCTCTGCGAGCCTCAAGGCACCGGGCGAGGGAACCGGGACCGGTCCGGGCAACGTGGTGTTCTACCAGCAGCACGGGGCCTCCGCCATCATGCGGGCCGCGCACTTCCCCGACGGCCTCCTGGCCTTCCTCCAGATGGAGAGCCTCGCGGTGCACCGGGCGGCCTCCCGGTACGGGTGCGCGACCCTGGTCGAACTCGGCTGCTACGACGGCCGGTCCCTGGAGGTGGCCCGGGCCGCGGGCGTCGACTACCTGGGCATCGACGTCAACGCGGCCGCCGTGGAACGGGTCCGCCGCCGTATCGCGGACGAGGGGCTGCACGACCGGGCCCGGGCCGTGGTGGGGGACGCCATGCGGTGCGCCGACTGGGCCGGCGAGCTGGACGGCGGCCGGCCCCTGCTGCTGCTCCCGTTCAACCTCCTGGGCAACTTCCCGTCCCCCGAGGCGCTGCTCAGGGGTCTGCGGCAGGCCGGCGGGATCGCGGTGCTGTCCGTGTTCCACGCCTTCGACGCGGCCACGGACCTGCGCCGGGACTACTACACCGCGTGCGGCATCAGCCCGCTGGAGGAACACCCAGGCCCCTACGGGGGTGTCGTCTTCCGCTCGGGGGACGCCTTCCAGTCCCAGTCCTTCACCCCGCAGGCGTTGGCCGACCTGTGCGCCGAGTGCGGCATCACCGTGCTCGGGGAGGCCATGAACAGCATCGGCCTCTGCCTGACGGTCTGCCTGGACTGACCGCTTCGCCCCGCCCCCTGCCCCTTCTTCCGCCGATCAGGAGTGTGTTCATGCCCGCCGACGTCCGCTTCGCGAGCGACGAGGAGTCCGTCCGCCGGTGCTGGCCCCTCTTCGTCCAGCTGCGTCCGCACCTCACCGGTGAGGAGGAGTTCCTCGCGCGGTGGGCGCGGCAGCGCCCGGAGGGCTACCGGATCGTGTACGCGGAGCACGGGGGCACCGTGCTCGGCGCCGCCGGGTTCCGTGTGCTGCACACGATGGCGTGGGGCCGGATCCTCTACCTGGACGACCTGATCGTGGACGAGGGGGCCCGGGGCACCGGCGTCGGCAGCCGCCTGCTCGGCGCCCTAAAGGACATCGCGCGCGAGGAGGGCTGCGAGGAGTTCCACCTCGACACCGGCCACCAGCGGCACGCCGCGCACCGGGCGTACCTGCGCAACGGCTTCCACTTCGACTGCCACCACCTCGCCCTGTCGCTCGGCACGGAGGACCCGGCGTGAGCGCGCCGCGCGCACGCGTCGCGGTCGTCGGGGCCGGCCCCAAGGCGGCCGCCCTCGCCGCGAAGGCCCACGTCCTCAACGAACTCGGGCTTATCTCACTGGAGTTGTGCATCTACGAGCGCGACGAGATCGCCGCCCACTGGACCGGTCGGGCCGGCTGGACCAGCGGCACCGAGCGGCTGGGCACGCGCGCCGAGAAGGACGTCGGCTTCCCGTACCGCAGTACGGTCCGGTTCGGGGCGCACGGCAAGGAGGTCGACGCCCGGATGCAGGCGTTCTCCTGGCAGAGCCACCTGATCGACACCGGGTCCTACCAGCAGTGGATCGACGCCGGTCTGCCGTCCCCCACCCACCGGCAGTTCGCCGACTACCTCAAGTGGGTGCTGACCAGGGCGGTGACCGGGGTGCGCATCCGGCGCGCGGAGGTCACCGGCCTGGGGTACCGGCCGGACGGCTGGGTGCTGGAACACCGCGCCCAGGGCGCGCCCCGGCGGGAGGCACCGTTCGACGGGCTCGTCCTCACCGGTCACGCCGTGCCCGGCACCCTGCCACACCACCCGCTGGTGACCGACCGGCTGCTGACCCCGGCCGGCCCGCGCGACCTCCTCCGCTCCTTCTCGCTGCGCCCCGGCAGCCGGATCTGCGTGGTCGGCGCCGGGGAGAGCGCGGCGTCGTACGCGCTGTACGTCGCCGACACCTTCGGCGAGGACGTCTCGGTGTCCATCGTCTCCCCGTACCTGCCGCGTTCCCGGGCCGAGTCGTTCGTGGAGGACCGGGTCTACTCCGATCCGCAGACGGCCGCCTGGCCGCAGCTCCCGGAGCGGGACCGGCGGGACTTCATCTCCCGCACCGACCGCGGGGTGATCTCCCCGCGGGCGCTGGAGGAGCTGTCCCGGGCCCGGGGCGTCTCCTTCGTGCTGGGCCGGATCCGGTACGTGGGTCCGGGGGCGTCGGGCCGGATCCGGGTGACCGTCGACCAGCCGGGCGAGGTGCTGCGCGGCGACTACGACCTCGTGGTCAACTGCACCGGCGGCTCCCCCCTGCACCGGCTGACCGCCCTGCTGGACGAGGCCTCCACCGGCGAGGTGGAGGCCGGTCTCGGTGTCTCCCTCCGGGACGAGGCGGCCCTGGCCCGGGAGGTGGACGCCTCGCTGGCCCTGCGCGGACTGCGGCCCCGGCTGCACATCCCGGGCCTCGCGGGCCTGGCCCAGGGCCCGGGCTTCGCCAACCTCAGCTCGCTGGGGCTGCTGAGCGACCGGGTGCTGGGCGCCTACGAGCACCCGGCGCCGACCCCCCTTCCCGCACGGTCCACCGGGACCGTCACCGCGTCAGGCCGAGGAACCCCCGAATGATCTTCTTTGTGGAAGCGCCGCTCACCGGCAGCGGGCTGAGCGCCCTCGCCTGGGCGGTGGCCCAGGGCATCGACGCCGCCCTGGTCACCACCGACCCGGCCAAGTACCGCGGGGCGGTGGGCGCGGAGGTGCTGCCCGGGCTCGCCGGGAGCGGCCGGCTGTACGTCGTGGGCACGACCGAGGGCGAGGCGGTCCCCGCCGAACTGCTCGACGCGGCACGGGAGCACACCGGGTCCGGCCGGCCCGGAGTGGTCTGCGCGACCGACCGCCACCTGCTCTTCGCCGCCGCGCTCGCCGAGGCGATCGGCGCGCCCTTCGCCCCCGTCGAGGCCGTCCGCACCTTCCGGGACAAGCGGCGCGCCCGCGAGCTGTACGAGAAGCTGGGCATCCCCTCACCGCGCTGGGCCGAGGCGCCCACGGCGGACGAACTCCGGGCGTTCGCCGAGGACACCGGCCGTCCGGTCGTCCTGAAGAACGCCCGCGGCACCGGCAGCCTCGACGTGCTGCTGTGCCGGACCCCGCAGGAGGCCGTGGCGGCGTACGGCACCCTGACGGCCGGGAACCTCTACCTCGACGGCGAGCTGATGGCCGAGGAGTACGTCGACGGGCCGCTGTACAGCCTGGAGACGCTGGTCACGGACGGGCGGTGCCGTCATCTCGGGGTGACCGACCGGCAGTTGGGTCCGCGCCCGGCGTTCTGCGAGGTGTCGTACACCTTCCCGGTGCGGGTGCCCGAGCGGGCGGAGGCCCGGATGCGGGCGGCGGTCGAGACCCTGGTGGCCGCCACCGGGATCGCCCAGGGCATGCTGCACACCGAGTTCATCCTCACCGACGGTGACGAGGCCGTCGTCGTGGAGGTCAACGCCCGCACGGGCGGGGGGCTGCTCTCCCTGATGATGAACGACTGTCTGACCGTGCCGGTGCCGGAGCTGCTGTGCTCGGCCGCCCTCGGACGGCCCGTCGCCGACCCGGGGCACAACGGGACCCACTCCAGCACGGTCACCGTCTACGCCCCCCGGGCCGGCCGGCTGAGCCGGGTCCACGGGCTCGCCGAGGCCGGCGACGGCCCGTACGTCGTCCAGGTGGTGCACAGCGCGGCCCCGGGCGACGAGGTCCGCGCCGCCGGGGACTACCGCGGGGCCGTCGGCCAGATCCGCACCCGGGCCGGGTCCGCCAACCTCGCGCTCAACGCGGCTCTCGCCGCCGCCCGTGACGTCGTCGTGGAGGTGACCGGATGAGCGGCACGAGCGTCCGGGCCGGCGCGGACCGCACCCTGCCGGGGCCGCGCACCGTCATGGTGAAGGTGCCGACGGCGGTGCTCTTCGTCAACATCGCCCTGGCCGGCAACAACGCCCTGGTCGCCGCGGTGCTGTACCGGCTCACGGGCAGCGCGTCGAACTTCGCCCTCATCCTCGTCTCCAACTTCGCCATCGCCGCCGTCGTGCAGCTGGTGGCGGGGTACGTCGTGGACCGGCTCGGCGCGCGCAGGCTCGCCGTGCTCAGCGAGGCCGCGGCCTGTGCCGCCATCGGCCTGGAGGCGGTGGTGTCCCGGCTGGACTCCCCCGTGGTCCCGCTGATCTGCGGGGCGGCGCTGGTCAGCGTCGTCCAGGCCTTCTACCGGGCGGCGATGTTCACCCTGGCTCCGCAACTGGCCGGGAAGGAGCGGCTCGCCGCGCTGAACGCCAAGATCAACGCGGCCTTCCAGGCGGGCACGCTGCTCGGCACCCCGGCCGGCACCCTGCTGCTGTACCTGCAGCCGGTCTGGGGCTTCTGCGTGCTCGCGGTGTCCTTCGGCGCCGCGGCGCTCATCCTGGGCACGCTGCCCGACCTGTCGGCGCGGGGCGCCGGGGGCGGCGCGGCGGCCCGGGCCCGGACGGGGGTGCTGCGCGAACTGCGGGCGCAGCGCGGGCTGATCACGCACATCCTGCTGTGCTCCGGCGACTACGTCGCCGTGTACCTGTTCACCCTGATCATCGTCCCGCTGGTCGACGACCGCTTCGGCGGCAGCACGCTCACCCTCGCCGTGGTGAACTCCGCGCTGCCGGCCGGGGTGATGCTCTCCGGTCTGCTGCCCTGGCGCTCGCAGTCCCCGGCACGGACGCTGCGCCTGGTGGTGCTGTCCATGGCCGTGCTCCTGGCCGCGTTCCTGGTGCTGACCCGGGACGTGGGCGTGGCCGGGACCGTGGGCTGCGTGGTGGCGGTGGGTCTCGCGGCCGGTTCGTCGCAGACCCTGCTCATGACGGCGCTGCAACTCCGCTCGCCCGCCCACGTCCTGGGCCGGGTCGCCTCGCTGCGGCTCTTCGTGGCCTCCGGGCTCGCCGCGCCCACGCTGGCCGGCGCGTCCTACCTGCTGAAGGACGGGGTGGGGACGGCCCTGGCCTTCTGCGCGGGGGTGGAGGCCCTCTACCTGACCGTGCTCCTCGTCCTCTCGCGCAGACGCCTGCTCGGCCACCGCACCCTGGCGGCGGCGCCCGGCGACACCGCCGACTGATCCGGAGGCCCACCATGCAGATCGAAGACACCCACGGGCTCCCCGTGGCCGTCGTCAGCGTCCAGGAGGCGCTGGGAACCGACTGGGAGACCTGGCGGGGGCGGGTCGCGGTCGTCCGCGTCGGCGACCCGCCCGCGGCGGACCGGCCGGCCCTGCGCCAGGCCGGGTTCCTGCCCAAGCCCAGCTGGCTGACCTGGGTCGCCGACACCCGGGCCACCGAGGAGGAGTTCCTGCGCGGCCTGCACCGCAAGGAACGGCAGAGCGTCCAGGCGGCCCGCCGTCACGCCGAAGCGTCGGACCTGCGGGTGGAGGTGCTGCCCCTGACGGAGGCGCTGCTGGAGGAGTTCCTCGGCCTGTACGAGCGGCAGCTGGCCCGCATGCGTCAGGCGATGCCCGCCGCGGTGCAGCAGCGCGACCAGCTGAGGGAGGCCTTCGCCGATCTCTACGCCGTCTGCGCCCGGCAGGCGGGCACGCTGGTCGGTGCCTGTCTGAGCCAGCGGCTGCCCGAGGCGGACCTGGTACGGCTGCGGTTCTCGGCGGTGGACGAGCGGTCCCGGTCGCACAGCCTGGCCCGGGTGCTGTACATGGCGGCGATCGGGCACGCCCGCGAGCTGGGCTTCGGGCAGGTCAGCCTCGGCAACGACCCCAACCTGTACGGGCACGTGGTGGAGGCCGGGCTGTTCGCGTTCAAGACCCGGCTCGGCTTCCGTCCGGTGCCGTCCCAGACGGTCCGTCCGTACCGGGGCGACGACAGTGCCGACCTGGTCCTGGGCGGGCCCCTCCTGGCCGATCCGGCGATCCTGCTGTCGTACCCGGAGACGGCCGACGAGGGCGGCCCGGCCGCCCCGCTCCGGATGGAACTGTTCACCACGACGGACGGCCCGGACGCGAGCCGGTACACCGGTTCGTACGGCGGTGAACCCCGGGTGCACCTGCTGCGCCCGGCCACGGACCGCGACGAGCCCGCTCCGGCGGCGACCCCGGCCTCCGCGTAGCACGCGTCACGCGGGGCTCTCTTCACCTTCCTCACCGGCGGTGCCGGGCGGCTTGTCCCGCCCGGCGACGCAGCGAGACTGTGTCCTGTTCCAGGACGGGTGGTATGCGCTCACCAGCAGGGTGTCGGCGGTGCGCGGTCCGCTGTCGGTGGCAGGGAGCACGTCGATGGTGATGTCGGTGAATCCGGCCTGGTCGAGCAGCTTGGTCCACACATGCTCCTGCAGGACCCAGCGGCGCATCGTGGTGGCTTCGCCGTCCGGTGTCTTTGCCGGGATGTCGGCAGCCACGGCATCGGGCTGGGCGGGCGCCCCGCTCAGGTAGTGGGCGAGGGTCGCGAACACCAGACGCCCGCCCGGCTTGAGGGAGGTTGCCGCCACAGGCAGCAACTCGCGGGGGTCGGTGAAGTCCACGGCGCCGAAGACGCTGTACAGCGCGTCGTAAGCGCGGGGCATCGCCCGCAGGTGGGACGCGGCGTTGGCCCGCACGATGCGCAGGCGGGGGGCGAGGTGGGCGTAGAGATCGGTTGCCATGGCGTGCTGGGCGGGCGAGGCGTCGATGGCGGTGACCTCGGCGGGCTGGTGGCGGACCGCCAGGTGTGCTGCGTGCCGGGCGGTGCCGGCGCCGAGGTCGCCCACACAGCGGCCGGTCAGGTCGCCGAGGACCTCAGGGCCGGGTCCGGTGTCCTGGCCCCAGCTCCAGGAGAAGGTGGCGGGAACGGTGCGGTCACTGGTGGCGCGGGTGCGGCCGTAGTGGTGCCAGAGGTCTGCGGTGCTGGTGGTCACCCGGATCATCCTGGCGGCCGGGAGCGGGCCGCGGGCCGGTTCGCCGAAATCTCCCCCGGGCGTGCTCTCGGGCCCCTGGTGTGGCCGGGGGCCGGAGAGCTCGCCGTTGCGGGGTGGTCAGTGCGAGTCGTTGCCGGGGTGGCAGGGGCCGCAGTCGGCGGCGTCCGTCCACAGCGGCAGGTCGATCTCCCAGCCGTCGGCGGCGACGAGGTGGGCCGTCTTCAACACGGAACCGTCGTTCTTCATGTCCACCTTGGGCACATGGTGCAGGAACTGTCCGGCGTTGTACTTCTCGCACAGTTCGGCGTACGCGACGGTGTCCAGGATGACCGTGTGGACGCCGATGTCGACGAGCTCGCTGGGCGCCGGCCCCAGCGACCGGCCCCGGTGGTTCATCGCGGTCAGCAGGTAGGCGTAGCCCTGGCCGAGGACTCGGGCGGCCATGACCGAGTCGTAGGGGTAGTCCCGCATGAGGAGCCCGACCTGCTTGTCCCACAGGTCGGCCGGCACGACGTCGCGTGCGGAGCGGACCGGGACGGTCGTCGGGTCGGCGGCCGCGGGAGATGCAACAGCGGGGTGGGTTGCCATGGTGTGCCTCCGGTGGACGGGTGCCCCGCGGCGCGGGGCGGTGCGTCCAGCACACCGGACCGACGGGCGTCGCGGTGATCAACTCTGCTTGTGTGCAGGGTGTTTGCACGTCGTGCGGCCCCCGGACAACCCGCCGCGCACACCGGCGAGGCCTCAGGCGAACCACCGCGCACCCGGACGGCCCCCGGGCAGCCCACCGGTTCCGCCGACGCGACCTCAGGCGGACCACCACGCACACGCACAGGACCTCGGCGCACCCCGAGGGGGACGCCGAGGACACCTCAGGCGACCCGCCCCGCACACCCACACCGCCTCAGGCGATCCACCGGGTGCGGCGGCGGGCCGGGGTCGGGGGCAGGCCGTCGGCCACCGCGGAGGCCATTCGCTGCACGGCCTCGCGCAGGACCTCCGGCGGCAGGGTGTACGGGATCCGGAGCCGGCCCGCGAAGACGCCGGGGTCGGCGGCGAAGAGTCCGCCGCCCTCGATCCGCACACCGTAGGCGAGGGTGCGCTCGGCCAGTTCGGCCGCGACGGGCTCCCCCAGGTCGACCCAGAGGGACAGACCGCCGGGCGGCAGCCGCCAGGTCCAGCGCGGGAAGTGCTCCGTCAGCGCCTCGGTCAGGGCCGTGCGCTGGGTCCGCAACCGCTCCCTGTGGGTGGGGAGGAGTTCCGCCGCGCGTTCGAGGAGGACCTGGGCGAGCAACTGGTCCAGCACGGAACCGCCGAGGTCGGTGGCGATGCGCTGCGCGGCGAGTTCCGTGACGAGCTGGGAGGTCGCGCGCAGCCAGCCGATGCGCAGGCCGCCCCAGTGGCTCTTGCTCATCGAGCCGACGGTGATCACCCTGCTCGCCGCCTCGGGCGTGGCCCGGCAGGCGAACGGCGCGGGTACCGGGACGTCGAGGGCCAGGTCGGTGAGCGTCTCGTCGACGACGAGCCAGGTGCCGGCCCGGTGCGCGGCGGTCAGCACCCGGCCGCGTACCTCGTCGGGCATGAGCAGGCCGGTCGGGTTGTGGAAGTCCGGGATGAGGAAGGCCAGGTGGGGCACCGCCTGGCGCAGTGCCGACTCGGTGATCTCCACGTCCCAGCCGTCGTCCGACACCGGGACGGCCACGGCGCGCAGGTGGGCCCGGCGGACGGCGTCCAGGGCGTTCGGATAGGACGGGTTCTCCACCATCACCCGGTCGCCGGGGGCGGCCAGCAGGCCGAGGACCAGGGTGAGCGCGTGCTGGGCGCCGGAGGTGACCAGGATCTGCTCGGGGAGGGTCGGCAGACCCCGCCGGGTGTACCGCTCGGCGATCGTCGCCCGGAGTTCCGGCAGCCCGAACGGGTCGTACCCCGGGCTCCGGCTGTGCCGGGCCAGCGAGGGCGCCACGCGGGCGAGGGCGTCGTCCAGGACGTGCGGCGGCAGACCGGGCGCCGCACGGGCGAGGTCGATGGCCGTGTCGGGAGCGGGCAGGGCCCGCGTGACCCTGCTGGGCACGGTCTCCCTGGGCAGGGCCGTCCAGGTGCCGGAGCCCTGCCGGCTGTGCGCGAAGCCGTGGACGCGCAGCAGGTCGTACGCCGAGGTGACGGTGGGCCGGCTGACGCCGAGCGCGGTGGCCAGTTCCCGCTCGGCGGGCAGCCGGGCGTGCAGGGCCACCCGGCCGTCGAGGATCAGGGCGCTGATGGCCTCGGACAGATGGCGGTACGCGGGGCGCAGCCCCGTCAGGTCCGGGAGCAGCCCGGCCAGTTGCCGGCCACTGACGGTCCGTTCCACGTGGCTCACCGGACCACCGGCCCGGACCAGGGGGCTGCGGGCATACCACTCTCCGGGAATTGGTCATCGAGTTCCGGGCAATGACCTTACAGAATCGCCCGGGTGGCAAGGAACGCCGCGGAACCGGAGGGCGGACGGACATGGGACACACGAGCACGGCACTCATCTCCCGGGAGCGCGGTGGGGCGGGGAGCGCGCGGACCGTGCCGCCCCTCACCTACCTGCCGCTGACCGAGCGTCCGGCCCGCCGGCTGACCCAGCTCCTCGCCGGGCTGGCGCTGTACGGGCTGAGCATGTCCGTGCTGGTCAGGGCGGCCCTGGGGGTCAACCCGTGGAGCGTGCTGTACGAGGGCCTGCAACACCACACCTCGCTGAGCTTCGGCACCCTCAGCGCCTTGGTGGGCGTCCTGGTCCTGCTCACCTGGATCCCGCTGCGGCAGAGGCCGACCCTGGGCACGTTCGCCAACGTCCTCGTGCTCGCCTGCGCCTCGGACCTGGGTCTCTTCCTCATCCCGGCGGACCTGGGCCTGCCGGGCCGGATCTGCCTGCTGGCGGCGGGCATCCTGCTCAACGGGTTCTCCGTCGCGGTCTACGTCGGCGCGCGTCTCGGTCCGGGCCCCCGGGACGGTCTGATGACCGGCACGTCCTCGCTGACCGGGGGTTCCATCCGGATGGTCCGCACCCTGCTGGAGGCCGCCGTGCTCGTCGCGGGCTGGCTCCTCGGCGGCACCGTCGGTGCCGGCACCCTGCTGTACGCCCTGCTGGTCGGACCGGTCACCCAGTTCTTCCTGCCCTGGTTCACCTACCGGGGTGCGGGGGAACCCGCACCGGTGCGGCAGGACTGAGGGCGCCCCACCCTCCCGGAGCGACCGCGCTCCACCCCTTCCCAGGAGCCGCCGCGCTCCGCCCCCCGACGGCCCGGGCCCCGCGCCCGGGCCGTTCTTTTGTCCGCCCTGCGGGTTCCCGCATTGCCGGTTCCCGAACAATGTGCGGGGTTCAACAGACGTCGCCGAGCGGCAAAGCTTTCACCGCACGAGGAAAACGTCCGAGGGAAATCTCCGGAAAAGCCGGGGAATCCTCGGCCGCATCGAATGCGGGACGAGAGAAAGGCGGTGGCGCCGGTGGCCGGAAAGGCCGTGGTGACCGGGGCGAGCAGCGGAATAGGCGCGGCGACCGCGCGGCGGCTGGCGAAGGACGGTTTCGAGGTGGTGGCCGTCGCGCGGCGCACGGAGCGGCTGCGGCGGCTCGCCGAGGAGACCGGTGCCCGACCGTACGCACTCGACGTGACCGACGACGAGGCCGTACGCCGCTTCGCCGCCGGACTCGACTCCTGCGACGTCCTGGTGAACAACGCGGGCGGCGCCCTGGGCGCGGAGTCCGTGGCCGAGGCGGACCCGGCGGACTGGGAGCGGATGTACTCCGTGAACGTGCTGGGCACCCTGCGCGTGACCCAGGCCCTGCTGCCGCTGCTGCGCGCCGGCCGGGGCGGCACCGTCGTCACCGTGACCTCCACCGCGGCCTTCACCGCGTACGAGGGCGGCGGCGGCTACTGCGCGGCCAAGTACGCCGAGCGCGCGCTCAGCGAGACGCTCCGGCTGGAGCTGTGCGGCGAGCCCGTCCGGGTCGTCGAGGTGGCGCCCGGGATGGTCAGGACCGAGGAGTTCGCCCTCAACCGGATGCGCGGCGACGCCGAGCGGGCCGCGGCGGTCTACGAGAACGTGGACCACCCGCTCACCGCGGACGACGTCGCCGAGTGCGTCGCGCTGGCGGTCGGGCTGCCCCAGCACGTCAACGTGGACCGCCTCGTGGTCCGCCCGCTGGCCCAGGCGGCCCAGCACAAGCTGCACCGGGGCCCCCTGCTGCGCCCCTGAGCCCCTCTTCTCCCTCCCCGATCCGCCTTCATCCGCCTTCATCCGCCTCATCCGCGAAAGCCGAGGAGTGCCCCGAACGTGAAGCTCCACCGTGACGAACTGACCCCGCAGATGCAGGAGTACACGCGGTTCGACGACCGCGGCGAGGCCCGCTACCTGCCCTACCTGATGTACTTCCACCGCGCCGACTACCGCTCCTCCGTCATCAACACCGACCGGGCGGGCTTCCGGATCTCGCACGGCCCGAACGGGGAGACGGCCTCCGCGGCCGGACAGATGCCCGCCGGGCCGGTGCGGCTGATCTCGGGCAGCTCCACCGTGCTCGGCATCGGCGCCACCAGCGACGCCACCACGCTCGCCTCGCAGCTGTGGCGCAAGCACGCGCCGTCCGCGCCGTGGCTCAACTTCGGCGGCCGCTGCTACAACTCCACGCAGGAACTGCTGCTGTTCACCCTCTACCGTCATCTGCTGCCCGAGATCGAGGAGATCGTCGTCTTCTCCGGGCTCAACGACCTCACCGTCGGCAGGCTGCCCGAGTGGCAGCAGGGCGACCACGGCGCGTTCTGGTTCTGCGGTGAGTACTACGACGCGATGGAGGAGCTGCGCGAGAACAACCGCAAGGCCTCCGGCGGCAAGCTCCTCGGCCGCCGCGCCGAGCGCCGGCGCACCATCTCCACCCATGACGACGTCCGCCGCGACATCCCCGCGGTCATCGACTCCGCCGCCGAGCTGACCCTGCGCCATCTGGACAGCTGGCGCCGGCTGGCCGGGCCGTCGGCCCGGCTGACGTACGTGCTGCAGCCGATGGCGCTGTGGATGCGGGACCGGCACGCGCCGCAGGAGCAGCTGCTCTTCGACGAGATCGACCGCATCTCCAAGCTGGGCACGTGGGAGGCCCTGTACGGCGACATCTCCCGCAGGGAGGTCGCCCGCGCCTTCTCCGACAAGCTCCAGGCCGGCTGCGAGAAGCTCGGTATCCGCTACGTCGACCTCAACCCGGTCGTCGCCGAGGCGGTCACCGAGCGGGACTGGGTCTACGTGGACCGGGCGCACTACACCGACCACGGCTACGACCTGGTGGCCCGCATTCTCGCCGAGACCCTCGGCCTTTCCTGACTCTCCTTTTCCCGCGAAAGAAGGCGTTTCCCCATGTCTTTGCTGCGCAAGCTCGCAGACCTGCTGTTCCGGCGCAAGAAGCGCGCCAACCGTAAGAACGACGCGTCCATCTACCCGATGTTCTGAGCGAATTCGCCGGCAGACAGGTCTTTCGAAAGGAGAAGGATGTACGACGACATCGGCCCCGCCCGGGCCGTGTACGCGTACGCCGCCGACCCCGAGGCCTCGGTGCCGGACGGCGGATTCGTCGAGGAGGCGCGCGCCGCGCTGCGCCGGCCGGCCGTCGAGGACGGCCCGCTCGACGACCTCGTGGTGCGGGCCGCCGACTGGGCGGCGGCCGAGGGCAAGCGGTTCACGGGCCTGCTCGACGCCGGGCACCAGGAGGGCCGGCCCGCCGGACACGAGGAGGTGCTGGTGCGCCGGGCCGTGCTCGGCTGCGCCCCGCTCGCCCTCGTCTCCGGCGCCTGGCTGCAGTGGCTGAGCGCTCCGGGTGACTTCGAGGTCCCGGTGGTGCTGCGGATCCTCGCGCTGTACGCCGACGACGTGGGCGCCGGACATCCGCACGCCTCCCGTGGCAGCGCCTTCCTGGAGCTGCTGCGCCGGCTGCGGCTCGCCGAGCACGCGGTCCCGGCGGCCCGGCTCACCGGCGACCAGCGGGTGCCCGAGTCCGCGTTCGTGCTGCCCGGCCTGCTGCTGGCGATGAGCAGGCGGCCGGACGAGTTCTGCGGCGAGCTGCTCGGCGCGGACCTGTGCCTGCGCACGGTCGGTCTGCTGCCGGCGCTGACGATGGTCAGACGGGCCCGGCCGGCCGAGTGCGACTGGGACGCGGTGGATCCCTCGGCGCCGCGGCGGGCCGAGGCGGAGCGGCCGGACCGGCAGTGCCGGGCCCTGGTCGACGAGCTGGTCGCCGAGGAGGGCGACCGGGCCGCCGAGGCGGTGCGGCGGGGCTTCGCCGGGACGCTGGGCGCGCTCGTCGAGTGGTCCGAGGCGCTGTACGCGGAGCTGGTCGCGGCCGGTGACCCCGCCTTCGACATGGCGGAGCTGATGCGGCAGCGTTCCCGCGAGGGCGCCGTCTACCACCACCAGTTCCAGCTGGAGGGCAAGCCCCTCGCCCGCTGGCTCGCCGAGTGCCGTACCGACGCGGGTCCGCTGCTGGACGTCCTGGCCCGCAGCAAGCTCGTCAAGCCGGGGCGGTCCTCCGCCAGTGCGCTGGTGAAGGGGCTGGTCGGCGAACGCGGGCCCATGTTCCGGGTGTTCTCGCCGGAGGACCTGAACGTCATCCGGCGGTGGATCGACTCCCTGCCGGCGACTGCCCCGCAGGAGGAGCCCGCAGGGAGCCGGACCGCCACGCCGGTCGCACCGGCCGCCCCCGCGAAGGTGGCCGCCGCCCTCCGCGCCGGCCACCGTGCCCCGGGCCGCGCCCCGTCCTCCGTACGCGAGGCCTACCACCTGCTGATGCGCCGCGCCGACACCCCGGAGCTGCGCTCCTGGGCGAAGAGCTACGTCGCCGGCTGGCTGGCCAGGTCGGCGCACGGCATGGACGAGCGGACGATGCCGTTGCCGGCGCGCTGGGGCCGGGAGGGGCTGCGCCCCTGGCTGCAGGAGCGGCACGACCGGCACGGGGCGGAGTTCGAGCAGAACGCGGAGGTCCCGCTGCCCTCGCGGGAGGCCGTGGTGGACGACACCGTGCAGACGGCGCCGCTGACCCTGATCGACGGCAGCTGGCTGCAGGGGTTCACCGACTACGAGCAGGCGTCCTCGGAGATCGGGCACTCGCTGTTCGAGACGTACTGGGACGAACTCGGCAACGGCGAGCCGCGGTTGAACCATCCGCTCATCTACCGGGACGTGCTCAAGGAGATGGGCGTCGACCTGCCGCCCACCGCCTCGCCGGAGTTCGCCCGCTGGCACGGCTTCCGGGACGAGTCCTTCGAACTGCCGGTGTACTGGCTGTGCGTCGGCAGGTTCCCCAGGACGTTCCTGCCGGAGGTGCTGGGGCTGAACCTGGCGATGGAGCTGTCGGGGGTCGGCGGCACCTACCGCAGGGCCCGGCTGGCGCTGAAGGCGTACGGCTTCAGCACGCGCTTCGTCGACATCCACAACACCATCGACAACGTCGCCACCGGTCACTCCGCGTGGGCCGCGGACGCGGTGGACACCCTGATGGCCGCCCTGCCCGACACCCCTGGTCCCGGCGGCCGTGCGGAGACCTGGCAGCGAGTGCGGACGGGGTACCGCTCGCTGAACCCGCCGAGCGGCGTGGGCGCCCGGCTCGCCGCCCGCCGCGGACGGCTCGCGGGCCGGCGGGGATGAGCCCCGCGCCACCCCCGGCATCCCGCGCCACCCCGGTGACCCCGCGCAGCCCCGGAACCTCGCGCAGCCCCGAAACCCCCGCCGCCCCAAGGCCTCGTGCCATCCCGAGTCCCCGTGCCACCCCGAGGCCCCGCGCCCGGTCGCAAGCAACCCATCCCGCCCCCGATTCCGTGGAGGAACACAGCGGTGTCTGACCTGATCCTGGGAGTGTCGGCCTTCTACCACGACAGCGCCGCGGCGCTGATCGCCGACGGCGTGCCGGTCGCGGCCGCTCAAGAGGAACGTTTCAGCAGGCGACGGCACGACCCCTCCTTCCCCGCGGCGGCCGTCCGCTACTGCCTCGACGAGGCGGGCGTGACGCTGGACGACGTGTCCGCCGTCGCCTACTACGAGGACCCCCGGCTGAAGTTCCGCCGGGTGCTGGCCACCTTCCTCGGTGCCGCCCCGACCGGCTTCGCCTCCTTCCGCGACACCCTGCCGTCCTGGCTCGGCGCCGGCGGCAAGCTGCGCACCGCCGACCGGGTGCGCGCCGAACTGGAGGGGCTGGACCTGGGCCGGGTGCCGGAGCTGTCCGTGCGCCGGCACCACGAGTCGCACGCCGTGTCGGCCTTCTTCCCGAGCCCCTACGAGTCCGCGGCCGTCCTGTGCATCGACGGCGTCGGCGAATGGGCCACGACCACCCTGTGGCACGGCCGCGGCACCGAGGTGACCCCGCTCGCGGAACTGCGGTTCCCGCACTCGCTGGGCCTGCTGTACTCGGCGTTCACCTACTTCTGCGGGTTCAAGGTCGACTCCGGCGAGTACAAGCTGATGGGCCTCGCCCCCTACGGCAAGCCCCGCTACGCCGACCTCATCCGCGAGCACCTCATCGACATCAAGCCGGACGGCTCCTTCCGCCTGGACATGCGGTACTTCGAGTACCTGCGCGGCCAGGTGATGACCGGCCGGGGCTTCGAGAAGCTGTTCGGCGGACCCCGGCGGGCCCCCGAGGGGCAGCTCACCGAGCGCGAGTTCGACCTCGCGGCCTCGGTGCAGGCGGTCACCGAGGAGGTCGTCCTGCGGCTGGCGCGGACCGCACGGGAACGCACCGGCGAGTCCACGCTGTGCCTGGCGGGCGGTGTCGCCCTCAACTGCGTCGCCAACGGCAAGATCATCGACGCGGGGATCTTCGACGAGGTGTGGATCCAGCCGGCCGCCGGTGACGCCGGCGGTGCGCTCGGCGCGGCCCAGGCCGTCGCCATGGAGCGCGGGGTGCGCCGCGACCACCCCGCCACCGGACGCGACGCGATGAGCGGCTCGCTCCTCGGCCCCGGCTACGACGACGAGGAGATCGCCGCCTACCTGGAGTCGCACGGCATCCCGCACCAGCGGCTGGACCCCGAGACGCTGGCCAAGGAGGTCGCCGAGGGACTGGCCGAGGGGAAGATCGTCGGCTGGTTCCAGGACCGCATGGAGTTCGGGCCGCGCGCCCTGGGCGCCCGCTCGATCATCGGCGACCCGCGCAACCCGGACATGCAGTCCACCATGAACCTCAAGATCAAGTTCCGTGAGTCGTTCCGCCCGTTCGCGCCCGCGGTGCTGGCCCCCGACGCCACCGAGTACTTCGACCTGCCGCAGGAGAGCCCGTACATGCTCGTGGTGTCGCAGGTCGCGGCGGCGCAGCGGCTCGACGCCGACAGCGCCGGCGCCAACGGCCTGGACCTGCTGAAGGTGCACCGCTCGACCATCCCCGCCGTCACCCACGTCGACCACTCGGCCCGGGTGCAGACGGTCACCGAGCACAGCAACCCCGCCTACCACCGGCTGCTGACCGCCTTCAAGGCCCGCACCGGCTGCCCGGTGCTGGTCAACACCTCCTTCAACGTGCGCGGCGAGCCCATCGTGAACACCCCGCACGACGCCTACACCTGCTTCATGCGCACCAACATCGACATGCTCGCGCTCGGCAACTTCCTGCTGGAGAAGAGCGCCCAGCCCGCCTGGTCGGAGGAACACGACTGGCGCGCCGAGATCCCGCTCGACTGACGCACCGCCGCTCAAGACGCCCCACGAACCCCGGCGCCCCGCGGGGGCGCCGGGAGAACGGACCGCCCATGCGCACCCTCCTGCTCTTCCTCCTCTACTGCCTGGTCGTGACGCCCGCCGGACTGGTGAGCCGGGTCGTCAAGGACCCCATGGCCCGCCGCCGGCCCGCCGGCACCCAGACCTACTGGACCGCGCCGACCCCGGCACAGGCTCGCTGAACGGCGAGCGGCCAGGTGTGCGCACCACCGATGGGAGACCCACGATGACCAGCTTGCTCCAGTTCGCCCGGCACCACATCGACGACAGTGTCCGGGACCTGCTGGACAAGGAGATTTCGGAACGCGTCTCGGAGACCCGCCTGGACTCCGATCTCGACGACGCCATCCTCGCCGGCATCGGCGCGTACGCGCTCAGCCGCCACCTCCCCGGTGACGTGCTGCAGAGCATCCAGGTGTTCACCGCCGCCGCGCGGCACGCCCTGGTGCTGTCCAACCTGCCGGCGCAGAACTTCCCCGACACCCCGGTGAGCGGCTTCGGCAACGAACCGGAACTGGCCGTCACCAACGCCATCCACCTGGGGCTGATCCGCCTGATCGGCTGCACGCCCTTCGCCGTCGCCTACGAGAACGACGGCCACCTCATCCGCAACGTCGTCCCCAACCCGGCGGCCTGCGGCACCACCAGTTCCTGGGGGGCCGACTCGGAGTTCTTCTGGCACTCCGACAACCCCCACCAGCCGTTCGGCCGGCCGGGCTCCGACCCGCGCCTGTACACCCCGCCGTACCTGACCTTCTACGCGGTGCGCAACGAGGAGCAGGTGCCCACCGAGATCGCCGCGCTCGACGACGTGATGGTCCGCCTGGACCCCGGGACCCGGCAGATCCTGCAGACGCCCGAGTTCGAGGTCGGCGCGCCCGACTCCAACGACGGCGGGGCCACCAGCCCGCTGCGCGAGGCCGCGATCATCGAGTCCGACGGCACCGGCCGCCACCGGGTCCGCTACGACCGCGGCACCACCAGCGGTGTCACCGACCGCGCCCGGACCGCCCTGGAGAGCTGGTCGGACACCCTGGCCACGATCCCGGCCGCCGAACTCGTCCTGGACACGGGCGACTTCCTGATCTTCGACAACCACCGGGTGCTGCACCGCCGCAAGGCGTTCACCCCGCGCCCCGACGCCACGGCCCGCTGGCTGCGCCGCTGCTACGCCGCCTGAGCCCGCCACTTCCACCCGCACGAAGGGAACCCCATGAACACCTACCGCGTGGCCGTCATCGGCGGCCGCCCGGCCCCGATCGCCGGCGCCAAGCAGCTCGGCATCGATGTCGTCCTCGTCCACGAGGAGGGCGCGTACGACCCGGCCATCGCCGAGCACTGCGAGCGCATCGTGCACGCCCCGATCGCCGACGGGCAGGCCATCCTCGACGTGCTGAAGCCCCTGCACGACGAGCGGCCGTTCGACCGGGTGCTCACCACCACCGAGCCGGCCGCCGAGTCCACCGGGTTCGTCGTGGACTCGCTGGGGCTGCCCGGTGTCACGGAGGCCACGGCGCGTGCCCTCAAGGACAAGGCACTCACCCGTGAACTGCTCGACAAGCACGCTCTGAGCCCGGTGCGCTACCGGATGGTGGAGAGCGCCGCCGACATCGCGGAGTTCCGCGCCGAGGTCGGCGAGCGGATCATCGTCAAGCCGGTCGACGGCGTGGCCAGCCTGCACATCCACCCCGTGGACGGCCCGGAGGACGCCGAGCGGGCCTGGGAGGCGCTGCGTGAGGCGGGCATCACCGGCATCATCGCCGAGGAGTACCTCGACGGCCCGGTGGTGAGCGTCGACTCCTTCTCCTACGAGGGCCGCCACCTGCCCATCGGCTACTCGGAGTACCGCATGAACGAGCGGTACGTCGAGTGGGAGGTCAGCACCCCGAGCCGGTACGCCGAGCCGTGGCTCGCCGAACTGCGCGAGCTGACGCCGAAGCTGCTGGACGCGGTGGGCCTCACCGAGGGCCCCTCGCACAGCGAGTTCGTGCTGACCGAGAAGGGCCCCCGGGTCCTGGAATCGCACGCCCGGCTGGCCGGCAGCGGCGCCCCCGAGCTGGTCAGGCGCGCCTTCGGGCTGGACCTGAACCGGATGTTCCTCACCGTGCCGCTCGGCATCGACGAGCTGCCCGCCACCTCGCCCGAGCCGCTGGGCGGCGCGGCCGTACGGTTCTTCACCCCCGAGCCCGGCACGGTCACCGCCGTCGAGGTCGCCGAGGACGCCGCCGACGAGGTGCGCACACTCCCCCAGGGCGAGGTCCAGTACGTCTTCCTGCCCTACCTGGACGAGTTCCGCGACGTCGAGGTGGCCGCGGTGATCGGCAAGAGCGCCGGCGAGACCGTACCGCCGCTGCTCACCGTCGCCGACTGCGTCTCCGGGTACGCCATCGCGTCCGGCCGGGACGCGGACGACGCCGTCGCCAAGACCGAGGCCGTCAACGCGAAGATCCGCTTCGAGACGCGCTGAGCACGCCGTCCGCCGCACCGGACCGCTTCTCCGGCCGGGCGGCCGGGCCCCGCATCCGCCGGCGCCCGGCCGTCCGGCCCGCCTCGTGCACGCCCAGGCACCGCCTGGCCGTGACGTCCCGCGAGGCCGGCCCGCACCGACCGACCACTGGGAGGGAACCGCCTGTGAACCCCATCGCCTCGACCGTCCCGACGGCCAGCTCCGTATCGGACCCCGTCACCCAGCTGCACTCCGCCCGGCGGCTCGTCCAGGAGCGGTACACCGACGAGCAGCCGCTGATCCGGGCCGCCCTGCACCTGATCGACTGCGCCACCGACATCGTGGCCGGTCTGCCCGAGCCCGACCTCGACGCCTGCCGCGACGCCCTCGGTTCCGCCCGCGCCGCCGTGGTCTCGGCGACCTACGCCGTGGGCCGCGTCCGCGACGTCGCCGCGACCGGAACGGAGCGCGCATGAACCGCCACGTCGTCATCCTGCACCGCTGGCGGGACCGCCACGCCCGCTACGAGGACTACCTGGACCACCGCACCCACCACGTCAGCTACGTCACCACCGCGCTGGCCCAGGACTCGGTGCCCGCCGAGGCCGCGGCCGTCGTGGTGGTCCCCGCCACCGACGACACGGCGGCGGTGTGGCGCGCGGTCACCGAGCTGCGGGCCCGCTTCGGCCCGCCGGCCCGGCTGGTCGCCCTCAACGAGGGCGACCTCGACACCGCCGCCACCGTCCGCGAGCGCCTCGGGTGCGCCGGCCAGACACCGGCGGAACTCGCCCGCTACCGCGACAAGCTGACGATGAACCGGATCGTCGCCGACGCCGGCGTCCCGACGCCCCGCTTCGCCGACGCCCCCGACGCGCAGGCCGTACGCGCCTTCGCCGACCGCCACGGCCTGCCCGTCGTGGTCAAGCCCCGCCGCGGCACCGCCAGCCGGGGCGTGATCCGGGTCTCCTCCGCGGCCGACCTGCCCCAGCTGACCGCGCTGCCGCCCGAGCCGCGCCTGGTGCAGGAGTACTGCCCCGACGACATCGTGCACATCGACGGCCTGTGGACGGGCGACCGCCTGGGCCCCTGGCGGGCCTCCCGCTACGTCAACACCTGCGTCGACTTCACCCAGGGCCAGGCGCTCGGCTCCGTCGAGATCGACGACCCCGGACTGCTCGCCGCGCTCGGCGAGTTCACGGCCAGGGTCGCGGGCGCGCTCAGCACCGAGGCCTGGGTGTTCCACCTGGAGGCGTTCGTCGGCACCGGTCCCGCCGGCCGCCCCGAGATCCGCTTCCTGGAGGCGGGCTACCGGGTCGGCGGCGCGGAGATCCCGTTCGTCTGGCGCGAGGTGCACGGCATCGACCTGATGCGGGCCGCCGCCGACATCCAGCTCGGCCGCTCCCCCGACCTGCCCGTACCCGAGCGCTGGCGCACCGGCGGCTGGCTGCTCGTACCGTCCCCCGTCCCGGCCCCCTGCCGCGTGGTCGGCCACGAGCTGCCCGCCCCGCAGGACCCCGCCGAGGCGCCGTACGCCGCCGTCGTCCCCGACGTCGGCCAGGTCATCCCGCGGGTCGGCGGCTACGAACACGTCGGCGCCCGCTTCCGCTTCCGCGGCGACTCCAGCGGCGAGGTGGAGAAGGCGGTCCTGCGCACCGCGGCCCAGTTCCGCCTGGAGTGCGCGCCCCAGCCCGAGAACCTCGGCGGCGGCCGCCCGGCGTGCGGACTCGACCGATGAGCGCCGGCGGCCGCACCACGGCCGTACTCGTCCTGGAGGACGGCCGCGTCTTCCGCGGGCGTGCCTACGGGGCCGTGGGGGAGACCTTCGGCGAGGCCGTGTTCTCCACCGGGATGACCGGCTACCAGGAGACGCTCACCGACCCGTCGTACGACCGTCAGATCGTGGTGGCGACGGCCCCGCAGATCGGCAACACCGGCTGGAACGACGAGGACGACGAGTCGGGCCGTATCTGGGTCTCCGGCTACGTGGTGCGCGACCCCGCGCGCGTGCCGTCGAACTGGCGGGCCAGGCGCTCGCTGGACGAGGAGCTGGAGCGGCAGGGCGTGGTCGGGATCTCGGGCATCGACACCCGGGCGCTGACCCGTCACCTGCGTGAGCGTGGCTCGATGCGCGCCGGCGTCTTCTCCGGCGAGGCGATCGCCCCGGAGGCGGAGCTGCTGGAGCGCGTGCAGGCCCAGCCGCACATGAAGGGCGCGAGCCTCTACGAGGAGGTGGCGACGAAGGAGGCGTACGTCGTCCCGGCGATCGGCGAGAAGCGGTTCACGGTCGCGGCGATCGACCTCGGCATCAAGGGGATGACCCCGCACCGCATGGCCGAGCGCGGCATCGAGGTGCACGTCCTGCCCGCGACGGCCACCGTGGAGGACGTGTACGCCGTCGACCCGGACGGTGTGTTCTTCTCCAACGGCCCGGGCGACCCCGAGACGGCCGACCACCCGGTGTCGGTGATGCGGGCCGTCCTGGAACGCGGCACTCCGTTGTTCGGCATCTGCTTCGGCCAGCAGATCCTCGGCCGCGCCCTCGGTTTCGGCACGTACAAGCTGAAGTACGGCCACCGGGGCATCAACCAGCCGGTCCAGGACCGTACGACCGGCAAGGTGGAGGTCACCGCGCACAACCACGGCTTCGCCGTGGACGCGCCGCTCGACGGGGTGTCGCAGACTCCCTTCGGCCGGGTCGAGGTGTCCCACGTCTGCCTCAACGACGGTGTGGTGGAGGGCCTCCGGCTGCTCGACCGCCCCGCGTTCTCCGTCCAGTACCACCCCGAAGCGGCAGCCGGTCCGCACGACGCCGCCTACCTCTTCGACCGCTTCGCATCCTTGATGGAGCCGGCCCATGGCTAAACGCACCGACCTGAAATCCGTCCTGGTCATCGGCTCCGGCCCGATCGTCATCGGCCAGGCCGCCGAGTTCGACTACTCCGGCACCCAGGCCTGCCGGGTCCTGAAGGCCGAGGGCCTGCGGGTCGTCCTCGTCAACTCCAACCCGGCGACGATCATGACCGACCCGGAGATCGCCGACGCCACGTATGTCGAGCCCATCACCCCCGAGTTCGTCGAGAAGATCATCGCCAAGGAGCGCCCCGACGCCCTCCTGCCGACCCTGGGCGGCCAGACGGCCCTCAACACCGCGATCGCTCTCCATGACAGCGGGGTCCTCACGCAGTACGGCGTGGAGCTGATCGGCGCGAAGCCGGAGGCGATCCACAAGGGCGAGGACCGCGACCTGTTCAAGGACGTCGTGGAGGAGGTCCGCAGGAAGATCGGGCACGGCGAGTCGGCCCGCTCGGTCATCTGCCACTCGATGGACGACGTCCTCCAGGGCGTGGAGACCCTCGGCGGCTACCCGGTCGTCGTCCGCCCCTCGTTCACCATGGGCGGTGCCGGCTCGGGTTTCGCGCACGACGAGGAGGAGCTGCGCCGGATCGCCGGCCAGGGCCTGACGCTGTCTCCGACCACCGAGGTGCTCCTGGAGGAGTCGATCCTGGGGTGGAAGGAGTACGAGCTGGAGCTGATGCGGGACAAGCACGACAACGTCGTGGTCGTCTGTTCCATCGAGAACTTCGACCCGATGGGTGTGCACACCGGTGACTCGATCACGGTGGCGCCGGCGATGACGCTGACCGACCGTGAGTACCAGGTGCTGCGTGATGTCGGTATCGCGATCATCCGCGAGGTCGGCGTCGACACGGGTGGCTGCAACATCCAGTTCGCGGTGAACCCGGAGGACGGCCGGGTCATCGTCATCGAGATGAACCCGCGTGTGTCGCGGTCCTCGGCGCTCGCCTCCAAGGCGACCGGCTTTCCGATCGCGAAGATCGCGGCGAAGCTGGCCGTCGGCTACACGCTGGACGAGATCCCGAACGACATCACGCAGGAGACCCCGGCCTCCTTCGAGCCGACGCTGGACTACGTGGTCGTCAAGGCGCCGCGGTTCGCGTTCGAGAAGTTCCCGCAGGCCGATTCCACGCTGACCACGACGATGAAGTCGGTGGGTGAGGCGATGGCGATCGGCCGGAACTTCCCGGAGGCGTTCCAGAAGGCGCTGCGGTCGCTGGAGAAGAAGGGCAGCCAGTTCACCTTCGTGGGCGACCCCGGCGACAAGACCGCCCTCCTCGAAGAGGCGGTGCGTCCCACGGACGGCCGGATCAACACGGTGATGCAGGCCATCCGGGCGGGCGCCACCCCGCAGGAGGTCTTCGAGTTCACGAAGATCGATCCGTGGTTCGTGGATCAGCTGTTCCTGATCAAGGAGATCGCGGACGAGCTGGCCGGGGCGCCGGAGCTGACGGCCGGGCTGCTCGCGGAGGCCAAGCGGCACGGTTTCTCCGACCAGCAGGTCGCGGAGATCCGTGGTCTGCGCGAGGACGTCGTCCGCGAGGTCCGGCACGCCCTCGGTGTCCGCCCCGTCTACAAGACGGTCGACACCTGCGCGGCGGAGTTCGCGGCGAGGACGCCGTACTTCTACTCCTCCTACGACGAGGAGAACGAGGTCGCGCCGCGTGAGAAGCCCGCGGTGATCATCCTGGGGTCGGGGCCGAACCGGATCGGGCAGGGCATCGAGTTCGACTACTCCTGTGTCCACGCCTCCTTCGCGCTGTCGGATGCGGGCTATGAGACGGTGATGGTCAACTGCAACCCCGAGACCGTCTCCACCGACTACGACACCTCCGACCGCCTGTACTTCGAGCCGCTGACGCTGGAGGACGTGCTGGAGATCGTCCACGCCGAGCAGCAGGCCGGCCCGGTGGCGGGCGTGATCGTGCAGCTGGGCGGCCAGACCCCGCTGGGCCTTTCCCAGGCCCTGAAGGACAACGGTGTGCCGATCGTGGGCACGTCCCCCGAGGCCATCCACGCGGCCGAGGACCGGGGCGCCTTCGGCCGGGTCCTCGCGGAGGCGGGCCTGCCGGCGCCCAAGCACGGCACGGCCACCACCTTCGCGGAGGCCAAGGCCATCGCGGACGAGATCGGCTACCCCGTCCTGGTCCGCCCCTCCTACGTGCTGGGCGGCCGGGGTATGGAGATCGTCTACGACGAGACCCGGCTGGCCTCCTACATCGCGGAGTCGACCGAGATCAGCGCCTCCCGGCCGGTCCTCGTCGACCGGTTCCTGGACGACGCGATCGAGATCGACGTCGACGCCCTCTACGACGGCGAGGAGCTCTACCTCGGCGGTGTGATGGAGCACATCGAGGAGGCCGGCATCCACTCCGGCGACTCCGCGTGCGCGCTGCCCCCCATCACGCTGGGCGGGTTCGACATCAAGCGGCTGCGGGTGTCCACCGAGGCCATCGCGCGCGGGGTCGGCGTGCGCGGGCTGATCAACATCCAGTTCGCGATGGCCGGTGACATCCTCTACGTCCTGGAGGCCAACCCGCGCGCCTCGCGGACCGTGCCCTTCACCTCCAAGGCCACCGCGGTGCCGCTGGCGAAGGCCGCCGCCCGGATCTCGCTGGGCGCGACCATCGCCGAGCTGCGCGCCGAAGGGCTGCTGCCCCGGCAGGGTGACGGCGGCGAGCTGCCGCTGGACGCGCCGATCTCGGTGAAGGAGGCCGTGATGCCGTGGTCGCGTTTCCGTGACATCCACGGCCGCGGTGTGGACACCGTCCTGGGCCCGGAGATGCGCTCCACCGGTGAGGTCATGGGCATCGACTCCGTCTTCGGCACCGCCTACGCCAAGTCGCAGGCCGGCGCCTACGGGCCGCTGCCCACCAAGGGACGGGCGTTCATCTCGGTCGCCAACCGGGACAAGCGCTCGATGATCTTCCCGGCCCGTGAACTGGTCGCGCACGGCTTCGAGCTCCTCGCCACCTCCGGCACCGCCGAGGTCCTCAAGCGCAACGGCATCAACGCCACCGTCGTGCGCAAGCAGTCCGAGGGCACCGGCCCGAACGGTGAGAAGACCATCGTCCAGCTCATCCACGACGGCGAGGTCGACCTCATCGTCAACACCCCCTACGGCACCGGCGGCCGCCTCGACGGCTACGACATCCGCACCGCCGCCGTCGCCCGCTCCGTGCCCTGCCTGACCACCGTCCAGGCACTCGCCGCCGCCGTCCAGGGCATCGACGCCCTCCACCACGGCGACGTCGGCGTCCGCTCCCTCCAGGAACACGCGGAACACCTCACCGCAGCCCGTGAGCGGTCCTGCGAACCGTTCCGCCGGCACCACTGACACGGCACGACGCCGAGGGGGGACACCGGAACCGGTGTCCCCCCTCGGCGTGTGCGCCGGTGTCCGTCAGCTGCTGACGGCCGGGCCGGAGGTGTCGATGGCCAGGGTGACGGCGAGGGCGCCGAGCACCGTGCCCATCATGTAGCGCTGCACCTTCAGCCAGGAGGGGCGGCGGGAGAGGAAGACGGCGATGGTGCCGGCGGCGAGCACGATGGTCAGGTTGACCGCGATGCTGACCACGATCTGGAACGAACCGAGGATGATGCCCTGGAGCAGGACGTGGCCCCGGTCCAGGTCGATGAACTGGGGGATCAGCGACAGGTACATGATGGCGATCTTCGGGTTGAGCAGATTCGTCATCAGGCCCATGGTGAACAGCTTGCGCGGCGAGTCGTGCGGGACGTCCTGCGGGTCGAAGACGGAGAGGCCGCCCGGCTTCAGGGCGTTCCAGGCCAGGTAGGCGAGGTAGGCGGCGCCCGCGAGCTTGACCGCGACGTACAGTTCGGGCACGGCGAGGAACACGACCGACAGGCCCAGGTTCGCGGCGAGCAGGTACATCATGAAGCCCAGGGCCACACCGCCGAGGGAGATGATCCCGGCGCGCCTGCCCTGGGTGATGCTGCGGGAGACGAGGTAGATCATGTTGGGGCCGGGGGTGAGCACCATGCCGAGTGCCACCACCGAGACGCCGAGGATCCCGCTCAGTTCAACCATGAAAACCCCTCATTCGTAGGTGCGTTGCGCCGCCGTCCTCCGCGTGCGCCGTGTCGGCGCCGGCGTCGTGCCCGGCCTCGGCGAGGTCGTGGACGATGTCGTGCAGGAGGTGGCGGGTGAAGAAGTCGACGGTGAGCCGCGGATCGCCCAGGCGCGGGTCGTCGCGGTGCCAGTCGTCGGCGGTCAGCCGGGCCAGGCGGCGGGCCAGGGCCTCGGCGGCCCGTCCCAGCTCCTCCGCGACGTGCCGGGGCTCCTCGTCCCGGTAGCGCGGGGTGCTGTCACGGTCGTCCTCGGTCGCTCCGGCCGTCGCGCCGGGAGCCGGTATCGGTGCACTCGCGGATTGCCCCAGGATTGCATCGAGTCGAGTGTGGAAGAGCAGGCACATGTCGCGGACATGGCAGCCGCATTCCAAGGGGGTCCAGGCCGGGACGCCCGTGCGTCGGCCGCCGAGGGCCGGGTCGCGGAGTGTCGCCTGCCAGGCGGCGGCGTACTCCCGCAGCGCTTCGGCGATGGCGTCCTGCCTGATCAGATGGGATCGGAAGCCGCACTGACGGCAGTCGGGCAGGGGCGCGGGAGTGCGGCCGAGCGGTGACCGGGTCGGGGTCGGGGTCGTCTTCACTGAGCCCAGGACTCCCTTCCTGACCTCGGGGCAATACTCGGAGCTTAGGGCAGGGCAATAGCTCGATGCAACTGACTCATTGCACCGAGTGCAATGCTGTGGTTGGATGGAGGCGGCCCGGAGCGGACGAGGGGAGCACGAGGCGTGAAGGACTATCAGAGCGTCGCCGACGCGGTGGCCGAGGAGATCCGGTCCGGCGTCCTCCGGCCCGGCGACCGCCTCCCCCCGCAGCGCGAGTTCGCCCGCCGGCAGGGCATCGCCAACTCCACCGCCACCCGCGTGTACCAGGAGCTGGCCCGGCGTGGCCTGACCGTGGGCGAGGTGGGACGCGGCACGTTCGTGCGCGCGGTGTCCGCGGTGTCCGGTACCACCCCGCCCGCGCTCACCGAGCCGGCGGCCGGCCGGGTCGACCTGGAGCTGAACTACCCGGCCGTGCCCGAACAGAGCGCGCTGCTCGCCGAGGGGCTCGGCGGACTGCTGCGCCCCGACGCCCTCGGGTACGCCCTGCTGCCGGTCGGCACGTCCGGCCTGCCGGCCGTCCAGGAGTCCGCCGCCGACACCCTCGCCCGCGGCGGCTGGCGCCCCTCCCCCGCGCAGGTCCTCTTCGCGGGCAACGGACGGCAGGCCATCTCGGCCGTCATCACCGCCCTGGTGCCGCCCGGCGGGCGCCTCGGTGTCGAGGAGCTGACCTATCCGGTCGTCAAGGCCGTGGCCGCCCGGCTCGCCATCACCCTCGTCCCGCTGGCCATGGACGAGGACGGACTGGTGCCGGAGGCCGTCGCGGAGGCCCACGCCGCGGCCCCGCTGCACGCCGTCTACGTCCAGCCGAGGCTGCACAACCCGCTCTCCCTGACGATGCCCGAGCAGCGCGTCGAGCAGCTGGCGGAGGTCCTGCTGCGGCTCGGGATCCCGGCGGTGGAGGACGCCATCTGGGCGTTCCTGCGCGACGAGCTGCCGCCGCTCGCGGCCTACGCCCCCGAGCGGACCGTGCTGATCGACAGCCTCTCCAAGCGCATCGCGCCCGGCCTGACGCTCGGCTTCGCGGTGGCGCCGCCGGCCCTGACGAGCGAGATCGCCGTCTCCCTGCGCTCGGGCGGCTGGTCCCCCATGCGGTTCGCCCTGGAGGCGGCCCACCGCTGGCAGCAGGACGGCACCGTGAAGAAACTGGTGGCCGCCAAGCAGCGGGAAGCGGCGGTACGTCAGGAGATCGCGGGCCGGCACCTCGCCGGTTTCGCGGTGCGGAGCCATCCGCGCTCCTATCACTGCTGGTGGCAACTGCCCCGCCCGTGGCGGGCGGACACGTTCGTCGCCGCGGCGGCGCGGCACGGTATCGGGGTGGTGCCCGCCGCCGCGTTCACCGTCGGCGGCAGCCAGGCGCCCAACGCCGTTCGCCTGGGCCTCGCCTCCCCGCAGCCGGAGGTCCTGTCACAGGCGCTCGGCAAGCTGGTCGAACTCGCCCGGTCCGCGCCGGACGACCTCGTCACCGACTGACGCGGGCCCGTGCCGCACGGGCGGGCGGGCCGGACGGCGACGGGAACGTCCCTCCGGGAGGCAGGACCTCGTCCGCGATGCCCTCGTCCGGAAGGACCCCGGGGTGCAGGACGCTGTCGTACGCCTCCCGGTAGCGCCGTTCGAACTCCGCGAAGGCCTCCGCCTCGTCCGCCGTTCCGCGCAGGAACCCGTCCAGGGCGCGGGCCGCGAGCCCGGCGCCCCGGCACGCCAGGTGGGTCCCGGGGGACGGCAGCGACCGCGCCCCGGCCGCGCACGCGGCGTCGCCGACGAGCAGCATCCCGCGGCGCCACAGCCGGTGGTCGGCGTACGACCAGTGCGGGCGCACCCGGAAGCGGCCGGGCCGGCCGGCCGCCCGGGCGGCGCCGGCCAGGAGGTCCCTGACCGGTGGACACGCCTCGGCGAAGCCGGACAGCGCGCCCTCCGGGTCCGTGCGCACCCGGTCCGCAAGGTCCGGCCGCACCACGGCGCCCACCTGGGTGAGCCCGTCGCCGGCCGGTGCGGTCCAGAACCAGCCGTTGCCGAACGGGAAGCGCCGGGGGACCTCCGCCCGGCCGGTGTCCGCCCTGAAGCAGGCGTACACGGCCAGTCCGGACGAGCCGCGGTCACCGGCGACATGACGGCGCAGCAGGCTGTCGCCGCCCGAGGCGTCCACGACACAGCGGGCCCGCACGGTGCGGGCCGGCTCCCCCTCCGGGAGGTGGCGCAGCCCGGCCACGCGCCCGTCCTCGACGACGACGTTGACCGCGGTGGACCGCTCCCGTGCGACCCCGCCCGGGAGGAGCCCCGGGCCGGGATCCCGCTCCAGCAGGAGCACCCGGTGTCCCCGGCCGGCCACCAGGGCCGCCGTGAGCAGCCCGGCGGGGCCCGCGCCGGCGACCACGACGTCGTACGGCTCGCTGGCCATCCCTCTTTCCCTCCCCAGGCCGGTGCACAGTGAAATCTTCTACTCGGACGTGAATCGCTGGCATTCTTTCGGGAAAACAGCTCATTCCTCCGAAAGAACTACGGAAAGCCCCCCGAACCCCCGGGGCATCCCCCGGGACACGGAAGAGAGAATTCTCTCTTGGCGACATTCGGTCTGGTTGGCTGAAATCAGCCCCAGGCCGAGTCGTCGCCCGTCGTGGCGATACCCACGACAACGGCGGTGCAGACGCGGCCGTACCGGGCAGTCTGGTACATCTTCGATACCTCGCCAGTGTGAGTAGTTCCATGTTTAGCAATATCCCGCGTGGCTGGCGGTGATGATCATTCGCGGCCCTGGCCAGGCCGAATGGCCTGGCAGGAGCCCGCTCGACCGCGTCCCCCCACGTGATCAATGATGCTGACGTGCGGACGGGGAAGCGAGGGCGACAGGCGTCGGGATCACGCAACGCGCCAACACGAAGGTGGGACATATGTGCCAGGAAGAGGACATCGAGGAGAAGGACGACGGCCGAAAGCGCGCCGACGGAACATCGGGCGTGTATTTCTGCGCTCAAGGGCTGGAGCGTTACCGCGAAGCCCTCAATGACGGAACGATCTCGGGGGACGTTCCCGAATGCCTCATCGCTTACCGGCTGCTGCGCCCCATTCCGGGCGTGGCCGGACTGTACGTCCCGATCCCCCCGAAAGTCGCCGAGGCGGAACTTTCCCGCTCCGTGGTCCGAGAGATCGAACACCACGAGAATACGCTGTCGTCACTGCGCTCGTCCTTCGTGGCCGCCCAGAGCCTGTATCACCGGGCCCAGCACGACACCGGGGTCCCCATCGAGTCCCTGCGGGGCGCCGACGTGATCAGCCAGTCCCTGCGGCTGGTCGTCGAGGCCTGCACGGAGGAACTGCTCACGGCGCAGCCGGGCGGCGGCCGCTCCCCCGCCCTGCTCGCCGAGGCCCTGCCCCGCGACCTGGCGATCCTCCAGCGCGGTGTCGCCCAGCGGACGCTCTACCAGCACAGCGTCCGCTCCCACCAGCCGACCCTCGCCTACATCGAGCGCGTGACGGCCGAGGGCGCCCAGGTCCGCACCGTGGACGAGGTGTTCGAGCGCCTCATCATCTGTGACCGCTCGGTGGCCTTCATCCCCGGCATCCCCGAGCGCAAGAACGCGGCGCTGGCCGTCCGGCACCCCGGCGCCGTCGCCTTCCTCGTCAAGGTCTTCGAACACACCTGGGCGCGTGCCCGGCCGGTCTCCATCGCGCCGGAACAGCACCGCCCGGACCTGGTGACCGACTCGGTCCGCGCCGCCGTGCTCCGCATGGTCGTCACCGGCCACACCGACGAGGCGATCGCCGCCCGCCTGGGCATGAGTTCCCGTACGGTCTCGGCCCACATCAAGAAGGTCGCCGAGGTTCTGGGCAGCCGCAGCCGCGCCGAGCTCGGCTACCTCATCTGCCAGCGTCGCCTGCTGGTCCTGGAGGAGCCGGTCGGTTCCGCCTGACGGGACACGGGCGGACGCCCCGCCGGGGATCCCGGCGGGGCGTCGTCGTCCCGCGCGCCCCCGCACCCGTCTCACAGGCGCAGGTCGTGGATGCCTCCGTCGACGGCGAGGACCGTGCCGGTGGTGCCGGAGGCGTCCACGGCCAGGTACGCGATGGCCTCGCCGACCTCCGCGGGCCGCGCCAGACGGCCCAGCGGATGACGGTCGTCCAGCGCGTCCCGCGCCGCCTGCGGGTCGGCGTTCATCGCCAGTACCCGCTGGATCCACGGCGTGTCGACGGCGCCGGGGGCCACGGCGTTGACGCGGATGCCCTCCCGGACCTGGTCGGCGGCCATCGCCAGGGTCAGGGAGCGGACGGCGCCCTTGGAGGCGGAGTACAGGACCCGGCTCGGCACGCCCATCGAGGCGAAGACGGAACAGGTGTTGACGATCGCGGCGGCCGGGGAGCGGCGCAGGTAGGGCAGCGCGGCGCGGGCCAGCCGGACCATGCCGACGACGTTCACGTCCAGCACGCGGTGCCACTCCTCGTCCGTGTTCTCGGCGACCGTGCCCTGGGCGGCGACACCGGCGTTGTTGACGACGATGTCGATGCGGCCGAAGCGCTCCACGGTCTCGGCCACGGCACCGCGCACGGAGGCGTCGTCGGTGACGTCGCAGGCGATGCCGACGGCGGGCGCGGCCACCTCGTCGGGTTTCAGGTCGAGGGCGGCGACCCGCACGCCCCGGGCGGTGAGCGCGGCCGCGGCGGCCGCCCCGATACCGGACGCGCCGCCGCTCACCACGGCCACGAGGGAATCGGACGTCTGCTGTGCTGCGCTGTCGGTGACCACGGCCGGCGCCTCCTTGGAAACGGTCTGCGGATCGGGGAAGGGAACGAGGGGGGAACGGGAAGCAGGGGAAGAACGGGGGGCTGGGCCGATCCTCAGCGCGCGCCGCGTTCCAGGCGCTCCAGGAGCGGGTGGACCTCCGCGCCGGCGGCCCCCACCGTGCGCCGCGCCCACCAGGCCGCCGCGAGGTTGGACGTCAGCAGCGTGGTCCGGCCGAACTCGCGGTCGAGTTCGGCGAGGGCGGCCAGCGTGCCCATGCCCGTGCCGGTGAAGAGGACGGCCCCGTCGTCGGGCAGGCCGGCGGCGCGGATCCGCTCCAGGAGCGTCCGGGTCGTCACCCGGTACGGGTCGAACTCGTGGTCCTTCTCGTCCGGGTCCGGCACGGCCGGGGCGAGGACGACCCGGTCGACCGCGACGCCGGCCTGCTCCCAGAAGGAACGGGAGGTCTCCGTCAGCCAGTCCCAGTAGGGCGAGACGAGCGTCAGGCGGGATATCCCGAAGTGCTCGCACACCGCGAGGATGGCCCGCGTCGTCGACTGCACGGGGTAGCCGAAGCGTTCCGACAGTTCGGCGACGAACGCGCGGTCGCCCTCGGGGCCCAGCAGATAGTGCGACGCGTTGCACGCCACCACGGCGGCGTCCAGACGCATACGGCCGAAGGTGCCGAGCGTGTCCGCGAGAACGTCGTTGTACCGCAGCATCGTTTCCTTCACGCCCATTCCGGGAGTCAGCGGAAAACGAGCGGTGTACACATTCAGCTCGGCACCGACGAGGCGGTTGAACTCCGGTTCCGCCAAGGGATTTTCCGGAGGCACGACCAGCCCGAGGCGGGGCAGCGGGAAAATGTCCATGGCGGCACGTTAGTTGCTGCTCAGAGCCCCGGCGGCCGTAATCCGACGGACTTGACATTCCGCCAGGGCAATCTTGCAACTCCGCTCCGTCTTGACACTTCTTGACAATCCACTACAGAGAATTGACGGGCCTGCTCTTACTCTTTCCGGCGGTGCGTTGGAAGGTGGTGGACCGTCACCCACCTCACGAACGGAGTCGATCCATGTCCAGCGCCACCCTCACCGGCGCCTGCCCCGAGTGCGAGACCGATCTGACGGTCCCGCCGGTCGTCCAGGGCGAGACGCTCTCCTGCCCCGAGTGCATGCTGACCCTCCGGGTGGAGGACGTCACCGACGGCCGGCTGACCCTGGAGATGGTCGAGGTCCAGTTGCGCGACTGGGGGCAGTGACAGCATGTCCGACGCCCCGTCCGTATCCATGTCGGCGACCCTGGCCGCCGACGAGGCCCTGGACCGCAGGCGCCGAGCCGGGGAACAGGTGCTGGCGATGGCCGGCGGGGAGATCGGTCTGCCCGTGCTGCCCGCGCTGCGCCGGCGGCTCGCCGCCGCCGCGGACGAGAACGCGTACGGCCCCGTGTCCGGCAGCCAGGCCCTGCGTGCCGCGGCCGCCGGATACTGGGGGCGGCGCGGTCTCGCCACCGACCCCGGGCTGGTCGTGGCCGGCCCGGGCAGCAAGCCCCTGCTGTTCGCGCTGCTGCTGGCCATCGGCGGGGACGTGGTCGTGCCCGTGCCCAGCTGGGTCAGCTACGCCGCCCAGGCCCGGCTGGCGGGGGTGCGTCCCGTCCCCGTGCCGATCGCCGCGGGCCAGGGCGGGGTACCGGACCCGGAGCGGCTGCGCACGGCCGTCACCGCGGCGCGCGCGGCCGGCCGGGACCCCCGGTGCGTGGTGGTGACCCTGCCGGACAACCCGACCGGGGCCGTCGCCTCGCCGGACACGGTCCGCCGCCTGGCGGCCGCGGCCCGGGAGCTCGACCTCGTCATCGTCTCCGACGAGATCTACTGCGACCTCGTCTACGACACCTCGCCGCCCGCCGAGTCCCCGGCCCGGCACGCCCCGGAACGCACCGTCGTCACCACCGGGCTCACCAAGAACCTCGCCGTCGGCGGCTGGCGCACCGGTGTGGCCCGCCTCCCCGACAGCGGGCCGGGGCGTTCCCTGCACGGCCGCCTCGTCTCGGTCGCCAGCCAGATCTGGTCCAGCCCGCCGGCGCCGGTGCAGGCCGCTGCCGCGTACGCCTTCGGCGAGCCGCCGGAGATCACCGAACGTGTCGCCGCGAGCCGCCGGCTGCACGAGACCGTGGTGCGCGCGGTCGCCGGCCGGCTCACCGACGCGGGCGCGCTCCTCGCCCCGGTCCGCGCGACCTGTTACCTGTACCCGGACTTCGCACCGCTCGGGGACCGGCTGGCCCGGACCCACGGCGTGCACGGCGGTGCGGACCTGGTCCGTTTCCTGGTCGAGCGGCACGGCGTCGGGGTGCTCCCGGCGAGCGCCTTCGGGGAGCCCGGCGACCCCTTGCGGATCCGGATCGCGACCAGCCGTCTGTACGGCGAGGACGACGAGCGGCGCACCGCGGCGCTCACCGCGCCGGACCCTCTCGAACTGCCCTGGATCCGCGAGAACCTGCGGCAGTTCGGCGCCGCGCTGGCCGATCTCACCGGTGCCCGCACCGCGCCGGCCTGATCCGTTCCCGCCCCGGGAGAACCCTTCCACGCCGGGCCCGACCCTCACATCGAAGGCACCCATCATGACAAGCGCCGAGCCGACCGCCGGCACCGCCACCCCCGTCCCCGCGTCCGGACAGACTCCGGCAGCAGAGCAGAAGCTGCCGATGGCCGCGCTCCTCGCGCTGGCCGTCGCGGTGTTCATCACCAGTCTCACCGAGACCCTGCCCGCCGGGCTGCTGCCCGACATGAGTGCCGGCCTGCACACCAGCGAGTCGGCCACCGGTCAGACGGTGACCATCTACGCGCTGGGCACGGTGCTCACCGCGATCCCGCTGTCCGCGGCCACCGCGGGCTGGCACCGCAAGCGGCTGCTGCTGACGGCGATGGCGGGCTTCGCCGTCGCCAACACCGTGACCGCCCTGTCGGCGAACTACCCGCTCACCCTGGCCGCCCGGTTCGTCGCCGGTGTCGCCGCCGGCCTGGCGTGGGCCCTGCTGGCCGGCTACGCCCGCCGCATGGTGGCCCCGCAGCAGGAGGGCCGCGCCATCGCGATCGCCATGGCCGGGATCCCCGTCGCCCTGTCCCTGGGCGTACCGGCCGGGACCTTCCTGGGGCAGGTGGTCTCCTGGCAGGCCGCCTTCCTCGCGATGACCGCCCTGACCGTGGTGCTGCTCGTGTGGATCACGGCCGTCGCACCCGACTACCCCGGCCAGCAGGCCGGCGGCAAGATCCCCGTGCGCGGCACCCTGCGCGTGCCGGGCGTCGCCGCGGTGCTGGCCGTCACCCTGGTCTTCGTCCTGGCCCACACCCTCCTGTACGCCTACATCGCCACCTTCCTCGACGACATCGGCATGGGCGACCGGGCGGACGCGGTCCTGCTCGTCTTCGGCGTCGCCTGCCTGGTCAGCATCTGGGTCGTCGGCGCGAGCATCCACCGGCACCTGCGCACCCTGACCATCGTCAGCACCCTGCTCGTCGGCGTCGCCGTCGCCGTCATGGGCGCCTTCTCCGGGACCGACGCCCTGGTCTACGTCGCCGCCGCCCTGTGGGGGCTGGGCTGGGGCGGGGTGCCCACCCTGCTGCAGACCGCGGGCGGCCAGGCCGGCGGGGAGGCCGCCGAGGCTGCCCAGGCCATGCTGGTCACCCTGTGGAACGTCGCCATGGCCGGCGGCGGCATCGCCGGCGGCCTCCTGCTGGACGCCGTGGGAGCGGACGCCTTCCCCTGGACGGTGCTGGTCCTCCTGGTCCCGGTCCTCGGGATCGTGCTCGCCTCCCGCACCCACGGGTTCCCGGCCCCCCACTCATCCGCCCACTCCTGAGGAGACCCTGACAGCCATGTCCATCATCTTCGAGTGCGAGTACCAGGGCCGGCGGTACGCGGGCCACGGCCTGCCGGTGCCCGGCAGCCCCCTCACCCTGTACCCGGTGACCGACGGCCAGTTGCAGGCCGCGCTCGTCGCCGGCCACGGCCCGGAGGACCTGCTGTCCGCCGTGGCCGGGCAGAGCGGCCGGATCGAGGTGGAACCGGGCGACGCCGGCCTGAGGTTCCTCCCGCCGCTGCTGCCCACCGCCTCCAACAACGCCCTGGTCAACGGGTTCATGGGCACCCACCGCTCCAAGTTCGACCGGGCCCCGGAACCGGACGAGGAGTTCACCGCCCCGAACTACTACATCAAGGGCTTCGGTTCCTGGCTGCGGATGCCGGACGAGCCGCTCACCACCCCGGCCGACCCGGTCTGGCTGCTGGAGGAACCCGAGGTCGTCCTGGTGTACGCCAACGACGACGAGGGGGTCCCGCACTACGCCGGCTACACCTTCGGCAACGACCTGAACGACATCGGCCTGCACCTGAAGAACCCGTGGGCGTGGACGCCGTACGCCAAGCTGTGCGAGACCTCGATCACGCCGTGGCTGTTCCTCGACACCCCGCCCGAGAAGGTGACCGGCAGCGTCACCGTCGAACGGGACGGGGCCCGGGCCTGGCAGGGCGACTTCTCGTGCGGCGCCGACTCCCTCTTCCACCGGATCCCGGACATGGCGGAGTACCTGTTCTCCCACCCGCTGCTGCGCCGCCCCGGCCTGGTCAACTACCTGTTCCTCGGCGCGGACAAGGCCACCTACCACGACGGCTTCCGGATCGAGAACGGCGACCGGATGGTCCTCGACGTCTCCAGCCACGGCGTCGTCCTGGCCAACGAGGTCCGGTACGGGACCACGGCCCCGAGGTAACCGGGGCAGACACTCGGGCGCTCGGGCCGGGGGGGGGGGGGGGGGGGGGGGGGGGGGGGGGGGGGAGCGGGGCAGGCGAGGGGATTTCCTCTCTCTCCCTTTGGTGACCTCGGT